>NZ_JAVEYN010000001.1:0-322725 GCF_034003525.1 Aquabacterium sp.
GGCGGACTCGGCGTGGAGGTGGTCACTGGGAGCCACACGGTGCCCGAGTATCAGAAGTACGCCGACCTGGCCTGTGATCTTGACCTGCTGGCCTCGCGCGGTTCTGACTTCCACGATCCCAATGAGAGCCACACCGACCTGGGCACCTTGCCCGCCCTGCCCAAGCGCGTGACCCCGGTATGGGAGGCGCTGGCGCACCGCATCCAGCACGCCTGAGTGGCGCGCCGCCGCCTGCGGCACTCGCCATCGGAGCCGGAAAGTTGTAGGCTCACAGGCTATGGCTCAATACTTCGAAGTACACCCGGTCCAGCCCCAGATCCGCTTGCTCAAGCAGGCCGCCGACATTTTGGCCAAGGGCGGCATCGCGGCCATCCCCACCGATTCCAGCTACGCCCTGGTCTGTCGCCTCGACGACAAATCTGCGGTGGACGCCCTGCGCCGCGTGCGGGGCGTGGATGACCGCCACCTGCTCACGCTGCTGTGTCGTGACTTGTCCGAGCTGGCCAATTACGCCCGCGTCGACAACCAGCAGTACCGCCTCTTGAAGCTCGGCACCCCGGGGCCGTTCACCTTCATCCTCGAAGCCACCAAAGAGGTGCCCCGTCGGGTCTCACACCCCTCGCGTCGCACCATCGGCCTGCGCGTGCCCGAGCACCCCGTCTGCCAGGGCCTGTTGGAGCAGATGGGTGAGCCGCTGCTGGCCACCACACTGATCCTGCCGGATCACGATGACCCGCTCAATGACGCCGACGAGATCCGCGAGGCGCTCGACAAGCGCATCCAGGCCATCGTGGACGCCGGGGCCTGCGCCATGACGCCGACCACCGTGATCGACCTCAGCAAGGGCGGCGAGCCCGAAGTGGTGCGTCAGGGACGCGGCGACCTGTCGGTACTGGGCTTGGGCTGAGGCGCCTTGCTCTGCAGGGCACGCGTCAGCCACTGCGGATCAAAGCCCAGTTGCCAGTGCCCCCGCACGTGCAGCAGCGGCACGCCCGGTGCGCCTTGCGCCTCAAATGTCGCCCGGCAACTGGCATTGCGGTCGATGTTGCACTCGCGCCAGGGAATGTCATGCCCGTTCAGCCACACCTTGGCCTTGGCGCAGTAAGGGCAGGTGGTGGTCGTGTACATGGTGATCTGGCCAGGCTGCGCCAGCGCCTTCACGGCCTCACCCTGGCGCTCGTGGCGCCACCATGTCCAGGCCTGCATGGCGCCAAACACCAGCAGCAACACCACCGCCAGCCCCCACAGCGAAGAGCGGGCGGGTGCGCTGGCCGGCTGCGTCATTGCGGCTCGGCGGGAGCTGCCGGCTTGGCCTTCTGGCCCAGCTTGCTTTCCTGGCCAGCCAGCAGCTTGCGGATGTTGGCCTCATGGCGCCAGATCAGCAGCAGGCTCATCACGATCACGCCAATGCTCAAGGGGCCAAAGCCCCAGCCCACGATCTGCACGAGAGGCGCCGCCACGGCCGCAGCCAAAGATGCCAGCGAGGAATAGCGGAACACCACCGCCACCGCCAGCCACACCAGCAACACCACACCGCCCAGGGCTGCGGAAAAGCCGAGCAGCACACCGGCTGCCGTGGCCACGCCCTTGCCGCCTTCAAACTTGAAGAACACCGGCCAGAGGTGGCCAATGAAGGCGCCCAGGCCCACCAGCGTCACCACGGTCTCACTCAGGCCCCACTGCAGGGCCAGCAGCACCGGCACATAGCCCTTCAAGGCATCGAACACCAGGGTCAGGATGGCCGCGCCCTTGTTGCCTGAGCGCAGCACATTGGTCGCGCCGGGGTTGCCCGACCCGTAACTGCGGGGGTCCGCCAGCCCGAACAGGCGGCTCACGATCACCGCAAACGAGAGAGAGCCGATCAGGTACCCGACAACCGCCGCGAGGACGCTCAGCAACAGGGGGTCAAAGCTGGACAGATTCATGCTTGAAAGACAAAGGTCACCACAACCCGCCAGTGTAGTGGGTGCGCCACCCGGACCGCCCCGCCCCCGGATGCGTGGCGGGTTTTTCCCATGCCGTGCAAGGGGAGGGCTGGGGACAATCGCGGCCCATGATCTCCTACGCGCAACCCAAATTCTGGCAACGCCCCTGGGTGATGGCCCTGGCGCTGGGCGCCCTGGGGCTCATCGTGACGGCGTGGTGGACGGCCGACGGCGACACGGCCCCTCAGGCGTCGGCACCCGGCACACCCAACTCGGTCGTGCGCGGCGACATCGGTGTGCCAGCCTCTGCCCCCCTGGTGTCCGCCCCCATGCCAAATGACGGCACCCGTCCACCCGACTTCAGCGCACAGGAGTGGACCACGCTCCTTTCAGCCACCGCCGACGCCCCACATCCTCAACGCGAACTCGCTCGCCTGGTCAGCTATCTGCGCTTCCAAAAGGGCTTTGCCCAATGGCAAGCCCTGCAAAATTCGCCCGACATCGCGGGACGACACCGCCTGGCCGAACAGCTGCTCTCCCAATTACCCGAGCGCGTGCGCCAGGGCGAAATGGGCGCTGGCGAGGTGACGTTGCTGCAACAGGCCCTGCTCGTCGACCTGGTGCCCGATGAAGCGGAGCGCCAGCAACGGCTGGCCCTCGTCCAGGCCGACCTGGCGCAGGCCATGCCGCCCGCCGACACCGCCCAGCAGGCCCAGGACGAAGCGCGCCGCAACGAATACAAACGCCGCGAAGCCGCCATCGTCGCCGACTTTCAGAGTCGCCCCGAAGCGCAGCGCAACCCGGCCCAGCTGGAGGCGGCCCTGGAAGAGGCCCGCCGAGCGGTCTACGCACCCGCGAACTGAGCGCGGCACGTCTCATTTTTCATCCGGAACACGCGCGGAACGCTTTCGGCAGGGGAGGTCGATAGAATCCCCGCCAGATGAATCCAATTCGATCTTCTCCCTCTCGCTGGCTGTGGGGCCTGCTGGCCGCGGTCGGGGCCGGCCTGATCTGGTGGCACGCCGCCATCGTGCTGCCCTTCGCCGTCAGCCTCATCCTGGCCTACGTGCTGCGTCCTGCGGTCGATGCGCTGGCCAGGCGCCGCGTTCCGCGTGCGCTCGCGGCGCTGGGCTGCCTGCTGGCCGTCATGCTGGCTGGCGTGGTGGTGTTCGTGCTGCTGGTGCCCATCGTTTCCCAACTGGCCCCCATGCTGAGAGCGCAGTTGCCCGACCTGCTGGTGGGCTGGTGGCTGCAGTTGGCGCCACCCCTGGCCAAGCTCGGCCTGCCCGTGCCGGTGAGCCTGGCGGAAGTCAAAGCCCAATTGATGGACCTGCTCCACAACCACGGAGCAGAGTGGGGCGCCACGCTGTGGCAGTCCCTGGTCATTGGGGGCGGCAACCTGATGAACCTCGTGGGTTTGGCTTTGCTGATCCCGATGCTGGCCTTCTACTGGCTGATCGACTGGGACCGGATGATGCCGCCCCTGCGCGAGCTGATTCCCCTGCGCTGGCGCGCCGGCTTCACGCACTTCATGGACGAGGCCGACTCGCTCATGGGCCAGTATCTGCGCGGCCAACTGTGGGTGATGCTGATCCTTGCGGCTTACTACAGCCTGGGCCTGATGCTGTTCGGCTTTGAGCTGGCTTTGCCGATTGGCGTGTTCACCGGCCTGGCCGTGTGCATCCCTTACCTGGGTTTTGGTCTGGGCATGGTGCTGGCCGTGCTGGCCGGTGTCCTGCAATTCACGGCCGCCGGCGAAGGCCTCTGGCTGCCCCTCATCGGTGTCGCCGTCGTTTACGGCGCCGGTCAGGTGCTCGAGAGTTTTTACCTTACCCCTCGCCTGGTCGGTGAGCGCATCGGCCTGCATCCGCTGGGCGTCATCCTGGCCTTGATGCTGTTCGGGCAGTGGCTGGGCCTCTTGGGCCTGCTCATCGCCTTGCCCTGTGCCGCCCTGGCCACGGTCCTGTGCCGCCACCTTCTGAACGCCTACCGCAACGGCGCTTTCTTTCTGACCGAATGATGTTGTATTCGAGCGTGTCCGGGCCCGACGAAGCCGGTGTGGGGGGCAGCGCCGCCCCCATGCGCCAGATCCCGCTGGATCTGGGGCCCACCAGCGTCATGGGGCTCGATGAGTTCGTGCAAGGCCGCAATGCCGAGGCCCTGAGCTGGCTGCGCTCCTGGCCCGAGGTGGGAGGGCTGCGCTCGCCCGCCTACTTCTGGGGCGGTCCGGGTTCGGGCAAGACCCATCTGCTGCGCGCCATGATCGAGCCCACCCTGGCCCGCGGCTGGGGCGTCATCTGGCTCAATGCCCACACCTGCCAGATGTGGGATGCCGCCACGCCCGCCTTGCCCACCCTGGCCCTGATCGACGAGTGCGAGGCGCTGGACGCCAACCACCAGCACCTGGCCTTCAACCTCTTCATCGAATCCGCCGCTTCACAGGCAGCTCAGGCTGCCCGCTCACAAGCGCCTGAGCAAACTTCGCTGCTGCCCGAAGCCGCGCCCGATGAAGACGCCACCGGCCCGCTCTATATCCTGGCCGCAGGTGCCGTGCCTGCTGTAGACCTGCCTGTGCGCGACGACCTGCGCACCCGCCTGGGCTGGGGCCTGACCTTTGCCCTGTCCCCGCTGGACGAAGACGGCCTGCGCGCAGCCCTGCAACGCGAGGCCAAACGCCGCGGCATGGCCCTGGGCGACGATCTCGTCTCCTACCTGCTCACCCGTTACAGCCGCGACCTGGCTTTCCTCATGAACCTGCTGGACCGTCTGGACCGCTATGCCCTGGCCGAGCATCGCGTGTTGACGGTTCCCTTGCTGAAACAAATGCTGGCCGCGGAGACCCCATGAACCTGTGCCTGTTCGACCTTGACCACACCCTGTTGCCGCTCGACTCCGACCACGAGTTCGGTGAGTTCCTGATCCGCGAGGGCCTGGCCGACGGCGACGCCTACCGCCAGACCAACGACGGCTTTTACCAGCAGTACTGCGAAGGCACCCTGGTGCTGGCCGACTACATCCGCTTCACCACCAGCGTGTGGCGCCAGATGGACGAAGCCGCCCAGCAGGCGCTGCAGCAGGCCTTCATGGAGCAGGTGATCTACCCGGCCATGCAACCCCAGGCGCTGGAGCTGGTCGAGCAGCACCGTGCTCAGGGCGACCTGATTTCCATCGTCACCGCCACCAACGAGTTCGTCACCCGCCCGATCGCCGACGCCTTCAACGTCAGCGACCTGATCGCTGTGCGCCTGGTGCGCGATGGGGCAGGGCGTGTCACTGGTGAAATCGATGGTGTGCCGTCCTTCAGAGAAGGCAAAATCACGCGTGTGGAACAATGGCTGTCCGGCATGGGCCGGCAGCTGAGCGATTTCGATCGCGTCAGCTTCTACAGCGACTCCCCCAACGACCTGCCCCTGCTGGAGCGTGCCAACGATCCGGTGGCCACCAATCCCAGCCCGGCGCTGGAAGAAGTGGCCCGCGAACGCGGCTGGCGCATCCTTAGACTGTTTGCATGATCAAGAGCTTCATAGACAAGATCCTGGGCAAAGACCCGGCCAAAAAGCGCAGCCCCGCATCGGGCGGCCGCGCTGCCAAGGCGCCCCGCATCCCGGTCGGCAAGCGTGTGGACGTCCCGCAAAGTGAGCATGGCATCGACCCCAGCTTGGTCGATGACCGCGCGCGCCGCGTCGTCGAAACCCTGCAGAACGCCGGTTACGAGGCCTACATCGTCGGCGGCGCCGTCCGTGACCTGATCCTGGGCCACCGTCCCAAGGACTTCGACGTCGCCACCAACGCCACGCCCGAGCAGGTCAAAAGCCTGTTCCGCCGCGCCTTCATCATCGGCCGGCGCTTCCGCATCGTGCACGTGGTCTACGGCCGTGGGCGCGAGAACGAGGTCATCGAGGTCTCCACCTTCCGGGCTTACCTCGACGCCACCGCGGCAGAGCAGGTCACCGGCAACGAGAAGACCTCGCGCAAGGAGTTGGCCGACAAGACCCACGTCGTGGACGCCAGCGGGCGCGTGCTGCGTGACAACGTCTGGGGCCCGCAAGACCAGGACGCCGCCCGCCGCGATTTCACCGTCAACGCCATGTACTACGACCCGCACACCGGCGTCGTGGTCGACTACCACGGTGGCATCAAGGACGCCAAAAAGCGCGTGCTGCGCATGATCGGCGACCCCGAAACCCGCTACCGCGAAGACCCGGTTCGCATCGTCCGCGTCGTGCGCTTTGCCGCCAAGCTGGGCTTCGAGATCGAGCCCAAGACCCGCGAACCGCTGCGCGACATGGCCGAGCTGCTGAGCAATGTGCCGCAGTCCCGCCTGTTCGACGAAATGCTCAAGCTGCTGCAGACCGGGCACGCATCGGCCTCGCTCGACCAGTTGCGCAAGCAAGGTCTCGACAAGGGCGTGTTCCCGATCCTGGATGCGGTGTTCGACGAGGTGCGCCGCCACCCCGGCCGCGACCAGTTCGTGAAACTCGCCCTGGACGACACCGACCGCCGCGTGAGCGAAGGCAAGTCCGTGGCCCCCAGCTTCCTGCTCGCCTGCCTGTTGTGGCACGACGTGCTGGAGCACTGGAAGCGCAACCAGGCCCAGGGTGAGCCGGCGTTCCCGGCGCTGCAATCGGCCACCGACGCGGTCTTCAACGCCCGCATTGGCGACATCTCCGGCCGCGGCAAGCTCGCCGCCGACATGCGCGAAATCTGGACCATGCAGCCGCGCTTTGAGCGTCGTGTGGGCAACGGGCCCTTCACCTTGATCGAGCAGCCGCGTTTCCGCGCTGGGTTCGACTTCCTGCGTCTGCGTGCCCAGGCGGGCGAAGCCGACGCCGAACTGGCACGCTGGTGGGAGGCCTTCTCGCTGGCCGACCAAGACGAGCGCAAGGACCTGCTCGACGCCGCCCGCAAGCAAGAGGCAGGCAAGCGCCAAGCCCGCGCTTCGGCTCCTGCCGCTCCACGCCGCGCCCCCGCCTCGGGTGAGGTCGAAGTGATGCTGGATGATGCCGCCCCCGCCAAGAAGCGCCGCCGTCGCCGCCGCAAGCCGGCTGGGGAGGGCGGTGGGTCGGCTGGCGGTGGAGCCGCCGAGTGACTGCCGCCGGGGCAGCCTTGCCACCGGTGACCTCGGTCGCCCTTGACGTCCATGAGTCCGCCTTGTCGGCCGTGCCACGCTTTCGCGCGTGCATCGGCATGGGAGGCAACCTCGGTGACGTGCGTGCGCATTTGCGCGCGGCCCTGTCGGGGCTGAGCACGCTGCCGGGCACCACGCTCGAAGGCGTGTCCTCGCTTTACCAGACCCGGCCCGTCGATGCCACGGGCCCCGACTACCTGAACGCCGTGGCGGTGCTGCAAACCGCATTGGGGCCGCGCGAGTTGCTCGGCGCCTTGCACGCCCTTGAAGCCAACCGTGACCGCGAGCGCCCCTACGTGAACGCCCCGCGCACCCTGGACCTGGACCTGCTCTGCCATGGCGATGCCCAGCGGAGCACCCCCTTCGTCACCGTGCCTCACCCCCGCATGACGGGGCGCGCCTTTGTGTTGGAGCCTCTGCTGGAGGCGCTGGCCACGCTGCCCCCCGAGGCGTCCGCTCCGTTGCCGCCCTTGCCAGATGCTGCCGAACGCGCCACACTGGCGCGCGATCAAGGCATCGCTCGCCTGAACGAGCGTCTCTGATCGGTTTTTTTCGGGGTTGAAGGGCTGCAATTTGCCAAAACCCTGGAATAGCCATCGAATACAGAGTAGAATCTCAGGCTTTGTTGGTGGGGCTTGTTGCATGTTTGCAAAGAAGTCCGCCAGATGAGCAAGTTCAGCAACGCTGTGCACACCGAGACAGGTCAGCCCGTATCCATCCGCGAATTCCGGACGTGGAACACGGGATCGGGCCAAGACCCTGGTGGCAGCATGATGCAGATCCCAACAGATCTTGTGTGGCGTACTGAATGAGCGAGGCTGGTGGCCATGTACTGGCCCTGTTGAATGCATTCATCCTGAAAGTGATTTTGTAATGACGACCATCCGTGTCAAAGAAAACGAGCCGTTTGACGTTGCCCTGCGTCGCTTCAAGCGCACCATCGAAAAGCTGGGTCTGCTGACCGACCTGCGCGCCCGCGAGTTCTATGAGAAGCCCACGGCTGAGCGCAAGCGCAAGAAGGCTGCCGCCGTCAAGCGCCACTACAAGCGCGTGCGCAGCATGCAGCTGCCCAAGAAGCTGTACTGATCGCTTCTTGCTAGTCTGACTTTCGCCTCTTGCTCAGCGCAACAGGCATGCAGGTCAAGACCAAAGCCCGCGCGGGGACGCCCATGCGGGCTTTCGCTTTTTCTGACACGGATTTTTGACACAGGACTTCACCATGAGCCTCAAGCAACGCATCACCGACGACATGAAGGCCGCCATGCGCGCCAAGGAAGCCGAGCGTCTGAACACCATCCGCATGCTGCTCGCCGCCATGAAGCAAAAGGAAGTGGACGAGCGCGTGGAACTGGACGACGCCATGATCGTCGCCATCGTCGACAAGCTGATCAAGCAGCGCAAGGATGCCGCGCAGCAATATGAAGCGGGCGCCCGCCAGGATCTGGCCGACAAGGAAAAGAGCGAGATCGTCGTGCTCGAAGCCTACCTGCCTCAGCGTTTGAGCGCCGATGAAGTCGCCGCCGCCGTCAAGGCCATCGTGGCCGAGCTGGGCGCTTCCGGCCCTGGCGACATGGGTAAGGTCATGGGCGTCGTCAAGCAGCGTCTGTCCGGTCAGGCTGACATGGGTATCGTGTCGGCAGCTGTCAAGGCTGCGTTGGCAGGTTGACCACACCGTCCGTGCCGGGGCGGATCAAAGGCACAATGAGGTCTCTCACCGTATGAAAGCCTGACCATGAGCGACTCCGTGCCCCTGCAAGCCATTGCCGAAGATGTGTACACCGCCCCCCAACTGACCCCCGAAGCCATGGCGTCGGCGGCCGAAGCGGGGTTCAAGGCGGTGTTGAACAACCGGCCTGACTTTGAAGGGGGGCCAGACCAGCCCACCAGCGCGGAGATCGAGGCGGCCGCACAGGCCGTCGGCCTGGTGTATGCCCACCTGCCCGTGCAAGGCGGCTACCAGTCGCCCGAAGAGATCGCGCAATGCGCAGCTTTGCTCAAGACCTTGCCGCGTCCGCTGCTGATGTTCTGCCGCAGCGGCGCACGCTCGACCAAGCTGTACCAGCAGGCGATTTCGCTCGAAGACTGAAGCGAAAAGGGGCGCATGAACGCGCCCCGCCATGCCGTTGCGGCGGACTTCAGTGTGAAGGGCCCGGTTCGGCGCGCGTGGCCAAGTAGGCACACAGGCCCAGCAGGCCCGCGCCGATGCCCCAACTCAAGGGGCGGGACCCCAGTGTGGCTGCCGTGATGGCGCCACTCACCGAAATCCCTGCAATCGCGGCCACCTTGCCACGTCGAGTGATCTGCCGTTGGTCGACCCACAGGCGCAGGCTGCGCCCGAAGCGAGGGTGGTTCAAGAGGCGCTCACGCAAGGCCGGATCCCCTTTGCCATAGGCCCAGGCGCCGATCAGCAGGAACACCGTGGTTGGCAGCACCGGCACAAAGGCGTTGACCAGCCCGATCAGCACACACAGTCCGCCCACCGAACGCCAGGTGCGTTGCAGGGCGCGTTCGCCCCAGTCTGACTGTGCGAGCGGACTCGACAGGGGGCGAATGCCATGACCGCCATCGGACGGCATGCTGTGCAAGGGGCGCTGAATCATGAACGGACCTCCCGCGCGGATCGCTGTGATCCGTTGTCATCCCATTGTCATCTGCTTGCGCGGGCTTGAAAAGCAAAATAGGGCCTCATCGGCCCTATCTGCGTGATTTGCACGATCAATGACGTGCCGCGCGCGGCTCAATGGCCGGCGATCTTCATTTTCTCGATCAAGACCGAGCCCACCGTCTTGCTGCCGTAGGTGTAGGCATCTGCCCCCACCGCCACGATCTGCTGGAACATCTCGCCCAGGTGACCGGCGATGGTGATTTCATGCACCGGGTAAGCGATCTTGCCGTTCTCCACCCAGTAGCCGGCTGCCCCGCGCGAATAGTCGCCGGTCACGTAGTTCACGCCCTGGCCCATCAGCTCGGTCACGAACAGGCCGGTGCCCAGCTTCTTCAGCATGGCCTTGAGGTTGTCCTTCGGGTCGGTCAGCTTGCTGCTCATGACCAGATTCTGCGAGCCGCCGGCGTGGCCGGTGGTGCGCATACCCAGCTTGCGTGCCGAGTAGCTCGACAGGAAGTAGCCCTGCACGACCCCGTTCTTCACCACCTTGCGCTTGCGGGTCAGCACGCCTTCATCGTCAAAGGGAGCGCTGCCCTTGCCCTTGAGGATGTGCGGATCTTCGAGGATGTCGATGTGCTTGGGGAAGATGGGCTTGCCCAGGCTGTCGACCAGGAAGGTGGCCTTGCGGTACAGCGCGCCGCCGCTCACGGCCTGCACAAAACCGCCCAACAGCCCGGCGGCCAGCGTGTTCTCGAACAGCACCGGCACCTCGCAGGTCGCAATCTTGCAGGACTTCAGACGCGACAGGGCGCGCTCGGCGGCATAGCGGCCCACAGCCTCGGGCTTGGCCATGTCGCGGGCATCACGCTCCGACGTGTACCAGAAGTCGCGCTGCATGTCGTTGCCGCGCCCAGCAATCGGCGAAACCGACAGCGAATGGCGCGAACTGGCGTAGCCACCACGGAAGCCACGGCTGTTGCCTGCCCAGAAATGCGACTGCTGCGCCGACACGCCGGCGCCTTCGGAATTGGTGATGCGCGGGTCCACCGACAGAGCCGCCTCTTCACAACGGCGCGAAAGTTCGGCGGCGCCCTCGGCGTCGATCGCCCAGGGATGGAACAGGTCGAGGTCACGCTTGGCCTGGCGTGGGGTGGCCAGGTCTTCCACCTCGGGCAGGCCGGCAGCCGGGTCCTCGGCGGTGTAGCGCGCAATGTCGTAGGCCGCACGCACCGTTTGCTCCAGCGCCTGCGGCGAGAAGTCGGACGTGCTGGCGTTGCCGCGCCGCTGGCCCAGGTACACCGTCACGCCAATGGTCTTGTCACGGTTGCGCTCGACGTTCTCCAGCTTGCCCTTGCGCACGGACACCGACAGGCCCATGCCTTCCGACACTTCGGCAGCCGCGTCGGACGCACCCAGTTTCTTGGCCAAACCCAGCGAATCTTCAATCAGTTGCTGGAATTGTTCGCGGCTGTAGGCGAAGCCATTGGGCTTTTCGGAGGACTTGCTGGATTTGACGGCCATGTTGTGGTTTGTGAATGAGAGCACCCGTATCATAGCGAGGACATGAATTCGAAACATTCCCCTTCCCACGACGGGTACGATCCCGAGGACGATCTGGACGACCGTCCGCCCAGCCGCAGCATGCTCAAACGAGCCAGCCAGGCGCTGCAAGCGCTCGGCCAGCAGTTGCTGGACATGCCCGAGAGCCGCCTGGTCGAGATCGACATGCCCGAGCGCCTGCGCGACGCCCTGGCCGATTACAAGAAGACCCGCTCCTTCGAAGGCAAACGCCGCCAGCTGCAGTTCATCGGCAAGGTGATGCGCGAGGTCGACGCCGAGCCTTTGCGCGAAGCCGTGGCCCAGTACCAGCTGGGGCATGCCCACAACGCGCTGGCCCTGCACCAGGCCGAGCGCTGGCGCGCCGAGCTGATCGCCGACGACAAGGATGCCGTCACCCGCTGGGTGGCCGACTTTCCCGACACCGACGTGCAGCAGTTGCGCACCCTGATCCGCAATGCCCGCAAGGATGCCTCGCTGGATCCAGAAAAGCGCAATGGTCGCGCGTTCCGTGAGCTGTTCCAGTTCATCAAACGCGCCATGGAAGCGCAAGAGAAGGGCGCAGAACCGGATCAGGGTGAGACCGCATGAGTGCCATGCCCTTGCCTGAGCTCGATGCGGTTCGCATCGGCGTCGTCTCCATCAGCGACCGCGCGAGCAGTGGCGTCTACGAAGACAAGGGCCTGCCAGCCTTGAAGGACTGGTTGGGGCGCGCGGTGTGCAACCCGATCGAATGGGTGCCGCGACTGATCGCTGACGAGCGCGAGCTCATCGCCGACACCTTGCGTGACCTGGTGGACAACGCCGGCTGCCATCTGGTGCTGACCACTGGCGGCACCGGTCCCTCGCCACGTGATGTGACGCCCGAAGCGACCCTGGACGTGGCCGACAAGGAAATGCCTGGTTTTGGCGAACAGATGCGCCAGATCAGCCTGCGCTTTGTGCCCACCGCCATCCTGTCGCGCCAGACCGCAGTGATCCGCAAGCAGGCCTTGATCCTGAACCTGCCGGGTCAGCCCAAGTCGATTGCCGAAACGCTGGAAGGGCTGAAGGGCCAGGATGGGCAGACACTGGTGCCCGGCATCTTTGCCGCTGTGCCGTATTGCATCGACCTCATCGGCGGGCCGTACATCGAGAGCCGTGCTGAGGTGTGCGCGGCGTTTCGCCCCAAGTCGGCGATTCGGCCTTCAGGTCATGCACCCCAGAAATGAGTGCAGATTCAGATAATTCATTTGATTCATTGAGGGCGGCTTCCTACACTCCTTGATCCAAAGAGGAGACACCCGCCCATGAGCGAAGTCAAGAACGAGACACTGATCGACCATGCCGGCCAGGTGCGCGCCGGTGAAGAGGTGGACCTTGCCAAGGTCACCGCCTACCTGAAAGGGCAGGGCCTGAACCTGCAGGGCGAGCCCGAGCTGCAACAGTTCCCCGGCGGCGCGTCCAACCTGACCTACCTGGTGCGCTACGCCAACCAGGACCTCATTCTGCGCCGCCCGCCGTTTGGCCACATTGCCAAATCGGCCCACGATGTGGTGCGTGAGGCGGTCATCATGCGCCAGCTCAAGCCCGTGTATCCCAAGGTGCCCGAGATCTATGCCATCTGCGAAGACACGGACGTCATCGGCGCCCCGTTCTATGTGATGGAGCGCCTGGTGGGCGTCATTCCTCGCCAGAACCTGCAGCCCGAGCTGGGGCTGGATGAGGCCAAGACCCGCCAGCTGTGCCTGAACGTGCTCGACACCCTGATCGACCTGCACAAGCTCGATCCCAAGGCCGCGGGCTTGGACAGCCTGGGCAAAGGCGAGGGCTATGTCGCGCGTCAGGTCGAAGGCTGGAGCAAGCGTTACCGTGCGGCTCGCACCGACGACGTCGGTGATTTTGAAGTGGTCATGCAATGGCTGCATGACAAGCAGCCCCAGCAGGAAGTGGCGATCAGCCTGATCCACAACGACTTCCGCTTCGACAACGTCGTGCTGGACGTGAACGACCCGCTCAAGGTGATTGGCGTGCTGGACTGGGAAATGGCCACCCTGGGCGATCCGCTGATGGACCTGGGCAGTTCGCTGGCGTACTGGGTGCAGGCCGATGACGACAAGTTCATGCAGGGCTCACGTCGCCAGCCGACCAATGCGCCCGGCATGCTGACTCGCGAGGAAGTGATCCGCTACTACGGTGAGAAGACCGGTTTCAGCGTCGCGAACTTCGATTTCTACACGGTGTACGGACTGTTCCGCCTGGCGGGCATCGCCCAGCAGATCTACAAGCGCTTCAAGGAAGGCAATGCCCGCAACCCGGTGTTTGCCACCTTCGGCCCCTTCGTGAAGTACCTGGAACAACGCTGCCTGGGCATCATTGCCAAATCGGCCCTGTGAGCCCTGCGTCTTGCCATTTCATCGCATCCTGAGATTCCCCACATGAGCATCCCCAACACGTTTGATCTGTCCGGCAAGATCGCCTTGGTCACTGGCTCCAGCCGCGGCATTGGCGAGGCCATCGCCCGCCTGCTGGCCGCCCACGGCGCGCACGTCATCATTTCCAGCCGCAAGCCCGAGCCTTGTGAGGCCGTTGCCGCCTCCATCCGCGAAGCCGGTGGCAAGGCCTCGGTGCTGGCCTGCCACGTGGGCGAGATGGAGCAGATCGACGCCACCTTCAAAGCCATCGAGCAGCAGTTCGGCCGCCTCGACATCCTGGTCAACAACGCGGCCACCAACCCTTACTTCGGCCACATCACCGACACCGACCTGGGCGCGTTCCAGAAGACGGTCGACGTGAACATCCGCGGCTATTTCTTCATGTGCTCGGCCGGCGCCAAGCTCATGCACAAGAACGGTGGTGGCTCGATCATCAACATCGCCTCGGTCAACGGTGTGATTCCGGGCATGGCCCAGGGCATCTACTCCATCACCAAGGCTGCCGTGATTTCGATGACGCACGCCTTCGCCAAGGAGTGTGCGCCGATGAAGGTGCGCGTGAACGCCATCCTGCCGGGCGCGACCGACACCAAGTTCGCGTCGGCCTTGACCACCAATGATGCGATCTTGAAGATGGTGATGGCGCACACGCCGATGAACCGCGTGGCAGATCCGTCCGAGATGGCCGGCGCCGCGCTGTACCTGGCATCGGATGCGGCCAGCTACACCACGGGCACCTGCCTGAACGTGGACGGCGGTTATCTGCTGGCCTGATCGGCGCGCCACACAGCCTGCAGCCGCATCGCGGCGCCAAACAAAACGGGGTCCTGATGGACCCCGTTGTCGTTCGGCAGCAGGCCTCAGCCGAGCCGCGCTTCACACCAGTTTGTTGAGCCCGTCGGCGTCAAAGCGCTCGGTCTTTTGCGCATCGTCGGGCATACAGTCGCGCCCGGCCTGGGTCTGGGCGCAGTCAGCCAGCTTCTCGATGGCCCGCCACAGCTGGGTGATCTGGTGCTCGTGCCCAGCGGCATGGTCGATCAAGCCTCGCAGCGCTTGCGACAAGGGGTCGTCACCGCCGGTCATGCCGTAGGCCGAAAAGCCCATGCGTGCCGCCACCGCCTCGCGCTCGGCCTGCTTGGCGTCCACCACGGCCTGCTTGACGATGATGCGGGCGGGATTGCCCACGGCGGTAGCCCCTGGGGGCACTTCTTTGGTGACCACGGCATTGGAGCCCACGCGCGCACCATCGCCCACGGTGAAGCCGCCCAGCACCTGTGCATTGGCGCCCACGATCACACCTTTGCCCAAGGTGGGGTGGCGCTTCGTGCCTTTGCTCAAGGACGTGCCACCCAGGGTCACGCCCTGGTAGATGGTGCAGTCGTCACCGACGATGGCTGTTTCACCCACGACCACACCCATGCCGTGGTCGATGAACACGCGGCGGCCGATCTGTGCGCCGGGGTGGATCTCGATGCCCGTGAAAAAGCGGCACCAGTGCGAGATCCAGCGTCCGAGCCACTTCAGTCCATGGGTCCAGCACCAGTGCGCGCCACGGTGGAAGGTGAGGGCGTGCAAGCCGGGGTAGCAGGTCAGCACCTCCCAAGCGGTGCGTGCCGCAGGGTCACGTTCCAGGATGCAGGCGACGTCTTCTCGCAGTCTGGCGAAGAGCATGGGGTGGCTTATTTGTTTTTCGTATCAGGATCTGCCAGTGTAGCGGGCGGCAGAAAACCCGCATGGCGAACGGGCGTCCGGAGCGCACGGCCCCGCCCCTCAGGGCTTGCAGCGGTCGAGAATGGCCTTGGCCATGCCCCGCAGCACGTGGATCTCTTCCTGTCGCAGCTCCGCCCGGTTGAGCAATTGGTTCAAGCGCGGCATGAGCTTCTTAGGCGCCTTCGGGTCGAGAAACTCCAAAGCGACCAGGGCTTGTTCCCAATGCTGCAGGGCGCCTTGAACGGCTTGACCGTCGGCCAGCGCCGGACTGGGTGTGCGCGCCTGCACCGGAAAGCCGCCCAGAGCTTGGCGCCACTCGTAGGACAGCAGCTGCACGGCCTGCGACAGGTTCAAGGAGCCGTAGTTCGGGTTGGTGGGAATGCTCAACACCGCATGGCAGCGGTATACGTCCTCATTGGCCATGCCGTAGCGCTCGCTGCCAAACACGAAGCCCACGCGCTGCACCGGCTCCTGTTTGGCCAGCGCCGCCAACCCTTCGCGAGGGGTGAGGGTAGGGGGGCCGAAGTCGCGCGGCGTCATCGCCGTGCCAATCGCATACGTCACGCCGTCCAGCGCCTCGGCCAGGGTGTCAACGATGCGCGCCCGCACCAGGATGTCGGCCGCGCCGCTGGCCATGGCCACGGTCTCCTCCTGAATCAGCACATCGGCAAAGCGAGGCCGCACCAGCACCAGGTCAGAAAAACCCATCACCTTCATGGCCCGTGCGGTGGCCCCCACATTGCCCGGATGGCTGGTGCCGATCAGGATGAAACGGGTGGGGTCGCTGGCGGCGCGTGCGGGCGAGTCTGTGGCGGATTCGGTCATGACGCAGGGAGAGTCCGTGAAAAAGGGGATGCAAAAAATACGAGGCTTCTATAGAATTATCGTTTCCCCTCGCTCTTTGATCACCGCTGCGCCCCTTCCCGCCTGCGAACAGCTTGTCTGTGCGCGGTGGTCAACTGCTTACCCGGTCCGTTTGTCGGCCCGGTTTCCAAGGTCAAACCATGTCGCAAACCCTGCATCCCATGCTCAACATCGCCATCAAAGCTGCACGTGCAGCCGGGGCGATCATCAACCGGGCATCGCTCGACATCGAGCGCCTCCAAGTGGTGGCCAAGTCGCACAACGACTTCGTGACCGAGGTGGACAAGGCTGCAGAAGACGTGATCATCGCCACCTTGCTCGAGGCCTATCCGGGCCACGGCATCCTGGCTGAAGAATCGGGGCGCGCCCATGGCGCCAAAGACAGCGACTTCGTCTGGATCATCGATCCGCTCGACGGCACCACCAACTTCATCCACGGCCTGCCGGTTTACGCGGTGTCCATCGCCTTGGCCTTCCGTGGCCAGGTGCAGCAAGCCGTCGTGTACGACCCCAGCCGCAACGACCTGTTCTACGCCTCGCGTGGCAAGGGCGCTTACCTGAACGACCGCCGCATCCGCGTGTCGAAGCGCACCCGCATGCTCGAAGCCCTGATTGGCACCGGCTTCCCCTTCCGCAAGGGTGACAACTTCCAGCGCTACATGAAGATGTTCGAGGACGTCATGGTGCAGTGCGCCGGTCTGCGTCGCCCCGGCGCGGCCTCGCTGGACCTCTGCTACGTCGCCGCCGGCTACTACGACGGTTTCTTCGAAACTGGTCTGAGCCCCTGGGACATCGCTGCAGGCTCGCTGATCATCACCGAAGCCGGTGGTCTGGTCGGCAACTTCACCGGCGAGCCCGACTTCATGTACCAGCGCGAGATCGTGGCGGGCACGCCGCGCATCTATGGCCAGCTGGTCAAGACCCTGGCACAGTACACCCGCGTCATCCCTGAAGAAGTCAGCCCGCTGGACGGCGCTGGCGAGGAAGAGGGCGAAAGTGATCCGGAAGACGACGCCCTGATCGCCTCGCTGCAGGAAGCCGAAGACGCGGCCCAGGCCGCCAAGTTGGCTGCCAACGGTGAAGACAAGCCCAAGCGCACCCGCATCACGGCTGCGGCCAAGGCCGCCGAAGACCGTGGCGACAAGGACGCCGCGCCTTTCTGAGCACAACGACCACCGTCGTCACCAAGGGCCGCAAGGCCCTTTTTTCTTGCCCATCGCCGGGTGACGGCACTGACATACACTTTCGGCCCAGGCGCATTGGCGCGCCTTTGATCGCCCCATGGACCAAGCACGCACCGTTTCTCCCGCGCAGGACTTCTCCGGCCATACGCCGATGATGGCCCAATATTTACGCATTAAGGCGGAATACCCGGACACCCTGGTGTTCTACCGCATGGGTGACTTTTACGAGCTGTTCTACGACGATGCCCGCAAGGTCAACCGCCTGATCGACATCACGCTGACGGTGCGCGGCCAGTCAGCCGGAGAACCCATCGTGATGGCGGGGGTGCCTTTCCACGCGCTCGACACCTACCTGTCCAAGCTGATCAAGCTGGGCGAATCGGTGGCGATTGCCGAGCAAGTGGGCGAGGTGGGCGCCAGCAAAGGTCCGGTCGAGCGCAAAGTGGTGCGGGTCGTCACGCCCGGCACGCTCACCGACACCGAGTTGCTCAGCGAGCGTGCCGATGCGCTCTTGCTGGCCGTGGTCATGAGCAAGCGCGGTCGCCATGCCGAGCACGCCGTGCCCTGCGGCCTAGCCTGGCTGGGTTTGTCCAGCGGCAAGCTCGGCGCCACCGAATGCACCGAACGTGAACTCGCCAGCTGGCTGGCGCGCCTGCAGCCCGCTGAAATCCTGTTCGACCGCGAGCGTGTGCCCGCCACACTCCAGCCCCTGCTGACCCAAAGCACACGCAGCGTGGCCATGACGAGCCGGCCCACCTGGCAGTTCGACAGCGGCCTGGGCCTGCGCAAGCTGTGCGAGCAACTGCAAGTCAGCACCTTGCAAGGCTATGGCGCGCAAGACCTCACCCTGGCTCACGCGGCGGCGGCGGCCCTGCTGAGCTATGCCGAGCACACACAGGGCAGGGCGCTGTCCCATGTCAGCTCGCTGGAGGTGCCCCGCAGTTCCGAGCTGCTCGACCTGCCGCCCGCCACCTTGCGCAACCTGGAGCTGACCCAGACCCTGCGTGGCGAAGACTCGCCCACCTTGCTGTCCCTGCTGGACACCTGCCGCACCGGCATGGGCAGCCGCGCCTTGCGCCAGTGGCTGACCCAACCGCAGCGCGAGCGCGCCACGGCCACGGCCCGGCATGACGCCATTGCCTGCCTGCTGGCGCCGGCACAGCACGATCAAGGCTACGACGCGCTGCGCGAAGCGCTGCGCCAGATGAGCGACGTGGAGCGCATCACCGCCCGCATCGCCCTGCGTCAGGTGCGCCCGCGCGAACTGGCCGGCCTGCGCGACACACTGCTGGGCCTGCCCGTGCTGCGCGAGCGCGTGCCCGATGGTGCCCCCTTGCTCGCCCAGCTTCACACGGCCTTGCAGCCCGACGCCGCCATTGCCGAGCGGCTGCAAGCCATGCTCATGGAGACCCCGGCGGTGCTGGTGCGCGACGGCGGCGTCATCGCCACCGGCTTCGACCCGGACTTGGACGAGTTGCGCGCCATCTCCGAAAACTGTGACGCCTTCCTGCTGGAATTGGAAACCCGCGAACGCACCCGCACCGGCATCCCGAACCTGCGCGTGCAGTTCAACAAGGTGCATGGTTTCTACATCGAGGTCACACAAGGCCAGGTCGACAAGGTGCCGTTGGACTACCAACGCCGCCAGACGCTCAAGAATGCCGAGCGCTTCATCACCCCGGAGCTCAAGGCCTTCGAAGACAAGGCCTTGTCGGCGCAAGAGCGCGCACTGGCACGCGAGAAGTTCCTGTTCGAGCAGCTGATCGACTTCCTGCAGGCCCACATCGGCGCGCTGGGCGCCCTGGGCCGTGCCCTGTCATCGCTGGACGCTCTGGCCGCCTTGGCCGAACGTGCCGCCACCCTGGGCTGGACCCGCCCCGAGTTCAGCATCCATCCCGGCATCGAGATCGAAAAGGGCCGCCATCCGGTGGTCGAGGCCCGCCTGATGGAAACCGGCGGCGCCGCCTTCATCCCCAACGACTGCCGCTTCGACGTCAACCGCCGGATGATGATCGTGACCGGCCCGAACATGGGCGGCAAATCGACTTTCATGCGCCAGGTCGCCTTGATCGTGCTGCTGGCCGCCGTGGGCTCCTATGTGCCGGCAGCGTCGTGTCGCCTCGGCCCCATCGACGCCATCCACACCCGCATCGGCGCCGCCGACGACCTGGCCAACGCCCAATCCACCTTCATGGTGGAGATGACCGAAGCTGCGGCCATCGTGCACGCGGCCACCGAGCAGTCCCTGGTGCTGATGGACGAAGTGGGGCGGGGCACCTCCACCTTCGATGGCCTGTCCCTGGCCGGCGCCATCGCCAGCCACCTGCATGACAAGAACAAGTCCTTCACGCTGTTCGCCACGCACTATTTCGAGCTGACCACCTTGCCCGAAAAGCTGCCCCGCGCGCTCAACATGCACGTGGGGGTGGCCGAGTCCGGCGACGACATCATCTTCCTGCACGAACTGCAACATGGCCCGGCCAGCCGTAGCTATGGGGTTCAAGTAGCCCGCCTCGCTGGCATGCCCCATTCGGTGATCCGTCAGGCACGCTCCACGCTGGAATCGCTGGAGGCGCATCAACGCCAGTCCGACGACCAGATCGACCTGTTCGCCCAGGTGGAGGCGCCGGGCCTCGATCTGGATGCGCTGGCGGCCCAAGGTGGCCCGCTCCTTGCTGACAACGCGGGGGAGGCGATGACCCCGGCCGAGGCGCAGACCTTGTCCCTGCTGGCGGGCATCGACCCGGATGCCTTGACTCCACGTGAAGCGCTGGATGCGCTCTACAAACTCAAATCGGTGATTTCGTCATGACCTACTGCGTGGCCATGCGGCTCAATGCCGGACTCGTGTTCCTGTCCGATTCGCGCACCAATGCGGGGCTCGATCAGATCAGCACCTTCCGCAAGATGACCATTTACGAGCGCGAAGGCGACCGCGTGCTGGTCATGTTGTCGGCGGGTAACCTGGCCATCACCCAGGCGGTCAAGCAGGTGCTCAGCAGCGAGACGATCGACGGCGGCGAGGGCCAGCCCATCACGATCTGGACGGCGAAAACCATGTTCGACGTCGCGCGCATCGTGGGCAGTGCCGTGCGAAAGGTGCATGCCAGGGACGCGGACGCGCTCAAAAAGCACGGCATCGAGTTCAACTGCAGCCTGATCATTGGCGGCCAGATCCAGGGCGAGACCATGCGCCTGTTCAACGTCTACGCGGCCGGCAACTTCGTCGAAGCCGGCATCGACGGGGTCTGCTACTTCCAGATCGGCGAGTCCAAGTACGGCAAACCGGTGATCGACCGCGTCGTCACGCCTGACACGCCGCTGCAGGAAGCGGCCAAATGCGCGCTGATCTCGATGGACTCGACCCTCAAGTCCAACCTGTCGGTGGGGCTGCCGCTGGACCTGCTGGTGTACGAGGCCGACTCGTTTCAGGCCACGCAGCTCATCAACATCGACGAGTCCAATGCCTATTTCCGCATGATCCGCGCCAGCTGGGGCCAGCGTCTGCGTGATGTGTTTGACTCGATTCCTGACCCGAGCTGGGATCAGGCAGCCAGCAGCGTGCAGGCCCACAAAGGCGCACAGCAGTCTCAGGCGATGAACCCGCTCAACAAGATTGCCGGCCCCGACGCCTGAGCGGCGTCAGTGTGCCGCCAGCCTTCAGCGAGGCAAGGCGGTCCCGGCCTCGCGGTCGAGTTCGTCGATGCAGGCGGCCATGCGTGCATGGCAGTCGGCCATCAGCGCGGGCAGGTCGGCTGCGGTCTTGCCTGCAGTGGGAATGGGCGCCAGCGAACGGATGATGACGTGGCCGCTGTGCCAACGGTTCAGACGCATGCCCCGCACATAGTTGTTGCTGCAGATCGGGATGATGGGCACGCCCGCGTTGATGGCCATCAGGAAAGCGCCTTTCTTGAAAGGCTGCAGTCCCTTGCCGTGGCCGCGGGTGCCTTCGGCAAACACCCACAGCGACATGTCCTTGTGCTGCAAGGTGTCGGTGGTGGTCAGCATGGCCTTCTTGGCCTGGATGGCGTTGCCCCGGTCCACCAGCACATTGCCGGCCAGCCAGTAGAGCTGGCCAAACAGCGGGATCCACTTCAGGCTCTTTTTACCCAGGCTCGCCGTGCGCTCGGGCACCGTCAGGCCGAACACCATCAGGTCATAGTTCGAGATGTGGTTGGAGACGATCACCGCCGAACGCTGGTGCTGCCGCACCGTGTCATCTTCCAGCTTCACCCGCAGCCCCAGAATCCACATGGCGGGAACCGCGTAGACCCGGGCACACAGCCGGCTGTTGTCCGGGTTGAAGGGGCGACACAGGCCAATGAGCAAGCCCACCACGCTGGCGATGACAAAGTGCACCGCCAACAACAACATGCGCAAGAAAAACAACACCCGAACTCCTGTCTGGGGCCCTGCGGCCCCTGCGAATCGCGGCGATTATGCGCCGTCCCGCACCACGGCTGTGCACAGATTCTGTGCACCAATCCACGTCGGACGAGGGCCCAAAACACCTATAATGCCGCTTTACCACCGCAGCGTTCCTCGTCAAGACGAACGCTTATGCGCACATGACCAAGTTTGTCTTCGTCACCGGCGGTGTGGTGTCCTCACTCGGTAAGGGCATCGCCGCTGCGTCACTGGCCGCCATCCTCGAATCTCGTGGCCTCAAAGTCACCCTGATCAAGCTGGATCCGTACATCAACGTCGATCCGGGCACGATGTCGCCGTTCCAACACGGCGAAGTTTTCGTGACCGAAGACGGCGCGGAAACCGACCTCGATCTGGGCCACTACGAGCGCTTCATCACCACGCGGATGAAGAAGGCCAATAACTTCACCACCGGCCAGATCTACATGAGCGTTCTTGAAAAAGAACGCCGTGGTGATTACCTGGGCAAGACCGTGCAGGTCATCCCCCACATCACCAACGAGATCCAGGACTACGTCCGCCGCGGCGCTGGCGTCGGCACGCCCGATGCGGTCGACGTGGCCATCGTCGAAATCGGTGGCACCGTGGGCGACATCGAATCGCTGCCCTTCATGGAAGCAGCCCGTCAGCTGAGCCTGAAGGTGGGCCCGAGCAACGCCGCCTTCGTGCACCTGACCTACGTGCCGTTCATCGCGGCCGCAGGCGAGCTCAAGACCAAGCCTACCCAGCACACCGTGCAGAAGATGCGTGAAATCGGCATCCAGCCCGATGCGCTGCTGTGCCGTGCTGACCGCGCCATCCCGGCCGATGAACGCGAGAAGATCTCGCTGTTCACCAACGTGCCAGAGTCCGGCGTGATCTCGGTGTGGGACGCCGACACCATCTACAAGGTGCCGCGCATGCTGCACGAGCAGGGCCTGGACAACCTGATCTGCGCCAAGCTGCAACTGCAGACCAAGCCGGCCGACCTGTCCCGTTGGGACAAGCTGGTGCACGAGGTTGAGCACCCGCAAGGCACCGTCACCATCGCCATGTGCGGCAAGTACACCGACCTGTCGGACTCGTACAAGTCGCTCAACGAGGCCCTGCGTCACGCTGGCATCCACAACCACGTGCGCGTCCAGATCGAATACGTCGATTCGGAAACGCTCAACCCCGACACCGTCAGCGCCCTGGCACAGTACGACGCCATCCTGGTGCCCGGCGGCTTCGGCAAGCGTGGTGTGGAAGGCAAAATCTGCGCGGCCCAGTTTGCGCGTGAAAATGGCATCCCTTACCTGGGCATCTGCCTGGGCATGCAGGTGGCCACCATCGAGTACGCCCGCCACGAGGCCGGCCTGACCGATGCCAACTCCACCGAGTTCGAGCCCAACACCCCGCACCCCGTCATCGCCCTGATCGACGAGTGGCTGGACGCCGACGGCACCGTGCAAAAGCGCGATGCTTCGTCCGACCTGGGCGGCACCATGCGCCTGGGCGCACAGGCCTCCGACGTGGCACCTGGCACCATCGCTCACGAGATCTATGGACCCGTGGTGAGCGAGCGTCATCGTCACCGTTTTGAGGCCAACGAGCGTTACCTCGACAAGCTGCGCGAAGCGGGTCTGGTCATTTCGGCCATCACCCAGCGTGAGAAGCTGACCGAGATGATCGAACTGCCGAAGACGGTGCACCCGTGGTACGTGGGCGTGCAGTTCCACCCCGAGTTCAAGTCGACCCCGTGGGACGGCCACCCGCTGTTCATCGCCTACATCAAGGCTGCCCTGGACCACCAGGCTGCCGCCCAGAAGGCCTGATCGGCCCGCACTGCTGAAGGAACCCGACCATGAAACTCTGCGGCTTTGACGTTGGCCTGAACCATCCCTTCTTCCTGATCGCCGGCCCCTGCGTGGTCGAGTCCGAACAGTTGCAGATGGACACCGCCGGCACGCTCAAGGAAATCACTTCCGAGCTGGGCATCCCGTTCATCTTCAAGTCGAGCTACGACAAGGCCAACCGCTCTAGCGGCACGTCCTTCCGTGGCCCGGGCATGGAAAAGGGCCTGGAGATCCTGGCCAAGGTCAAGTGCGAGCTGAATGTGCCCATCCTGACCGACGTGCACAGCGAAGCCGAAATCCCGGCCGTGGCCGCAGTGGTCGATGTGCTGCAGACGCCGGCCTTCCTGTGCCGCCAGACCGATTTCATCCACGCTGTCGCCCAGTGCGGCAAGCCGGTGAACATCAAGAAGGGCCAGTTCCTGGCCCCAGGCGACATGAAGAACGTCATCGACAAGGCCCGTGCCGCCGCGCGCGCTGCCGGTCTGAACGACGACAACTTCATGGCCTGCGAGCGTGGCGCCAGCTTTGGCTACAACAACCTGGTGTCCGACATGCGCTCGCTGGCCATCATGCGCGAGACCAACGCCCCCGTGGTGTTCGACGTGACCCACTCGGTGCAATTGCCGGGCGGGCAGGGCACCTCCTCAGGCGGTCAACGCGAGTTCGTGCCGGTGCTGGCCCGTGCTGGTGTGGCCGTCGGTGTGGCCGGCCTGTTCATGGAAACGCACCCGGATCCGGCCTGCGCCCTGTCGGACGGTCCCAACGCCGTGCCGCTCAAGCACATGAAGGCGCTGCTCTCCACCCTGGTCGAGCTGGACCGCATCACCAAGAAGAACGGTTTCCTGGAAAACCACTTCAACTGACCCCATACAATCGGCGGCCTGCAAAAGCGAGCCGCCTTTTCGCTTTTCAAACTATCTATCTTTTGAGGAACCCCAGATGAGCGCCATCGTTGACATCATCGGCCGCGAAGTGATTGACAGCCGCGGTAACCCCACCGTCGAATGCGACGTCCTGCTGGAAAGCGGCGTCATGGGCCGTGCGGCCGTGCCGTCGGGCGCCTCCACCGGTTCGCGCGAAGCGATCGAGCTGCGTGATGGTGACAAGAGCCGCTACCTGGGCAAGGGCGTGCTGAAGGCCGTTGAGCACATCAACACCGAAATCGCCGAAGCCGTGCTGGGCCTGGACGCTTCCGAGCAAGCTTTCCTGGACAAGACCCTGATCGACCTCGACGGCACCGAAAACAAGGGTCGCCTGGGCGCCAACGCCATGCTGGCCGTATCGATGGCCGTGGCCCGTGCCGCCGCTGAAGAAGCTGGCCTGCCCCTGTACCGCTACTTCGGTGGCATGGGCGCCGTGCAACTGCCCGTGCCGATGATGAACGTCATCAACGGTGGCGCGCACGCCAACAACAACCTCGACCTGCAGGAATTCATGATCCTGCCGGTGGGTGCCCCCACGTTCCGTGAAGCCCTGCGTTACGGCGCCGAAGTCTTCCACGCCCTCAAGAAGATCCTGCACGACAAGCACATCAGCACCGCTGTGGGCGACGAAGGCGGTTTCGCTCCTTCCGTGGCCAGCCACGAAGAAGCCATCCAGCTGATCCTGCAAGCCATCGAAGCCGCTGGCTACACCGCTGGCGAACAGATCGCCCTGGGCCTGGACTGCGCTGCTTCCGAGTTCTACAAGGACGGCAAGTACCACCTGGAAGGCGAGGGCCTGACCCTGACCGCCGAACAGTGGACCGACATGCTGGCCACCTGGGTCGACAAGTACCCCATCATCTCGATCGAAGACGCCATGGCCGAAGGCGACTGGGATGGCTGGAAGCACCTGACCGAGCGTCTTGGCAAGAAGGTCCAGCTGGTGGGTGACGACCTGTTCGTGACCAACACCAAGATCCTGAAGGAAGGCATCGAGAAGGACATCGCCAACTCGATCCTCATCAAGATCAACCAGATCGGCACCCTGACCGAAACGTTTGCCGCCATCGAAATGGCCAAGCGCGCCGGCTACACCGCCGTGATCTCGCACCGCTCGGGCGAAACCGAAGACAACACGATCTCCGACATCGCCGTGGGCCTGAACGCCGGCCAGATCAAGACCGGTTCGATGAGCCGCTCCGACCGCATGAGCAAGTACAACCAGCTGCTGCGCATCGAAGAAGATCTGGGCGACGTGGCCGTGTATCCGGGCCGCAGCGCCTTCTACAACCTGCGCTGATCTTTTCAGCGGCAGGCGATGCCCTCTCATTGGGGCATCCTCGACACACGGGGCCTTCGGGCCCCGTTTTTCATGGGCGCTCCATGGATAATGGTGGGATGCGTGTCGCGACCCTGATCTTGCTGGCCCTGTTGGCCGTGGTGCATGCCGAACTGTGGTTCGGCAAGGGCAGCGTGCCGCGCGTCATGACGCTGCGCACCGAGCTGGAAGCGCAGCAAAAAGCCAACGCGACGGCCCAGGCGCGCAACCAGCAGTTGGCCGCCGAGGTGCGTGACCTGCAGGAGGGCCTGGAAATGGTCGAAGAAAAGGCCCGCACCGAGCTGGGCATGGTCAAGCCCGACGAAATCTACGTCCAGATGACCAGCCAGTTGCCCCAGATTTCGCCGGCACCGGTCGCCTCCCAACCCTGATGCTCACCTCCGAGATCCTCAGCGGGTGGCTGGCCTGGGCGCAGCCTTTGCTGGCACCATGGTGGACGGCCTGGGGCGTGCCGGTCAGCTACCTCGAAGCCCTGGCTTTCGTGCTTTCGCTGTGGATGGTCGCCTGCAACCTGCGCGTCAATCCCTTGGGCTGGCCCCTGGCGATTGCCAGTTCGCTGCTGTACGGCATCTTGTTCGCGCGTTACGGTCTCTATGGTGAAGCCGGACTGCAGTTGGTGTTCGTGGGCATGTCCTTGTGGGGATGGTGGCAGTGGCTGCGTGGCGTCGATGCGCAGCAGCAGGCGCTCATCGTTCGTGTCTTGAGCCCGCGGGGGCGTGGCCTCAGCTTGTTGGCATTGCTGGCGTTGTGGCCGGTGCTGGGCTGGCTGCTCGACCACATCACCGACTCCACCGTGCCCTACTGGGACGCCTTGCCAACCGCCGGCAGCCTGATCGGGCAGTGGCTGCTGGGGCGCAAATGGGTGGACAACTGGCCGTGCTGGCTGGCCGTCAACGTCGTCAGCATGGGGCTGTTTGCGTACAAGGAACTGTGGCTGACCGTCATCCTGTATGGCATCTTTGCTGTGCTGTCGGCCATAGGCTGGCGTCAATGGCTCAGCCTGGCCGCACAGGGCAAGGCCCGCGCATGAGCAGCCATGTGATTGCCCTGGTGGGCGCCGAGAGCACCGGCAAGACCACGCTAGCGCGCGAGCTGGCCCGCGTGCTGGCCGGGCGAGGGGTTGATGCTGTGATGGTGCCCGAAGCCTTGCGCGACTTCTGCATTCAGCACGACCGGACGCCCTTGCAGCACGAACAGATCGCCATTGCCGCCGAGCAGACTCGCCGCATCCATGAGGCGGCGCAGGGGCACAGTGTCGTGCTGGCCGATACGACGGCGCTGATGACCGCCATCTACAGCGAGTTCATCTTTGACGATCGCAGCTTGTACGAGATGGCGCTGCGCGACCATGCGCAAACCGACCTGACCTTGCTGACTTCCCTGGATCTGGCCTGGACGGCAGACGGCCTGCAGCGCGACGGCCCGCATGTGCGCGAGCCGGTGGATCAGCTCATCCGCCAGGCCTTGCAGCATCACCAACTGCCCTACAACGTGGTGGCAGGGCGGGGCGTGTCCCGGGTGCAGCATGCGCTGTCGGCCATCGAGCACCTGATGGATGCGCCCCAACGCCAGTTGCGCGCCGCCAGCAGCCCCCGTTGGCGCTGGTACTGTGATCACTGTGACGACGGAGAGTGTGAGCAGCACGGGCTGGGTGATGGCCGAAGCTGAGGCCACCGGTCAGGTCTCGTCGGCCAGCCCGCTGCAGGTGCTGTGGCGGGACGAGCGCCTGGTGGCCGTGCACAAGCCGGCGGGTTGGCTGGTGCACCGCACCTGGCTGGATGCCCACGAAACCCGCTTTGTGATGCAGACCCTGCGGGACCAGTTAGGTCGCCATGTCTACCCGGTGCACCGACTGGACAAGGGGACCTCGGGGGTGTTGCTCATGGCGCTGGACCCGGACGCGGCGCGTGCCACGACGGCCCTGTTCGAAACCCGCCAGACCACCAAGGACTATGTGGCCCTGGTGCGAGGCTGGCCAGCGCCCGAGGTGAGGGTGGACCATGCTCTCAAGCCCGACGATGCCCCGGCAGACGCCTTGCCCCAAGATGCGGTGACGCAGTTTCAGCGCCTGGCCACCTTGCAGTTGGACGTGCCCGTGGACCGCTACCCGACCACCCGCGTGGCCCTCGTGCAGGCGCAGCCGGAAACCGGGCGGCGCCATCAGATTCGCCGCCACCTCAAGCATCTGGCCCATCCGATCATCGGGGATGCCACCCACGGCAAAGGCTCCCACAACCGCTGGTGGGCCGAGCAACTGGGGCAGCAACGCTTGTGGTTGCACGCCAGCCGCCTGGCTTTCGTGCACCCGTTCTCAGGTCAGCGTGTGGATATCGGGTCGGACTGGCGCGATCCGTCGCTCAATGCCGACTGGTGTCGATTGCAGCAAGCCTGGCTCTGGCAATGGGATGCGCCGGCCTCGCATGTCACCGACGCGTCCTGAGCGCTCACTGCAGTCGCGAAGAGCCCGACGGTGTGGCAACGCCCTCGGTGAACACCTCACCGGCGTCGATCGGGTCAAAGTGGTAGTGTTCGCCACAGAAGTCGCAGCCAATCTCGACCTGACCTTGCTCTGCGATGATGGACTCGACCTCTTCCTGGCCCAGGCTGCGCAGCATGTTGGCCACGCGCTCACGCGAGCAGGTGCAGGCAAAGCGCGGGCCTGTCGCGCCCTGGTGGGGCTCGAAACGGCGGACGTCCTCTTCCCAGAACAGACGACGCAAGATCGTATCGGCGTCCAGTGTCAGCAGCTCTTCCTGCTTGAGCGTGGCAGCCAGGTGGGCGATGCGGTTGAAGGCGTCGTCCAGTTCCAGATCTTCGGCGCCACGTGAGCCTTGGGCCAGATTGGCTTCGCCTTCGACCGGCAGGCGCTGAATCAGCAGTCCGGCCGCCACTTCATCGTTGGCTGCCAGCACCAGTTTGGCGTCCAGTTGCTCGGACTGGCGCATGTAGTGCTCCAGCACCTCGCTGAGGCTGTGCAAAGGGTGATTGCGCTCGTCGTTGAGCGGCACCACGCCCTGGTACGGGGTCTGGCCTGGCAGGCGGTCTTTCGGGTCGAGCGTGATCGCGCAACGCCCATGACCGTTCACATTGACCATCACCTCCAGGGGCAGGCGACCAGTGTCGGTGGCCGGCAACTCGCCGACCAGCTTGGCGGTGGTGCGAAAGGCCAAGTCGGGCTGCACCTCGGTGACAGCCAGTTTGACGGGGCCTTCGCCAAAAATCTGCATCACCACCGCACCGTTGAACTTGATGTTGGATTGCAGCAGCACACCGGCCGCGCTCATCTCGCCCAGCAGGCGGCGCAGCGGTGCTTCGAACGGCCCGGCGGTTTCGCGCCGACGCAGCAACTCTTGCCACCCGTCGGTCAGGCGTACCAGCATGCCGCGCACCGGCAGGCCTTCGAACAGAAACTTGTGCAATTCACTCATGAAAACTCATTCTTTCGGTGCGTCGATTCGCACCATGTCGGTCCGATATTGGGCCGATTTGCTCACATACAAGGCCGTGCCCATCTGCATGCGCGTGATGTCGGCTTCGCTCAGGGGGCGCACGGCCTTGGCAGGTGAGCCCATGATCAGCATGCCGTCTTCGAACACCTTGCCTTCGGTCACCAGGGCGCCAGCGGCCACCAGGCAGTTCCTGCCGATGACCGCGCCGTTGAGCACCACGGCCTGGATGCCGATCAACGAGCCATCGCCGATGGTGCAGCCATGCAGCATGGCTTGATGGCCCACGGTCACGTTGGCGCCAATGGTGAGCGGAAAGCCGAAATCGGTGTGCAGCACGGAGGACTCCTGCACATTGGAGTTCGTGCCCACCACGATGGGCTCGTTGTCACCGCGCAGCGTCACATGCGACCACACGCTGGTGCCTTCGGCCAGGAACACCTCACCGATCACATCCGCCGATTCGGCCACGTAGGCGCTGGGGTGAATCTGCGGTGCCTTGTCCTTGATCCGATAAATGGCCATCTTGATTCCGGGCGCCCAGGCCCGCCCGTCGGCAGTGGAAAATCTGAATTTTAAGAGGCTTGGCGTTTTTTGTGCTGCCTGCGGCCTTTTGCCGGACGCTGGCCGGCAACTCAAGGGGCCGGCGCGCAGGCTGGCCCCACGGCTGACCGACCCGAAGCGTTTGTGTCATAGTGACAACGGCTTGCCACCCATTGACCCATTTTTGCCAAGATGCTGTTCCTGCTGTCCCCGGCCAAGAGCCTCGATTACGACACCCCGGCCACCACGAAGCGCCACACCTTGCCGCAGTTCATCGATGAGTCTGCCGCGTTGATCGAGGTGCTGCAACCTTATACCCCCGCTCAGATCGCATCTTTGATGGACCTGAGCGACGCACTGGCCTCACTGAACGTGGCGCGCTATGGCGCCTGGAGCCCCACCTTCTCCGCCGACAACAGCAAGCAGGCGGTGCTGGCTTTCAATGGCGACGTGTACGAAGGCCTGGACGCGAGCAGCCTCTCGCAGACGGACCTGGACTGGGCTCAGACCCATGTGGGCATCCTCAGTGGCCTGTACGGCATCCTGCGTCCGCTGGACTGGATGCAGCCCTACCGCCTGGAGATGGGCACCAAGTTGCCCAACCCGCGTGGCAAAGACCTGTACGCCTGGTGGGGCGACACGCTGGCGGAGCACCTGAACCGGCAGCTGGCTGAGCAGGGCGACAACGTGATCGTCAACCTCGCCTCCCAGGAGTATTTCAAGTCGGTCAAGCGCAAGGCGCTCAAGGCCCGTGTCGTCGAATGCGTGTTCGAAGACTGGAAGGGCGGCAAGTGGAAGATCATCAGCTTTCACGCCAAGCGCGCCCGCGGCCTGATGGCCCGCTACGCGATCACGCACCGCGCCAAGACGCCCGCAGACCTGCTTGGATTCGATCTGGAAGGCTATGCCTACGACGCTGCGGTGTCCGAGCCTGATCGGCTGGTGTTCCGCCGTCGGCTAGAGGCGTAAAGAGCCAGGATGAGGCAAGGGCGGCTTGCCGCTCTTCACCCCAAAAGCAAATCGGCCCCGAGGGGCCGATTTTTCATGCAGTGGGCGCGCTGTGCGCCCCAGGTTCAGCGGCTGCGCGGACGCGAGGGGCCGCCAGAACGGCCACCGGCACCACCACCGTTGCCGCCACCGCCACTGCGCTGGCCAGAACCCTGGCCCCCACCTTGGCCGCCACGGCCTGCCGAGCGCTGGCCACCGCCGCCACCCGGACGGCCCGAGCCCCCCGAACGACCACCGCCGCCACCCGAACGGGCGCCGGGCGCGCCGCCAATGGTGCGACGACCCAACAGGATCGGCTCGGGACGCTCATTGGGGTCCGGCTCGAAGCCTGGCACCACTTCACGTGGGATGCTGCGCTTGATCAGCTTCTCGATGTCGGCCAGAAAGCTGTTCTCGTCCACGCAAACCAGGGAGACGGCTTCGCCCTCGGCGCCGGCACGACCCGTGCGGCCAATGCGGTGCACATAGTCTTCGGGCACATTGGGCAGCTCGTAGTTCACCACGTGGGGCAACTGGTCGATGTCGATACCGCGGGCTGCGATGTCGGTGGCCACCAGCACCTGCAGGTCACCAGACTTGAACTCGCTCAGCGCACGTGTGCGGGCGCTCTGGCTCTTGTTGCCGTGGATGGCCATGGCGGTGATGCCTTGCTTTTCCAGGAACTCGACCAGGCGGTTGGCGCCATGCTTCATGCGCGTGAACACCAGCACCTGGTGCCAGTTGTTCTCCTTGATCAGGTGCGCAAGCAGGTCCTTCTTCTTCTCGCGGCCGACCGGATGCACCTTCTGCGCGATGGTTTCGGCTGTGGTGTTGCGGCGGGCCACTTCGATCACCTTGGGCGAGTTCAACAGACGTTCGGCCAGGGCCTTGATGTCGTCAGAGAAGGTCGCCGAGAACAGCAGGCTCTGCTTTTTGGCCGGCAAGATCGCCAGCACCTTCTTGATGTCGTGCACGAAGCCCATGTCCAGCATGCGGTCGGCTTCGTCCAGCACGAAGAACTCGACCTTGCTCAGGTCCAGGTTGCCTTGCTGGTGGTGGTCCAGCAGACGGCCGGGCGTGGCCACCAGCACATCGATGCCGCTGCGCAGGCCCGACAGCTGCGGGCCCATGCCCACGCCACCGAACATCACCATGGACTTGATGGGCAGGTACTTGCCGTAGACGCGCACGCTTTCTTCGACCTGGGCGGCCAGTTCACGCGTGGGGGTGAGGATGAGCGCACGGATGGCGCGCTTGCCCTGGGTGGCCGGAGCCGGCGTGGTGCTCAGCTTGTGCAGCAGGGGCAGGGTGAAACCGGCGGTCTTGCCCGTGCCGGTCTGGGCGCCAGCCAGCAGGTCGCCGCCAGCGATAACCGCGGGGATGGCCTGGGCCTGAATGGGGGTGGGGGTGGTGTAACCGGTTTCAGCAACGGCTTTCAACAGAGGCTCGCTGAGCCCCAGACTTTCAAACGACATGAGATCTTTGCCCTTAAAAGGGTAACAAGGCGACTGCACTCGCGTGGTCCGGGCCAGGACGCGGCGAGTCAACCAATTGGCGATGCGGGGGTGGAATGAGTCAAACGCCGCGGTGCGGGGACAGAACCACCGCAAGCCGGCAGATGCAGGTTGGAGCCAGCGCGATGCATGGCAGAACACGAGCGGAACGGGTGGAGGGAGTGGCCCTGTTGTCCGTCGTTTCCAGACCTGGCCTTCATGATACCCCGTGAGGCCGAACTTTGGGGTCGGGAGCACCTAGAATCTGCGCATGAATTCAATGGTTCTCGCCCGCAAATACCGTCCCAAAGGCTTTGACAGCATGGTTGGCCAGGGGCACGTGGTCCAGGCCCTGGGCAACGCGCTCACCCAGCAGCGCCTGCACCATGCCTACCTGTTCACCGGGACGCGGGGCGTGGGCAAGACCACGGTGTCGCGCATTCTGGCCAAGTCGCTCAACTGCGTTGGGCCGGACGGGCAGGGAACCATCACGGCCTCCCCCTGTGGGCAGTGCCAGCCGTGCCGCGACATCGACGCCGGTCGTTTCGTCGACTACGTTGAACTCGATGCCGCCTCCAACCGCGGCGTGGACGAGATCTCGCAGCTGCTGGAGCAGGCGGTCTACAAGCCGGTACTGGGGCGCTTCAAGGTCTACATGATCGACGAAGTGCACATGCTCTCGACCACGGCTTTCAATGCCATGCTGAAGACGCTGGAGGAGCCGCCGGACTACCTGAAGTTCGTGCTGGCGACCACCGATCCGCAAAAGGTGCCCGTCACGGTGCTGTCGCGCTGTCTGCAGTTCAACCTGCGCCCGATGGCCGTGCAGACCATGCAGGAGCACCTGGCCCATGTGCTCGACATCGAGCAGATCGGCTTCGATGCGGGCTCCTTGCGCCTGCTGGCACGTGCCGCACGTGGCTCCATGCGTGATGCGATGTCGCTGACCGATCAGGCCATTGCCTTTGGCAGCGGCAAGCTGGAAGAGGGCGCCGTGCGGCAGATGCTGGGCGCGGTCGATCGCCAGCATGTGCAACGCATCATCGAAGCCGTTGCCGCCGGAGACGGCGCAGGCCTGGTGGCCGCCGTGGACACCTTGCGTGAACTGGGCCTGTCGGCCGCCGGCACGCTGGAAGAGCTGGCCACCGCCCTGCAGCGCATGGCCGTGTGCCAGGCCGTGCCGCAGGCGCTCGCCTCGGATGACCCGGATGAGGCCACCTGGCACCGGCTGGCCCCCTTGCTGGCCCCCGATGAGACCCAGCTGTTCTACAGCCTGTGCCTGCAGGGCCGTGCCGAGCTGGCTCTGGCGCCGGACGAGTACAACGGTTTGTTGATGCTGCTGTTGCGTCTGCTGGCTTTCAAGCCCGGGCACAGCTTCGGTACAGCGGGGAGCCCACCGTCCCCAAAAGCTGAGGGCTCGGTGGCGCGCACGGCGCCAACCGAGCCAGCCACGCAGTCCCTGGCGCAGCCAGTCTCGGCCAGCGCTTCGCCGGCCAGCACGGTCGCAGCTTCTCCCGCCAGCGTGACATCTCAGGCGCCCGTGTCTCGGCCGGCGCCTGCCGCAGTTGCGCCCGCGTCGTCTCCTCCGGCATCGCCTGCACCGCGCGAGGCAGCTTCGACTGCGGCGCCGGAGATGCCCGCCGCCACAGTGCCCGCCGCCACAGTGCCCACGCCGCAGTCCGCGCCGGCTGAGCCACGCACTGCGGCCCCGGCACCGGCCACCGCACCGGCGCCAAGGCCTGTGGAACCGGCTGGCGCCAGCCAAGGCGTGGCGCCTTGGGACGAGCTGCCGCCCGAGGCCGACCCCTCGCTGTCTGACGCCGACGCACCCTCGCTGGCCGAGCGTGAGGACGACTTCACCCCGCCGCCCGATTTCGACCGACCTGAGCTGCCCGCGGCACGAGAAGCCCCCTCTCGCCCTGCGGCTCCGACGCGGCCCACCGCCACGGTGCCTTCCTTGAACCTGCCGCCGCCGGGCACAGATCCGCTGTCGGACCGCTGGGCCGAGATCGTGGGGCAACTGCAAACCCGTGGGCTGATCGCCGCCCTGGTGCGCGAGCTGGCCATCCAGGCCCAGTGCATCGCCCACGAGGAGGGAGGCACGCACAGCCTGTGGCGCTTGCGCGTCGAGCGCGAAAGCCTGCGCAGCGACAACCTGCGCGACCGTCTGGCTCAAGCCCTGTCCGAACTGCTGGGGCACGAGGCCAAGCTGGAGCTCGAGCGTGGCGCAGCCTTCAACACCCCGGCCCAACGCGACCAGGTGGCACGCGAACTGCGCCAACAGCGGGCAGAACAGCTGATCAGCGGCGACCCGCTGGTCCAGCAACTCATGAAGCAATACCCTGGCGCCCGACTGGTGCCAGGCTCCATTCACCCCCTGGCGGATGAGACCGGTGCCTGATCCGGTCACAATCACGCTTTGCACACGAAAGGATGAGCCATGCTCAAAGGACAACTCGCAGGCTTGATGAAACAAGCCCAGCAAATGCAGGACAACCTCAAGAAGGCGCAGGAAGAACTGGCCAACGTCGAGGTGGAAGGCCAATCGGGCGCCGGCCTGGTGAAGGTCGTCATGACCTGCAAGAACGACGTCAAGCGCGTGACCATCGACCCCAGCCTGCTGGCCGATGACAAGGACATGCTGGAAGACCTCGTGGCCGCCGCGTTCAACGATGCTGTGCGCCGTGCAGAAGCCACCAGCGCCGAGAAGATGGGCAAGCTGACCGCCGGCATGCCCATGCCTCCCGGCATGAAGTTCCCCTTCTGATCGGCTGCGCGTCATGGCGGACCCCGCGCTCGACGCGCTGATCGACGCGCTGCGCTGCCTGCCCGGCGTGGGCCAGAAGTCGGCTCAGCGCATGGCCTTTCACCTGCTGCAGCACGACCGCCCGGGTGCCGTGAAGCTCGCGAGGGCGCTGGATACGGCCGTCTCCGAGATCGGGCACTGCCGGCGTTGCCACACCTTCAGCCGTGCCGAGGTGTGCGATGTCTGCCTGGACAGCACCCGTGACCCGCACCTGCTGTGCGTGGTCGAAACACCGGCCGACCAGGCGGCGCTGGAGCGCACGGGCAGCTACAAAGGTCAGTACTTTGTGCTGCTGGGGCGCCTGAGCCCGCTCGACGGCCTGGGCGCGCGCGACATCGGGCTGTCGGCCCTGATCGAGCGCGCCACCGATGGGCAGGTGCGCGAGGTGATCCTCGCCACCAACTTCAATGCCGAAGGCGAGGCCACGGCCCACGTGCTGGGTGAACAACTCAAGGCACGAGGACTGAAGGTCACGCGCCTGGCCCGGGGCGTGCCCGTGGGCAGCGAACTGGAGTACGTCGATCTGGGCACCATTGCCCATGCCTTCATGGACCGACGCTGAACGTTTTTAGACAGGCCGACTCAGGCCACGGAGACAAGCATGAGCATTGCAAATTGGTGTGTGTTGGCAGCCTGCCTGCTGCCGGTGGTCACGGTGGGTGCCGCCAAGGCCAGCGTGGGCATGAAATCGCCCCGCAAAGGCGGCTATGACAACCACAACCCGCGCCAATGGGAAGCAGGCCTGACGGGCTGGCAACAGCGGGCCAACGCGGCCCAGGCCAATGGCTTCGAGGCGCTGCCGCTGTTCATCGCGGCGGTGCTGATGGCCCAGCAGGCGCAAGCTGATCAGGGCGTGATCGACCAGTGGGCACTGGCGTTCATCGGCATCCGCCTGGCCTACATCGCAAGCTATCTGATGGACAAGGCCGCCTTGCGCAGCCTGATCTGGATGGCAGGCGTGGCCGTGTGCATCTACATCATGTCGCTGGCAGGCTGAGCGAGCGACTGCGTGGCGGGCTGAGCACCAGGCTCAGCCCCAGCAAGCGACACAGTGTCAGCGTGCGCTGGCCACGCGGACCTTGGCATTGCGACTCGAGGCCCCTGCGCGAGCCTTCGCATTGCCCTTCTTGGCCACTGCGACCACGGTCTTGCCCTTGCGGCCCTTGACCTTGCTCTCCAGCTTGGCCTCGCGGGTCACACGCCCCTTCTTGGCAGAGGCCAGCGAGCGTGAGGCCTGCGCCTTGCCCTTGTTGGGCACGTAGACCACGATCTGCTCGCCACGCTTGAAGCGGGCGGAAGCGCCCACATTGTTCCACGACGCCACCTGCGCCACGCTCACGCCATAGCGTTTGGCCACCGTGCGCACGGTGTCGCGCTTGCCCGCCTTCAGCGTCATGCGGCGCAGGGGCGGCACGTCGGGGGCCAGGGCCATCATGGCGTTGTCGGCCAGGGCCTCGGACACATCGCGCTCACGTTGCTCGGAGCGATGCACCAGCAGGGTCGAGCCGGCCTTGACCAGCATCTTGGGCGGAATGCGGTTCACCTCGCGCAGGGTGGACTCCGGCATGCCCAATTGCTTGGCCACATCAGCCGGTCGCATGGTCTTGGGCACCTGCCAGGCCGTCCAGGTGGCCAGCGGCCCCTTGTGCTTGGTCAGGTTGCGGACGAACAAGTGGGCGTTGTCGTAAGGCAGCAGCACCTGCGGGGTGCCGGCGGCCAGGATCACGGGCTTGTTCTGTGAAGGGTTCAGGGCCTTGAACTCGTCCACCGGCAGCGCTGCCAGGCGGGCTGCCAGGGCCACGTCCATGTCACGCTGGATGGGCACGCTGACGAAGTAGGGGTGGTTCTCGATCGGTGTCAGCGCGAGGTTGTAGGCTTCCGGCTGGGCGACGATGTTGCGCACGGCGTGCAGCTTGGGCACGTAGTGGCGGGTCTCCGCCGGCATATTCAGGCTGGCGTAGTCGGTGGGCAGACCCTGGCTCAGGTTGCGCTTGATGGCACGCTGCACATTGCCTTCGCCCCAGTTGTAGGCCGCCAGGGCCAGGTGCCAGTCGCCGAACATGCGGTGCAGGCGCTGCAGGTAGTCCAGCGCCGCACGGGTGGACGCCAGCACGTCGCGACGCTCATCGCGGAAGATGTTCTGCGTGAGGTCGAAGTGCTTGCCGGTGGCCGGCATGAACTGCCAGATGCCCGAGGCCCGGGCCGACGACGTGGCCTGCGGGTTGAAGGCGCTTTCGATGAAGGGCAGCAGGGCCAGCTCGGCAGGCATGCCACGACGCTCGATCTCTTCGACCACATGGTAGAGGTAGCGGTTGGCGCGCGACGTCATGCGCTGCACATACTCGGGGCGGCTGGCGTAATAGCGTTCGTGCTGTCCCACCAGTTCGTCTTCAAGCGGCGGCAGCTGAAAGCCCTGGCGCACACGCGCCCACAGGTCCTTGGACGCATCGCTGTCGTCGAGGTTCAGGGTCGCATCCGGGCGCAAGGGGTCCGTCGGGCTGCCCGCGGCCATGCGGGCTTCACGGTTGTTGGCTGCGGCACGCTCCTCGTCCTCAGCCGCGAGGATGGCTGCCGGCCCAAGGTCCACACGCAGACCCGAGCTGGGGTCTTCACGGATCTCGCGGCGCGCGATGGACTTGGTGACGGCGGAGGGACGCCCAGGCTGGCTTTTCAGCAGGCGGTCCATGTCGGTGCCTGCGGTGTTGGCGGGAGGCGTCACGGTGCCACAAGCGGACAACAGCAGGGTGAACAGGGCTGCAGCACCGAGGAGCAGTGGGCGAGGCAAGCTGGGGCGATGGGTCGTGTTCAAAACGTGTTCTTCCAGAGGCGAAGCGCCGCAAAGACCGACGCAGGGGCGGTGTCAGCAGCATCGTGCGCACGGGCAGCCGACTGCACGGCCGCTTCGGTACAGCGCAAAAATGGGTTGATGGCCAACTCGGTGGCCAGCGTGGTGGGCAAAGTCGGCAGGCCGGCGGCGCGCAGCGCTTCACAGTGCGCCACATGCTGCGCCAGAGCGGCATTGCCAGGCTCGACGGCCTGCGCAAAGCGCAGGTTGCTCAAGGTGTACTCGTGGGCCGCGCACAGTCGGGTGCTGACAGGCCATTGGGCGATCCGGTTCAGGCTGCGGTGCATCTGGTCCATCGTGCCCTCAAACACGCGTCCGCAGCCGCCGCTGAACAGGGTGTCGCCGACGAAAGCCAGCGGCGCGGCGTCGGTTGCGCCCAAGCCATCGGGGGCGAAATAGGCGATGTGGCCTCGCGTGTGGCCAGCGACGTCATGAACGACAAAACGCAGGCCCTGCCAAATCACGATATCGCCATCTGCCACTGGCTGAGTCACACCGCCAATGGCCTCGGCCGCCGGCCCATAGACCGGCAGATCATCTCTTTGCAAGGCTGCGAGACCGCCGACGTGATCACCATGGTGATGGGTCACTAGAATGGCGGTCAGCTTGAGCCCGTATCGCTTGAGTGCGTCGCTCACCGGCGCAGCATCCCCTGGATCAACCACCATGGCTTCAGCGCCGTTGTGGATCATCCAGATGTAGTTGTCAGCAAAGGCGGGTAGGGCGAGTAGATTCATGAGCAAAGTCAGTCCCATTATAGAGTTGCATCCCTGGCTGGCCCTGCCATCCGGGCAGGCTTTACTTGACTGGGAACAGGCGCAAATGGACCGCCTGGTGGCCGACGTGTTTGGCTTTCATGCTCTGCAATTGGGGCTGCCTGAACTGGACGGGCTGCGCTGTAACCGCATGCCGCACAAATGGCTGGCGCTCGACAGCCGTTACGCCACCTGGCAGCCGCCGGCCGACCGGGCCCCCTTGATCCACGAGCCACTGGTGCTGCCCGAAGGGCTGATGCACGGTGCTCCGCTGGGGGTGCGTTGCGAGTTCGAGGCCCTGCCGGTGGCCAGCAGCAGCCTGGACCTGGTGGTGCTGCCCCACGCCCTGGAGATGGCCCACGACCCGCATGCCACCTTGCGTGAGGTGGAGCGCGTGCTGGTGCCCGATGGGCGGGTGGTGATCGCGGGCTTCAATCCGGCCAGTCTGTGGGGCGTGTCCCAACGCCTTGGGCTGTGGGGGATTGATTCGGCACTGGTCTTGCCGCAGGGCGAGTTCATCGCCTACTGGCGGCTGCGCGACTGGTTGCGCCTGCTCGGCCTGGAGGTGGAGGCCGGGGGTTTTGGGTGCTACCGCCCGATGAGCCACCATGCACGCTCCTGGGAGCGCCTGCGCTGGATGGAGCATGCCGGTGACCGCTGGTGGCCGGTGCTGGGCGCGGTCTACTTTGTGGTGGCGGTGAAGCGGGCGCGGGGGATGCGCCTGGTGGGCAAAGTGAAAATGAACCGGGCCGCCCCTGCGGCGGCCCCGGCGGTTGTGGCACAACGTCACCAGCGTGGCGGCCACGTTCAACAGGATGTGAATGGATGAGTGATTCGGCAATGCCAACCGTGGTGATGTACACCGACGGTGCGTGCAAAGGCAACCCCGGCAGGGGTGGGTGGGGCGTGTGGATGGTCAGCGGCCCGCACGAGCGCGAGATGTGGGGCGGCGAGATGCAAACCACGAACAACCGCATGGAGCTGACCGCGGTGATCGAGGCACTGAAGGTGCTCAAACGCCGCTGCAAGGTGGTGATCTACACCGACAGCGAGTACGTGCGCAAAGGCATCACCGAGTGGATCGGAGGCTGGAAGCGCCGAGGCTGGAAAACGGCTGACAACAAGCCCGTCAAGAACGACGACCTGTGGCGCACACTGGAAACCATGGCCGCCCAGCATGAAGTGGATTGGCGCTGGGTGCGCGGCCATGCGGGCGACCCGGGCAACGAACGGGCCGATGGCCTGGCCAATCGCGGTGCGGCCGAAGCCCGCTGAAGCTGGAAGGGGCCCATCAAGGGCCCCTTGTGTTTTTAGACCCGCAGATCCTCAGAGGATGAGGACCATGGTCAGCTTGTCGAAATAGCGCACCTGACCGGGGCCGTCCACCAGCTTGATCGCGTGCGGGACCACGCCGCAGCCCTGAAAACCGGCTCGCTCGTACAGGCGGATGGCCGACTCGCTGGACGCCGTGACCCTCAGAACGATCTGCTCGAGTCCGATGGCCTGACGGGCCTGCGCAATGGCGGACTCCACCAGGCGGATGCCGATGCCTTTGCCGGTGTGCCGGGGATGGACCATCATGCTGTTGAGCTCGGCGCTGTGACGCAGCTTTTGTTGCGACTGGCGCTCCAGGCCGATCATGCCGACCAGCTCCTTGCCAACCCAGGCCCCCATGAGGAAGCTGCCACCGAGCGTTTCGCCCAGACCCAGTCGCCCCAAATAGCTCTCTGGAGGGCGTGCACGCTCGCTCTCGAGGTCCGCATCGAAGGCATCCGGATAGAGGCGCAGCGCTTCGTCACGCAGGTTCTTGTAGGCACTCAAGTCAGCCGCAGCGATCCGCGCAATGCGCACGGATGTGTCAGTCTCGACCATTCAGTGTCTCCAGGCTGTTGATGTTGTCAAATCCACTTGCATCCGGGAAGGATACGCTCGTCCAGTTCAGCGCCTGGATACAAACCCTTAGTTTACGTTCATCTTGCGCGAACATGGCTTCGAGCTTCGCGGAAACACTCCGGCGCAACAACACGCAGACCCAATGGTGGCGCGCCTGGCCATCCGGATCGGTCGTCACAGGGACCACAGCCTCGGCCCCGCTGCGCTCCCCTTCTGTGAGCAAGCGGGTCACCAGGTCAGGGGGCAGGCGAGGGGTGTCGCAGGGTGTCACCATGAGCCAGGGCGTGGCGGCGTACCTCAGGGCGGTGACGATGCCGGCCACGGGGCCGCTGGCAGGAGGAAGGTCAGGCGCGTCGGGCATGACAGCAGGCACCCCGCGGGGCAAACTGGCATGCGCCTGGTGCAGTAACGTGGCGTAGTCGGGCCGGTTGCGGTTGGCAATGGCGAACTGCTCACCGGTTTGCGCCACCAGTCGGTCGAGCACCCAGGCGGCCAGCGGGCGATCTGCGTAGGGAACCAGGCCTTTGTCGCGTCCGCCCATGCGTCGCCCCTCGCCACCCGCAAGCAGGCAGCCCGTGACCTGTGGCAGGGAGGGGAAGGTCATGGGGCGTTCATGGAGAGCTCAGAGACCGAGCCCGAGGGGCGGGCGTCAGCGTTCGCCCGTGGCGGTGGTCTGCACGGCAGCACCGTTGATGGCCGGGGCGCGACGTGCACCGTCAAAACGCTTTTGCCAGTAGCCGACGCGGATGTCTTCGACGCGCACCGAGGCGCCAGTGCGTGGCGAATGGATGAACTTGTTGTCACCGATGTAGATGCCAACGTGCGAGAAGGTGCGACGCAGGGTGTTGAAGAACACCAGGTCACCCGGCTTGAGTTCGCTTTGCGCGACCGGAACGAGGTCGGGGGAGTTGGCCTGTTCGGCCGAGCGGCGGGGCAGCACAAGGCCCACGCTGTTTTCGAACACATGGCGGGTGAAGCCGCTGCAGTCAAATCCGGTTTCGCGACTGGTGCCACCCAACTTGTAGGGCACGCCCAGGAAGTCCATGGCGGAGGTCACCAGGCTGGAAGCCATGTCCGAGGCTTTCGAGCGCACCTGCTGCGCCATCTCGACCACAGGCTTGGTCGACGGCATCAGACCTTTCTCGGCCAGGAAGCGGCTCACGGGGTCCTCGGCATCGACCGAAGCGGCAGGGAGCGGGCTGGGACCGCTTTGAACGTTCTGCGCCCGAACAGGGCCCCATAGCCCGACGCTCAAGACGCCAATGGCCAGCAGGGTGCGTACGGTGCCTGAAGAGGCTGCGCGTGCGTGGTTCCGGCAAGCTTGATCGCTCAACTGCATTGGATGCGACCTGGGTGTCGGTCGAGAGAAAACATGGGGACGAATGTAATGCGGCCTGACGGATGCGTCAAGCCGATGGCATACGGAGAAACCTGGGCTTTTCGTCCTGTGCCATGGCCAGTATGTGAATTTATCGGCAAATCTGCATGCATTGCACCATGCGAACCTTGGCCTGAGTCAGGCGCAGGCGCACCGTCTTGATGTGTCGCAATTCTGCAGGGGCTTTCTTTCGCATATGCTGAAGCCAGCACGCCGCTGGATCACATGACAAGGAGACACACATGTCGGCATCCCAGAGTGACAACAAGTTGGTGGTCGCGCCGGAGTCGGGCCTGAATGAAACGCTGGTGCGCGGCTTTCAGTCGCGTCTGCAGGCGGCCCTCAAGGATCTCTCCGCTGAAGACCACGACCTGCGCCAGAAACTGGCCAGCGACGAGGTCGCAACCGAGCACGCGGTCGTCGATGGCGCCGAAAGTGCCTTGAGCGTGGAGAGCAATCTGGAGGTGATCACGCAGATCCAGCATGAGCGCCAGGAAATGGGCGACATTCTGGCGGCGCTGGACCGGATCACGGCAGGGGAGTACGGCCTGTGCACCGAATGCGGCGCTCCCATCGGGGAGGCGCGCTTGAGCGTCGTGCCCGAAGCCAGCCACTGCATTGACTGCCAGGAAGCAGCTGAACGCCACCCGGGTCACTGACGGGCGGGCCTGATCTGAGGCTTTCGCTTCAGGCGCCCAGTTGCTCGATCTCTTCGGTGAGTTCAAGCCACCGTGACTCGAGCGCCTCCACTTCTTCAGCCAGGGATTTGAGGCGCTTGCCTTGCTCGGCGCGATCGGCGGCGGACAGGCCCGGGCTGGCCAGGGACTCGGTCAAGGCGGCCTGCTCGGCGTGGGCCTTGGACAGGCGTTCATCGACCTTCTTGAGTTCGGCCTTGAGTGGCTTGGCTTGTTCGGCCAGCTTCTGACGCGCCTGCGCCTGGGCCTTGCGGTCTTCTCGGCTCGAGATCGGGGCCACTTCGGGCTGACTCTGGGCCGTGGCGCCGCGGGCCGGCACGGCGCGCTCGGCATCACGGGCGGCCTTGGCCGCTTGCGCCACCTCACGCGCCTGGTCTTGCAGCCAGCGCTGATAGTCGTCCAGATCTCCGTCGAAGGTGCTGAGTTCGCCCTTGGCGACCAGCCAGAACTCGTCGCACACCTCGCGCAGCAGCGCCCGGTCGTGGCTGACCAGCATCACCGTGCCTTCGAACTCGTTGAGCGCCATCGAGAGCGCCTCGCGGGTGGTGAGGTCGAGGTGGTTGGTCGGTTCGTCGAGCAGCAGCAGGTTGGGGCGTTGCCAAACGACCAGGGCCAGCACCAGGCGGGCTTTTTCCCCGCCGCTGAACTGGCCGACCGCCTGGTTGACCATGTCGCCGGTGAACTGGAAGCGGCCGAGGAAGTCGCGCAGCTCCTGCTCGCGGGCCTGCGGGCCCACATCCCGCGCCAGCCGGATCATGTGCTGCAGCGGGCCTTCGTCGGGGCGCAGCACGTCCAGCTCTTGCTGTGCGAAGTAGCCAATGCTCAGCCCCTTGCCTTCGGTGATCTCGCCGCTGATCGGGCGGTTCATGTGGGCCAGGGTCTTGACGACCGTGGACTTGCCTTGCCCGTTGGCGCCCAGGATGCCAATGCGCTGCCCCGGCAAGACCGAGCGGTTGATGCCCGAGACGATGGTCAGGGTCTCATCGTTGGCCAGGTGGTAGCCGCAGGCGAGGTCCTTCAAGGCCATCATCGGGTTGGGCAGGCAATCCGGCTCGGGGAAGGAAAACTGGAAGTCACTGGCCGTGAGCACAGGGGCGATCTTCTCCATGCGCTCCAGCGCCTTGACGCGGCTTTGCGCTTGCTTGGCCTTGCTGGCTTTGGCTTTGAAGCGCGCGATGAACTTGGAGAGGTGCGCGATCTTGTCTTGCTGTTTGGCGAAGGCGGCCTGTTGCTGGCTCAGACGCTCGGCGCGCATGGCCTCGAAAGCGGAGTAGCCACCGGTGTAGCGGGTGAGCTTGCCGTCTTCGAGATGCAGGGTGACCTTGGTGATGGCATCCAGAAACTCGCGGTCGTGGCTGATGACAACCAGGGTGCCTTCGTAGCGCTGCAGCCAGCTTTCCAGCCAGACCAAGGCATCCAGGTCCAAGTGGTTGGTCGGTTCGTCGAGCAGCAGCAGCTTGGCCGGGCACATCAGTGCGCGCGCCAGTTGCAGACGCATCCGCCAGCCGCCAGAAAAGCTGTTGACCGGCGCCTGCGTTTGCTCCAGCTTGAAGCCCAGGCCCAGCAACAACGCTTGCGCACGGGCCTGCGCATCAAACTGACCGGCTTCGGCCAGGGCCATGTGGGCTTCGGCCATCGCGTGGCCATCGTCGGCAGCTTCGGCGTCGATCAGGTCCTGGCGGGCCTTCATCAGGCGGCCGTCGCCTTGCAGCACGAACTCGGTGGCCGGCTCATCGGTTTCCGGCATGTTCTGCGCCACTTCGGCCATGCCGCCGGGCTGCAGCCACGAGGGGGGAATCTCGACGTCGCCGGCATCGGGAGCCAGACGGCCTGCCAGCAGCGAGAACAGGGACGATTTGCCGGCGCCGTTGCGGCCAATCAAGCCTACCTTTTCACCGGGATGGAGGGTGGCACTGGCCTGCTCCAGCACAGGCTTGACGCCTCGCAACAAGGAGACGTTTTTGAGAACAATCATGGGATCAGGCCGATTCGAGGAGCAGGGCGTCGCGGGTGATCAGCAGGAGCTGATCGGCGCCAGAGGTGGTTTCCAGCCAGGTAACAGGCAGGTCAGGGAAGGCGCGCTCGAAGTTCGGGCGCTCGTTGCCGATTTCCAGCACCAGCACGGCGTCGCGGCCCATGTAGCGGTCGGGCTCGGCACGCAGGGCTGCGAACAGGGCGCGGGTGAAGTCCATGCCATCTTCGCCCGAGGCCAGGGCCAGCTCGGGCTCGGCCTGGTACTCCGCCGGCAGCTTCTTCATGGAGTCGGCGTTGACGTAGGGCGGGTTGCACAGGATCAGGTCGTAGGGGCCGCGGGCGGCTTGCAGACCATCGCTGTGCAACAGGGTGATGCGGTCGCCCAGGCCATGCTGATCGACGTTGATGCGGGCCACGGCCAGCGCGTCGTCGCTGATGTCCACGGCATCGACCACCACGTCCGGGTAGGCCATGGCGGCCAGCACGGCGAGGCTGCCGTTACCGGTGCACAGGTCGAGCACGCGGTGGGTCTGGTCGCTGAGCCAGGCGTCAATGCTGCCGTCAGCCAGAACTTCAGCGATGAAGGAGCGCGGCACGATCACGCGCTCGTCCACATAGAACGGCACACCTTGCAACCAGGCCTGGTGCGTGAGGTAGGCGGCGGGCTTGCGGGTGCGGATGCGCTCGTCGATCAGGGCCAGGGCTTCGTCGCGCTGGGCATCGGTGACGGCGGTGTCGGCCACCTCGTCCAGGGCATCGAGCGGGTGGCCCAGGCGCCACAAGACCAGCCAAGCAGCTTCGTCGAAGGCGTTGGTGGTGCCATGGCCAAAGGCCACCTGGGCCTGGGTCAGGCGCTCGGCGGCCTGTTCAATCAGTTCAATGACGGTCACGTCAGGAGTCTTTCCAGCGTCTGCCGGTAGATGTTCTTCAGGGGCTCGATGTCGGCCACGGCCACGTGCTCGTCGATCTTGTGGATGCTGGCGTTCACGGGGCCGAACTCGACCACCTGCGGGCAGATCTGCGCGATGAAGCGACCATCAGAGGTGCCACCGGTGGTAGACAGCTCGGTGTCGAGGCCAGTGACGTCCTTGATGGCAGCCGCCATCGCGTCGACCAACGGGCCACGACGGGTCAGGAAGGGACGCCCACCCAGGGTCCAGTCGATGTGGAACTCCAGGCTGTGTTGGCGCAGCACATCTTCCAGACGGGTTTGTAGCCCTTCGGGCGTGGATTCGGTGGAGAAGCGGAAGTTGAAGTCGATGGCCAGTTCGCCCGGGATGACGTTGTTCGCGCCCGTGCCCGCATGGATGTTGGACATCTGCCAGCTGGTCGGTGGGAAGTGGTCGTTGCCCTGGTCCCAGACGATGGAGGCCAGTTCGGCCAGCGCCGGCGCAGCCTGGTGGATGGGGTTGCGCGCAAGATGCGGGTAGGCAATGTGGCCCTGGATGCCCTGGATGCGCAGCTTGCCGGATAGCGAGCCGCGTCGGCCGTTCTTGATCATGTCACCGACCTGCTTGACCGAGGTGGGCTCCCCCACGATGCAGGCGTCCAGGCGTTCACCTTGCGCGGTCAGCCATTCGCAGACCTTCACGGTGCCGTCGACCGAAGGGCCTTCCTCGTCGCTGGTGATCAGGAAGGCGATGCTGCCGGCGTGGTCAGGATGTTTGGCCACGAACTCTTCGCTGGCCACGACCATGGCCGCAAGCGAGGTCTTCATGTCGGCGGCACCACGTCCGTACAGGCAACCGTCGCGGTAGCTGGGCACGAATGGCGGGCTGGTCCACTGGTCGAGCGGACCGGTGGGCACGACATCGGTGTGGCCGGCGAACACCAGGGTGGGGGCGCCCTCGGCATGGCCACGGCCGCGCTTGATGGCCCACAGATTGGTAACGGGTGCTTCTTCAGGCCCGAACACCAGCGTCTGGCAGGTGAAGCCAATGGCCTGCAGGCGCTCGGCCATCAGGGTCTGGCAACCCTCGTCCACGGGCGTGACGGAGGGACGGGCGATCAGCGCCTCGGTGAGGCGCACGGTGGCGGTCATGTCAGGATCTCAGCGGGGAAGGGGGAAGGGAGGCCGGGGCTCTTCTTCCGGGTGCACGTCCAGGGTGATTTCGGTGAACGTCGGGCCGTCTTCGTTTTCTTCGGGCTTGGCAGCGGCTTTGGATGGAATGGTGGTGTCGTTTTGCAGACGCCACATCAGGTCGGTTGGCGAGTCGGCGTAGCGCAGGCCTTCTTCGCGTGTGACCAGGCCTTCGCGGATGAGGCGGGCGATGTCCTGCTCGAAGGTTTGCGAGCCTTGAGACATGGACTTCTGCAGGGCTTCCTTGACCTCGTTGAAGTCACCGCGGGTGATCATCTCGGACACCAGTTGGGTGTTGAGCAGCACCTCCACGGCAGGCACACGCCCGCCGGAGGTGTTTTGCAGCAGACGCTGCGAAACGATGGCCTTCAGGCCAGAGGCCAAGTCGCTCAACAGAGCGGGACGGGCTTCCGGCGTGTAGAAGGACAGGATACGGCCCAGCGCGTGATAGCTGTTGTTGGCGTGCAGGGTGGACAGCACCAAGTGACCGGACAGCGCATACGACAGCGCCGCAGTCATGGTTTCGCGGTCGCGGATTTCGCCGATCAGGATGCAGTCAGGCGCCTGACGCAGGGCGTTCTTCAACCCCACCTGCAGCGACTGGGTGTCACGCCCCACCTCCCGCTGGTTCACCACCGACTTCTTGTTAGTGAACAGGAATTCCAGCGGGTCTTCAATCGTGAGGATGTGCCCCGTCATGCGCTGGTTACGGTACTCCAGCATCGACGCCAGGGTCGTGCTCTTGCCCGCGCCGGTGGCGCCCACCACCATGATCAGGCCCCGCTTTTCCAGCACCAGATCGGCCAGCGACATCGGCACGTTCAGGGACTCCAGCGGCGGGATGTCGCTGGGGATGTAGCGGAACACGGCCGCGACCGAGCCACGCTGCTTGAACGCGCTCAAACGGTAGATGCCCACGTTCGGGATCGTGATCCCGAGGTTGAGCTCACCCGTTTCGTCCAGCTCTTCGAGCTGTTGCGGGGTGATCAACTCGGACAGAAGCTGACGCGGTTGCGAGGGCGTCAGGATCTGGTCCGTGAGTTGCAAGATCTGTCCATTGATCTTGATGAGGATGGGTGTCTTGGCAGACAGGAAGACGTCCGATGCCTTTTTCTCGGTCATCAGGCGCAGGATCTTTTCAAGATTGCCACCGCTCATCAAATGCTCTCCCGTGATGGGTTGTCAATGGACCGACGCAGAGTGCAGGGGCCGATCAGGCGCCGCGCAGCAGGTCGTTGATGCTGGTCTTGGAGCGGGTCTGGGCATCGACGCGCTTGACGATGACGGCGCAGTACAGCGAGTACTTGCCATCGGCCGAGGGCAAGTTGCCGGACACGACCACCGAACCGGCGGGGATGCGACCGTAGGTGACTTCGCCGGTCGTGCGGTCGTAGATCTTGGTGGACTGGCCGATGTACACGCCCATGGAGATCACCGAGTTCTCTTCCACGATCACGCCTTCGACCACCTCCGAGCGGGCGCCGATGAAGCAGTTGTCTTCGATGATGGTGGGGTTGGCTTGCAGGGGCTCGAGCACGCCACCGATGCCGACGCCGCCCGAGAGGTGGACGTTCTTGCCGATCTGGGCGCACGAACCGACGGTGGCCCAGGTGTCGACCATGGTGCCTTCATCGACGTAGGCGCCGATGTTGACGTAGGACGGCATCAGGATCACGTTCTTGGCCTGAAAGCTGCCGCGACGGGCCACAGCGGGGGGCACCACGCGCACGCCGGAAGCAGCCAGTTGCTCGGCGCTCCAGCCGGTGTACTTGGTGGGGACCTTGTCGTAGAACTGCAGGTCGCCCTGGCCCATGGGCACGTTGTCGTTCAGACGGAAGCTCAGCAGCACGGCCTTCTTGACCCACTGGTGGGTTTCCCACTGGCCGTTGATCTTCTCGGCCACACGCAGCTTGCCGCTGTCGAGCTGGTCGATGATGTGGTTGACGGCATCACGCACTTCGGCGGGAGCGGCGGCAGCCGACAGGGTGGTGCGCTGTTCCCAGGCGTTGTCGATGACGGTTTGCAGAGCTTGAGACATGTGGTTCTTTCGGGAAATCAGACAGATTGGGATTGGATGAAGGCCTGGATGCGCTCGGCGGCTTCGACGCACTCGTCGACACCGGCCACCAACGCCATGCGGACACGGCCAGCGCCCGGGTTGATGCCGTTGGCCTCACGGGCCAGATAGCTGCCGGGCAGAACGGCCACATTGTATTGAGCCAGCAGCTCGCAGGTGAACGCTTCGTCGCTGCCGCCACAAATGTGCTGGGGCACCTCGGCCCACAGGTAAAAGCCAGCGTCTGGCAGGGCCACGTTCATGACCGAGGCCAGGATGGGCGTGACACGCTCGAACTTCTGGCGATACAGGGCGCGGTTTTCGACCACGTGGGCTTCGTCGTTCCAGGCGGCGATGCTGGCGCGCTGCACGGCCGGGCCCATGGCGCTGCCATGGTAGGTGCGGTAGAGCAGGAAGGACTTGATGATGGACGCATCACCGGCCACAAAGCCAGAGCGCAGGCCAGGCACATTGGAGCGCTTGGACAGGCTGGTGAGCATGATCAGGTTCTTGAAGTCGTGGCGGCCCAGCTTGGCGGCGGCTTCCAGCCCCCCCAGCGGGGCGGCATCGGCGCCTTCGCGGAAGTAGATCTCGGAATAGCACTCGTCCGAGGCAATCACGAAGCCGTAGCGGTCGCTCAGCGCAAACAGGCGCTCCCACTCGGCCAGCGGCATCACGGCACCGGTCGGGTTGCCTGGGGAGCACACGAACAGCAACTGGGTGGTGGCCCAGGTGTCCTCCGAGAGGCTGGACCAGTCGGCCGCAAAGTTGCGTGCCGGGTCGGAATTGGCAAACACCACGCGGGCACCGGACAGCAGGGCGGCCCCTTCGTAGATTTGATAGAAGGGGTTGGGGCTGACCACGGCCGGACCACCCGCATCGCGGTGCTGGTTGGGGTCGATCACGGTTTGCGCCAGCGCGAACAGCGCTTCACGCGAGCCGTTGACGGGCAGCAGTTGCGTGGCCGGGTCGATCTTCAGGCCGTAGCGGCGCTGCATCCAGTCGGCACAGGCGGCACGCAAGGCCGGATCACCTGCGGTGGCAGGGTAGTTGGCCAGGCCTTCCAGGCCCGCCACCAGTGCGTCCTTGATGAACTCAGGGGTGGCGTGCTTGGGCTCGCCAATGCCCAGACTGATGGGGCGATACGCTGCGTTCGGCGTCACGCCAGCGGTCAGGCGTCGCAGGCGCTCGAAGGGATAGGGCTGGAGTTTGTTCAGCAGGGGATTCATGGGCAGGCATTATCCCAGCCCCAGGAGGCAGATCGGTGCCGCACGGACATTCCCCTCAGCCGTCCTGCTCAGGGACCGTGGCCACGACCGAGCGGTGGCGACCGTCGCTCTTGGCCTGGTACAGGGCCTGATCGGCGCGCTCCAGGGTGCCATCGGTACCCTCGTCGCCCTGATACAGCGCCAAGCCCGCCGAAAAGCGCAGGCGCAACTGAGGGGCGGACTCCGAGACGGTGACGCTGGCCAAGGCATCGCGCACACGGTCGAGCGCAATGGCCGCCTTTTGCGGGCTGGTGTTGGGCATGAGGAACAGGAACTCCTCGCCGCCCCAGCGGGCGAGGGTGTCGGTGTCGCGCAGCACCATCGATGCGGCCGAGGCAAAGGCCATCAGTGCCTGGTCGCCCACCAGATGACCGTGCTCGTCATTGATGCGCTTGAAGTGGTCCAGGTCGATCAAGGCCACCGTGAAGCGCTCGCCATAGCGCTGGTAGCGCTGTGCGGCATAGGCCAGCTTTTCCTGCATGTAGCGGCGGTTGTAGAGGCCGGTCAAGGAATCACGGGTTGCCAGTTGCTGGACCTGGTCCAGGGCCTGCTGCAGCTCTTTGCGCTGTGTGGACAGGCGCTTGCGCCAGCTGGAAATCAGGTAACCGGTGAAGATCAGGACGGGCAGACTGCCCAGCATCACACCGAAACGCAGCAGTTCCAGTTGGGGGGGATAGTAGGCCGGGTCCAGACTGGACAGCACCCCCATGGCAGCGCCCAGCAGGACCATGGCCAAAATCCCATTCATCACGGACAGGCGTGGCGTGTGGGTGTACATGCCGAACACAATCACCAGGGCGATGAGCACCAGCACCATGCCCCGCTCGGACGGGTCCAGCGTGACGTAGGCAAAGGCGATGGCCAACTGGGCGTACAGGTTCTGCAGCATCATCAGCCCGGGGTCGCGCCAATGCCGGGTGACGCCGCTGCGCACCAGCAGGTAGAAGACCAGGTGAGCCGGGAACGTCACTGCGATCAGGAGCTGGGGGCCGATAGGCAGCATCATGCCGACCGTGGCGGCATGGGCGGCCGCAGCGCAGCAGATGGCGTACATGACAGCGCACAGCAAGATGATGCTGGTGTGCCCGCGGGTGTGCCGGTCCGGACCCAGGATGGCCAGGGCGCTGCGCTGCAGGGCGTCCATCAGGCGGTCGGGGCCGGCTTCGGCGACGGTCAACTCGGTCATCTGCGCTCCTCAGGCGGGGAAGGCCGGTGGCGGCACGGGGTTACCGAACAGGTCAGGGGTCAGCAACGGGGCCCAGACCGAGCGGTTTCGACCGGAGGCCTTGGCCTGGTACATGGTCTTGTCGGCGCGCTCCACCAGTTGATCGAGCGTGTCGTCGGGTTCGGCCTGCACCAGGCCGGCAGAAAAGCTCATCTGCAAGCCGGGGTGCTCAGGTAGGCGCCAGGCGTTGAGAGCCTTGCGCAGGCGCTCCAGCGAGGCATGGGCCTCGTTCAGGCGCGTCTGCGGGAACATCACCAGAAACTCCTCGCCACCCCAGCGGCCAACCTGATCGACGGCCCGCAGGTGCTGGCGCGCCAGATCCGCAAACCCTTGCAGCACCGCGTCGCCGGTGGGATGGCCGTAGCGGTCATTGACCTGCTTGAAATGATCAAGGTCGATCAAGGCCACACACCACTGCGTGCCGTGGCGCTCGGCGAGTTGGCGCTCGGCTTCCAGGGTTTCTAGCATGACGCGGCGGTTCAGCAGCCCGGTCAACTGGTCGAGGGTGGCCATCTGCCGCACGGTCAGCACGGTCTTGCGCAGCTCCTTGGCTTGCTCGCTGATTTCGGTGCGGATGTCGCTCACCCACTTGCCGACCAGGGAGAGCAGCAGCAGGCTGGCTCCACCGACCATCAGGTGCGTCGCCCCCTTGGTGAGCATGCCCACGGCGGTGTCGCGCCAGTCCACCCAGGCGAACGCGCCGCCCAGCATCAGTGTGGCCACCATGCCCAGCCCCAGCACCTGCCTGGGGCGCAGGCGCAGCATGGCCACCACGATGACCTGGGCCATCAGCACCAGTACGTTGACACGGTGCTCGTCCAGCACCATGTAGGCGGCCACGCACAGGCACAAAGAGGCCACGGAGTGGGGAAAGGTGAGCACCGGGTCTTTCATGCGCTGCGTGAGGCCGGTGCGAACGGGCAGCCAGAAAGCCAGGAAGGTGGCGATGCTGGCCAGGGTGATGGCCCAGGCGATGGGCGTGGCCAGCTCGTGCAGGTGAACCAGATGCCAGATCATGGCCATGCTGGCCAGGTAGGTAGGCAAGGACGCCAGAACCAGCAGCGTGTGGCGGCGCACGCGTGGCTCTTGACCCAGAAGAGGGGCCGAGAGGGCGTGTAACCAGTTCAATGCTTTCATGCGGCTGCGTGATCTCCGACGGGCCGCATCACAAGGCGCCCTGTCAACGTACTGAAAGGTACATCATCTACCCTTCCTTGACGCGCCGGGTAAGTACCTGCCATCAGAGTAAGTCAGCAGCCAATCAGGCAAAAATGCCACAAAAATGGCGGTCAACATGCCCGTACTGACGGCTTCACCCCAACCGAGCAGCCAGTAGGCCAGCATCCACTCGTCCGCGCGCAGGGTGTCGGGCTTGTGCCCGACGGCCAGCGCCAGGGCGCCGCTGAGGGTCACGGACAGGGCCGTGGTGAAGAAGCCCCGACCCAGGATGTAGACAAAGAGGTGGTGAGGCAGCCAGCGCCGAATCAACAAGCCAATGCCCAAAGCCAGGGTGGCGGGCAGCATGCCCATCCAGACCACGTGTATGGCCAAGGTGTCGAGCTCGGGCCACATGGGGCGATGGATGTAGCTGGCGCCCGCGGCAATGGGCAGCAAGGTCCACATGGCCAGCGGCCAGCCAAACATCAACACCAGCAGGCAGGCGCCAGTCACGTGCAGGGCCATGCCGTTGGGCAACAGGTGCTCGGTCCACCAGACGAAGGGCAGGAGCGCCACGCAACCCAACCAGGGGCTTTGCAGGGGGCGGTGAGCCAGTGGCAGCCAGGGCTTGAACAACAAGGCCACGGCCAGCACGCCCAGCATCACGGCCGTCTCGAATCCGGCGGGCGGCACCCAGTTCATGGTGTGTCCTGCGTGTCAGCAGAGGTGTGCAGAGAAAAAAGACAGCCCGGAGGCTGTCTGAGATTGGATGCTGAGGCTCAGCCCAGCAGGCCGGTTTCGGCGTTGTGCTGGGGCAGGTCGACCTTGGGGGCCGGCTTCCAGCCCTTCTTGCGGTGCTCGACGACGACGTTGGTGTAGATGCCGCCGCGCACGTACCACTTGGCCGTGATGCGCAGGTATCGCGGCTGGATGGCCTTGACCATGTCGTCGAGGATGGAGTTGGTGACTTTTTCGTGGAATGCCCCGTCATTGCGGTAGCTCCACATGTACATCTTCAGACTCTTTAGTTCGATGCACAGCTCGTCGGCGATGCAGTCGATGGTGAAGTGGGCGAAGTCGGGCTGACCGGTGAGCGGGCAGAAGCAGGTGAACTCGGGCACCTGGAACTGGATCACGTAGTCGCGCTGGGGCGCGGGGTTGGGGAAGACGTCCAGGTGACGGGAAGGCACCGACGGCGGCGTGGCCGGCTTGGCGCGTTCACCCACCTCGAGGGCCGTGCCCTTGGCTGGGGTGGTCTTGGCGGTGGAGGCGGGGGCTTTCTTGGCCATGGTGAACAACTCTGCTGTGAATGGATTGCCGGCAAAACGCCGATGGTATCATCTTTGATTAGTCTTTACCCGTAACGAAACGGCTTTTACCAAGCAAATCAAGGACTTAGCCGTCTACCTTTGCCCTGTGGACGCCTTCCGAGCATGCGCCTGAACTCGATCAAGCTGTCTGGCTTCAAGTCATTCGCTGAACCGACCCACTTTCAACTGCCCGGGCAACTCGTGGGGGTGGTGGGGCCGAACGGCTGCGGCAAGTCCAACATCATGGACGCCGTGCGCTGGGTGCTGGGTGAATCCAAGGCGTCGGAGCTGCGTGGCGAGTCCATGCAGGACGTGATCTTCAACGGCTCGGGCAACCGCAAGCCGGCCAGCCGCTCCAGCGTGGAGCTGGTGTTCAGCAACGAGGACGCCCGCGCGGGTGGACAGTGGAACCAGTTTGCCGAAATCGCCGTCAAGCGCGTGCTGACCCGGGACGGCAACTCCAGCTACTTCATCAACAACCAGCCGGTGCGCCGCCGCGACGTGCAGGACGTGTTCCTGGGCACCGGCCTGGGACCACGCGCCTACGCCATCATCGGGCAGGGCACGATCAGCCGGATCATCGAATCCAAGCCCGAAGAGTTGCGCCTTTTCCTGGAAGAGGCTGCCGGGGTGTCGAAGTACAAGGAGCGCCGTCGCGAGACGGAGAACCGTCTCAAGGACACCCGCGAGAACCTGACGCGCGTGGAAGACATCCTGCGCGAGCTGAACAACAACCTCGACAAGCTGGAGAAGCAGGCCGAGGTGGCCAGCCGCTATCACGCGCTGCAGGAACAGGGCACGCTCAAGCTGCATCAGCTGTGGTTCTTGAAGCACCGCGATGCGGCGTCGGAAGAGACACGCATCAAGCTGGCTGTGGCTGAGGCCACCAACGCGCTGGAGGCCCGATTGGCCGAACTGCGCAGCGTGGAGGCCCAGCTGGAGCAGGTGCGACAAGATCACTATGCCGCCAGCGATGCGCTGCACGTGGCGCAAGGTGAGTTGGCCGAGGCCAATCTGGCCGTGAGCCGACTGGAAGAGCGGATTCGCTATGTGGTGGAAGGCCGCCAGAAGGTCGAGCAGCGCCTGGCCGAGCTGAAGGAACAGACCCAGCAGTGGGTAGAGCGCCGCGCGGCCGCCGAGTTCGAGCAGGAAGAGCTGGCCGAGAAGATGCTGGCCGCCGAAGAGCAGGCCGAGATCCTCGCCGCCCAATCGGAAGAGCTGGCCGGCAACCTGCCCAGCTTTGAAGATGCGGTGCGCAGCGCCACCCAGCAGGCCAACACCCAACGTGGCGTGGCAAGCCAAGTGCAGCAGCAGATTCAGCTGCTGGCGGCCGAGTCGCGCAACATCGACGATCAGTCGCGCCAGCTCACGCTGCGGCGTGAGCGTCTGAGCGGCGAGAAGCACGCTCTGGGCTCGCCCGATACAGCGCGTTTGGCCGACCTGAAGCAGCAGCTGGAAGCCGTGCAGGAAGAACTCACCATGTCAGAGGCCCAACTGGGTGAGCTGACCGAGCAGGTGCCCGAACTGGACGAGGCCCGCAAAGCGCAGCAGCAAGAAAGCCAGACCCAGGCGGCCAAGCAGGCCGAACTGACCGCCCGCCTGGAAGCGCTGCGCACCCTGCAAGAGAAGGTGCAGACCGAAGGCAAGCTGAAACCTTGGCTCGCCAAGCATGGGCTGGACAGCCTGCAGGGCCTGTGGCGCAAGGTGCACATCGAGCCGGGTTGGGAAGTCGCGCTGGAATCGGCGCTGCGCGAGCGCTTGTCCGCCCTGGAAGTCGGGCGGGTGGAGACGGTGCGCGCTTTCGAGCAGGACGCGCCGCCGGCCAAGCTGGCCTTCTACAGCGTACCGGCCAGCGGCATCCAGAACACCCACACCACGCTGCCGCGCCTGTCGGATCAGTTGCGGCTGCAAGACGACGGCCTGAAAGCGCTGCTCAACGACTGGCTGGAAGGCGTGTACACCGCCGCCACACTGGAAGAGGCCCTGACCAACCGGCAACGCCTGACCCACGGCGAGGTCATCATGACCCGCGCGGGGCACACGGTCAGCCAGTTTGCAGTGAGTTTCTACGCGCCCGATTCGGAACAGGCCGGCATGCTGGCCCGTGCTCAGGAGATCGAGAGCCTGGACAAACAGGTGAGGGCGCAGATCCTCCTGGCCGAAGACGCCCGTGCCAGCCTGATCCGTGCCGAGGCCCATTACACCGACGCCTCGCAGCGCCTGGCCGCTGCCCGCCGCCAGACCAGCGAGGTGCAGCAACGCGCCCACCAGTTGCAGGTGGAAGTCCTGCGCCTGACGCAACAGGCCGAGCAAGCTCAGGCTCGACATGGTCAGATCGCCGAAGAGTTGGCCGAGATCGATGCCCAACTCGACGAGCTGCAAGAGCGCCGCGCCACCGGTGAAGCCCGCTTTGAAGAGCTGGACCTGAGCCTGGCAGAAGCCCAGGAGCGCCACGCCCAGCTGGAAGAGGCGGTGATGGAGGCGGAGCGCAAGCTCAATCAGGCCCGCGAACAGCTGCGCGCCCAGGAGCGCCAGGCGCAAGAGGCGCAGTTCAGCGCCCGCGCCATGGCCTCGCGCCGGGGCGAATTGCAGCGCAGCATCGAAACCTCGGCCCAGCAGATTCAGCTCAACGAGACCACGGTGGCCCAGCTACATGAAGAGCAGGCCCGCTTGAGCGATGCCTCTGCCCACACCGGTCTGGACGAGGCCTTGGCGGTGCGCGTGGAAAAGGAAGGCCTGCTGGCCGAGGCCCGTACGAAGTACGACGACCTGTCCGCCCAGTTGCGCCGAGCCGACGAGCAGCGCATGGGCTTTGAGCGCAGCCTGCAGCCCTTGCGTGACGAGATCACCAAGCTGCAGCTGGAGCAGCAGGCCGCCACGCTGGGCGGCGCCCAGTTCCTGGAGCAGCTCACCGCAGCCGAAGTGGACCTGGCCGCGCTGGCCGAGGCCATCGAGCGCGATGGCGTCAAGCTCTACGGCCTGCAGACCGAGATCGACCGCATCCAGCGCGAGATCAACGCCCTGGGTGCCGTGAACCTGGCCGCCCTCGAAGAATTGACCGCGGCACGCGAACGCAAGGGCTTCCTCGACTCGCAAATGGCCGACCTGAGCGACGCGATCCAGACCCTCGAAGACGCGATCCACAAGATCGACCTGGAAACGCGCGAACTGCTGGGCGCCACGTTTGACACCGTCAACGAGCATTTCGGACGCATGTTCCCGAGCCTGTTTGGCGGCGGCAGCGCGCGCCTGGTGATGACGGGTGACGAAATCCTGGACGCCGGCGTGCAGGTGATGGCGCACCCGCCCGGCAAGAAAAACAGCACCATCCACCTCTTGTCAGGTGGCGAGAAGGCCCTGACCGCCATCGCACTGGTGTTCGCGATTTTCCAATTGAACCCCGCACCGTTTTGCCTGCTCGACGAGGTGGACGCGCCCCTGGACGACGCCAACACCGAGCGCTATGCACGCCTGGTCAAGAGCATGTCCAGCGGCACCCAGTTCCTGTTCATCTCGCACAACAAGATTGCGATGGAGATGGCCGAGCAACTGGTGGGCGTGACGATGCAAGAACAAGGTGTCTCCCGCATTGTGGCGGTGGACATGGAGGCGGCGTTGGGCATGGCCCACGCAGCTTGAGGACAGACAAACATGAACGATTCGCTGACTTCCTATCTGGTCATCCTGGGCGGCGTGGTGCTGATCGGGGTGCTGGCCCATGGCGCCTGGAGCGCCCGCAAGGCGCAGGCCCGTCACCCCAAACGGGCCGAGGTCGAGCCCGTCGATGGCGACAGCCAGCACGACCCGTTCAGTGCCACCTCCACGATGGAGCACGAGCCCACCCGCCCGATGATCGCCGACGCGGCGGCGCTGGCTGCCTCGGCCGTGGTGCCTCCGCCCGTCAAGCGCACCGGTCCGCGCCTGGATGCCCTGGTGGACGCCATCGCCACCTTGACGCCCGAGGGCCTGCTCAGCGGCGACAACATCCTGATGCACCTGCCGCCCACCCGCCGTGCGGGCAGCAAGCCCGTGCTGATCGAGGGTCTGCGCATGGACTGCGACGAGTGGGAGACCCCACAAGCCGGCGTGCTCTACAAGGAGTTGCAGGCCGGCGTGCTGCTGGCCAACCGCACCGGCGGTCTCAACGAAATCGAGTATTCCGAGTTCGTGCAAAAGATCCAGACCATGGCCGACACCCTCGGCGCTTCGGTTGAGTTCCCGGACATGCTCGACGTGGTCGCGCGCGCCAAAGAATTGGACGCTTTTGCGGGTGCCCACGATGCGCAACTGGCCATGCGTCTGCACGCGCGTGGCAGCGCCTGGTCGATTGGCTATGTGCAGCAGCAGGCCGCTCGCCACGGCTTTGTGCAAGGCGCCTTGCCTGGCCGCATGGTGTTGCCAGGTGCGGAAGAGGGCGCTCCGCCCATGTTGACGCTGCAGTACGACGCGCAAGCCGCCTTTGCCGAAGACCCGGATCAAGCCACTTTGCGCGAGCTGATGCTCTCGTTCGATGTGCCGCAAACTGCCGCCCAGCATGAACCATTCAAAGCCTGGTGTGCGGCCGGTGAGGCCTTGGCGCTGAGCATGGATGGCCTGATGGCCGACGACCAGGGGCAGCCGTTCAACGCCGCCGCCTTTGCCTCGATCGAGGCCGAGCTGAGGCGCCTGTACGAGTCCCTTGCAGCACGTGATCTGGCCGCCGGCGCCCCGTCCACGCGACGCCTGTTCAGCTGACGCGTCACGGCCATGTCGCAATCTGATCTGTTTGGCGGGGCCGAGTCGGCGCCCGCCGGCGCGCCCTCGCCAGAGGCGGAACGCGCAGCGGTGTTGCGTGAGTTGCTGCACGCCCATGCACACCGTTACTACGTGCTGGACGACCCGAGCATCCCGGACGCCGAGTACGACAAACTGTTTGCCGAGTTGCAAGCCATCGAAGCCGCCCACCCTGAGCTGCTGACGCCCGATTCGCCCACGCAACGCGTGCTGGGCAAGGTGCTGGACGGCTTCACCCCGGTGCGCCACGCCGTGCCCATGCTGTCGATCCGTACCGAGACCGACACCGAAGCCTCGGGCGCTGAAGCGTTTGACGCGCGCATTCGCCGCGAACTGGGCCTGACCGAAACCGACCCGCCGGTGGCCTATGCCGCCGAGTTGAAGTTCGACGGCCTCGCCATCAACTTGCGCTACGAGCACGGCGTGTTGGTGACGGCCGCCACACGGGGCGACGGCGAGCAGGGCGAGGACGTGACCCAGAACATCCGCACCGTGGGCCAGATCCCGCTGAAGTTACAAGGCGCGGCCCCCGAGGTGCTGGAGGTGCGCGGCGAGGTCTACATGCGCCGCGACGACTTCGAGGCGCTCAACGAACGCCAGCGTGCGAGGGGCGAGAAGACCTTCGTGAACCCGCGCAATGCCGCGGCCGGCGCCGTGCGTCAGCTGGACCCGGCCATTGCCGCTCAACGGCCCTTGAGCTTTTTCGCCTATGGCCTGGGAGAAGTTCAAGGCTGGGAGGTGCCCGCCACACACAGCGCCATGCTGGACGCCCTGCAGGCGATGGGCATGCCCGTGTGTGAACACCGCACCGTGGCCTTGGGCGCTACCGGCCCCGACGGTCTGGTGGCCTTTCACCAGCGCATGGGCGCCCTGCGTGACAGCCTGCCATTTGACATCGACGGCATCGTCTACAAGGTCGACAGCCGCGCCTTGCAGGAGCGCCTGGGCTTCGTCAGCCGTGAGCCGCGTTGGGCCGTGGCGCACAAATACCCGGCACAAGAGCAGCTCACTCAGGTCGACGGCATCGACATCCAGGTCGGCCGCACCGGCAAGCTGACCCCGGTGGCGCGCCTCAAGCCCGTCTTCGTGGGTGGCGTGACCGTGACGAATGCCACCCTGCACAACCTGTTCGAGTTGCGGCGCAAGCGTGTCCGCATTGGCGACACCGTCATCGTGCGCCGCGCTGGCGACGTGATCCCCGAGGTCGTGGGCGTGGTGGCGGGCGAACGCCCGGCCTACGTGCCCAACTTCCGCATGCCCGCTCATTGCCCGGTGTGCGGCAGCACCGTGGTGCGCGAACGTGGCGAAGTGGACCACCGCTGCACCGGCGGACTGTACTGCGCCGCCCAGCGCAAACAGGCGCTGCTGCACTTTGCCCAACGCCGCGCCGTGGAGATCGAAGGCCTGGGGGACAAGCTGGTCGACCAGTTGGTGGACGGTGGTTTGGTGCGCACCTTGCCTGACCTGTACAAACTGGGTGTGATGAAGCTGGCCGCTCTCGACCGCATGGCCGACAAGAGCGCCCAGAACATCGTGGCCGCGTTGGAAAAGAGCAAGCAGACGACCTTGCCGCGCTTCCTGTTCGGCCTGGGCATTCGCCATGTGGGCGAAGCCACCGCGAAAGACCTGGCCCGTCACTTTGGTCAGATCGACCGCATCATGGACGCTCCCGAAGAACAACTGCTGGCCGTGCGAGACGTGGGGCCGGTGGTCGCCCGCAGCATCCGCACCTTTTTTGACCAGCCCCACAACCGCGAGGTGGTGGAGCAGTTGCGCGCCGCTGGCGTCACCTGGACCGAGCACGAGCCTTCGGCCGCGGCCGATGCGGCGAGCCTGCCTTTGTTTGGCAAGACGCTGGTACTCACCGGCACGCTGCCGACCCTGTCGCGCGAGGAGGCCAAGGCCTTGATCGAAGAGGCCGGCGGCAAGGTGGCGGGCTCGGTGTCCAAGAAAACCCACTATGTGGTGGCCGGCGAGGAAGCCGGCTCCAAGCTGGAGAAGGCGCAGTCCCTGGGCGTGCCGATCCTGGATGAAGCGGGTTTGCAGGCGCTTTTGGCCTCGCCCAGCCCCACCTTGCCAGAGGAGCCACCGCAAGATTGAGGCGGGATTCGGGTCTTTTTGCGACTCGAACCCAGAGCCCTGCTGGCATTTGGCAGAATGGCAGGCCCCTGAGGAAAATGAATGTCCACCCCTGATACCGACAAGAAGTCCCCGATTGACGCCCTGACCCCGGTGAGCGCTGCCCTGGTCGAGTTTCAGGCGGAAGCCCGCGTGCCCACCGAGCATGGCAGCTTCACAATGAAGCTGTTCCGCGAAGAAGGCACTGGCCGGGAGCACATCGCCATGGTGATGGGCGACGTGAAAGGCAGCGCCCTGGTGCGCGTGCACTCCGAGTGCATGACCGGTGACGTGTTTGGCTCGCTGCGCTGCGATTGCGGCCCCCAGCTGCAGTTTGCGATGAGCGAAATTGGCAAGAAGGGCAGTGGGGTGGTGGTGTACCTGCGCCAGGAAGGGCGCGGCATTGGCCTGGCCAACAAGCTGCGCGCCTACCAATTGCAAGACCAGGGAATGGACACGGTCGAGGCCAACGAGCACCTGGGCTTTGCCGCCGACCTGCGCAATTTCGACGTGGCCGCACAGATCCTGGATTTCCTGGGGGTGTCGTCGGTCAAGCTGATGACGAACAACCCGCGCAAGGTGGACACCCTGTCCAAGCATGGCGTCAAGGTCGAAGAGCGCGTGCCGGTGCGCAGTGAAGTGCAGGCCGAGAACGAACGTTACCTGGGCACCAAGGCCCGCAAGCTGGGCCATCACATCGACTGGCTGGGGTGATCCAGCCATGGCGGCGCCAGACCTGATCGACAGCGAGGAAGAGGACTCCCCCGAACGGCATCGGGTGGCCCAGCGCACCACCTGGGTCAGCGTGGTCGTCAACCTGATCCTGACGACGCTGCAGGTGGGGGTGGGCTTTTTCGCCCATTCCCAGGCCTTGGTCGCCGACGGCATCCACTCCCTGTCGGACCTGGTGGCCGACTTTGTGGTGTTGCTGGCCAGCCGGCACAGCCGCAAGGGACCGGACGCCGACCACCATTACGGGCACCACCGCTATGAAACCGCGGCCTCCATGGTCCTCGGCCTGCTGCTGCTCAGTGTGGGCGTGGGCATGTTGTGGAGCGCGGTGGGCAAACTGAGCACACCGGAGAGCATCCCGGCTGTCAAGCCGATTGCGCTGTACGTGGCTTTGTTCACGCTGCTGTCGAAAGAGCTGCTGTTCCGGTACATGCTCAAGGCGGCCGAACGGGTGCGATCGAGCATGCTGGTGGCCAATGCCTGGCATGCGCGCTCGGATGCGGCGTCATCCCTGGTGGTGGCGCTGGGCATTGTGGGCAACCTGATGGGCTACCCGCTGCTCGACCCCGTGGCGGCGCTCATCGTGGGCTTCATGGTGGGCAAGATGGGCTGGGAGTTTGCCTGGAACGCCCTGAGCGACCTGATGGACCGTTCGGCCACGCAGGAGCAGATCGATCAGATTCACTCGCTGCTGCGCGCAACACCCGGTATAGCCGGCGTGCACGATCTGCGCACCCGCAAGATGGGCGACATGATCATGGTGGACGCACACCTCGAAGTCGACGGCACGCTGACCGTGCGAGAAGGGCACGACATTGCCCTGGCTGCCCGCGAGCGCGTGATGGCGGCTTTGCCAGTGCTGAACGTGATGACCCACCTCGACCCGGTGCCGCACGATGCGGCGCCCCATCAGGTCGACTGACTGCAGACGCGGTTGCGGCCCTGGTGCTTGGCGTCGTACAGCGCCCCATCGGCCAGCGACATGAGGTGCTCGACCTTCATGCCCGGGCGGGCTTCACACCAGGCCACGCCCAGACTGGCCGTCACCACGCTGGACGTGGTGGAGCGCGCGTGGGGAATCTGGCAGCGTTCGACCTGCGCGCGCACCTGCTCGGCCAGTGCGAGCGTGGCGGCTTCGTCGAGGTTGGGAATGGCGGCGATGAACTCTTCGCCGCCATAGCGTGCCACGATCACACCCTGGCCATTCAAGGTCTGCTTGAACACCTGGCACACCTGCTTGAGGCAGGCATCGCCGGCGGGGTGGCCATAGTGATCGTTGAACATCTTGAAGTGATCGACGTCGATCATGAAGATGGCCAGCGGGGTGCGTCCGAAGCTGGCTCGCTGCCACAACTGCTGCACCGAGGTCTCGAAATGGCGTCGGTTGTACAGCCCTGTGAGTTCGTCCACCCGTGACAGCTCACGAAGCCGGACCTGGGTCTGGGTGAGTGAGCGGATCAGGCCCCGTTCGCGCTCCGTCAACAGGAACCGGCGCCGGTCGTCGTTCTCCAGCGCGTAATTGGCGGTGAGCGTGAACGCCGCGCTGGACAGCACCATCGACACCAGCGGCAGCACCATGCGGTCGGGGAAGGAGGGCAGGGCGTAGATGCCGACCACGTGCAGGGCAAGCAAGATCAGCGAGAAGGCAACGGCATACCAGAAACGCAGGCGCTGCACGATGTTGCCGTAGGTGATCACCACCATGAAGCCGATGTGATACAGGTAGGCCAGGGGACTGCTGCTAATGCACAGGATGAAGGTGAGCAGTGCCGCCGCGGCCAGACCGCTGCCCATGGAGATGAGTTCCAACCCCGATGGCGACACCTGCTGGAACAGCCGGATGCGCCCCCCCGCAAAGGCCCACAAAAACAGCAAGGCGAGGGGTGTGAACACCAGCAGCCGCAGGACCAGGGCCAGCGCGAACACATCCGGCAGCATCAGGTAGTCGGCCACCAGGAAGACGTTGAAGACCAGCAGCGAGATGAAGCCGCTCTTGAGGATGTGCACGCGGCGCGCCTCGAGCCCGGCCTGCCGGAACTCGCGCTCCAACTCGGGCGGGAACTGCATCAGCGGAAAGCCGCGCTTCAGCAAGCCGTCGATCACCGTGGTGCGGGCGGCGTCAAGCTCGGGATCGAATATGGATTCAGGGCTGGCGGGCAGGGTCTCAGCCAAGGCGCTCATTCATCCCACCCCAATGCCACGACGCGGTTGCGGCCGCCTTGCTTGGCCTGGTACAGAGCCTCGTCCGCGGCCGAAATCAGTCGCGTGGTTGTGGCCCCCTCATCGGCGGGCGTCAGCGTGGCCACCCCGATGCTGACCGTGACCACGGCATGGGTGCTGGAGGTCGCATGCAGCAGGTTGAGGCCTTCGATGCCACGGCGGATGCGCTCTGCCGCCCCACGTGCTGTCTGCAAGGAGGTGCCTGCGAGCACCGCGATGAACTCCTCACCACCATAGCGGGCGATCAGGTCACCGGGTTCGCGCAGGCGGCGCTTGAGGGCGGTTGCCACGGCTTTCAGACAGGCATCGCCCACCGGGTGGCCGTAGCGATCGTTGTAGGCCTTGAAGTGATCGACGTCGATCATCATGAGGGCCACCTCACCGCCGTCGCGCTTGACCCGCTCCCAGACTTCGGCAAGGTGCTCGTCGAAATGACGGCGATTGGCCACCTCGGTCAGGATGTCGCTGCGGGAGGCGTCATGCAGTTCCTGATTGGCGTCTTCCAGGTCCTTCAGAAGCAGGCGCTCGCGCAGGTGCAGCAGCCAGTTCAGGCGGTCATCACGCTCCTGGCAATAGCAGCCGTACAAGGTGAAGGTGATGGTGCAGGCGAGCAGCAGGCCCCCGGGAATCAGGACGCGCGCCTGCTCGGCCGGCAGGTGAACGGCGGCGGCAATGAAGATGCTCATGATGAGGGCGTCCAGCACCGCGGCAGGGACGAAACGCATGCGGACCACGCTGTTGGTGTACATCGCGATGGTCGCGAGGCTGACCAAGTAGGTCGACGCGAACGGATCGTTGCTGGAGACGATGAGCCAGGCGTTGATGGCCGCGGCACCGACACCAGGGATCAGGACGAACCATTCCCGCGTGGCGGGGGAGCTCCAGCGCGGCAGCAAGAACACGCCGACGATCACGGCGGGCGTGAACAGGAACAGACGCAGGCGCAGGGCCTGGTCAAACTGGTCGGGAATCAGCAGCCAGTCAGACACCAGCAACCAGTTGAAGACGAACGCCACCAGCACGCCGCTGATGACCATGGTGCGCAGGCGCTGTGGCCCGGCATCGGCAATGAACGCGTTCTCCAGGGGCTCAGGCAAACGCAGGGAAGACTTGCCCTTGTTCAGGAGACGCTCGACCTCAGCCGCTTCGATCGGCTCATCCGCCACCGGTCCGGGCACAGTCACCCCGAAGCCGGAGGGCGTGAACTCGGTCGACTGGAAGTTGTAGGCAGAGAGGGCAGTCATGACAACTGACACAAGACATCGGTCATTGCGTCTGATCGTAACTGGGGCCGGTCCGCGCTCGCCGCCAAGGCCGTGGTGGCTTTCCCTTAGAGCAGGGCGCCCCCTCGGCCGGTGCGTGTCAAATTCACGGCTTGATGGCGATCTTCAGCACGCCGTCACGCTGGTGGGCGAACAGATCGTAGGCCGCGACGATGTCTTCGAGCTTGTACTGGTGGGTCACCATCACGCCCAGGTCGATGCGGCCCGATGCCACCACGTTCATGAGGCGGCGCATGCGTTCCTTGCCACCGGGGCACAGGGCGGTGTTGATCTTGTGATCGCCCAGGCCGGCGGCGAAGGCCGACAGGGGGATGGTCAGGTCGCTGGAGTACACGCCCAGGCTGGACAGGGTGCCGCCCGGCTTGAGCACGCGCAGGGCCGACTCGAAGGTCTGCTGGGTGCCCAGGGCCTCGATGGACGAGTCGGCGCCGCGCCCGCCGGTGATCTTCATGATCTCGTCGACCACATCGCAGTTCTTGAAGTTCAGCGTGAGGTCGGCGCCCAGCTTTTTGGCGATGCCCAGGCGGTGGTCGTTGCCGTCCACGGCGATGATGGTGGAGGCGCCCAGCAGGCGCGCACCAGCGGTGGCGCACAGACCGATGGGGCCTTGGGCAAAGACGACAACGGTGTCACCGATGCGGATGTTGGCGTTTTCGGCACCCTTGAAGCCGGTGGACATGATGTCCGGGCACATCAGCACCTGTTCGTCGGTAAGCCCATCGGGGATGGGCGCGAGGTTGGCTTGGGCGTCGGGCACCAGCACGTACTCGGCCTGGGTGCCATCGATCAGGTTGCCGAAGCGCCAGCCAGCCGTGGCCTTGTAGCCGTGGCAACCGCACAAGCCTTGCGGGACGAGGTAGCTGCCGTCTTGCGAGGCTGCGCCATCTTGCGCCGCATAGGAGTTGAAATTGGGGCAGATGGCGCCGGCAATGACGCGCTGGCCTTCGGTGTAGCCCTGGACGGCGCTGCCGAGCTTTTCAATCACGCCCACGGGTTCGTGCCCGACCGTCAGGCCCTTGGCCACAGGGTACTCACCCTTGAGGATGTGAACGTCGGTGCCGCAGATGGTCGTGGTGGTGATGCGGATCAGGGCGTCATTGGGGCCGACGTCGGGGATGCGCTTGTCGACCACCTCGATGCGACCGGGTTCGACAAACACTGCGGCTTTCATCATCGCTGCCATGGCGAGTCTCCTGGGTGAAGTGTGGGTAGTCTTGCTTTCTAGCACAGCAGCGTGAAGACGGTCGTGACATGGCGCAGTGCGTGGCGGGGCTTATAGTCTCCGGCATGAGAAATCAGGATCGTGAGGGACACAGCGATGGTGGCAAGCCGATGGGCTGGTGGGCGCGCATCCTGTCCGCGTCGGCCTGGAAGATCGCGGTGTTCTGGATGTTGGTGGCCCTGGGCCTGACGCTGTTCTTCGAACCCATCGTGGCGGAGCGGGCGGCCAGACGGGCTCTACAGCCAGCGATTGAGCTGTTTTGTTCGGCAGGGGCCAAGTGCACTTGAGTTGTTGGCACAGGGGAGCGTGATTGAATCGCCCACCATAGGCAATATCAAGGTTGCGAGTGCCGATAGGACTGTTCAAAAGCCTCTCGCGCCTTGATGTGGTCGTTTGCACATTTCGTGAATGCGGCTGAATCCGGTGGGCTCTGGCAGACCTTTGGTGCCGTGTAGTAGCTTTTCCATGCGAGCTCTTTGTCAATGGCTCGTTGGTGTGCCATTGCTTCAGCTTGTCTTTGCGCGTTGATGCGTGCCTGGGCTGCCTTCGCGTCGGCTTCAGCTTGAATTTTGGCCGCCATGGCGCGTGCATGTGCCTCTGCTTGTTGTTTTCGCGTTTGCGCGTTCAACTCTTTGATCACGTTGTTCAGTTCAATGCGCGCATATACCGCGACCACCACAGTTTTGATGGCATCGGCCATCAGGATGCCGAGCGTGACGGCCCCCACGATGGTCCAGAAAGTGATGGGGGAGGGCTTTCTTTCAAATGGCATGCGGTCCTCTGATGTTTTGGATTGTTATACCTGCTATAGCGCCCTTCGCACCGTTTACAGTGCTCGCATGGGATATCAAGACCGCGATTGGTACAAGGATGACCGGAAAGCCAAAGACGCTGATGCTGTGAAGCGGGCGTCATATGCGCCGCGCACATTCCGTCGTGATCGTTCGTCTCCGCCCGAGCCTCACCAATGGCCAACCTGGGCAGTGGTTTTGATCTGGCTGAGCATTTTTGCGTTTGCTGGATTCATCGCAGACCGCTTCATCACCGACCGTAAGGCAATGCAGGCACTTGAGCGGCGGTTGATGGACCTGAAGGATTGCGACTTCGTCGCATCCGGTCCTTGTATGAAGATTGCCCCCCAGAACCGTAGATGAGCGAGATCAGATCTCTGTGAAAATCGGCGTCCACACCATAGTTTACATAATACACATCGTCGCAAGTAACTAAAGCGAAGTCAGGACAGCTGGATCGGCGTGCTCAGCTACGTGAGCAAGGCTATCGGCTGCGTGTCTTGTACATGACGCTGGGCTTCAACCGCGCGTCCATTGCGAAGTTTCTTCAGGTCTCTACCAGGACGATCTATTACTGGGAGTCGGGCTCTACCCCCATCCCGTTTGCCACGTACAAGTTGCTGCGAGTCATGGCTCGCGATGAGCTGCCCGGCAAGTGGGATGGCTGGTCCTTCAGTCGAGGCGTCTTGTGGTCCCCAGAGGGTCACGGCTTCGCTGCCAAGGACCTGTCCTGGTTGTCTCTCACCGTACGCAAGGCAGCCCTGTTCACCGAGGTCTACAACAAGTGGCAGGCTTCCCAGGCCAAGCTCAAGGAGCTGAGCGCAGTGATGCATGGCAGTCACCTGTCGGTGACGAGCCCGGAACGGGGGGAGACGGCCGCGCCGGCGCACCCAGGTCCGGGCGCGGATCGGCGGGACGGTCTTGTAACACGTCCCGTTTGTCCCAAAAATGGGAATCTTCTAGTCAATTCGGCCGTGGCTCGCCAGGACGGGAGCGATCTTGTAACACGTCCCGTTTGTCTCACCGATGAGATTTCTGAGGCAAAGAACAGGGGTCTTCGGACAGAGGCAAACGACTACGTTTCGTGGGGCCTGGACCGTGGTCGGTTCGCCTGGACCCTGCGTCCCGATGGCAGTCTGGGCGGCTCGTACGCCCAAGGAGATGTGCGATGAGCCGCCGTCCTGGTCAGTCCCCGGCCGTGCTGCTGCAGACTCATCACGTGGGCCTTGTGCGGGCTGTGCTTGAAGCCAACCCCGGCTTGTCATTGCGCAAGCTCTGCCCCCTGGTCCAGGAAGCCTGTGGGCTTCCTTCGATGAACGAGGCCACCTTGCAGCGCTTCATCAGCGTGCGTGGGTTCGTTCGAGTGCTGCCCGCATGGTCACAGGTCAAGGCTGAGCGTGTGTATGGCGAGCTGGGCTCGGAGCATGTTGACCTGATCCGGGCATGGTGCGCACCGAGGCGCACAAGCGGCCTTGTATGGCTTCAAAACGAGCTGGAGAGGCGTCTGGGCTTCACAGCCTCGCGGCAAACGCTCAAGGCGTTTCTGCTGCGTCATGGGCTGCTGGTTGATGGCGTCGTCTCAGTCCAGGCCCCGTCGGTTGCGTCTGTCACCGAGCTTGAGTCGTCAGCTGGTGGTGCTGTTCGCTGGACGAAGTTGGCCCGATCGCCCCAAGGAGAGATCAATGAGCATTGAACGATCGCTGTATTTGGCCTGGTCAAGCACCACTGACCGTGTTGTGAAGATTCGCTCGCATTGGGTACGGCGGCTCGCCTTGCGCGCCCTACTCTGGCCGTTTGACTTCGCGCTAACTCGTCCCTTGGCCATCAACTTTGTACGCCGCAACTCCGGTGGGGTCGAGGGGATTCCGTGACGGTCACGATTATTGGGGTACTGGTCGCATGGTGGCGACGCAGGAGCCGGATCTGAGAGTTAGCGTGACGGTCACACAAACTCAAGGCGGTGGCGTTCCTGGTTGAATTACGCGGAGAAAAACGAGGCGTCCCTGGTTGGGTTTCGCGACATCAAGACCATGTATTTATCGAATATCTATTTTTTTAATTCATTTGTGAAGATATTTCACTCCGATTATCATGTCGAATATGTACACATCGTAGACAGTATACAAATCTGAAGCGTCAGGCTGCGATTCCTGGATGCTGCCTGTTTTTGATGCAATCCAAGGGGCTTCCCTGGGCCAAACCGGCTTACCCCGACCTTGCCAACAAGCTTATCCACAAGATGCGGGGATAAGTTCCGGGCTAGCCAACTGCGAACGGGCTGGTCGGCAAGCTGTGAACCTGCAGCACGTCGCTGCTCAGCACGCGGCGCGCGATGTCGGTCAGGTGTTGGTGGTGGCTGAACAGCAGCACCTGACCCCCAACCGAAAACGTCTCCAGTGCTTGAAGCATGCATGCGGCGCGTTGATCGTCGGCCGTCATCAGCACGTCGTCCAGCACCAGCGGCATGAGCCGGTCTGGCGTGCGTTGCACTTCCAGTGCGGCCAAGCGCAAAGCCAGGTAGAGCTGGTCGGCCGTGCCTTCGCTCAGGCCGCCTATGCCCACCGGCTGACCCTGTGCAGGCTGGGCCAGCAGCACAGGCTTGTCGCCGTCGGCGTCCACCAGCAAGCGCACAAAGCGGCCGGCCGTCATCGTCTCGAAATAGCGACCGGCCAAGGCCACCACGGGGCCCTGGGCCTTTTCGCGGTGACGCCTGAGCACCTCGCTTAACATCGCCTCGGCCAGTTTGAGTTGGGCCCAGGGCCGCACACCGGAGCGATAGCGCGCCAGTGAGGACTCCATTTCTTCCCGCGCACGGGCTGCCTCGTCGGACGTGTCGATGGCAGCCAGGTTCGACGCGGCGAGGTGCTCGGTGTTGATGGCGGCTTGTTCCTGTCCCTCCAAGCGCTGGATCTCGTCGGTCAAGGCTTGGCGCTCCATGTCGAGGGCCAGGCTGTCCTGATCCTCCAAGAGGTGGCGCAAGGTGTTCAGGTCTTTTTCGCTGGCCCCCGCCAGTTGCGCTCGTTGGTGCTGCAGGCGCTCTGCCATGGTTCGGCGATGTTCAGAGCGGGTTTCGGCCTCAGTCAGCTCGTCGGCGGCACTCACGCCGGCCAGTTGAACCAGGGCCGCAAGTTCGGCAGCGGCCGCGTCCAGCTCAGCCTGGACCCGCGTGCGGCGACGGGCCTCGTCCTGCAGTTGGCGTGCGAATTCGGCTTGCTGCCGATGGGCTTCGCGACTGGTTTGCAGGCGCGCCACAAGGGCATCGACCCAGGCCTCCAGGTGAGCGCCCAGCGGCTCGGCAAGGAGTTGCGCCAGGGCCTGCGCCTCGGCCACGACCGCTTGCTCGGCGGCTTCGCCTTGCTTGAGTTGCAAGGCCTGATCGGCGTGACGACGGTGTGCGTCACCCCAGTCTTGCCACTCTGCCAGACGGGTGTTGATCACCTCGGGCGAGGCGTCCGGCGGCAGGTGCAGGCGCGCGCAGGCGACATGCAGGCGCTCCCGCACGGGTTGAGCAGCCGACTGCAGTGCGCGCTCAGCGTGCTCCGCCTCTGCAATCTCGCGTTGCCAGGTCTGCGTGGCCTGGGCATGTTGCTCGGCAGCGACGCGGCGGGCCATCAGGTCGCGTTCCAACTGCTGTGCCTGGCTGATCCGGGCTGCGAGGCCCTGCCCCGCTTGATGAAGGTGATGGGCCGGCGGCACCAAGGCCTGGATGGCGGCGGCCAGTTCGGCGTCGGCCTCTCGCTCCTGAGTACGGCATTGGTTCAGCTCGTCGGCCAATTCAGCCACGCGGTCGCGCTGTGCGAGGGCGCTTTGACGCAGCGCCAGCCATTCACGCGCCGCGCCGGTGCCCATCACTGGGAGGCCTTGTTCGCTCAGGCGCGCTTGCCAGCGGGCCTCCAGGTCGGCGATGGAGGCCTGCAAGCTGGCCTCGGCGGTCCGCAGCTCGGTCAAGGTGTGCTGCATGTCGGCGATGCGCTGGGCACACTCGGCCATTTCGGCGGCGCGCTGGGCGCCTTCGCGCAGCAGATCGGCCTGGCGGTCGGCCTCCAAGATGGCCTGGGCGCAGTCCTGCGACAGCGTGGCCTTGTCAGTGGCGGCTGGCGCGCCCTCTTCCAGCACGGCGCGCACGCTCTGCCAAAGTGTGTCGCGCTGGGCTCGGGCTTGACGCAGGGTATCGGCACTCACGACCTCGCCCACGGCGCCGAGCTTATGGTGCCTGGCTGTTTGCAGGCGCAGGTCACCCTCTGTGCTCTCGCGCCGGGCCACCAAGGTCGCCAGCTCCTGGCGCAGCTTGGCATGGGCGTGCTCGTGGGCGTCGATGTCCACCAGGCTCAGCCCCCGGCTGGCGGCCAGTTGCGCGACCGTGCTCAGCCCCAGCGCCTCCAGATCGCGCTCGAGCTGACGCTGGGCGCTGCGGTGCTGCTGCTCCAACTTTGAGATGCTCTGGCCGATGTCGCCCAAAGCGAGCGCCCGCTGCAGGCGCTCGCTGAGTGCGGCCTGCAAAGCCGTATCCGGCGCTTCGAGCGACTGCGCACGCCACTGCTCGTTCAGCTGCGCCAGCTTGCGGCGGGCGGTGTCCAATTGCTGGCGTGCCCCGATCAGGTCTCGCGCCTGGTCCAGGCTCTCGGCCGCAGCGGCCCGCCACGCGGTCTGGTCGGCCAGGGAGGGCATGTGCGCCACACCTTCGTCGACGCTCAAGGTGTGCAGCGCTTCGGGCAGCAGGCGTCGCATCTGGCCCAACAGGCTGTGTGCGCCCTCCTCCACCGCGGCGCGCAGTCGGGCGAGGCGGTCTCGATCGCGGCGCACCTGGGCCAAGTTGGTCTGCAGGCGCTCGATGGCCGCACCTTCCCTCAACAAGGCTTGTTCCACCGTCAACGCCGACAGCGCCTGCTGACACTGGGCCTCTCGCTCCAGGGAGTCCGTCAGGTCGCGGCGGGCCTGGGCCTGCGTTTGCTGTGCGGTCAGACGACGCTCGCGAGCGTCAGATGGCAGTTGCACATCCCCTTCCACCGTGGCCCACTCGGCTTCCAGCCGGTCCAGCTCGCGGATCAGAGGGGCCACGGCCCGTAACTCGGTCAGCTCGTTCTGGCGGCGGCGATGATGGGCCAGTTGCTCGCGCAGCATCTGTACCTGCTGGCGGGCCTCATCGTGGGTGCGCTTGAGCGCTTTCCACTGGTCGGGCTTGGTGATGGCCTGCTTGTGGCGCTTGCGGGCCTCGTCCAGTTCATCGGCGGCCTGGTTGAGCAAGGCATTGCGCCCTCGGGGCATGAAGTAGCGCCTCGCCTCGGTGTCCAGCAAAGTCTGCAGGGCCTTGATGCCCGCCGAGCCCGTGCTGGCCTCGAACAGCGCCGCGCCCAGTTCGCCCTCCCCTCGGATCAGTTGCTGACCACCCTCGCGCAGATGCGCCGAGTTCAGCCCGTACATCGTCTCGAACTGCTCGCGCTGCACGCCGCCGGTCAGGGCCAGTTGCACATCGGGCGGTACGGTGCTGTTCGGAATCGGCACGCCGGTGGCCGGGTCGGCCAGCATCAGCGTGTTCTTCGTGCCCTTGCGTCGGGCCAGTGCATGCACCTGCCCGGCGGCGTCTTCAAAGGTTCCGGCCAGGAGCATGTCTTTGAAGGGGTGGATGAAATCATCGGTGCTGCGAGCGTGGATGCCGTAGCGCAGATCGCCCAGTGCACGCAGGGCCGAAGACTTGCCTGCCTCGTTGGGGCCGTAAATCAAGTGGATGCGCGCCGGGCCGGAGAAGTCCAGGGTGGCATCGGTGAAGGGACCGAACGCCTTCAGGAACAGTTGACGGATTTTCATGGCAGTTCCTCGCCAACATTCAGGTGGGCCAGCAGCGTCGCTTCAGCATCTTTCAGCAGGGCCAGCATGGCGTCGGCATCGTCCCACTGGGGCACATCGTCGGCCGACTCGCGCTTGAGCGCCAAGGCCTGCCGCAACTCGGCGGGCAGCTTGTCCAGCACGTCGGCGAGCACGGGTTGGGCGAAAGACGTCAGGACCTGCGGCTCAGCAGCGAGGTCGTCCACCCAACGCACGAGTTCTCCCAGGGCATCGCTGCGCTGCGCCAACTGCCCCCGGTCGACCGGTGAGCGCAAGGCCAGTTGCACCTTCTCGATCCACACGTCGGCCTCGATCAGGTCCTGGGCTGCGGCCTGTACGGCGGCAGCCAGGGTACCCGGTTGACGTGCCTCGTGCAGGTGCAAGGGCGATTCGCCCATCAAAAGGACGCGCACGGCGTGCAGCCGTTCACCGCTCGCCGAGGCCACCGCAACCCGCAAGGCCTCGCCCACCAACTGCGGCAAGGCGTCCAGGGTGTGCGAAGGGTTCAGCGCCACGTCGATCTGGTGCCAGCGCACCACGTCCAGCGGCACGAAGGTGGTGTCCAGCTTGCCGCCAGCCACGCTCACCAACTCGCAGCCCTTGGGGCCGGTCTCCCGGGCGTGGCGCCCTTGCAGATTGCCGGGGTACACCACCCGCGGCTCGTCACACACCACCTGGCGGGCGTGCACATGGCCCAGCGCCCAGTAGTCGTAGCCCTTGCTGCGCAGCGTGTCCAGCGAGGTGGGTGCGTAGGTGTCGTGGCCTTCGGCGCCGGTCAGGCTGGTGTGCAGCAAGCCGATGTTGAGGTAGCCCGGCACCGCCATCGGGTAGCCGGGCACCAGGTCCTCCGGCACCTCGCGGTCGGGAAAGCTGTGGCCGTGGATGGCCACGCGCAGGTCGTCGAGCCGCACGGTCTCGGCCGCGCGGCTGGAAAACACCTTGACATTGTCGGGCCAGGGCAACTGGCGTGAGATCACGCCCTGCGCATCGTGGTTGCCCTGCACGATGAAGACTTTCACCCCCGCACGCCCCAGGCGCACCATCTGTTCGCGCACGAACAGCCCGGTGTGAAAATCCTGCCAGTCGCGGTCGTACAGGTCGCCGGCAATCAGCACAAAGTCCACCGTTTCGTCGATGGCCAGATCCACCAGCCGAATCAAGGCTTGTCGGGTGGCGCCGCGCAGGCGGGCCACAGGGGCGCCCTCAAAGCGGTTGAGCCCGCGCAAGGGGCTGTCAATGTGCAGATCTGCGGCGTGAAGGAAGCGCATGCCAACTTTCGTGTCGATGGGTGGTGACCGTACGGCTGAACGGCACTCTAACAAGGGATCGGCTCACGGGATGAGCCCGCCTCGCGTCTTGATGCAGATTCTGGCGCCCCTCGGCCCGCATCTTGCTGTGGGGAATTGGCCTCATCCTTTATGCTCAAGCCATGACACATCCCCTCTCTCGCCAATGGCTCGCGCCTGCCCTGCTCCTGTGTGCCGCCCTGTGGCCCGGACTCGCCAGCGCGGGCAAGACCCTGAGCACCCTCCAGCAACGCGGCCAGATCCTGTGTGGGGTCAGCACCGGCGTGGCCGGTTTTTCTGCGCCTGATGCCAAAGGCCAATGGCAAGGACTGGACGTGGACATCTGCCGGGCCGTGGCCGCTGCCACCCTGGGCGATGCCAACAAGGTGCGCTACGTGCCGCTCAACGCCCAGCAACGTTTCGCCGCGCTGAAATCCAGCCAGGTCGACCTGCTGTCGCGCAACACCTCGTGGACGCTGAGCCGCGATGCCTCGCTGGGCTTCCACTTCACCGCCATCACCTTCTTCGACGGCCAGGGCTTTTTGGTCAACAAGAAATACAAGGTGACGCAGGCCAAGCAACTCAAGAATGCCCAGGTGTGCGTGCAAGCCGGCACCACCAACGAGAAGAATCTGGCTGACTTCTCGCGCACCCACAAGCTCAACATCAAGCCCGTGGTGTTCGACAGCTTCGAGGCCGCCTTCAAGGCGCTGTTCAGTGGCCGCTGCCAGGCCTACACGGCCGACGCGTCCGGCCTGTCCAGCGTCCGCAACAAGGAAGCGCCCCGCCCCGACGACTACCTGATCCTGCCGGACCTGATCTCGAAGGAGCCCCTCGGCCCGCTGGTGCGCCGGGGGGACGATGAATGGTTCGCCATCGTGAAGTGGACGGTGTTTGCGCTGCAGGAAGCCGAAGAGCTGGGCATCACCCGGGCCAACATCGAGCAATTGCGCAAGACCTCGACCGACCCGGCCATCCAGCGCCTGCTGGGCACGGGTGAAGACACGGGCGCCATGCTGGGTCTGAAGAAGGACTGGGCCTACCGCGCCATCCAGGCCGTGGGCAACTACGGAGAAATCTTCGAGCGCAACGTGGGCGCCCAGTCCGTGCTCAAGCTGCCACGCGGGCCCAACCGGCTGTGGAACCAGGGTGGCCTGATCTACCCGCCACCGGTGCGCTGAGGCGGGCGCGGGGCGATGCTGTCTTTCTTCTCGCAACCCGCCGGTTTCGACATCGGTGAGACCGGGCTGCTGGCCTTTGATGCCAGCCAGCCTCTGTGGTGGGCCATCGTGGTCGGGCTGGGCAACACGCTGCGGGTGAGCCTACCGGCCCTGCTGCTGGCCACCGCCCTCGCCTTGACCATGGCGCTGCTGCGGCGCTCGCGTGCGCCAGGCTGGGCCCAACTGGCCACCGGCTATGTGGAGCTGATCCGCAACGTGCCGCTGTTGCTGCAGGTGCTGATCTGGTACTTCCTGCTGGTGGAATGGCTGCCAGACTCCAACGAGGCGCTGTCGTTGCTGCCCGGTGTCTGGCTGAGCAAGGGCGGCCTGGCATTTCCCTGGCTGATGCCAGACGAGCTGGGCGCCTGGCACTGGGAGGTGCCCGTTCAGGACGTGTTCAATGTGCACGGTGGTGCAGCGGTCACACCGGAGTTTCTCGCCCTGACCCTGGCGCTGAGTGTCTATACCAGTGCGTTTCTGTCCGAGGTCATCCGCAGCGGTCTGGAGGCGGTGCCGCACAGCCTGATGGAAGCGGCCAGCACCCTGGGCGCCACGCGCTGGCAGCAAGTCCGCCTGGTGCTGATCCCGCAGGCGCTGCGCACCATCATCCCCGCCACCACCAACCAGTACCTCAACCTCATCAAGAACTCCTCGCTGGCCGTGGCCATCGGCTACCCGGACCTGGTGTCGGTCAGCAACACGGCGTTGAACCAGACCGGCCGCGCCATCGAATGCCTGGCGGTGATGATGGCCGTGTACCTGAGCCTGTCCCTGCTGGTGTCGGTGCTGATGAACTGGTTCAACGCCCGCCAGGGGCTGAAAGGCGTGGCATGACCGGCTTGTTGCAGCGCCTTCTTGCGCTCCTGGGGCTGCTGCTGGCTGCCACCGTGCTGTGGCACCTGTATGCCTGGGGCATCCGCGATGCGGTGTGGGCGCCCGATGCCGATGCCTGTCGTGCCCTCGCCCACGAAGGGGCCTGCTGGGGTGTGATCGCCGAGAAAGGCTGGCCCATGCTGACGGGGCACCCCGCCGACACTGGCCTGAGTGGACTGCCACTGACGCTGGTGCTGTTTGGCGGTAGCCTGCTGGCCTCCTGGCCCCTGGGCCTGGCGCTGGCCTTGGCCCGCCACAACGGCCCGGCCTGGCTCAAAGTGCCTGCGGTGGCCTTCATTGAACTGATCCGGGGCGTGCCGCTGGTCACCTTGCTGTTTGTGGCCGCCTTCATCCTGCCCCTGGTGCTGCCCGAGTCCTGGCAAGCGAGCCTGGGCTGGCGGGCAGGTGTGGCCCTTACCCTGTTCTCGGCCGTCTACCTGGCCGAGGTGCTGCGCGGCGGTTTACAGACCGTGCCCACCGAACAGCGCGAAGCCGCTGCCACCTTGGGTCTGTCCTGGCCGGGCATCCAGCGACGCATCGTACTGCCTCAGGCCGTGCGCGCCGTCTTGCCCGCCCTCACCGGCCACGCCATCGGCCTGCTCAAGGACAGCTCCCTGGTCATGGTGATCGGCCTGCACGAACTCACCGGCGGACTTTCACTCAGTCTGGGCGGCGATCCCGTCTGGCGCCCCTATTACTTCGAGGCCTATCTCTTTGTCGGCCTGGTCTACGCGCTGATGTGCTGGGGCCTGTCCTACCTGGGACGATGGCTGGAGCGCCACTGGCTCACCGCACCGCAATGAGCGCCCTCGGCTACCGGCACGATCGGTCGTCATAGATAATGAATCGCCCCCCTCCTCTCCCCGATTGGCCCCGCCTGCATGGACCATAACGTCACCCTCATCTCCACCATTGCCGCCGGCTTCGGCATGGCCTTGGTCCTCGGCTTCATTGCCGAGCGGCTCAAGCTGCCTGCCTTGGTCGGCTACCTGCTGGCCGGCATCGTGCTGGGGCCGGGCACGCCGGGCTTTGTGGCCGACATCGGCATTGCCTCGCAACTGTCCGAGATCGGGGTGATGTTGCTGATGTTCGGCGTGGGGCTGCACTTCTCCTTGAAGGACCTGCTGGCCGTCAAGCGCATTGCCGTGCCCGGCGCGGTGGTGCAAATGTCCCTGGCGACCTTGCTGGGCATGGCCGCCGCCTGGTTCTGGGGCTGGAGTTGGGGCGCAGGCCTGGTGTTTGGCCTGTCGCTGTCGTGCGCGAGCACGGTGGTCTTGCTCAAGGCGCTGGAATCGCGCGGCTTGCTCGACACCATGAATGGCCGCATCGCCGTGGGCTGGCTGGTGGTGGAAGACCTGGCCACCGTGCTGGTGCTGGTGCTCCTGCCGCCCTTGGCCGGGGTGCTCGGTGGCACCGTGCTGCACCAGGCGAGTGGTGACAGCGCCGGCCTGTGGTGGACCATTGGTCAAACCCTGTTGCAGGTGGTCGCCTTCATCGTGGTGATGCTGGTCGCCGGGCGCAAGGTGCTGCCTTGGCTGCTGTGGCAGGTCGCCCGCACCGGCTCGCGTGAGCTGTTCACGCTGTCGGTCGTCGCCATGGCCATCAGCATTGCCTATGGCGCCTCCGTGCTGTTCCATGTCTCGTTTGCGCTGGGCGCCTTCTTCGCCGGCATGGTGATGCGCGAGTCCGAGTTCAGCCACCGCGCCGCCGAAGAATCCCTGCCCTTGCGCGATGCCTTTTCGGTGCTTTTCTTTGTCTCGGTCGGCATGCTGTTTCAGCCGGCCATCCTGCTTGAACAACCAACGCATGTGGCGGTGGCCGTGGCCATCATCATTCTGGGCAAATCGCTGGCCGCGTTGCTGCTGGTGCTGGCCTTTCGCTACCCGCTCAACACCGCCATCACGGTGGCCGCCAGCCTGGCGCAGATCGGTGAGTTCTCCTTCATCCTCGCCGGGCTGGGGGTGAGCCTGGGCCTGATGCCGGCCGAGGGCATGAGCCTGGTGCTGGCCGCCGCGCTGATCTCCATCGCGCTCAATCCGCTTATTTTCGCCATCTCCGAACCATTGCAGCGGTGGGTGCTGGCCCGCTCCGAGTTTGCGCGCCGCCTGGAAAGCCGCGATGACCCCTATGCCGAACTGCCCATGAGCACCGAGCGGCGTTACCTGGCCGGCCAGGTGGTGCTGGTGGGCTACGGCCGCGTCGGCCGACGCATTGCCCAGGCACTCGAAGACAACGGCATCCCTTATGTCGTGGCCGAACAGAACCGCGAGCTGGTCGAAGACCTGCGCAAGCAGGGCAAGGCCGCCGTCTACGGCAATGCCACCGACCCGGCAGTGCTGATCCAGGCCCACATCGCCGAGGCTGCCCTGCTCGTCGTGGCCACGCCTGACCCGCTCAATGTGCGCCAGATGGTGGACACCGCGCGCACGCTCAACCCCGGCATCGAAGTCGTCTTGCGCACCCACAGCGACGAGGAATCACGGCTCCTGCGCAAGGAGAACCTGGGCATGGTGTTCTTTGGTGAAGAAGAACTCGCCAAGGGCATGACGCACCATGTGGTTGAGCGCTTCGGCCCCCAAACCGGCAACACACGCCACTGAGCGGCGCCCTCAGGCCGAGCGCACCAGCAGCACGTCGCAGGGCAGCCACTGCAGCAAACGCAGGGCGGTGCTGCCCAACAGGGTGCTGACCACGCTGGGCTCGGCCTGGATGCCCAGCACCACGAGGTCCACATCGTGCCGACGCACGAACGCCGGCAGCGTGGACGTGACCGTCCCGCGCTCGCACTGGATGTTCACCTCGGTGCCGGCTGGCAAGGGGGTCTTGTCCAAGAGGACTTCACAGGCTTGCTGCGCTGCCACGCTGGCCGATTGCGCCGTGTCCATCCGGCCCGCCAACCCTGCCAGCGGCGCCTCATGGGCGTGATACAGCTGCAGCGCCTGCCCCGGGAACAGGCGCGCGGCGACCTGCAGCCCACCATGCGCACCCGGTGACAGGTCCGTGGCCACCACAATGCGCCGATACGGCTGACGGGCGCGCTGGCGCACCACCAGCAAGGGCTGCGCCAGCGAGCGGGCCAGTTGCTCCACGGTGGAGCCCAGCAGGAAGCGGCCCAGCACCTCGTTGCGCGCCACGCTCGACACCACCAGGTCCGCCTGCACCTCCTCGCTCACCTTGCAGATGACGCTGGCGGCGTCGCTGCCCCGCTCGACCCGCAAGGAGATCGGCGCGTTCACACCGGCCGTGTTGCGACGCAACTCGTGCAAGGCGATCTGGCGCAGGTCCTGCTCGGTTGCACCCGAGGCCCAGGCCAGGATCTGGTCGGGCGTGCTGCCCAGGTCCAGCACATTGACCCCCACGATCTCTGCCTGCCAGGCCTCGGCCAGTTGCGCGGCCCGGTCCAGCGCCCGGTCGCAGCGTGCGCTCAGATCGGTCGCCAGCAACAGGCACTTGGGCAAGCTCGCCCCTTGGGCAGATTCGTTCATGGGTCCTTGCTCCTTATCGGCCGGCTCAGGCCTGCGCCACACGCGATGCCAGCGGGGTGCGCCGGATCACGAACTTCTCCAACTCTGCCACAAGGAACACCAGCAAACCGGCGCCCAGCACCTTGAACCACTCCAGCAACGTCAGATGGGTGGACTCGAAGATGCCGTGCATGACCGCCGTGTGCGTGAACGCCAGTTGCAGCAGCACGGTCACGCCCACCGCCCACAGCACATAGCGATTGCCGAACAGCCCTCGCCAGCTGGTGACCGGCGCCAGGATGAAGCGGCTGTTGAACAGGTAGAACATTTCGGCCATCACCACCGCGTTCACGGCCATGGTGCGGGCGGTTTCCACGCTGCTGCCCTGTTGCATCTCCCACAGGAACAGGCCCAGCGCGCCCGTCATCATCAACACCGACACCATCAGCACGCGCCAGACGAAGAAGCCCGACAGCAAGGGTTCACCGGGCGGCCGCGGCCGGCGACGCATGATGCCCTGCTCGGCCGGCTCGAAGGCCAGCGCCAGGCCCAGCGTGCTGGAGGTCGCCAGGTTGATCCACAGCACCTGCGCGGCCGTCAAGGGCAAGGCCAGCTCGAACAAGATGGCAGCGATCACCACCAGGGCTTCGCCGCCATTGGTCGGCAGCATGAAGAGGATGAACTTCTTGAGGTTGTCGTAGACCACGCGGCCCTCGCGCACGGCCGCTGCAATGGTCGCGAAGTTGTCGTTGGCCAGCACCACGTCGGAAGCCTCCTTGGCCGCCTCGGTGCCCTTCATCCCCATCGCCACGCCCACATCGGCGCGCTTGAGCGCCGGCGCATCGTTCACACCGTCACCGGTCATGGCCACCACCTGGCCATCGTCCTGCAGGGCCTGCACCAGACGCAGCTTGTGCTCGGGGCTGGCACGCGCGAACACGTCCACCTCCATCACCACGCGGCGCAGGTCGGCGTCGCTGATCAAGGATACCTCGGCGCCGGTCATGGCCGGCTTGCCCACCCCGATGGCCAGCTGCGCCCCGATGGCGCGCGCGGTCTCCACATGGTCACCGGTGATCATCTTCACGCGGATGCCGGCATGGTGGCACTCGCCCACCGCCGCAATGGCCTCTTCACGTGGCGGATCGATGATGCCGACCAGGGCCAGCAAGGTGTAGCCCTCGGCCACGTCGCCAAAGCGCAGGCGCTCGTCGGCCGGGGCCTCGCGCTTGCAGGCCAGGGCCAGCAAACGCAAACCCTGTGCGGCCGTGTCGGTGGCCATGCGACGCCAGTAGTCCACGTCCAGCGGATGCTCGCCGTCGTGGTTCAACTGCCGCGCGCACATGCCCAGCACGACCTCGGGGGCGCCTTTGACGAAAATCCACGGCGCACCATCGGCATCTCGGTGATAGGTCGCCATGAAGCGGTGTTCCGACTCGAAGGGGATCGAGTCGATGCGCGGCCAGGCGAGCTCACCGGCCTCTTGCGTGAAACCCGTCTTGCCCCCCAGCACCAGCAGCGCACCTTCCGTCGGGTCGCCTTCTACCCGCCACAGGTCGTCTTCCACCCGCAAGCGGGCGTCGTTGCACAGCACACCCGTGCGCACCGCCAGGGCCAGTGCCGGGTAGTGCGCCACATCGATGATCCGCCCGTCGATGCTCACATCACCCACCGGGGCATAGCCCACGCCACCGACGTTGAAGGCGTGCCCCGCGCACACCACGCGCTGCACCGTCATCTCGTTGCGCGTCAGGGTGCCGGTCTTGTCAGAGCACACCACCGTGACCGAGCCCAGCGTTTCCACCGCGGGCAGGCGTCGCACGATAGCGTGGCGGCGCGCCATGCGCTGCACGCCCAAGGCCAGTGTCACCGTCATGATGGCCGGCAGCCCCTCCGGAATGGCCGAGGCGGCCAGTGCCACCACCATCATGAACATCTCAGACGGCGGATGGCCGCGCAACCACACCCCCAGCACGAAGGTGGCGGCCGACAGGCCCAGGATCACCAAGGCCAGCAAACGGGCAAAGCTGTCGACCTGGCGCAGCAAGGGCGTCTGCATGTGCTCGATGCCCGAGAGCATCTGGTTGATCTTGCCCAGCTCGGTGCGAGCCCCCGTGTGCACCACCACGCCGGTGGCCTGCCCAAACACCACCACAGTGCCCGAATAGGCCATGCCATGCCGATCTCCCAGGGGCGCATCGGCGGCCACGGCCTCGGTGCCCTTTTCCACCGGCAAAGACTCACCGGTCAGTACTGCCTCTTCAACCCGCAACTCCTTGACCTGGATGAGACGCAAATCGGCCGGCACACGATCGCCCGACACCAGTTGCACGACATCGCCCGGCACCAGGTTGGCGGCATCGATCTCCTGAGCCCGCCCGTCGCGCACCACGATCGCGTGCGGCGACAGCATCCCACGGATCGCATCCAGCGCCGATTCGGCCTTGCCTTCCTGGATGAATCCGAGGATGGCGTTGATGATCACGGCGGTCATCAAGACCCCCGTGTCCACCCAATGGCCCAGGAAGGCGGTGATGACCGCCGAGCCCATCATCACGTACAGCAAGATGTTGTGGAACTGCATGAGCAGCCGCATCCAGGCCGAACGCTTCTTTGCCACCGCCAGGCGGTTGGGGCCGTACTGCGTCAGGCGCTGCGCGGCCTCGGCGGTGCTCAGGCCCTTGGCCTGCGTTGACAAGGCCTGCTCCACCTCGGCCTGTGTCATCGTGTGCCAATCCACCTGCTGGGCTTCAGGTGGGGTGCCACCGCGGGACTGCTCCGTCATCTTGTCGCTACCTCGCTATTACATTTGTTCAAACAAATCATAATGGCTATAACGATGACGGGGGCCATTCACCCCCACGGCACTACACTGAAGCATGAGCAAGATCCACAGCATCCTCGCCGCCACCGACCTGTCCACGCCCGCCCGCCATGCGGCCGAACGCGCGGCGCAGATCAGTCAACAGCATGGCGCTCCCTTGTGCCTGCTGCACGTGGCCAACCTGGCCCCCTTGCAGCGCTTGCGCCAAATGCTCACCAGCAGCCATGAGTCGGTCGAGCAAAAAGTGCTGGCCACCGCCCGCGAACGCCTGCAAGCCCAGGCCGATGCCTTGCACGCGCAATACGGCGTCGGTGTGGATGACCGTCTGGTGGTGGGTTCCCTGATCACCGAAATCCGCACCGTCGCCGATGAACTGGCCTCGGGCCTGCTGGTGTGTGGCGCCCGCGGCGAAAGCCTGCTGCGACACCTGCTGCTGGGCTCCACGGCCGAGCGCATGCTCAGCAACACCACCCGGCCCTTGCTGGTGGTCAAGCAGGCGCCCCATCAGGCTTACAAGACCGTGCTGGTGCCGGTCGACTTCTCGGCCTCATCGGTGCGAGCCCTGCGGCAGGCCCGCATGCTGGCGCCGCAGGCCCAACTGATCGTGCTGCATGTGTTCGAAGTGCCCTTCGAAGGTCACCTGCGATACGCCAACGTCGACGAAGACACCATCAACCACTATCGCGTGGCGGCCTTGCAGGAGGCCTCCCAGCGTCTGCAGGTGCTGTGCCATGACGCGGGCCTGAGTGCGGCGGACAGCCGACAGGTCGTCATCCAGGGCGACCCGGCCACCCGCATCCTCGAGCAGGAGGTGGAGCAAGACTGTGACCTCATCGTGCAGGGCAAGCACGGCGAGAACGCTGTCGAGCACCTGATCCTGGGCAGCGTCACCAAGCAGGTGCTGGTCGAGTCCCAGGCCGACGTGCTGGTGTCCGTCTGAGCCTGCAACGCCCGTCGTCAGCGCAAAAAAAGCCCGTCTCGAGGACGGGCATCAAACGCTCTCGCGGCAAGCAACACAAACTCGTTCAACTGCTCAGCGCCTCTTCGCGCTCGAACACATCGTCTCTCATGTGTGAGAGCGGCGATGTCTTGTCGGCGGCCTCTTCCTGCTTGTCCAACGGACGGCACACACGGCTTTGCAGGTGATTGAGGCGCTCGGAGCGCTCCATGGCCGCCAGCACTGCCTCGGGATCCATCATCAAGGCGAAGGGATTGGCGTGAAGACTGATCTTTTGCATGGAACCTCCTGTGTGGTGAACCAGGGCGGAGGTCGCTTCACAAAGCGTTCCGCCTGTAGGAAATTCTCTGCCAATCGCTGTAATGCGGACGTGGGCTAACCCTCAGTGTGCACGCACGAGTGAGAACAAATCCTCAAAGTTGGCCGAAGTGATGCGGCCTACGTCGTTGACGTCAAGACCCTTCAACTCAGCGAGTTGACGCGCCACAAAGGGCACGTAAGCCGGCGAGTTGGTTTTGCCGCGATGCGGTGCGGGCGCCAGGTACGGGCTGTCGGTCTCGATCAGGCAACGCTCGATGGGCACGAAGCGCGCCACCTCGCGCAGGTCGGCCGCGTTCTTGAAGGTGAGGATGCCGGAGAAGGAAATCATGAAGCCCAGGTCCAGTGCGGCGCGGGCCACGGCTTCGTTTTCGGTGAAGCAGTGGAACACGCCACGCACCTCGCCCTGCCCTTCTTCCTTGAGGATGGCGAGCGTGTCGTCGCTGGCCATGCGGGTGTGGATCACCAACGGCAAACCGGTCTGGCGCGCGGCGCGGATGTGCACGCGAAAGCGCTCACGTTGCCATTCCATTTCGTCGACGCTGCGCTCGCCCAGGCGGTAGTAGTCGAGCCCGGTCTCGCCGATGCCCACCACGCGCGGCAGCGCTGCACGGCTCACCAGGTCTTCGAGCGTGGGCTCCTGCACGCCTTCGTTGTCGGGGTGCACGCCCACGGTGGCCCAGAAATTGTCGTAGCGGGTGGCGAGGTCATGCACCTGCGGAAACTCTTCCAGCGTGGTGCTGATGCACAGGGCGCGGTCCACGCCCGCCTCGCTCATTTCGGCGCGCAGGGCGTCGAGCGTGTCAGCGTATTGCGGAAAGTTCAGGTGGCAGTGCGAATCGACAAACATGGTGCGCGAGGGCAAAAACGGGTCAGCAAACCCGTGATCTTGCCTCAAAGCCGGTCACAGTGTTTGCGTGGGCTTGCTCGACGAGATGTTGGTGCCGAGGATCTCTTCGATCTTCAGGCGCAGCAGGCGAGTCTTCTCGTCAGCGGGGAAGCGGACACCGACGCCTTGCGTGCGACCACCCGACGCGTTGGCCGGCGTGATCCAGGCCACTTTGCCGGCCACGGGGTAACGCTGGTTGTCGTCGGGCAGGCTGAGTAGCAGGTAGACGTCATCGCCGAGCACGTACTCGCGCGTGGTGGGCACGAACAGCCCGCCATCGGTGAAGGCCGGAATGTAGGCGGCATACAGCGCACCCTTTTCACGGAAGACCAGCTGGATGACGCTGGGGCGGCCTGGCGCCGAGCCCGCTGCACCAGCTGCCGGCCCCGTGGTGGGACCGAGTTTACCCATCGCGCTGGGCGCGAAGGCGGAAGGCATGCTGGTGCTTTGAAACTCACTCATGATTCAATAAGTGTAACGCTACCGTTGCGATCACAACCACGTATTTCACCGTAGCGTTGCCCGTGCGGGGCGCGGACGCATGATGGCGCGCGCCTGCAGCAGCAAGGTCTCGATCTTGAGGTTCTGGTTCCAGGGGTGCTCAGCGTGGCGGGCCACCTTGCCCAGCTCTTGCGACCAGGTGGTGAGCAGGCTCAGCTCGGGCGGCGCAGGCAGGCTGGCGGCCGGGAAATACCGCGGCGCTGCGCCCTGGGCGGCACAGGCCAGGTCGTGACAGAGCTTTTGCAGGGTCTCGACCACCAGCGGCAAAGGCCATTGGTTCAAGGCGGTGGCCGTGCCATGCAGCAGGGCCTGAGGCAGCTGAGGCCAGGCACGCGCGTCCAGGCCCAGTTGCTGGCGGTCGCGGGCGGTCAAGGGCTGTCCACCGGCGGCGGCCAGCAACACCTTGGCGTCGTCCAGGCTCATGCCCTCGGTCTGGGCCTGCAGCCATTGGGCGGCCGGCGCCGCATCGGGCATGGGCAGACGCCAGGCCTGGCAGCGGCTGCGGATGGTGGGCAACAGCTGGTCGAGCGTGGCACCGCTAAGCACGAAGCGCACCTGCCCCGGCGGCTCTTCCAGGGTCTTGAGCAGGGTGTTGGACGCGATCAGGTTCATGCGCTCGGCCGGGTGAATCAACACCACCTTGGCCCGCCCACGCGAGGCCGTGTGCTGCGAAAACTGCACCACCGCCCGAATGGCATCGACCTTGATTTCCTGGCTGAGCTTCTTGCTCTTGCCCTCGCTCTTCTCGGTCGCCTTGTCGCCGCCCTCGTCTGCGCCGCTGGACTGCCAGCCCAGCGAGGCCTGCAGCGCTTCGGGCAGGATGACCTGCAGATCGGGGTGAGAGCCGGCCTCGATCAGACGGCAGCTCGGGCACTGGCCGCACGCGACGTGCGGGGCCGAGCCCTCCGGCTGTGCCTCGCACAACCAGCTGCGCGCCAGTGCCAGCGCGAATTCGAACTGGCCGACGCCCTGCGGGCCGTGCAGCAGCACCGCATGGTGGCCGCTGAGCTGCTGCAAGGCGGCCTGCAGTGGCTCCTGCAACCAGGGCCACAGCGGCGCGCGCGATCCCTCACTCATGCCACACCTCGGGCGGCCAAGGCCTGGCCGATGGCGCGCGCCACGATGTCTTGTGGCTGGTCAGCCTGAATCAGCACGAAGCGCTCGGGGTGCTGGGCCATGCGACTCAGGTACATCTCGCGCACGCGCTCGAAGAAGGCATGGTCCTGCGCCTCGAAGCGGTCGGGCTGGCGCGCACCGGCCAGTCGGGCGGCCGCCACGGCAGGCGGCAGATCGAACAGGAAGGTCAGGTCGGGCTGGCGGCTGCCTTGCACCCAGTTCTCCAGCGTCGTCAGCACCTTCAGGTCGAACCCACGACCACCACCCTGGTAGGCAAAGGTGGCATCGGTGAAACGGTCGCACAGCACCCAGGCGCCACGCGCCAGCGCCGGTTCGATGACCTGGGTCAGGTGGTCGCGGCGCGCGGCGAACACGAGCAGCGCCTCGGTGAGCGAGTCCATGGGTTCGTGCAGGAACAGGCCGCGCAGTTGCTCGGCCAACGGCGTACCGCCGGGCTCGCGTGTGCGCACCACTTCATGTCCGGCTTCGCGCCAGGCGCGCTCCAAGGCGTCGAGGTGGGTTGTCTTGCCCGCGCCGTCAATGCCCTCGAACGTGATGAAACGACCTGTGCTCATGGGTTCTTCCTGGGCGTGCGTTGATATTGATTCACCGCACGATTATGTTCGTCCAGTGTGGCGCTGAAGGCGCTGCTGCCATCCCCGCGCGCCACGAAATACAGGGCCTTGGTCTGGGCCGGACGCACCGCGGCCATCAAGGCGGCCTTGCCGGGCATCGCAATGGGCGACGGCGGCAGGCCGCGACGCGTGTAGGTGTTGAAGGGCGTGTCGGTGCGCAGGTCGGTGCGGCGCAGGTTGCCGTCAAAGCGCTCGCCCAGGCCATAGATCACGGTCGGGTCGGTCTGCAAGGGCATGCCGATGCGCAGGCGGTTGGCAAACACCCCGGCAATCAGGGGGCGGTCGGCGTCCTGGCCGGTTTCCTTTTCAACGATCGAGGCCAGGATCAGCGCCTCGTCGGCGTTCTTCAAGGGCGTCTGGCTGTCGCGTTGCGCCCACGCGGCTTCCAGGTGTTTTTGCATGGCGTGCTGGGCTCGGCGCATCACGGCCAGGTCGGTGTTGCCCTTGGCATAGGCATAGGTGTCGGGGAAGAAGCGGCCTTCAGCAGGCACGCCGGGCATGCCCAGCGCCTCCATGATCTCCTGCGAGGTCCAGTTGCGCGTCGTGGGCTGCAATCCCTCGGCCTTGGCCAGCTCTTCGCGCCAGCGCTCGAAGGTCCAGCCCTCGATCAGCTTGACGCGCGCCAGGCTTTCATCGCCCTGCACCATCATGCGCAAAAGGTCGCGGGCGCTGGCGCCTTGCTGGATTTCGTAGCTGCCGGCGCGAATCTGCCGCGACTGCCCCGACCAGCGAAACCACTGGTACAACAGCTCGGGCGAGGTCCGCACCCCGGCTTCGTTCCAGCCGCGAGCCACCTCGCGGGGGCTGCTGCCCGCCTCCACCGAATACTCCACCGTGGCCGAGCTCAGAGGCAAGGGCTGGCTCAACCACCACCAGGCCCCTCCAGCGACCAACGCCGTGAGCACAAGCAGCAGGGCCAGCAAACGGGCGAGGATGCCGCCGTGTTGGCGCACAAAGCGTGGGGGATAGGGCAAAGCGGTGGAATGATTCATGGCGACCGTGATGATAATGAGGCCATGAGCGAGATCCATCTTCCCGACCCAACTTCCTGGTCTGGCGCCGTGCTGGTGTCTGATCTGGGCGTCATCCAGGCCCAAGGCGACGAGGCTGCCGCGTTTCTGCATGGCCAACTCAGTCAGGACGTCAACAGCCAGACGGCCACCCAGGCCCGCCTGGCCGCCTATTGCTCGGCCAAGGGCCGCATGCTGGGCAGCTTGCTGAACCTGCGTCCGCAGCCTGATCGGCTGTGGCTGCTGGCCGATCGCGACACCGTGCCCGCTCTGGTCAAGCGCCTGTCGATGTTCGTGTTGCGCGCCAAAGCCAAGCTGACGGACGTCTCGGACAGCGTGTCGGTGCTGGGCATCGTGGGTACCTCGGCCAGCAGCGCCTTGGGTGCGGCCCTGGACACGGCCCCCTGGTCGGTACAGAGCGTGGCAGACGGCCAACTGGTGCGCCTGCCTGATGTGCTGGGTGTGCCGCGCTGGCTGTGGGTGGGTGAGGCAGCGGCCGCACAGGCCTGCGCGGCCAAGGTGCCCGCCCTGCCCCTCGAACAATGGCAATGGCTGGATGTGATGAGCGGCATTCCGCGCGTGCAGCAGGCCACGGTCGATCAGTTCGTGCCGCAAATGATCAACTTCGAACTGATCGGCGGGGTGAATTTCCAAAAGGGCTGCTACCCCGGCCAGGAGGTCGTGGCACGCAGCCAGTACCGCGGCACCACCAAACGCCGCGCCTTCATCGTCCATGCCAGCGAGGCACTCGCACCCGGGCAGGAGCTGTTCAGCGAGGCCGACCCCGGACAACCCGCTGGCGTGGTCATCAATGCGGCGCCCATCCCGGGGGTAGCGCCTCACAGCAGCGCGCTGGTCGAACTCAAGCTGGCTGCGCGTGGCACCGCTTTGCGCGCCGGCAGTGCCGAGGGCATGCCCGTGCAGTTGGGCGCCCTTCCTTACAGCTTGCCGACCGACGACGCCAGCGAGTGACATGTCCCGCAGCCTCGGGCTGACGATGCCGACGGCTGCCGCAACCAGAAGTTGTGTCAAATAGTTAACGAGAGTGCGCACGGCGATGGTGCGCGTGCACATCACCGACGCGGAAAACCGGGGCCTTGCGCTAGTCTGCAAGGCATTGTTGTTTCTCGATCGGATTGATGCCTTCGCCTGCAGGCCCGCGCGCCCTCTTCATTTACTACCGTGTGTCCCAGACACGCCGTGCCGAGGCCTACGCGGCCATCACGGCCCTGCAACAGACCCTGATGCGTCGCCTGCCCGGTGTGCAGGCCCGCCTGTGGTGCAGGTCGGATGAGCACGCCGCCGATGCGCCCGAGCAGACGTGGATGGAGGTCTACGAGCACTCGGAAGGCGTCGACGCGCTGTGCGAGCAGGTGTTGCTGAGCCTGGTGCAGGCGCTGCCTGCCGGGCTGATCGGCCCGCGTCACGTGGAATCCTTTGTCCCCATGGGCAGCGCTGTCGCGCCCAACTGCACCTCGGAGGCCTGAACCATGTGTCTGGTGGCCTTCGCGCTCGATCAAAGCAGTCGCTACCCCTTCGTGCTCGCCAGCAACCGCGACGAGTTCTACGACCGGCCCGCGGCCCGTCTGGCCTGGTGGCAGCCTGAAAGCGGCGGCCCGGCCATCCTGGGGGGACGTGACCTGTCCGAAGGGGGTACCTGGCTGGGCCTGACGGCTTCCGGCCGCCTCGGCCTGGTGACCAATGTGCGCAACCCGGCCAAGCTGGACCCTTCGGCCCCCTCACGTGGCCACCTCGTCACCCAATGGCTGCAGGGCGACATGATGATGAGCCATCTGTGGCCGCGCATGGCCATGACCGGCTACAACGGCTTCAACATGGTGGCGCTGGACTTTGCCGACGGCGAGTGCTTCTGGCTGAACAACGAGCGGCTGTATCCGGAGCGCCTGCACAAGGGCGTGTTCGGCCTGTCGAACGCCGAATTGAACACGCCCTGGCCCAAGGTGACGGCGCTCAAAGCCCGCCTCAAGGCGGCGATCCCCGCCGCGGTGGATGCCGATGATCTGGCCAACCGACTCTTTGGCGCCTTGTCCGACCCCACGCAGGCCGCTGACGCAGACCTGCCTCACACCGGTGTCACGCCCGAGTGGGAAAAAATGCTGTCATCGGCCTTCATCAAGGCGCCCGAGTGGCGCTACGGCACGCGTGCGTCCACCGTCATCATCACCGAGCGGGTGAACAAGCGGTTGGTGACCCATGTGATGGAGCGCACCTTCAGCCCTCACTCATCGGTGGCGCTGATGCGCCGCGTCACGCTCAAGAACTGGCCGCCGCGTCACACCATGGACAGCGCCGAGGTGGCACGCCTCAGTGCCAGCTTGCCGCCACCGTCGGTCCGCAAGGAAGACAGCTTCGAGAGCAGTGAGGTGCAGGAGCAGGACAACCATGTGCTGTCTACCGACACGCCGGTGCGCAAGCCACGGGCCCGCAGCCTGATCAAGCGCAACCCGGGTGCCCTCACAGGCGAATGACCATGCGCTGGTGGGGAATGCCCACCTCATCAAACACCGGCCCTTCGGGCACGAAACCCAGCTTCTCGTAAAAGCCCCGGGCGTTGGCCTGCGCATGCAGAGCCAGATGGTGCAGGTCGCGCCGACGCGCCTCCTCCATCAGAACGCGCAGGACACGCTCACCCAGGCCGGCGCCCCGACTGCAGCGCAGCACCGCCATCCGACCGATCTTGGCGTGCCCGGCAGGCAGCCCCGCATGGATCAGCCGCCCAGTGGCCAGTGGCAGGCCCGCGAGGTTGCTGACCACCGCGTGCACCGACGTGGCATCGTCCGTGTCCCACTCCTCGGCTTCGGGAATGCCTTGCTCGCCGATGAACACCGCCTGGCGCACGGACGCAGCACCTGGCTGCAAGGTGGCCCAGTCACCCACCTCGACGCGGTAGACCGGCTCACGGGCAGCGAAAGCCGCCAACTGGTCGCGCATGGCCTGCGGGACAGCGGCGGGCACACGGGTCTGGCGGTCCACATAGACGTTGACCACCTCCCCCGTGACCAGCAGGCGCCCTTGCGTCCAGATGGCCCAGACGACCGTGATGGACGAATGCCCGATGCGCTCGCAACGCAGGCCAATGTCGAGCCAGTCGTCCATGCGCGCGGGCGCGTGGTACTCGATCAGGTTGCGACGCACGAACATGTCGCCCTGGTGGAAGGCCAACGCATCGGGAAAAGGCAGACCGGCATGGCGCCAGAACTCCGTGATGGCCACATCCAGGTAGGTCAGGTAGTGGCCATTGAAGACCACCTGCTGCCCATCCACCTCGGCCCAACGAACGCGCAAACGATGGATGAAGGTGAAGTCAGCTGGGGTGGTCATGGGGTGGATCAGCGAAGTTCTCGTCGCAAGATCTTACCCACAGGGGTCTTGGGCAATTCGGTGTCGCGGAATTCCACCACCCGCGGGATCTTGTAGCCCGTCAGGTTCTGACGGCAGTGCTCGATGATGGCTTCCTTGGTCAGCGTGGGGGTGCGGGGCACGATGATGACCTTGACGCGCTCGCCGGCAACCTCGTCGGGCACGCCCACCGCCGCCACTTCCTTGACATCCGGGTGCATGGCGATGACGTCTTCGATCTCGTTCGGGTACACGTTGAAGCCCGAGACCAGGATCATGTCCTTCTTCCGGTCCACGATCTTGAGGAAGCCCCTCTCGTCCATCACCGCCACGTCGCCAGTGGCCAGCCAGCCTTCGCTGTCGATGACTTTCTCGGTCTCTTCGGGGCGGTTCCAGTAGCCCTTCATCACCTGTGGGCCGCGCACGCACAGCTCGCCGGGCTCGCCGATGTCGGCCCACGTGCCGTCGTCACGGCGGCAGCGCACTTCGGTCGAGGGCACGGGCACACCGATCGAACCGGTGAACACCGGGCGCGGCTGACTCAGGTCCACGGGCGCCTGGGTCACGATGGGCGAACACTCGGTCAGGCCATAGCCCTCCACGATGGGGCACTGGGTGACCTGGGCCCAGCGCTCGGCGGTGCTGCGCATCAGGGCCATGCCGCCGGCGATGGGCAGCTTGAGTTTGGAGAAGTCGAGCTTGGCGAAAGCCGGGTCTTCCAGGAAGGAAGCGAACAAGGTGTTCACGCCCGTGATGCCCGAAAACTTCTCGTTCTTGAGGATCATCATCACCCGCTTGGTGTCGCGCGGGTTGGCCACCAGGATGTTGCGACCGCCCAGGGCCATGAAGATCAGGCCGTTCACCGTCAGCGAGAAGATGTGGTACATCGGGATGAGCGTGACCACGGTCTCGGTCTCGTCCGTCAGTTGCCCTTCGGCAAACGCCAGCGCCTGCTGACAGTTGGCCAGCACATTGCGGTGCGTCAGCATCGCGCCTTTCGAGACGCCAGTCGTGCCGCCGGTGTACTGCAAGAAGCCCAGGTCATCGGCCTGCACGTCCGCCGGCTTGAACTTGGCCTTGGCTCCTTCCTTGAGCACATCGCGCATCCAGCGGGCACCCGGCAGGCTGTACTCGGGCACCATCTTCTGCACGCGGCGCAGCACGAAGTTCAGCAAACGCCCCTTGGCGTTGATGAAGCCGTCGGACAGCAAGTCGCCAATCTGCGTCAGCACGATGCGCTTGAGCTTCGTGCCGGGCATGGCGTCCTGCAAGGTCTTGGCAAAGGTCTCCATCACGATGATGGTTTCCGCGCCGCTGTCGTTGAGCGCGTGGGCCAGCTCCCGCGAGGTGTAGAGCGGGTTGATGTTGACCACCACGGCCCCCAGCTTGAGCACCGCGAACAGGGCCACCGGGTACTGGAAGGTGTTGGGCAGCATGATGGCCACCCGATCGCCCTTCTTGACGCCCTGGCTCTGCAGCCAACCGGCAAAGGCCGTGACCAGCCGATCCAGCCGGTCGTTGCTCATCTCGGTGCCAATGCTGACAAAGCCCGGACGGTGGCGGAACTTCTCGATGCACTCGTCGAAGTAATGCCCCAGCGAGCGGTACTTGTTGACATCGATGTCGTGCGCCACCCCCTTCACGTAAGACGACAACCAGATGCGGTTGGTCGACCCATCAGGGTTGACGATGGACTGGCCTGCTGGGCGGACGGCGGCGGCAACGCTGGCGTTCATGCGAATCTCCTCGGGTACTGCGGCGGACGGTACGAATGGCGGTGATGCGAGTGGCGACGAGGAGCTTGGCTCAGCGCTCCAGGATGGCGACCACGCCCTGCCCCCCTGCGGCGCAGATGGAAATCAAGCCGCGGCCCGACCCCTTTTGCGCCAGCATCTTGGCCAGCGAGGCCACGATGCGCCCACCGGTGGCCGCGAAGGGATGGCCGGCAGCCAGCGAGCTGCCATTGACGTTGAGCTTGCTGCGATCGATGGCACCCAGCGGCTTGTCCAGACCCAGACGCTCCTTGCAGTACTTCGGATCTTCCCAAGCCTTCAGGGTGCACAGCACCTGGGCGGCAAAGGCTTCGTGAATTTCGTAGAAGTCGAAATCCTGCAGGGTCAGGCCGGCGCGTTGCAGCATGCGTGGCACGGCGTAGGCTGGCGCCATCAACAGGCCTTCCTTCTTGTTGAAGAAGTCCACCGCGGCCACTTCGCTGTGCGTGATGTAGGCCTGCACAGGCAGCTTGCGTGCTGCGGCCCATTCTTCGCTGGCCAGCAGCACGGCCGAGGCGCCGTCGGTCAAAGGCGTGGAGTTGCCGGGGGTCAAGGTGCCCTGGCCCGGCGCCACCTTCTTGTCAAAGCAGGGCTTGAGCGAGCGCAGCTTTTCGATGGTCAGGCCTTCACGCAGGTTGTTGTCCTGGCTCACACCCTTGAAGGGGGTGATGAGGTCAGCCATGAAGCCTTCCTTGTAGGCACGCGCCAGGTTGGCGTGGCTGGCGCAGGCCAGTTGGTCCTGCTCTTCGCGCGGGATGTTCCATTCGCGCGCCATCAGCTCGGCGTGCTCACCCATGGAATAGCCGGTACGGGGCTCACCATTGCGGGGAATGGCCGGCTTGACCAGCATGCTGGGGCGGATCTTGGAGAGCACCTTCAACTGCGCCACGGTGCCCTTGGCACGGTTGGCCTCCATCAGGATCTTGCGCATCTTTTCGTTGATGCCGATGGGGGCGTCGGAGGTGGTGTCCACGCCGCCGGCAATGCCGGATTCGATGTGACCCAGTGCGATCTTGTTGGCCACCAGCATGGCCGCTTCCAGGCCGGTGCCGCAGGCCTGTTGCAGGTCGTAGGCCGGAGTTTCAGGGGCCAGCGTGGTGGACAGCACCGACTCGCGCACCAGGTTGAAGTCGCGGCTGTGCTTCATCACGGCGCCGGCGGCCACGTCACCCAGGCGTTCGCCATGCAGGTGGAAGCGGTCGACCAGGCCTTGCAGCGTGGCGGTCAGCATCTCCTGGTTGGACACGTTGGAGTAGACCGTGTTGGAGCGGGCGAAGGGGATGCGGTTGCCGCCCAGGATGGCGACGCGACGGATGGTGTTGCTCATGGGTGAAAGTCCTTGAAACTGATGAAGGGGGGTCAGCAGGCGTCAGTACGTGACCCGGCCGCGCAAATGAGGTTTGTCGCCACGGGCGTTGCGCACCTCGAAGATCGCGCCGTGCTCGTCGCGCACGGCCCACAGCGAGGCGCGTGCCGGCAGGAACAGCGGCGTTTTGAACTCGACCTGCACCGAGGCATAGGCCACGTCTTCACGTGGCAGCAAGGTGCTCAGGGCCTTGGCCTTGGTCCACATGCCGTGCGCCACGGCACGGCGAAAGCCCAGGAACTTGGCCGTGATGGCTGACAGGTGGATGGGGTTGATGTCGCCCGACACCAAGCCGTAGCGACGGCCGATGCCGGAGTCGGCATAGAAGTCCGCCTGGCGCGCCAGTGGCGGCAGCTCGCCGAGCGCGCTGACATAGGGCGCGCCCTGAGGCTGCCTCACGCCCATGCGCAGCAGGGTCCAGGCGCTGTCCCACACCAGTTGCCCGTCGCGCAGGGCGCGGGCGTGCAAGGTGAAGACCTGCCCCTTCTCGTGCTTGAACAGCTCCCCCGTCTGCACTTCAATGCGCAGTGCATCACCGGGCTGCACACGCTGGTGCAAGGTGGCACTGTTGGCCAGATGCACGATGCCCATGGCCGGCCACGGGAAGCGCTTGCTGCCAAACAGCATCATGGCCAGCGGGAAGGCCTCCATGTGCAGGAAGAGCATGGGCACGCCATGCGCTTTCTGGAAGCCGCACACCTTGGCATAGGCCTGGGCCTTCTTGCCGTCCACCACCACATGCGGGCGCACATAGGTGACCTGCGGCAGGGACTCGACCACCCCGGGGCGCTTGGTGCTGGAGCGCAAGGCCCCCAGGTTCAGACTCAAGGGGCTGGGCAGCTTGTTGACTTCGATGATCTTCATGGCCGTGCGCCTCGGGGTGCTGTGAAGATCAGGCGCCGATCAGGCTCTGGCCACACACACGGACCACATTGCCCGTGATGCCGCTGGAAGCGGGGTTGGCGAACCAGCCAATGGCCTCAGCCACGTCCACGGGCTGACCGCCCTGGCTCATGGAGTTCATGCGGCGCCCGGCTTCGCGGATGGCGAACGGGATGGCGGCCGTCATCTGGGTTTCGATGAAGCCGGGGGCCACCGCGTTGATGGTGATGCCCTGCTTGGCGAAGATCGGGGCGCTGCTTTGCACCATGCCGATCACGCCCGCCTTGGAGACGGCGTAGTTGGTCTGGCCCATGTTACCGGCGATGCCCGAGATGGACGACACGCAGACGATGCGGCCACCGGCCTTGAGCGCACCGGATTCGACCAGGGCCTCGTTGATGCGCTCCTGCGTGGACAGGTTGACGTTGACCACCAGCTGCCAGATTTCGGGCTTCATGTTGGCGATCGTCTTGTCGCGGGTGATGCCGGCGTTGTGCACGACCACATCCCAGCCACCCTGGGCCTTGGCAGCATCCACCAGCTTTTGCGGGGCTTCGGTCGAACCGATGTCCAGGGCCAGTGCGGTGCCGCCAATCTTCTTGGCCACTTCATCGAGACCGGCCTGTGCCTGCGGCACGTCCAGGCAGATCACCTGGGCGCCGTCGCGGGCCATCACCTCGGCAATCGACGCGCCAATGCCGCGGGACGCCCCGGTCACCAGCACCTTCTTGCCGGCCAGGGGCTGCTGCCAGTCAGCGGGCGACTGCGAGGCACCCACGACCTGACCGATGCGGATCACCTGGGCCGACACATAGGCCGAACGCGGCGACAGCAGGAAACGCAGCGTGGACTCGATCTGGTCTTCGGCGCCTTCGGCCACGTACACCAGCTGGGCGTTGCTGCCCTTCTTCAATTCCTTGCCCAGCGAACGGGTCAGGCCTTCGAGCGAACGCTGCACGGTGGCCTGGCGCGGCGAGGCACAGCCTTCAGGCGGACGGCCCAACACCACCACGCGCCCGCAAGGCAGCAGCGAGCGAGCGGTGTCGTGGAAGAACCAGTACAGCGCGTCCGACTGGGTGCTGTCGGTCAAACCGGTGGCGTCGAACACCAGCGCCTTGACCTTTTCGCCGCCCTTGCCGGCACCGCCCCACCGGCCAGTCGTCAAGCCGGCCTGGTTGCCAATGCTCACCCACTGGGGCAGACGCTCGTGCGCCAGCGTTTGGGCACCAATGGCCTTGAACACCTTGGCCAGGGCGGGCAACAGCGGCGCTTGTTCACCGCCGCCCACCAGCACCGTGCCCTGGATCACCGGCTGACCAGGCTGATAGCGTTCCAGCGGCAGCGGCTTGGGCAGGCCCAGCATGTTGACCAGCTTGGCGCCCAGGCCCGAATTGGCGAAGTCAAGGTATCCGTCACTCATCAGAACACTCGCAGAGAAAGGGGTCTGCGCCTGTATTCCCAGGCATCAGACCGGTTGAAAAACATCGCGGCCTTGCGAGCCGCATTCACAGTTGGATCAAGCTTCAGGCGTCAGGCGGGCCACCGCTGGCATCCGGACGATCGCGTCCAGCACCGTGGTGTCACCGGGCCCAGGCAGGGGCGCCTTCAGCGCTGCCACCATCAGGGAAATCAGGCGGGAGAGCAGCGTGACCTCCTGGTCGCCCTGCCCTTGGGTGAAGTCACGGATCAGCCGCTGGGTGTTGCCACCGGCCAGGATGCCGGACAGCGCGCCCATGGCGAAATTGAGGCGGAAACCCAGGTCTTCGCGGCTCAGTTCGGGCAGCGTGCGCTGGAAGGCCAGGAAGAAGCGGCCCAGGGTTTCGAGGTAATGCGTGTCGATGAACTCGCGCACCACGGGGGATGGGTCGGTGTAGGCGCGCCCCAGGAAGTGCAGGAAGCGCTCGGCATTCGGTGCACCGCTGCGCGACATGCGCACGGCCGGCAGGAACATGGCCACCAGCACGTGCTCGCAGGTCATGCGCTCCCCGAGATCGGTCTCCAGGGCGCCGAGCAAGGCCACACGGGCGTCGTTGAGCGGATCGAGCTGACGGGCCAGCACGGCCTGGATCAACGCATCCTTGCTGCCGAAGTGGTAGTTGACCGCCGCCAGGTTGACGCTGGCCGTGGTCGTGATCTGGCGCATCGACATGGCATCGAAGCCACCGGCCACGAACAGCGCCTCGGCCGCATCGAGGATGCGGGACTTGGTGTCGGCAGGGGTCAGGCGTGGGGTGGCCGCGGTCATGTGCGAAAGGTCTCCGAGATACAGACGTTTCAAACGCCCGTTTCATGCATGAAGCGTATCGTATGACACAGCTTTGACCATGGGGCAAACCAGCAGGTACTTTTTAGTGGGAACCCCCTGCTTTGAGGGGAGAATCGTCCGTCGGCTTTTGATCCCGCCACCCTCTTCATCCCCTACAGCGCCATGGCCACCATCCTGTACCTCACCCAGATCCAGTTCGAGTTCGGCGCCATCCGCCAGCTCGCTGCCGAGTGCGAACGCATCGGCATCCGTCGTCCCCTCGTTGTGACCGACGCAGGTGTGCGGGCAGCGGGCGTGCTGCAGAAGGCACTGGACGCACTGGCCGACCTGCCGGTGACCGTGTTCGACCAGACCCCGCCCAACCCGACCGAGGCGGCCGTGCGCGCGGCGCACGAAGTCTGGCAAGCGGCGGGCTGTGACGGCCTGATCGCCGTGGGCGGTGGCTCCAGCATCGACCTGGCCAAGGGCCTGGCCATCATGGCCACCCACCCCGGCCCCCTGACCACCTACGCCACCATCGAAGGCGGCTCACCCAAGATCACCGCGGCCGCCGCGCCCCTGATCGCGGTCCCGACCACCGCCGGCACGGGCAGCGAGGTTGCGCGAGGCGCCATCGTCATCGTGGACGACGGCCGCAAGCTGGGTTTCCACTCCTGGAACTTGATGCCCAAGGCCGCCATCTGCGACCCGGAACTGACCCTGGGCCTGCCCCCAGCCCTGACGGCGGCCACCGGCATGGATGCGATCGCGCACTGCATGGAAACCTTCATGGCGCCCGCGTTCAACCCGCCCGCCGACGGCATCGCGCTGGACGGCCTGGAGCGCGCCTGGGCCCACATCGAACGCGCCACGCGCGACGGCAGCGACCGCGAGGCCCGTCTGAACATGATGAGCGCGTCCATGCAAGGCGCGATGGCGTTTCAGAAGGGCCTGGGCGCCGTGCACAGCCTCAGCCACAGCCTGGGTGGCGTGAACCCCAAGCTGCACCACGGCACGCTCAACGCCATGTTCCTGCCGGCGGTCATCCAGTTCAACGCCGGCGCCGAGTCGATTCAGAAGGAGCGCCGTCTGGCCCGCATGGCGCACGCCATGGGCTTGGCCTCCGAGGCCGACATTCCCCAGGCCATCCGCGACATGAACGCCCGCCTGGGTCTGCCCAGCGGCCTGGCCGCCATGGGCGTTCAGCGCGAGTGGTTCGATCGCATCATCAGCGGCGCCATGGCCGACCACTGCCACAAGACCAATCCCCGCGTGGCCACGGCCGAGGAATACCGCGCCATCCTCGAAGCGTCGATGTGATCAGGTGGCCGTATCGAGCGAAGTGGTAGACGCCACCGGCTCCATGCGGCTGACCATCACCTGGTCGATCCGGTAGCTGTCCACGTCCAGCACCTCGAACTGGTAGCCCTCGCACACGACCTTGTCGGTGCGACGGGGCACGCGGCGCAGCATCACCATGATGAAGCCGGCCAAGGTTTCGTATTCCTCCTGGCTGGGCAGGCTGTCCAGATCCAGCGCACGCAGCACATCCTCGATCGGCGTGACGCCGTCGATCAGCCAGGAGTTGGCATCGCGACGCACGATCTGCTCTTCGTCCTGCGGGCCCACCAGGCCACCCATCACCGTGCTCATCACGTCGTTGATGGTGATGATGCCCACGACCAGGCTGTACTCGTTGATGATGACCGCGAAGTCCACATAGGCCTGGCGGAACTGCATCAGCACCTCGGACAAGGTCAGACGGTCGGGCACCGTCAGCACCTTCTTGACCAGGCCGTCGTTGTCACGCAGGCTGATGGGCAGGCCCTTGAAGGCCAGACTCAGCAGGTCTTTCGAGTCCACATAACCGACCACATGGTCGATGTCGCCATCGCAGACCAGGTAGGTGGAGTGTGGGTACTGGTCGATGCGGGCCCGGATCAGCGCCTCGCTGTCGTCCAGCATCAGGTGCACGATGCTGTCGCGCGCGGTCATGGAGCTGGTGACCAGGCGGGTGTCCAGCTCGATCACGTTTTCGATGACCTGGTGCTCTTGCGCCGCGAGCACACCGGCTTCCGCGCCTGCGGCCGCCATGGCCAGGATGTCGTCCGAGGTCACGCCCTCGTCGCGGCGATCGGGCAAGCCCAAAAGACGGAACAGCCCTTCCGACATGCCCTTGAACAGCCAGACCAGCGGGCGCACCACGCGCTGAAACAGGTGCATGGGTCCGACCACCCGCAGGGCCACCTGCTCGGGGGCCGACATGCCCAGACGCTTGGGAAACAGGTCGGCCAGCAAGATGAACAAGCTGGTGACGACCACGAAGGACACCACCGCGGCAACCGTGCTGGCCTGGCTCTCGCTCAAAGGCAGTGCAGCCAGCAGCGGGTGCAACAGCGGCGCAAAAGCCCCCTCCCCCACGACGCCACCGAGGATGGCGACGGTGTTCACGCCGATCTGGATGGCGGTGAAAAAGTCACCGGGCTCGTCCTGCACCGCCAACACCTTGGCCGCACGCGCCTCGCCTTGCTCCAGCATCTGGCGCAGCCGCAGGCGGCGGGAGGCCGCGACCGACAACTCGGCAATCGCAAAGAAAGCACTGGCGGAAATCAGGGCGGCAATGAGCAACAGGCTGCTAAGGGTGTCCATGCGTTCAAGTGTAGCGAGCCTGCCTGGCTCACGTCATGACATCACAGCGGCAACACCTCGCCAACAGGGCTGCCCCGCCGCAACCAGTCCTGCCACTCATCGGCCAGTTGCGCGGCCTGCGCCACGGCCTGCGTCCAGGCGCGCACACGGGCCTCGCGGTCCAAGCCCGTGAAGTCCTTGCGATCGGGCAGCTTGCGGCCCGGAAGGGTCTCCACCCAGGCCGGGTTGGGCGCCAGCAGCACCATGTTGTCCAGCCAGGGCGTGGCGCCATGCCGCCATTTCCAGGCCTTGTCCAGCCAGCCCGGCACCACCTGCTTCTGGAAATGCGGATACAGCACCAAGCCAGGCTGCATGGCCGCGTAATGCCAGTGGAAGTGGTAATCCACGATGCCGCCGTCCCAGTGCGAGCCCGACACCGCGCCGGGAATGTCCCGCACGGCCTCCAGCATGAAGGGGATCGAGCAAGACGCCAGCATGGCCGGGATGAAGTTACCCGTATTCAGCTCAACGCGCCCTGTGGGCAGGTCGCGCAATGGCACGGGCAAAGCCTCGCCCGGCGTCGAGAACACCGTGCGCTCCAGAAACAGGCCCACCGCCTTGCGCGACACCGCATTGCCCAAGGCCAGACCGGTAAAGCCCAGCATGGTGCGTGACGGGGTGGCCTGACGCAGCACCTGCCGGCCGCGCGACGTCAGCACATGCAGGCGATAACGAGGGTGACTCAGGATGCCCGGCACTTCCTCACCGAAGAAGCCGTTCAAGGTGTCGGTGAAGCCCTGCGTCACGCGGCGAGGCGACGGCATCTTGCGACCCGCCTCCGGCTCGATGTGCTGCGCAATGTAGCCATGGGCCAGGTCGGCAAACGAGCGCACCGGATCGGCCATGCCCGCCGTGGCCATGCGCCAGGCGCCAATGGAGGCACCCACCAGGTGAACCGTGTGGCTCCCTTGCGGCAACCAGTGCCCGAACAGATGCCGGTCCAGGTGATTGAGGATGAGGCCCTTGGGGCCACCGGCCGCCGCCGGAACGACGCGGATGTCGCTGGGCTGCAGCCCGTTCGCCTCAATGTGTCGCCGGGCGCGTTCGCCCACGTGGATGTGCAAGGCTTTCATGGGCGGCAAGGATAGCGCAGCGACCTGCGCCGATCCGTGAGGCGCACCGCGTCAGAACAAGGGCAAGGCACTGCCCTCGGCGCACACCGCCAGCCACGCCCTCGCCGCATGCGACATGTGCCGCTCTGGCACCCACACCTGCCCCACACGCCAACTCACCTCGGGTTCGCACAAGGGACGGATCACCACGTCGGCCGGCAATCGCAGCCGTTTGAGCAAGGGCTCCGGCATCAGGGCCGTGCCCAGACCGGCCATTGCCATCGACAACAGAAAGTCCCACTGTCCGCTCTGCGCCACGATCACGGGCTCGACCCCGGCCTGGATGAAGCCCGTGCGCAAGCGCTTGGTCAGGGCGTAGTCTTCACTGAACATCAACAGCGGCTCCTGATCCAGCGTCGCCAGCGTCGGCTGCTCCACCCGAAACCACGACGATGCAGGTGTGCCGACCAGGCAGATGGGGAAGCGGCCCAGCTCCGTGCTGGTCAAGCCACTGTCGGCGGGCACCGGCAACACCGTGACGCCCACCTCTAACTCGCCCGCCAGCACCCGCTGCTCGATCACCTGCCCCCCGGCCTCCTGGGCGTGAAACTTGATCTGCGGATAGCGCTCTTTGAAACGCTTGATCAAGGGCGGGAAGAACAGATTGACCATGGGCGGGATGCCCACCGTCACCTCCCCACGGACCAGGCCACTCAGGTCGGCCACATCCTGTGTCAGGCTCCTGACCACCCCCAGTGCCTCCTGCCCCCGCTCGAAGACGATCTTGCCGGCGTCGGTCAGGCGCACCCCTCGCCCCTCGCGGATCAACAGGGGCTGGCCGATCTCCTCTTCCAGTTGGCGCACCATCTTGCTCACCGTGGACTGGGTCACACACAGGTGCTCCGCCGCGTGGGTGAAGCTGCTGTGACGCACGGTTTCAACAAAGTAACGCAGGGCTCGCAGGTCCATGATGCTCGACGCTCAATGACATTCGTTTTTCGACTGGATCTCATGAATATAAGTCGCCCCGCGACTATATGTCCGTTTTTATACTGATTTCCACATTGCACGCCGGCAAGGCATCGGCGTGTACGCCCCACTGGAGACACCATGTACGAAGACCGCATCCGTCTGGCTCGCCTGCGCGACAAGATCATGTCCGCGCACGACGCCGCCACCCTGTTCGAAAACGGCATGACCGTGGGCATGAGCGGGTTCACCCGCGCCGGCGACTGCAAGGCCGTGCCGCTGGCGCTGGCCGACCGCTCCCGCCAGGAACACCTGCAGATCACCCTGATGACGGGCGCCTCGCTGGGCAACGACACCGACAAGATCCTGGCCGAAGCCAACGCCATCTCGCGCCGTCTGCCCTTCCAGGTCGACGCCACGCTGCGCAAGAAGATCAACAACGGCGAGGTGATGTTCCTTGACCAGCACTTGTCCGAAACCGTCGAGCAGCTGCGCTCGGGCCAGTTGGCGCCGGTGGACATTGCCGTGATCGAAGCCTCGTCCATCACCGAAACCGGCGCCATCGTGCCGACCACCTCGGTGGGCAACTCGGCCAGCTTCGCCATCCTGGCCAAGAAGGTCATCATCGAAATCAACCTGAAGATGCCGGTCGAGCTCGAAGGCCTGCACGACATCTTCATCCCCACCTACCGTCCGTACCGCCAGCCCATCCCGCTGATCAATCCCGAACAGCGCATCGGCGTGCCCTTCATCCCCATTGACCCGGCCAAGATCGCGGCCATCGTCATCACGGAGAAGGACGACAGCCCATCCAACATCCTGCCGCCCGATGAGGAAACCAACGCCATCGCCGGCCACCTGGACCAGTTCCTGCGCCATGAGGTGAAGATGGGCCGCCTGTCGGCCTCGCTGCAGCCCCTGCAATCGGGCATCGGCACCATCTCGAACGCCGTGCTGACCGGCCTGATCGAGTCGCCTTTCCACGACCTCAAGATGTACTCCGAGGTCCTGCAAGACAGCGCCATCGAGTTGCTGGACAGCGGCCGCCTGAGCTTCGCCTCGGCCTCGTCCATCACCCTGACCAAGCCGACCTACGAGCGCGTGCTGGGCAACATCCAGAACTACAAGTCGCGTCTGGTGCTGCGCCCGCAAGAGGTGTCCAACCACCCCGAGGTGATCCGTCGCCTGGGCCTGATTGCCATCAACACGGCGCTGGAGTGCGACATCTACGGCAACATCAACTCCACGCACGTCAACGGCACGCACATGATGAACGGCATCGGCGGCTCGGGCGACTTTGCCCGCAACGCCCACCTGTCGGTCTTCGTGACCAAGTCGATGGCCAAGCACGGCGCCATCTCGTCCATCGTGCCCATGGTCACCCACGTGGACCACACCGAGCACGATGTGGACGTGATCGTCACCGAGCACGGCCTGGCAGATCTGCGTGGCCTGGCGCCGCGCGAACGCGCCGCCGTCATCATCGCGAACTGCGTGGACCCGAGCTACCGCGGCATGCTGCAGGACTACTTCAAGGCCGCCACCCAGCGCGGCGGCCACACGCCGCACCTGCTGGAAGAAGCCTTTGCCTGGCACACGCGCTTCCAGAAGACCGGCAGCATGCGCTGACAGGCCCCGCCTGACAGCAGGGGTGATGCCTGCGTGCCAGAATGAGGCATGAGCCAGCAGTCGACTCAGACGCCTCCTAAGCGCACCATCATCCCCATTCACATTGCGCCACAAGCGCCATGTTGTGCCCCCTCTTCGCCCACCGATCACGGTGACGACCACGGGCACACTGACAGCTGCGGCGGTCCTGCCACCCAGGCCGCACAGCTTGTCTCCCCCGCCTCTCAGGAAGCCCCGCCCGATGCCGCCCAAGTGCGCTACCGCATCGAGCAGATGGACTGCCCCACCGAAGAGCGCCTGATCCGCAACAAGCTCGAGCCCATGCCCGGCATCGTACGGCTGGACTTCAACCTCATCGGGCGCGAGCTCACGGTCTATCACCGGCTGAACGATCTGCATCCGGTCGAGGAAGCGCTGATCGCCATCGGCATGGGCCCTCACCTGATCGAAGCAGGCCAACGCCAGACGGCCTTGCCCCCTGCCCTGCCCATGCGGGCGCGCCTGTGGCTGGCCGTCTCCGGGGTGGCCGCCGTCGCAGCCGAAGCCACCGCCTGGATCACCGGCAACGAGCATCACCCTCTGGGTGCCGTGCTGGCCGTGGTCGCCATCCTCACCAGCGGCCTACCCACCCTGAAAAGGGGCTGGATCGCGCTGCGCCACTTCACGCTCAACATCTACTTCCTGATGACGCTGGCGGTCGGCGGCGCCCTGATCATCGGTCGCTGGTCGGAAGCCGCGATGGTGGTCTTCCTCTTCGCCCTGGCCGAAGCCATCGAAGCCCTGTCGCTGGAACGCGCCCGCCACGCCATCCAGTCCCTCTCGGCCCTCGCGCCCGACACTGCCCAGGTCTGGCTCGGCAGCAATTGGGTCAGCCAACCGGTCGAGCAGGTCCGCATCGGCGCCCGCATCCGTGTGCGCGCCGGCGAGCGCGTGCCGCTCGACGCCCGCGTCACACAGGGGCAGGCTGCGCTCAATGAAGCCCCGATCACGGGTGAGAGCCTGCCCGTCGACAAGCAAGAAGGCGACACCCTCTATGCCGGCACCATCGTCACCAACGGCGTGCTCGAAGCCCTGGTCACGGCCGCCGCCAGCGACAGCACCCTGGCCCGCGTGGCACGTGCCATCCAGGAAGCGCAGTCGCAACGCGCCCCCATGCAGCGCTTTGTCGATCAGTTCGCGCGCTACTACACCCCCATCGTCGTGCTGCTGGCGTTGGCCACCGCCGTGCTCGGCCCCCTGCTCACCACGCAAGGCTGGCTGCACTGGGTCTATCAGGCCCTGGTGATGCTGGTCATTGCCTGCCCTTGTGCGCTGGTGGTGTCCACCCCGGTGACTGTCGTCAGTGGCCTGGCCGCGGCGGCACGTCGCGGCATCCTGGTCAAAGGCGGCGCACACCTGGAAGGCGGTCGCCTGCTCAAGGCCATCGCCCTGGACAAGACCGGCACCCTCACCCACGGCAAACCTGCCCTGACTCTGGTGCGCTCACTGGGCACCTTGAGCGACACCGAAGCCCTGCGCCTGGCCGCCAGCCTGGATCACCACAGCGCGCACCCGGTCGCACAAGCCGTGGTCCAAGCCTGGCAGGCGCGCGCCGCCGGGCAACCGCCCCTGTCCGACGTCACTGCCTTCCACAGCATGCACGGCCTGGGAGTGCGGGGTGACATCGACCAGCAAACCTGGCACCTCGGTAACCACCGTCTGCTCGAAGACCTCGGCCTGTGCTCCCCCGCCCTCGAAGCCCAACTGGCCGAGATCGAGCAAACCGGCCAGACCGCCCTCATCCTCATCAACCGCGCCGGCCCACAGGCCTTGCTGGCCGTCTCCGACACCCTGCGACCGGAATCGGCCGACGCCGTGCGTCAACTCCAGGAACTGGGCATTCACCCCGTCATGCTCAGCGGCGACAACGCCCTGGCCGCCCGCCACATGGCCCAGCAGGCCGGCATCGACGATGCACGCGGCAACCTGCTCCCCGATGACAAGCTGAAGGCCATCGAAGACCTCATCCGCGAACACGGCCACGTCGGCATGGTGGGCGACGGTGTCAACGACGGCCCCGCCCTGGCGCGGGCGCACATCGGCTTGGCCATGGGCGCCGCCGGCACCGCCACGGCCCTCGAAGCCGCTGACGTCGCCATCATGGACGATGACCCACGCAAGATCGCCACCTTCGTGCGCCTCAGCCACCGCACCTCGGCCGTGCTGAAGCAGAACATCGCGCTGGCGCTGGGCATCAAGCTGGTCTTCTTTGCCCTGGCGCTGACCGGTCACGCCACCTTGTGGATGGCCGTCTTTGCAGACATGGGCGCCAGCCTGATCGTGGTGTTCAACGGCCTGCGACTGCTGCGCTTCAAGGACTGAGCAGGTCTTACGACCTCAACGTCTCACTCAGACAAGCGCACACAGCAAAACGCCTGGCTTCCACCGGGCGTTTGTCGTTTCACCATCCACCCATTGCAGCCTTGTCGTGCCACCGTGGGTTATTGTTCATCAGCGCTTGGTTTGCAACTTGGCAAACGCTGCGGCCATGGCCGACTGACCCGGAGCAGCCCCGCCAGCAGCGCCCGCCCCGCGGCCGCCGCCTTGCACACGCTCGTTGCGCGCTGCTGGGCGGAAACCGCTGTCGCGCCCGGTCCCAGCCGCCTTCGGCCCCGTGGCCGCATCCAGCTTCATCGTCAGTGAAATGCGCTGGCGTGACAGGTCCACTTCCAGCACCTTCACCTTCACGATGTCGCCGGTCTTGACCACCTCACGTGCGTCGGTGACGAACTTGTTTGACAACTGGCTCACGTGGACCAGGCCGTCCTGGTGCACGCCCAGGTCCACGAAGGCGCCAAACTGCGCCACGTTGCTGACCGTGCCCTCCAACACCATGCCTTCCTTCAGATCCTTGATGTCTTCGACGCCATCGTTGAAGCGGGCCACCTTGAAGTCCGGGCGCGGGTCACGGCCGGGCTTCTCCAGCTCACCCAGAATGTCCTTCACGGTGATGACACCGAACTTGTCGTCGGCAAACAGTTCCGGCTTGAGGCTGCGCAGCACATCGCTCTTGCCCATCAGCTCGCCAATGGGCTTACCGGTCGTCGCCAGCATCTTCTCCACCACCGGATAGGTTTCCGGGTGCACCCCGGTCACATCCAGCGGGTTGTCGCCATCGCGAATGCGCAAGAAACCAGCGGCCTGCTCGAAGGTCTTGGCCCCCAAGCCCGCCACGTCCATCAACTGCTTGCGGTTGCGGAACGCGCCATTGGCATCGCGCCAGCGCACGATGCTGTTGGCCACCGCGGTGCTCAAACCCGACACCTGGGCCAGCAAAGGCGCCGAAGCCGTGTTCAGGTCCACCCCCACCGAGTTCACGCAGTCTTCGACCACCGCGTCCAGCGTGCGCGCCAGCTCGCTCTGGTTGACGTCGTGCTGGTACTGCCCCACGCCAATGCTCTTGGGGTCGATCTTCACCAGCTCGGCCAGCGGGTCTTGCAGGCGGCGGGCAATCGACACCGCGCCGCGCAGGCTCACGTCGAGATCTGGCAATTCTTTCGACGCGAACTCCGACGCCGAATACACCGACGCACCCGCTTCCGACACCACGACCTTCTCGATGTGCGTGCCCGGCGCCAGTTGCTGGATGCGCTTGATCAAGTCGGCGGCCAGCTTGTCGGTCTCACGGCTGGCCGTGCCATTGCCAATGGCGATCAGGTTCACGCCATGGGCGGCGCACAAACGCGCCAGCGTGTGGATCGAGCCTTCCCAGTCCTTGCGCGGCTCATGCGGGTACACGGTCGAGGTGTCCAGCACCTTGCCGGTGTCGCTCAGCACCGCCACCTTCACACCGGTGCGGATGCCGGGGTCCAGGCCCATCACCACGCGCTTGCCAGCCGGTGCGGCCAACAACAGGTCGCGCAGGTTCTCGGCAAACACCTTGATGGCCGTGGCTTCGGCCGCCTCACGCAGGCGCGCAAACAGGTCTCGCTCCAGGCTCAGCGACAGCTTCACCTTCCACGTCCAGGCAATGCACTTGCGGATCAGGTCGTCGCTGGGACGCTTGCTGTGGCTCCAGCCCAAGTGAACGGCAATGCGACCCTCGGCCAGAGAAGGCTTGCCGGGCACCACTTCTTCGTCCAACACCAGCTTGGCGTCGAGGATCTCTTGCGTCCGACCACGGAACACCGCCAACGCGCGGTGCGAAGGCACGGTGCGGATCGGCTCGTCGTAGTCGAAGTAATCGCGGAACTTGGCCACGTCCGGATTGTTCTCGTCCTTGCCGGCCATCAGCTTCGACTGGAACAGCCCTTCCGACCACAGCCAGTCGCGCATCTTGCCGATCAGGGTGGCGTCTTCGGCCCAGCGCTCCGACAGGATGTCGCGCACACCGTCCAGCACCGCAAAGGTGTCTGCAAAGCCTGCATCGGCGTTGACGAACCCAGCGGCCTCGGCCTGCGGGTCCAGCGTCGGGTCGGCAAACAGCTTGTCCGCCAGGGGCTCAATACCCGCCTCGCGGGCGATCATGCCCTTGGTGCGGCGCTTGGGCTTGTAAGGCAGGTACAGGTCTTCCAGCTCCTGCTTGGTCGGCACGGTTTCGATCGCGGCACGCAACTCGGGCGTCAGCTTGCCCTGCTCCTCGATGCTCTTGAGCACCGCGGCACGGCGGTCTTCCAGTTCACGCAGATAGCCCAGGCGGGCTTCCAGGTCACGCAACTGCGTGTCGTCAAGGCCATCGGTGGCCTCCTTGCGATAACGGGCAATGAAAGGCACCGTCGCACCGCCATCCAGCAGTTGCACGGCAGCATTGACTTGCGCGGGGCGGACATTGAGTTCCGCCGCCAGTTGCATCAGGATCTTGTCCAAGCTCGGCCTCGTTCAGAAACGTTCACACGGGTGGGACTTTGCCAGTGACCACAGGCACGCCCAACCCAGCTACAGGGGGCGCAGTTTGCCATACCGACACTTCCGAACGCCGGCCCGGCCGGACCTCCCGCCACTCGAAAAGCCACGGCCAGCCTCCTGCGCGAGATCGGGGACAATAGCGGCTTGTTTCACACGTGAGCCGTTTCTGCCACCTCATGGCCTTACTTCCCTACTCCCTGCCGAAATCCGTGTTGTTCAAGATGGACCCGGAGGCCGCGCACGAGCTGACCATGGCCGGTCTGGCCCGTTTCCAGAACACCCCGCTGGCCTGCCTCTGGGGTGCCGAACGGGTGAACGACCCCGTTGAAATCGCCGGCATCACCTTCCCCAACCGGGTCGGCATGGCCGCCGGCCTGGACAAGAACGGCCGCGTCATCGACGGTCTGGGCGCCATGGGATTCGGCTTTGTGGAAGTGGGCACCGTCACGCCCAAGGCGCAGCCGGGCAACCCCAAGCCCCGCATGTTCCGCCTGCCCGAGGCCAACGCGCTCATCAACCGCCTGGGCTTCAACAACGAAGGCCTGGACGCCTTCCTCGCCAACGTCAAACGCGCGCGCTTTCGCGAGAACGGCGGCATCCTGGGCCTGAACATCGGCAAGAACGCCGTCACCCCCATTGAAAACGCGGTTGACGATTACCTGATCTGCCTGGAAGGCGTGTACCCGCACGCCGACTACGTCACGGTCAACATCTCCTCGCCCAACACCAAGAACCTGCGCGCCCTGCAAAGCGACGAGGCCCTCGACGCCCTGCTCGCCCAACTTCAAGAACGTCGTCAGGACCTCATCAAGCGCCATGGCCGCACCGTGCCCATGTTCGTGAAGATCGCACCGGATCTGGACGAAACCCAGGTGGGCGTCATCGCAGCCACGCTGCAAAAGAACGAGATCGACGGCGTGATCGCCACCAACACCACCATCTCCCGTGAAGCGGTCAAGGGCCTGCCGCACGCCGAAGAAACCGGTGGTCTCAGCGGTGCGCCTGTGCTGGAAGCCAGCAACCAGGTGATCCGCCAACTGCGTGCCGCTTTGGGCCCGCGCTATCCCATCATCGGGGTGGGCGGCATCATGAGCGCCGCCGATGCACGCTCGAAACGCGATGCTGGTGCCGACCTCGTCCAGATCTACACCGGCCTCATCTACGAAGGCCCTGAACTGGTCAAGGCCTGCGCCCAAGCCCTCAAGCTGGGCTGACCGGCTCCGGTCGCCGCCCGCCGTCCACCAGGCGGGTGGCCAACTCCAGGGTCTGGATGCACTCTTTCGGCGTCAGGTCCAGGGCGCGTGCGTAGCGCATGTACACCTGGTGCACGGCCGCAGGCTGCTTCTCTGCGTCCAACATCACCGACAGGGCCAGTTCATTGGCCAGGCTGGCCACCGTGCGCAAGATTTCCTCGCGCGTGGCCGGCTTGCGCACCGGATTGGTCCGACTCAAGGGCCGCGCCGCCGACAGCAGGCGCTCATGCAAGCCCCAGTGGCGCAGCACCGCGGCCGTCAACTCGTCCATCTCGACACCCAGCACGGCACTCACGGCGGCCTCGGGTTGCATGCCCGGCGTGGGCCGCCCCTCGGGCTCGGTGGGCGGCACATCCTGCGTCAGGCGCATGATCTGAGCCGCCTCTTCAGGGAAGTGATAGGCGATCAGCGTCGGCCCCAGCGACTGCGCCATCGCCGCCAAAGCCGCCTCTTCATCGTGAATGGAGAACGGCGCCAACAGGCGCGCAACGTGCCCGGCAATGCAATGGCGCCGCAAGGCAGCGGCCAGCCCGGCCACCGCCGCGGCCCCGTCATCCGCATTCAGGCTGGCCTGCGCACCCACGGCGCCCGGCCAGGCGCGGACGCTCGAAGCCACCCGGCGAATCCCCTCTTGCCCCAGCATCACCAAGGCCCGCGACAAGGTGGTCACCCCCTCACCGTCGCCCGGGCTCTGGAACGATGCGGTGTTGACCGAGCGCAGCATCTCCCAGGCCATCGCCGGGTTCTTCAACACCACCTCGACCAGATCGTCCACGCGCAAGGTTTCGACCGACAAGGCCGACACCAGCGCCCGCTCCGTACCCGGGCGCCCAGGCAGGGTGCCCACGGAGTTGAGACGGTCGAGCAAGAGCACCAGCGGCCCGCCGGCATCTTCGGTGTGCGTCTTGATCCAGCGCTGCAAGGCGCTCAAGAGCGTACGGGCATTCAGGTAGCGCTGACGCTGCTGCCGATCGGTGGCGCGGTTGGCGATCGCGCGCAAGGGGTCGGGCACGCTGTGCGGCGTGCTCCAGGGCAAACGCACAATCTCGGTGCCGACACGTGCCACGGCCAGTCCGATGTCTGCCTCGTCCAGCGGCGCTTGGTTCGCCAGCAGGTGATGCAGCAAAAGGCCCACCATCAGCACATCGCGCTCACAGGCCTGGCGCAAACTGAACAGGTCCAGCCTGGGCCGACGTGGCACACCCACAGGCCCCGCACGCAAGCCCACACCCAGTGCGGCCAGGCGGGCTCGCCCGGCGCGGTCCAGCAGCACGCTGTGCAGCCCGATGTCCTGGTGCACCAGGCCGGCCTCGTGGGCATAGGCCAACCCGTCCAGCACATCCACCACGATGCCCGCGACCTCGGTCGGCGTCAGCGGCGCTCCATCGGTGAGGCGCTCCGCCAGGGTGACCTGCTCACCCAGCTCCACAATGGCAAAAGGCCAGCCCTCGTGAACACCCACCTCCAGCACCTGCGCCAGGTGCGGATGTTTGAGCCGTGCGCCGAGCTGCACGTCCTGCATCCAGACATCGCGCTCAGCCTCGTTCAGCGGCTGCACGCGCGGCACACACAGGAGCACCTCGTGCTTCAAATGGCTGTCCATCACGAGCCACGACTGCGTCGCACTGGAGCGCCCCAATTGCTCACGCAACTCGAACCGCCCGAAGTAGCGGGGCGAGGTGGACGATGTGGACGAGGCTCGCGTCATGAAGTGCGCAATGGAAACAAAGGAGCAGCCGCGCAAGAAAGACCGCAGCCTCTCCATTTCACGACATATTCAAATCAGTCGATACTTTAGCCTAGGGGTGACAAGCGGCCCATTTCAGGCGATGGTGCATCGCCGAAGCAACAGTTTTCGACTATGGACACCATCAACAAGGTCTCTCAGGTGTGACCCTGATACGGAGCTCTTCTGTGTCAAAATCTTCACATAAGTGGAAATGAGCGACATCTAAGCCAAAGATCGCTCCTTTCCTTGCACCCCCAAGGACAGTTTCATGAGCAGCGACCTGATCAAACACATTTCCGACGCATCCTTCGACGCAGACGTGCTGCAGTCGGCCCAGCCCGTGCTGGTGGACTACTGGGCCGAGTGGTGCGGCCCCTGCAAGATGATCGCCCCCATCCTGGACGAAGTCGCCAAGGATTACGCCGGTCGCCTGAACGTGGCCAAGATGAACGTCGACCAGAACCGTGACGTGCCCGCCAAGTTCGGCATCCGCGGCATCCCCACGCTGATGATCTTCAAGGGCGGCCAACTGGCTGCCACCAAGGTTGGCGCCCTGTCCAAGGCTCAACTGACCGCCTTCATCGACGGCAACCTGTGATACCTGGGGGCATTTCGTCCCTATAATGCGTTCACCGATTGCCTGACCGCAGTCGGTGTTCGTTTGCCTGCCCGGTCGCCCGACCGGCAGTCTGGGTGCAGATCCCGCAGCGTGAGTCACCCTCACCGGCCCGAATCCAGTCACCCGAGCGAGCCGAGGCGTTCGCCTCAATCCATCCTTTCACCCACGCGTTTTTCACCTGCTCGGCCAAACGTTGCTGCAACGTTGTGGTGCCTGCGGGTTTCGTTCAGGGTACCCCTACATGCATCTGTCAGAACTGAAGGCCCTGCACATCTCGAAACTGGTCGAGATGGCAGAGACTCTTGAAATTGAAAACGTCTCTCGCATGCGCAAGCAGGAGTTGATGTTTGCCATCATGAAGAAGCGCGCCAAGGCTGGCGAGCAGGTCTTCGGCGACGGCGTCCTCGAAGTGCTGCCCGACGGGTTCGGCTTCCTGCGCGCGCTCGACATGAGCTTCCTGGCCAGCACCGACGACATCTACCTGTCGCCCAGCCAGGTGCGCCGCTTCAACCTGCACACCGGCGACCTGATCGAAGGCGAAGTGCGCGTCCCCAAGGACGGCGAGCGCTACTTTGCCCTGGTCAAGGTTGACCGCGTCAACGGTCTGTCGCCTGAGGTCAACAAGAACAAGCTGATGTTCGAGAACCTCACGCCGCTGTTCCCGACCGAGCAGTTCAAGCTTGAGAGCGACGGCCTGCGCAGCGACGACAACATCAGCAGCCGCATCATTGACCTGATTGCCCCCATCGGCAAAGGTCAACGCGCCCTGATCGTCGCCCCGCCCAAGAGCGGCAAGACGGTGCTGATGAAGAACCTGGCTCACGCCTTGGTCGCCAACCACCCCGACGTGCACCTGATCGTGCTGCTGGTGGACGAGCGCCCGGAAGAAGTGACCGAAATGCAGCGCACCGTGCGCGGCGAAGTGATCAGCTCCACGTTTGACGAACCCGCCCAGCGTCACGTTCAGGTCGCCGAAATGGTGATCGAGCGCGCCAAGCGCCTGGTCGAACTGGGCAAGGACGTGGTCATCCTGCTGGACTCGATCACCCGTCTGGCCCGCGCCTACAACAACGTCCTGCCCTCGTCGGGCAAGGTGCTGTCGGGCGGTGTGGACTCCAACGCCCTGCAACGTCCCAAGCGCTTCTTCGGCGCTGCCCGCAACATCGAAGAAGGTGGCTCGCTCACCATCATCGGCACCGCGCTGGTCGACACTGGCAGCCGCATGGACGAAGTGATCTACGAAGAGTTCAAGGGCACCGGTAACTGCGAAATCCACCTGGATCGCCGCATGGCCGAAAAGCGTGTCTACCCTTCCATCCTGATCAACAAGTCGGGCACCCGCCGCGAAGAGTTGCTGCTCAAGGCTGAAATCCTGCAAAAGAGCTGGATTTTGCGCAAGCTGCTCTACCCGATGGACGAGATCGAGGCGATGGAGTTCGTGCTCGACAAGATGCGCTCAACCAAGAACAACCACGACTTCTTCGACATGATGAGGCGTGGTGGCTAATCCACCCCGAAACCCGTTATAATCTCGGGTTTTCCGGCTGTCGGAAAGTGCCAGGCATGGTGCCTGGTGGCTACCGATGATGCAAACAGCAAGAGGTTCCCCTATGCCTAAGCAAGGTATTCACCCCAACTACCGCGACGTCGTCTTCGTTGACCAGTCCAACGGCTTCCAGTTCATCACCCGCTCGTGCGCTCCCACCAAGGAAAGCATCAAGCTGGACGACGGCCGTGAACTGCCCCTGTTCAAGCTGGAAACCTCTTCCGAATCGCACGCCTTCTACACGGGCCAGCAAAAGAGCGTGGACACCCTGGGTGGCCGCGTCGAGAAGTTCCGCAACAAGTTTGCGCAGTTCCGCAAGTAATCCGGCTCTCGGGCCTGTGTTTGCAGCGCCCGTTTCCGCGATACTCAAAGGGGTGGCTCCGGCTGCCCTTTTTCATTTCTGCCTCGCTTGTCGCCACCTCGCATGAACGCTCGCCTTCAGGAATCCCGCGTCTCCCCTGCCCTGGTCACCCAGAAGGCCGTTCAGCGCCTGCCGCGCTGGGCCTTGCTGCTGTTTTGCGCGGCTTATGTCATCCCGGGCCTGTTCGGGCGCGACCCCTGGAAGAACGAAGACATCGCCTCCTTCGGGCACATGTGGAGCCTGGCCCTGGGGCAAGCCTCCTGGCTGCACCCGAATGTGGGTGGCGTGCTGCCCACCTCGGGCGGCGTGCTGCCCTATTGGCTGGGGGCCGCCTTCATCGACCTGCTGAGCCCCTGGGTGGACCCCGCCGTGGCGGCTCGCTTGCCCTTTGCCTTGCTGCTGGCCGCCACCCTGGCCCTGACCTGGTACACCACTTACCATCTGGCCCGCACGGACGCAGCCCAGCCTTTGCCGCTGGCCTTCGGCGGTGAAGCCGCGCCGGCCGATTACGCCCGCGCCGTGGCCGATGGCGGGCTGCTGGCCCTCATCGCCTCACTCGGTCTGCTGCAACTGGGGCACGAAACCACGCCCGAGTTGCTGCAACTGGCGGGCAGCACCCTCTTTCTGTTCAGCCTGGCGGTCGCGCAGGTGCACCCGGTCAAAGCCCGCTGGGCAGCACTGCTGAGCCTGCCCGTGATGGCGGCGAGCGGCAGCCCTGCCGTCGCCGTCCTGCTGGGCCTGGTGGGCAGCGTGATCTGCCTGCTGTCCCGCCAGGATGAGATGCGGCGGCACCTGCGTTGGGTGCTGGCCGCCACCGTGCTGGCGCTGCTGCTGGCCACTTCCTTGTCGGCCCTGAACCTGCCGGGCTGGTCGTGGCGCCTGGCCTGGCCCGATGGCGCAGGCGAGGTGCTGCGTCTGCTGGTGTGGTTCACCTGGCCCACCTTGCCGCTGGCCGCGCTCACCATCTGGCACTGGCGCCGCCAAATCACGCACCGCCACATTGCCGTGCCTCTGTTCACCACCCTGGTGGGCGTGCTGGCCTCGCTGGCCATGAGCGCCAATGAGCGGGCCTTGCTCACCGCCCTGCCCTCGCTGGCGGTGCTGGCAGCCTTCGCCCTGCCCATCCTGCAACGCAGCCTGGGTTCGGCCATCGACTGGTTCTCGGTCTTCTTCTTCACCATCTTCGCCAGCCTGATCTGGCTGGGCTATGTGGCGCTGCACACCGGGGCGCCGGCCCGCACCGCCGAGCGCATCGCCAAGCTCGTGCCTGGCACGGAGGCCGAGTTTTCGTGGCTGGCCCTGGTCGCGGCCGTGATCGGCACCGTGCTCTGGCTGGGCCTGGTGCGCTGGCGTACCGCCCGTGTGTCGCACGCCTTGTGGAAGAGCCTGGTGCTGCCCGCGGGCGGGGTGGCCTTGTGCTGGCTGCTGTTCATGACGCTGTGGCTCCCCATCCTGGACCAGGCACGCAGCTACCGCTCCCTGATCGAGCGCATGCGCGTGGAGGTGCCGGCCCACACCCTGGTATGCGCCCCGCGGGCCTCGGTCGCCTTGCTGACGGGCATGGAGTACTTCGGGCAGTACCGCGTCGACGGTCTGGCGTCCACCTCAGGCGATGCCGCCCGTCACTGCGAGGTGCTGGTCATGCAACTGCCGGGACGCGCCCAGGCACCTCAGATCGAAGGCTGGACCTTCGTCGTGCGGCACAACCAGCGCACTCGCAACTCCGAGCAGATTGCGATTTACCGTCGGTGAGACGCCGGGGCACTGGCCACTGAAGGCCCCTGGCAGCTCACACCAGGCGAACCCGCACCGCAGGCAGCCAGATCGTGAAGGTGGAACCCTTGCCCAACTCGCTCGTCACCTTCAATTCGCCACCGTGGCGCTGCACCACATGCTTGACGATCGACAGGCCCAAGCCTGTGCCGCCGGTGTTGCGTGAACGGCTGCTGTCGGCGCGATAGAAGCGCTCTGACAGGCGTGGCAGGTGCTCCGGTGCAATGCCCACTCCGCCATCCTTCACGCTGAACTCGGCACGCCCATCGGGCAACACCCGCCACCCAATGTCGATGGGCTGGCCATCGGGCGTGTAGCGCACCGCGTTGGAGACGAGGTTGCCCATCGCGCTCAGCCACTCGCTCTCCACCGCCGCGATCTCGCACAACTTGCCGTCCGTGTTCGTGGTCACGGTCACGGGATGGCGTCCACGAGACAGGCCCTGCACGTCGTTGTCGATGCGCTGCATCAAGTCATCGACTTTCAGCCAGGTGTCGGCCGCAGGGCGCGGGCTGCCTTCGATCTGAGCCAGGGTCAAGAGGTCAGAGACCAAGGTCTGCATGCGCGCCGCCTGTTGCGACATCAAGCTGATGACCCGCTGCCGCTCCACCTCGGTCAGAGGCAAAGAGCCCATGGTTTCGATGAAGCCGCTGAGCACGGTCAGCGGCGTGCGGATTTCGTGCGACACGTTGGCCACGAAGTCGCGCCGCATGTGGTCAGCGCGCTCACGCTCAGTGATGTCCTGCGACAACACCAGTTTGAGCCCATCGCCGTACTCTTTCACATGAATTTGCAGCCAGTGGTGGGCGCCCGTCGCCATCGGGCATTTGACCCCTTCGCGGTAGTCGCCGGCATTGAGGTACTGGACGAACGCGGGCTGACGGACAAGGTTCGTCACGCGCTGCTGCAGGTCGCGCTGCGGATCGAGGCCAAAGTGGTTGGCCGCGCTGGTGCTGATCCAGGTGATGTGTTCGGCGGCATCCAGCAGCATCACGCCATTGGGCGAGACCTCGATGGCTGACAGGAAGTCCGCCAGGCGGGCGCGCTCCCGTTCGATGGCCTGCTCGCGCAACTGGAGCAAGCGCTGCACGCGGTAGCCGATTTCCCCCCAGATGCTGGAGATGGCCGGTGGTTCGGCCTCGGGCGTACGCAACCAGTCAAGCAGGCTCTGCCCGCGCCAGGTGTCGATGGCGGACTGGATGATCAAGGCTGAGGCACAGCCCATCAACGCCATGGTCAAGGGGTAAGCCGTATACGTCCCCAGCAACCAGCCCCCCAATGCCCCGACGCCGGCATACCCCACACGGGAGGTGATCCGCGCCAGAAACCACGATTGGTTTGAATCCACCGCTCGCCTTGTTCAGATCAGGCCGCAGCCTCGGCCAACTGCTGAGTGAGACGGTAGCCCGCTCCCCGCACCGTTTCAATCAGCTGTGAGCGTTGCACAGGGGCCAAGGCCTCGCGCAGGCGCTTCACATGCACGTCCACCGTGCGCTCCTCGATGAACACGTGGTCACCCCAGACACGGTCGAGCAACTGCGCACGGCTGTGCACGCGCTCCGGGTGGGTCATGAAGAAGTGCAGCAACTTGAACTCGGTCGGGCCGATCTTGACCTCCTGCTCGCCCCGCGAAACGCGGCGGGTGGACGGATCCAGGCGCAGCCCGGCAATCTCCACGGCAGAGTCGAGTGCCTGAGGGGCCTTGCGGCGCAACACCGCACGCACCCGCGCCATCAGCTCGTGGGGAGAGAAGGGCTTGGTCAGGTAGTCGTCGGCCCCGGCGTCGAGTCCGGCCACCTTGTCGGCCTCCTCGGCACGGGCGGTCAGCATGATGATGGGGATGTCACGGGTGCGCGTAGCCCCGCGCCAGCGCTTGGCCAGCGTCAGGCCCGATTGGCCCGGCAACATCCAATCGAGCAAGACCAAGTCAGGCATGACCTTGTCGATCTGGGTCTGGGCATCCTCGCCGTTGTCGACCACCGTCACCTCGAACCCGGCATGACGCAGGTTCAGGGCGATCAACTCGGCGATCGCCATTTCGTCTTCAACCACCAGCACACGGCTCATGGGCAGCTCCTGAATTGCGCTTACTTGATGATGGACTCGACCGCATCCGGCGTGTTGTGACGCACGTCGGCACCCTTGACGATGTAGATGACCTGCTCAGCCAGGTTCTTGGCGTGATCCCCCACCCGTTCAATGGCCTTGGCCACGAACACCAGATCGATGGAGGCCGAGATCGTACGCGGGTCTTCCATCATGTAGGTGATCAGCTTGCGCATCAGGCCATCGAACTCGGAGTCGATTTCGTTGTCGGCGCGGATGACCTCGATGGCGGTCTGGGTGTCCAGGCGCGCAAAGGCGTCCAGGGCACGGCGCAGCGAGGCCGTGGCCAACTCGGCCGCGAACTGCAGATCGCCCACCGGCAGGCGCAGGCGGGTGGACACACCCGTGTTGATCAGACGTTGCACTGTTCGGGCCACGCGTGCCGCCTCGTCCCCCACGCGCTCCAGATTCCCGATGGTCTTGGAAATCGCGATCAGCAGGCGCAGGTCCCGTGCGGTCGGTTGACGGCGTGCAATGATCAAGGACAGGTCGGCGTCGATGTTGACTTCCATCTGGTTGACCAGGGTTTCCTGGGTCAACACGCGCGTGGCTTCTTCACCATTGAACGTGGTCAGCGCGGCCACGGCCTGCGCCACCTGTGACTCCACCAGCCCCCCCATCTCCAGAACGCGGGTGGAAATACTGCCCAGCTCCGAATCGAACTGGCTGGACATGTGCTTATCGGTCATGAGGCAACTCCTTCAATGTTGGTTGTTGTGCGTTTTCAGGGGCTGCGTCATCAGCCGAAACGGCCAGTGATGTAATCCTCGGTCTCATTGCGCTTGGGCTTCATGAAGATGTCGGTGGTCGCGCCCACCTCGATCAGCTCGCCCAGGTACATGTAGGCGGTGTAGTCCGAGCAGCGCGCGGCCTGCTGCATGTTGTGGGTCACGATCAGCACGGTGTAGTCGTTCTTGAGCTCATGGATCAGCTCTTCGATCTTGCCAGTCGAGATCGGGTCCAGCGCCGAGCATGGCTCGTCGAGCAGCAGCACCTCGGGCTTGATCGCGATGCCACGGGCAATGCACAGACGCTGCTGCTGACCACCCGACAGGCCCGAACCGCTCTGGTTGAGCTTGTCCTTGACTTCGTTCCACAACGCGGCCTTCTTCAAGGCCCACTCCACGCGCTCGTCCATCTCGGTACGAGACAGCTTCTCAAACAGACGCACGCCGTAGGCGATGTTCTCGTAAATCGACATCGGAAACGGTGTCGGCTTCTGGAACACCATGCCCACGCGAGCGCGGATCAGGGCCACGTCTTCCTTGCTCTTGAGGATGTTCTCCCCGTCGAGCAGGATCTCGCCCTCGGCGCGCTGCTCCGGGTACAACTCGAACATGCGGTTGAAGGTGCGCAGCAGCGTGGACTTGCCACAACCCGAGGGGCCGATGAAGGCCGTCACCTTGTTTTCTGGCAAGGTCAGGTTGATGTTCTTGAGGGCGTGGAACTTGCCGTAGTAGAAGTTCAGGTTGTTGACGGCCAGCTTGATGCGCTCCGTCTGTGCAGTGTTTACCTTGGTATCCATGGTCTGGAACTCCATCAAATCAGGGGGCCAGGCGCATCAGCGCTGACGGAAAAGGACGCGGGCGATGATGTTGAGGGCCAGCACACCCAGTGTGATCAGGAACACGCCTGCCCACGCCAGTTTCTGCCAGTTCTCGTACGGGCTCATCGCAAACTTGAAGATCGTCACCGGCAGGCTGGCCATCGGTGCCGACATGTCGGCCGACCAGAACTGGTTGGACAGAGCCGTGAACAGCAGCGGTGCCGTTTCACCGGCAATGCGCGCCACCGCCAGCAGCACCCCGGTCACCACACCGGCACGGGCCGATTTCAGAGTGATCGTCAGGATGACGCGCCACTTTGGCGTGCCCAGGGCGTAAGCCGCCTCACGCAGAGCCTGCGGCACCAGCGTCAGCATGTTCTCGGTGGTGCGGATCACCACCGGCACCACGATCAGCGCCAGGGCAAGCACACCGGCCCAGGCAGAGAAGGACTGCATGCGGGTGACCACCACCGAATAGATGAACAGCCCCACGACGATGGAGGGGGCCGACAGCAGGATGTCGTTGATGAAGCGCGTGATGCTGCCCAGGGCGCCGCGCTGACCATACTCGGCGAGGTAGATCCCAGACATTACACCCACCGGCGTGCCGATCAGCGTCGCCAGACCCACCATCAGCAGCGAGCCCATGATGGCATTCGCCAGCCCGCCCTCATCACCCGGAGCCGGAGTCATCTCGGTCAGAATGCTCCAGCTCAGGCCACCGACGCCGAGGCGAATCGTCTCGGCCAGGATCCAGATCAGCCAGACCAGGCCGAAGGCCATGGCGGCCAGCGACAGCATCAGGGCGACGATGTTCACCAGCTTGCGCGATTTGTAGCGCTGCATGCGCAGGGCTTTCATGTCTGCACTCATGCTGCAGCTCCTTCGTTACGCTTGAGACGGGACAACAGGATCCGCGAGAACGCCAGCACCACGAAGGTGATGAAGAACAGGACCAGGCCCAGGTAGATCAGCGAAGCCTGGTGCAGGCCTTCACCGGCTTCGGCAAACTCGTTGGCCAGTGCCGAGGTGATGCTGTTGGCCGCCTCGAACAAGGACAGCGAATCCAGCTGATTCATGTTGCCGATCACGAAGGTCACGGCCATCGTTTCACCCAGGGCACGGCCCAGCCCCAGCATGATGCCACCCACCACACCGGTCTTGGTGTAAGGCAGCACTACCTTGGAGACCACCTCCCAGGTGGTCGAACCCAGGCCGTAGGCCGACTCCTTGAGCAGCGGCGGGGTCACCTCGAACACGTCCCGCATCACCGAAGCGATGAAGGGGATGATCATGATGGCCAGGATGATGCCAGCCGACAGGATGCCGATGCCGACCGGAGGGCCAGAGAAGAACGCACCCAGATAGGGAATGCCTGTCGTCCACGACTGCAGGGGCTGCTGCACGTAGGTCGACAGAATCGGGCCGAACACCAGCAAGCCCCACATGCCATACACGATGGAGGGCACAGCAGCCAGCAATTCCACCGCGATGCCCAGGGGGCGCTTAAGCCAGTTGGGCGACAACTCGGTCAGGAACATCGCGATCCCGAAACTCACGGGCACCGCAATCAGCAGCGCGATGAACGAAGTCATCAAGGTGCCGTAGATCATCACCAGACCGCCGTAGGAGTCCTGCACGGGGTCCCAATCGGAGCGCCACAGGAAGCTCAGCCCGTATTCCTTGATGGCGGGCCAGGCGCCGATGATCAGCGACACCATGATGCCCATCAGCAGGGACAGGGTGATCAAGGCGGCCAGTCGGGCCAGATTGGCGAACAAGGCATCGGCCCAGGGGGCACTGATGCGTCGTTGAGGAGGAGTGGTCATGGGTTCACGCTTGGCTCTCTGGGAGGCCTGGGCGCCAGGAAGTCTGTCAGCAGGAAGAATGGCAGTCATCGACAGCCTCCGTGGAGAGAATCAATCGGCATGGGTCAGCGGGATACGACAAGAGGCCGATCACCCCATCCCAGGTGACCGGCCAGAACTGCATGTGCAGTGATTTACTTATAAGACACCGGCTTGCCAGAGGCATCCTTGATCTGAGCCCACGATTTGCGCACGATGTCCTTCACGGTAGCGGGCAGCGGCACGTAGTCGAGCTCGACAGCGGTCTTGTCACCGGCGCTGTAAGCCCAGTCGAAGAACTTCAGGGCCCCGCCAGCTTGCTGGGGCTTGTCAGCCGACTTGTGCATCAGGATGAAGGTGGCGCTGCTCATCGGCCAAGCATCCTTGCCAGGCTGGTTGGTCAGCACTTGGTAGAACGACTTGTTCCAGTCAGCACCGGCTGCCGAAGCCTTGAAAGCCGAATCGTCCGGCTGCACGAAGGCACCCGACACGTTCTTCATGGCGACGTGCGACAGCTTGTTGGTCTTGGCGTAGGCGTATTCGACGTAGCCAATCGAGTTGGGCAGGCGACCGACAAAAGCCGACACGCCTTCGTTACCCTTGCCACCGGCACCGGTGGGCCACTTCACGGCAGCGCCTTCGCCCACCGTTTGCTTCCACTCAGGACTCACCTTCGACAGGTAGTTGGTGAACACGAAGGTGGTGCCCGAGCCGTCAGCACGGCGCACCGGTGCGATGGCAGCGTCGGGCAGCTTGACGCCGGGGTTCAGCGCGACGATGGCGGGGTCGTTCCACTTGGCGATTTTGCCCAGGTAGATGTTGCCCAGCACTTCACCGGTCAGCTTCAGTTCACCGGGCTTCACACCCTGGATGTTGACCACCGGCACCACGCCACCGATCACGGTGGGGAACTGCATCAGGCCTTCCTTGGCCAGCTCTTCGTCCGTCAAAGGCATGTCGGATGCGCCGAAGTCCACGGTCTTGGCCTTGATCTGACGAATGCCGGCACCCGAACCCACCGATTGGTAGTTGATGCGCACGCCGGTAGCCGTGTTGTAGGCAGCGGCCCACTTGGCATAGACGGGGGCGGGGAAGCTGGCGCCAGCGCCAGTCACGTCATTGGCCATCACGCCAAAAGAAGCCACGGTCAGTGCCACAGCGGCGGCAGTGCGAATCAGTTTGAAGCTCATGTGTACGCCTTTCCTGTCTTGGGACAGTTGAATATCGACATCAGCAACTTTAAGCACGCAATATGACGCGTCTGTGACAGCAAAAGCGTCTCTGTCACACAGCACCGCACCGACAACACCTAGGGGACAAGGGGCGAATTGTCACAATCCGGACGTCATATTGTCATGCCACCTCAGGGCGGCGTCCAGACACAAAAAAGCCGGCCCACCGGGGCCGGCTTGATCTGGGCAACGGGCCTCGTCAGCCCGCGACCGCATCGGCCAACATCTGCGCGCATCGGTCGGCCAGCGCCTGGTCGCGCGCCTCCACCATCACGCGCAAGAGCGGCTCGGTGCCCGAAGGGCGAATGAGCACCCGCCCCTGCCCCACCAGCATGCCATCCACCTCTTGCTGCACGGCAGCCAGGCGGGTGTTGTGGCGCCAATCCTGACCAGGCTGCAAATGGACGTTGATCAGGCGCTGGGGGAACAGGCTCACGCCCTCCAGCCACTGCGCCAGAGAGCGCCCGCTGCGCACCACGGCCTGCAAGACCTGCAAGGCGCTGACCATGCCATCCCCGGTCGTGTGGCGATCCAGTGCCAGCAGATGGCCGGAGCCCTCCCCGCCCAGTTGCCAGCCACGGGCGATCAGGTCCTCCAGCACGTAGCGGTCGCCCACCTTGGCGCGAACGAAATCCACACCACGGCCCTGCAGCGCCAACTCGACCGCCATATTGGTCATGAGCGTTCCCACGGCACCGGGCACCTTTTCGCCCTGTGCCAGACGGTCGGCCACCAGCACATAAAGCAACTCATCGCCGTTGTAGAGGCGCCCGTCGGCATCCACCAATTGCAGCCGATCCGCATCACCGTCCAGCGCGATGCCGTAGTCGGCGCTGTGCTGCTTGACCGCGGCCACCAGGGCCTCGGGGTGCGTGGCCCCCACGCCGTCATTGATGTTCAAGCCATCGGGCGCGCACCCGATCGCGATGACCTCGGCGCCCAGTTCGTGCAGCACGGCCGGTGCGATCTGGTAAGCGGCCCCGTGGGCGCCGTCCACCACCAGCTTCAGGCCCTTCAAAGACAGGTTCGAGTCGAACGTGGCCTTGCAAAACTCGATGTAGCGACCGCGGGCATCCTCAATGCGGCGGGCCTTGCCCAGACTCTTGGAGTCCACCCATTGCGGCGCCTGCGACAAGGCGGCCTCCACGTCCAGTTCCCACTCATCCGTCAGCTTTTCGCCGTTGGCCGAGAAGAACTTGATGCCGTTGTCCTGGAAGGGGTTGTGCGAGGCGCTGATCACCACGCCCAGGCTCTGGCGCAAGGCACGGGTCAGGTAGGCCACACCCGGCGTGGGCAGCGGGCCGGTCAACAGCACATCGACGCCAGCCGAGGCAAACCCCGCTTCGAGAGCAGATTCCAGCATGTAACCCGAAATGCGGGTGTCCTTGCCGATCAACACGGTGGGGCGCGCTTCGGCGCGACGCAAGACCTGCCCCACCGCGTGCCCCAGACGCAAGACGAAATCGGGGGTGATGGGGGCTTGACCGACCGTACCGCGAATACCGTCGGTGCCGAAATATTGACGTGACATGAATGAAGACAACCCTGCTGACTTATCGATGCGGAATGATAGCGGGAACCACCCTCACGCCAACGCCTCCGGCAAGCCGGCCGCAGCCCACACCTTCAAGGCGTCAACAGTTTCCGCGACATCGTGCACACGCACGATGTGCGCGCCCCGCTGCACACCGGCCAGGGCCGCACTCAGGCTGGCCGCCAGGCGCTCGCCTACGGGGCGCCCCGTCAGGGCGCCCAGGCTGGACTTGCGCGACCAGCCAATCAGCAGGGGGTAGCCCAGCTCCAGCAGCGAGGCCTGCTCGCGCAGCAAGCGGAAGTTGTGCTCAGGCGTCTTGCCAAAACCGATGCCTGGGTCCAGGGTGATGCGCGCCTGCGCCACGCCGGCGACCTGCACCACCTGAGCGCGCTGGCTCAGATAGGCTTTGACCTCATCGACCACATCTGGATAGCTTGGACGCATCTGCATCGTGGCCGGATCGCCCTGCATGTGCATCAGGCAGACGCCACACGCACCATGACGGGCCACCGCGTCCACCGCGCCCTCATCCTCCAGCCCGCGGATGTCGTTGATGATGTCCACGCCCAGGTCCAGCGCACGGCGCATCACCTCGGCCTTGCAAGTGTCGATCGACAGGGGCACCCCCAGCGACAGCGCGCCACGGATCACCCCCTCCAGACGCGCCCACTCCTCCTCGACCGTCAAGGTGGGCGCGCCCGGACGGGTGGACTCCCCACCCAGATCGAGGATGTCGACCCCGTCCTTGATGAGCTGCTCGCAATGCGCCAGCGCCTGACTCGTGTTCGCGTGCTGCCCTCCGTCCGAAAACGAATCCGGAGTGACGTTGACGATGCCCATGACCTGCGGACGGCTGAGGTCGATCTGAAAACGGGTGGTGTGCCAGGTGAACATGATGCAAGGGGGAAAGCTGAAATACACAACGGGGCCGAAGCCCCGTTGATGGATGTACGAAGTGCCTGCAGGTCAGACGGCTGCCGGTGCACCGTCCGGCTTGACGGGCGGCTTCGGATCGTTACCACCTGAGCGGTTGACCGAAGGCGTCCAGTCCTTGGGCGGACTCGGCTCCTTGCCGGCCATGATCTCGTCGATCTGCTCGGCATCGATGGTTTCCCACTCGAGCAAAGCCTTGGCCATCGCGTGCATCTTGTCCTTGTTGTCTTCGATGAGCTTGCGCGCCAGGGCGTACTGCTCGTCGATGATCTTGCGGATCTGCTTGTCGACCTTCTGCATGGTCTCTTCAGACATGTGCGTGGTCTTGGTGATCGAGCGGCCCAGGAAGACCTCGCCCTCGTTCTCGGCGTACACCACCGGGCCGAGTTCGTCGGTCATGCCGTAGCGGGTCACCATGTCGCGGGCGATGGCGGTGGCACGCTCGAAGTCGTTGCTCGCACCGGTCGTCATCTGGTTCATGAAGACCTCTTCGGCAATGCGGCCACCAAACAGCACCGAGATGGTGTCCAGCATGCGGTTCTTGTCCATGCTGTAACGGTCACCTTCGGGCAACTGCATGGTCACACCCAGCGCACGGCCGCGCGGGATGATGGTGACCTTGTGCACCGGGTCGGTCTTGGGCAGCAGGCGTGCCACCAGGGCGTGACCGGCCTCGTGGTAGGCCGTGTTGCGACGTTCCTCCTCGGGCATGATCATGGACTTGCGCTCGGGGCCCATCATGATCTTGTCCTTGGCCTTCTCGAAGTCCTGCATCTCGACCACACGGCCATTGCGGCGAGCGGCGAACAAGGCAGCTTCATTGACCAGGTTGGCCAGATCCGCACCCGAAAAACCCGGGGTGCCGCGCGCCAGGATGTCGGCACGCACGTCCTGACCGACCGGCACTTTGCGCACGTGCACGTTCAGGATCTGCTCGCGACCGCGCACGTCCGGCAGGGTCACATACACCTGACGGTCGAAACGACCAGGGCGCAGCAGGGCCGGGTCCAGGATGTCAGGCCGGTTGGTGGCGGCCACCACGATCACACCGGCGTTGGTGTCGAAGCCGTCCATCTCGACCAGCATCTGGTTGAGGGTCTGCTCGCGCTCGTCATTGCCACCACCCAGACCTGCGCCACGGTGACGACCGACTGCATCGATTTCGTCGATGAAGATGATGCAAGGGGCATTCTTCTTGGCCTGCTCGAACATGTCACGCACACGAGACGCACCCACACCGACGAACATTTCCACGAAGTCCGAACCCGAGATGGTGAAGAACGGGACCTTGGCTTCACCCGCGATGGACTTGGCCAGCAGTGTCTTACCGGTACCCGGAGGGCCAACCAGCAGCACACCGCGCGGAATGCGACCACCCAGCTTCTGGAACTTCTGCGGGTCGCGCAGAAAATCTACCAACTCCTTCACTTCTTCCTTGGCCTCGTCGCAGCCGGCGACGTCGGCGAAGGTCACGGTGTTGTTGCTCTCGTCGAGCATGCGGGCGCGGCTCTTGCCGAAGCTGAACGCCCCACCCTTGCCACCGCCGCCTTGCATCTGGCGCATGAAGTACACCCACACGCCAATCAGCAGGAGCATCGGGCCCCAGGACACCAGCAGGCTCATGATCAGCGAGGGCTCTTCACGGGCCTTCACGTCGAACTTGACGCCGCTGGCCAGCAGGTCGCCCACCAGACCGCGATCGAGGTACGTGGCCGTGCTGCGCAGACGCTTGTCATCGGTGGTGATGGCAATGATCTCGGTGGCACCGCTGCCACTCTCTTGCAGCACCACGCTCTTGATGCGCTTGGCCCGGACTTCCTCCAGGAAATCCGAATAGGCGATCTGACTGCCGCCCGTGCTCACACGGTCGAACTGCTTGAACACGGTGAACAACACCAGTGCCACCACCAACCAGACTGCAATCTTCGAGAACCATTGATTGTTCACCGAGGCTCCTTGTTCCCATTCAACCTGAACCGGCTGACGCTGGATGCATCACCACACCTGTTCAGGGCTCCGTCCTGTCGCACCTGTCATGTTCTTGACAAAGCACCGCAGGACGTTTGAGCTATATGAGGATGATTCTAGACGAGTCAAGAGAGCCCCTGCAGCGTGCTACCCACAGCGCAGCCACGGTTTTAGGCCCTCTGATCGACCCGATGAAGAAAATTCATCGGCTCTTGAGCCCGATGCCGACCAGAAACGTCTCGGAAGACTTGTCTCGCGAGGCTTTGGGCTTGATCGGTTTCACCACGCGGAAATTGGCTTTGAACATGTCCACCAACTGCGTGTACCCCGAACCGTGGAAGACCTTGCACACCAGCGCGCCGTCTTTCTTGAGATGGTGCTGGGCAAAGTCGATGGCCAGCTCGATCAGGTTTTCGATGCGTGCAGCGTCGTGGGCACCGATGCCGCTCAGGTTCGGCGCCATGTCCGAGATCACCACGTCGACAGGGCGGTCACCCACACAGGCCTGCAACTGCTGCAGCACCTCTTCCTCACGGAAGTCGCCCTGGATGAACTGCACACCCTCAATGGGCTCGAACTCCAGCAGGTCGAGCGCGATGATGGTGCCGTTGAGTTCACCCACAGCCGCCCCACCCGTTCCGGCATCCTTCGGGGCAAACTTGCGTCGCACATACTGGCTCCAGGCCCCCGGAGAGGCCCCCAGATCGACGACCAGTTGCCCCGGCCTGATCAGCCCGAGTGTCTCGTCGATTTCCTTGAGCTTGTAGGCCGCGCGCGATCGGAAGCCCTCTTTTTGCGCCAATCTCACGTATGGATCGTGGATATGGTCATTCAACCAGGCCTTGTTGACCTTTTTGCTTTTGGTTTGGACTTTCATGGCTTGATAATAGCGATATGCCTGCAATTGAATTGACCACCGCCGAACGTCGTGCCCTGCGGGCCGACGCACACCACCTGGACCCCGTCGTGATGATCGGCGGCGACGGGCTCACGCCTGCCGTCCTCAAAGAAGCCGATGGTGCCCTCAAGGCACACGGCCTGATCAAAGTGCGTGTGTTGGGCGACGACCGCGCCGTGCGCGAAGACATCTACGCCCAGATGTGCGACAAGCTGAACGCCGCACCCATCCAGCATATCGGCAAGTTGCTGGTCTTGTGGCGCCCGATGCCTGAAAAGGTCAGCGAGGCAGAACGCGAAGGCCGCGGCCCCGGCCCGCGCGAAGTCAAGATTTTGAAGTTCTCCAAGAGCGGCCTGCGCCGCCCCGAGATCAAGAAGGTCACCGTGATGGGCAACCAGCGCGTCACGGCCGGCGGCCTGATCAAGCGCGCCAAGAAGCGCACGGCCAGCAAGAAGCCCGCCTGAGACAGCACGGCGGCGCCGCCCCGGGAGGGGCGACCGCCCTGCCAGCCATCGCCACCGCGCACGCGGTGGCATCGGCTCAGCGCAGGCCCGTCAGACGCCAGGCCAGAATGGCCACCAGCACGGCCTTGAACCAGTACATTGTGGCCGACACACCGTGCAGCGCGCCAAACGACAGCAGCGTCGCCTGCCCCGCCTTGGCCGCCTCAATCATCGGGTGCAAGGCGAACTCACCAAAGATCGTCAGGAACAAGGCCCCCAGCGTGAGCAGCAAATTGGGGCTCACCACACTGATCTGGGCGCCGCCTTCCAGCAGGTCGCGCACCCGGCGCCGCTCGATGACGAACAGGATCACCGCAAACGCCAGGCTCAAGCGCGCCTCGACGCCAAAAATGCGGCCTGCGCCCTGCCCGGCCACCTGACGCTCGAAGGTGGCGAACAGCGTGGGCGCCGCGACCGCTCCCACCGCGATGATGACACCGGCCCAGATGCCAGCCAGCCAGGACTGAAAGCGCAGCAGTTTCATCGCCTTCTCTCCTGACGCGGTCAGATGTAGCGGACTTCGATGATCTCGTAATCGCGCACACCACCGGGCGCCTGGACAGACGCCACATCGCCGGCCTCCTTGCCGATCAGGGCGCGTGCAATGGGCGAGCTGATGGAGATCAGGCCCTTCTTGAGATCGGCCTCGTCGTCGCCCACGATCTGGTAGGTCACCACGTCACCCGTGGCTTCGATTTCCATTTCGACGGTCGAGCCAAACACCACGCGGCCACCGGCATCGAGCTCGGCCGGGTTGATGATCTGCGCGGCCGACAGCTTGCCTTCGATCTCGGCAATGCGACCTTCAATGAAGCCTTGCTTGTCCTTGGCGGCGTCGTACTCGGCGTTTTCAGACAAGTCACCCTGGGCGCGCGCTTCGGCAATCGCCTGCACCACAGCAGGACGCTCCACATGCTTGAGGCGATGCAGCTCTTCCTTGAGCAGCTCGGCGCCGCGCTTCGTGATTGGAATGGTGGACATGGCTTTGTCTCGCAAAAAAGAACTGAGCCGCGGCCCAGACCCACCCGAAGGTGGTGGAAGGGCGCGGCCCAGAGGTGTTGAATTGGTGTGCCGCAGGCGACAAGCACCTGCGGCTGAGCGCACAGTTTAGTGCAATTTGGCGTGCAGCTCTTGCAGCGAGTACACGACCAGATCGTCGTGGTGCTTGAGCGCCTGCACCACCGCTTCGCAGCCGGCCATGGTCGTGTAGTAGGTCACACGGTTGGCCAAAGCAGCCTGGCGGATGCTGCGCGAGTCGGCAATCGCCGTACGCGTTTCGTCGACGGTGGTGAACACCAGCTGGATCTCGCCAGCCTTGATGGCGTCGGAGATGTGCGGGCGGCCATCCTTGACCTTGTTCACCGGCTTGACCGGAACGCCGGCCGCGGCGATGGCCGCAGCGGTGCCCTTGGTGGCCACCACGTTGAAGCCCAGTTCGACCAGATCCTTGGCGACCTTGACCGCACGCGCCTTGTCACCGTCCTTCACCGAGATGCAGACGGTGCCCTTCTCGGGCAGACGCGAACCGGCACCCAGCTGGCTCTTGAGCATGGCTTCACCGAAGGTGGCGCCCACGCCCATGACTTCGCCGGTCGAACGCATTTCAGGGCCAAGGACCGGGTCCACGCCTGGGAACTTGTTGAACGGGAAGACGGCTTCCTTGACGGTGTAGTACGAGGGGACCACTTCGCGCGGGGCCTTGCCGTCGGCGCTCTTTTGCGTCGACAGCTTCTGACCGGCCATGCAGCGCGCGGCGATCTTGGCCAGTTGCTGACCGGTGGCCTTGGACACGTAAGGCACCGTGCGCGAGGCGCGCGGGTTCACTTCCAGCACATAGACCGTGACGGCATCGAGGCCCTGGGTCACATTGCCCTGGATGGCGAACTGCACGTTCATCAGGCCGACCACATTGAGGGCCTTGGCCATCAGGGCAGTCTGGCGACGGAGTTCGTCCTGGATCGCGGCCGACAGCGTGTACGGAGGCAGCGAACAGGCCGAGTCACCGGAGTGCACGCCCGCTTGTTCGATGTGCTCCATGATGCCGCCGATCATGACTTCGGTGCCATCTGAGATGCAGTCCACATCCACTTCGACCGCGTCGTTCAGGAAGCGGTCCAGCAGCACAGGCGACTTCTCGGAGACGCGGACGGCTTCGCGCATGTAGCGCTCCAGGTCCTTGTCACCGTGCACGATTTCCATCGCACGGCCGCCCAGCACATAAGACGGGCGAACCACCAAGGGGTAGCCGATCTCTTGCGCCAGCTGCAGCGCGGCTTCTTCGGTGCGCGCGGTGCGGTTGGGCGGCTGCTTGAGGCCGAGCTTGTGCAGCAGAGCCTGGAAGCGCTCGCGGTCTTCCGCGATGTCGATGCTGTCGGGCGAGGTGCCGATGATGGGCACGCCTGCACGCTCCAGGTCCAGCGCGAGCTTCAACGGGGTCTGACCACCGTATTGCACGATCACGCCAACCGGCTTTTCCTTCTCGACGATTTCCAGCACGTCTTCCAGCGTCACCGGCTCGAAGTACAGGCGGTCGGAAGTGTCGTAGTCGGTCGAAACCGTTTCGGGGTTGCAGTTGACCATGATGGTCTCGTAGCCGTCTTCGCGCATGGCGAGCGAGGCGTGGACGCAGCAGTAGTCGAACTCGATGCCCTGACCAATGCGGTTCGGGCCACCGCCCAGCACCATGATCTTCTTCTTGTCGGTCGGCGCAGCTTCGCACTCGCCACCTTCGGACTCGTAGCACGAGTACATGTAGGCGGTTTGCGTTTCGAACTCGGCCGCGCAGGTGTCGACGCGCTTGTAGACCGGACGGACGTTGAGCGCATGACGGACCTTGCGGACCTCGTGCTGGTTGGTGCCCATCAGCTTGGCCAGACGGCGGTCCGAGAAGCCCTTTTGCTTCAGGTAACGCAGTTCAGCAGCCGACAGGCTCTCGAGCGTGCGACCCTTGACCTGACCTTCGGTCTTGATGATGTCTTCGATCTGCGCCAGGAACCACGGGTCGATCTTCGTTTCTTCGAAGACCTCGTCCAGGCTCATGCCCAGACGGAAAGCGTCACCCAGGAACAGGATGCGATCCGGACCGGGGGTGCCGATTTCTTCGACGATTTCCTCGCGGTCGGTGCTGATCTCGCTCAGGCCGTCAATGCCGGTTTCCAGGCCACGCAGGGCCTTCTGGAACGATTCCTGGAAGGTACGGCCCATGGCCATCACCTCGCCCACCGACTTCATCTGCGTCGTCAGACGCGAGTCGGCTGCGGGGAACTTCTCGAAGGCAAAACGCGGGATCTTGGTGACGACGTAGTCGATCGAGGGTTCGAACGAAGCCGGGGTGGCGCCACCGGTGATGTCGTTCTTGAGCTCGTCGAGCGTGTAGCCGACCGACAGCTTGGCCGCGATCTTGGCGATCGGGAAGCCGGTGGCCTTGGAGGCCAGAGCCGACGAACGCGACACACGCGGGTTCATCTCAATCACGATCATCCGGCCGTTGTCCGGGTTGATCGAGAACTGCACGTTCGAGCCGCCGGTTTCCACGCCGATTTCGCGCAGGATGGCGATAGACGCGTTGCGCAGCAGCTGGTATTCGCGATCGGTCAGGGTCTGAGCCGGGGCCACGGTGATGGAGTCACCGGTGTGGATGCCCATGGGGTCCAGGTTTTCGATCGAGCACACGATGATGCAGTTGTCCGCCTTGTCGCGGACCACTTCCATTTCGTACTCTTTCCAGCCGATCAGGGACTCTTCGATCAGCAGTTCCTTGGTCGGGGACAGGTCCAGACCACGCTTGCAGATCTCTTCGAATTCTTCAGGGTTGTAGGCAATGCCGCCGCCGGTGCCACCCAGCGTGAAGCTGGGACGGATCACCATGGGGAAACCGGCGCCGCCGATGTCGGCCTGGATGCGCTTTTGCACCGCCCAGGCTTCTTCCATCGAGTGGGCAATGCCCGACTTGGCGGAGTCCAGACCGATGCTGGTCATGGCTTCCTTGAACTTCTGGCGGTCTTCGGCCTTTTCGATCGCGTGCTCGTTGGCACCGATCATCTCGACCTTGTACTTGTCCAGCACGCCATGCTTGTGCAGGTCGAGCGCGCAGTTCAGCGCGGTCTGCCCCCCCATGGTCGGCAGGATCGCGTCAGGACGTTCCTTGGCGATGATGCGCTCGACCACCTGCCAGGTGATGGGCTCGATGTAGGTGACGTCGGCCGTGGCCGGGTCGGTCATGATGGTCGCAGGGTTGCTGTTGACCAAGATGACCTTGTAGCCCTCTTCGCGCAGGGCCTTGCAGGCCTGGGCGCCGGAGTAGTCGAATTCGCAGGCCTGACCAATGATGATCGGGCCGGCGCCGATGATGAGGATGCTCTTGATGTCTGTGCGCTTAGGCATTCTTCTTCTCCATCAATGCCACGAAGCGGTCGAACAGGTAGCCGATGTCATGCGGTCCGGGCGAGGCTTCCGGGTGACCCTGGAAGCTGAAAGCGGGTTTGTCGGTGAAGGCCAAGCCTTGGAGCGTGCCATCGAACAACGAGACGTGCGTGGCGCGCAGGTTGGCCGGCAGCGAGTCGATGTCGGCCGCAAAACCGTGGTTCTGGCTGGTGATGCTGACGCGACCGGTGTCCAGGTCCTTCACGGGGTGGTTGCCGCCGTGGTGGCCGTGGTTCATCTTGAAGGTCTTGGCGCCGGCAGCGAGGGCCATGATCTGGTGACCCAGGCAGATCCCGAAGGTGGGGATGCCAGTGGCGACCAGTTCCTTGACCGCGGCAATCGCGTAGTCGCAGGCCTCGGGGTCGCCTGGGCCGTTGGACAGGAAGATGCCGTCAGGCTTGTGCTTCAGGGCCTCGGCAGCGGGCGTTTGAGCCGGCAGCACGGTGACCTTGCAGCCACGCTCGGCCAGCATGCGCAGGATGTTGCGCTTGACACCGAAGTCGTAGGCAACCACGTGGAACTTGGGGGCGGTCTGCTTGCCGAAACCAGGCTTGCCGCCCAGTTGCGGGTTGGAGAGCTTCCACTCGGTTTCGTCCCACACCGTCACGCTGGTCTGGCTGACGACCTTGGCCAGGTCTTGGCCGTTCATGCTGGGCGCAGCTTGGGCTTTGGCCACGGCGTCGGCAATGACCGCGTCGGTGACAGCCTGACCCACGGGCAGGGCCACGATGGCGCCGTTCTGGGCGCCCTTGGCGCGCAAGATGCGGGTCAGCTTGCGGGTGTCGATGTTGGCGATCCCGACCGTGCCTTCAGACTGCAGGTACTGCGAGAGCGTCTGGGTCTGGCGGAAGTTGGAAGCGCGGATGGGCAGGTCTTTGATGATCAGACCAGCGGCATGGACTTTCGAGGCTTCGATGTCTTCACCGTTGACGCCGTAGTTGCCGATGTGCGGATACGTCAGGGTGACGATCTGGCGGCAATAGCTGGGGTCGGTGAGGATTTCCTGATAGCCGGTGATGGAGGTGTTGAACACCACTTCACCAACTGTGTGACCGGCAGCGCCGATCGAAGTGCCTAGAAAGACCGTGCCGTCTGCGAGGGCCAGAAGAGCTTGGGGCAGTACGGGCAGCACGGGTTCATTCTCCGTTTGTTGTGCGCGCCCAGCTCAGCCCTTGTGACTTCTGTGCGGCTTGCGCCGCCTGGTACAGACGTGACAAAACGAGTCCGGTGAGGGAAACGAAGGGGGTTTCGCTAGGCGGGGATGGTTGCGGGTAAACCTTAGGAGTATAACCGATCCGTGTGCCAGGGGCGCGACAGCCCCTTCGCAGCCCGTTGGCTCTGTCATCTGAGACACAATCTTGGCACCCTCCCCCACAGCTCACCAGAAAGGTTCACCATGAAGGGCGACCCCAAAGTCATCGAGTTCCTCAACGCTCAACTCAAGAATGAGCTGACAGCCACCAACCAGTACTTTCTGCATTACCGCATGCTGAAACACTGGGGCTTCGACAAGCTGGCCAAGAAGGAATACGAAGAGTCGATCGGCGAGATGAGGCACGCCGACAAGCTCATGGAGCGCATTTTCACGCTTGACGGCCTGCCCAACCTTCAGGACCTGGGCAAGATCCTGATTGGCGAAGACGTGTCGGAGATTCTGTCGTGTGACCACAAGCTAGAGTCGTTTGCCCAAGGCACGGTCAAGGACGGCATCGCCTACTGCGAATCAGTGCGTGACTACGTCTCCCGCGACCTGTTGCAGATGATCCTGGACGACACCGAGGAGCACATCGACTTCCTGGAGACCCAGATGGAGCTGATCGACAAGGTCGGCGTGCAAAACTACCTGCAGTCCATCATGGGCGACGTGGCCGGCTGAACCCGGGACAGGATCAGGGTGACTCAAAAATAGCTTGCATACGAATCATTCTTATTTAGAATGATCGCATCAACGCTGCCGAGTCACCCCATGATCGTTTGTGTCTGCAACCGGATCTCCGACCGGGAAATCAACCGCCACGTCCAGCAAGGTTGCATGTCTTTCGACGACCTGCAGATGGACACGGGCGTGGCCACCTGCTGTGGCTGCTGCGAATCGTGCGCCCGCGAGGTGTTTCACGAAGCCCGCAGCAAGACTCACCGTGTCGATTTCGCCCGCATGGTGCAAACCGCCATGCCGATGCCCGCCTGAGGCGTCACGGCCGGAGAGTTTTACCGGCATTGCGCCAACTAGTGCGCAGACATGGCCCACACGGGCCACCCCGTCTTGCCCCAACTCCTTTAGCCTGTACCTGACGCTGGAGAGCCCCTCTCCCGGCAGGAAGTAAGAGGACAAGATGGCGTTCTTTCTGTACCCCCATTCGCGTACGGCGACGCAAACCACGCAGACCGCCCAGTCTTTGAGTGCCGGCCCGGCTCGGGCCGAGGTCGCCCCGCCCTCTCGATTTGCCGCCCAAGCCCCGGGCCCGCTGCGCTGGCTGGGTCAGGCCTGGCGCTGGCTGTGGGACCTTGAGGCGCCCGCGCCCAAGCCCGCGCCTATCGGTGAAATTCGCAAGATTCGGGCAGAGTTCCATGCCGCCCTGTTGGACATGCAGTCGGCCAAGGCCTATCAGGTCCGCTACCAGATCGAGGCCTCGCGCTCTTTGCGCGAGCTGTGGCACCTGCGCGCCGATGTGTTCGAGATCGTGGCCGAGGCCCGGGGCGAGGGAGAGGCCAAGTCCCGCGTGGCCGCACTGAACCACCATTTCCCGGATGGCCCGGCGCGCAGCCCCCGCGAGTCAGTTCGCTCGGCCAAAGTGACCACGTGGTAACGAACTTTTCATTGTGATCCGTGTCGGCAGCGCCTCAGGCGTTGCAAAATGGGCGGCTGCATCGCACACGCCCCCATGAACATCATCATTCTGGACGACTATCAGGACGCCGTCCGCAAGCTTCCCTGCGCGTCCAAGCTGGACGGCCTTTCGGCCAAGGTTTTCACCAACACCGTCAAGGGCGTGGGCCAGTTGGCCGTGCGACTGCGCGACGCGGAAGCCCTGGTGCTGATTCGCGAACGCACACACTTCCCCAAAGCCTTGCTGGAAAAGCTGCCCAAGTTGCGGCTGATCAGCCAGACCGGCCCCGTTGGCCCCCACATCGACCTGGAAGCCTGCACCCGCCTGGGCATTGCCGTGGCCGAAACCCCGAGCGACCCAGTCTCCACCGCCGAGCTCAACTGGGCACACATCATGTCGGCGATGCGCCGCCTGCCTCAGTACATCGGCAACCTCAAGCACGGCGCGTGGCAGCAGTCCGGACTGAAGGCGGCGTCGATGCCGACCAACTTCAGCCTGGGCATGTCCTTGAAGGGCAAGACGCTCGGAATCTGGGGCTATGGGCGCGTGGGTCGCCTGGTGGCGGGCTATGGCGAGGCCTTTGGCATGCAGGTGACGGTGTGGGGCAGCAACGAGGCCCGGGCCCGCGCGGTGGCCGACGGCTACATCCCGGCCCCCAGCCGCGAAGCCTTCTTTGCCGCCTGCGACGTGCTGAGTCTGCATTTGCGCCTGGGTGAGTCCACCCAGGGCGTGATCACCGCAGAGGACCTGGGGCACATGAAACCAACCGCCTTGCTGGTCAACACCGCGCGGGCCGAGCTGATTCAGGAAGGCGCACTGGTGTCCGCCTTGAACCGCGGTCGTCCCGGCATGGCCGCCGTGGACGTGTTCGACAGTGAGCCCATCTTGCAAGGGCACCCGCTGCTGCGCCTGGAGAATGCCATCTGCACGCCCCACATCGGTTTCGTCGAGCAAAGCAACTACGAGTACCTGTTCAGTGCTGCGTTCGACAATCTGCTGAACTTCATGGCGGGCCAGCCGACGAACATCGTCAACCCGGAAGCCTTGCGCGTTCCACATTGAAACTGAGCTGTTGTAGTGGAACTGGAACGCGCCTTGCCCCGCAAGGCCATGAGCCGAGCCTTATGGGCTTTGCTGTTTGGCAACTTCATCATCGGCTGTGGCGTGATGGCCATTGGCGGTGTGCTCAATGACCTCACCCGAGACCTGAACATCACAGTCAGCAAAGGTGGGGAGCTGATTGCCATTGGCGCCGTGATGATGGGCGTAGGGGCGCCTTTGCTGGCCGGGGCCGTCACCCGGGTGGATCGGCGTCGCTTGCTCAGCTGGGCCATGGCCTGGTACGCGCTGGGCTTTGCGCTGTGCGCGGTGGCGCCCTCGTACGAATGGCTGTGGCCGGTTCGTGCGCTCACAGTCTTGTCGGCGGCGGTGTTCACGCCTCAGGCTGCAGCCGTGATGGGCTTCATGAGCACGCCGGCGCACCGTGGGAAGCACATCACCTTCGTGTTCATGGGCTGGTCTGTGGCCTCGGTGGCGGGTATGCCGCTGGCTGCCTGGATTGGCGAGCGCGTGGGGTGGCGCGTGGTGATGATGATCGTGGCCGTGGGCGCACTGGCGGCAGCCTGGATGGTGCACCGGGCGCTGCCCAAGGGCATTCGCCCCCCTGCCCTGTCGTGGCGCGCGTGGCGCAAGGTGTTCAAGTCACCCCTGTTGATGGCGGTGGTACTGGTGACCGCCACCCAGAGCGCCGGACAGTTCACGGTGTTGGCCTATGCGGCCCCCTACTACAAGCACGATTTTGGCGCCAGCCCGGAGCAGATCAGCCTGCTGTTTGCCTGGTTTGGTGGCCTGGCACTGGCCGGCAACCTGGTGCTGAACCGCACGGTGGACCGCTTTGGCGCTGCGCCAGCCGTGACCATGACCTTGGGGATGATGGCCTTCAGCCTGCTGATCTGGCCGGTGGCCACCACCCTGGTCGGACTCGCCTTGGTGATGCTGCCCTGGGCCTTGAGCGGGTTCGCCACCAATTCGGGCCAGCAGGCGCGCCTGGGCGGTCTCTCGCCGCGACTGGCGCCGGCCTTGATGGCCCTGAACACCTCTGCCATTTACCTGGGCCATGCCGTGGGCGCCTCAGGCGGTGGCTGGGTGCTGACCCACCAGGGCTACAGCCAGCTGCACTGGCTGGGCCTGGCTTGGATGCTGGTGGCCTGGGCCTTGAGCGCCTGGGCGCAGCGCGCGCAACGCCGCCGTGACGCGGCGCGCTTTCAGGGCGAAGACTGAGGATCAGCCCAAAGTTCAGCCGAGGCGCTGGCGGCGCGCTTCGTAGAGGCACACGCCACTGGCCACCGACACGTTGAGGCTGTCGACCGAGCCCATCATCGGGATGCTGACCAGGGCATCGCAGTTCTTGCGGGTGAGCTGGCGCATGCCCTCGCCTTCGGCGCCGAGCACCAGGGCGGTCGGGCCGCGCAGGTCGGTCTGGTAGAGGCTGGCGGGCGCATCGTCGGAGGTGCCGATGATCCAGATGTCGCGCTCCTTGAGCTCGGCCAGGGTGCGCGCCAGGTTGGTCACCATGAAGTACGGCACGGTCTCGGCCGCGCCGCTGGCCACCTTGGCCACCGTGGCGTTGATGCCCACGGCGTGGTCTTTGGGGGCGATCACGGCATGGACGCCGGCGCCATCGGCCACCCGCAAGCAGGCGCCCAGGTTGTGGGGGTCGGTGATGCCGTCGAGCACCAGCAGGAGCGCCGGCTCGGTCAGACCGTCGAGCAGGTCGTCCAGCGAGTTGCTCTGCTGGATCACCTCCACACGGGCTACCACGCCTTGATGTCGGTGGGTGCCACACATCTTTTGCAGCTTGTCGTCGTCGCTCTCGATGACCTTCAGGCCCGCCTCTTCGACCTTGGCGAGAAACTGCTTCATGCGTTGGTCGCGACGGGTCGCGTCCACATGCAATTCACGGATGGATTTGGGCGCCACCTTCAGGCGCACGGTCACGGCATGGAAGCCAAATAGCAGTTTCAGACTCATGCCGGCATCCTAACCGCTCAGGCGCCCCGCGCTGATGCGAATGCGCTGCTGGCAGCGCTCGGCGATCTGGTTGTCGTGCGTGACCAGGATCAGGGTGGTGCCCGATTCGCTGTTGAGCGCGAACATCAGGTCCATGATGGCCTGGCCGGTGGCGTGGTCGAGGCTGCCGGTGGGCTCGTCGGCCATGAGGATGTCGGGCTGCATCACGAAGGCGCGCGCCAGGGCGACACGCTGCTGCTCGCCACCCGACAGGATGGCCGGCTTGTGCTGCAGGCGCTCACCCAGCCCCACGCGCTGCAGCATGGCGATGGCCTTGCTGCGGGCCTGCCGGTCGCCGCGCAGCTCCATCGGCAGCATGACGTTTTCGAGCGCGGTGAGGTGACCGATGAGCTGGAAGCTCTGGAACACGAAGCCCACATGCCGCGCGCGGTGCGCGGCGCGCTGGTCTTCGTTGAGGTCGAACAGCGCTTGACCCGACAGCCAGACCTGGCCTGTGCTGGGCACATCCAGGCCCGCCAACAGGGACAGCAAGGTGCTTTTGCCCGAGCCCGAGGCCCCCACGATGGCCAGGGAAGCCCCACGCGGCACATCAAGGTCGATGTTGTGCAAAATGGTCAACGGCCCGGAGGAGTCCTCAACGGTCTTGCTCAAGGCCCGCACCCGAATCGCCAGGCTGGCATCCGTGGTCGGGCTGGGTGTGGTGTCGGTCATGAAGGAAAGGCGAAGCTGAAATGCGGTTCAACTGTAAGCGACGGATGCTGATGTTCGCCGGCCTGGGGTCATGGCTGGGCGCAGTCCAGGCTGCTGGGGCAGAGCCGCCGCCCGCCATCCTGATCCTGGGCGACAGCCTGTCAGCCGAGTATGGCCTGCAGCGGGGCAGCGGCTGGGTGGCTTTGTTGACGCAGCGCCTGGCGCGCGAGCGCATCGCCGCGCAGGTGGTCAATGCCAGCATCAGCGGAGAAACCACATCGGGCGGCCGCGCCCGGTTGCCGGCCTTGCTGCAACGGCATCGGCCAAGCCATGTGGTGATCGAGTTGGGGGCCAACGATGCCTTGCGCGGGCTGCCCTTGCGCAGCAGCCGCGAGAACCTGAGCGCCATGGTGAGCGCGGCGCAGGCCCAAGGGGCTCAGGTGGTGCTGGTGGGCATGCAGATGCCGCCGAACTACGGCAAGCGCTATGCGGAAGATTTTGCGCAGCTGTTCCAGGACGTCGCGAAGGCTCGGAAGTGCGCCTTGGTGCCCTTCTTCCTGAGGGGCGTGGCCGACCGCGAGGACGCGCGCGACTGGTTCCAGCATGACGGCATCCATCCGCTGGAGAAGGCGCACCCGGTCATGCTGGACAACGTCTGGGGCGCCCTCAAGCCTTTACTTCTTGGGCGTCAGGCCCGCACCTAGGTTGCCGATCAGGGACTCGGCCTGTTTGCCCATCTGCTCCTGCATCTGGGCAAACATCTGGCGCGATTGCTCAATGTAGCCGCCCATGAAGGTCTGCATCAGCGGGTTCTGCAGGCTCTTGACCGAGTTTTCGGTGAGGCGGGACTGCAGATCGATGAAGGACTGGATGTTCTTCTCGAGGTAGTTGCCCATCAGGCCCTGCATGGTGTTGCCATACAGGCGGATGATCTGGGCCAGGGCCTGGGTCGAGAACATCGGCATGCCGGCAGACTCCTCTTCCAGAATGATCTGGAGCAGGATGCTGCGCGTGAGGTCTTCGCCGCTCTTGGCGTCAACGATGACGAACTGTTCGCAGCCCATCACCATTTCCTTGACGTCAGACAGCGTGATGTAGCTGCTGGTCTGGGTGTCGTACAGTCGGCGGTTGGGGTATTTCTTGATGGTGCGCACGCCTGCGGTGGAATCTGCAGCAACGCCCGCCACGGGATCGGCCGCCTCATTGGACTGAGGTGAAGGCTGTGATTCGGTTCGTTTTTGTTTGGGGGCTGCACTCATGTCCGACTCCGGTTGGATCGCCCCATTGTAGGAGCACAAGGCGGCTCAGGCAGATCGCACGGGCGCTGCGGACGGATCGGCGAACACGGTAACACGCTTGGTGTGCGGAAATGAACAAAGCCGACGCGTCGCAAGACGGGCCGGCTTTGATGTCTACCAAATTTGGTAGGCGCGATTGGATTCGAACCAACGACCCCCACCATGTCAAGGTGGTGCTCTAACCAACTGAGCTACGCGCCTGAAGTCGTTTTGCAGATTTGCCAAGGCCACGCCGAAAAGCGTGGTAGGCGCGATTGGATTCGAACCAACGACCCCCACCATGTCAAGGTGGTGCTCTAACCAACTGAGCTACGCGCCTGCAAATGCAAGACCGCCACTATAGCATCATTTCCGGCGCGCTCGCAAAACTCCGCTGATTTGCAACACCTTGGCCAACAGTGACTGCAGGCGCGACGAGTCGGAGGTCTGCACGGTCAGGGTAATGGTGACCTTGTCGCGCACGGCCTGGCTGTGCATGGACACCACATGGCTCTTGCCCTGGGCCAGCACGTCGCAGACGTCGCGCAGCAGGCCAGAGCGATCGTGGGCTTCGATGAGCACATCGACGGCGTAGTGCGCGGACTCGGCCATGGCCTGGCGCCCCCAGGCCACCGGGATGACGCGCTCGGGGCTTTTGGCCGACATCTGGCGGAAGTTCACGCAGTCGAGGCGGTGTACGGCCACGCCCTTGCCACGCGTGACGTAGCCGCCGATGGCGTCGGGTGGCGCCGGCTTGCAGCAGCGTGCCAACTGGGTCAGCAGGGAGTCCATGCCCACCACCAGCACGCCCTTGCCTTCGCCGCCGAGGTGGCTGGTGTCGCCACGGGCGAGTTTCTGGGCAATCAGTTCGTCCGGGTCCTGCTCGGGTACGGCCGGGCGGAGGTACTGCTCGATGTTGCGCAGGGAGTACTCGTCCTTGCCCACGACGTCGAACAGCGCCTCGGCGTTGCGAAAGCCCAGGTTGCTGGCCAGATCCTCCAGCTTGATGGCGGTCTTGCCTTCGCGCTGGAGCAGCTTTTCCACGGCGTCACGGCCGCGGGCGATGGTGGCTTGCTGTGCCAGCGCGTTGAACCAGGCGCGCACCTTGGCGCGGGCCCGTGGACTGCGCAGGTAGCCGAGCTCGGCATTGAGCCAGTCCATCGACGGACCGCCCTCCTTGACGGAAACGATCTCGACCGTTTGCCCGCTCTGCAAGGGCGTGTTGAGCGGCACCATGGCGCCGTCCACCCGGGCGCCACGGCAGCGGTGGCCCAGGTTGGTGTGCAGGGTGTAGGCAAAGTCGATGGGCGAGGCGCCAGCCGGAAGGTCGATGATCTCGCCGCCGGGCGTGAACACGTAGATGCGGTCGTCGAACAGGCCCCGGTGGGCTTCGCCGGATGCGGCATCATCGGCGGCGGCAAGGTCGCGCTCCCAGGCCAGCAACTGCCTGAGCACGGTCTTGCGAGCTTCGGCCACGCGGCTTTCGAAATCGCCCGCGGCTTGCACGCCACCATAGCCCTTGGTGCCGGCTTCCTTGTAGGCCCAGTGCGCAGCCACGCCGCTTTCGGCGTGCTCGTGCATGGCCTGGGTGCGGATCTGGATCTCGATGGCGCGACCCTGTTCGTCGCGCACGATGGTGTGCAGAGACTGGTAGCCGTTGGGCTTGGGCTTGGCGATGTAGTCGGAGAACTCCTCCGGCATGGGCTGCCAGACTTCATGCACGCGACTCAAGGCGGCATAGCAGGCCGGCACATCCTCCACGATGACCCGCAGGGCCCGCACGTCGAACACCTTGTCCAGTGTCAACTGCTTGCCCTTCATCTTTTTCCAGATGCTATAGAGGTGCTTGGGGCGCCCCTGCACCTGAGCATGCAGGCCCACGTCACCCAGCGCCTGCGCCAGTTGCTGGCGAACGCGCTCGATGTGCAGTTCGCGCTCCAGACGCTTTTCGTCCAGGCCCTTGGCGATGGAGCGGTACACATCAGGCTGCAGGAAACGGAAGGACAGGTCTTCCAGCTCCCACTTGATCTGCCAGATGCCCAGGCGGTTGGCCAGCGGCGCGAACACCTGCATGGACTCGCGTGCCAGCGCACGAGGGCATGGTTGTTTGCTCTCAGCGTAGTAGCGCAAGGTCTGGAGCCGCGAAGCCAGGCGCAACAGCACCACCCGCAGGTCGCGCGAGAAGGCCAGCAGCATCTTGCGGATGCGCTCGATCTGCTCGGCCGCCAGCGGACCTTCGGCGTCGTCACCCAGGGTGTCTCGGGTGCTGCGCTGCACCTGCACGAGTTTGCGCGTGTAGGCCACCAGCGCCGCCTCGTCGGCACCAAAGGCGCGCCCGATGATTTCTTCAGGCTGAGTCAGATACTGGCTGGCGTAGACGAGGTAGGCCACGCCCCGCAAGGAAGGCGGTGCGCCAATGCCATGGAGGATGAGACTGACACCGTCTGCATGGGCCAGCGCCTCTTCCCCGGTTTCGAAACGCTCGGTCAGCAGCAGCGGCTCGGCGAAAGCACGGGCCTTGGCCAGCAGCGCGGCCGATTCGGCGTGGCCCGGCGCCATGTCCACCAGGTCGACGATGGGGGCATGCCCCATGGCGTCGGGTGTCAACGGCGTCGGATTGAGCAGTCCAGTCTTCATGCCAGCAGGAAATTCTCAACGGCAGCGATTTGATCAGGCGCGATCAGGGTGGGTGCGTGGCCCACGCCCGCAAACTCAACCAGGCGAGCCTTGGGGCCACGCTGGGTCATGTCCTGAGCGGTTTCATGGTCGAGCAGATCGGAATCCTGGCCGCGCAGCAGCAACACCTCGCAGCGCAGGGCATCGTAAATCTGCCAGAGGGCGGCTTCCCCACTGGCGGTGCTGTCGGCCGACACGGCGCGGAAGGGCTCGGCAATGGCGGGGTCGTAGTGCAGGACCAGGCCCTGGCCATCCGGGGCCGGGCGCAGCAAGGGGCGCGACAGCTCCAGCCATTGCTCGGGCGTGTGCGGACCAAATCCCGGCGAGATGCTCCAGAGGTAGTCGGCGGCTTCCTGCTCGGTGCTGAAACGGCGCGGCACGCCCAGGTATTCGCCGATGCGCACCAGCGCGTCGTGGTGCAGCCGCGGACCGACGTCGTTGAGCACGAACTTGCGCAGGCGGGCACCCGAGGCCTCGGGCGGCAAGGTGGACAGGGCCAGACCAATCAGGCCGCCCATGGAGGTGCCGACCCAGTCGATGTCCAGCGGGGCATTGGCCTGACGTTGGGCGCGCAGCTGTTGCAACAGCGCGACCATGTCCGCCACATAGCCGAACACCTGGTAACCCTTGGGGTCGGCCAGGCGATCGGACTCACCACGCCCCACCACATCGGGGCAGACCACGTAGTAGTGGGCGCTGAGGCGGCGCGCCAGGGTGTCGAAGTCGCGCCCTTGGCGGCTCAGCCCGTGCACGCAGACGAGGATGCGCTCGTTCGTCGGGTTGCCCCAGGCCCAATAGGCCATGCGGTGGGTCGCCGCGTCGGTCTGGCTGGCGCCGGGGCAGGTGACGTGGTGCAGAACCGGCTGCACCGGGTCAAAAGAGGAAGGGATGCTGCTCATATTGGCAAAACGACATCAGATAATGGGCCACTGCACATTGTGTTTCTTCTTGCCGTCAGGAGGCCCGAGATGTTGAAAGGAAAGACTGCCCTGGTCACCGGTTCCACCAGTGGGATCGGTCTGGGGATCGCCGAAAAGCTGGCCGCTCAAGGCGCCAACGTCATTCTGAACGGATTTGGCGATGTCGACGCCCCCAAAGCGGCTGTGGCGGCGGCGGGACAGGCTTTGGGCATCAAGGTGGGCTATCACGGCGCCGACATGACCAAGCCCGCCGAGATCGAGGCCATGATGGCCTACGCACAAGCCGAGTTTGGCGGGGTCGACATCCTGGTGAACAACGCTGGCATCCAGCACGTGGCCCAGGTCGAGGACTTCCCCGTCGAGAAGTGGGATGCCGTCATCGCCATCAACCTGAGCTCGGCCTTCCACACCATGCGCCTGGCCGTGCCGGGCATGCGCGCGAAGAACTGGGGCCGCATCATCAACCTGGCGTCGGCCCATGGCCTGGTGGCCTCAGCCGGCAAGTCGGCCTATGTGGCAGCCAAGCACGGCCTGGTCGGCCTGACCAAGTCCGTGGCACTGGAGACGGCGACCACGGGCGTCACCGTCAATGCGATTTGTCCGGGCTGGGTGCTGACCCCGCTGGTGCAAAAGCAGATTGATGCCAAGGCAGCACAAGGCGGCATTTCGGTTGAACAGGCGCAAAAAGACCTGCTGGGCGAGAAGCAACCGTCCTTGCAGTTCGTCACGCCCGCCCAACTGGGCGACCTGGCGGTGTTCCTGTGCTCGCCGGGTGCCGACAATGTGCGCGGCGCCGCCTGGAACGTCGACGGCGGGTGGGTGGCCCAGTAAGCATGTCGCTCACGCCTGCAGCCCTGGGGGAGAGCCCCTCGGGCAAGGCACCGGGGGTGCCCTACTCCCCGGTGTACGACGACTTCTACCATCCGCCGTCTGGTTCGCATAACCAGACGCGGCAGGTGTTCATGGTCGGCAACGGGTTGCCAGAACGCTGGCAGACTCGCACCCGGTTTGTCATCCTAGAAACCGGCTTCGGGCTGGGCAATAACTTTCTGGGCACCTGGGCGGCCTGGCGCGCCGATGCACAACGCTGCAACCGCCTGGTGTTCATCTCGATCGAGAAGCACCCGCTCACGGCCGAGACCCTGAGTGAGGTGCATGGCCTGGGCGCCGCGCCCGTCCCCACTTCGCCCGAGACCGCGCTGGCCCAGAAAGTGGTGGAGGCGTGGCCCACGCTGACACCGGGCATCCACACCCTGCATTTCGACGAACCCCTGTCCTCTCAAGATCCACATCAAGGTCCACCGCAAGGGGTGACGCTGATGCTGTGCCTGGGCGATGTGGCCGAGTTCATGCCCACCTTGATGGCCGAGGTGGACGCCTTCTACCTGGACGGGTTCGCGCCCGCCAAGAACCCGGACATGTGGGACCCGAAGTGGTTGACGCGCCTCCATCGCCTGGCCGCCCCACAGGCGACCGCCGCGACCTGGTCGTCGGCCCGGGTGGTGCGAGACAGTCTGAGTCAGGCGGGCTTTGAGGTAACGCGCCGCCTTGGTGTGGACGGCAAGTTTCACTTCACCCAGGCGCGGTACGCCCCCCGCTACACTGCCCCACCCCAGGCAGGTGGGCTGTGGCCTCAGCCCCTGGCGACAGACCGCCACGCCATCGTGGTGGGAGCCGGCCTAGCTGGATGCGTGGCCTCCTGGGCCCTGTGCCGAGAGGGTTGGCGCGTCACTTTGGTGGACCAGCATGGTGGACCAGCCCAGGGAGGTTCGGGCAACCCTGGGGGGCTGTTCCACAGCATCCTGCATGGTGACGATGGCATACACGCCCGCGCTCACCGTGCCGCTGCCCTGGCCACCTGGCGACAGGTGCAACCCTGGATCGGAGCCGGCGCCTTCGCCGGCCAGTGCGAGGGCCTGCTGCGCCTGGATGGCAAGGTGGCCGACGCCGATGCGCGGCAACTGCTGAGCCGTCTGGGCCTGCCTGGGGATCATGTGCAGTGGCTGGAGTTGGGCGCGGCACGCACGGCAGCCGGCATGGATGTGCCAAGCGGCGGATGGTTGTTCCAGCAAGGGGGCTGGTTGCACCCGGCTGGCTATGCCGCCCGCCTGCTGCAGGAGGCCCAGGCGTGGGCCGCGCACAATGGCGCACCGCTGACCTGCTTGTGGCACGCAGCCGTGGCACGCATTGCCCCCAGCGAGGGAGGCTGGACGCTACTGGATGCCTCAGGCCAGCACATGGCACAGGCGCCAAGCCTGGTGCTTGCCAGCGCCCATCAGGCCACCGACCTCCTGGCCACCCTCCCCCCAGAGCACGCAGTACCCGCCCTGCCCTTGTCACGCGTGCGCGGCCAGATCTCGGCATGGCCCCTCGTCGACGCTCAAGATGCTGACATTCGGATGCCACGCCTACCGGTGGCCGGCAGTGGCTACGTCCTGCCCTTGCGGCCGGACTGCCTGCTGTTTGGCGCCACCACCCAGCACCACGACGAAGACCCGACGGTCCGCGAAGCCGACCACCGCCACAACCTGAGGCAGGCCGCCCGCCTCGGCGCCTGCGCCGACGTCCCCGACGATGCACCTTTGCCGACGGCCTTGCAAGGCCGCACCGGCTGGCGTGCCACCACCCCCGATCGCCTGCCCCTGATCGGCGCCCTGCCCTGGTCGGCCGAGCGCTTGACACAGGCACCGGCCAGGACAAGACTGGACCAGGTGCGCCTGATTCCTCGCGAGCGCACCGATCGTGGCGGTCTGTACGTGGTGTCGGGGCTGGGCTCGCGGGGCATCACCTGGACCGCCTTGGCGGGCGCCCTGCTGGCCCATTGGGTGACGGGTAGCCCCTGCCCCATCGAGAGCGATCTGCGCGACGCCCTGGATCCGGCCCGTTTCCTGTCTCGCGCACACCGACACTGACCCATGTCCACCGAAGATCGCCCCCTGCCCGGACTGACCGACCGCCTGCGCCTGGACAAATGGCTCTGGGCCGCCCGCTTCTACAAGACCCGCGGCCTGGCTGCCGACGACATCGACAAGGGCCGCATCCAGGTCAACGAGCAGGTGGCCAAGGCCTCACGCGAGCTCAAGGCCGGCGACCGCGTGGACATTCGCCAAGGTCCCCTGACCCGCACCGTGACGGTGAAGGCTCTGAGTACCGTGCGCGGCCCCGCCCCCCAGGCTCAGCAGTTGTACGAAGAGACACCAGACAGTATCCTGCGTCGCGCCCAGCACGCCGAAACGCGACGCCTGGCGGCCGAACCGGCCGACAGCATCGAGCAGGGACGCCCTACCAAGCGCGACCGTCGCCAGCTGGTGGACTGGCAGCGCTGGTCGGCCAGCGTGGACGAGTGACCTGCCCCAGGGCGCAAATATTTTCAAAGCAGGCCCTTGAAGCCTGCCCACCCACCCTGATATAGGGAGGGTTTTCGCAATCAACACACCGAATCAGAGATGAGCGACACGAGCAACACGCCTGAACAGGCAGCCAGCCCCGCCCCCGAGACCGAAGCCCTGCCCAACGAGTCGGTGGCCCAGGACATGACGGAGTTGCTGGCCAAGCACGCCGAAGTGTCTGACGCCTACCTGCGCGCCAAGGCCGAGGTCGAGAACATCCGCCGCCGCAGCGAAGATGAGATCGCCAAGGCACGCAAGTTTGCGGTGGAATCGTTTGCCGACAGCATGCTGCCCGTGCGCGACAGCCTGGAGGCAGCCCTGGCGTCCCACGCTGCCAAACCCGACACCCCCATTGAGACCGTGCTGGAAGGCGTGCAGATCACCCTGCGCCAGTTGACCTCTGCGCTGGAGCGCAACAAGGTGCTGGAGATCAACCCTGCCGCTGGCGAGAAGTTCGACCCGAATCGCCACCAGGCCATCAGCATGGTGCCGGCCGACCAGGAAGCCAACACCGTGGTGGGCGTGCTGCAAAAGGGCTACGTCATCGCCGACCGCATTCTGCGCCCGGCTCTGGTGACCGTGGCGGCCCCCAAGTAAATCGGCATCGCAACGCCGCCACCCAAGATTGCTGGATTTTTTGATTCCAGCCCTTGAAAACCCGGCGTTCGCGCACAGATACACAAACAATCGGAAGCCACCGGCCTCCACACCAAAATCCTCTAGGAGCACACCAACATGGGCAAGATCATTGGCATCGACCTGGGCACCACCAACTCGTGCGTGTCCATCATGGAAGGCAACACCACCAAGGTGATCGAGAACAGCGAAGGCGCTCGCACCACCCCTTCCATCATCGCCTACCAAGAAGACGGCGAGATCCTGGTGGGTGCCTCGGCCAAGCGCCAGGCTGTCACCAACCCCAAGAACACCGTGTACGCCGTCAAGCGCCTGATCGGTCGCAAGTTCACGGAAAAGGAAGTGCAAAAGGACATCGACCTGATGCCCTACACCATCACGGCCGCCGACAACGGCGACGCCTGGGTGGAGATCCGCGGCAAGAAGCTGGCACCCCAGCAGGTCTCCGCTGAGATCCTGCGCAAGATGAAGAAGACCGCCGAAGACTACCTGGGTGAAGAAGTCACCGAGGCCGTCATCACGGTGCCTGCCTACTTCAACGACGCCCAGCGTCAAGCCACCAAGGACGCTGGCCGCATCGCCGGTCTGGACGTCAAGCGCATCATCAACGAGCCCACCGCCGCGGCCCTGGCCTTCGGCCTGGACAAATCCGGCAAGGGCGACCGCAAGATCGCTGTGTATGACCTGGGTGGCGGCACGTTCGACGTGTCCATCATCGAAATCGCCGACGTGGACGGCGAAAAGCAGTTCGAAGTGCTGTCGACCAACGGCGACACCTTCCTGGGCGGCGAAGACTTCGACCAACGCGTCATCGACTACATCATTGCCGAGTTCAAGAAGGACTCCGGCGTGGACCTGACCAAGGACGTGCTGGCCCTGCAGCGCCTGAAGGAAGCCGCTGAAAAGGCCAAGATCGAGCTGTCGAACTCGGCCCAGACCGACGTCAACCTGCCCTACATCACCGCTGACGCCTCCGGCCCGAAACACCTGAACGTCAAGCTGACCCGCGCCAAGCTGGAAAGCCTGGTCGACGAGCTGATCGAGCGCACCATCGCCCCTTGCCGCACCGCCATCAAGGATGCTGGCGTGGCTGTGGGTGACATCGACGACGTGATCCTGGTCGGCGGCATGACCCGCATGCCCAAGGTGCAGGAGAAGGTCAAGGAGTTCTTCGGCAAGGAGCCGCGCAAGGACGTGAACCCTGACGAAGCCGTGGCCGTGGGCGCTGCCGTGCAAGGTCAGGTGCTGGCCGGTGACCGCACCGACGTGCTGCTGCTGGACGTGACCCCGCTGTCTCTGGGCATTGAGACCATGGGCGGCGTCATGACCAAGATGATCTCGAAGAACACGACGATCCCGACGAAGTTTGCCCAGACCTTCTCCACTGCTGACGACAACCAGCCGGCCGTGACCATCAAGGTCTTCCAGGGTGAGCGCGAAATGGCCGCTGGCAACAAGCTGCTGGGTGAGTTCAACCTCGAAGGCATCCCGCCCGCACCACGTGGCGTGCCCCAGATCGAAGTCGGCTTCGACATCGACGCCAACGGCATCCTGCACGTGAGCGCCAAGGACAAGGGCACCGGCAAGGAAAACAAGATCACCATCAAGGCCAACTCGGGTCTGTCCGAGGAGGAAATCCAGAAGATGGTAAAGGACGCCGAGCTGAACGCCGCCGAAGACAAGAAGAAGCTGGAACTGGTGCAAGCCAAGAACCAGGGTGACGGCATGGTCCACAGCGTGCGCAAGTCCCTGACGGAATACGGCGACAAGCTGGAAGCCGAAGAAAAGGACAAGATCGAAGCCGCGATCAAGGACGTTGAAGAAGCCATCAAGGGCGACGACAAAGACGACATTGAGGCCAAGACCACCGCGCTGATGACCGCTTCGCAGAAGCTGGGCGAGAAGATGTACGCCGACATGCAGGCTGCTCAGGGTGCTGAAGGCGCCCAGGCTGCCGGTGGCGCCGAACAGGCCAAGCCCGCGGACGACAACGTGGTCGATGCCGAGTTCAAGGAAGTCAAGAAAGACTGATCCAGTCTGACTTCTCGCCGACAAGGCACAGGTTGCGTGAGCCCCGCGCTCAGGCCCTGTGCCTTTGTCGGATCTAGCCCGATCCGCGAAGCCCTTCGCTCAGTCTGACAAGATCATGGCAAAACGCGATTTTTACGAGATCCTCGGGGTCGCCAAAGGCGCCTCTGACGATGACATCAAGAAGGCCTACCGCAAGCTGGCCATGAAGTACCACCCTGACCGCAATCAGGGTGACAAGGCCAAGGAAGCCGAAGAGAAGTTCAAGGAGGTCAAAGAGGCCTACGAGATGCTCTCCGACCCCAAGAAGCGCGCGGCCTACGATCAATACGGCCACGCCGGTGTGGACCCGAACATGGGTGGCGGCCCGGGCGGCGGTTTCGGTGGCGGCGGTTTCGCTGACGCCTTTGGCGACATCTTTGGCGACATCTTCGGCCAGGGCGGTGGGCGCCGTGGCGGTGGACCACAGGTCTACCGCGGCAGCGACCTGTCGTACGCCATGGAGATCACGCTGGAAGAAGCGGCGGCCGGCAAGGACACACAGATCCGCATCCCCTCATGGGATGAGTGCGATGTGTGCCATGGCAGCGGCGCCAAGCCCGGCACCAGCGCCAAGACCTGCCCGACCTGTAACGGCTCGGGCACCGTCCACATGCGCCAGGGCTTCTTCAGCGTGCAACAAAGCTGCCCGCACTGCCAGGGCACCGGCAAGATCATCCCCGAGCCCTGCACCTCGTGCCACGGCCAAGGCAAGGTCAAGAAGACCAAGACGCTGGAAGTCAAGATCCCGGCAGGCATCAACGAGGGCATGCGCATTCGCTCGGCTGGCAACGGCGAGCCAGGCACCAATGGCGGCCCTCCTGGCGATCTGTACATCGAGATCCGCATCAAGCAGCACGACATTTTCGAGCGCGATGGGGACGACTTGCACTGCAACGTGCCGGTGCCGCTGACCACGGCGGCGCTGGGTGGCAGCATCGAGGTGCCGACCCTGGGAGGCAAGGCCGAGATCGACATCCCCGAAGGCACGCAGCATGGCAAGACCTTCCGTCTGCGTGGCAAGGGCATCAAGGGCATCCGCTCCAGCTATCCGGGCGACCTGTACTGCCACATCGTGGTCGAGACGCCGGTCAAGCTCACCGAGCACCAGCGCAAGCTGCTCAAGGAGCTGGACGAGTCCTTCCGCAAAGGCGGCGAGAAACACTCGCCCACGTCCAAGAGTTGGACGGATCGCGTGAAGAACATCTTCAAATAAGCGACTTTCATCACACGTGAACCATCAAGCGCCCTCCGGGGCGCTTTTCATTTGGTGTTTTCGGAAATGACAATGTGAGGCTGTACATCATTTCCAGTTCACATTGAGGTCAACATGCTGAAATCGGGTCCGTTCTGCGTCGCGTGAGCCATGAGCAAACATCCGATCAGCCTCACACTGGGCCAGGCGCGCCCCAACCTGCCGGACAGTGATCTGCGTCACTGCCAGGCCCTGATCATCGACACCAATCAGGCGTCACGCAGCCTGCTGCGCTCCATGCTGAGCGACCTGGGGCTGCAGAACATCGTGCAAGCAGCCAAGATCTCGGATGCCCGCCGTGCCCTGGAGACGCGCACCTTCGATGTGGTCATCTGCGACTACCACTTTGATGGCAGCGACATGACGGGCGCCGATCTGCTCGACGACATGCGTCGGGCCCAGCTGCTGCCCCTGTCGACCGTGTTCGTGATGGTCACGGCCGAGGCTTCGTACGTGAAGGTGGCCGAAGCGGCGGAATCGGCGCTGGACTCCTACCTGATCAAACCTCACACAGCCAACGCGCTGGCCGAGCGACTGCATCTGGCGCGCCATCGCAAGGTGGTGCTTGGCCCCATTTTTGAGGCCATTGAGCAGGAGCAGTACGAACTGGCCATGCAGCGCTGCCTGCAGCGCTTTCACGACCGGGGCGAGTACTGGGTCTATGCCGCGCGCCTGGGGGGCGAGTTGCTGCTGCGACTGGAGCGACATGACGATGCCCGCAAGCTGTTCGAGGCGCTCAGCGAGACGAAGGCCCTGCCCTGGGCCAAGCTGGGGATCGCGCGGGCGCAACTGGACGGCGGCCACCCCAAACCTGCTCGCAACACGCTGGAGAGTCTGCTGTCGGAGAACCCGGGCTTTGCCGACGCCTGGGATGTGATGGGGCGTGCCCAGCTCCAGTCTGGCGACTTTGAAAGCGCCTTGGAAACGTACAAGCAAGCCGTGGCCCTGACGCCGGCCTCGATCAGTCGCCTTCAGAAGGCGGGCATGCTGGCGTTCTATCTCGGGCACACCGAAGAGGCCAACCGGGTGCTGGAGAAAGCCACCAGCCTGGGCCTGAGTTCCAAGATGTACGACCACCAGAGCCTGGTGATGCTGGCCATGCTCAGACTGGCCGAGCGGGACTCCAGGGGCTTGCTGCGCTGCCTGAACGACCTTGGTCATGCGGTGATGAAGCGCCCCTATGAGCCGCGCCTGCAGCGCATGAAACTGTTGGTGGAGGCCATGGACATGGCCCTGAACCAGAGGCCGGACGAGGTAACCCGGATCCTGGGTGGCATGTCGCGTGAGTTCACCTGGCCCGACTTCGATTTCGAGGCGGCCAGCAATGTCTTGAGCCTGCTCGCCCGCTTGCACGATATGGGCATGGCCCTGCCGGAAGCCGACGAATGGATCCGCATCATCGCCCTGCGCTTCTGCACTTCCAAGGCATCCAGCGACATGCTGGCCATCACGGTGCAAGCGGCCGAAGAACATGCCAGGCTGATCGCCCAGACCTATCAAACCATCACCGACACGGCCGAAAAGGCGCTGACCCATGCCAAATCGGTGTCAGCTGAAGAGGCCATCCGCTCTCTGCTGGCCTCGGGGAGCCAGACCGGCAACGCCAAGCTGCTGGACCTGAGCGACATGATGATGAACCGCTACCGGGCGGACATCCCCGAGGCGGAGGCACTGGCCGAGCAGATCACGGCCTTGCGTGAGCAGTACTGCCGCCACGTGCTGCACGTACAGCTCGGCTCGACCACCGGCCGTCAGGCGGGTGGTCTGAACCTGCGCAAGTGATCAGGCGTCGTTCTTGACGCAGTCCACGTAGTAGCGCTTGCCGCCACCCGGCAGGTCCTCGGCGACGAGGCCGTGCACATCGGTGGCGAAGCCGGGGAAGGCGTCGTTGAAATCGCGGGTGAACTTCAGGAAGTCGACGATCTTCTTGTTGAAGCGCTCGCCCGGGATCAACAGCGGGATGCCCGGAGGATACGGGGTCAGCAGCGCGGTGGTGATGCGGCCTTCCAACTGGTCGATGTCCACGCGCTCGGTCTGGCGACGGGCGATGCAGGCGTAGGCGTCCGACGGCTTCATGGCCGGCTCCAGGCCCGACAGGTACACGTCGGTGGTCAGGCGGGCGATGTCGCCGCTGGCGTAGGCTTCGTGCACGCTCTGGCAGAGGTCGCGCAGGCCCATGCGCTCGTAGCGCGGGTACTTCTTGCAGAAGTCCGGCACAACACGCCACAGCGGCTGGTTCTTGTCGTAGTCGTCCTTGAACTGCTGCAGCGCGGTCAGCATGGTGTTCCAGCGGCCCTTGGTGATGCCGATGGTGAACATGATGAAGAAGCTGTAGAGGCCCGTCTTTTCAACGACCACGCCGTGCTCGGCCAGGTACTTGGTGACGATGGATGCCGGGATGCCGGTCTTGGCGAACTTGCCCGACACGTCCAGGCCCGGGGTGATGATGGTCGACTTGATGGGGTCGAGCATGTTGAAGCCATCGGCCAAGTTGCCGAAGCCGTGCCACTTCTCGTTGGCCTTGAGCACCCAGTCAGAGGGCTTGCCGATGTCGTCGGCCGTGATCTTGTCCGGGCCCCAGACCTTGAACCACCAGTCCTTGCCGTATTCCTTGGCCACCTTGCGCATGGCACGGCGAAAGTCCAGCGCTTCCTTGATGCTTTCTTCCACCAGGGCGGTGCCGCCCGGGCGGTCCATCATGGCCGCGGCCACATCGCACGAGGCGATGATGGCGTACTGCGGCGAGGTGGAGGTGTGCATCAGGTAGGCCTCGTTGAAGAGGTTGCGGTCGAGCTTGACCTGCTGCGAGTCCTGCACCAGCACCTGCGAGGCCTGGCTGATGCCGGCCAGCAACTTGTGGATCGACTGGGTGGCGTAGACCACGGCCTCTTTGGGGCGAGCGCGGTTCTTGCCCATGGCGTGGTAGGCGCCATAGAACTTGTGGAAGGCGGCGTGGGGCAGCCAGGCTTCGTCGAAATGCAGGGTGTCAACCCAGCCGTCGAGCATGCCCTTGATGGTTTCGGTGTTGTAGAGCACGCCGTCGTAGGTGCTCTGGGTCAGCGTCATGATGCGCGGCTTGGCGGTCTTGGGGTCGACACCCTTGAGCAGCGGGTTGTTGGCGATCTTCTTGCGGATGGCCGCCGGCTCGAACTCGCTCTTGGGGATGGGGCCGATGATGCCGAAGTGGTTGCGAGTGGGCGTCATGAAGACGGGGATGGCCCCGGTCATGATGATGCTGTGCAGGATGGACTTGTGGCAGTTTCGGTCCACGATGACGATGTCGTCGGGGGCCACAGTGTGGTGCCACACCATCTTGTTGGAAGTGGACGTGCCGTTGGTGACGAAGAAGCAGTGGTCGGCGTTGAAGATGCGCGCGGCGTTCTTCTCGGACTCGTAGACCGGGCCGGTGTGGTCGAGCAGCTGGCCGAGTTCTTCCACGGCGTTGCAGACGTCGGCGCGCAGCATGTTCTCACCGTAGAACTGGTGGAACATCTGGCCCACGGGGCTCTTGAGGAAGGCGACGCCACCGGAGTGCCCAGGGCAGTGCCAGGAGTAGGAGCCGTCCTGGGCGTAGTCCATCAGTGCCTTGAAGAACGGGGGGGCCAGACCGTCGAGGTAGCTCTTGGCTTCACGGATGATGTGACGCGCCACGAACTCGGGCGTGTCCTCGAACATGTGGATGAAGCCGTGCAGCTCGCGCAGGATGTCGTTGGGGATGTGCTCGGAGGTGCGCGTCTCGCCGTACAGGTAGATGGGGATGTCGTTGTTCTTGAAGCGGATTTCTTCAATGAACTTGCGCAGGTTCAGCACGGCCGGGTCCAGATCAGGACCTTGGGTGAACTCTTCGTCGTCGATGGACAGGATGAAGGCGCTGGCGCGGCTTTGCTGCTGGGCGAACTGCGAAAGATCGCCGTAGCCGGTCACGCCCAGGACTTCAAATCCCTCTTTCGTGATGGCATCGGCCAACGCGCGGATGCCCAGGCCCGAGGTGTTCTCGGAGCGGAAGTCCTCGTCAATGATGACGATGGGAAAGTGAAATCGCAGCATGGGCCACCCACCAACAAGAAGTGCAGAAAAATGCGAAGTGTAGGCGTCTTGCATGTCATCTGCCTACCCTGTGCGCGCGATATGATGAATTTGGTCGGCCTCTGCCTGGATGCAGAGGACAGAACAAGAATTGAAGGAGTGTTTTGTGGACGAAAGTACGCAGTGGTGGCTGATGGCAGGCGTGCTGGTGGTGGCCGAATTGGCAACCGGCACGTTCTACCTGCTGATGATTGCGCTGGGGGCTGCGGCAGGCGCCTTGGCCGCACACGCCGGACTGGACACCGAGCTGCAGTTGACTGCCGCTGCCGTGGTGGCGGCCCTGACCGCCGGGGGCTGGTATGCCTGGAAACGTCACCGCCAGCAGCGCCAGGGCGACCACCCTTTGGGCGCCCAGTCAGCCCCGGACCTGGAACTGGACTTGGGCCAGGTGGTGCAGGTTGGCGCCTGGGAAGCCGATGGCACAACCCAGGTGTCTTACCGTGGCGCCCCCTGGCGCGCCCGTTTGAAGCAGCCTTCGGGCACCTTGCCCGAACCGGGCGCCTATCGCATCTGCGCCATGCAGGGCAATCTCCTTCTACTTGAAAAGGTCTGACAACATGGAAATCGCCATCCTCTTTCTCATCATCGCCGTGGTGTTCGTGGTGCAGTCCGTCAAGGTCGTGCCACAGCAAAGCGCCTGGGTGCTGGAACGCCTGGGCAAGTACCACGGCACGCTGACCGCCGGACTGAACGTGGTCCTGCCTTTCATTGACCGGGTGGCCTACAAGCACTCGCTCAAGGAAGTGCCGCTGGATGTGCCCAGCCAGGTCTGTATCACCAAGGACAACACGCAGCTGCAGGTGGACGGCATCCTGTACTTCCAGGTGACCGATGCGATGCGGGCGAGCTATGGCTCGTCGAACTACATCGTCGCGATCACGCAGTTGGCGCAAACCACCTTGCGTTCGGTGGTGGGCAAGATGGAGCTGGACCGAACCTTCGAGGAACGCGATCTGATCAACGCAGCCGTGGTCAATGCGCTGGACGAAGCGGCGCTGAACTGGGGCGTGAAGGTGCTGCGCTACGAAATCAAGGATCTGACCCCTCCGACAGAGATCCTGCGCGCGATGCAGGCGCAGATCACGGCCGAGCGTGAGAAGCGCGCGCTGATTGCGGCGTCGGAAGGCCGTCGCCAAGAGCAGATCAACATCGCGACGGGTGAGCGCGAGGCCTTCATTGCCCGCTCCGAGGGTGAAAAGCAGGCCGAGATCAACAAGGCCCAGGGTGAAGCTGCGGCCATCACCGCGGTGGCCGACGCCACGGCCGATGCGATTGCCAAGATTGCCGCCGCCATCCGCCAACCGGGCGGCCAGGACGCCGTGAATTTGAAGGTCGCCGAGAAGGCGGTGGAAGCCTATGGGCAGTTGGCCCAGAAGAACAACACGATGATCGTGCCGGGCAATATGAGCGAGGTGTCGGCCTTGATTGGCACGGCCATGACCTTGCTGAAGAAGCCCGGGCAGGCCTGATCCGGATCGGATGCGCAGGAGCAACTGATGAGCGTGGCGTTGACCCCTGGTCGCAATGTGCTGGGCGGGCCCCTACGGGCCTGCTCGTATGACCCGGTGACCGGCTACTTCCGGGATGGGTGCTGCCGCACGCGAGGCGATGATGCCGGCCTGCACGTGGTGTGTGCCCGCATGACGCAGGCGTTTCTGGACTTTTCGCGCAGCCGGGGCAATGACCTGGTCACCCCACGACCGGAGTGGCGCTTTCCGGGCTTGAAGGCCGGTGACCGCTGGTGTCTGTGCGCGCACCGCTGGCGAGAGGCCTGGGAGGCGGGCGTGGCCCCACCCGTGTCCCTGGAGGCCACGCACGAACAGGCACTGGACGTGGTGACGCTGGAGATGCTCAAGTCGGCGGGCTTGGAGTCGGGCAAACCGGCGTTCTGATCCACTGAGCGCATTTTGGAAGAACGGCAGCCATGTGAGCTGCCGTTTCCATTTGTGACGGTCGGTCTCTGGACGTGGGCTGCAGCGCACAGTAAGATACTGTACAAATACACAGTGTCGCATCATGTCTGCCCTGAAATCCCTGGTTCATGCCGACCGCAGCGCCCTCACGCCTGCGGCGCTACCGCCGCATCTGGCGGCCCTGGTGTGGCGCGGCGAAGTCATGGGGCACCACCAGGCGTCGGTGTTGAGCAGCGGACATGCGGCCCTGGATGCGGTTTTGCCTGATGAAGGCTGGCCCTGTCACAGCCTCACGGAGATCCTGCAGGCGCAGGCCGGCCTGGGAGAGTGGCGCCTGCTGACCCCGGCCCTGGCACGCCTGACGGCGCAAGGCGGATCGGTGTTGTTGATTGGGGCGCCACGTTTGCCTTATCTGCCAGGTTTGGCGCGTGAGGGCATCCAGCCTGAGCGGGTGATCCGCATCTACGCCGATGCCCCTGCGGAGCGTCTGTGGGCCACCGAGCAGGCCTTGAAAGCGCAGTGTGTGACGGCGGTGCTGAGTTGGTTGCCGCAGGCCCGGCCGGAGCAGATCCGGCGCTTGCAGGCTTGTGCGGCTCAGCACCCCGGTTTGTTTTTTGCCTTCCGCCCGGTGCGTGCGGCCCAGGAGTCGTCGGCCGCGCCCTTGCGCCTGCATCTGTCCTTGGGGCCCTGCCCCCATCCCCTGGAGGTGCATGTGATCAAACGCCGTGGGCCTTTGTTGGCGGAGCCGATTGTGTTGTCGCATTGGCCCCGCGGCTTGGCCGAATTGTGGTCCGTGCCAATAGGGGCCATCCCCTCGGCGCGGCCCCTGGCGGCAGACATGCCCGCCGCCCTCCCGGCCACCCAGCCCAACCGCCGTGGCGAAGCGTCCACGTTGACACAGAGATCTCATGCAGCACTGGATGGCCTTGTTGCCCGCCTCTCGGCATGACGCGCAGGACAGCGCCTCACCACCTGCCCCCATGCTGGGCGCACAGCACCTGGGTTGGTGGGCCTTGCAGTTCACCCCCCGCGTGGCGCAACTGGAAGAGGCGGTGGTGCTGGAATACCGCGCGTCCGAGCGTCTGTTTGGAGGCGCGCGCACCTTACGCACTCGTTTGACCGATGGGGCTCAACGACAAGGCGCGGCAGCCTGGGCGTTTGCGCCCCATGCTTTGGCTGCGCTGTGCCTGGCGCGGCATCGCCTGAACACGGGCCAGGCACCTGCGGAGAACACCGTCCCTGATGCGGTGGCGCAGACGCTGGACGCCCTGCCCTTCGACACCTTGAGCGCGCTGCGCCCCCACGCCAGCACCCTGGCGCGCCTGGGGTGTCGCACGCTGGGCGATATCCGGGCGCTGCCCCGTGGCGGGGTCAGCCGGCGTTTCGATGCGGCCACGCTGCGGGCGCTGGACCAGGCTTATGGGCTCAGCCCCCTGCCCTTGTCCTGGTTGACGCTGCCCGAGGTGTTCAACGAGCGGCTGGAGTTGCCCGGTCGGGTGGAATCGGCGATGGCCTTGCTGCATGGTGCGCGCGTGTTGCTGCATCGGCTGTGCGCCTGGCTGGCGGGGCAGCACGCAGGGGTCGAGTCGTTCACCCTGCGCTGGCACCACGGCCAGCAGCGGCATCAAGCCCATTCAGGGCAACACACCGTGCGCTTGTCCAGTCCGTCGCGCGATGTGCAACGGCTCGCATCATTGCTCAGCGAGCACCTGCAACACCTCCGCCTGGACGCCCCGGTGGAAGAGCTCAGCCTGCGGGCCGAGCAGATCGCCCCGCTGGTGACGCACAGCCACAGCCTGTTCCCCGAGCAAGGTGGCGAGCAACTCACCGCCCAGCCCGGCAGCCTGCTCACCCCGGCCGCACAACGGGCCCAGCGCGAGACCCTGTGGGCACTGCTCGATCGCCTGGGCGCCCGCCTGGGGGCCGAACGTGTGCAGACGGGGCAACTCCACGCCGACCACCGGCTGGAACATGCCCAGCGTTGGCAAGCGGCCTTACCACCCTCACCGGGCGCACAGGCCCCGTCCGTCGCCCAGCACCAAGCCCTGTCTCCCTGGCCTCAGCCCAGTTGGATGCTGGAGCCTCCTTTGCCCTTGACCATGGTGGCCGATGCCCAGGGGCTGCGCGAGCACCCGCACTACCAAGGGCGACTGCACTGGCTGGCCGGCCCTCACCGGGTCGAAGCCGGCTGGTGGGATGCTGCCTTGCCAGACGGTGCCTGCGCACGCGACTATTACCTGGCCAGCAGCCCAGGTGCCGGTCTGCTGTGGGTGTTCCGTGCCAGACACACCGGCAACACATCCACCCCGGCGTGGTTTCTACATGGCCTGTTTGCCTGACGTATGGTGAGGCCTGCCATGAACCGCGCCCTCCTTCGCGCGACACCCCTGCCTGACTACGTCGAGTTGCATGCGGTCTCGAACTACTCCTTCTTGCGCGGTGGCTCGCACCCGGAAGAACTGATCGAACGGGCCCTGGCCCTGGGCTATCGCGGCCTGGCCTTGACCGACGAGGCCAGTCTGGCCGGCGTGGTGCGCGCCCATCTGGCCTTGCGCAAGGCACGGGAGGCCTGCGTGCCCGGGGCCGACACCTTCCAGTTGCTGCTGGGCAGCGAGTTCGACGTGGCGGACGCAACGCCTTTCAAACTGGTGGTGCTGGCCTGCCATCGCATTGGCTACGGCCTGCTCTGCGAGTTCATCACCCGACTGCGTCGCGCCGGCCAAGGCAAAGGCCTCGCCCCTTTGTCCCGTGAGGACATCCGGCCTTCGGCCTGGGGCGACTGTCTGGTGCTGCTGATCCCACAACGACACAGCGCCCCCGAAGTCGTGGCCGAGCAGGCACGCTGGTTGCGCCGCCTTTTTGCCGACCGATGCTGGCTGGGCGTGGCGCTCCACCACCATCTGGACGATGCCGTGTGGTTGCGCACGCTGCGTGGCATTGGCGAGGCCGAGCAAGTACCCCTGGTGGCCACGGGCGACGTGCACATGCACCTGCGCTCTCGCAAGCCCTTGCAGGATGTGCTCACCGCCACCCGCCTGGGGCGTCCGCTGAGCGACTGCGGCCTGCAACTGGAGCGCCACGCCGAACGCCACCTGCGCAGCCGACTGCGACTCGCCCAGCGCTATCCCGCCGACCTGCTGCAAGCGACACAGGACGTGGCCGCACGCTGTGCCTTCAGCCTGGACGAACTGCGCTACGAATACCCGGACGAAGTCGTGCCCGAGGGGGAAACGCCCGGCAGTTACCTGCGTCAAAGCAGTGAAGCTGGCTTGAACAGGCGCTATCCCCAGGGCGTGCCGCCTCGGGTACGTGCCCAGTTGGACGCCGAGCTGGCCTTGATCACAGAACTCGGCTATGAAAAGTACTTCCTGACGGTGTACGACATCGTGTGCTTTGCCCGCTCGCGCCACATCCTCTGCCAGGGCCGAGGCAGCGCGGCCAATTCGGTGGTGTGCTACGCCCTGGGCATCACCGAGGTCGACCCCGAGCAGAGCACCTTGCTGTTCGAGCGCTTCATCTCACGCGAGCGCAACGAGCCGCCAGACATCGACGTGGACTTCGAGCACGAGCGCCGCGAAGAGGTCATCCAGTATCTTTACCGCCGCTATGGGCGCGACCGGGCCGCGCTCACCGCCACCGTCATCACCTACCGCACGCGCAGCGCCCTGCGCGACGTGGGCAAGGCCCTCGGCTTCAGCCTGGACGAGATTGAGCGCACCAGCGGCAACCTGCAATGGTGGGACAGCCACGCCGCCCTGGCCGAACGCCTGCAAGAGGTCGGACTGGACCCCAGCACACGCCGCGTGCAGCAGTGGCTGGAACTCACGCGCACCCTGGTGGGTTTTCCACGCCACCTGAGCCAGCACACCGGGGGCTTCGTGCTCTCACGCGGGGCGCTGTGCCGCATGGTGCCGATCGAAAACGCCAACATGCCCGACCGCAGCGTCATCCAGTGGGACAAGGATGACCTGGACGCGCTGGGCCTGCTCAAGGTGGACGTCCTGGCGCTGGGGATGCTCACCGCGCTGCGCAAGGCCATGGACTTCATCGGTCAATGGCGGGGCCAGCCCTTTGACCTGCCCGACATCCCTCGTGAAGACCCCGCGTGCTACGAGATGATGTGCCGGGCCGACACCATCGGCGTCTTCCAGATCGAAAGCCGGGCGCAGATGAGCATGCTGCCGCGCCTCAAACCCCGCCAGTTTTACGACCTTGTGGTGGAAGTGGCCCTGGTGCGCCCGGGACCGATCCAGGGCGGCATGGTCCACCCCTATCTGCGGCGGCGTCAAGGGCTGGAGCCCATCGACTACCCGCGCGGCCTGCAAGCGGCCTTGAAACGCACCCTGGGTGTGCCGATTTTTCAGGAACAGGTCATGCAGATCGCGATGATCGCGGCGGGCTTCACCGCGGGCGAAGCCGATGACCTGAGGCGCTCCATGGCCGCCTGGCGACGCAAGGGCGATGTGCACAAGTTCAAGGAGCGCATCAAGGCCGGCATGCGCGCCAACCAGTACAGCCCCGAGTTTGCCGAGCAGATCTGCCAGCAGATCGAAGGCTTTGGCTCCTACGGCTTCCCCGAGTCGCACGCGGCCAGCTTTGCCTTGCTGGTGTACGCCAGCGCCTGGATCAAATGCCATGAACCCGCAGCCTTCCTGGCCGGCCTGCTCAATGCGCAGCCGCTGGGGTTTTACTCACCCAGCCAGTTGGTGCAGGACGCCCGCCGACATGGCGTGGAGGTGCGTCCGCCCGATGTGAAGTGTTCGACCTGGGATTGCAGCCTGGAGCCGGGCACTCCGCCCAGCGAGCCGGCGGTTCGACTCGGCTTGTGCTTGCTCGCCGGGCTGTCGCCCGACGTGGCGCAACGCATCGTGGCGGCACGAGCACAAGCGCCCTTCACCGACGTGGACGATCTGGCCCGCCGCGCCGACCTCGATCAGCGAACCTTGCGCGCCCTGGCCGCTGGCGATGCGTTGATGAGCCTCTCCGGCCACCGCCGCCAGCAAGTCTGGGAGGCTTCGGCCCTGCACCGTGCGCCTCCGCTGTTGCTCGAGGCCCCGGTGGCCGAAGCCCCATTGGCACTGCCTGCCGCCCCCGAAGGCGAAGAGATCGTGTTCGACTACGCCTCGCAGGGCCTGACGCTGCGCCGACACCCTTTGGCTTTACTCCGCCCACAGTTGAGTGCCCAGCGCCTGCTCAGTGCCGCCGAGTTGCATGATTTTCCGAACGGGAGACTGGCGCGCGCCTGCGGCATCGTCACCGTGCGGCAACAACCGGGCACCGCCTCGGGCGTGGTCTTCGTGACGCTGGAAGATGAAACCGGCACCGTCAACGTGATCGTGTGGCCGGCCCTGAAAGAACGCCAGCGGCGCGAGTTGGTGCACTCGCGGCTGCTGGCGGTCTATGGGGTGTGGCAGCGCGAAGGCGAAGTACGCCACTTGGTGGCACATCGCCTTCGCGACCTGACGCCCCTGCTGGGGCGCCTGAGCACCCACAGCCGGGACTTTCACTGACGCGGGCGCGTCAGTGTCAGCGCATCAGCGCTTGCGGGCCGGCGGCAAGTCGGTGCAACTGCCGTGGGCTGCTTCGGCACACAGGCCAATGCTTTCACCCAAGGTCGGGTGCGGGTGGATCGTCTTGCCGATGTCGACCTCGTCGGCCCCCATCTCGATGGCCAGCGCGATTTCACCGATCATGTCGCCCGCATGGGTGCCGACGATGCCGCCCCCCAGGATGCGACCATGGCCGTTGGCCTCGGGGCTGTCATCGAACAGCAGCTTGGTGAAGCCTTCGTCGCGACCGTTCGCAATGGCGCGGCCCGAAGCCGACCACGGGAACAGCCCCTTCTTGACCTTGATGCCCTGGGCCTTGGCCTGATCCTCGGTCAAACCCACCCACGCCACTTCCGGATCGGTGTAGGCCACGCTCGGGATCACACGGGCGTCGAACTGGGCCTTGGCCAGCTTCTCATCGCCCAGCAGTTCACCCGCCACCACTTCGGCGGCCACATGCGCCTCGTGCACCGCCTTGTGAGCCAGCATGGGCTGCCCCACCAGGTCGCCAATGGCGAAAATGTGCGGCACGTTGGTGCGCATCTGAACGTCCACCGGAATGAAGCCACGGTCGGACACGGCCACACCGGCCTTGTCCGCGTCGATCTTCTTGCCGTTGGGCGTGCGACCCACCGCTTGCAGCACCAGGTCATAGGTCTGCTCGCTCAGCGTGCCATCGGCCGCCTCGAACTTCACCTTGATGCCTTCGGGCGTGGCCTCGGCCCCCACCGTCTTGGTCTTCAACATGATGTTGTCAAAGCGCGGCGCGTTCATCTTCTGCCAGACCTTGACCAGATCCCGGTCAGCGCCCTGCATCAGGCCGTCCATCATCTCGACCACGTCCAGACGCGCACCCAGCGTGGAATACACCGTGCCCATTTCCAGGCCGATGATGCCGCCGCCCACAATCAGCATCTTCTTGGGCACGCCCTGAAGCGCGAGCGCACCGGTCGAGTCCACGATGCGCTCGTCTTGCGGGAAGAACGGCAGACGCACCGCCTGCGAACCCGCCGCGATGATGGCGCGCTTGAAACGCACCACCTTGGCCGCACCGGTCTTCTCCTGGCCCGCACCCGTGGTCTCTTCGACCTTGAGGTGATACGGGTCGAGGAAGACGCCATAGCCGCGCACGGTCGTGACCTTGCGCATCTTGGCCATGGCCGCCAGGCCGCCGGTCAGCTTGCCGATGACCTTTTCCTTGTGGCCACGCAGCTTGTCGATGTTCACGCTGGGCTCGGCGAACTCCACGCCGGCATCGGCCAGGTGGCGGACCTCGTCCATCACAGCGGCCACGTGCAGCAGCGCCTTCGATGGGATGCAACCCACGTTCAGGCACACGCCGCCCAGGGTCGCGTAGCGCTCGACGATCACGGTGTTCAGGCCCAAGTCGGCCGAACGGAACGCGGCCGAGTAGCCGCCCGGGCCACCGCCCAGCACGACCACATCGCATTCCACGTCCACCGGACCGCCGTAGCTGCCGGCCGGTGCAGGTGCCACCACCACAGGCGCAGCAGGTGTGGCCTGAGCGGCCGGCGCCACCACAGGAGCCGCCACCGGCGCAGCAGCGGCCCCTGCCTCGGCGCTGTCCAGCGTCAGGATCAGCGTGCCCTGGTTGATCTTGTCACCCAAGGCCACCTTGAGCTCCTTCACCACACCGGCGTGCGACGAAGGGATCTCCATCGAGGCTTTGTCAGACTCGACCGTGATCAGGCTCTGCTCGGCCTTCACCGTGTCGCCGGGTTTGACCAGCAGCTCGATGATGGCCACGTCCTTGAAGTCGCCGATGTCGGGAACTTGTACGTCAATCAATGCCATGTCGTTCTCCCGATCACAGCACGATGCGGCGGAAATCCGCCAGCAGCGACGCAAAGTACACATTGAAGCGGGCGGCCGATGCGCCGTCGATGACGCGGTGGTCCCACGACAGCGACAGCGGCAACATCAGGCGCGGCTGGAAGGCCTTGCCATCCCACTTCGGCTCGATGGTGCTCTTGCACACGCCCATAATGGCCACTTCAGGCGCATTGATGATGGGTGTGAAGTACTTGCCGCCGATGCCGCCCAGCGACGAGATCGAGAAGCAGCCACCGGTCATGTCGGCCGGACCCAGCTTGCCGTCGCGGGCCTTCTTGGCCAGCTCCGACATTTCCTGGCTGATCTGGAAGATGCCCTTCTTGTCGGCATCCTTGATCACCGGGACCACCAGGCCATTGGGCGTGTCCGCCGCAAAGCCGATGTGGAAGTAGTTCTTCAGCACCAGTTGATCGCCGTCCAGCGAGGCATTGAACTCGGGGAACTTCTTCAAAGCCGCCACGGCCGCCTTGATCATGAAAGCCAACATCGTGACCTTCACGCCCGACTTCTCGTTTTCCTTGTTCAACTGAACACGGAAGGCTTCCAGCTCGGTGATGTCCGCATCGTCGTGGTTCGTCACGTGCGGGATCACCACCCAGTTGCGATGCAGGTTGGCACCCGAGATCTTCTTGATGCGCGACAGGTCCTTGCGCTCGATCGGGCCGAACTTGGCAAAGTCCACCTTCGGCCAAGGCAGCAGCCCAGGGAAAGCGCCTTCCGATGCTGCGGCGGCCGGAGCCTTGGCTTGTTGGGCCGAGGTCTGCAAACCACCCGTCATCACGTTGCGAACAAAGCTCTGCACGTCAGACTGGGTGATACGACCCTTGAAGCCGGAGCCCTTGACCTCGGCCAGCGGCACACCCAACTCGCGCGCAAACTTGCGGATGCTGGGGGATGCGTGCGGCAGCGCGGCCGATGGTGTGCCTGGCTGGTGGGCCGGCAGCGTCGCCACAGCCGAAGCGGCCACAGCAGGCGCAGCCAAGGCAGCAGGTGCTACCGCTGCCACAGGCGCACTGGCCGCAGGAGCAGTCGGGGCAGCAGCCGGTGCAGCCACCGCGCCAGCAGCGCCTTCCAGCACCACGATCGGTGTGCCCTTGGCCACCTTGTCGCCCAGCTTCACCAGCAGGCTCTTGACCACGCCAGCGTGCGAAGACGGAATCTCCATCGACGCCTTGTCCGACTCCACGGTGATCAGGCTTTGCTCGGCCGTCACGGTGTCGCCCACCTTGACCAGCAACTCGATCACGGCCACTTCATCGAAGTCGCCAATGTCCGGCACCACGACCTCGATCGGGCCAGACGCGGATGCTGTAGCCACCACAGGCGCGGCCACGGCCGCGGGTGCAGCCGCTGCAGGTGCCGCAACCGGTGCCGCCACGGCAGCGGTCGCCGCAGCCGGCGCCGATGCCACCGCAGCGCCTTCGGCCGTCTCCAGCATCAGCACCACCGAGCCTTCGCTCACCTTGTCGCCCAAGGCGACCTTCAATTCCTTCACCACGCCAGCGTGGGAAGACGGGATCTCCATCGAAGCCTTGTCCGACTCCACCGTGATCAAGCTCTGCTCGGCCTTCACGGCATCACCAGCTTTCACCAGCACCTCGATGATCGCCACTTCATCAATGTCCCCAATGTCAGGGACCTTCACTTCAATCAATGCCATTTTGTGTCTCCATTCAGGACGACGTCATACGTTGGTTCGACAGCCCCCCGCCCGCGCACATCGGTGGCGCAGGGCTGGGGCCTCGGTTCGGTGTCTGAGAGCCTCAGGCGTACAGCGGATTGACCTTGTCGGCCTTGATCCCGTACTTCTGAATGGCCTCGGCCACCTTGGCCAGCGGCAACTTGCCATCGTCGGCCAGCGCCTTGAGGGCGGCAACCACGATGTAATGGCGATTGATTTCGAAGTGCTCGCGCAACTTGCTGCGGAAGTCGCTGCGACCGAAGCCGTCCGTGCCCAGCACCTTGTAGCTGCGGCCCTTCGGGATGAAGGGACGGATCTGCTCGGCGTAGGCCTTCATGTAGTCGGTCGAAGCGACCACCGGGCCGTCGAACGGCTGCAGTTGCTGCGCGACGAACGATGCCTTGGGCGTTTCCAGCGGGTGCAGTAGGTTGTAGCGCTCGGCGTCCTGGCCATCACGGGCCAGTTCGTTGAAGCTCGGGCAGCTCCACACGTTGGCCGACAGACCCCAGTCGGACTCCAGCAGCGCCTTGGCCGCGATCGACTCGCGCAAGATCGTGCCCGAACCCAGCAGGTTCACGCAGGTCTTGCCGGCGTCGCCTTCCTGCAGCAGGTACATGCCCTTGAGGATCTGCTCTTCCGTGCCCTGCTTGAGGCCCGGCATCGCGTAGTTCTCGTTGAGCAGCGTCAGGTAGAAGAACACGTTCTCCTGGTTCTCGACCATGCGCTTGAGGCCATGGTGCAGGATCACGCCCACTTCATGCGCGAACGACGGGTCGTACGACACGCAGTTCGGGATGGTGCCCGCCAGGATGTGGCTGTGGCCGTCTTCGTGCTGCAGACCTTCGCCGTTCAGCGTGGTCCGGCCCGAGGTGCCGCCCAGCAGGAAGCCGCGCGCCTGCATGTCACCTGCCGCCCAGGCCAGGTCACCGATGCGCTGGAAGCCGAACATCGAGTAGTACACGTAGAACGGGATCATGATCCGGTTGCTCGTGCTGTAGCTCGTCGCGGCCGCAATCCAGCTCGACATGCCGCCGGCTTCGTTGATGCCTTCTTGCAGGATCTGACCGGCCTTGTCCTCGCGGTAGTACATCACCTGGTCCTTGTCGACCGGGGTGTACTGCTGACCAGCGGGGTTGTAGATGCCGACCTGACGGAACAGGCCTTCCATGCCGAAGGTGCGTGCCTCGTCCACCAGGATGGGCACCACGCGGGGGCCCAGCGCCTGGTCACGCAGCAACTGTGTCAGGAAACGCACATAAGCCTGGGTGGTGGAAATCTCGCGGCCTTCGGCCGTCGGCTCCATCACTGCCTTGAAGGTCTCCAGTGGCGGAATGGTGAACTGCTCGTCGGCTTTCACACGGCGGTGCGGCAGGTAGCCACCCAGTGCCTTGCGACGCTCGTGCAGGTACTTCATCTCCGGCGAATCTTCCGAAGGCTTGAAGAACGGGATCTTCGGCAGCTCACTGTCCGGAATCGGCAGGTTGAAGCGGTCGCGGAAGTGGCGGATGTCCTCGTCCGTCAGCTTCTTGGTCTGGTGAACGGTGTTCTTGCCCTCACCGGCCTTGCCCATGCCATAGCCCTTGACCGTCTTGACCAGCAACACGGTCGGTTGACCCTGGTGGTTCACAGCGCGGTGGAAAGCGGCGTACACCTTCTGCGGATCGTGGCCACCACGGCGCAGCGCGAAAATCTGCTCGTCGGTCATGTCGGCCACCAGGGCCGCCACACGCGGATCACGCTCGAAGAAGTTCTTGCGGACAAAGGCGCCATCGTTGGCCTTCATGGCCTGGTAGTCACCGTCCAGGATCTCCATCATGATCTTGCGCATGAGGCCATCCTTGTCCTTGGCCAGCAGCGCATCCCAGTCACTGCCCCACAGCAGCTTGATCACATTCCAGCCGGAGCCGCGGAACTCGCTTTCCAGCTCCTGCACGATCTTGCCGTTGCCACGCACCGGGCCGTCCAGGCGCTGCAGGTTGCAGTTCACCACGAAGATCAGGTTGTCGAGCTTTTCGCGCGCAGCCAGACCAATGGCGCCGAGCGATTCGGGCTCGTCCATCTCGCCGTCACCGCAGAACACCCACACCTTGCGCTTGCTGGTGTCGGCCAGACCACGGGCGTGCAGGTACTTCAGGAAACGCGCCTGGTAGATCGCCATCAAGGGGCCCAGGCCCATCGACACCGTCGGGAACTGCCAGAACGACGGCATCAGCTTGGGGTGCGGATAGCTCGACAAGCCCTTGCCGTCCACTTCCTGGCGGAAATTCAGCAACTGCTCTTCGGTCAGGCGACCTTCCAGGAAGGCGCGGGCGTACACACCGGGCGAGACGTGGCCCTGGAAATAAATGCAGTCGCCGCCGTGGTATTCATTTTCCGCATGCCAGAAATGATTGAAACCGGCGCCAAACAGGCTGGCCAAGGAGGCGAAAGAGCCGATGTGACCACCCAGATCCCCACCGTCTTCGGGGTTATGGCGGTTGGCTTTGACCACCATCGCCATCGCGTTCCAGCGCATGTAAGAGCGCAGGCGCTCCTCAATCTCGATATTGCCAGGACAGCGGGCTTCGTCTTCCACCGGAATGGTGTTGACATACGCCGTGTTGGCCGAGAAAGGCATGTCGATCCCTGCCTGGCGGGCATGGTCGAGCACGTTTTCAAGGAGGTGGTGGGCGCGATCGCGGCCCTCGGTGTCGATGACGGCGGACAGGGCGTCCAGCCACTCACGGGTTTCTTGGGGATCCTGGTCCTGAGGGGCGGACGCCATGGGATCTTGAGCAGACATGGGTTGAGTCTCCAGATTGTTGATAGCGGCGACCATCCATTTAAGGGTGGTCACCAGGGCTTCGGTCCGTGGGTAAACGGCAAAGCCCCGACACTACGAATCGTTTGCGCAACAGGGTGGCATTGCGAAACTTGCGAAAATATAAGCGATAACTGCCTTCCCTTTGGGTGGGCCAGGTCGACAGATAATCCACACCATGGCATTTCCGTCACCTCATCACGTCCCGACCTCACCAACCAGCCCAACGAAGGCCGACACGCCCAATCGCCTGTTCTGGCGCTGGTGGCGCAAGCAAACCCCCAGTCAGCAAGACCGCTATGCGACGCTGGGCCCGCTGGTGTCGGTGCTGCTCTTTCTGGTGGTGATCATTGCGGCCTTCTGGTACCTGCGCAACGAAGAACTGGAGCGCGAGCAGGAGTCGGTCAAACGCGACACCGAGGTCGTTCAGCAACAACTGCGCCTGCGCCTGATCGAAAACCAGGAGCACCTGCAGCGCCTCGCGCGCGACGTCAATTTCAAGGCCATCTCGGTCGAGCAGTTCATGCTGCAGGCCAGCGACTTCGTGCGGCCCCGCCCCGAAATACTGAGCGTGTCGTGGCTGCATGCGGACGGCAAGGTCAAGGCCGCGCGCACCACGCTGACCCTGTCACTGGAGGCCGGCCAGTCGGTGGACCGCGACCCGCTGGAGAACCAGTCCGACCTCTACACCCCCCTGGATGCAAGCCCCGCGCCCCGTCAGGCTCTCGCGCAGGCGCGGGAGCGCAACCAACCCGCTTACTCCCATCCCTTCCTCAACAGCTCCGGCAGCAAGGTCATCCAGCTGCACCTGCCCATGATGGATCGCCAGGGTTACGCGGGCGCCATCGTCGCCGAATACTCCCTTGAGGCCCTCATGCGCCACCAGGTGCCGCAGGAGATCCTGCAGCGTCACGCCATGAGCCTGGTGCGCGCCGATGGCGACCTGCTCACCAGCTCGGTCGGGGCGGTCACCTCTCGCTCGGCCAAGCCCAGCTTCGTCCACGACGTCGTCGTCACACCCATTGGCAATGGCCTGCTGCTGCGCGGCATGGGCTTCAAGACCTCCTCCAGCCTGGTCGGCAGCACGCTGTTCTGGATGGTGGTCGCCCTGTCGCTGCTCACCGTCTGGACCTTGGTCGGGACACTGCGCCACATGCGCCGTCGTGCCGACATCCAGAAAGCCCTCGTGCAGGAGACCAATTTCCGCCGCGCGATGGAAAACTCCATGCTGACCGGCATGCGCACCATCGACCTTGAAGGCAAGATCACCTACGTCAACCCGGCCTTCTGCGCGATGACAGGCTTTTCAGAGCAAGAGCTGATCGGAGCCCGCCCGCCCTACCCCTACTGGCCGCGCGACCGCCTCGACGAGTTCCACCGCATGTTCCAGCAGGAGCTGATGGGCCGCAGTCCCATGGGCGGCGTCGAGCTCAACATGGAACGCCGAGACGGCAGCCAGTTCGACGCGCGCATGTACGTCTCACCCCTGATCGACGCCGAGGGCAACCAGACCGGCTGGATGACCTCGGTCACCAACATCACAGAAGCCAAGCGCGTGCGCGACCAGCTCACCGCCGCCCACGAGCGCTTCACCACCGTGCTGGAAGGGCTGGATGCCGCCGTGTCCGTGATGTCGGTGCAGCGGGGCGAGATGCTGTTCGCCAACCGCTCCTACCGCCTCTGGTTTGGCGGCAACCCCGAGGCCCACGTCCAGCTCACCGGCGGCCAGGTCATGCCTGACGAGGTCATCGACGGGGACGAATCGGTGGACCACTTCGGTGGTCTGCCCACCCACAACCTCACCGATGCCGGCAGCGACACGCACGAGGTCTACATGGACAACGTGCAAAAGTGGTTCGACGTGCGCGCCCGCTACGTGCAATGGACCGACGGCAACCTGGCCCAGATGCTGATCGCCACCGACATCACCGCGCGCAAGCAGGCCGAGGACGCCGCGGCCCGCCAGGCCGAGAAGTCGCAGTTCACCAGCCGCCTCATCACCATGGGCGAGATGGCCTCGACCGTGGCACACGAGCTGAACCAGCCGCTGGCCGCCATCTCCAATTACTGCAGCGGCATGATCAGCCGCGTGCAGTCCGGCAACATCGACAACGAGCAGCTGGTGGGCGCTCTGGAAAAGACTTCGCGCCAAGCCCAGCGCGCCGGCCAGATCATCCACCGCATCCGCCAGTTCGTGAAGCGCAGCGAGCCGCAACGCCAGCCGGCCCGCGTGCGAGACATCACCGATGCCGTGCTGGAACTGGCCGTGTTCGAGATGAAGCGTCGTCGCGTCACCCTCAATTCGACGATCGCCAGCCGCCTGCCCACGATCATGGCCGACCCCATCCTGATCGAACAGGTGCTGCTCAACCTGCTCAAGAACGCCGCCGAAGCCATCGACTCCGCGCAAACGCCGCAATCGCGCCGCCACATCGACCTGCGCGTGCAGCAGCGCTTCTTCGAGGATCAGGGCGAGGTGATCGAGTTCTCGGTCAGCGACGGCGGCCCGGGCATGCGCGAGGACATGCTCGCCCGCCTGTTTGAAGCCTTCCATTCCACCAAGGCCGAGGGCCTGGGCATCGGCCTGAGCCTGTGCCGATCGATCATCGAGTCGCACCACGGCCGGATCAAGGCAGAGAACATCTACAATGGCCAGACGGTCACGGGGTGTCGTTTCACGTTCACCCTTCCGATCGACAACAGCGACGAGGCCGACACAGGTCTTCCTTTTCCCACCGATTTACTTGCCGAAGAACCATGAGCTTGATCCCGAAAAAAGGCACTGTGTATGTGGTTGACGACGATGAAGCCGTGCGCGACTCGTTGCAATGGCTGTTGGAAGGCAAGGACTACCGCGTCCGCTGTTTCGACTCGGCCGAATCTTTTCTGGCTCGCTTCGACCCCCGTGAAGTCGCCTGCCTGATCGCCGACATCCGCATGGATGGCATGAGCGGTCTGGAGCTGCAAGACAAGCTGCTCGAGCGCAAGTCGCCCCTGCCCATCGTGTTCATCACTGGTCACGGCGACGTGCCCATGGCCGTGAACACCATGAAGAAGGGCGCGATGGACTTCATCGAGAAGCCCTTCAAGGAAGACGCGCTGGTCGCCCTGGTCGAGCGCATGCTCGACGAAGCCCGCACAGCCTTCTCGCAGTCGCAAGAAGCCGCCAGCCGCGAAGCCCTGCTGTCGCGCCTGACCACCCGTGAAGCGCAGGTGCTGGAGCGCATCGTCGCCGGCCGCCTGAACAAGCAGATCGCCGACGACCTGGGCATCAGCATCAAGACGGTGGAAGCCCACCGTGCCAACGTGATGGAAAAGCTCAACGCCAACACCGTGGCCGACCTGCTGAAGATTGCGCTGGGTGCGAATGCCCCCGCCAACGCAGCCAACGCCAAGTAAGCCCAACTCTCGGAGTCCGGCTTGACCGCCGCCTCCCGCTGAAAGGCCGCCCACCCGCTGTGGCGGCCTTTTTCAATTGCCCTCTTCATTGCCTACCTACCGGAGCAGCCCATGACCGCCCAACTCATCGACGGCAACGCCCTCTCTAAACAACTTCGCCAGCAAGTGGCCCAGCGCGCGGCCGCGCTGCGTGAGAAGGGCCACACCCCTGGCCTGGCTGTGATTCTGGTAGGTGACAACCCCGCCTCCCAGGTCTACGTGCGCAACAAGGTCAAGGCCTGCCACGAAAGCGGCCTGCACTCCGTGCTGGAGCAGTACCCGGCCAGCATGACCGAGGCCGAACTGCTGGCCCGCGTCGAAGCCCTGAACAACGACCCCAGCATCCACGGCATTCTGGTGCAGTTGCCCCTGCCCAAGCACATCGACGACCACAAGGTCATCGAAGCCATCTCGCCCTTGAAGGACGTGGACGGCTTCCACGTCGCCAGCGCCGGCGCCCTGATGGTCGGTGAAGTCGGCTTCAAGGCCTGCACGCCCTACGGCTGCATGAAGATGCTCGAATCCATCGGCATGACCGACCTGCGCGGCAAGCACGCCGTGGTGATCGGCCGCTCCAACATCGTCGGCAAGCCCATGGCCATGATGCTGCTGGCAGCCAATGCCACCGTCACCGTCACGCACAGCGGCACCGCCGATCTGGCTGCCATGACCCGCCAGGCCGACATCGTGGTCGCCGCCGTGGGCAAGCGCAATGTGCTGACCGCCGACATGCTCAAGCCCGGCGCCGTCGTGATCGATGTGGGCATGAACCGCAACGACGAAGGCAAGCTCTGCGGCGACGTGGACTTCGCCGGCTGCGCCGACGTGGCGGGCTACATCACCCCCGTGCCGGGTGGGGTCGGCCCGATGACCATTACCATGTTGCTGGTCAACACCATGGAAGCGGCCGAGCGCGCTGCAGGCCTGGCCTGACCGGCCACCGCCCTGCTCACGGCCGATGCCCTCCCCCGCATCGGCCCGGCGTCCGCCTTGCATTTCCGGGTTGACGCCTCATCTGTTGCACAGCCTTCACTTCGTTTCATCGCGCCTCCCCCATGAGCACCAACCCACTGCTTGACACCTCCGGCCTGCCTCTGTTTGATCAGATCAAGCCTGAACACGTGACACCCGCCCTGGACGTGCTGCTGGCCGATGCCGAAGCGGCGCTGACCAAGGTCACCGGCCCGGACGTGCCGCCCGACTATGACGCCCTCTCGCTGCTGCTCGATGTGAGCACCGAGCGCCTGGGCCGTGCCTGGGGCGCCGTGGGCCACCTCAACAGCGTGGCCGACACACCCGAGATCCGCGCCGCGTACAACGAGAACCTGCCGCGCGTCACCGAGTTCTACACCCGCCTGGGCTCAGACGAGCGCCTGTACGCCAAGTACAAGGCCCTCAACGAAGCGCAAAAGGGGCTCGACCCCGACCGCCGCCTGAGCCCGGCACGCCAACGTGCCCTCGACCTGGCGCTGCGCGGGTTCGTGCTGGGCGGGGCCGAGCTGCAGGGCGAGGCCAAGGTACGCTTTGCGGCCATCCAGGAAGAGCATGCGGCCAAGTCGCAGGCCTTCTCCGAACACGTGATGGACGCCACCGATGCGTTCAGCCACTACGCGCAGCCCGATGAACTGGCGGGCGTGCCCGAAGACGTGCTGCATGCCACCCGCGCCGCGGCCGAGGCGGAAGGCAAGGAAGGTCACAAGCTGACCCTGCACATGCCTTGCTACCTGCCGGTCATGCAGTACGCCAGCAACCGAACCCTGCGCGAGACGCTGTACCGCGCCTACGCGACCCGTGCCAGCGAATTGGGCGCCGCCGAGCGCGACAACACCCAGCTGATGAGCGACCTGCTGGCGCTGCGCCAGGAAGAAGCCCGCCTGCTGGGCTATGCCAACTACGCCGAGGTCTCGCTGGTGCCCAAGATGGCCGACAACCCGGCCCAGGTGATGCACTTCCTGCGTGACCTCGCCCAGCGCGCCCGCCCCTTCGCCGAGAAGGACATGGCCGAGCTGCGCGAGTTCGCCCGCACCGAATGTGGTTTGAGTGACCTGCAAGCCTGGGATTTGGCCTACGTGAGCGAAAAGCTCAAGGAAGCCCGCTACGCCTTCAGCGACCAGGAGGTCAAACAGTACTTCACCGAGCCCACCGTGCTCAAGGGCCTGTTCGGCCTGATCGAAAAGCTGTTCGATGTGCAGATTCAGCCCGACACCGCGCCCGTGTGGCACGAGTCGGTGCGCTTTTTCCGCATCGAGCGAGCGGGCCAGCTGATCGGGCAGTTCTACCTCGACCCCTACGCCCGCGTCGGCAAGCGCCCCGGCGCCTGGATGGACGACGTGCGTGGCCGTTGGACGCGCCCCGACACCCAGGGCACCCAGACCCCGGTCGCGCACCTGGTGTGCAACTTCGCCAAGGGCGTGGGCGACAAGCCTGCTCTGCTGACCCACGACGATGTCACCACGCTGTTCCATGAGTTCGGCCACGGCCTGCATCACATGCTGACCCAGGTGAACGACATTGGCGTCTCCGGCATCAGCGGCGTCGAGTGGGATGCCGTCGAGCTGCCCAGCCAGTTCATGGAAAACTTCTGCTGGGAGTGGGACGTGGTCCAGCAGCTCACCAGCCATGTCGACACCGGCGCGCACCTGCCGCGCGAGCTGTTCGACAAGATGGTGGCCGCCAAGAACTTCCAGAGCGGCATGCAGACCGTGCGCCAGATCGAGTTCTCGCTGTTCGACATGCGCCTGCACGCCGAGCCCGGCTCCGAGGCCAATGTGCAAAAGGTGGTCGACGAGGTGCGCCAGGAAGTGGCCGTCAACATTCCGCCTGCGTTCAACCGCTTCCAGCACAGCTTTTCACACATCTTTGCGGGCGGCTATGCGGCAGGGTATTACAGCTACAAGTGGGCTGAGGTACTCTCCGCGGATGCGTATGCCGCTTTCGAGGAGGCCGCGACTGCCGAATCCGGGGTGTTGAACACCGAGGTCGGTCGTCGCTACCGCGAGGCCATTCTCGAAGCGGGCGGCAGCCGTTCGGCCATGGAAAACTTCAAGGCCTTCCGGGGCCGCGAGCCGCGCATCGACGCCTTGCTGCGTCACCAAGGCATGAGTTGAGCCCCCAGGGCTTGTGAGGGAGTTGAAGATGAACCGCATTGTCGTGAGTGCATTGATCAGCGGCCTGGCCTGGGCAGGCGTGTCGTCGCCAGCCTGGGCGCAGTACAAGGTGGTGGGGCCGGATGGCCGTATCACCTACACCGACCGCCCCCCGGTGGACCGTCCGGCGCAGCCGGTCAAGTCTTCCGGGTCGGCAGGCAGCAATGCCGCTCTGCCCTATGCGCTGGGCAAGGTCGTGGCCAGCTACCCGGTCACGCTCTACACCGGCTCGAACTGCGCCCCCTGTGATGCCGGCCGCAACCTGCTCAAGAGCCGCGGCATCCCCTTCACCGAGAAAACGGTGAACACCTCGGACGACGCCCGCGCGCTGCAAAGCCGTGAAGGTACCAACCAGGTGCCCGTGATCCGCATTGGCAGCAAGCAGATTGCCGGCTTTGAGCAGGGCGAGTGGACGTCTTACCTGGACGCCGCCGGCTACCCCAGCCAGTCTGCCCTGCCCCCCACCTATCGCCACCCGGCGGCCACGCCGCTGGCACCGGCCGCAGCACCCCAACCCGAACCCGAGGCCGCCGGCACACTCCCGCCCCCTCAGTTCAACACCGCGCCTGGCAGCCCTGCCGGCAATGCCCCTCCTGGTTTCCGCTTCTGACCCTTGACCTCTCCTGACTCTCCGGCTGACGGCACCGCCGTCCAGCCTGCCGTTGCCATCGTGGGCGGCGGCCCGGCCGGCCTCATGGCCGCCGAAGTCCTGTCTGCGCACGGCATTCAGGTCGACCTGTACGACAGCATGCCCTCGGTGGGCCGCAAGTTCCTGCTGGCCGGCCGTGGCGGCCTGAACCTGACGCACGCCGAGGCGTTGTCACGCTTTGTCACCCGCTTTGCCGAACGCGAGGCCCAACTCGCGCCCCTGATCCACGCGTTCACGCCGGACGATCTGCGCGCCTGGGCCCAAGGCCTGGGCATCGACACCTTCGTGGGCACCTCCCAGCGGGTCTTTCCAACCGACATGAAGGCGGCGCCGCTGCTGCGTGCCTGGTTGCACCGCCTGCGGGAAGCAGGCGTGCGCTTTCATATGCGCCACCGCTGGCTGGGGTGGGATGAAGCTGGGGCGCTGCGCTTTCACACCCCCAACGGCGAGATGACCTTGCCCAGGCCCCGGGCCACCGTGCTGGCGCTGGGCGGCGGCAGCTGGTCGCGCCTAGGCTCCGACGGGGCCTGGTGGCCGTGGCTGCAGGCGCAGGGTGTCGACGTAGCCCCCTTGCAGCCCGCCAACTGCGGCTTCGACGTGGCCTCGACCGGCCCCGACCGCACCGGCTGGAGCGGCTTCCTGCGCCAGAAGTTTGCCGGACAGCCGATCAAGCCCGTTGCCCTGCAGTTCACCGACCAGCACGGCCACACCCACCGCCAACAGGGCGAGTTCGTGCTGACCGACACCGGGGTGGAAGGCAGTCTGATCTATGCGTTCTCGGCCGCCATCCGCGACCAGATCGCCGTGCAAGGCCAGGCCACGGTCTACCTGGACCTGCTGCCTTCGCACACGCCCGAGCAGGTGCTCGCCGAAACCTCACGCCCCAAGGGGCCACGCAGCCTCTCGACCCACCTGAAGAGCCGACTGGGCATCCAGGGCTTGAAGATGGCACTGCTGCACGAGGTGCTCAGCCCGGCGCAACTGGCCGAACCGGCCCAGCTCGCGCAAGCGCTCAAGTCCCTGCCGATCACGCTGAAGGCGCCCCGCCCGCTGGACGAGGCCATCAGCACCGCGGGCGGCGTGCGCTTCGAAGGCATGAACGCGCACCTGATGCTCAAGCAGCTACCCGGCGTGTTCTGCGCGGGCGAGATGCTGGACTGGGAAGCGCCCACTGGCGGCTATCTGCTGACGGCGTCCATGGCCACCGGTCGCCAGGCCGCGCAAGGCGTGCTGGCCTACCTGTCGGCTTGACGACCTGGCTTACATTGCAAATCGCTCCCACACCGACCCGAACAAACCGGGCTCGGTGAGCGCCACGAACACCAGCCCCGCCACGGCGCCCGCCAGATGGGCGTCGTGGTTGATGCGCCCCTGGTTCTGCTTCGACGCGTACCAGCTGTAGGCGATGTAGCCCACGGCGAACAGCGGCGCCGGGATCGGCACCGGGATGGGCATGATGAAGAGCGACGCGCTGGGGAAGTACACGATGGACGCGAACAGCACCGCCAGTACCGCCCCCGACGCCCCCAGGCAGCGGTAGCCGGGTTCATGGCGGTGCTGCACATAGGTGCCCGCACCGCTCACCAGCAAGCCGAAGGCATACAGCGCCACGAAGCTCGCGGTGCCCATCACGGGCTCCAGCGGAAACGCGAACGCCCACAGCGTGAACATGTTGAACAGCAGGTGCGGCAGATCGGCATGCAGAAAGCCGCTGCTGATCACCGTCACGTACTGGCGTTGCCTGAAAAACCAATACGGTCGAAACAGGTGGCGCTCGATCATCTGGGGCGAGCGATACAGCCCGAACAGGCTGGCGCACACGTTGATGACGAGGATGAGCGCCGCCGCCGGCGCGTCGAGCTCAAGCATGCCGGCCGCTCCCAAGGGTGACTCGCGCCGAGGTCTGAGTCACGCTCAGAACGTCAGCGTCTTGACGCCTTGCGCCGTGCCCAGCAGACACACGCTGGCCTTGTTGCGGGCGAACACGCCCACGGTCACCACGCCCGGAATCTGGTTGATGTCGGACTCGAACTGCGCCGGAGCAGTGATCTGCAAACCGGTCACGTCCACGATGACGTTGCCGTTGTCGGTGGTCACGCCTTCACGCACCTTGCCCGTGCCGCCCAGCTTGGAAAACGCACGGATGACCTGCGCGGCGGCCATCGGGATCACCTCGACCGGCAGCGGGAACTTGCCCAGGGCGTTGACCAGCTTGGACTCGTCGGCGATGCAGACAAACTGCTCGGCCAGGTCGGCCACGATCTTTTCGCGGGTCAGGGCCGCACCGCCGCCCTTGATCATGTGGCCGCCATGGTCGATCTCGTCAGCACCGTCCACGTACACCCCCAAGGACGTGACAGACTCGGCCGGCAAGACCTGAATGCCCAAGGCTTCGAGGCGTTGGGTGCTGCGCACGGAGCTGGAGACGGCACCGGCCACGCGCTTCGGGTCGGCCTTCAGCGCCTCGCCCAGGGCGTCGATGAACTTGTCCACCGTCGAACCCGTGCCCACGCCCACGATGCTGCCGGGCTTCACGTAGTCCAGGGCCGCGCGGCCCACCAGGGTTTTCAGTTCGTCTTGGGTCATGGCCATGTCGGTGTTCTCTTGAGAGGCTTGCGGGTGCACTGCGGCGTGTTCGGCGGTATGTTCAGCAGGTCACGCATCGATCAGAACGCACGGCCTGTCAGCGTCATCCACGCCAACAAACCGCCAATCATCACGGGCTGATGCACCATGTAAAAAGTCAGGCTCCAGCGGCCCAGCAGGCTCAAACCCTGTCTGATGCGCGGCCACGCGAGCACGAAACCAATATTGTCGCCCGAAGCCGCCGCAGGCGACGTCATCCATTCGGGGCGGCGTGACAAGATCCACTGTGTGGCGGCCATGCCCCACCACATCACCCCCAGCCAGGGCAGCACCGGCACATAGTCTTCGGTGATGGGCTTGTGGGTGACCAGGCCCACCCAGTTGGTCAGACGCGAGTCGAAAAACGGGTGCTGGATGAACTGCGGCAGACACACCGCCAGCAAGCCCAGGGGCCACAGCCAGCCACGCAGCGGCGCGCTCAGGCGGGCCACGATCAGCATCACCGCCATGCCATGCAGCACGCCGAACGAGATGTAGCTGCGCGGGAACATGAACCAGCTGCCCAGGCTCACCAGCAGCGCACAGCCCAGCACCTGGGCCCACCGGCGCCAGAAGCGCGCCCAGCTTTGGCCCTGCGCCGTGGCCACCGCCTGCCCGGCGCCCGCACACAGCAAGAACAGCGACAGGATCAGGGTGCGCTGGGTGGTCCAGAGCGCGTCCTGGTAGAAATTGGCGTCCAGCAGGCGGTAGGTGCTGAGGTCGAAACAGAAGTGAAACACCGCCATCCACACCAGGGCAAAACCGCGCAAGGCATCCAGCCGGTCAAAGCGGCCTGCCACAGAGCCCGAAGGGGCGCCAGAATCCCGACTGTGAGGGGGGGCTGGCATGGGGATATGTGCTTTTTGGGGGCGCATGGCGATAGTATCGGCGGTTTGCTCTTTGGATCGCGCCACCCATGCTCCTCGCCGCCCGCCACCCCCTTGAATTGCTCGCGCCCGCCAAGACTGCCGACATCGGCATCGAGGCCGTCAACCACGGCGCCGATGCCATCTACATCGGTGGGCCGTCGTTCGGTGCGCGCGCCAATGCCAGCAACTCGGTGCAGGACATTGCGCGCCTGGTGCAACACGCCCACCGCTACCACGCCAAGGTGTTCGCCACCCTCAACACCATCTTGCGCGACGACGAGCTGGAAGGCGCCCGCAAGCAGATCTGGGAGCTGTACGACGCCGGCGTGGACGCACTGATCGTGCAGGACATGGGCCTGCTGGAGCTCGACCTGCCCCCGATCCAGTTGCACGCCTCCACCCAGACCGACATCCGCACCGTCGAAAAAGCCAAGTTTTTGCAGGACGTGGGTTTCAGCCAGATCGTGCTGGCGCGCGAGCTGAACCTCAAGCAGATCCGCACGATCGCGGTCAACACGCACTGCGCCATCGAGTTTTTCATCCACGGCGCCCTGTGCGTGGCCTACAGCGGCCAGTGCTTCATCAGCCACGCCCACACCGGCCGCAGCGCCAACCGGGGTGACTGCTCGCAGGCCTGCCGCCTGCCCTACAACGTGACCGACAACAGCGGTCAGGTCGTGGCCTTCGAGCAGCACGTGCTGTCCATGAAGGACAACGACCAGAGCGCCAACCTGGAAGCCCTGATCGACGCGGGCGTGAGCTCCTTCAAGATCGAAGGTCGCTACAAGGACATGGGCTATGTGAAGAACATCACCGCCCACTACCGCATGCTGCTCGACGAGATCCTGGAGGCGCGCCCGGAACTGTCTCGCGCTTCGTCTGGCGAAAACACCTTCTTCTTCCAGCCCGACCCCGAGCGCAACTTCAACCGTGGCAGCACCGACTACTTCGTCACCGGCCGCAAGGAAGACATCGGCGCCTTCGAGAGCCCCAAGCACCTGGGCCTGCCCGTGGGCGAGGTCGCCAAGGTGGGCGACAAGTGGTTTGACGTCGCCATCGACGACGAAGCGGTGCGCGAAGCGGGCGGCATCCACAACGGCGACGGCCTGAACTACCTGACGCTGACCAAGGACATCGTGGGCGTGCAGGTGAACACCGCCGAGCCCGTGGGCAAGGCCGGCCGACTGTGGCGCGTCTTCCCGAACGAAGACATCGCCACCTTGGCCGACCTGAAACCCGGCGTGGCCATCAACCGCAACCGCGACCGCGCGTGGGACAACCAGATGTCCAAGAAGTCGGCCGAGCGCCGCATTGGCACCTGGCTGGCCCTGAGCGACACCCCGGACGGCCTGACGCTGACCGTGACCGACGAAGACGGCTGCGTGGGCAGCGCCACGGTGGTCTGCGACAAGCAGGCCCCGCAAGACGCGGCTCAGTCCGAAGCCAGCCTGCGCGACAACCTGGGCAAGCTGGGCAACACCATCTTCTCGGTGCACGACGTCACTTTGGCCACGGCCCAGCCCTGGTTCGTGCCCGCCTCGGTGATCAAGCACCTGCGCCGCGAGGCCATCGAATCGCTGGAAGCCGCCCGCGCTGCCGCTTACGAGCGCCCGCAGCGCGCCGCAGCGGTCGAGCCCCCCGTGGCCTACCCGGAAGACACGCTGAGCTACCTGGCCAACGTCTACAACCACAAGGCCCGCGACTTCTACGCCAAGCACGGCGTGAAGGTGATCGAAGCCGCCTACGAGAGCCAGGAAGAGCTGGGCGAGGTCAGCCTGATGATCACCAAGCACTGCGTGCGCTACTCGCTGAGCCTGTGCCCCAAGCAGGCCAAGGGCGTGCAAGGCGTGCAGGGCACGGTGCGCGCCGAGCCGCTGCAACTCATCAACGGCAAGGAAAAGCTCACCCTGCGCTTTGACTGCAAGCCCTGCGAGATGCATGTGGTCGGCAAGATCAAGAAATCGGTGCTCAACCAGATTCCGGAGTCGCCCATGCAGTTCTACAAGGCTCGGCCCACCGCCTGAGCCAAGGGGATGGTTTCGGAGAGGCCATCAGACGACAACGGATCAGGCCTGGATTGAAGTCTTTACGTCGTCACCCAGACGTCACTGAGGCGTCGCGGCGCTGTCACAGAGGGCGACCACCATGGCTCGCATGCGCGCCTGGATCCACGCCCCTCTGCTGCGAGAACTCACCGCCACCGGCCTGAACGCTGGTTCAATGGGGGTTCCGCGTCCCTCGGCCCCAACGCGCCCCGACAGGCGCTACCGCGTCCGATCCGTCTGGATCTCAGACGTTCACCTGGGCACCCCAGGCTGCCAGGCCCATGCCCTGCTCGACTTCCTGCGCCGCGTCGACTGCGACACGCTCTACCTCGTGGGCGACATCATTGACGGCTGGCAACTGCGTCGTACCTGGTACTGGCCGCAGTCGCACAACGATGTGATCCAGAAGATCCTGCGCAAGGCCCGCAAAGGCACCCGAGTGGTCTACATCCCCGGCAACCACGACGAGTTTGCCCGCACCTACCTCGACCACGCCTTTGGCGGCGTCGAGCTGGCCGAGGAATGCCTGCACACCACGGCCGATGGCCGCAAGCTCTGGATCACCCACGGCGACCTGTACGACGGCGTGATCCAGTGCGCCCGTTGGCTGGCGCTGTTGGGCGACTCGCTCTATGAATTCACCCTCAAGCTGAACCGCTACCTGAACTCGTGGCGCGCGCGGCGTGGCCTGCCCTACTGGTCGCTGTCCAAGTACCTCAAGCTCAAGGTCAAGCGTGCGGTCAGCTATGTGGCCGACTTTGAAGAAGCCCTCGCCCGCGAGGCGCACAAGCGCGGCGCGCAGGGTGTGGTGTGCGGCCACATCCACCATGCCGAAATCCGGCCCATTGACGGCATCCTCTACTGCAATGACGGCGACTGGGTGGAAAGCCTCACCGCCCTCGTCGAATTCCCAGACGGCCAACTCGACATCGTGCACTGGGGCCAGGTGATGGCCGGCGATGACGCCATCTTGGCGACATGCCGGGTCCCCGAGGCAGCCGAAGCCCCTGCCGCACCGGCCCCCGCCCTGACTGCGGCACAATAGCGCCCGTTTTGCGCCGCCCACCACCGGGCGGCCGCCTTGCTGGAGCACATCATGGCCTTCGCCGACAACCTCAAACAACTCCCCGCCATCAGCCACCTGGCCGCCCTCGAACTGATCGATGGCGCCGGCAACGTGGCCGCCACCATCGAGAACAAGCCGGGCAAGGCTGGCTCGCTGGCTGTGTACGCGGCCCTGGCGGGCAAGCATGGTGGCATCAATGCCGCCGCAGCCGAAGAAGGCCTGGTCATCTTCGCCGAGCACACCGACGACGCCCGCGCCAACCCCGGCAAGCACCCCAACATCGATCGCCTGCTGGACGTCATCGCCTCGGGTCAGGGTTTCACCTGCAAGCTGATCGCTGCCTGAAACCCCGGGGCCCGTGGGAGTACGATGTCATAAACGACATCGCTGACTCCCATGACGACTGACGAAGTTCCTGTCACCGCCCCTCTCACCTCTCCCGCTGCGCCTGCTGCCCGGCCCACCGAGACTGCACCAGCCCTGCTGAGCCTCAAGCGGGTGGCCATCGACACCTACCGTGAAAACGTCGCCTACATGCACCGCGACTGCGCGGTCTACCGGGCCGAAGGTTTTCAGGCCCTGTCCAAGGTCGAAATCACGGCCAATGGCCACCGCATCCTGGCCACGCTCAACGTGGTGGACGACACCTGCATCGTTGACCGTGACCAGTTGGGTCTGTCCGAAGACGCCTTTGCCCAACTGGGGCTGAGCGAAGGGCATCCGACCCGCGTCAACCAGGCCGAGCCGCCCTCCTCCATCCCTGCGCTCCACCGCAAGATCGCTGGCGAGCGCCTGAGCCACGAGGACTATCACGACATCGTGCGTGACATCACCGAGCACCGTTACTCCAAGATCGAGTTGACGGCCTTCGTGGTGGCATGCAACCAGGGCGAACTTGATCGCGAAGAGGTCTACAGCCTCACCGACGCCATGGCGTCCATGGGTCGCCGCCTCGACTGGCACGCCCACCCCGTGGTTGACAAGCACTGCATCGGCGGGATCCCCGGCAACCGCACGTCGATGCTGGTCGTGCCCATCGTGGCCGCTCACGGCATGCTGTGCCCCAAAACCTCGTCGCGCGCGATCACCTCGCCCGCCGGCACCGCCGACACCATGGAGGTATTGGCCAACGTCGAGCCCAGTTTCGACCGGCTCAGCGAGATCGTGCGCGAGCACCGCGGTTGCCTGGCCTGGGGCGGCACCTCCGACCTGTCTCCCGCCGACGACGTGCTGATCTCGGTCGAGCGCCCGCTGTCCATTGACTCCCCTGGTCAGATGGTCGCCTCCATCCTGTCGAAGAAGGTGGCAGCCGGCTCCACCCACCTGCTGCTCGACATCCCCGTGGGTGCCACCGCCAAGGTCCACACCATCCCGGATGCACAGCGCCTGCGCAAGCTGTTCGAGTTCGTGGCCAAGCGCATGGGCCTGACCATCGACGTGGTGATCACCGACGGACGCCAGCCCATCGGCAACGGCATTGGCCCCGTGCTGGAAGCGCGCGACGTGATGTGGGTGCTGGCGAACGATCCGCGCGCGCCGCATGACCTGCGCCAAAAGTCGCTGCGCCTGGCCGGCCGCATCCTGGAATTCGATCCCGATGTGCGCGGTGGCGATGGTTACGCCATCGCCCGCGACATTCTGGAATCGGGCCGCGCGATGGCCAAGATGCAGGCGATCATCGACGCACAAGGCCACAAGCCTTTCGACCCCGAGCACCCGGCCTTGGCGCCGCTGAGCTTCGAAGTGCTGGCCAAGCGCGGTGGCATCGTCTCGGGCATCGACAACCAGCAGGTGGCGCGCCTGGCGCGCCTGGCCGGCGCCCCCAAGGTGCAAGGCGCAGGGGTTGATTTGCTGTGCAAGCTGGGCGACACCGTCAAGGAGGGCCAGCCGCTGTACCGCGTCTACGCAGCCTACTCGTCCGACCTGGAGTTTGCCCGCCAGGCCAGTGAACGCAACGCCGGCTACTACCTGGGCGAGGCAGGTGCCGAAACCCGACAGTTCGTGGAGTTCTGATGTCTGCCTTGCTGCTGTATTTTGAAGACGAGCAGACGCCTGCCCTGCGTCTGGCCGAAGCCTGTGGTCTGCCAGCCGCCTGTGTCGAACGCCACCGCTTCCCCGATGCTGAGATGCGCCTCAAGCTGCCCGTCGATGCCAGCGGGCAACTGCCTGCACAGCTGGTCATCTACCGCAGTCTGGACAAGCCCAATGACAAGCTGGTCGAGCTGCTGCTGGTGAGCCAGGAAGCTCGCAAGCTGGGTGCGCAGAAGATTCTGCTGGTGGCGCCCTACCTGGCCTACATGCGCCAGGACATTGCCTTTCACCCCGGCGAGATCGTCAGCCAGAAGATCATCGGCCGTTTCCTGTCCGAGCTTGTAGATGGGCTGATCACGGTTGATCCGCACCTGCACCGCATCAGCCGCCTCGACGAAGCCTTCCCGGGCCCCTTCGCCGTCAGCCTGTCCGGTGCCCCCATGCTGGCTGAGCTCATTGCCAAAGAACGACCCGATGCCATGCTGATGGGCCCGGATGGCGAGTCAGCGCAGTGGATTGCCTCGGCTGCGGCCGTCTGTGGGTTCGACCACGGCGTGTGCACCAAGGTGCGCCACGGTGACCACGATGTGCGCATCACCCTGCCCGCCGATGTGGTAGTGCAAAACCGCCACGTGGTCCTGCTTGACGATATGGCGAGCTCCGGCCGCACTTTGGTGGAAGCCAGCAAACTGTTGAAGGCTGCCGGCGCCGGCTCTGTGGACGTGGCCGTCACCCACGCCCTGTTTGCAGCCGATGCCATGGATGTCATCCGCGCCGCCGGCATCGAGCACATCTGGAGCACCGACAGCGTGATCCACGCCAGCAACGCCGTGGCCCTGGCCCCCATGATGGCCAACAGCGTTCAGCAGTTTCTCAAGGCCAGCGCCTGAACCCCCGCCCCTAGGCTTCCGAGGGGCCTCGCTGAGTGGCCCGGCGCGCGGTCAGGCTGGGGATTTGGTCGCGTCCGTCGCACTGTCATCGCCCAGCAGATCCGGCCGCACCCACACCGCCACCGACTGCAGCCGCAGTCGGGCCTCGGCGATGGCCGCCACCGGGTAATACCAGCCCAACGTCAGCACCACCCACAGCCAATTGCGCGCACTCAGGCGCATCAACGCACGCATGGGCACCTCGCTCTCAAAGCGCAGGGCCTCGTGCGCGGTGCTGGACCACAGGCGGTTCTGCAAGCTCGCCCCCAGGTAGGGATACGGTAGGGCCATCATCCAGGCCAGGCCCATGAACACACCGGGCAACAGCACCAGCGCCATGTTCAAGCCCGCGACGCCGTCCGTCCCGGTCCGGCCCAGCAGATCACGCAGCTCCCAGCCAGTCCAATCCACCAACAGCCAGGTCAGAGGCAAGACCAGCAACACACAGGCCAGCCAGGCCAGCAGCCCCACCTTCACGCTCAGCCCGAGAGACTGCCCATGGCTCAAGTCCAGTTCGCGCTGGTTGCGCACACTGCCCCACGCGGCATGTCGGTGCTGATAGCGCTTGAACTGCACATACAGCAGCGGCAGACCCACACAAAAGCCGGTCACAGCCAAGCTGCCATACAGCCAGGCCAGTTCACGGTGATTGGCCTGCAGCATCACCACGGCCCACACCGCCATCACCCCGGAAGCGATGTAGAGCAACGTGGGCAACGCCATGGCCCGCCAGGCATCACCGTGCCCCGCCGCCAGGTGCAGACGTTGCCCTCGCCAACTCGTGTGCATCAACTGAAACGACAGGAAGCCGTGCAGCATGAAAGGCAGCGCCGCCGCCATCAGCAATTGCAAGGCGGCCACGCCCATCCAGGCATAGGCGCCCATCTGCGCAATGCCGTAGTACAGCGCATTGAGCAGCACCATGCCCACCAGATTGCCCAGGAACATCGGCAGGGGCTTGGCGTGATAGCCCAGCGCGTGGCCCGCCACCTGGGTGTGCCCATACAGATAGCGCAGCTTGCTGGTCAGTGCCCAGGGAAAGGACAGGCCCAGCGTGAGGCACAGCAGCAGCACATTGCGTCGCCACAGCGGGCGGTAGGTGTGGGCTTCGCCCGTGAACACGACGGGATGACGGACAGACTGCATGAGCTCATTCTCAGCGCCCAACTCCGGGGCCAGCATGCAATTCGTCGCGAAACAACCCCCGTCAAACCCGGTGCCGGGCCATGCACGGCGCACGCCACAATGACGACTCACGCAGTCCCCCGATGTGCCCCATGCCCTCCAGGCCCTTTTCCTGACATGACGCCCCGCCTGCGAGCCCTCTGGTGGCGCGGCCTGCTGTGCCTGCCACTGCTCACACTGCAAGCCGTCCCGGCGCAGACGCCACTGGCGCCGACCGCTGCACCCAGCACCACCGCTCAGGCCGCTGCCGCCCAGCTGTCGGACACGCAATTGCTGGCCGCCCCCCCCGGCGCCCCGGCCACCTCACGTGCGCAGCAACTGCGCGCCCACAGCTATGTCGAGCAAGAGGTGTTCCTGCAAGGCCGGGCCCAGCACTACCGCCCCTTGCCCGGCTGGGGCCAGGCAGGCCAATGGGGCGTCCAGCCTCACGGCGAAGCCCACCCCTATGTCACCCGCTTGCTGGTGCGACGCCCTGCTGACCCGGCCCGCTTCAACGGCATGATCGTGGTCGAGTGGCTCAACACCACGCCGGGCTTCGACCTGGACGGCGGCTGGGTGCTCACCCGCGAAGAGCTGATGGCCCAAGGCTATGCCTGGGTCGGCGTCAGCAACCAGACCGAGGGATTGCAGGCACTGCAGGGCCAGTCGCCCCGCTATGCCGCCCTGCGTCTGGCCAGCAACGAGGGTGCCCACGCCATTTTCGGGCAGGCGGGGCAAGCCATTCGCACGCACTGGCCCCAGCTGCTGGGCCTGCCGGCCCCCCTCACGCCTTCTGCTGCGGAGGGAAGCCCTCGCTTGCTGGCCATGGGCTACTCCCAGTCCGGCTTGTTCCTCTACACCTACATCAACACCTTCCACCCGACTCACCAGGTGTTCGATGGCTTCTACCTGCGCGGGCCGGCCCCCCTGGCACCTGCGGTCGAGCAGGATGGCGACGATGTCTGGGCCCCGGTCTTTCGCAGTGACCTGAAGACGCACATCATGCAGGTGCAGACCGAGGCGGAGGCCATGGTCAGCTGGCCGCTATCGCGCACCCCAGACACGGACCGAATCCGTTACTGGGAGATCAGCGGCGCCGCCCACCTCGACGCCCACCTGCAGGCCGAGCTGCCGCCCATCACCCCCGAGAACGCACCCCACACCCCACCCGGTTGCCTGCGCCCGCTCAACGCCCTGCCGGCCTACATGGTCGACCATGCGGCGCTGCACGCCCTCACGCGCTGGGTCACCGCAGGCGTCGCGCCCACCATCGCACCGCGCATGGCACGCAACGCGCTGGGGTTCGTTCGCACCGACGAGGCCGGGCACGCGCAAGGCGGGCTGCGCCTGCCAGACGTCCAGGCCCCCGTAGCACACCACGGTCAGTACAGCAATTTCAGCACCCGTTCCCTGTCCGTGCGCAGCCAGTACGCCTGCATCGCGGGCGGCAGCACCGTGCCCATGGAGGCCTCGGACCTGCAGACACGCTACGCCAGCCGTGCAGACTATGTGCAGGCCTACCAGGCCGCTGCCGATGCCTTGCTGAGCCAGGGTTTCCTGCGGCCCCGCGATCACCAGGCCTTGCTTGATCGCTCACAAGCCGCCGCAGCCACGCTGTGGCCCGGCACACCCACCAGCCACGCACCACACTGACGCCACGTCAGGCGGGCCGCACACCGCAGGGCTGCCGCCACACAGGCCCGATCAGGGCAGACCCGGTCAACTCGCCCGCCCAGCTCGGCGGTGCTGGAACAAGGACACCGCCATCGTGATGACCGTCAGCGGCACCACGAAGTACAGCATCACGGCACTGAACTGCGGCAACACGTCGTGCGCCTGCGAGGCCAGGATCAGGTAAGCGGTGTACGCCGCGTAGTAGAGCAAGAACACCACGCCTTCCCAGCGCGCAATCTCGCGACCGGTGATGAAGATGGGCAGGCAGGCCAGTGCCACGGCCAGCATCACCCAGGCATCGAAGTGGATCACCGACTCGGCCACGGCCAGGCCCGAGCTCGACAAGATGCCCGAGACGCCGAGACAGCCCAGGATGTTGAAGGTGTTGCTGCCCACCACATTGCCCACGGCCATGTCGCGCTGGCCCTTCAGCGCCGCCGTGATCGAGGTGGCCACCTCGGGCAGCGAGGTCCCCAGTGCCACGATGGTCAAGGCAATGACCACATCGCTGACGCCCAGCTGCTTGGCCGTGGTCACAGCTGCCTCAACCAGAAAGTGGCTGCCGCCCACCAGGGCCGCCAGCCCCGCCACAATCAACCCAACCTGAACCGCCCAATGGCGATCCCAGGTGCTGCTCAGATCCACCTCGTCCTCGAACTCGGTATCGGCTGAGGCGCCCTGACGGCGCGACTGCCACACCAGGAAGACGGTGTAGATCACCATGGCACCCAGCAGCACGGCCGCCTCCCAGGTGGCCAAGACACCGTCCAGCATCATGAGCAACAGGGCCACGGTGGCCGCGATCATGATCGGGACTTCCTGGCGGATCAGCTGAAGGTGCACCACCAGGGGCGCAATCAGGGCCGAGGCGCCCAGGATGAACAGCACGTTCAAGATGTTGCTGCCCACGACATTGCCGATGGCGATGTCGACTTTGCCGTCGAGCACGGCCCCCGCCGACACCGCCAGCTCCGGCGCACTGGTGCCAAACGCCACGACCGTGAGCCCCACGACCAGCGGAGAAATGCCAAACGACAAGGCAAGTTTGGCGGCGCCTCGCACCAGCCAACCCGCCCCCAGCACGAGGGCCACCAACCCGCCGACGAACATCACAACGATGGAGAGCGACATGAATTTTCAGAAAGGTTCTGGACAAAGAAACGCCCCCAAGAGGGGGCGCGCGGGCGTATCAGTTTGCCATCAACCCACCCACTTGCGGGCGTTGCGGAACATGCGCAGCCAGGGGCTGGCCTCGCTCTTGTCGCCGCTGGTCCAGCTCATCTGGATGTTGCGGAACACGCGTTCCGGGTGCGGCATCATGGCCGTGAAGCGGCCATCGGCCGTGGTCACGCCAGTCAAGCCGCCGGGCGAGCCGTTCGGGTTGAACGGATACACCTCGGTGGGCGCACCGGTGTTGTCCACGTAACGCAACGCCTGCTGCACCTTGGCCAGGTCACCGCGCTGCGAGAAGTTGGCAAAACCTTCCCCGTGCGACACGGCGATCGGCATGCGGCTGCCGGCCATGCCCTGGAAGAACAGCGAGGGGCTCTCCAGCACTTCGACCAGGCTCAGGCGTGCTTCAAAGCGGGTACTCTGGTTGTGCGTGAACTTGGGCCAGTCGTGCGCACCCGGGATGATCGGGCTCAGCGCTGCCAGCATCTGGCAGCCATTGCACACACCCAGCGCAAAGGTGTCGTCGCGGCCGAAGAAGGCAGCGAACTGGTCGGCCAGCTTCGGGTTGAACATGATCGAACGGGCCCAGCCTTCGCCAGCACCCAGGGTGTCGCCGTAGCTGAAGCCGCCGCAGGCAATGAAGCCCTGGAACTGGTCCAGACGGGCACGGCCGGCCTGCAGGTCGCTCATGTGCACGTCGAAGGTGTCAAAGCCACCTTGCGCCACGGCATACGACATCTCGACATGCGAGTTCACGCCCTGCTCGCGCAGGATGGCCACCTTGGGACGTGCCTTCTGGATGAAGGGCGCGGCCACATCGTCGGTCGGATCGAAGGTCAGGCTCACGTGCATGCCGGGGTCGGCCGCCTTGCCAATGGCCTCGTGCTCGCTGTTCGCGCAAGCGGGGTTGTCGCGCAGCTGGGCAATGCGCCAGCTCACTTCGTCCCAGGTCTTGTGCAGCTGTTCCACCGGGGCGGCAAACACCGGCTTGGCATCGCGCCACACTTCCAGCGTGTGCTTGGTGTTGGGCTTGCCGATGACGTGGCTGTGCTGGCTCAGGCCGTGCTCGCGCAGGGTCTGCAGGGCCGCATCGCGGTCGGCGGTGCGCACTTGCAGCACCACGCCCAGCTCTTCGTTGAACAGCGCCTTGAGGGTCAACTCGTTGCGACGCTCACCCACCTGACCGGCCCAGTTCTTCGAGTCGCCGAAGTCGGCGCGGCTGTCTTCCACGCCGGTGCTCTCGGTCACCAGCATGTCCACGTTCAGGCTCACACCGGTGTTGCCGGCAAAGGACATTTCGGCGACCGTGGCCCACAGGCCACCGTCACCACGGTCGTGGTAGGCCAGCAGCTTGCCTTGGGCGCGCAGCGCGTTCACGGCGTTCACCGTGGCCTTGAGCATCTCGGGGTTGTCGCAATCGGGCACCTCGTTGCCGAACTGGCCCAGCACCTGGGCCAGCATCGAGCCGCCCATGCGCTTCTTGCCCTCGCCCAGGTCGATCAGGATCAGGCTGGTGTCCAGCGCCTGGCCATTCTCCGACGTCACCAGTTGGGGCGTCAGGGTCGGACGCACATCGGCGATCGAGGCAAACGCCGTCACGATCAGCGACACCGGCGCGGTCACCTGCTTGGTGGCACCGTTGTCCGACCACTTGGTGCGCATGGACAGCGAATCCTTGCCCACGGGGATGGACACGCCCAGTGCCGGGCACAGCTCCATGCCCACGGCCTTCACCGTGTCATACAGGGCAGCGTCTTCGCCAGGCTCGCCGCAGGCGGCCATCCAGTTGGCCGACAGCTTCACGCGCGGCAGCTCGATGGGTGCAGCCAGCAGGTTGGTGATGGCTTCGGCCACCGCCATGCGGCCCGATGCAGGGGCGTTGACCGAGGCCAGCGGCGTGCGCTCGCCCATGGCCATGGCTTCACCGGCAAAGCCCTTGAAGTCGGCCAGGGTCACGGCCACGTCGGCCACGGGTACCTGCCACGGGCCGACCATCTGGTCACGGTGATTCAGGCCACCCACGGTGCGGTCACCGATGGTGATCAGGAAACGCTTGCTCGCCACGGTGGGGTGACGCAGCACGTCCACGGCCACCTGGTCCAGGCTCACGCCGGTCAGGTCGATCTGGCCGCCATCCCACTGCACGCGCTTCACATCGCGATGCATCTTGGGCGGCTTGCCCAGCAGCACGTCCATCGGCATGTCGACAGGCTTGTCGGCCTCAGGCTGGGTCGTGTCTTCCAGGATCAGCTCGCAGGCCTCGGTGGCCACGCCGATCACGCCAAAGGGGCAGCGCTCACGGTTGGCCATCTCGGTGAAGATCGGCAGCGACTCGGGCGCAATCGCCAGCACATAGCGCTCCTGGCTTTCGTTGCACCAGATTTCCTTCGGCGCCATGCCAGTCTCTTCCAGCGGCACCTTGCTCAGGTCGAAGCGGGCGCCCTTCTCGGCACCGTCCACCAGTTCCGGGAAGGCGTTGGAGATGCCACCGGCACCCACGTCGTGGATCGCCAGAATCGGGTTGTTCGCCCCCAGACCCCAGCAGTGGTTGATCACCTCTTGCGCACGGCGCTCGATTTCGGGGTTGCCACGCTGCACCGAGTCAAAGTCCAGTGCCGCCGAGTTGGTGCCTGCAGCCATCGACGAAGCGGCCGCACCGGCCATGCCGATGCGCATGCCCGGGCCACCCAGCTGAATCAGCAGCGTGCCCGCATCGAACTTGATCTTCTTGGTCTGATCGCTGCTGATGGTGCCGATGCCACCGGCAATCATGATGGGCTTGTGATAGCCCCGACGGATCGCGTCAGCACCCTCACCCACGGTCTGCTCGAACACACGGAAGTAGCCACCCAGGTTGGCGCGGCCAAACTCGTTGTTGAACGCGGCGCCGCCCAGCGGGCCTTCGATCATGATCTGCAGCGGGCTGGCGATGTGCTCGGGCTTGCCGAACTGCTCGGCTTCCCAAGGCTCGCTGGTGCCCGGCAGGTTCAGGTTGGACACCGAAAAGCCCGTCAGACCCGACTTCGGACGCGAGCCACGGCCGGTGGCACCTTCGTCACGGATTTCACCACCTGCGCCCGTCGAGGCACCGGGGTACGGCGAAATCGCGGTCGGGTGGTTGTGGGTTTCCACCTTCATCAGCACATGGGCCAGCTCTTCGCGGGCCTGGTACTGGGGCGCATTGGTGTAGCCAGCGGGCATCCAGCGCTCAATCTGATGACCCTCCATCACCGACGCGTTGTCGCTGTACGCGATCACGGTGTGCTGGGGGTTGAGTTTTTCGGTGTTGCGGATCATGCCGAACATCGACAGGTCTTGTGCCTGGCCGTCGATCGTGAACTCGGCGTTGAAGATCTTGTGGCGGCAGTGTTCGCTGTTGGCCTGCGCAAACATCGTCAACTCGACGTCGGTCGGGTTGCGCTTCAGGCCGGTGAACGCCGTCACCAGATAGTCGATTTCGTCGTCCGACAGGGCCAGACCGAAGGTCACGTTGGCCTCTTCCAACGCCTTGCGGCCCTGGCCCAGCACGTCCACGTGCGCCATCGGGGCGCCCTGCTTCTCGTCGAACAGGTGGCGGGCCTCCTCGCGGCTGGCCAGCACGCTCTCGGTCATGCGGTCATGCAACAAGGCGGCGCAGGCTTGCAGATCTTGGGCGGCCAGGCCCTTGGCACCGCCCATCAGGGCACCAATCACGCCGGCCTTCACGGTCAGGCGATACTCGGTCACGCGCTCGACACGGCGAACGGGCAAACCGCAGTTGTGGGCAATGTCGGTGGCCTTCGAAGCCCAGGGCGACACGGTGCCCAGGCGCGGAGCCACCACGATCAGGTCACCGTCGACCGGGCCTTCATAGGCGTCGCCATAGGTCAGCAAGGCCGTGAGCTTGTCCAGCTCGGCATGGTCGTGCGACTGGTCCAAGGCGACCCAGTGCACAAAGCGCGCGTGAACGCCGGCAATGCGGGGGTTGATGGCTTGCAGCTTGGGCAGCAGGGCCTGGACTTGGTGCGGAGCCAGGGCGTTGCCGCCCTCAAAGTGCATCAGGGTGGACATCACGGGGGTGGTGCGTTCGGTCACGGCGTGGGGGCCTGGGTTGACTTGCACGCATCGTGTGCGCGCAAGCTGTCGTGAGGAAAAACCGCAATTTTACCGGCCTCACGCCGCCCATGCCGCCCCGAGGCCTTCAATCTGATGCCCCTGACGCGGCAAGCAGCTCAGGAATTGCGGATAATTCGTATCCATGAGCATCACCATCAAGACAGGCGCCGAGATTGACGCCATGCGCAAGGCTTGCCGTCTGGCCTCCGAGGTCCTCGACTACCTGACCCCCTTCATCAAGCCCGGCATCACCACCAACGAGATCGACAAACTCTCGCTCGACTACATGGTGAACGTGCAAGGCACGAAGTCGGCCACCATTGGCTACGCTCCTCCGGGACACATCCCCTACCCTGCCTCGCTGTGCACCTCGGTCAACGAGGTGGTCTGCCACGGCATCCCCAACGACATCCCGCTCAAAGACGGCGACATCATCAACCTCGATGTCACCATCATCACGCCGGAGGGCTGGTACGGCGACAACAGCCGCATGTTCGTGATCGGGGAAGGCAAGATTGCCGCCAAGCGCCTGTGCTCGATCACCTTCGAGGCCATGTGGAAGGGCATCGAAAAGGTCAAACCTGGCGCACGCCTGGGCGACATCGGCCACGCCATCCAGACTTTTGCAGAGAACGCCGGCTACTCGGTGGTGCGTGAATACTGCGGCCACGGAATCGGCCGCAAATTCCACGAAGACCCGCAAGTGCTGCACTACGGCCGCCCGAACACGGGCGTCGAGCTCGTGCCCGGCATGATCTTCACCATCGAGCCCATGATCAACATGGGCAAGCGCGAGATCAAAGAAGGCCGCAAAGGCAAGGCGCCCTACGACGGCTGGACCATCGTGACCAAGGACCGCTCCCTGTCGGCGCAGTGGGAGCACACCGTGCTCGTCACCGAGACCGGCTACGAGGTGCTCACCCTCTCAGCCGGCAGCCCTCCACCGCCTGATTTCATCCCGGCGGACAAAGGCACCGCCGCCTGATGCACCCTGGCCCTGACGATACTTCTCGTCAGGGCCTTTTTCTTGCTTGCGTCACAGGCCTTGATCCCCTGACCCCTTGCACACCATGCCCCTGGACATCGCCGCCCTGCGTCAGCAATTTCGCACCGCCAAATCCGAACTGCTCACCCAGTTCCAGCACAGCCGCCCGACCAGCGCTTCGGCCAGCCTCTTTTTGAAGCGCATGGCCCAACTGGTCGATGACACGCTCACGACTCTGTGGCAGGCCCACGCCCTGCCCGCCGAGGCGGCGCTGGTGGCCGTGGGCGGCTACGGCCGCGCCGAGCTCTTCCCGCACTCCGACATCGACGTGCTCTTGCTGTTGCCCGTCACCCCGCAAGCGGGCTGCAACGATGCCCTGACCTGCGCCATCGAAGGCTTCATCAGCGCCTGCTGGGACACCGGACTGGAGATTGGCTCGAGCGTGCGCACGGTGGCCGAGTGCATCGAAGAGGCTCAACGTGACGTGACGGTGCAGACCTCCTTGCTCGAAGCGCGCTACCTGTGTGGCGACCGCAGCCACTTCGAGACCCTGCAGCAAGACGCGATGGCCCACATGGACGTGCGCGCCTTCATGACGGCCAAGATCCTGGAGATGCGCCAGCGGCACACCAAGTACGAGGACACGCCCTACTCGCTGGAGCCCAACTGCAAGGAAAGCCCTGGCGGCCTGCGCGACTTGCAGGTGGTGATCTGGCTGGCGCGCGCGGCGGGCTTGGGCAACAACTGGCAGGACCTGGCCCGCAACGGCCTGCTCACGCCCTTTGAAGCCCGTCAATTGGCACACAACGAGGGCGTGCTCAAGCTCATCCGCAGCCGCTTGCACCAGATTGCCGGTCGCCGCGAAGACCGGCTGGTGTTCGACCTGCAAGCGGCGGTGGCCGAGTCCTTCGGCTACGAGAACACCAAAGCCTTGCGTGCCAGCGAAGTGCTGATGCGCCGCTACTACTGGGCCGCCAAGGCGGTCACCCAGCTCAACCAGATCCTCATCCTCAACATCGAAGAGCGCGTGCTGGGCTCGCAGGATGCACCGATGCGCGTCATCAACGAGCGCTTCCTTGACCGCGGTGGCTTCCTCGAAATCGTCAGCGACGACCTCTATCAGCGCGACCGCCACGCCATCCTGGCCACCTTCCTGACGCTGCAGCAGGACAAGAGCCTCAAAGGCCTGTCGGCCCGCACGCTGCGCGCGCTCTACAACGGCCGCAAGCTGATGGACGGCGCCTTCCGCCGCGACCCGGTCAACCGCGCCACCTTCATGGCCATGCTGCGCGAAAGCCAGGGCCAGACCCATGTGCTGCGCCTGCTCAACCAGACCTCGGTACTGGGCCGCTACCTGTGGGTGTTCCGCCGTATCGTCGGCCAGATGCAGCACGACCTGTTCCACGTTTACACAGTCGACCAGCACATCCTCATGGTCGTGCGCAACATGCGCCGTTTCTTCATTCCCGAGCACGCGCACGAATACCCCTTCTGCACCCAATTGGCCGCTGAATGGGACAAGCCCTGGCTGCTCTACGTGGCCGCCCTCTTCCATGACGTGGCCAAAGGGCGCGGCGGCGACCACTCCGAGCTGGGCGCCATCGAAGTGCGCCGCTTCTGCAAGGACCACGACATCACGGGCGAAGACGCCGAACTGGTCGAGTTCCTTGTCGCGGAGCACCTCACCATGTCGCGCGTGGCCCAGAAGGAAGACTTGTCCGACCCCGATGTCATCCAGGCCTTCGCGCAGCGCATGGGCAATGAACGCCGCCTCACGGGCATGTACCTGCTCAGCGTGGCAGACATCCGTGGCACCAGCCCCAAGGTGTGGAACGCCTGGAAGGGCAAGCTGCTCGAAGACCTGTATCGCCTCGCGCTGCGCGCCCTGGGCGGTGCCCGCCCGCACATGGATGCCGAGATCGAGGCCCGCAAGCAGCAGGCCCGCCAGGCCCTGGCGCTGTACTACCTTCCCACCGGCATCGAAACCCCGCTGTGGAAATCGCTCGACATGAGCTACTTCGCACGCCACGAGGCCGGCGACATCGCCTGGCACGCGCGCATGCTCTACCGCCACCTCCACGATGACAAACCGGTGGTGGCCGCGCGCATTTCCTCCGTCGGCGAGGGCTTGCAGGTGCTGGTCTATGCGCCCGACCGCCCCGACGTCTTCGCCCGCATCTGCGGCTATTTCGACCGCGCCAGCTTCAACATTCAGGACGCGCGCATCCACACCACCGCCAGCGGCTACGTGCTCGACACCTTCCAGATCATGGCGAGCGATCCGCTCAAGTTCGAGGGCGTACGCTACCGCGACCTGATCGCCCTGGTCGAGAACCAACTCGCCGAGGCCGTCGCCTCCGAGGCGCCCCTGCATCAGCCGGTCCGGGGGCGCCTATCGCGTCGTGTCAAATCCTTCCCCGTGCCACCGCGCGTGAGCCTGCGGCCCGACGAACGTGGTCAGCGCTGGCTGCTCAGCGTGTCCGCCAGCGACCGCTCAGGGCTGCTCTATGTCATCGCCCGCACGCTGGCCAAACACGAGGTCAATGTGCAACTGGCCAAGGTCAGCACCCTGGGCGAACGGGTGGAAGACACCTTCCTGGTCACGGGCGAGCCCTTGAAACGCGACAAGGCCCAACTCGCGCTGGAAACCGAGCTGCTCGCAGCGCTGAGCGCCTGAGCGTCCTTGGACCTCAGGCCGGTTCTTTGGGCTCGAGCGACAGCTCCAGCCGGCTGATCTCGTCGCGCAGCATCAGGCTGCGCTTTTTCAGCCGGCGCAAGCTCAGCTCATCGAACGGCACCTGGTCGGCAGCCCGATCGATCAGGTTGTTCAGATCCGCATGTTCCATGCGCAGCTCGATGAGCTGGCGTTGCGGGGAATGCAGATTGGATTGCATGAAAGCGCCGAAGACCCCGATCAGGGGGCATGTCCGAGGGATGATCCTGCCTCTGGGTGACCGGAAGCGGGGCTTTTAGGCATTATAGTTTTCCCCCATGATGACCTCCTCGACCAGTTTCCGCCTTGTCGCCACCACAGGCACCCACCGCGGAGACCGGGCCTATCAGCATGATCAGGTGGCGCTCCTGCCCCATGCCCGCACGACCGGCTGCCTGCTGGCCGTCGTGGCCGATGGCATGGGCGGCAAAAGTGGTGGCCGCAAAGCCGCCGACCAGGTCATCCTGACCGCCAAACAGCTGTTCGAGCGCTACTCGGCCACCCACGACCTGCCCGAGCAGTTCCTCAAGCAACTGGCCGAAGAGGCCCACCTGATGATCAAGCTCACGGCCATCTCGGCCGAGGAGGAGCCGCACAGCACCCTCGCGGCCTTCATCATCAACCCGGACCGCTCGGCCTGCATCGCCCACATCGGTGACAGCCGCGTCTACCACTTCAGTGGTGCCGACATGGTGTTTCGCACCACCGACCACTCCTACGTGCAACGCCTGATCAACGAAGGGCAGATCACGGAAGAGGAAGCCAACACCCACCCGCAGTCGAACCTGCTGACAGGGTGCCTGGGCAGCCCGACCGAGCCGCCGCTGGGCATGAAACACATCACCTGCCTGCACCCGGGTGACACGCTGCTGGCATGCTCCGATGGCCTGTGGCACTACTTCACCCCCAAGGAGCTGGGCGCCATCGTGCACACCCTGCCCCCGCGTGAAGCCGCCGAGATGTTGGTCTCCAAGGCGCGCCATCGCGCCCGAGGCGGCGGCGACAACCTGTCGCTCGCCCTGGTGCGCATCGAGGAATAAGCCCCCTCGACGACGACGCCCTCGCTCAGGCCTGACTCAGGTCAGCGAGGTGTCCACCAAGCGACGCTCTTCGCTCAGGTATTCCTTCGACTGCATCTCGTTGAGGCGCGAGACCGTGCGCGGGAACTCGTGCGACATCGGGCCTTCGGTGTACAGCTCTTCCGGCGGCACGGCCGCCGAGATCACCAGCTTGACCCGACGGTCGTACAGCACGTCGACCAACCAGGTAAAACGCCGCGCTTCCGACGCCAGGCGCACGGGCATGTGCGGCACATCGCTGAGCATGATCGTGTGGAACTGGTTGGCCAGCTCCAGATAGTCGTTCTGCGAGCGCGGGCCGCCACACAGGGTGTGGAAGTCAAACCAGACCACGCCACCCGCCTTGCGACGCGCCTGCAGCACGCGGTGCTCGATGTGCAGCTTCGTGTCTTCGTCGGCCGACTCGGCCAGCTTGTCGAACACCTCGTTCATCTCGCGATCGGTGTCGGCGTTGAGCGGGGTGAGGTACAGGTTCGCCAGCTCCAGCGTGCGGCGGCGATAGTCGGTACCGCTGTCCACATTCACCACCTCCAGCTGACTCTTGAGCAGTTCGATGGCCGGCAGAATGCGGTCGCGGTGCAAGCCGTTCGGGTAGAGCTCGTCCGGATGGAAATTCGACGTGGTGACGATGCTCATGCGGTGGCGGAACATCGCATCCAGCAGGCGGTGCAGAATCATCGCGTCCGTCACATCGGCCACGTGGAACTCGTCAAAACAGATCAGGCGGTGTTTGCGCGCCATGCGCTTGGCCAGCACCTCCAGGGGGTCTTGCACGCCCTTCAACTCATGCAACTGGCGGTGCACCTCACGCATGAACTCGTGAAAGTGCAAACGCGTCTTGCGCTGCAGCGGCACGGCATTGAAGAAGCAATCCATGATGAAGCTCTTGCCGCGCCCCACCCCGCCGTACATGTACACCCCCTTGGGCAAAGGCGGGTAACGCAGCATCTTGGTCAGGGCGTTGGAACGCTGGCCTTTGTAGACAGACCATTCGTCCTGACAACGCTGCAGCGCCGCGATGCCCTTGAGCTGCGCGGCATCGGCTTTGTAACCTCGCTCCACCAGGCTTTGCTCGTACAGCTTGGTGACAGAAATGGCAGGCTTCGTCATGGATCAACACGTCAAGAGACAAGAAAAAGGGGCAGCCAAGCCGCCCCTCCGATGATATTGCGAAGGCAAGATCAGAAGTTCAGCGTCCGCTTGTCCACGGCCAGGGCCGCTTCCTTGGTCGCTTCGCTCAGGCTCGGGTGAGCGTGGCAGATGCGCGCGATGTCTTCGGCGCTGGCCTTGAACTCCATGGCCACCACGGCCTCGGAAATCAGCTCACTGGCCATCGGGCCAATGATGTGCACACCCAGGATTTCATCGGTGGCGGCATCGGCCAGGAACTTCACGAAACCGGTGGTGTCCCCCAGCGCACGGGCACGGCCGTTCGCCAAGAAGGGGAAGGAACCGGCCTTGTAGGCACGGCCCTCCGCTTTCAGCGCCTGTTCGGTCTTGCCGACCCAGGCGATCTCCGGGCTGGTGTAAATCACCCAGGGAATCGTGTTGAAGTTGACGTGGCCATGTTGACCGGCAATGCGCTCGGCCACGGCCACACCTTCTTCTTCAGCCTTGTGGGCCAGCATCGGGCCACGTACCACGTCACCCACCGCCCACACATTGGGCAGGTTGGTCTGGCAGTCGTCGTTGACCACGATGGCGCCACGCTCATCGAGTTGCAGGCCCACGGCTTCGGTGTTCAAGCCGATGGTGTTGGGCACGCGACCGATCGAGATGATCAGCTTGTCGCATTCCAGCTTTTGCTCGGCGCCCTTGGCGTCTGTGTAGGCCACCGTCACACCCTTCTTGGCAGCCTTGATCTCGCCGATCTTCACGCCCAGTTGCAGGTTCAGACCCTGCTTGGTGAAGACCTTCTGGGCTTCCTTGGCCACTTGCTCATCCACGGCCGCCAGGAAGGTCGGCATGGCTTCCAGCACGGTGACTTCCGCGCCCAGACGGCGCCAGACCGAGCCCATTTCCAGGCCGATCACGCCGGAGCCGATCACGCCCAGCTTCTTGGGCACGTCGCCGATGGCCAGCGCGCCGTCGTTCGACAGGATCTGCTTTTCATCGAAAGGCGTACCAGGCAGTGCGCGGGCGTTCGAACCGGTGGCCACGATGATGTGCTTGCCGACCAGGGTCTCGGCCTTCTCGCCAGCGACGGCGATTTCGTAACCACCTTCCACGGCCTTCACGAAGGAGCCGCGGCCATGGAAAAAGCTGACCTTGTTCTTCTTGAACAGGTACAGGATGCCGTCGTTGTTCTGTTTGACGACGTGGTCCTTGCGGGCAATCATCTTGGCCACGTCCATCTTCAGCTCACCCACGGAGATGCCGTGGTCAGCGAAGTGGTGAGCCGCATGATCAAAATGCTCGGACGATTGCAGCAGGGCCTTGGAGGGGATGCAACCCACGTTCGTGCAGGTGCCGCCGGGGGCAGCGCCGCCCTTGGCATTCTTCCACTCGTCGATACAGGCAACCTTGTTGCCCAGTTGAGCGGCGCGGATGGCCGCAATGTAGCCGCCAGGGCCACCGCCGATGACGATGACGTCGAATTGATTGGACATGGTGTGTGGTGTTCAGCAGGTTGAGTCGGGATCATTCGTCCGGAACGAAGATCCACAGCAGGATGTAGAGCAGCAGACCTGCTCCCCAGAACAGAAACAGCAAGGCAAAGGCCATGCGCCAGACCCAGGACTCCATCCCGGTCAGACGCGCCACGCCGCCGCACACGCCGCCAAGCCAGCGGTCATCACGCGAGCGCCGCAGGCGGTTCACGGTCGCCAGCACCGGCGCGCCCACGGGCGGCGTCACGCCGCCCTGGATGACGCGCGCCTTCAACTGCTGAAACTCGTCCTCACTGATCACGCCGCGATCGCGCAGCGTGGCCAGTCGTTCCAGTTCATCAGCGTGGGACATGGCGTGCTCTCTCTGTGTGGGTAGATGCAGATCCCGAGCGAGCCCTTGTGAGGCCCGCCCGGCCGCAAAACTCAAAATCAGATGTCGAACAGCAGGCGCGACGGATCTTCCAGCGCTTCCTTCATGGCCACCAGACCCAGCACGGCTTCGCGGCCGTCGATGATGCGGTGGTCATAGGACATGGCCAGATAGTTGATCGGGCGAACCACGACCTGACCATCTTCCACCACGGCGCGGTCCTTGGTCGCGTGCACGCCCAGGATGGCCGATTGCGGCGGGTTGATGATCGGGGTCGACAGCATGGAGCCGAAGGTGCCGCCGTTCGAGATCGAGAACGTACCGCCGGTCAGCTCTTCCAGACCCAGCTTGCCGTCACGCGCCTTTTGACCGAACTCGGCAATCTTCTTCTCGATTTCCGCGAAGGTCATCTGGTCGGCGTTGCGCAGCACCGGCACCACCAAGCCACGGGGCGAGCCCACGGCCACGCCGATGTCGAAGTAACCGTGATAGACGATGTCGTTGCCGTCCACCGAGGCGTTGATCACCGGGTACTTCTTCAGGGCGTGCACGGCCGCCTTGACGAAGAAGCTCATGAAGCCCAGCTTGACGCCATGTTCCTTCTCGAACTTCTCCTGGAACTTCTTGCGCAGCGCCATGACCGGAGCCATGTTCACTTCGTTGAAGGTGGTCAGGATGGCGTTGGTGGCTTGCGACTGCAGCAGACGCTCGGCCACGCGAGCACGCAGACGGCTCATCGGCACGCGCTGCTCAGGACGCTCGCCCAGGCTCGGACCGGCGGACGGGGCCTGCACAGCAGGCAGCGCCTTGGTGGGCACACCGGTCGGGATGCCGGCCGTCGGCGACACAGCGGCAGCCTTGGCACCACCGGCCACAGCGGCCAGCGCGTCACCCTTGGTCACGCGACCATCCTTGCCCGAGCCAGCCACCTGAGACGCGCTCAGGCCGGCTTCAGCCAACAGCTTGGCAGCGGCGGGCATGGCCACGTCGCCCTTGTTGCCACCGGTGGCAGCAGCGGCTGCGGGGGCAGCAGCCGGTGCAGCGGCGGCGGGTGCAGCAGCGGCCGGAGCCGCCACGACGCCAGCGCTGGCTTCGGTATCGATGCGGGCGATGATTTCTTCGCTCACCACCGAGTCACCGTCGTTGCGGACCAGCTCGACCAGGACGCCGGCGCCGGGAGCCGGCACTTCCAGCACGACCTTGTCGGTCTCGATCTCGATCAGGATTTCATCGGCGGCGACAGCTTCGCCGGCCTTTTTCTTCCACTGCAACAGGGTGGCTTCTGCCACCGACTCGGACAACTGAGGAACCTTGACTTCAATGATTGCCATGATGTGTATCTCCTGTTGCGGTCACTGCTGGCGTGCCCTGCCCGTCCGGCGCCCTTCGTGGGCCAACCGCTTGGACCGGGTCACAGGCACGCCTGGACCGCCAAAACCTTACTTGGTGAGAACGAAGCCCTTGAGCTTGGCGAATGCCTGGTCCAGCAAAGCCTTTTGCTGTTCCTGGTGCAGGTGGGCGTAACCCACTGCGGGCGAAGCGGATGCAGGACGACCTGCATAACCCAGCTTCTGACCTTCGGCCATGTTCTCGTGGATGTAGTGCTGCACGAAGAACCAGGCACCCTGGTTCTGCGGCTCGTCCTGACACCACACCAACTCGCTCAGGTTGGGATACTTCTTCAGTTCTGCGGCGAAAGCCTTGTGCGGGAAGGGATAGAGCTGCTCCACACGGACGATGGCCGTGTCGAACGCCTTCTTGTCGGCACGCTTCTTGACCAGGTCGTAGTAGACCTTGCCCGAGCAGCAGATCACGCGCTTGACCTTGCTTGCGTCGATGGCTTCATCGACCTCACCGATCACGGTGCGGAACTCGCCACGTGTGAACTCGATCAGCGGCGACGTGGCGTCCTTGTTACGCAGCAGCGACTTGGGCGTCATGATGACCAGCGGCTTGCGGAACATGCGCACCATCTGACGACGCAACACGTGGAAGATCTGGCTGGCCGTGGTCGGCTGCACGATCTGCATGTTGTTGTCGGCGGCCAACTGCATGAAGCGCTCCAGGCGGGCTGAGCTGTGCTCGGGGCCTTGGCCTTCGTAGCCGTGCGGCAGCATCATCACCAAGCCGTTGGCACGGCCCCACTTCACTTCACCCGAGGCGATGAACTGGTCGATCACCACCTGGGCGCCGTTGGCGAAGTCGCCGAACTGGGCTTCCCAGATCACCAGGCTGTTGGGGTCCGAACCGGCATAGCCGTATTCGAAGGCCAGCACGGCCTCTTCCGACAGGATGGAGTCGATGACAACGAACGGTGCCTGGTTGTCGGCCACGTTCTGCAGGGGCACATAGATGCCTTCGTCCCACTTCTCGCGGTTCTGATCGTGGATCACGGCGTGACGGTGGGTGAAGGTCCCGCGACCGCAGTCTTCACCCGACAGACGCACCGGGTAGCCCGAGGCCACCAGAGAAGCGAACGCCATGTGCTCGCCCATGCCCCAGTCCACATTGACCTCGCCACGGCCCATCGCAGCGCGATCGGCGTACACCTTCTTCACCAGTTGGTGTGGCGACACGCTTTCCGGCAGCGTGGTCAGACGCTCGGACAGACGCTTCCACTCGGCGAGCGGGATCGCGGTGTCGCCACCGTCGGTCCACTTCTTGCCCAGGTAAGGCGACCAGTCCACCGCGTGCTTGCGTTGGTAGTTGGTCAGCACCGGGTCAATGGTGTGACGGCCTTCGTCCATGGCAGCGCGGTAGGCCTTGGCCATGTCATCACCCAGCGTCGCACCCATGCCTTGGGCAGACAGCTTGTCGGCATACAGCTTGCGCGTGCCAGGGTGAGCCGCGATCTTCTTGTACATCAAGGGCTGGGTCAGGCTCGGGGTGTCCTGCTCGTTGTGGCCCAGCTTGCGGAAGCAGATGATGTCGACGACCACGTCCTTGCGGAAGGCCATGCGATATTCCAGAGCCAACTCGGTCGCAAAGACCACGGCTTCCGGATCATCACCGTTGACGTGCAGCACCGGCGACTCCACACCCTTGACGATGTCCGTGCAATACAGGGTGGAGCGCAGGTCGCGCGGGTCAGAGGTGGTGAAACCGATCTGGTTGTTGATGATCAGGTGGACCGTGCCACCGGTGGTGTAACCACGGGTCTGAGCCAGGGCCAGGGTTTCCTGGTTCACGCCTTGACCGGCGAAGGCCGCGTCGCCGTGCACCAAGATCGGCAGCACCTGATCCGCGCGATGGTCACCACGGCGGTCCATGCGGGCGCGCACCGAGCCTTCGACCACCGGGTTCACAATTTCCAGGTGAGACGGGTTGAAGGCCAGCGACAGGTGAACCGGGCCGCCACGGGTGGAGACGTCGGAGCTGAAGCCTTGGTGGTACTTCACGTCACCGGCAGGCAGGTCTTCCGGCGCGGTGTGTTCGAACTCGGAGAACAGTTCCTTGGGCTGCTTGCCCAGGGTGTTGACCAGCACGTTCAGGCGGCCGCGGTGGGCCATGCCGATCACGATCTCCTGCACGCCCTTCTCGCCAGCGCTCTGGATCAGTTCGTCCATGGCAGCGATGAAGCTTTCGCCACCTTCCAGCGAGAAACGCTTCTGACCGACGTACTTGGTGTGTAGGAAACGCTCCAGACCTTCGGCGGCCGTCAGGCGATCGAGGATGTGCTTCTTCTTCTCAGCCGAGTACGTGGGCTTGGAGCGCACGCTTTCCAGCTTTTCCTGCCACCAGCGCTTTTCGCCGGGGTCAGTGATGTGCATGAATTCAGCACCAATGCTGCCGCAGTAGGTTTCGCGCAGGGCCTGCACGATCTCGCGCAAGGTCATGTGCTCGGCCTTGGTGAAATACGTGTTGGTGGCGCTGAAAGAGATTTCCTTGTCGGACTCGACGAAGCCGTAGAAGGTCGGGTCGAGTTCGGGGATGTTCGGGCGTTCCTGACGCTTGAGCGGATCGAGGTCCGCCCAGCGGGAACCGAGGAAGCGATAGGCAGCAATCAGGGACTGAACGTGCACCTGCTTGCGGGCCACGGCCAAGTCAGCAGAGCTGGTCTTGACCATGAAGGCGTTGGCCTTGGCGCGCTGAGCGAAGGACTCGACCACGGGGGCATGGGCCACATCGCGCTGGTCGGTACCGTCGCTGGCGGGGACGTTCTGGAGGGCGTCGAAGTAGGAGCGCCAGTTGTCTGGCACGGAACCGGGGTTGTCGAGATACGCCTCGTACAACTCTTCGACATAGGGGGCGTTACCCCCGAACAGGTACGAGTTCGACCTGAACTGCTGCATCATTTCGCTCACCTCACTCTCAGGTTTCCTGAGACATTGGCTGGTTGATAAAACCTTCCGCGACACGGCTTGACCGGTTGGCGGATTGCGACCCGCCTTGCTGACTGCTTGGAGACCAAATCGAGCAAGGGCGACGGGAAGGGCCGTAAAGAAGTGGTCAATGTAGCACCGATGACGATTCCGTGCTGCCACGTCGGGCAAAACTTTTCAACCCTCGTCCAAAGGGGCAAACACTCCACACATTGAACCAATGAAAAAGCCGGGACAAGCCCGGCTTTGATGCGAAAAACGTCGAGAATCAACCGAAGTTCTTGGCGGCGAAGTCCCAGTTCACCAGATTGTTCAGGAAAGTTTCCACGAACTTCGGACGGGCATTGCGGTAGTCGATGTAGTAGGCATGCTCCCACACGTCGATGGTCATCAGGGCGGTGTCGCCGGTGGTCAGCGGCGTGCCGGCCGGGCCGAAGTTGGCGATGTCGACCGAACCGTCGGCCTTCTTGACCAGGAAGGTCCAACCGGAGCCGAAGTTGCCCACGGCCGACTTGGTGAAGGCTTCCTTGAAAGCGTCGTAGCTGCCGAACTTGGCATTGATGGCGTCAGCCAGCTTGCCGGTCGGTGCGCCGCCGCCATTGGGCTTCATGCAGTTCCAGAAGAAGGTGTGGTTCCAGACCTGGGCGGCGTTGTTGTAGATGCCACCGCTGGACTTCTTGACGATCTCTTCCAGCGACAGAGCTTCAAACTCGGTGCCGGGGATCAGGTTGTTCAGGTTGGTGACGTAAGCCTGATGGTGCTTGCCGTAGTGGTACTCGAAGGTCTCGGCGCTGATGTGCGGAGCCAGAGCGTCTTGAGCGTACGGCAGTGGGGGAAGCGTATGTGCCATGGTGCTGTTCCTCTGATGGATGGGTGGTGAAATCGATCACGATTGTAGGCACAGCTGAAACAGACTCCAGCATGTGGAAGCATGGCCCGTCACGGCGCAGGGCTTATGCGCGTTTTCGTGGCTGCAGGTGCGTGGTTCTCGACACGGGTCTCGGCGCTCGTGACGCGCAGTTGCAACAGGCCGTCCGCCAGCGTTGCCGACACCGCCTGCCCCACCTGCACTTGCTCGACGCCGGTGACGGCGTGGCCGTCCGCGTCCGCCAGCCAGGCATAGCCGCGCTCCAGCACGCGCTGGGGGCTCAAGGCCTCAAGCCGATCGCCACGCGCCTCCAGGCGCACCTGTGCCTGGGCCAGCTGACTGGCCGCCGCACGCATCAGGCGGGCCTGCAACACCGGCAAAGCCTGCCCCTCCCCCTGCACGCGCCGCTGGCAGGCGGCCAGCATGCGGTGCTCGGCCATGTGCAGGCGCTGCCCATGCTGCCCCAGCAGTTGGGAGGGGCGCGTCAGGCGAAACGCAGTCTGGTCCAGACGCTGCGCCTGGCCGTCCAGGCGTCGCCCCACCCGGTGTGACAGGTGTTGCGCCAGGGCATCCAGTTGTGCCAGTGCGTCGCCGCGATCGCGCGCCACCATCTCCGCCGCTGCCGTCGGCGTGGGCGCACGCAGGTCAGCAGCAAAGTCCACCAGCGTGACGTCGGTCTCGTGGCCCACCCCACTGATCACCGGCACCGGACACCCCGCCACAGCGCGCACCACCCGCTCGTCGTTGAACGACCACAGGTCTTCCATGGAGCCGCCACCGCGACACACGATGATCGCATCCAAGGGCGTGCCGCCATGGTGCGCCAAAGTCAAGGCTGCCAGCGCCTGCACCAACTGCGCGGGCGCCTCAGCCCCCTGCACCGCTGCCGGCGCCACCACCACCTCGACGTGCGGCACACGCCGCGCCAGGGCCGTCAAAACATCGTGCAAAGCGGCCGCCGCCAGGGAGGTCACCACACCGATGCGACGCGGGTAGCTCGAAATCGCGCGCTTGCGGGCCGCATCAAACAGCCCCTCGACCTCCAGTTTGGCCTTCAAACGCAGAAACTGCTCGTACAAGGCGCCCGCACCCGCCCGCTGCAAGCCTTCCACCACCAGTTGCAACTCGCCGCGCGCCTCGTACACCGCCAGGTTGCCGCGCGCCTCCACCAGCATGCCCTCCGCGGGCTGAAAGTCCACCTGCGACAGCGCGCGCCGGAACATCGCACACCGCAAGGAGGCCTGACCGCGCTCGTCCTTGAGCGTGAAGTAACCATGCCCACTGGCCGCGCGCGTGAAGCCACTGATCTCGCCGCGCACCACACACCCAGCAAAACGCGTCGTCAGCGTGTCGCCGATGGCCTGCACCAAGGCCGCCACCCCCCAGACCCTTGCCAGAGGCCGTTCGGCCGGCTCACCCCAGCGGCTCACCGTCGGCTCCCAGCGTCTTGCCACAGCGAGACAAGTCCACAGAGGGGCACATACCCCCACAGGCACCCTTCACCCAGGAAAGGCCGCCCCAGCAATGTCGTAAGTTGTTGATTCATATATGTTTTATGGTGCTTAAAAATGAAGCAACCTAAGGATTGGCACGTGTTTTCGGGGCAATGGCGCCACGACCCACGGCTTACCCACAAAGTTATCCACAGGATCAGTGGATGACTCCGGCGGGCGACACGGGGAAATCCAGGGGATGAAACAGCGCGTCACCGTGGCCCGAGAGGCGGATTTTCCAGCCCATAATCAGCGCTTCACCATGTCCGCCCACGAACGCGTTCACAGGGAGTCTTTCGTTGTTGTCGATCTTACAAGCTGCCGGCTGGCCCATCATCCCGCTGCTCCTCTGCTCCATCCTGGGCCTCGCCCTGATCGTCGAACGCTTCCTGAGCCTGAGGGCCAGTCGCGTCACCCCCCCCAACCTCGTCGATGAAGTAATCACCGTCACGCGCGGCAGCCTGCCTTCGGCCGACACCCTCGACAAGCTGGCCGACAACTCCGTGATGGGGCAACTGCTGGCCGAAGGCCTGAGCGCGGCCGTCGCCGACCCACGCATCAGCGAAGACAAACTGCGCCTGGCCTTCGAAGCCGGCGGCCGCAAGGCGGTGCACCAGATGGAGCGGTACCTCAACGCCCTGGGCACGATCGCCAGCGCTGCCCCGCTGCTGGGCCTGCTGGGCACCCTGATCGGCATGATCGAGATTTTCGGCTCCACAGGCGGCGCCAACGGCGTGGGGGCAGACCCCACCGCGCTGGCACACGGCATTTCCGTCGCGCTGTACAACACCGCCTTCGGCCTGATCGTGGCCATTCCGGCCCTGATTTGCCACCGCCACTTCCGCACGCGCATCGATGGCTACACCATGGCCATGGAAGAGGCCGCCGAGCGCATGCTGCAACACCTGATGCGCCTGCCTGGCAAGCGCAACGGCGCCTGAGGCCCCGCAGCCATGGCGATGAACTTCCGCAGGCGGCGCCCGCCCGAAGACCCCGAGATCAACCTGATCCCCTTCATCGACGTGCTGTTGGTCATCCTCATCTTCCTGATGTTGACCACCACTTACTCGAAGATCAGTGAACTCAAGATCAACCTGCCCACGGCCAATGCGCAAGCCAGCAAATCGCGGCCCGCAGAAATCGTGGTGCTGGTGGCCGCCGATGGCCGCTACATGGTCAACCAGCGCATGCTGGCGGGCCGCGGCATCGAAACACTGGCCGCCAGCTTGGCCCAGGCCGCCGGCAACGCCAAGGACACCGTGATCATCATCAACGCCGACGCCCAGGCTTCGCACCAGAGCGTGATCAACGTGATGGACGCGGCCCGGCGCGTGGGCCTGACGCAATTGACCTTCGCGACGCAAGGCCAGCACGACGGCGCAGCCACCGCTGCCCCCTGACCCCATGGCGCCCTCATCGGGCGCCTTTTGCCCATGAGTCGCCTCGCAGAGCACCTCAACCGCGCCTGGTTGCACCGCGGCCTTCTGGCCTGTGCGCTGTGGCCAGCCTCCTTGCTGATGTCGGCACTCGTGCGCCTGCGCCGCTTCGGATTTCGGCGTGGGTGGTGGCCCTCGGTACGCCTGCCGGTGCCGGTTCTGGTGGTGGGCAACCGCATCGTCGGGGGCGCCGGCAAAACCCCCACCACCCTGGCCATCTTGCAACACCTGCAAGCACGGGACCTGCGCCCGGGTGTGCTGACCCGTGGCTACAAGGCCAGCCCAGATGCCCCGGCCCATCGCCTGCTCGATGCGTCCACCGAAGCCTCGCTGAGCGCCACCGAAACCGGCGACGAGCCCCTGCTGATCTGGCGCCGCACGCGCGTGCCCATGGCGATCGGCCGCGACCGCGCGCAAGGTGGACTGGCCCTGCTGGCCGCCCACCCCGAGCTCGACATCCTGGTGTGTGACGACGGCTTGCAGCACCTGAAGTTGCAGCGCGACATCGAAGTCATCGTGTTCGACGAACGGGGCCAGGGCAACGGCTGGCTGCTGCCCGCCGGCCCCCTGCGCGAGCCCATCGACAGCCCTGACACGCCTGGTCTGCAGGCCCCGCCGTTGGTGCTCTACAACGCCGCACACGCCAGCACCCCCCTGCCCGGCTTCCTTGCCGAACGCCGCATGGCCTCGTTGCGCAGCCTGGCGCAATGGTGGCAATCACCCGATGCCGATAGCTCCCCCGCTGCCCGCCCACCACAAGCCGGCGACACCGTGCTGGCCCTGGCTGGCATTGCCCAACCCCAGCGGTTTTTCCACGCACTGCAAGAGCTCGGCTACATCGTGCAAGGCATCGCGCTGGCCGACCACGCCGACTTCACGCAGCTGCCCTGGATGGATGCCGCCGTGGACCTGATCGTCACCGAAAAAGACGCCATCAAGCTCGACCCGACCCGACTGCAGCGCGAGCGCCCCCTCACACGGGTCTGGGTCGCGGGGCTAGACTTCCACCCTGAGCAAGCCTTCTGGGCCCAACTGGATGCGGTCCTGAACCGCCTCCCCCTCCATTCCACGCGCGCCTGCCCTCCCGCAGCGCCCTCACCTGACTGACCCTGTCATGGACACACGCCTCATCGAACTGCTGGTCTGCCCCATCTGCAAAGGCCCCCTGCATCGCCCGCTGCAGACCGACTACCTGATCTGCCGCGCCGACCGTCTGGCCTTCCCCATCCATGACGGCATCCCCGTGATGCTCGAAAACGAAGCCCTGCCCCTGGACGACCAGGACATGCCAGTCGTGCCGAGCGCCACGCCGGAGGCCTGAGCATGGGCTTCACCGTCCTGATCCCCGCCCGACTGGCCTCCACCCGCCTGCCAGACAAGCCCTTGGCTGACATCGCCGGGCTGCCCATGGTGGTGCGCGTGGCCCAGCGCGCCGCGCAGAGCCAGGCTCACCAGGTCGTGGTGGCCACCGACAACGACCGCATCCAGGCGGCCTGTGAGGCCCACGGCATCCGCTGCGTCATGACCCGCGCCGACCACCCCACCGGCAGCGACCGCCTGGCCGAGGCCTGCGAGTTGCTCGGCCTGGACGGTGACGACGCCGTGGTCAACGTCCAGGGCGACGAGCCCCTGATCGACCCGGACCTGATCAACGCCTGTGCCTCGCAACTGGCCCTGCGTCCGGATTGCGTGGTCAGCACGGCGGCTCACCCCATCGAAGACCCGGCCCACTTCAGCAACCCGAATGTGGTCAAGGTTGTCACCGATGCGCAGGGCCGGGCGCTGTACTTTTCGCGCGCGCCGATCCCCTGGTGGCGCGATGCCCCCGTCGCGGGCCAACCGGCTGCTGGCGCCGACACCCCCCTGCGCCACATCGGCATCTACGGCTACCGCGCCGGTTTCCTGCGCCGCTTTCCGCAACTGCCGGTGAGTCCGCTGGAACGCCTGGAGTCGCTGGAACAGCTGCGTGTGCTCTGGCACGGTGAACGCATCGCGGTGCACGTCACCCCACAAGCCCCTGGCGCAGGCGTCGACACGCCTGAAGACCTCGCCCGCGTACGTGCCCTTTTTGGTGCATGAACGACGAGGTCTTGTACAAGACTGTGCGCATGCCCCACCTGAGCGAGGGGGCATGCGTGATATCCTTCAAGGCTGTTAACGCAGCCCGATCCCCCTCGGGCCGCAGCTTCATCGGACACCGAGGACTTACATGAGACTGATTCTGTTGGGCGCGCCCGGCGCCGGCAAAGGCACGCAAGCGGCCTTTCTGTGCCAGAAATTTGGCATTCCGCAGATCTCGACGGGTGACATGCTGCGTGCCGCCGTCAAGGCTGGCACCGAGATGGGCCTCGCCGCCAAAAAGGTGATGGACGCTGGCGGCCTGGTCAGCGATGACATCATCATCGGCCTGGTCAAGGAACGCATCCAGCAAGCCGACTGCGCCAACGGCTTCCTGTTCGATGGCTTCCCCCGCACCATTCCTCAAGCCGAAGCCATGAAGGCCGCCGGCGTGAAGATCGATTTCGTGCTCGAAATCGACGTACCCGACAGCTCGATCATCGAGCGCATGAGCGGTCGCCGTGTCCACGTGTCTTCCGGTCGCACCTACCACGTCGTGTTCAACCCGCCCAAGGTGGCAGGCAAGGACGACGTCACCGGTGAAGACCTCATCCAGCGTGACGACGACCAGGAAGAAACCGTGCGCAAGCGCCTGGACGTGTACCATCAGCAGACCCGCCCCCTGGTGGACTACTATGGTCAGTGGGCCGCCACCGGCGACGCCGAGGCCCCCCAGTACCGCAAGATTGCCGGTCTGGGTTCGGTCGACGAGATCACGGCGCGTGCCCTCGAAGCCCTGAGCAAGTAAGCTTCCCTTCAGCCTGTTCTCAGGCTGACCGCAACGGCCCCGCCGCCCTGTCGCGTCGGGGCCGTTGCGTTCTGGACTCCTGATCTCCCCCACCTGCCGCTGTCGTGATTCCCCAGTCCTTCATCCAAGACCTGCTCGCCCGCACCGATGTCGCCGACATCGTAGGCCGCTACGTCACTTTGAAGAAGGCCGGCATCAACTACAAGGGCCTGTGCCCCTTCCACGGCGAGAAAACGCCCAGCTTCATCGTCAGCCCTTCGCGCCAGACCTACCACTGCTTCGGCTGTGGGGTGCATGGCAACGCACTGGGCTTCCTGATGGAATACGGTGGCCTGGGCTTCGTCGACGCCGTCAAGGACCTGGCCCAGATGCAGGGCATGCAGGTCCCCGACGAAGACATCAGCCCGCAAGAGCGTGAGCGCCAGAAACAGGTCAAGGAAAAGCAGACCTCGCTGACCGATGTGATGGCCACCGCGGCCCAGCACTGGAAACAGCAGCTCAAGAAAAGCCAGCGCGCCATCGACTACCTGAAGGCCCGCGGCCTGAGCGGCCAGATTGCCGCCCGCTTTGCCCTGGGCTACGCCCCCGACAGCTGGCGCGGCCTGGCCAGCGCCTTCCCGAAGTACGACGACCCGCTGCTGGTCGAGTCCGGCCTGGTCATCAGCCACGACCCGCAGGAGGGCGAGACCGAAGGCAAGCGCTACGACCGCTTCCGCGACCGGATCATGTTCCCGATCCGCAACCCGCAAGGCCAGGTCATCGGCTTTGGCGGGCGCGTGCTCGACAAGGGTGAGCCCAAGTACCTGAACTCGCCCGAGACCCCGGTGTTCGTCAAGGGTCGCGAGCTGTACGGCCTGTTCGAAGGACGCGCGGCCCTGCGCAACAAGGGCTACGCCATCGTCACCGAAGGCTATATGGACGTGGTGGCGCTGGCGCAGTGGGGTTATGGCAATGCCGTCGCCACCCTGGGTACCGCCTGTACGGCCGAGCACGCGCAAAAACTGTTCCGCTTCACCGACCAGGTGGTGTTCAGCTTCGACGGTGACAGCGCCGGACGGCGTGCGGCCGGACGCGCGCTGGAAGCCGTGCTGCCCCACGCCACCGACACGCGCCGCATCAGCTTTCTCTTCCTGCCGGCCGAGCACGATCCGGACAGCTACATCCGCGAGTTCGGGCCCGACGCCTTCGAGGCCTGCATCAAGAAGGCGGTGCCGCTGTCGCGTCAGGTGCTGGAGCACGCCAGCGCCGACTGCGACCTCGACAGCGCCGAAGGCCGCGCCCGCTTGCTGGTGCAGGCCATTCCGCTGATCGCGCAGTTCCCCGATGGGGCGCTCAAAGGCCTGATCGCCGACGACCTTGCCCAGATGGCCCGCACCGCGCCCGAAGAGGTTCGCCGCCGCATTGCCGAGCACCAGCCACCCACGACCCGCAACGCTGGGCAGCCGCCCCGCGCCGGTGGCGAGCGCACGCGCAGCGTCGACGGTGGCCCGCCCCCGTTCGAACAGGACGAAGGCGCACCCGCCGGCCCCATGGACGACCGGCACATCCCCACCTTCGAGCCCGATGGCGGCAACGAGGCCTGGGCCGACGTCTACGCCGAGCAGGTCGAGGTCGCTTACACCCCGCCGGAGCCCACCCGGCGCCGCGACGGCCAGGCCTGGAAGCCCTGGAAGAATGGCGGCAGCTCCCGTTGGCAAAGCCGGGGCAGCCCAGTGGTGCAACGGCCCGTGCCCCAGGCCGCCACCCCGCTCGACCGCATCGTGTGGGCCCTGATCTCGCACAGCGACTTCTGGGAACAACTGCCCAGCGCCACCCAGGACCTGCTGTGCGACCAGGCCGCCCCCTACGGCGAGTTTTTCCGTTGGCTGGATCACACCGTGCTCAACCACGGCCCTCAGCCCCGCGACGAGCTGACGCGCCAGATGACAGCCGAGCCGGGTGAAGCCGGACATCACGCCGAAGCGGCCCACTTCAAGGCCCTGGCGCGTCGCATCGCCCATTTCCACGAACTGCCGGACGATCAGGACACCGTGACCAGCCTGATCAACCTGATCCGCCCCCTGGAACTGGTCGCCCTGAGTGAAGAGCTGAAGATGCTGCTGCAATCCGGAGAGGAACTCTCGGAGGCCGCCGAAGCTCGAAAAATGGAGTTGATCCGCCTGACCAACCAGATGAAGCTTGAAATCAGCCAGCACCGCCCCATATCTGGGTGAGGACCGCCGGACGCCGCCTGACGCCCCTCGTTCTTGCCCCCAATTTTTGACGCTCTCCATCGCTTGCGCGATAATGGAGGGTTGGACAAGCCCCTGCAATCTCTCCCGAGGAAGCGCATGACCGCGAAAAAAGCCGCGAAATCCGCCGTGACGACAGCCACCCCCGACACCGACGTGCCAGAGAAGAAAGTCTCCAAAGTCGCGCGTGTCGCCAAGGCCGTGGACGCCGCCACCGCTGAATCCGCCGCCGCTGAACCCAAAAAGCGTGGTCGCAAGCCCAAGGCTGCGGCAGGTGCCGACGCGCCAGCCGCCAAGAAATCGGCCAAGAAGGCCGCCTCGTTTGACGAGGATGATGTTGGTGACATCGAAGCCGAACTCGAAGGCGAACTCGACGCCACCGAGGCCGAAGCGGCTGCCGAGGCACCCGCGGGCGACGACAAGCCCAAGGCCAAGCCCCTGCGCATGAAGGTCTCGCGCGCCAAAGAGCGCGCGCTGATGCGCGAGTTCGGCATCGACGACACCACGCTGACCGAAGAAGAAGTCAACAAGCGCCGTCAGGACCTCAAGACCCTGATCAAGCTGGGCAAGACCCGTGGCTTCCTGACTCACCAGGAAATCAACGACCACTTGCCTGAGAAGCTGGTCGAAGCCGAAATCCTCGAAGCCATCATCTCCATGTTGAACGACATGGGCGTGGCGGTGTACGAGCAGGCCCCTGACGCGGCCACGCTGCTGATCTCCAACAGCGCGCAGTCCACGGCCACCGAAGAGGAAGCCGAAGAAGCCGCTGAAGCCGCCCTGTCCACGGTGGACTCCGAGTTCGGCCGCACGACCGACCCGGTGCGCATGTACATGCGCGAAATGGGCACGGTCGAACTGCTGACCCGCGAAGGCGAAATCGAAATCGCCAAGCGCATCGAAGGTGGCCTGCAGGCCATGATGCTGGCCATCTCCGCTTCGCCCACCACCATCGCCGAGATCCTGTCGCTGGCCGACAAGATCCGCGCCGGTGAATCGCCCATCACCGAAGTGGTCGATGGTTTCGTCGCTGCCGACGAGGCCGATGACTATGTGGCCGAAGAAGACTTCGACGAGTTCGACGAAGAAGACGATGACGACGGCAATGGCGGCTCCAAGGCGCTGACCAAGAAGCTCGAAGAAATGAAGAACCAGGCCCTGGTCAAGTTCGACGCCCTGCGTGTGAACTTCGACAAGATGGCCAAGGCCTTCGAGAAGGACGGCTACAAGTCTGCGGCTTACAACAAGGCCCAGGAAGCCATCAGCCACGAACTGATGACCATCCGCTTCACCGTCAAGATCATCGAACGCCTGTGCGGCCTGCTGCGCAGCCAGGTGGACGACGTGCGTCGCTCCGAGCGCGAACTGCGCAAGATCGTGGTCGACAAATGCGGCATGGCGCAAGACCAGTTCATCAAGACCTTCCCGCCCAACATCCTGAACCTGGAATGGGCCGTCAAGGAATCGCAAGCCAACAAGCCGTACAGCGCCGTGATGGGCCGCAGCCTGCCGGCCATCCAGGAACTGCAGCAAAAGCTGATTGACCTGCAGGCCAAGGCCGTCGTGCCCATTGAAGATCTGAAACTGATCAACAAGCGCATGAACGAAGGCGAAAAGGCCTCGCGCGATGCCAAGAAGGAAATGATCGAGGCCAACCTGCGTCTGGTGATCTCGATCGCGAAGAAGTACACCAACCGTGGCCTGCAGTTCCTCGACCTGATCCAGGAAGGCAACATCGGCCTGATGAAGGCGGTGGACAAGTTCGAATACCGTCGCGGCTACAAGTTCTCGACCTACGCGACATGGTGGATCCGTCAGGCCATCACGCGCTCGATCGCCGACCAGGCCCGCACCATCCGCATCCCGGTTCACATGATCGAAACGATCAACAAGATGAACCGCATTTCGCGCCAGCACCTGCAGGAATTCGGCTTCGAGCCCGATGCCCCGACGCTGGCCGAGAAGATGGAGATGCCGGAGGACAAGGTCCGCAAGATCATGAAGATCGCCAAGGAGCCGATCTCCATGGAAACCCCGATCGGCGACGACGACGACAGCCACCTGGGCGATTTCATCGAGGACACCAACAACACCGCCCCGATCGAGGCGGCGATGCAGGCTGGCCTGCGTGATGTGGTCAAGGACATCCTCGACAGCCTGACGCCGCGCGAAGCCAAGGTGCTGCGCATGCGCTTCGGCATCGAAATGTCCACCGACCACACGCTGGAAGAAGTGGGCAAGCAGTTTGACGTGACCCGCGAGCGCATCCGCCAGATCGAAGCCAAAGCGATCCGCAAGCTCAAGCACCCCTCGCGCTCGGACAAACTGCGGACCTATCTCGACAATCTGTGATTCCGGGCAAAAGCCCTTGTGCCCCTCGCACCACAAACCCGGCCTCGCGCCGGGTTTTTTCATGCATTGCTGCTAAATTCACACTTGATAACGTGCTTTCTTCACGCCTGACGCCACGCTCCTTGACCGAGACCACACCTCATGGGTAACACGACGGAAAGAGCCATTCTGTTTGCCGATCTGCGCAGCAGCACGGCGCTCTACCTCAAGCTGGGCAACAAGGAAGCCGCTCGCCTCGTGACCCACAGCCTCGCGCTGCTCGGTCAGATCATCGAGGGCGCGGGGGGGCGCGTGGTCAAGACACTGGGTGACGGCCTCATGGCGGTGTTCGACAACGCCGAGCGCGCGGTCGAGGCCTCGACCTCGCTACACGAATCGCTGGAGCGCATCGTGCCGGGCGAAGGTGCACACGCCTCGAAAGACGGCGCCGTCAAGCTCAAGGTGGCCATTGCCTGGGGCGAAACCATCGAGGTCGATGGTGATTGTTTCGGGGATGCGGTCAATGTGGCGGCGCGCCTGCTGGACCTGGCCGGTGAAAGCGAAACCCTCACCACGGCCGAGCTGTTGCGCCAGCTGCCCTCCGACCACCTCGACCGCTTCCGCAGCATCGACAAGCTCTACCTGCGCGGGCGTCAGGAGCCCGTCTCGGTGGTGCGCATGGAGCGCAGCCGCTTTGGCGACACCATGTCCACCGTGGTGTTCGACACCCTGCCCTCTGACATGCCCGACGGCATCCGCCTGGTCTGGATGGGCGCAGAGCGGGTGTTTTCCACCGCCAGCATGCCGGTGATCCTGGGGCGCAGTCCTCAGGCGCAGTTCTGTGTGAGCGACGCCCGTGTGTCGCGCTCGCATGCACGCATCGAATCGCACAGCGGCCAGCTCTACCTCAGCGACCTCAGCTACAACGGCACGCACGTGAAGTTCGACCATGACGACCAGGTGATGACCTTGCGACGTGGCACCTGCACGCTGCACGGCAGTGGCGTGATCGCGCTGGGCGCACCACCTCACGACCCCAGCAGCACCCAGATCCGCTTTGATGTGCTGAGCTTCTCCGACACCCTGCCGCAGTACTGACCGTGCGTTCCGTGCCCAACCCACTCTCACGCCCCGGCCTTGTCCTGAGCCCGTTGGCATGAGTTGGTCTGGCCCCATCACCCCCGAACACACCCGCGTGGCCCTGCTGCAGGCCACACGCCTGCTGGAAGCGACCGAGACTCCACCCGCCTTCGCGGCGCTGGTGCGCTTGGCGGCCATGCAGACGGGCAGCCCGCTGGCCGCCATCCACCTGATCGACGCCCACTGCGTGCAACTGCTGGCGGGCGTGGGGACACTGCCGAGGCGGCAAAGCCGTGAGCACGCTCTGAGCACACAAGCTCTGGCCCACGATGGTGCCTGGCAGGCACCCGACACCCGTGCGCTGGCGCGCCCCCCTCACCTGCCGGCCGATGCCTGGCCTGCGGCCTATGCCGGGCACCCGCTCGTCGTCGAGGGACAGACCCTGGGTGCACTGTGCGTGATGGACACTGAGGCCCGCCCGTGGAGTGCGACGCACCTGGCTGGCCTGGCCGACGTGGCCTGCGCGACAAGCGCCCTGCTGACGGCGGAATTGAACAAGCAGCGTGCCCGCCGCATGGATGCCCGGGTGCGCACGGCCAGCCTGGCTGGCCACGACTGGCTGTGGGAGACCGACCGGGACAGCAGGCTGGTCTGGGTCTCAAGCAGCATGGTGCAGCACCTGGGTCTGGATCCGGAGTACGAGATCGGCTGCAAGGGCGTGGACTTCTACGAGCCGCTGCCCGGGGAAGAGTACGCGAAACAATGGGCCCAGTTCCAGGAAGCCCGCTCGCGCAGAGAGCCTTTCAGCAATGTGCTTGGACAGCGCAACACCCCCAGGGGCCGCGTGATCATCAGCATCAGCGGTTTACCGGTCTTCGACCGTCAGGGCACCTTCATGGGCTACCGTGGCTCCAACCGCGATGTCACCCGGCAGGTGCAGACCGAGATGGAGATGCGCCACGCTCAAGAGCAATTGCTGGCCCAACAAGCCGAGCTGCGTGACAGCGAGGCACGCCTGAGTGCGGTCCTGCACGCCCTGCCCGACATCTGGTTTGTACTCGACGAGTCCAACCACTACGTAGATGGGCATGACGCCCACCCGCTCCTGATCCGCCCCATCGAGGAGCTGCGCAGCCACGCCATCGGGCACGAGCTGCCGAAGGAGGTCGCATCGCTCCAGCAGGCGGCGATCGAGCGTGTCCGCAACACCGGACAGCCGCAGCGGCTGGAGTACGAGTTACAGACCAACGACGGGGTCCTGCGTCATTTCGAAGCCCGCCTGGTCCCCATGGGCAAGAAGCAGGTCCTGTTTGTGGCGCGCGACATCACGCCCCTCAGGGAGGCTGAGCAAACGCTGCGCGGCAAGCAAGCCGCAGAAGCCGCCAACGCGGCCAAGAGCGCCTTTGTCTCGCGCATGAGTCACGAGATCCGCACCCCGCTCAATGCCATCAGCGGCTTCGCCCAGTTGCTGCAGCACCAACTCGCACCCTCGGGCGACAGTGCGGGGCACCTCGGCTATGTCCGCCACATTCTGGATGCCAGCGAGCACCTGACAGCCCTGGTCAACGATGTGCTGGACCTTCAGCAAATCGAGACAGGCTACCTCCAGTGCCTGAGCGAAGAGCTGAATCTGTCGGACATCGTCCAGCGGGGCATCAGCATGCTGGGGCCCTTGGCCCAACGTCACCGCATCACCTTGCTGCCCGAGATTGCCCCAGGCTGCCGGGTGCGCGCCGACCGCCAGCGCCTCAGCCAGGTCGTGATGAACCTCGGCTCCAACGCCATCAAATACAACGCACCGGGTGGCCTGGTGCGCTTCACGGTCGACACCCTGGACGCGGGGCGTCTGACGCTGCACATCGAAGACAACGGACCAGGCATGAGCGAGGCGCAACTCACGCGCCTGTTTCAACCCTTTGAAAGACTGGGCAAAGAAATGTCCAACGTCGAGGGGTCAGGCCTTGGCCTTATCATCACCCGGTCGTTGGTCGAGGCCATGGGCGGTGAACTGCAGATCCACAGCCGCCCGGGTGTGGGCACCCGCGTGAGCATCACCTTGAACCGAGGCGTGCCTTCGCAGGTGTCCGAGCCGGCTTCTGACGCCGACGCCCCCCTGTCCGCAGACAGATCACCCCAACCGCCCATGCAGCCCACGTCAGACTTGCCAGATCAGGCCCCGCTGCAGGTCCTGTATGTCGAAGACAACCGCATCAATGCCATGTTGTTCGAGGAAGCGCTGCGCCCCTACGAGCAACTGACGCTGACGGTGGCCGAGGACGGGCAGTCTGCGATCGATCTGGTCGCCCAAGGTACACCAGAGGTGCTGGTGCTCGACGCCCACCTGCCGGACATGGATGGGCTGGCCCTGCTGAAAGCCCTGCGCGCCTTGCCGGGCCTGACGGACGTGCCCGCCTACATGTGCTCGGCCGACGCCATGCCCGAGGACATTGCCCGCGCCAAGGCCGCCGGCTTCACCGGGTACTGGACCAAACCCATCGACATCCGTCAGATCACCACCGAGCTGACCCAACTGGCCCATCACAAGAAGTCCCCGCCATGAGCACCCAGCCAGAACCTGCTTTTCGCCACGGGCAAGAACCCCGCACCGGCGTCTTGCTTGTCAATCTCGGCACACCCGAGGCCCCCACAGCCCCTGCTCTGCGTCGCTACCTGGCTCAGTTTCTGAGCGACCCGCGCGTCGTCGAGATCCCACGCCTGTTGTGGAAGCCCATCCTGCACGGCATCATCTTGCGCGTGCGGCCACGCAAATCGGCGGCGAAGTACGCCAGCATCTGGACGCCGGAGGGCTCGCCGCTGCGCGTCTGGACCGAAAAGCAAACGAAGCTGCTGCAGGGTTTCCTGGGCGAGTTGGGTCACCAGGTGCTGGTGCGCCACGCCATGCGTTACGGCGAGCCGGCCATTGGCAAGGCCCTGAGCGAACTCAAGGCCGAGGGCGCCACGCGCATCCTGGTCGTGCCCTTGTACCCGCAGTATTCCGGCGCCACCACCGCCAGCGTGATGGACGAGGTGTTTGCCTGGGGCCGTCAAACCCGCCTGCTGCCCGAACTGCGTCACATCAACCGTTTCCATGACGACGCCGGCTATCTGGATGCGCTGGCCCAAAGTGTGCGCCGCCACTGGCAGGAGAACGGCCCACTGGGCGATCAGGGCAAGCTGCTCATGAGCTTCCACGGCATGCCACGTCGCACGCTGGATCTGGGTGACCCTTACCACTGTGAATGTCTCAAGACCGGACGCCTGCTGGCCGAGCGCCTGGGGCTGAGCCGAGAGCAGTACGTGGTCACGTTCCAGAGTCGTTTTGGCAAGGCCAAGTGGCTCGAGCCTTACACGGAGCCGACGCTGCACGCGCTGGCCAAAGCGGGCACGGCACGGGTGGATGTGGTCTGCCCGGGCTTCGTCTCAGACTGCATTGAAACCCTGGAAGAGATCGCGATGGAGGGCAAGGCGGCCTTCCTCAACAGTGGCGGCAAGACCTTCCATTACATTCCCTGCCTCAACGACCAGCTGGACTGGATGCGTGCCTTGAGCCAACTGGTCGAGCAGCATCTGCAAGGCTGGCCCACGCGCAAGGAACAGCTCCCGTCGGCCGATGCCCTCAGCCGTCAGCGGGATCGCGCGCTGGCTGCCGGCGCCAAAGACTGAGCCCGCACAGCCGGCGCGTCGTCACCTCACCCCTGAGGTGAGTCGTCGGTCAGGTCGGGCTCGCCCGGCAACAAGGCCTGCGTCTGCGCGTCCGGCATGGCTTCGACCTGTTTGAGTGCCCGACCCATGACGCGGGTGCGCGTCTCGACCGACGAGATCGTATTGCTGGCTTCGTCCAGCTTCTTGCGAGTCTTGGCCAGCACGTCGCCAAACTTGCCGAACTCGGTCTTGACCGCGCCCAGCACCTGCCAGACCTCGGACGATCGCTTCTCCAGCGCCAGGGTGCGAAAGCCCATCTGCAGGCTGTTGAGCGTGGCAAGCAAGGTGGTCGGGCCCGCCAGCATCACGCGGCATTCGCGCAGCAGGGCCTCGACCAGCCCCGGGCGGCGCAAGGCCTCCGCGTACAGGCCTTCGGTGGGCACAAACAGAATGGCGAAGTCGGCCGTATGCGGCGGGGCCAGGTACTTGTCGCGAATGGTTTTGGCTTCCTGGCGCAGGCGCACTTCCAAGGCCTTGGCCGCCGCTTCCACGCCCGCCACATCAGCCTTGTCTTGCGCCTCCAGCAAGCGTTCGTAGTCTTCGCGCGGGAACTTGGCGTCGATGGGCAACCACACCGGCGCGCCATCGGCCCCGCCCTGGCCCGGCAGGCGAATGGCGAACTCCACCCGTGCGCCGCTGCCCGGCACGGTCTCGACGTTGACCGCGTACTGATCGGGCGTGAACACCTGCTCCAGCAGGCCGGCCAATTGCACCTCGCCAAAAATGCCGCGGGTCTTGACGTTGTTGAGCACGCGGTTGAGCGAGCCCACATCGCTGGCCAGTCTCTGCATGTCGCCCAGGCCGCGGTGCACCTGCTCCAGGCGCTCGGCAACCTGCTTGAAGCTTTCGCCCAGGCGGGCCTCCAGCGTGGCGTGCAGCTTCTCGTCCACCGTCTGGCGCATCTGCTCGAGCTTCTTCTCGTTGTCGGCCTGCAAGGCCTGCAAACGTGTCTCTACCGTCAGTCGCACCTCGCCCAGGCGGCGCTCGTTGGCGTCCGAGAGCACGCGCAATTGCTCTGCGACCCCCTCCCCCAGTCGGCGCAACGCGGCCTCCTGGGCTTCGGTGAACCGTGCCAGGCTCAGGGACTGAGCTTCACGCAAGGCCAGCCCCTGCTGAGACTGCTGCTGCATGCTGTCGCGCTGGCTGTCCGCGAGCGACTGCTGGAAGCCCGCCAGCTGGACCCGGAAGCTGTCGAGCTGTTCGTTCTGAGTGCGCGTGGTGTCGCCATGGTGCGCCAGCGTGGTCTGCTGGAACAGGGCCAGCGATGCAGCCAACTCCTGACGGGTGCCGACAGCACTGCGTGCGACCTCGTCGCGCACCTCGCGGCTCAGCTGTTCCGAGCGCTGCCGCCACTCCGCCCCCAGATCAGCCCCCAGTTTCGCGAGCGCCTCGTCATCGGAGCGGGCCGGCTTCAGGGCCAGCCACAACAGCAAGGCCAAATTGAGCAGCAAGAGCGCAAGGGTGATCCAGTTCATGACCACGATTGTGTCAGAGGCCTGCACATGAAAAAGGCTGCCCGCAGGCAGCCTCGGTGTGGGCGACGGGCGCGCCAGGGCGCCGCGCGCTCAGCCTCTCATCAGGCCTCGAGATGCGACAGGTGCACATGTGCCCCGGTCTTGGTGCGGATCTCTTCCGGGGTCACACCTGGCGCCAGTTCCACACACTTGAAACCTTCAGGCGTCACGTCCAGCACACACAACTCGGTGATGATGCGGTCGACCACGCCCACGCCGGTCAGCGGCAGCGTGCAGTGCTGCAGCAGCTTGTGCTCGCCATTCTTGGCGCTGTGCTCCATCAGCACGACCACGCGCTTGACGCCGGCCACCAAGTCCATGGCACCGCCCATGCCCTTGACCATCTTGCCCGGGATCATCCAGTTGGCCAGGTCACCCTTCTCGGACACCTGCATGGCGCCCAGGATGGACAGGTTGATCTTGCCGCCACGGATCATCGCGAAGCTCTCATGCGAGCCGAAGATCGACGAGCCCGGCAGCACGGTCACGGTCTGCTTGCCCGCGTTGATCAGGTCGGCGTCCACCTCGTCTTCCGTCGGGAAGGGGCCGATGCCCAGCATGCCGTTTTCCGACTGCAGCCACACGTCGATGTCGGGGGCCACATGGTTGGCCACCAGGGTCGGCAGGCCGATGCCCAGGTTCACATAGAAGCCGTCTTGCAGTTCCTGTGCGGCACGCGCCGCCATTTCGTCATGGGTCCAGGGCATGGTCAGGCTCCAGCAGTTTCACGAAGGGTGCGCTTTTCGATGCGCTTCTCGGGGGTGGTGTTGAGCACGATGCGGTGCACTTAGATGCCCGGCTGGTGCACGGCATCCGGATCGATAGTGCCGGTCTCGACCACTTCTTCCTCTTCCACGATCGTGACCGTGCCCGCCATGGCTGCAGCCGGGTTGAAGTTGCGTGCGGTGCGGCGAAAAATCAGGTTGCCCGACTTGTCGGCCTTCCACGCCTTGACCAGGGCCACCTCGGGCACCAGGGCGCGCTCCATCACATAGACCTCGCCATCGAACTCGCGCGTTTCCTTGCCTTCGGCCACCAGGGTGCCCACACCCGTCTTGGTGAAGAAGGCGGGGATGCCGGCGCCGCCGGCGCGCAGCTTCTCGGCCAACGTGCCTTGTGGGGTGAACTCCAGCTCGAGCTCGCCGGCCAGGTACTGGCGCTCGAACTCCTTGTTCTCGCCCACGTAGCTGGAGATCATCTTCTTGATCTGGCGGGTGTTGAGCAGCTTGCCCAACCCAAAGCCGTCCACCCCCGCATTGTTGGAGATGACGGTCAGGTCCTTGACGCCGGATGCCTGCAAGGCATCGATCAAGGCTTCCGGGATCCCACACAGGCCGAAGCCCCCCACCGCGAGCAACTGCCCGTCTTTGACGATCCCAGCCAGCGCACTGGCGGCGTCGGGATAGACCTTGTTCATCCACTCACTCCTTGGCAACAGGGGTTATTGATGCTGCACCGCAGCAATGAAAGCGTACACCGGGATGTCATGAAAAACCAGACATCCCTCGAAAAAGCCAAACCTTCGAAGTTAACCGTCAAGGATTGGGCAAGGCAGGGGGTTTGTCCGCCCCCGGCAACGCAGGCAGCTTGCCCTGCAATGCACGGATGGGTTCGGGCAGAGGCACCGGTCGGCCATCTTCGTTGCTCACCCACACGAGGGTGGCGCCGCCGGCCGCATAGTGCTGCCCCGGCTGGTCGCGCCGCTCGATGGTCACGAAGGTGTCGATGCTCGTGCGGCCCGGCGAGGCCACATACAACTTCACGACCAGGTCACCGGGGAAAACCAGCGGCTGGTAGAAGTTGAAAAAGGCATTGGCGATCACCGGGCCCTCTTTGGCATCGGTGAGGCTGCCGGTCATGGCCTCGATCCAGGTCACCCGGGCCTGCTCCATGTACCTGAAGTAGACGGTGTTGTTGACGTGACCCAGGCTGTCCATGTCTCCCCACAAAATGGGCAACGCGGTTTCATGGACCAGGATCTTGTGCTCGGGAATGTCCAATCGCATGGTGTCGGTTCAGATATCGAATCAGTGGGTTCAGCCAACGGGCTGCGCAAACTACCCAGATACGGGCGCGCCACGCAGATTCAAGCTCAGGACGCCGCCATGCCGTCGTCGGCGGAAATGATCGCGCCGTTGATGAAATCACTTTGCGCCGAACACAACATGACCAGCAGGGCATCGAGATCTTGAGGGCGCCCCACGCGCTGGCGCGGCAGCATCTTGATCAGCTTCTGCCCACCTTCGGTTTCCCAATGGTGGTGGTTGATCTCGGTGTCGATGTAGCCCGGGCAGATGGCATTGGTGGTGATGCCAAAGCGCCCCCACTCGGCGGCCATCACCTTGCTCATGTGGATGACCGCTGCCTTGCTCATGCAATACACGCCAATTTGAGGCAAGGTGCGCAAGCCAGCTGCCGAGGCGATGTTGATGATGCGCCCTCCGGCGAAAACCCCAGGCGCTGCGCCCTTGGCCCGCGCCAGCATGCGCTTGGCCACTTCCTGAGCCATGAAAAAGGCGCCACGCGTGTTGGTGCCAAAGACATGGTCGAAGCCCTCCTCGGTGACATCGACCAGACGCTCTGTGGTGCTTACCCCGGAGTTGTTGATGAGGATGTCGATGGGGCCGACCTCGGTCTCGGCATGGGCCACGGCTGACTTGATGCTGTCCAGACTGGTCACGTCCAGCGAGACCACATGGGCATCGCCGCCAGCCGCCTCGATCTCCGAGCGCAGGTCCTTCAGACGCTCCAGGCGACGCCCCCCCAGCACGACCGCCGCGCCCGCCCCCGCCAGGGTGCGCGCAAACTGCATGCCCAGGCCACTGGACGCGCCGGTGATCAGGGCCACGCGGCCAGACAGATCAAGTGTGTAACTCATGGGAACAGATCCTTCGTGATGGGTGCAGAAACCTTAGCACGCCATCTGCGCCGGTCTGACCCGTCAAAGACGGAATCCCACAATGCAGGGGTTTACCCCGAGTTGTGCGACAGCAATGCAAAAGTGCCTTGCCTAACTGGCAAGGAATTTTTGCACTTCAGCAGAATAGAATCGCGCTTTTGATCGATAACAACAGAACGCTGTTTGTCAGAAACAGAAGGAATCACGATGACGCCCCAGGAAATCCTTGAGCAGTTTGGCCCCCGCGAGTCGATGGAATATGACGTCGTGATCGTGGGCGCTGGCCCTGCTGGCCTGTCCACCGCCAACCGCCTGAAGCAGCTCGCCGAGAAGGCCGGCAAGGAAGTCAACGTCGTCGTGCTCGAAATGGGCTCCGAACCTGGCGCACACATCCTGTCGGGCGCCGTGATGGACCCGATCGCCATGAGCGAGCTGTTCCCCAACTGGAAGGAACTGGGCGCGCCCCTGAACCAGCCCGTTACGGCTGACCAGGTGCTGGTGCTGAGCGAAACCGGCGCCATCGCCACGCCTCAGGCCCTGATCCCCAACAACTTCCACAACCACGGCAACTACGTGATCAGCCTGGGTGCCGTCACCCGCTGGCTGGCCCAACAGGCCGAGAACCTGGGCGTGGAAATCTTCCCTGGCTTCGCTGCTGCCGAAGTGCTGTACAACGACGATGGCTCAGTCAAGGGCGTCGCCACCGGCAACATGGGCGTGGACAAGTCGGGCGAGCCGACCGACAACTTCCAGCTGGGCATGGAACTGCTGGGCAAATACACCATCTTCGCAGAAGGTGCACGTGGCCACCTGGGCAAGCAACTGATCGCCAAGTTCAAGCTGGACGAAGGCAAGGATCCGCAAAGCTACGCCATCGGCATCAAGGAACTGTGGGAAATCGACCCGGCCAAGGCTCAGCCTGGCCTGGTGGTGCACACCGCTGGCTGGCCGATGGACACCCAGACCTATGGTGGCGGCTTCCTGTACCACCTGGAAGACAACAAGGTCACCCTCGGCTTTGTGACCGGCCTGGACTACAAGAACCCCTGGCTGAGCCCCTTCGAGGAAATGCAGCGCTGGAAGACCCACCCCAGCATCAAGCCCGTACTGGAAGGCGCCAAGCGCCTGAGCTACGGCGCCCGCGCCATCACGGCCGGCGGCATCCTGTCACTGCCCAAGACCGTGTTCCCGGGCGGTGCCCTGGTCGGTTGTGACGCCGGTTACCTGAACGCTGCCCGCATCAAGGGCTCGCACGCCGCGATGAAGACCGGCATGCTGTGCGCCGACGCCATCTTCGACGCCCTGAACGCCGACCGTCAGCACGACGAGCTGAGCGCCTACCCTGCCTCGTTCGAGAAGAGCTGGCTCAAGGAAGAGCTGGACACCTCCAAGAACTTCAAGCAGTGGTTCAAGAAGGGCATGTACGTTGGCATGCTGATGACTGGCATCGAGCACTGGCTGCTGCCCAAGCTGGGCGTCAAGTCGCCGCCCTGGACCATCCACCGCACGGCTGCCGATCACACCTATCTGCAACCGGCTGCGTCGATGCCCAAGATCGAGTATCCGAAGCCTGATGGCAAGATCACCTTCGATCGCCTGAGCTCGGTGTTCATCTCGAACACGAACCACGAAGAGCACCAACCGGCTCACCTCACGCTCAAGGACGCCTCGGTGCCCGTCAACGTGAACCTGGCCAAGTTCGGTGGCCCGGAGTCGCGTTACTGCCCGGCTGGCGTGTACGAGTTCGTCAAGAACGACGACAACAGCGATCGCCTGGTAATCAACGCGCAGAACTGCGTTCACTGCAAGACCTGCGACATCAAGGACCCGACCCAGAACATCGTCTGGGTCACGCCTGAGGGCGGTGGCGGTCCGAACTACGCTGGCATGTAAGCCAGACGCAAAAAGGAGTCCCTCGGGACTCCTTTTTTATGGGCTCCATCACTGAGCTATGCTTGGCGCCATGTCCGCTCACGGCAAGCTCCCTTACCTCACCATCGGACAGGTTTCGCAGCACACGGGCGTGAGTGCAAAAGCCATCCGCCACTATGAATCGCTCGGCCTGATTCCCGCTGTGCCGCGCCGTGGCACCTACCGCCTTTATCGCCCAGAACACATCGATGCGATTCGCTTGATCCGCAAAGCGCAGAGTCTGGGCTTCACGCTGGCGGAGTTGCGAGGACTGGGCACCGATGGTTGCACGCCCGATTGGCCCCGTTTCGTCAAGGCTCTGGACCTGAAGCGAAAAGCCGTGGCGATGGAAATGGCCCGCCTTCAGAAGCTCGACACCGAACTCGCGGACCTGCAGGCCACCTTGCCTGGGCTGATCGCCTCCGAGTTGGACTGTGCCATGTTGACGACAGAACTGACGAGGTCTTGACCTTTCCTCCGGGGGCAAGGTTCAGCATTTAGGCTCGCCAACTCCGGAGGCCCCATGACCATCCGCACGCTGCTTATCCTTGGCCACCCGAACCCCGCCAGCTTCAATGCCGCCTTGGCCGATGCTTATGCTGAAGCTGCACAACAAGCGGGAAGAGAGCTACGCCGTCTTGACCTGCACGCCTTGCGCTTTGATCCCATCTTGCACGCTGCTTATCGAGGCGAGCAAGCGCTGGAGGCGGATTTGCAAGCGGCACAGACCGCTATGCTGTGGGCTCAAGAGATCGTCTGGATCTACCCGGTGTGGTGGGGCGGCCTCCCTGCTCTGCTCAAAGGCTTTCTGGACCGGGTGCTTCTGCCTGGCTTCGCCTACAAGTTTCACCCAGGCCATCTTCGCTGGGACAGATTGCTCAAAGGTCGAACGACGCGCATCATCGTCACGCAAGACACCCCAGGTTGGTACGACCGCTTGGCTTATGGCCGCCCCGCATGGCGTCAGATGAAACATACCGTCTTGGCATTTTGCGGTCTCAAGTTGCTGAGCAGTACCCTGTACGCGCCCGTGGTCAGTTCCACACCCGCACTTCGTGAACGCTGGCTTGCCGATGTCAGGCGCCTGGCGAAGCTGTGACACAGCGTGCTGCGCGGGCTCGCGACATCGCCAGGCTCAACGCCCCAGCTCGCCGTCCGTCTCGCCGTCGATCACCTGCGGCAGGGGAATCGGCTCGTGCTGGGGATCAGGCTCAATGACCTCCAGCCCATTCATGGCCTGACGGGAGGCCGCCGCCTGACGCGCATCGCGCTCGGCCTTGATCTGCGCACGACGCTCGGCAAAAAAATGCTTGAGCAGCTGACTGCTGGCGTCGGCCAGCACACCGCCCACGATCTGGGTGTGGTGGTTGAGTTGGCGCATGGCGAACAGGTCTGTCACCGAGCCCGCCACGCCGGTCTTCGGATCGGTGGCCGCAAACACCACGCGCTTGAAACGCGCGTGCATCAGGGCCATCGCGCACATGGCACACGGCTCCAGCGTGACGAACAACTCGCAATCTGGCAAGCGATAGTTTTCGAGCAACTGCGCTGCGTGACGCAAGGCCACGATCTCGGCATGTGCCGTGGGGTCGTGCGTGGTGATCGGGCGGTTGTAGCCGGTGGCAATCACCTGCCCCTCACGCATGATGACCGCCCCTACCGGCACCTCCCCCGCCAACCAGGCGTTGTGAGCCTGATCAAGAGCGATGCGCATGGCAACTTCGTCGGACGGCAGGATCATGGAGCGCACAGGTGAAATCAGACAAGGGGGCACATTATCACGGTGGACGCCCGCCTTCCCGCGATGCGCCGTTCAGGGCTGCTTGCTCTCCAACTCTTCCTCAAGCTGCTCACTGCGGTTTTGCATCATGTTGTTGACGTCGGTCTGCACCTGCTGGGGCAGCTGACGTGCCTGTTGCGGCGTGCTCACGTTTGGCGCGGTCACCGCATCACTGGCCACCGAGGCGGCCGGCGCCGCGGGCTGCACGATGCCCAACTGCTTCTTGGCCACCACCGCCACAATGAGCAAGACCACCACCAAAGACAAGAGGCTGAGAATTCTCATGCGTGTTTCCGATCGGGGACAATGAGACGAACGGCGCGCCATGCGCACCCCTGACACCTGCATTGTGCGCCCGTGGCCTTGCTGATTGCACTCCCCGATGCCTGCCTCCTCCTCTGACAGCCCGATCGGCGCCTCCTGGGTCATCCACTGCGACGGCAGTGCGCTGCCCAACCCAGGACGCATGGGGCTGGGGGCGGTGCTGATCGCCCCCGACGGCACCCGGCAAACGCTCACGCAAGCCACACACACCATTGGCTGCAACAACGAAGCCGAATTGCGTGCGGTGATGGCCGCCTTGCGTTCCCTGCCAGGCACTGGCTGTGGCGTGGAGGTGTACAGCGACAACAGTGTGCTGGTCGAGCAACTGATGCAAGCCAACGCCCGTCCCATTGCGCGCCTGGCCTCCCTCTTTGACGAGGCACGCGAGATGCTGACCCACTTTGACCCCTGCGTCGTGCGCTGGCTACCGCGCCACCGCAATACGGAGGCCGACGCGCTCGCGCGACAGGCCTTGGGCATGCCCCCGAAGACGCCCTCCCCGCCACCTAAGCGTCCTCGCCACAAGCGCTGAGACAGGTCCACCGGAGGCGGATTCGGCGCAGATGCGCAACTCCCTGGGTTTGCCGGACGCCACTTCTGCGCTACGCTGCACAGGTCAGTGTGTTCTCCACCACCTCCAAGGACGTTGGCATGCCTCATACCTACAGTCAGAAGAACATCGGCCAGGCCGCAGCCCCCACCACAGACGCAGACCAAGGCATGCGCTTGGTGGCCCCCCTCCACTTGCGCACCTCCACGGCCACTTGCTGGAAGTGCCACAGCCTGACCCAGGTCCATGCCCTGGTGGCCAGTGACGTGGTGGACCTCGGCGAATCAGGCCAAGCTCGTACCTATGTGCACGGCATTGCGAACCCGCCCGAAGCCCTGACCCAGTCCCTGCGCCTTCTGGCGCCCAACCTGCGGGTGGACGAGCCAGACGCCGATGGCGAGTTGCGTCTGACCAACCACTGCGGGCATTGCGGCGCTTTGCAGGCCGACGTTTATCTTTTTGACGAGCCCGGCGCGCCATTCTTCGGGCGCCCCCCCGAAGGTCATCTGGGTGCCGAGATCCTGGGCCACGACGTCGTGGTCGATGACGCCCGTTACTCCACCTGATTCACCTGGCCAGGCCGCCCGTTGGGCTCACACGCCCGGCGGGCCACTCCCTCATGGATAACCTGTTTGCAGACCTCACCCCACCGCTGGAAGGTGAGCGTTTCGATGTGCTCTTGCGCCACAAGGGCCTGACCATCGAGCGCATCGTCAGTTCCCCCCGCATTGCGCACGAACGCTATGTGCAACCACAAGACGAATGGGTGCTGCTGCTGCAAGGACAGGCCGTGCTGGACGTCGATGGGCACGAGGTAACGCTCAAGTCCGGCAACCATCTGTTCCTGCCTGCGCAGACCCCTCACACGGTTTTGCAGGTGTCCGACGGCGCCTTGTGGCTGGCGGTTCACCTGCACCCCACACCATGACCCTGCTGGCCGTTTTCACCACCCTGCCCAACGCCGAATCCGCCCGTGAGTTGGCTCAGATGCTGGTGGAGCGTGGGCTTGTCGCCTGCGCACAGATCGACGTCGTCGACAGCATTTATCGCTGGGACGGCGCCATTCAGCACGATCAGGAGCATCGGCTGATGCTGAAGACCACGTCAGAGCGCTATCCGGCGTTGGAGGCAACCATCTGCGAACACCACCCTTATGAGCTGCCCGCCGTCTACGCCGTACCGGTAAGCCAGGCGTTGCCCCCCTACGCAGAGTGGGTCACCGCGCAAACCGGGCCATGAGGTGAGACATGAGGCTCACCGAGCCATGAACCAAGGCACCAGCTTCAGCTTGCCTGGTGGCAACGCACCGAGCACCGCGCCAATGGACACCACGACGATGCCGATCACGGCAACGAAGCCGAGTTGCTCGCCCAGGATCAGCAACCCGCCCACGGCCGATACAGCAGGCACCAAGGCCAGCATCAGGGAAGCCTCGCTCGCGCCGATTTTCTGAACCGCGTAGCTGTACATGCCAACTCCCAGAAACGCGATCACGACACCTTGATACACCGCTTGCAGGCTGATGGCACCCCAGGTGGCCTCGCCCATGGTGCTGGGCAAGAAGCAGGCATATACCGGCAGGTACACCATTGCCGAGATGGTCGCGAGTCCCAACACACCCGGCTGAGGCCGGATCTGCCATCGCCTCACCAGCAGACCGTAAACCGCATAGGTCAGAGCTGCAGCCAGAAACAACAAATCCCCTATCCACTGGTCTCCGTCACTCTTGGCAAAGAGGCTCTCGTAACCGATCAGCAGCAGACCACTGGTTGTCAAAAGCAGGGCCACCACGGTCTGGCGGGCAATGTGAAAGCCCGTCATGAACGCCATGATGAGAATGGTCCAAAAGCCGATCCCGCCATTGACGAACACGCCGGCATGAGAGACCGGCGCGTAGGCAAAACCGACGTAGGCAAGCGTGCAATACCCCAAGCCGCCCAGCAGTGAAAGCACCGCATGTTTGGCCCAGTCCACGCGAGGCACGTAGCGCAGGAACAAAGGCAAAGCGATGGCACCCGACACCCCAAAGCGGATGGCCGCAATGTCGTACGGGGTGAATGCGGCCGTCGCCCCAAATCGCGACACGATGTTGAAGCCCGACCAAAAAAACACAACGGCCAAGGCCGCCAGCAGGCCTTTGCCCATGTCTGATACAGGCGCGCGTGGCGTGGTCAAGTGAGGATCCTCAAGGTGGTGCCAATCAAAGCTAATGTCCGCTCCATCAAGGACACATCAGCGCATGGGCGACTCGGCCCAGATCAAACTGTCGCCGCGCCCGATCGCCCAAGTCCGCTCGCTCTCGGCCTCGGCCAGATGACACGCAGCGCGTTGCTCATTTTCTGATACTATCAGCGCCAGAACAATACATTCTACCAAATCTTTCTTGAACCTTTCTTTAAACGTCCATTTTTGCATCAAATGAAACATGTTTAAAAAAGTATTCTTGTCGATCCTTCTCACGCTGTCACTTTCTGCCTGCGAAACCATGCCAAGCACAGGAACGGATAAATACAGCCCCGCCGCACTCAAAGAGAACCTGAAAGTCGGCGTTGCCACACCTGACGACGTTCGCCGCATTTATGGCAAACCAGACATGACCAGTGAGGGCCCCGCCGGTCCACGACACTGGGTATACGAAATCGATGAGGTGAACAACTCCCTGATTGATTCCGCCGTCAGTTTCATACCCGTTTACGGCGTGTCAACAGCCAAGAAAGCCGTCACTAAAAGTCGCACGCTGACAGTCTTCTTTCACAACAATCGTGTGAGTGACCACGACCTTAACAACGCCAAGCGTTGACGAGGTAAATGCAGAAAACCTGTGCTTGCACGGGAAATTGGGTTCAAGCTAACAATACCCCGCTGCTGACGTAGCGGGGTTTTTTTTGCGACTCAGGCTTGCCATTCCATGAGAGAACTCTAAGTATCCCATCCAAGTAGCGCGCCCCCCCAGCAGCCTCACCGGTCCTTGCGCCCTCCCCCAACACCGTCAAAACCACTTGACAGTATCGGCGCGAAGGTTTGCACGGCGCCGCAATTTTGCTGCCAGATTTACCGTCTTTCCAGTTTTCCCCCTGATGACTGAAGCTGAACGATCCCGAACTCGAATCGTCATGCAAGTCATCGATTTAATTAGAGAAACTCGGTTCTGCTGAACACTCTTGAACGATGCAGAACCGATTCTGTTTCATTCCCACTCGATCGTGGCAGGCGGCTTGCTCGACACGTCGTAAGCCACGCGGTTGATGCCGCGCACTTCATTGATGATGCGGCCGGACACCTTCTTGAGCAGGCTGTAAGGCAGTTCGGCCCAGTCGGCGGTCATGAAGTCGCTGGTCTGCACGGCACGCAGGGACACGACGTACTCGTAAGTGCGGCCGTCACCCATCACGCCCACGCTCTTGACCGGCAGGAACACCGTGAAAGCCTGGCTGGTCAGGTCGTACCAGCTCTTGCCGGTTTCGGGGTCGATGCAGTTGCGCAGCTCTTCGATGAAGATGGCGTCGGCGCGCTTGAGCAGGTCGGCAAACTCGGGCTTGACCTCGCCCAGGATGCGCACGCCCAGACCCGGGCCCGGGAAGGGGTGACGGTAGACCATGTCGTGCGGCAGGCCCAGGGCCACGCCCAGCTCGCGCACTTCGTCCTTGAACAGCTCGCGCAACGGCTCCAGCAGCTTCAGGCCCAGCGTTTCGGGCAGACCGCCCACGTTGTGATGGCTCTTGATGGTGGCCTTCTTGGTGTGCGTGCCGCCCGATTCCACCACGTCCGGGTAAATGGTGCCTTGCGCCAGCCACTTGGCGTTGCTCAGCTTCTTGGCCTCGGCCTGGAACACCTCCACGAACTCGCGGCCGATGATCTTGCGCTTTTGTTCCGGGTCGGTCACGCCCTTGAGGTGCCCCAGGAACTGGTCGGCGGCGTCGATGTGCACGACCTTGGCATGCAGACGGCCGGCGAACATCTCCATCACCATCTTGCCTTCGTTCAGCCGCAACAGGCCGTGGTCCACGAAGACGCAGGTCAGCTGATCGCCAATGGCGCGGTGGATCAGGGCCGCAGCCACCGACGAGTCCACGCCGCCCGACAGGCCGAGGATGACCTCTTCGTCACCCACCTGCTCGCGGATCTTGGCGACGGCTTCTTCGATGTAGTCGCCCATGATCCAGTCACCCTTGCAGCCGCTGATCTCGCGCACGAAACGCGTCAGCATGGCGTGGCCCTGCACGGTGTGCGTGACCTCGGGGTGGAACTGCACGGCGTAGTAGTGCTTCTCTTCGTTGGCCATGCCGGCGATCGGGCAGCTGGGTGTCGAGGCCATCAGCTTGAAACCGGGCGGCAGGGTCGTGACCTTGTCACCGTGGCTCATCCACACCTTGAGCATGCCGTGGCCTTCAGGAGTGGCGAAGTCCTGGATGCCATCAAGCAGCTTGGTATGACCGTGGGCACGCACCTCGGCGTAACCGAACTCACGGGTGTCGCTCCACGACACTTCGCCGCCCAGCTGCACGGCCATGGTCTGCATGCCGTAGCAGATGCCCAACACCGGCACCCCAGCGTCCCACACGGCCTGCGGCGCGCGCAGCTGGTGGTCTTCGTAGGTGCTGGCGTGGCTGCCCGACAGGATGATGCCCTTGGCGCCGAAGGACTTGATGAACTCGTCCGAGACGTCGTTGGGGTGAATCTCGCAGTAGACGTGGGCTTCGCGCACACGGCGGGCGATCAGCTGGGTGACCTGGGAGCCGAAGTCGAGGATCAGGATCTTGTCATGCATGGTGGAATCTCGGGGAATCAATCTGACGCGATGTGGATGCGGATCGTGCGCGGGCCGGGGCTTCAGGCCTTGGCACGCCCGGCCAGGGCAGCGTCATGCGCATGGCGGGTCCGGCTGAAATAACGAAAACCGATGATGGCCGCCACCCCTTGGACGGCCGCACACAGGTAGAAGGGAATGCCGATGCGCCAGTCACCCTGTGGGTAGGCGGACGCCACGGCCAGCAAGGGGGCGGCCAGAATGGGGCCCAACATGGCCGCCACGCTGTTGATGGAGGACACGGCCCCCATGCTCTCGCCCTGGCGGCTGGGGTCCACGGCATTGGCGACCAGGCTTTGCAGGCCCGGCTGCACCATGTAGCCAAAGATGTTGACGAAGATGATGATGTACATCATCCAGCCCTGGGGCACCAGCCCATAGGCCAGGTAGCACAGGGTGGACGAGATCAGGCCCACGCTCACCAGTCGGCGCAAGGGAATGTGCTTCTGGAACTGGCGCAGCAGGCCACCCTGCACGATCACGGCCATCACGCCCACCGCGAACAGCGAGTACCCGTTGTCCTTCGGGGTCCAGCCGAACTTGAACTCGGTGTACAGGAACCAGATGGTGTGCAGGCAGAACTGCGCGAGGATCGACAGGCCCATGATCCACATCAGGGTCTCGACGCCCTTGAGTTGGCGCAGGCGGGCCAGCGAGGTGAAGGGGTTGGCCCGCACCAACTCGAAACTGCGACGGTGTTCGGTCGGCAGGGACTCGGGCAGCACAAAGTAGCCGTAGACCGCGTTGAGCAGGGTCAGGGAGCCGGCCAGGAAAAAGGGCCAGTGGACGTCGATGTCGCCAAGCACGCCGCCCATGACCGGGCCCAGGATGAAGCCCAGCCCGAACATGGCACCCAGCAGACCGTAGTTCTTGGCCCGGTCTTTGGGTTCGGTGATGTCGGCCACATAGGCATTGGCCACGGCAATGTTGGCGCACATGGCGCCGCCCATGATGCGCACGGCCAGCAGCATCCAGAAGGCGTTGGCCAGGGCCGTGACGAAGAAGTTGATCGCCATGCCGACCAGCCCGAGCAAGAGCACCGGGCGGCGACCATAGCGGTCAGAGAGCGCACCCAGGACGGGAGCGCTGAAGAACTGCGCAATGGCAAAGGCCGCTTGCGCGGCCCCATAGGCGAACGATGTGCCCGCGCCCGAGTCCATGAAGGACCCGATCAGCTTGGGCAGCACCGGTGCAATGATCCCGATCGACATCATGTCGAGCAGGACCGTCACCATGATGAATGGCATGGCCGCCTGGCGGCCGCTTGTCGAACCCATTGGCATCCTGTCAGTGGTTCAGAAAGGCGGCCGGCAAGGGCCAGAGCCCATCACTCCATGCGGTAGTTGGGCGCTTCCTTGGTGATCTGCACGTCGTGGACGTGGCTTTCGCGGATGCCAGCCGACGTGATCTCGACGAACTCGGCCTTGTTGCGCATCTCTTCGATGGTGCCGCAACCGCAGTAGCCCATGGACGCACGCAAGCCACCAGCCATCTGGTAAATGATGGTGATGACCGAACCCTTGTAAGGCACGCGACCTTCGATACCTTCCGGCACAAGCTTGTCGGCGTTGGGGTTGGCGCCTTCGTCGTTTTCCTGGAAGTAGCGGTCAGCGGAGCCGTCCTTCATGGCACCGATCGAGCCCATGCCACGGTAGCTCTTGTAGCTGCGGCCCTGAAACAGGATGACTTCGCCCGGCGCCTCTTCGGTGCCGGCGAACATGCCGCCCATCATCACGGTGCTGGCGCCGGCGGCGATGGCCTTGGCAATGTCACCGGAGTAGCGGATACCGCCGTCGGCGATCAGGGGCACGCCCGTGCCTTGCAGCGCGGTGGCCACACTGTCGATGGCCATGATCTGGGGCACACCCACACCGGCCACGATGCGGGTGGTGCAGATGGAGCCGGGGCCGATGCCGACCTTGACCGCATCGGCGCCGGCTTCGACCAGGGCCAGGGCAGCTGCGCCGGTGGCGATGTTGCCGCCGATGACGTCGACCTGCGGGAAGTTTTGCTTGACCCAGCGCACGCGCTCGATCACGCCACGGCTGTGGCCGTGGGCGGTGTCGACCACCAGCACGTCGACGCCGGCCTTGACCAGCAGTTCCACGCGCTCTTCGGTGCCCTCACCCACGCCCACTGCAGCGCCCACACGCAGCTTGCCATGCGAGTCACGGGCAGCGTTGGGGAAGGTGTTCTGCTTGGTGATGTCCTTGACGGTGAAGACGCCGCGCAACTCGTTGTTGTCGCTGATCATCAACACGCGCTCCAGCTTGTGCTGGTGCATCAGGGCCTTGGCTTCGGCCTGTGAGGTGCCTTCCTTGACCGTGATCAGACGCTCACGCGGGGTCATGATCTCACGCACCGGGGCGTCGAGACGGGTCTCGAAACGCAGATCGCGACCAGTCACGATGCCCACGACCTTGCCCTCGTCGACGACGGGGAAGCCGGAGATGCCGTGCTGCTGAGACAGCTCGATCACTTCGCGGACCTTGACGCCCGAGGAGATGGTGATCGGATCGCGCAGGATGCCGGATTCGTAGCGCTTGACGCGCGCGACTTCGGCGGCCTGCTGACGGGCCGTCATGTTTTTGTGGATGATCCCGATGCCGCCTTCCTGGGCGATGGTGATCGCCAGACGGGCTTCCGTGACGGTGTCCATCGCGGCGGACACGAGCGGCAAATTCAACTGAATGTTGCGGGTGAGACGGGTGGCCAGCGATGTGTCGCGGGGCAACACTTCAGAATACGCGGGCACCAACAACACGTCGTCAAACGTGAGGGCTTTACCAAGCAGGCGCATGAACAGGCTCCAGACGCAAAAGTCGATTATACGCGGAGCGATGCCCTGTTCGCCAGCGTGAAGATGTCCGCGTATTTACATTCATTCACGTGGATGATCTGGCCGTCCTTGGCTAAACTGGTTGTCATGAAACACGCGCATTACGCCCCTCACGTTCTGGCTCTGATTCTGTCCGCGAGTGCGGTCGTCTGCACGCCGGCCCTGGCCAGCGGCCAGTGGAAATGGCGCGATGCCAACGGCTCGATCCAGTACAGCGACCGGCCCCCACCCCAAGGCACGCCGGAGTCGGCCATCCTGGCCAAGCCACGGGCCAGCACGGCACGCATCGTGACCCAGCCGGTCGAGGCCGCATCGGCCCCGGTGGCCGCTGGCCGCACGGCGCCGGCTGCGAGCAAGGCGGGCGAGAACGAACTCGACGCCAAGCGCCGCAAGCTCGAGGAAGAGGAAAAGGCCAAGCAGCAAGCCGAGGATGCCAAACTGGCCAAGGCGCGCGCCGAAAACTGCGAGCGCGCCCGGGCTTACGAGCGCACCTTGAATGACGGCATCCGCATCTCGCGCACCAATGCCAAGGGCGAGCGCGAGATCCTGGACGACAAGGGTCGCGCTGACGAGATGCAGCGCACGCAGGACGCCATCCGCGCCAACTGCAAGTGAGGCGAGCCAGCCTGGCTCACCCCCTCAGGCCCCGCTGGACGGGGCCATTTTTTTGCCCTTGGCGCTGGGCTTGATGCGCTGCGAGCCCTTGGGCCACTTCTTCAAGTGGTCCTGGTAACGCAGGCGACGGGCCTCTTTGGGGTCCACCACCAGCGGCCGTACGAGTTCGATGCGATCTTGGTCGCGCAAGGGATGACCCAGGCGCTCCTTGCGCCCCCACACCCCCACCGCCCATTGGCCTGCACTCAAGGTTTCCGGGCTCAGACCGGGCACGTTCGACATCAGGCCACAGGCCAGCAAGGCGTCACGCACGGTGCTGCCGGCGGGCACCTGCAGACGCACGCGTTGCACCTCGCGGGGGGCAACACTGACGGCCACCTCGACGGTGAGTGGTACGGTGGAGGCAGAGACAGGCTCTGTGACAGTAGACTCAACGGGGGCCATAGACCTGCTCGGCACGCTTGACGAAGGACTCGACAAAGGTGTTGGCAATGCGATCGAAGACCGGGCTGACCACGAGGGACAGGGCCTTGCTGGAAAAAGCGTAGCTCAGCGAGAACTCGACCTTGCAAGCGGGCGCATCGGCAGGGTCCGTCGACGGATCACCGGCCTGTCCGGGCTTTTGCAGGGGCACGAAGCGCCAGGTCCCTTCGAGTTTCGAGAACGGGCCGTCCACCAGGTTCATGGTCACGCTGCGCCCCGGGTCGTTGACGTTGCGCGTGGTGAAGGCCTGTCGCACGCCGGCAATGGCCATGTGCACGCGGGCGGTCACACCGTCGTCGTGGGTGTCGATAACCTCGGCGCGGTCGCACCAGGGCAGGAATTGAGGGTAGTCTTGAACGCCGGTCACCAGCCCATACATTTCACGGGGTGAGTACCAAAGCAAGACAGACTTGTGAACGTGCTTCATAGAATGTCGGTATTTTAAAGACGCTGGCGAGCTGCCGCGCTACAACATGTCCATCGCAGAAAACAGAAAAGCCCATTTCAACTACCACATCGAGGAGCGCTTCGAGGCGGGTGTGGTGCTGGAAGGGTGGGAAGTGAAAGCCATCCGCGAGGGACAGGTGCAGATGACCGACGGCTATGTCGTGATCAAGGATGGCGAGCTGTACCTGATCGGGCTGCGCATCAACGCCCTGCGCTCGGCCTCCACCCACATCAAGCCCGATGCCGACCGCATCAAGAAGCTGCTGATGCACCGCGAGCAGATCCGCCGCTTGATCGGCAAGACGGAGCAAAAGGGCTACACCATTGTGCCGCTGAACCTGCACTGGAAGGGCGGCCGCGTGAAGGCGGACATCGCCCTGGCCAAGGGCAAGGCCGAGCACGACAAGCGCAACACCATCAAGGACCGCGATTGGGAACGTGAAAAAGGCCGATTGATGAGACATAAGGTCTCATCCAGTCCGAAGGACTGAGGCTGACCAGCTCAGCCGTTTGCGTCGAATTTAACGCCGGCATTGGCGCCGGCTTTCACGCCTGATTTGACACCCGCGCCTCGCACCTCGAAGCGCACCTCGTCGATCACCTGCCCCTTCGGGTTGCGCAGGCTGAGCACGTGTCGCCCAGGCCAGGGCTGCCAGTGCCGGAGCGACGTGGCGCCCAATCGCTTGCCGTTGAGCCACCACTGCCCTCCGAGATGTGCGGTACGCAAGGCGATGCGCTGCACCTGGGGCGGCATGTCCGGGTCGATGGCGAAGATGGCCCCGTGCGCCGGCGACTGAATGGCGCGCTCCGCGCCCTGCCCGCCGCGGGCCTGACTCAAAGACCAGACCGCCTGCTGCGTGCCAGCCAGAAACACCTCCTGCCTGGGCACATCCACGACACCCGACGATGCGGCCTCTGCGGACGCCGAAGCCTCGAAGGTGATGGGCTGGCGTAGCACCGTGGCAGGCTGCAAAGGTGCCACGGAGGGCTGGGCACGATGCAGTTCACGCACGAGGCTGGCCCAGATGGGCGCCGCGCCGGATACGCCGCTGACGTTGCGCATGGGACTGCCACTGGCGTTGCCCACCCACACCCCTACCGTGTAGCGACTCGTGTAACCCACGCACCAGTTGTCGCGCATGTCCTTGCTGGTACCGGTCTTGACGGCGGCATAGCCACGCGTGGCGAGCACGCTGTCCAGACCGAAGGTCTGCGCCCGGGCGGTGTTGTCGGCCAGGATGTCGCTGACCAGGTAGGCGACGTCGGCCGACATGACGCGGCGCGGCGGCTTCGCAGATGAGGTTCGAGGCGTGGGCACAGCTTGCCATCTCAGGGGCGACCAGACCCCGCCATTGGACAGGGTGCGGTAGGCATTGCTCAGGTCCCGCAGGGTGACTTCGGCGCTGCCCAGCGCCAGCCCCGGGCCGTAGTAGCCGCCTGACTCACGCAAGTCCAGCCCCAGGTCGTTGAGGCGTTGTGCCAACACGTCGGGGCCCAGCATGGCGCCTGCTCGCACGGCCGGCACGTTGAGGCTGTTGCCCAGGGCCGTTCGCACGCTCACCCAGCCCCGGAAGCGCCGGTCGTAGTTCTGCGGGATGTACAGACCCGCGCCCGTGGGCAACTGCAACGGCGAGTCGTGCAGCAGGCTGGCGGGGGTCAGGATGCGGCGCTCAAAGGCCAGCGCGTACACGAAGGGTTTCAGGGTGGAACCCGGCTGGCGGCGCGCCAGCACCGCATCCACGTGTGCGGCTTGAGACAGCTCGCCACTGCCGCCCACCCAGGCCAGCACCTCGCCCGTGGCGTTGTCGAGCACGAGGACGGCGCCATCTTCGACACCCTGGTGAGACAGCTCGCTCAGGTGCTGGCGCAACAGGTCCCGCGCGAGGCGTTGCCACCGGGCGTCCAGCGTGGTGGGGACCCGCACCGTGCCCGCAGGCGTTTGTTGCACGGCGAGCCGGGCCAGATGGGGCGCCAGCTGCTCGCCAAGCATGGCGCTTCCCTTTTGCGCCAGCGCCACCGAGGTGAGCAGATCCAGGCCCTTGCAGGAGCGCTGCTGCAAGGTCAGCACCTGACAGGCGCGGCGCGCCACCACCTCAGCGCGGGCATTGGGGCCACGCACCAGCGCAGCGGCGATGGCGGCCTCCTGCGCGTCCAAGCCGCTGGGATGCTTGCGAAACAGGGTCTGGCTCATCGCTGCCAGCCCCACCGTCTCGCCCCGGAAAGGTACGAGGTTGAGGTAGGCCTCCAGGATGTCGCTCTTGCGCCATTGGCGCTCCAGTTGCCCGGCGTGCCATGCCTGGCTCATTTTTTGAGACCAGTTGCGGCGGGACGCGCCGGACGGTGCTGACTCGCTGAGCAGTCCGGCGAGCTGCATGGTGACGGTGGATGCGCCCCGGGTACGCTGGTTCCAGAGATTGGCCCAGGCGCTGCCCGCCACGGCCTGCCAGTCCACGCCGCTGTGCTGCCAGAAGCGCTGGTCTTCCGACAGAACGATGGCCGTGCGCATGGCGGGCGAGACATCGGACAAGGCAACCCAGGGCAGGCGGCGCACCGTCATGTCCCGTCGCACGGTCTGCAGCGCGTCGCCACGCCGGTCCAGCAGGGTCAGGTCGCTGGAGTGGTGGTTGGCGCGCACGCTCTGGAAGCTGGGCAAGGTCGCCCCATGCGACACCGGCGCGAGCAGGCTCGCCGTCAGCGCGACGGCCGACAGCGCCAGCGGGAGCTGCCTCAAGGTGCGACCTCCACCATAACGTTGGGCGTCTCGCCAAAGGTCTCCGGCGCGTACATGGCTTCGACGCGTGTAGGCGGCATCTGGAAGCGGCCGGGGTTGTTCAGGCGCACTGTGTACTCGACCACATGCTTGCCCTTGGGCAGGTAGTCGAAGTAGGCGCGGTAGCCGTCGAACGCACGCTCGATGTAGATGGGCCAAGCGCCGTCACTCTGCTCGCCGCCGGTGGCCAGCGCGCTGTCGCGCCCCAGGCCGCTGCCCAGGATGGTCGCGCCGCCCGGCACCGGGTCGTTGACGGCCACCCAGCTCATGTCGGACTGGGCGTCGATCTCCAGGCGCACCCGCAGCACGGCACCGCGACCATGCGCTTTCCCGGCCGTGGCCGCATGCGGCCCGGCGTCTTGCACTGAGACCGACTTGCGGATGGCGTAACCGGCCCGCAACGGTGCCTTCAAGGGCACAGCTGCCAGCGCCTGAACGGTGAGCCAGGGGCGCCCAGCCCCCTCGTGCTGCACCTGCAAGGGGGTGGTGGTGGGTGCCGCGCCGCGCACCGGCACGCTGGGCCACGGCAGGTTCAGCCCGCCGCCTTGGGGAGACGACGCCCAGGTGTGTGCGGCAGACTGCGCGCCCAAGCTGGCCCGGGTGACGCCGCTGACCGGCACCTTCTCGAAGCGCTGCGCAAACTTGTCCAGCGCCAGGGTGGCCCACAGGTTGGCGTGGGTGTTCAACCAGGCGCCCTGACGCTGTCGCGCCAGCGAGCCCACCAACATCCTGGGCAGGTCGTCCTGCCAGGCGGGGCGAGACAGCACCGCAAGGATCAGGCGGGCCGCATTGGCGTCGGGGCTGTCCATCAGCCACCACCAGAAGTCATCGGCTTCGCTCGAGAAGCGCAAGGTGGTGCCCGCGAAAGTCAGGCGGCTACGCAGGATCTGATCGGCCTCGGCCAGACGCTGCTCGCGCGCAGGCAGAGTCGACAGGCGCTGCAGGATATTGAACCAGTTGATCACCGCCGCCGTGGGCCACTGCTGGGGCGCGATCGACACCGTGTCGAGCATGCGCGCCTCGGCGCGGCCATAACGGGACAAGGCTTCGATGGCCGCCAGACGCCGGACATCGTTCATCAGGCCTCGCTGAGGGCCGGCGGGCGACCAGACCTCTCGCTGCAATTGCCCTTGCACATAGGCGCTCAGGCCCTGCAGCATGGCCTCACGCGCTTGCGCGGGCAACTCGAAGCCGGACTCATGGCTCACGGCGAGCAGGTGGGCCGTCAGGTAATCGGTGCCCTGCCCGCTCATGCCCGGCATCGGGGGGAAGTAGGCGGCCAGTCCGTCGGCATCGAGGTAGCTGGACAGCTGTCGGCTGATGTCGGCCCACAGGGTCGCATCGTTCAGACCCACGGCCTTGGCCACCTTCTGTTCCAGGCACACATAGGGGTACTGCTCGAAGTAGCGGCGCAGGCCAGGCAATCGACTCGTCAGGGTGGACTGCAGGCCCACGTAGATACCACCGCGGGCTTGACGCCCTGCCCCCACCACATCGGTCAGCGCATCGGCGGGCGGCGCCACCTGCAGGCTATAGGGGCCTGTCAACTGGGTGAGTGTGGCCTGCATCACCCGAACGGGCACGGCCGGCATCACCTGCTGGCTCAGCTTGAGTCGGTCGCTCACCCCGGCTTTGCCCGTGGCCGTCACCGATGCCTCCCAGTTCAGGCGACGGACACCCTCAGGCACGTTCACCTGCCAGCGCAGCTCGCGGGCACTGTCAGGCGGCAGCTCGACGTCCTGCGTCGGCAGGTTCAGCTGGGCTGCGAGCGCCGTGCCCTCTTCGCGCTCGGCCTGCGCGGCCAAGTTCGCCTGAACGCGCATGGGCTGCGAGGTGGTGTTGCGCAGCGTGAAGATGGCTTCAAAACGGTCCCCCTCACGGACCAGCGGCGGCAAGCCGGACAGCATTTGCAGGTCCTGGGTCACGCGGATTGTGGCACTGCCGGTACCGAAGCGTGACAGGCCCGAAGCGGCCACCGCCACCAAGCGGAAGCTGGTCAAGGCATCGTTGATCGGGACCTTCACCATGGCTTCGCCCTTGGCATCGAGCTTCACGCTGCCTTGCCACAGCAAGAGGGTGTCAAACAGCTCGCGTGTGGCCCCTGTGCCCCCGCCTCCACCGGCTGCAACGGCTTTGCGCCCGTAGTGGCGCCGTCCCACGATCTCGTTCTGGGCCGTACTCGTCTCCACGCCCCAGGGTCGCTCCTGCAGCATGGCGTCCAGCAACTGCCAGGAGTCGTTGTCCGACAGCGCCAGCAAGGACTCGTCCACCGCAGCGAACGCAAAATCGCCCTGCACTGGCTTGCCTTCATGGGTGACGCGCACGCGCACCTGGGCAGCCTGGCGGATGGCGTACTGGGCCTTGTCGGGCGTCACCTCTACCTTGAGTTCGTGCTCGGCCGTGCCGATGCGCAGAGCGGCCACACCCAGTTTGTAGGCCGGCCGGGACAAATCGACCATCGCCGTGGGCGCCTGGTATGCGCGCCCTTCGTACCAGAAGGCCTTGGCCCACTCCATCGGCGAGCGCCACCCCCAGGTGAAGAAGCTGTACCAGGGCACGTGGCGAATGCGCCCGCGCAGCGCCATCACGCTGACGTAGACATTGGGCGCCCAGCTTTGCAACTCGCCGTCCGGCCCGACCTTGGCTTTCGGGATGGGCAACTCGATGACCGGGTCTTTGCCCGTCAGGGTCATCACGCGCTGCTCGATGATGCCTTCGCGCTCCACCGACACCAGCACCGTGGCCTCACGGAAGGGCATGCGCACCTGCAAGCGGGCGGTCTCACCGGGTTCATAGCGCTGCTTCTCGGGCAGCACGTCCATCCGGTCGTCGTTGTCCTGGCTGAACCACAGCTCGCCCTGTCGCGTGACCCACACCGTGGTGGCCGCCTGCACAGGGCGTTTGGCACCGTCCTGAGCCTGGGCAATCAGCTCGATCTCGCCGGCTTCGTCCAGCGTGGTCTCGCACAGCAGCAGACCGCGCTCATCGGTGGCACCGCGGCACACCGATCCCAGGTTCCTGACCTCGGTGCGGTGGTCGTAGGCGTAGAAGCCGCCCACGATGCGCTTGCGGGTGCTGAAGGTCTGGCTGAGGCGGGCCTGCACGTTCACGTCCTGCCCCCTCAGGGGCTGGCCCCGGGTGTCCAGCGCCACCACCTGGAAGCGGGTGCGGCCCTGCGCGTCGCCGCCCGTCCCGGCCCAGCGCGTGCTGCGGATGCCCAACACCACCGCCGACGGCCACACCGGCACCGACGTGGCCACCGTCTGGACTTCGCCATTGGGATCGGTGAAGGTCATCTCGGCATGCACCAGCCCCGCATGGGCCTGCTGCGGCAGGTCCTTCAACACCACCTTGGCAGCGCCTTCGCGGTCGGTGACGAGTGACAGTTTGTCCGCGACGACGCGATCGGCCCCACTGCTCACGCCGTCATCGCCCTCGTCGGAGGCGTTGCGCTGAGAGTCAGACTGCGCCTCACTGGGTGGATCGAAGCTGTATTCCTCATAGCCGGTGAAACGCGGCGTGCGCTCACGCCATACCGCCGTGACCTGGGCGGGCGCCTGGGCCACGCCCCCGCCCGACAGATAGCGCAACTGTGCCGACAAGCTCAGCTCACGCGGGGCCAGTTGCACGTCTTTGGGGCCACTCAAGCGGGCGTCCACCAGGGGCAGGCGGAACTCTTCCACCCGAAAACGGCCACTGCTGAGGCTGCGCCTGCCAAACGGGGCATCGCCCTCCAGGCTCACGTCGTAGACACCCAGCTTGGCCTCTTTGGGAATCACCCACGATGACAAGGCTTGCTGCCGAGGCAACCAGGCCAGCGGCAAGCTGTATTCGGTGCCACTGCCCACGTGCGTGATCTTCACAGTGTCAGGCAGATGCTCACGGGGCACGGCTGCCAGCCCGCGCCCGGTCTCGGTGCGGATGACATGCTTCATCGACACGGTTTCGCCTGCGCGCAGCAAAGTACGGTCGAAAACCGTGTGCGCACGCACGCTGCTGGTGTCGGAGTCGTGCTCCGGGCTGGCTGTCGGATGCCGGAAACGCCAGGGCTCGATGCCTTTTTGCCAATCGGTGAACACGAAGGCCAGATCGGTCTGACCTCGGTATGGGCCATCTTTGAGCACCTTGCGGGCGGTGACAAACAGGCCATCCGAGACCAAGCAACGCTGGTCACGAGACACCGCGAAGGCCTGTTGCGCCGAGGCCAAGCCATCCCTGTTGGTCCGACCACGCCACAGCGCTTCACCGCGACAGTCGTTGATCGCCACGTCGGCGTCGGCCACCGGCTTGCCCTTGTCGAGCGAGGTGACCCACACGGAGGCGCCGTCACGCCCCAGCTTGACGTGCACCCCCATGTTGCTCACCAGCACCCCGGTGCGCACATACATTGGCGCCTGACGCGCCAACAAACTGCCCCCCAGGCGGGCCGAGCTGAGCTCGATGACGTGGTAACCCGGCCCCGGCAGCGGGATGCCCACCACCTCGAAGGGCCGAGGGTCGTCGGCGCTGGCTGCCGGCACCGTCAGCTTGCGGGCCTCTTTCACCCCACTGAGCAGCGACAGCTCCCGGGTGCCGATGCGCTTTTCGCGCTGATAGCGGCGTGTGGCGCCCTCCTCATCGGTATCCTTCACCCACTCCAGCCATTCGGACTTCGGGCGCCCCAATTCCTTGGCGCTGAAACTGGACTCGTGATAGCGGCGCACCTTGGCCATCCAGCGCAAGATCTCGGCATCACTTTGGACCGCCTGGGTGCGCACCCCCAACGAAGTGTCGAGTCCTTGCACCGCCAGCGCCTTCTCCACATGGCGCACCGTCACCGGCACCAAGGGGGGCTGCCCAGGCTCGGCAGTCAGCTCGACGACGCCAAACGGCGCGGCCGCAAACTTGGCGAGCGGCGGCATGCTCGAAGTGGCCACCTTCAAGGGAAAGGCACCGGCATTGGCCAGGGAACGGCCGCTCTCGTCGCGGAAGCCCTGGGGCAAGACCAAGGTGAACGCACTGGACTCGGGCAGCGGAGGCTGAAAACGCACCTCGTCCACCGTCTCGTCCTGGTCCTCTTTGTTCCAGAACGGCGTCAAGGCCGGGCCCGAGGCCGGTTTCAGGCGGATCTCGGCGGCCAGCTTGCGGGCCACCGGGGCCGAGAACTTCACCGTCATCGGCCGCAAGGGCAGACAGGGGCTCTGCGCCCGCTCGCGTTCACAGCTGAACTCGGCCACGAAGGCGCTGCGCACCTGGTAGTCGAACACCTGAGGCCGGCTGGTGACGATGCCAGGCGCACCTCGCGACGCGATGCCCGAGCCCCACACCAGCTTCATGTGCGCCCCCGCGGGCAAGGGACGCTGACAGCGCAGCAACACGCTGCGCGCCGCTTCAGCGCCCGAGACGCCCCGCTCTCGCAAGACGGCGGCCAGCGGCGCGCCCCGCTCCACCACCACGGGCAAGCGCTCGCCCAGCCCCTCGACCTCGCAACGGGCATGTTGCGCGACGCTGGCTTCGTCCACCGACCCGGTCAAGCGCAGCAGAAAATACGCGTCCTCTTCGATCTCGCCTCCGCTGGGCTCAACGCGGCGCACCGCCGGCCCACCGGTCTGAAAGCGGAAGGCGCTGGCCTGCAGCGCGCCAGCCTCTTTCAGCTTGGGAGACCACTCCACACGCGGTGCCACCACGCAGCGCACGCCGGGGCCCACATCGTCGGTGAAGTCATACACCCAGACCTTGTCGTTCGCCCACCGACCGCCGCCCGGGGGCACCGCCCCCTGACACCGGACGGTGAAAGGATCATCGTGGCGCAGCTCTCCCAAAGGCATGACCGCTTGCGCGAAGGTGATCCGGATCTGGCGAACCTGGGCAACCTCCCCCTGCGGCGACACCTGCCGAACCGAGGCCGCCTGCACCGGCCACGCCATCAATCCTCCCAGCAGCAGCGACGTGGCGGTACGCCAACCCAGGTGCCTGAAGCGGTTTGTCACGGTCATGCGCACGCCCTTGTTTCATATGGTGGGGATCAGGCCGAAAGTCTAACGAGCACACAAGACGACGCCCTCCCCATCATGGGCGTCGGAAAGCCGGACAGCGCAGCCCGGACCGCCTCAGTCGCGCAACACGCGCAAGGCTTGAGCCAGATCGGCGATCAAATCGTCCACCTTCTCCAGACCCACGGCCAGGCGCACCAGCGTGCCCTGTTGGCCCGCCAGCGAACCCAACTGACGCATGCCCTGCAGTTCATACGGCATGACCAGACTGAGTGGCCCGCCCCAGGAATAGCCGATCTTGAACAGCTTCAGTGCATCCACGAATGCCTCGACGCGATCTTGAGTGAAGCGCTGTGCGTCGAACACCATGGACACCAGCCCCCCCGCCGCGCGGCAGGTCTGCAGCCAATGGCTGTGCCCCGGCGAATGTGGCAAAGAAGGATGCAGCACCTGCGAGATCTCTGGCTGCTCGGTGAGCCAATGCGCGATCTGACGGGTGGACGCATCGTGGGCCGCGTAACGCACGGCCAAACTGGGCAAGCCGCGCAGCACCAATTCGGCATCGTTCGCCCCCACGCCCAAGCCCAGGCGCATGTGGGTCATCTTCAAGCGGTGGTGCAAGGTGGCATCGCGGGTGACCACGGCCCCCATCAGCACATCGCCACCGCCCGAGGGGTACTTCGTCAGCGCGTGAATCGTCACGTCCACGCCGAAGGCCTCACCTTCTGGTGTTTGCCCCAGGCGGAACGCGTCAAAGGCCAAGCCGGCGCCCCAGGTGTTGTCCAGCACGGTCACGATGTTCGGGTGCGCACGGGTGACCGCCAGCAAACCGACCAGGTCAGGAAACTCCAGCGTCACGCTGCCGGCGGCTTCCAGCCAGACCAGTTTGGTGCGCTCGGTGATCTGTGCGGCCAGCGAGGCCGGATCCTGCGGATCGTAAACACGGTGCGTGATGCCCCAATGAGCCAACTCACCGCGCGCAAAGTCCTTGCCGGGCCCATAGGCGTTGTCGGGGATCAGCACCTCATCACCCGAGCGTAGCAGCGCCATGTCCACCAGCGCAATGGCCGCCAGGCCGGAGGGGGCCAGTAAGGCCTGCAAACCACCCTCGAGCGTGGCCAGACGCTCTTCCAGCGTGAAGGTGGTGGGCGTGCCGTGCAGGCCGTAGGTGTAGCCGCTCTTGTCCTTCCACTGCCGCGTCTTCAGGGCAGCGGTGTTCTCGAAGATCACCGTGGAGGCTTTGTGCACCCCCGGTTGCACCGTCTCGAACCCACCAGGGGGCTGATAAGGGTGGTGAATCAGGGCAGTGGCCATATCGTTCAGATTGGCCATGTCACTCGTAGGCCGGGATGACAGGGAAGCGTTGGCAGGTGTGCTCATGCGGGGATGCTAATGCACCCGCCGCATGAAAGAGGCCGCAAGCCGTACCAGCCTGGCCGACCGAACCCGCCGATCAGATCGGCTGACCGATCAGGTCGTGCCCTTCCACGGCCACGATGCGGGCCTTGGTGAACTCACCGACCTTGAGCGTCTTGCTGGCCTTCTGGGGCGGCAGCAGCCGCACGGTGCCGTCGATCTCGGGCGCATCGGCGTAGGTGCGCCCCACGCCGCCCTTGCGGCCCAGCGCGGGCGCGCTGTCGACCAGCACCTGCATGGTGGCGCCAACGCGGCGTTGCAGCTTGGCGATCGACACCTCTTCGGCCACAGCCATGAAGCGCGCACGACGCTCCTCGCGCACCTCGTCGGGCAAGGCGCCTTCCAGCTCGTTGGCCGGCGCGCCTTCGATCGGCGAGTAGGCGAAGCAACCGGCACGGTCGATCTCGGCCTCGCGCAGGAAGTCCAGCAGGTACTGGAACTCCTCTTCCGTCTCACCGGGGAAACCGGCGATGAAGGTCGAGCGCACGACGATTTCCGGGCAGATCTCGCGCCAGCGACGCAGGCGATCGAGGTTCTTCTCACCGTTGGCCGGGCGCTTCATGCGCTTGAGCACATCGGGGTGGGCGTGCTGGAAGGGCACATCCAGGTACGGCAGGATCAGGCCTTCGGCCATCAGCGGCACGATCTCGTCCACGTGCGGATAGGGATAGACGTAGTGCAAGCGCACCCAGGCGCCGTGCTCACGTGCCATCTCGCCCAACTGCTTGGCCAGGTCGTACATGCGGGTCTTGACCGGCTTGCCGTCCCAGAAGCCGGTGCGGTACTTCACGTCCACGCCATAGGCGCTGGTGTCCTGGCTGATGACCAGCAACTCCTTCACACCCGACTCGAACAAGGCCTTGGCCTCGTTCAGCACATCGCCGATCGGGCGCGACACCAGATCGCCCCGCATGCTGGGGATGATGCAGAAGGCACAGCGGTGGTTGCACCCTTCGCTGATCTTCAGGTAAGCGAAGTGCTTGGGCGTGAGCTTGATGCCCGCCACACCACGCGCCTCGGGCACCAGGTCAATGAAAGGGTCGTGGGGCTTGGGCACATGGATGTGCACCGCGTCCATCACTTCCTGGGTGGCGTGCGGCCCGGTCACGGCCAGCACCTTGGGGTGCACTTCCTTGATCAGGTTGCCGCCATCTGCACCCGCCTTGGCCCCCAGGCAGCCGGTAACGATCACCTTGCCGTTCTCGGCCAGCGCCTCGCCAATCGTGTCCAGGCTTTCCTTGACCGCATCGTCGATGAAACCGCAGGTGTTGACGATGACCATGTCGGCCCCGTCGTAGGTCTTGCTGGTCTCGTAACCCTCTGCCCGCAGTTGGGTGAGGATCAACTCGGAATCGGTCAAGGCCTTTGGGCAACCGAGTGAAACGAAGGCAATTTTGGGCGCCACGGCCGAGCCGGCAGCCGTGGGGGTGGTGTGTTCAGAACTCATGGGGCGAGATTGTCCGGCAAATCGGCCGCGCCCGACAGGAATTCATGCACAAGCCCCTCCATCCCAAGGCGGGCAGAGGTCAGTCCCCGCAGAAGAAGCGGCATTTGGGCTTCAGCTTGAAATCGGCCAGAAACTTGTCGAACGTGCCCTGATCCAGCTGGGCGTAATGCAGCTTGGGCGCCAGGTAACGCACCAGCCAGTATTCGTTTTCATGAATGAAGCCCACGGACTGGCTCACATACTCCAGGCCCCAGCTGTTGAAGCTGCGCGTTTCCAGCTTGAACGCGTCCACGCCATCCAGCGTCAAAGGCCGAATCGCGACGCGCTCCACCGTGCCCGGCAGCGGCTTGCCATGGTCCACCGGGAACAGCGCCAGCAAGCCTTCCTTCTCTTCATCCTGATAGCGGGCGAGATCCTGCTCCTTCTCACGGAAGCTGCGCAGCTGCAGTGCAGCCAACTCGCTGGGCGCCGCATCCGCTTTCAGCTGGACACCGGCAAAGGCCTCATCCAGCTCGTGGTGCGTCACGCTGATCTGCTGCAGGAACAGGCCATCACGAGTGATCAGCAAGACGTCGCTGTCGGTGGGCGCACGCTTCCAACCTTCGGGCAAGGTGACCACATAGGCCCGCGCGGGGCCCTCAAAGCGCGCTTCCTTGCGGATGTTTTGCCATTTGGGCGCACACCCGGCGCTCAGCAGCGCCACCGTCAGCAGCGCCACCCATGTCTTGATGCTCATTTCGAGACCTCACTCATTTTCTTGTCAATCTGTCGCAGGTGTTGCTCAATGAAGCCGCGCTCGTCCCCCTCGGGGGCGAACTTCAAAGCCTTGCTCAAATGGTCCTTGGCCTCGGCCCACTGACCACGGCGATAGGACAGGTTGCCCAGCAACTTCCACATCCGAGCGTCCTCAGGTTGCTGGCTCAACAACTCCTGTGCCAGGGCCTGCCCCCGCTCCTGCAGCGCGGGCTCACTGGTCGCCGCATAGCTTTCCGCCAACACCGCGCGCGCGCGATCGGGCAAACGAAAGGTGGAACGGGTGCGCTCAATGTTGCGCATCAGGCGCTTGTAGCGCCCCGCCTCCAGCTCGCTCTCCAGCAAGGGCATGACCAGCGGCTCAATGGCCTGGTGATATACGAGCTGCTCGGCCACGGGGGCCGCCACGGTCCCCGACACGGCTGTCACCGGCGCCGGCATGGGCTCGGGCGCCCCCGCACCCTGCTCGTCCGGCACAACCGATGCCACCACCGAAGACGGCAGGGCCACGACGACATCGGGCTTCGCACCCTGGACGGTTCCCGTCTCAGCGGACGCAGATGGAGATGCCGATGCAACTGCTGAGGCCGCCACAGCAACCGCATGCATCGGTGCAGCTGTAACTTCAGCCGCAACTGCCACAGAAGAGGATGCCGGCACAGATGCCGAAGCGGCGGCGACCAGTGGGGCCGATGCCTGCTCTGCCACCGCCCCCCCCAGCTCCGGCGCAGGCGCTACCTCAGGCGGTCGCGCGGCCCGGCGCGACTCGAACCCTGCCTCGAACTCGGTCAAGGCCTTGAGACGATCCGCCAGACGGTCTTCATTGGCATAGAAGACCGAGAACTTCTTTTCGTCGAGCACCGCCTCGTCATACAAACGCTGCATCACGCGCCGATAGGCCTCGGTGGAGCCCTGCTTTTGCTCGATGAACGCCATCGCGTACTCATCCGACTCTTCTTCCAGCGAATCCTTGAAACCAAAGATGGACGACTTGACGACCATTCCGATGCCGGTCACCGACATGCTGCGAAAGAAGCTGTCGGCCAGGATCTCCTTGAGCTTGTTCAATCGGTCCTGCAGGATCTCACGCCCGCTCGTCAGCAGCACTTCCTGAGACAGGCTGGCCACACTCTTGGCCAGGTCCATCATGCCCACCCCGGTGGTGATCTTGGATGCCAGGTCGGCCGCATCCAGCGCGGTCGAGGCAAGAACTTTCGCCCCCGCGCCCAAGCGCGCCGCATGCACCGTGCGCGCCGTGTGCCGGTGCGTGAAGTGCGCGATCTCCCGCGCCAGAATGACCTGAAGCTCTTCCTCGGAATCAAGGCGCAAGAGCATCCCGGTGCTAAGGAAGATGTCCCCATTCGCGCTGGTGAAGGCCAGCACATCGGCCTGGTCGATCACGTACACCTTGACCTTGCGCGACAGTTCAGGCCAGTGCTTCATCAGCACACCGCGCACCAGGCGCTGCATGGTCGCCACCGCCGGCGAGGGCTTGCCGCGCACGAACTGGCCGCGCAACAGCTCGGCCTCGTCCCACAAACGCTCTTCCAACTCGTCCGAGGCATGGATGCTGGCGGCATCCGGAAAAGGGTCGTAGCCCACCAGGGCATGGGCCGACACGGTGCTCAGACCCAAAGCCGCCCCACACACCCACGCACGCGCCATACGGCTCACCATGCTCACCGCCCCTCGCGCGACTTCAAGGAGGCGCGGAAGTCCGACAGCACGGCCTCCGCCATGGCCTTGACGTCGTCCTCATCCGTCAGCGCCTTGCGGCTGGCCATGTCGCTGTCGAACATCAGCACATTGCCCGTCGACACATCGATCACGCCCAGCACGACCGCAGCCGGTTGCGCGCTGAGGGACTCCCCAATCGGCAACACCGAGGTGATCGCATCGAACACCTTGCGCGAGGTGCTGCGCACCTTGTCCTTGCCCACCACCAACAGGGCGGTGTCCAGTTGGTGACGGCGAGCCAGGTCAGCCATGCCGCTGCCCAGGGTGTAGTCGAAATAGTCGGCCTTGGTCGACCAGGCCCCCACAGCTTCTTCCTTCACCAGCAACATTTGGCTGACCATCGTGGCGAACAGCGCCCGGTGCTGAAGAACCAGCTCCTGGTCTTCCTCGCTCAGGGTGTCGAAATCGATCAGCTCGAAGCTCTGCTGCGCGCGCCCGAGCTCCTGCACGTGCGCCGCCAGGGCTTTGGAGGCCTTCTTCTCTGCGGACACCACGCGCTCCTCCGTCTTGCCGAAGGTCACCTCGGTGATCACGAAGTCGGCCGGCACCACCAGCACCCGCTTGGCAGCCTCGGTGCGACCTCCGGCCAGCTCAGACCTAACGATGCCGCGTGAACCACACCCGGCCAGGAAAGCCACCACCAGCAAGGCACAAGCCCACCGCCCCAAACTGCCCGCCGCAACGTGACGCATCTTCGCCATCCCCCCATGAAGGCACAACCTAGTGCGGCACCGGGCGCACGCCCACTGAACCGCACCACATATTTGAACAATTAAATGTAACCGAATGCGCCAGCGACCTAGCCCCCTGAAGTGGTGAGTTCCACACGCCAAAGGCGGCCCGAAATCACACTTTGACCTCTGGAGCGCACGCTACAATGAAGCGCTGTCAGGAGAGAGCCACGCCCCGAGCGCGGCCGCCGAAGGCGCAGGACCCACCAACGCGAGTTGACGGCCCGAACGCTCAGGCAAAAGGACTGGCAGACATGGCGGCTTTCGGGCCCTCATGATCCTCACTGGAGAGAGTCCGGAGGCTGGCACCACGTGACAGCGAGCCAGGCCACCGAAGGGGCAAGCCCACAACGCCGCAACCCGGTTGCGGCGAGGGGTCAATCTCTCAGGTAAAGCGGACAGAGAGGGCAGCACCGACCGGCAACACACTGGCCCAGCCAGCGCAGCGCATGTCGGATCCACTCAGATTGCCCTCTTCTGGCTTCCAGGCCAGACACCGCCATGTCCGCTGACCTGCTCAAAACGCCCCTGCACGCCCTGCACATCGAACTCGGCGCCAAGATGGTTCCCTTCGGGGGCTACGACATGCCCGTGCAGTACGCCACCGGCATCCTCAACGAACATAAGCACACCCGCGCCGCGGCCGGCCTCTTCGACGTATCCCACATGGGCCAAGTCCTGCTCAAAGGCGACGGTGCCGACGTAGCGCTCGAATCGCTGGTCCCGGTCGATATCGTGGACCTGCCGGTGTTCAAGCAACGCTATGCCCTGTTCACCAACGAGCAAGGCGGCATCCTCGATGACCTGATGGTCACTCGCCGTGAAAACGACCTCTTTGTGGTCGTCAACGCCGCGTGCAAGAACCAGGACATCGCCCACATGCAGCAGCACATCGGCGCTCGTTGCACCGTGCAGCCTTTGCCTGACCAGGCTCTGCTGGCGCTGCAAGGCCCGCAAGCCGTCACTGCCCTGGCGCGCCTCAATGCCGACGTGCAAAAACTGGTGTTCATGACCGGCGCCCACGTCGTGCTGGACGGCATCGACTGCTTCGTCACCCGCTCCGGCTATACCGGCGAAGACGGCTTCGAGATCTCGGTGCCTGCCGACAAGGCCGAGCAACTGGCCCGCGTTCTGCTGGCTCAGCCCGAAGTCAAGCCCATCGGCCTGGGTGCCCGTGACACCCTGCGCCTCGAAGCCGGCCTGTGCCTCTATGGCCACGACCTCGACACCGCCACCACCCCTGTTGAAGGCAGCATCACCTGGGCCATCCAGAAGGTGCGTCGCGCCGGTGGCGCCCGTGCCGGCGGCTACCCCGGCACCCAGGTCATCGACGCCCAACTGGCCAACGGTGCCGCCCGCAAGCGCGTCGGCCTCATCAGCAACGAGCGCATGCCCGTGCGTGAAGGCGCCAAGGTCGTCACCGCAGACGATATCGAAATCGGCGTGGTCACCAGCGGCTCGCCCAGCCCCAGCCTGGGCCAGCCCATTGCCTTGGCCTACGTGCCACCGGCCCATGCTGCCGTCGGCACCGAACTGTTCGCTGTCGTGCGTGACAAGCGCGTCGCCATGACCGTGACCACCCTGCCCTTTGTGCCCAACCGCTACTACCGCGGTTGAGCGACGCATCCCCGCAAGTTCGCGCTTCTGTCGTCAAAACCTGCTGCAGGGCTGAGATACTCATGCCCGTTCGGCAACACAACCTTTTTCCATTTTCAGGACGTCTCCCATGACCATCAAGTACACGCCCGACCACGAATGGCTGCAAATCGAAGCTGACGGCACAGCCATCGTCGGCATCACCCACCACGCACAAGACGCCCTGGGCGACGTCGTGTTCGTCGACCTGCCTGCCGTGGGCACCACCTTCAACCCCAAGGACGTGGCCGGTGTGGTCGAGTCCGTGAAGGCCGCCGCCGACGTCTACATGCCCGTCACCGGCGAAATCACCGAAGTCAACGAAGCCCTGCGCGACGACCCCTCGCTGGCCAACAGCGACCCCACCGGCGCCGGCTGGTTCTTCAAGGTCAAGCTCAGCAACCCCGCTGAACTCGACGCCCTGATGGACGCCACCGCCTACGACGACCTGCTCAAGAACGCCTGAGCCTCGTCTGACGCCATCGCGCCCTGCGATGGCCTCTGCCCCGCGCACCAGTGGTGCGGGGCCGCATTCACTGCCTGACGCCGTTGCCCACCATGCCGAACACCGCCCTGCCCACCCTCGCCGAACTTGAGAACGCGAACGAATTCCAGGCCCGCCATCTGGGCCCTTGGGACGAAGAACAAGCCCAGATGCTCAGCGCCATTGGCGTGGCATCGCGTGAAGCGCTGATGGAAGGCATCGTGCCGGCCAGCATCCGCCGCACCGCCCCGATGGACCTGCCCGCGCCCGTTACCGAGGCCCAGGCACTGACCGAGCTCAAGACCATCGCGCAGCAAAACAAGGTGATGCGCAACTTCATCGGTCAGGGCTACTACGGCACCCACATCCCCGGCGTCATCCTGCGCAACATCCTCGAGAACCCCGCCTGGTACACCGCCTACACGCCCTACCAGGCCGAAATCTCGCAAGGCCGCATGGAAGCCCTGGTCAACTTCCAGACCATGGTGACCGACCTCACCGGCATGACCATTGCCAACGCCTCCATGCTGGACGAAGCCACGGCCGCAGCCGAAGCCATGACCCTGGCCGCCCGCGGCGGCAAGAGCAAGTCCACCCGCTTCGTCGTCTGCCACGACGTCTTCCCGCAAACGCTGGAAGTGATCCAGACCCGCGCCAAGCCGCTGGGCATCACCGTGGACCTGGTGCACGCCAGTAACCTGGCTGCCCACCTGGAGTCCAACGACTGCTTTGCCGCGCTGCTGCAATACCCCGGCGTCAACGGCCAGATCCGTGACCTGCGCCCCCTCATCGATGCCCTGCACGCCAAGGGCGCGCTGGCCATCGTCGCGGCCGACCTGCTGGCCCTCACCCTGCTGACCCCGCCCGGTGAACTCGGCGCCGACATCGCCCTGGGCACCACCCAGCGCTTTGGCATGCCCATGGGCAACGGTGGCCCCCACGCCGCCTACCTGGCCACCAAGGACGAGTTCAAGCGCTCCATGCCCGGCCGCCTGGTCGGCGTGAGCGTCGACAGCCACGGTGACATTGCCTACCGCCTGGCCCTACAGACCCGCGAACAGCACATCCGCCGCGAAAAGGCCACCTCGAACATCTGTACCGCCCAGGTGCTGCCCGCCGTGATCGCCAGCATGTACGCGGTCTACCACGGCCCGGCAGGCCTGAAGCGCATCGCCCTGCGCGTGGCCACCTACACCGCCATCCTGGCTGAAGGCCTGAAGGCACTGGGCCGTAAGCTGGTGCACGACACCTACTTCGACACCATTCACGTGTTGGCCGAAGATCGCGAAGCCGTGATGGCCAAGGCCGTGGCCATGGGCATCAACCTGCGTGATGCGAGCGCCGACAGCATCAGCATCTCGCTCGACGAGACCACCACCCGCAACGACATCATCGACCTGTGGACCGTGCTGGCTGGCGACAAGGCCCTGCCCTCTTTCGCCGCCTTCGAGCACGGCATGCCCTTGGGTCTGCCCACCACCCTGCGCCGCACCAGCACCTACCTGACGCACCCGGTGTTCAACACCCACCACAGCGAAACGGAAATGCTGCGCTACATCCGCGCCCTGTCCGACAAAGACCTGGCGCTGGACCGCACCATGATCCCGCTGGGCTCGTGCACCATGAAGCTGAACGCCACCAGCGAGATGATCCCCATCACCTGGCCGGAATTCGCCCACATTCACCCCTTCGCCCCGCGCGACCAGCTCAAGGGCTACGAACTGCTCAACGAGCAACTGTGCGCCTGGCTGTCGCAAGCCACCGGCTACGCCGGCATCAGCCTGCAACCCAACGCCGGCTCGCAAGGTGAATATGCGGGCCTGCTGGTCATCAAGGCCTACCACGAGTCGCGCGGCGAAGGCCACCGCGACATCTGCCTGATCCCTGAATCCGCCCACGGCACCAACCCGGCCAGCGCCCAGATGGTCGGCATGAAGGTGGTGGTCACCAAGTGCGACGCGCAAGGCAACGTCGACCTCGACGACCTGAAGACCAAGTGCGAACAGCACAGCGCCAACCTGGCCGCGGTGATGATCACCTACCCATCCACCTACGGCGTGTTCGAAACCCGCGTCACCGAGCTGTGCAAGCTGGTTCACGAACATGGCGGCCGCGTCTATGTCGACGGCGCCAACATGAACGCATTGGTAGGCCTGGCAGCCCCGGGTCAATTCGGCGGTGATGTCAGCCACCTGAACCTGCACAAGACCTTCTGCATTCCTCACGGCGGTGGCGGCCCCGGCGTCGGCCCCGTCTGCGTGGTCGAAGACCTGGCTCCCTTCCTGCCCGCCCACCGCTCGGCCGGTGTCGGCAGCGATGCGCAAGTTGGCGCCGTGTCGGCCGCCCCGTTGGGCAACGCCGCTGTGCTGCCCATCAGCTGGATGTACATCCGCATGATGGGCGCCGAAGGTCTGAAGACCGCCACCGAAGTGGCCATCCTCAACGCCAACTACGTGGCCGCCCGCCTGGCCGACCACTACGACATCCACTTCAGTGGTGGCAGCACCACCATCAAGGGTGGCGGCGTGGCCCACGAGTGCATCCTGGACCTGCGCCCCCTGAAGGAAACCAGCGGCGTCTCCGCCGAAGATGTGGCCAAGCGCCTGATCGACTACGGCTTCCACGCACCCACGCTGAGCTTCCCGGTGGCGGGCACGCTGATGGTCGAACCCACCGAGAGTGAATCGCAGGCCGAGCTGGACCGCTTCTGCGACGCCATGATCGCCATCCGTGAAGAAATTCGCCTGGTCGAGCAAGGCAAGCTGCCGCAGGACGACAACCCGCTGAAGAACGCACCGCACACCGCAGCCAGCCTGTTGAAAGCTGAATGGCCGCATGCCTACAGCCGTGAACTGGCTGCTTACCCCGTGGCCAGCCTGCGCAAGCAGAAGTACTGGTCGCCGGTGGGGCGCGTGGACAACGTCTATGGCGACCGGAACCTGTTCTGCTCGTGCGTGCCGGTCAGCGACTACAACTGAGCCATCGAACGTCCAGACGCACAAAAGGCCCCGAATGGGGCCTTTTGTTTTACTACCACCTGCTCGTCACAGAAGCAGCAACATCTCACATTGAAAGCTCAGATCAAGCAGCCTTGCGACGAGTCGTAGCAGCACCTGCACCAATCATGGCCAAGGCGATCAACGCCAATGCGCCAGGTTCCGGCACCTCACCGATGATCTCACCGGTGGACTGCACAGTCCAACCATTGGCCGTAGCAATTGGCTGTGGCTGGTAGGTAAACGTGGCCGACAGGTCGCGTTTCACACCATTCATATCGACGACAGAGTCTTTGTTGAACGCATCAAATTCCTTGCCCCCCGTCACATCCAAATAGCCACTGCTGACACCTTTGGTGGACAGGTTGTTGTATGTGGTCGAAAACGTTGTGGTTTCGTCCCCAAAGAGAACCCCCGGCACAAAGATGCCGCTCAACCACAACTCGCCACTGGTGATGCCAGGGTACAGATTGCCATTCAGATCCTTGCCTGCGCCCACCACAGGCCCCAAGCTCGAGTCATAGTTGGTTGCATTGAAATAAACGTCAAACGTGCCGCCAATTGCATTGGCAGTGGTTTCATTTGCCCCGACTGTGACGTTGTAATCAGTCAGATTACCGAAAACGCCCGTCAAATAGCCATTGACACCACGGGTGAACCACTGAGTGTCGTTCGACAACCTGGTGATGGAGGCAATCGAAAAGATACCCATGGTGTCAGCGCTGGTGTTCACCGAACCGACGCTGCCAGGCGCAGCCACGATGCCAGAAGCAGCATCACAAGCGGCGACCGATCCGCAGTTAGATGTATAACCCGTCGTTGCCGAGTCATACAAATCGATCGTCATCTTGAAGTCGCCACTTTGAATAACGATGGCTGCATTGGCAGCGCCGATCGATCCAAGAGCCACAGTTGCGGCAGCCAATGTCTGCTTGAGTTTGAATCCGGTCATTTGACCTCCTGAATTGTGGACGATTAACAATTGTGCTTTCAACGCCAAAGTAAAAGCACGCTTCGTGCCACCACAAAAGCAAACCTCAAGCCATTGAGTCATAAGAGATTTTTCTGCGCCCACCTGTTCAAGCCTCTGAGCCTGTCAAGTAAATCGACACTCAAGATGCCGACGGATCCAGGTATGCAAACTTCCGCTCGTGGTCAAGCACCGGCCGCCAGGGAAACGCCATGGGCGCCAGCACTTCAACGACAATCTCGGCGCTCCAGCGCGCCTGCAACAGGCTCAACAAGCGACCACGCACTTCACCATGCTCTGCTGCAGCATCACTGCGCGCCTGAAAAACCACGCGAACCACACCACCCGCATCTTTCACAATCTTGAACGCGCCGGTCAGCTGATCCGCCAGCGAGTGATCCTGATAGAGGCAGTCCTTCACCCCCTCCACCGATGGCATGCCATCCGGACGGTCCTTGATCCGGCCTCTGACCGCCACCATCGGCAACCACGGCGACACGGTCATCGCCTTTTCAGACAGCGCCTTCACCTCTTCGGGCGTCAGCAAACGCGCCATGTCGCCAGTGGTGTAACGGGGCAGCGGGATCACCGCATGTGTATCCAGCATCGTCACGCACATCTCCCCGTAGCCGTCCGGGCCCGGGTCGAGGATCTCGATGTGGGAGCGCAAGGGGTTGTAACAAAACAGAGACGGCATGGCCTCACCCGCAGCTGTCACCCCCAGAATCGTCGCCATGTCGGCATGTCGCAAGGCCGAGCGACGAATGCGGATCGTTTCGCGCGTCTCGAAAAGCAAGTTCAACCCCAGCTCGCCGACACCAAACGAACTCCCAATCAACCGGGCGTCGTCACCATCCAGATCAATGCCCATGCGCGCCGCGATGTAGTCACGCTGCGACTCCACCAAGCTCTCTTCGCCGATGATCACACTGGTGTTGAGCACACGCCAATCCACGTCGGCGGCCTTTGCCTCGTCGAGCAAGGCGCGTATGAACAATGGATCGGTGCACAGGACCGTCTGCTGAAACCTCGGTCCGACGTCACGCAAGATGGAACACGCCATGTCCTCACGCACGCTGACATTGGCCACTGCCACCGCGCGGGACCGGAACACGACCCCCATGGGCAAGCAGTTCACCAGCAAGGTCGACTGCTGGTCTACACCGAAGACATCCTGAAGACCCAGGTCAATATCGAACCAACCCTCTTCGTGCTGTGCTCGTTCAGTCAGTCGAAAGCCGAAACTGCGACCGCCACGACCGGAACTGGTCAGCACATCGGCTAAATCCTTCGCCGGCACATCACGCGCCAATTCGCTCAGCGCAAAACGGCCAAATGTGTTTTGCTTCGTCAGAACGGGCAGCTTGTTCCATGCCACCGGCTCACGCAAGGCCTGGTCATCAATGCCATGCTCACGCAACAAAGTCCGGTAAGCAGCACTGTGCCTGGCGGCATATTGAATCATCCGCGAAGCCTTGAGTCGCGACTGATTCATCATCTTCTGCGGATCCATGCCGCGCCCCATCTTCAGGATGAGCCGACGCAGTCTACGCACAGCCCCTTCAGGCAGCAACGACAACCAACTCATGCTTCAAGCCTCGCTGCGCATCCACTCCAGCAAGGCGGGGGCCGACTGGCTCAAGCCATCTTCCAGTTGCCGCAGATCCCCCAGGAACGGCGCCACCGGCCCGTAGTAATCGGTATAGGGACCGATCTGCTCGAACCCAAAGTTCATGCCCTTGAGAGCTTTCGCCAGGTAGCGCTCCATGGCTGCGTACCAGTAGCGAATGTCGTGCTTCAGGCTGTACTGGTACATCTGACGATACATGCACAGCAAGATCTGCGGAGAGCTGATCCGGCGCTCATGGTCAGACAGGTGATCTTCATCCACGTTCACGCCAGCCAGCTTGTCCCCATGACGACGGCGGTAACGCGATGACACCATCAAGCGACTGATCTCGGCCGACTGATCAGCAGGCGGCAAAGACACCCCCTCAAGCAGTTGAACGCAATGGGTCTGGAATGGAAACGTCTGAATGGCGTCAGGACGCACCAGCCGCACATAACCTGCGATCTCGTCCTGCAGGTTAAGCGAGACAAAATGGGATGAGTGAATGTCACAGTCATCGCGCTCGCGACCGTCGGGGTAATCTGCTGCTTCCAGGTAGTGGCACTCGAGGCAATACACCTGATGGCGAAGTTGGTACGCCCGATCCATCAAGGTGGCGTCCTCCACGGGGCGCACCTCTCGGCCAGTGAAGTAAGGCGCGAAGTTCACAGGCTCTGCAGTAGATGCACTCATGGCACAACGGCTTTCTGGTGGAGTGGGCCAGTGAATTCAACAGGTTACTGGCTATCCTGGGGCAGCGCCTCTCACATTCCCAGACACCCTTGCGCATCCGAATGTTCACGCCATCCGGCGGACGTCAAAAGTGTAACAGCATGTACAAGGCACGTTCATGAATCAATGTAAAGCAAATTTCTCACGAACAACACAGAAAAATGCATTCTCAGCAAATCTCTGGCTCGGGCAAGGCACCCAGCAACTCCGGACGTCGCTGCCTGATTCGCACTTCGACCTCGCGCAAATCAATGAGATAAGGCGCCACCGGGCCGTAGTAATCGGTGACCGGCCCAATCTGCCGAAACTCAATACCCAGCATGCGCTGCAGCACGCGAACAAGTGAGCGCTCCATGGCCGCATACCAATAACGGACACCATGACGCACACTGCACGCATGCATCTGCATGAAGAGGTTGCACAAAATCGTGGGAGACCGGTCGGGCTGTCGGCGGTATGAGGCCGACACCATCAAGCGGCTGATTTCTGCACACAAATGCGCCGGAGGTGATACCTCCCCTTCCAGGGTCAGGCAGTGATTTTGAAACGGGAATGTGCCGATGGGGTCAGGGCGAACCAAGCGCACATACCCCGCCACGTCACCGTCATCGTCGCAACTGGCAAAGTGAAACGAGTGGGGGTCGTGCTCGTCCGACTCACACCCTTCCGGGTAATCGACGGCATCCAGAAATCCCTGCTCCAGGCAATAAATCTGAAACCTGAGTTCGTGCACCTTGCGCATCAAAGCAAGGTCACGCAAAGGATCCACTTTGCGAGTGACGAAGCCTGACAAGCCGGGCTCCCGCTTGATCACATTCAGGCTCATCACACTCTCCGTCCGTTGGGTCAGGTCAACCATGAACACCCCACCGCTTGGCACTGAGGCCGATGGTTGACAGCGCGAAGAGCGCACTGATGGTGTTCTGCTGAACGGATATTCCCACCAAAGAGGGGCACCCCTGTAACGGTTCGTGTCTCCTCTCCCGCCTCGACACAAGCCGGATTACTCAGCAAAAGAGGCGACGGCGCCTGTCCGAATGGCGGTTACACGTGCTTTCACAGCCCAACCATGCCACTCAGCGCCTGCCTCCCGAGCGCTTGCGCTGCACGGCGGCCTTCTTTGAGGTGCCCTTGGCGTCAGCAGGTGCCGCAGACACTTTCGGCTTGACTGGCGCAGCCCCATCACCGACAACGGGTTGCTTCTCCCTCGCAGGCGGCGTCCACCAAGGCTTGAGTTCCTCCTCCAGCCCAGGCAAAACATCATCGAGCGTGCCTTGATGCACCGCATCCAACGCACGCCAGCGCCGCCGCAGATTGCCAGCGCACGCCCTGAACGCCCCGTCATCGCCGGCCAGCACCACCAGATTCCCGCCGCACGCCACCTCCAGCGGCACCACTGGCTCCCCAAACATCTGCCAGATCCGCCCGATCAGGCGGCTGCACTGCGGCTCCTTGTCCTGCAAATTCACCATCAGGACGCCAGACGCTCGCAAGGCGGCACGACACGCCTTGTAAAAGGCCAGGCTGCACAAGTCCGCCGGCTGCTCACCCCCCGGGCCAAAGCCATCGACCAGGATGACGTCATAGCTGTCTCGCGGGAGGCTGCTCACAAACGCGGCGCCGTCACCCTGAACGACGGAGAACAGCTCACCATCGACAGGCACTTGAAAGGCATCACGGGCGGCAATCACCTCGGGGTTGATCTCCACCACGGTGATCCGGGCCTGCGGCAGATGCCGATGGCAATACTTAGCCAAGGACCCGCCGCCCAGACCGATCATCAAGATGGACGCCGGCTGGGGCTGCAGCAGCAAAAACGCCATCATCACCCGGCTGTAATCCAGGTCCAGCGCAGTCGGGTCGTCCAGCCGCATGCGGCTCTGGATGCTTGTCTCGTCAAAACTCATGATGACCGATTCCCCGTCTTGCTCGACGGTAGGGGAAGGCAAGGTCGCAGCCGGCACCTGGGGTTTGGAGGCTTGGTGCATCAGTACACCAACCGATCAGGACGAATGTCACGCAAGATGGTGGTGGCAATCTCTTCAATGGACTTGTGGGTGGACGACAGCCAATCGATGCCCTCGCGGCGCATCATCGCCTCGGCCTGCCCCACCTCGAAGCGGCAGTTCTCCAGGCTGGCGTATTTGCTGTTCGGGCGCCGCTCGTTGCGGATCTGGCTCAGGCGCTGCGGGTCGATCGTCAAGCCGAAGCACTTCTTCTTGTAGGGCTTGAGCATCGTTGGCAGAAAGCCGCGGTCAAAGTCCTCGGGAATCAGGGGCACGTTCGCGGCCTTGATGCCGTGTTGCATGGCCAGGTAGAGCGATGTGGGCGTCTTGCCGCAACGGCTCACCCCCACCAGCACCACGTCGGCCGTGTCCAGACTGCGTGCCGACTGACCATCATCGTGCTCCAGGGCGAAGTTGATCGCCTCGATGCGGTCGTTGTAGCCCCGGTCCTGACTCGGATCACTGAAACGTCCCACCCGGTGGTTGGACTTCATGTTGAATTCCTCTTCGAGCGGAAGCACGAAGGTCTGGATCACGTCGAACACCTTGCCTTCGCAGGTCTTGAGGATGGGCATCACGTCGTCATTGGCCATCGTGATGAAGACGATGGGGCGCTTGCCCTCACGCACGCCCGTGGCGTTGATCTCGCGCACCACCTGGTAGGCCTTGTCCACCGAGTCAATGAAGGGGCGACGGATGTGACGCGGCTTGATGGCGAACTGGGCCAGGATGGAGTTGCCCATGGTTTCGGCGGTGATGCCGGTGCCATCGGAGATGAAGAAAACGGTGCGATCGGACATGAAATGGTGGGGCACTGAACGGTGACAGCGGTGCAAGACACACCTGCAGAAACCTCCCAGTTGCGCGCCCTGGAATTGGAAACAGACAAAGCCGGATCATAGGCCTGACCGTACAATGTCGCACATTGATGCCCTGCCCCAGCTCTTCCGCACCCAGGCCATACAAACAGAACTCCAGGCCTCTTTGCGACATCGGACAAGGCAACGCCAGATTTTTTCACCATCCTGGAGCTTTACATGACCAACCGCTTTGAGCCGACCGCCCTGGTCGTTCCCTTCGAGCAATTGCGCAACGAGGACGTTGAAGTCGTCGGCGGCAAGAACGCCAGCCTCGGCGAGATGATCTCGCAGCTGCCCAATGGCGTGCGCGTCCCCACCGGTTTCGCCACCACGGCCCACGCCTTCCGCGAGTTCCTGAAGCACGACGGCCTGTCTGACCGCATCAGCCAGCGTCTGGCCGCCCTCGACACCGAGGACGTGCGTGCGTTGGCCGAAGCCGGCGCCGAAATCCGCGGCTGGGTCGAAGCCCAGCCCTTCCCCGCCGACCTGGAGCAGGCCATCCGCACCGCCTACGCCAAGCTGGCCGGCGACAACCCTGACGCCTCGTTTGCCGTGCGCTCGTCTGCCACGGCAGAAGACCTGCCCGACGCCTCGTTCGCCGGTCAGCAGGAAACCTTCCTGAACGTGGTTGGCATCGAAGACATTCTCCACAAGATGAAGGAAGTGTTCGCCTCGCTGTACAACGACCGCGCCATTTCCTACCGCGTGCACAAGGGCTTCGCCCACGACGTGGTGGCCCTGTCGGCCGGCGTCCAGCGCATGGTCCGCTCTGACCTGGGCGCCGCTGGCGTGATGTTCACCATCGACACCGAATCCGGCTTCCAGGACGTGGTCTTCATCACCTCCAGCTACGGCCTGGGTGAAACCGTCGTGCAAGGCGCCGTCAATCCCGACGAGTTCTACGTGCACAAGCCCGCACTGAAGGCCGGCAAGCAAGCCGTCATCCGCCGCAACCTGGGCTCCAAGCTGATCAAGATGGAGTTCGCCTCGGCCGAAGAAAAGGCTGCGACCGGCAAGCTGGTGCGCACCGTCGACACCACCGTCGAAGCCCGCAACCGCTACAGCCTGACCAATGAGGACGTGACCGAACTGGGCCGCTACGCCGTCATCATCGAAGAACACTATGGCCGCCCGATGGACATCGAGTGGGGCAAGGACGGCACCGATGGCAAGCTCTACATCCTGCAGGCTCGTCCCGAAACCGTGAAGAGCCAGCAGCAAGGCAAGGCCGAGCAACGCTACAAGCTCAAGGGCACCGGCACCGTGCTGGCCGAAGGCCGCGCCATTGGTCAGAAGATCGGCACCGGCCCTGTGCGCATCGTGCACAACATCTCCGAGATGGACACTGTCAAGCCCGGCGACGTGCTCGTCACCGACATGACTGACCCCAACTGGGAACCGGTCATGAAGCGCGCCAGCGCCATCGTGACGAACCGCGGTGGCCGCACCTGCCACGCCGCCATCATTGCGCGTGAACTGGGCATCCCCGCCGTGGTCGGCTGTGGCAACGCCACCGAGCGCCTGACCGACGGCACCCTGGTGACCGTGGCTTGCTCCGAAGGCGACACCGGCTACATCTACGAAGGTCTGCTGGAAACCGAAGTCACCGAGGTGACCCGTGGCGAGATGCCGCACATCGGTCTGAAGATCATGATGAACGTGGGCAACCCCCAACTGGCGTTCGACTTCGCCCAGATGCCCAACAACGGCGTCGGTCTGGCTCGCCTTGAGTTCATCATCAACAACAACATCGGCGTCCACCCCAAGGCCATCCTCGACTACCCGAACATCGACAACGACCTGAAGAAGGCCGTCGAGTCGGTGGCCCGTGGTCATGCCTCGCCCCGTGCTTTCTACGTCGACAAGCTGGCCGAAGGCGTCGCCACGATCGCTGCGGCGTTCTGGCCCAAGCCCGTCATCGTGCGTCTGTCGGACTTCAAGTCCAACGAGTACAAGAAGCTGATCGGCGGTTCGCGCTACGAGCCGGAAGAAGAAAACCCGATGCTGGGCTTCCGTGGCGCCTCGCGCTACATCAGCCAGGAATTCGGCGAAGCCTTTGCCATGGAGTGCGAAGCCCTCAAGCGCGTGCGCAACGACATGGGCCTGACCAACGTCGAGATCATGGTGCCCTTCGTGCGCACCTTGAAGCAAGCCGAGCGTGTCACCAACATGCTGGCCGACCACGGCCTGGTGCGCGCCTCCAAGGGCGGCAAGGACGGCCTGCGCGTCATCATGATGTGCGAAGTGCCCTCCAATGCCATCCTGGCCGAACAGTTCCTGGAGTACTTCGACGGCATGTCCATCGGCTCCAACGACCTGACCCAGTTGACCCTGGGCCTGGACCGCGACTCCGGCCTAGAGTTGCTGGCCGCCGACTTCGACGAACGTGATCCTGCCGTCAAGGCCATGATCTCGCGGGCCATCGCCGCCTGCCGCGCCCAAGGCAAGTACATCGGCATCTGCGGCCAGGGCCCCAGCGACCACCCTGACTTCGCCGAATGGCTGGCTGCCGAAGGCATCGTCTCGCTCTCGCTGAACCCTGACACCGTGGTCGAAACCTGGCAGCGTCTGGCCGCCAAGTAAGGCCCGCTTCGCTTTCTTGAGCGACACGCCACCCACGGGTGGCGTTTTCATTGCTATAATCGCGGGTTTTCTGAATGTTGCCCAGGGACTTAAAACCAGGGGCAGCCCTTGCCGTCAGCGGGTTTGACGCTTCGCGACGGCTTCCATCAACTGGAATCCACAAGGAGTTTCCATGCGTCACTACGAAATCATCGTGCTGATCCACCCGGATCAAAGCGAACAAGTGCCGGCCATGCTCGAGCGCTACAAGACCCTGATCACCACCACCGGTGGCCAGGTTCACCGCGTTGAAGACTGGGGCCGTCGTCAGCTGGCTTACCAGATCAACAAGCTGGCCAAGGCTCACTACCTCTGCCTGAACGTCGAAATCAGCAAGGAAACCCTGGCTGAAATCGAAACCGGCTTCAAGTTCAATGACGCCGTGCTGCGTCACCTGACCGTGCTGAAGGACAAGGCTGAGACCGCTCCTTCCGTGATGATGAAGCAAGTTGAGCGTGAAGAGGCCCGCAAGGCCCAGCAGGATCAAGCCGCTGCCTGATTGATGCCGCAAGGCGTCTAGGCACTGCGTCCACCCGTTCACTGATTGACTGCATGAACCGCGTCCTGCTGTCTGCACAGATCATTGAACGCAAAGCGCTGAGATACACCCCCGCCGGCCTGCCCGCCCTCGACCTCGTGCTTCAGCACGAATCCGAGGTGACCGAGGCCCAGCAAAACCGCAAGGTCAAGCTGGAAATCAAGGCAGTCGCGCTTGGCCCGATGGCCGAGAAGCTGAACCGGCAAGAAACAGGCGTGACCTTCGGGTTGGCTGGTTTTCTCGGGGCTCCGCGTGCTGGACGTGGCGTGCTGCTGCACATCACCGAACTCAACGACATCGTTTAAACACATCCAATCGGATACTGAGAGGTTCTCATGGCTGCTCCCCGCTCCAAGAACGGCAAGTTCTCCAAAGACCGCAAGGGCAAGCGCAACACGCAATCCCTGCTGTTCCGCCGCAAGCGCTTCTGCCGCTTCACCGTCGCCAACGTCGAACAGATCGACTACAAGGACGTTGACACGCTGCGCGACTTCATCGCTGAAAACGGCAAGATCATCCCCGCACGCCTGACCGGCACCCGCGCGATCTACCAGCGTCAGCTGACCACCGCCATCAAGCGCGCTCGCTTCCTGGCTCTGCTGCCTTACAGCGACCAGCACCGCGTCTAAGGAGTCCTCGTCATGCAAATCATCCTCCTCGAAAAAGTCGCCAACCTGGGCAACCTGGGTGATGTGGTCAAGGTCAAGGACGGCTACGCCCGTAACTTCCTGATCCCGACCCGTCAAGCTCGTCGTGCCACCGAAAAGGCCATCGCCGAATTCGAAGCCCGTCGTGCCGAGCTGGAAAAGGCTCAAGCCGAGAAACTGGCCGCCGCTCAAGCCGTGGGCGAAAAGCTCAACGGCAAGACCGTGTCCATCTCGCAAAAGGCTGGCGTTGACGGCCGTCTGTTCGGCTCGGTGACCAACTTCGACATCGCTGAAGGCCTGAAGGCTGCCGGCTTCGAAGTCGCCAAGCACCAGATCCGCATGCCCAACGGTCCTCTGAAGACCACGGGCGAGCACGCTGTGTCGGTGGCTCTGCACACCGACGTGGTCGTGGACGTGACCGTTGCCGTGGTCGGCGAAACCGCTTAAGGTTTCTCCTTCCTCTGCGATTCACACCATCGCCTGAAACCGGTTTCGGCCGGTTTCAACCAAAGCCGGCCTTACCGCCGGCTTTGTCGTTTGTGGCCCGACTTATCCCGCAAAGTCCCCAGCATTTCCCAAGGCTGCCCACAGACTTGTCCACAGGCGGGGCACTGCTCCGCTTTTATCATTGAGCCATGGCTGCCGCATTCCCCACCCCGTTCTCCGCCCGCAGTGGCACCGACTCACTGAGCAGTGACGAGGTCGCCAAACTCCGCGTGCCTCCGCACTCCATTGAGGCCGAACAGAGTGTGCTGGGGGGCTTGTTGCTGGACAACAGCGCCTGGGATCGTGCAGCCGACCTGCTGCACGACGGCGACTTCTACCGGCACGAGCACCAACTGATCTTCCTGGCCATCCAACAACTGGTGGGCGCATCCAAGCCGGCTGACGTGATCACGGTGTTCGAGCAACTACAGATGCAGGGCAAGGGCGCCGAGGTGGGTGGCCTCGCTTACCTCAACGCCCTGGCCCAGTCGGTGCCCAGCGCGGCCAACATGCGTCGCTACGCCGAGATCGTGCGTGAGCGCGCCGTGCTGCGCAAGCTGGTCACTGCGAGCGACGAGATCGCCACGAACGCCTTCAATCCGCAGGGCAAAAGCGTTTCCGACATCCTCGACGAGGCCGAAGCCAAGATCATGAAGATCGGCGAAGAAGGCAGCCGCAACAAGCAGGGCTTCTTCGCGATGGATGGCCTGGTGGTGGACCTGCTGGACCGCGTCACCGAACTGGCCGACAACGGCGCCGAGGACGTGACCGGCGTGCGCACCGGCTTCATCGACATGGACAAGATGACCGCGGGCCTGCAAAAAGGCGACCTGATCATCCTAGCCGCCCGTCCCTCGATGGGGAAAACCGCGTTCGCCCTGAACATCGGAGAGAACGTCGCCGTCAACGAAGGCCTGCCGGTGGCCGTGTTCTCCATGGAAATGGGTGCATCCCAACTGGCGCTGCGTATGGTGGGCTCTATCGGGCGCATCAACCAGCAGAACCTGCGGACCGGCCGCCTCACCGACGACGAATGGGGCCGCCTGAGCGAAACCGTGGAGAAGCTGCGCACGGCCAACGTCTTCATTGACGAGACGCCTGGCCTGTCGCCCAACGAGTTGCGCGCCCGCGCGCGTCGTCTGGCCCGTCAGTTTGGCGGCACCCTGGGCCTGATCATCATCGACTACCTGCAGCTGATGAGCGGCTCGGGCGGCAACGAAGAGAACCGCGCCACCGTGATCGGTGAGATCTCGCGGGGTCTGAAGGCTCTGGCCAAGGAACTGCAGTGCCCGGTGATCGCGCTGTCCCAGCTCAACCGTTCGGTGGAAACGCGCCCGGACAAACGTCCGATGATGTCCGACCTGCGAGAATCGGGCGCCATCGAGCAGGACGCCGACGTGATCATGTTCATCTACCGCGACGAGTATTACAACAAGGAATCCAAGGTGCCCGGCACCGCCGAAATCATCATCGGCAAGCAGCGTAACGGCCCGGTGGGCAGCCTGCACCTGGCTTTCCTCAAGTCGAACACGCGCTTCGAGAACCTGGCCCCCGGCACTTATATTGGCGAGGGCGATCAGTACTGATCATGTACCCGCGCGCTTCAACGTGACGCCCTGGGCGGCTTGGAGGCACTCACAGCCCGTGCCGCGCCAACCAGGCCTGTAACTGGGCTGGCTGTAAGGCGCCCGACACCCGGTCCACTTCCCTGCCCTGCTTGAACAGGGCCAGGGTTGGGATGCTGCGGATCTGGTAAGTGGATGCAATGCCCTGCTCCACCTCAGTGTTGACTTTGGCGAAACGCACACGACTGGCATACGACGCGGCCAGTTGCGCGAACACCGGCGCGAACATCTTGCACGGCCCACACCAGGGCGCCCAGAAGTCCACCAGCACCGGCAACTGATTGCGGGTGATGAAACGCTCAAAGCTGGCCTGGTTCAAGTCAATGGGCTGCGGCACCAGCACAGGTTGATGACACTGACCGCACTGCGGCGCATCACTCAGGCGTTGCGCCGGAACACGGTTGATGGCGTGGCAGTGGGGGCAAACCAGTTCCAGGGATGACGTCATGGGGCTTCCTCGTGAAGTGATGTACCCCAGATGGTATCCAATCGGCCAAAAACAAGCCCGCCGGGGCTGCAAGCCAGGGCGGGCTATTCCAGCGAGGATGACGCGACTCAGTCGTCACCACCACCCAGCGCCGTCAGCAGGTGCAGCAACGACGAGAACAGGTTGTACACGCTCAGGTAGACCGACAGCGTGGCCGTCACGTAGTTGGTTTCACCGCCATCGATGATCTGCTTGAGGTCATACAGGATGAAAGCAGAGAAGATCACCACGCCCATGGCCGACAGGGCCAGGTACAACGCCGGCATTTGCAGCCAGATGTTGGCGATGGCGGCCACGATCATGACCATCAGGCCCACGAACAGCCACTTGCCAAGGGAGGACACATCGCGCTTCATGGTCGATGCCAGGGTGGCCATGCCGGCGAACACCAGAGCGGTGCCGCCGAAGGCCGTGGCAATCAGCGAAGCGCCATTGGACAGACCCAGCACCATGCCCAGCATGCGCGACAGCATCAACCCCATGAAGAAGGTGAAGCCCAGCAGCAGCACAACGCCCACGCCGGAGTTCTTGAACTTCTCGATGGCGAAGAAGAAGCCGAAGGACACGGCCATGAACACGATCAAGCCCATGAAGGGGCTGCCTGCGAAGAAGCTGAAGCCCGTCGCCACACCCAACCAAGCCCCCAACACCGTGGGCAGCATCGACAAGGCCAGCAAGGCGTAGGTGTTGCGTAGCACGCGCTGACGGTCACCGGCCACGGCCGAGCCGTAGACCACGTCCAGGGGTTTCATTGATCGATCCATGTGTTCTCTCCAGGTTCGCCGCACCGACCCACCCAACGGGGCCGCACGGCGTGTGTCAAACCTCGGAACATTGTAGGGCGTTCATCCGGGCTTCCCCGGCCCTGAAATCCATTCCGCCCACAGGGCATCGGTCAGCCAAGGTCGATGTGGACAAGCTGCCAGCATCACAAGCGGCGGCGCATCGACTCGTACAGACAAACGGCCGCGGCGGCGGCCACGTTGAGCGACTCCTCGCCTCCCGGCTGCGGAATGGCCACTTTCAAGGCGCACTGGCGCATCACGGCCTCGCCCACTCCCTGCCCCTCGTGCCCCATCACCCAGGCACAAGGCTCTGGCAAGGCGACAGTCGGCAGCAGGTGCTCGGTGTGCGAGCTGGTCGCCACCAGGGGAAGCTGCAAGTCCACCAGGGCCTCCGGCAAGACCTGCTCGACCAGATGCAAGGCGAAATGCGCACCCATGCCCGCCCGCAGGACCTTGGGCGACCACAAACCTGCCGTGCCTTTGAGCGCCACCACCTGCGCCACACCCATGGCCGATGCACTGCGCAAGATGCTGCCCACATTCCCGGCGTCCTGTACCCGGTCCAGCACCACCGTGGGCACACCCGCACGCAGTGCGCTCTCTGCGGCCTCGGCGGGCGGGCGGGCCAGCACAAAGCCGATTCGGGCCGGCGACTCCAGACCGGTGTAGGTCTTCCACAAGGCATCGGGCACGACCACGACCTTCTCGGCCTGTCGTGCCAAGGCGCTCAGACGCACCGCCTGCGCATCGGTACCGGCTGCGATGCCATGCTCACCCAGCCAGGCACTCTCGGCCACCACGGCCAGGCCGACCTCGATGCCGCGCTGCAGGCAGGCATCGCACAGGTGATCGCCCTCCAGCCAGACCTCACCCTGCTTGCGGTAGGCCACCGGGTCCTGGCTGAGACGCCGCAAGCGCTGCACCAAGGGGTTGTCGCGCGAGGTGACCAACTGGGTGCTGCGCAGGCGGACGGGACGTTGAAGAAGAGAATCGCTCATGTCAGGAAAGATCGAGGTCAACGTACCACCGCGGCCAACGGGTCGGCGGTGCTGGCCAGTGCCAGCTTGACGGGACCAAAGGTGCGTCGGTGCGCGGGCGTGGCGCCATGCTCGCGCAGGGCCGTCAGATGTGCCGCCGTGGGATAGCCCTTGTGCACCTCGAATCCATATTGAGGGTACGCCTCGTGCAATTGCGTGCACAGGCGGTCACGGTGCACCTTGGCCAGGATGGACGCCGCCGAAATGGCCTGCACCTTCGCATCGCCCTTGACGATGGCCTGCGCGGGCACGTTCAACACAGGGATGCGGTTGCCATCCACCAGCACCATGGCGGGCTTGAGGCGCAGGCCTTCCACCGCGCGCCGCATGGCCAGCATCGTGGCCTGCAAGATGTTGAGCGCGTCAATCTCCTCGACGCTGGCCTCGGCAATGCAGCAACACAGCGCCTTGGCACGGATCTCGTCGTACAGGCTGTCTCGCCGACGAGCAGTGAGCTTCTTTGAGTCTGCCAGGCCCGCAATCGGCTGCTGATCATCCAGGATCACAGCCGCTGCCACCACTGGCCCCGCCAAGGGCCCACGCCCGGCCTCGTCCACGCCAGCCATCAGGCCCACAGCGTCCACCGGCCACAGCAGGTCGAGCTGAAAAGGCGTTTCGGCGGCCTGTGCCGGGTCAGCGCGTTTCGAGGACTTGGGCGATGGCATCACTGGCGGCACGGGCCGTATCCTGTTTCAGCTGGTGGTGAAGTTCAAGGAAGCGCTGCTGCACAGAGGCCGCACGGGCGGGCTGGTCCAGCCACGCCAGCACATCGGCCGCGAGCTGGGCGGGGTTCGCCTCATCTTGCAGGCGCTCGGGCACCACCGAGTCCGACAGCAGGATATTGGGCAGCCCCACCCAAGGCAGGTAGGCCATGCGCTTCATGATCTGCCAGCTCAGGCCACTGATCTTGTAGGCGATCACCATGGGACGTTTGAACAGCGCCGCCTCCAACGTGGCCGTGCCGCTGGCGATCAAGGTGACATCACAGGCCGCCAAAGCTTCGTGCGAACGACCATCGAGCAGCGTCAACGGGGCGTCGGGCGCGTGCTCGCGCACCATCGGCTCGACCATGTCGCGCAAGCCTGGCACCACCGGCAGCACAAAGCGCAAATCCGGCCGCTGGCGGCTCAGCAGCGCCACGGTCTGCAAGAAAGCCGGCGTGTTGTGCTGCACCTCGCCGCGACGGCTGCCCGGCAGGATGGCGATCACCGGCGTCTGCTCGTCCAGGCCCAGGCTGGTACGCGCCTGGGCACGTGGCACCTCCAGCGGAATGGTGTCCGCCAGCGGATGCCCGACGAAGGTCGCCGCGATACCATGATCGTGATACAGCTTGGGCTCAAACGGGAACAGGCACAGCATGTGGTCCACCGAGCGGTGAATCTTGTGGATGCGTCCGCCTCGCCAGGCCCAGATGGAGGGGCTGACGAAGTGCACCGTCTTGATGCCTTCAGCCTTCAAACGGGCCTCCAGGCCCAGATTGAAGTCCGGCGCGTCGACCCCGACAAACACATCGGGGCGGTCGGCCAGCAAGCGCTCCCCCAGCTCGCGGCGGATGGTCCAGATTTCACGAAAGCGCCGCAGCACCTCCATGTTGAAACCATGCACCGCCAGCTTCTGGTATGGCCACCAGGCATCAAACCCGTGCTCGGCCATGCGAGGACCACCGATGCCGCAGGACGACAGGCCCGACCAGCGTGCCTTCAAGCCGCCGAGCAGCAAGCCCGACAGCAGATCGCCCGAGGTTTCGCCGGCCACCATGGCCACGCGCGGTTCAGCAGCGCTCATGCTTCAGCGCACGATGCCGCGCTCGGCACCCGCCAGGAAAGCCAGCATCTTGTCGATGTCGGCATCCGCGTCCGGCACCTGGCCGCGCAACTGTTCGATCTCGGCCTTGGCCGCCTCCAGCGTCAAGCCCTTGCGATACAGCGCCCGGTACATCTTCTTGAGCATGGTCAGGCGCTCGGCCGAAAAGCCGCGGCGACGCGGGCCTTCCTGGTGCACGTTCTGCGCTTCGGCGGGGTTGCCGGCGGCCACGACAAACGGCGGCAGGTCTTGCGACAGGCGGGTCTGAAAACCCAGCATGGCAAAGTCGCCAATGCGCACAAACTGGTGAATACCGCTGATGCCACCGATCAGGGTGTAGCTGCCCACGGTGACGTGGCCGGCAAACTGCACCGAATTGGCGATCACGTTGTGATCACCGATCACGCAGTCATGGGCCACATGCACATAGGCCATGATCCAGTTGTCATCACCGATCTGGGTGACGCCCTTGTCCTGAACAGTGCCCGTGTTGAACGTGGTGAACTCGCGGATGGTGTTGCGGTCGCCAATGATCAACTGGGTGGGCTCGCCCTTGTACTTCTTGTCTTGCGGGTCGGCCCCCAGAGAGGCAAACTGGAAGATCTTGTTGTCGCGGCCAATCGTGGTGTGACCTTCGATCACGCAGTGCGCGCCGATGCTGCAGCCTTCACCGATGCGGACGTTTGGCCCGATCGTGGTGAAGGGGCCCACCGTGACGGAGTCAGCCAGTTGCGCTGCGGGGTCGACGATGGCGCTGGGATGGATGTTCGCCATCTGCGCCTCAAGACACCTTGCGAACCGTGCACATCAGTTGTGCCGACACCGCCAGTTCCTCACCCACCAGGGCTTGCGCATTGAACTTGTAGATGCCGCCCTTGTTGCGGTCCATCTGCACATCCAGGAAGAGCTGGTCACCCGGCTCGACCGGGCGCTTGAAACGCGCACCGTCGATGCCCACGAAGTAGTAGACCGAGTTCTCGTCCACGCCTTCACCCTGGGTTTCGAACGCGAGCAAGGCAGCCGTCTGCGCCAGTGCTTCCAGCATCAACACGCCAGGCATCACCGGGCGGTTGGGGAAGTGGCCCTGGAAGAATGGCTCGTTGATCGTCACGTTCTTCAAGGCACGAATGCGAACGTTCTTTTCGACTTCCAGCACACGGTCCACCAACAGGAAGGGGTAGCGGTGCGGGAGCTTTTGAAGAATCTTATGGATGTCCATCAGCTTTTCACTTGCTTTTCTAGGGTTCGGATACGGTCACGCAAGGCATGGAGTTGACGCAGGGTCGCTGCGTTTTTCTCCCAAGATGCGTTCTCGTCAAAAGGGAAGGCGCCACTGTACAAGCCAGGCTTGAGCACAGAGCGAGAAATCAGGGTGCCGGATGACACATGCACATTGTCCGCCAATGTGAGGTGTCCGAGGATCATGCCCGCACCGCCCACCGTGCAATGCTTGCCGATGCGGGCGCTGCCTGCCACACCGACACAACCGGCCATGGCCGAATGCTCGCCAATGTGGACGTTGTGCGCAATCTGAACCAGGTTGTCGAGCTTGACGCCGTCTTCAATCACTGTGTCGTCCAGGGCGCCGCGGTCCACGCAGGTGTTGGCGCCCAGCTCCACATCGTCGCCAATGCGCACGGCGCCCAGCTGCTCGATCTTCTCCCAACGGCCCTGCTTGGGCGCGAAGCCGAAACCATCGGCGCCGATCACCACACCGCTGTGCAAAATGCAGCGTGCACCGACCACGCAGTCAAAACCCAAGGTGACTTGCGGGGCCAAGCGGGTGTGCTCGCCAACGCGGGCGCGGGCACCCACAAAGCACTGCGCACCGATCTGGGCCCCAGCTTCCACGATGGCCCCGGCCTCGATCACGGCCAAGGGGCCGACAACGACGTCGGGGCCGATCACGGCGGTCGGGTCCACCACGGCCGAGGGATGGATGCCCGCAGCCGGACGCGGACGGACTTGCTTGGACCACCACTGGGTCAGGCGAGCAAAGTACAGGTAAGGATCGTCGGTGACGAGGGCCGCCCCTCGCGCCGTGGCCTCGTCCTGAACCGCCGGACTGACAATGACGCACGTGGCCTTGGTCGTGGCCAGTTGCGCACGGTATTTCGGGTTCGACAGGAAGGCGATGGTGTCCGGTGCGTCGCTGTCCAAAGGGCCGATCTGTCGGATCACGGTGTTCGCGTCTCCGATCAGGGTGCCCCCCAGCTCGGCCACCAACTGGCCGAGCGTCACATTCACAGGCATCGTGGTCACTTGCCCGATCCGCTGTTCATGGCCTTGATGACCTTGTCGGTGATGTCGACGCGGGGACTGAAGAACACCGCTTCCTGCAAGATCAGGTCGTATTTTTCCTGATCAAAGATCTGCTTGACGACGCGCTGCGCACGGTCCAACACCGCGGCCAGTTCTTCGTTCTTGCGCTGGTTCAGGTCTTCCTGGAACTCGCGGCGCTTGCGCTGCAGCTCGCGGTCCTGCTCCACCAAGTCACGCTGACGACGGCTACGCTCAGTTTCCCCCAGCGTGGGCGCGTCCTTCTCGAAGCGCTCGGTGGCGCTCTTGAGACGCGTTGCCGTGTCGCTCAGGTCCTTCTCGCGCCGGGTGAACTCGCTTTCGAGCTTGGCCTGCGCCGCCTTGGCTGGGGATGCGTCACGCAGCACCCGGTCGAGGTTGACGTAGCCAATCTTGAGCTCCTGGCCATGCGCGAGCAAAGCCGCGCCAGTCAGCAGGCTGGCCACCAGAAGTTTTTTGAGCTGCGAAGTCATGGTCAGAATGCCGTCCCGATCTGGAACTGAAGACGCTGGATTTTATCTTGGTCCTGGAAGCGGAAGGGCTTGCCGTAACTCAGCTTGAGCGGGCCCACCGGAGAGACCCAACTGATACCAACGCCGACCGAGGCACGCACGTCGCTGAAGCTCATCGACTCCTTCTCACCCCAGACGTTGCCGGCGTCCATGTAACCGAACAGACGCAAGGTGCGGTCGTTGCCGGCCCCCGGGAATGGCACATACAACTCGGCGTTCACGTTGGCACGGCGGTTACCGCCCACGTAGGCGCCTTCGATATCGAGAGGGCCCAGAGAGTTCTGCTCGAAACCTCGCACGGTGCCCAGACCACCGCCGTAGAAGTTCTTGAAGACCGGATACGGCTTGCCAGACAAGCCCTTCCCGTATCCAATTTCGGTGTTCAGGCCCAGCGTGAAGCGGTTGGACAGCGGGATGAACTGCTGGAACTGGTAGTCGCCGCGCACATAGCGGGTGTCACCCGCCACACCCAACTCCAGGTTCAGGCGCTGGTAGCGGCCACGGGTCGGCGCAATCAGGCTGTCGCGCGCATCTCGCGACCAGCCCACGGTCAAGGGGACCGACAAACTGGTTTCACCAAAGGTGTCGCGGTACAGGCGATAGCTCACCGGCAGACCGGTGTCGCCCTTGATCGAGGTCTGCTCCACACCGGCGCCGAAGAACACGGTGTCGTACTCGGTGAACGGCACCCCGAAACGCACGGCACCGCCGGGCGTCACGATCTTGTAGTCCCCACCCTGAGTGTTCAGCGGACGCGACGTGCGGTAGTACAGGTCATACGAGCGCGACACGCCATCGTCGGTGAAGTACGGGTCGACCGTGCTGACCACGATGGTGCGGTTGTACTTGCTGGTGTTCAGGTCAATGCCGAGATAGTTCCCGGTGCCGAACACGTTGTCCTGCTTGACCGATGCGGTCAGGGTGAACTTCTCGGCACTCGAAAAGCCCGCACCCAGCATCAGGTTGCCAGTGGGCTTTTCTTCGACCGAGATGGTCAGGTCCACCTGGTCGGCCGTGCCCGGCACTTCCACGGTTTCAATGTCCACGGCCTTGAAGTAGCCCAGACGGTCCACCCGGTCACGCGACAGTTTGATCTTCTGCCCGTCGTACCAAGCCGCCTCGAACTGGCGGAACTCGCGGCGGATCACCTCGTCACGGGTGCGGGAGTTGCCCGCCACATTGACACGGCGAACATACACGCGACGCTGGGGCTGAGCCACCAGCACAGCCACGGCCTGCCCCTTGGCACGGTCCAGCTCCGGACGGAACTCCACGCGGGCAAAGGCGTAACCGAAGGCCGCAAAGCGATCGGTGAAGGCCTTGGTGGTGGCAGCCACGGCATCGGCCCGGTAGGCTTCGCCCGGCTCAATGGTCACCAGCTTGCGGAACTCGTCTTCCTTGCCCAGGTACTCGCCTTCCAGACGCACCCCGGTCACCACATAGCGGGGGCCTTCGCTCACGCTGATCGCAATCGAAATGTCCTGCTTGTCGGGCGAAATGGTCACCTGCGCCGACTCGATCTTGAACTCCAGGTAACCCCGGTTCAGGTAGTAGGCCTTGATCGTTTCCAAGTCGGCGTTCAGCTTGGCCCGCGCGTACTGGTCGGACTTGGTGTACCAGGTCAGCCAGCCGCCCTTGGTGAGGTCCATCTGCGAAATCAGGGTGCTTTCCGAGAAAGCCTGATTGCCGGTGATCCGGATGCTCTTGATCTTGGTGACCTCGCCCTCGTTCACCGTGAAGGTCACGTTGACGCGGTTGCGCTCGGTGGGCGTGATGGTGGAGACCACTTCCACGCCATACAGGCTGCGGGTGAGGTACTGGCGCTTGAGTTCCTGCTCGGCACGGTCGGCCAGCGCGCGGTCAAAGGGCTGGCCCTCGCCGATGCCAACATCCTTGAGTGCCTTGACCAGCACGTCCTTGTCGAACTCCTTGGTGCCGACGAACTCGACGCGCGAGATCACCGGGCGCTCTTCGACCACGACCACGACCACATTGCCGTCGACCTGGATGCGCACGTCCTTGAACAGGCCGGTGGCAAACAAGGCGCGCAAACCTGCGGAGCCCTTGTCGTCAGTGTAGGTGTCGCCGACGCGGAACGGCAGCGAGGCGAACACCGTGCCGGCGTCTGCACGCTGCAGGCCCTCGACGCGAATGTCTTTCAGCACAAAAGGTTCAACCGCCCAGGCGGAGTGAAACAAAGAGGTCGCCAGCAAGGCAGCGAGCAGGGTCGGTTTGAACCGCACAGCAGTCATGAAAGGGCTTTGCATGCAGGAAAACTCAGTGCGCGCCAAACAGGCGCGCCAAGTCGTTGTAGAGGGCCAATGACATCATCGCGAGCATGATGGCCACGCCACCCCGCTGCAATCGTTCCAGCCAGATATCGGAAACCGGCCGGCCCGTGACGCCTTCGAAAAGATAATACATGAGGTGCCCACCATCCAAGACGGGCAGCGGCAGCAAGTTGAGCACGCCCAGGCTCACACTGACCAAGGCCAGGAAGCCAACGTAGTAAACCCACCCCATTTGCGCGGAACGGCCGGCATAGTCGGCGATCGTGAGCGGACCGCTGAGGTTTTGCAGCGAAGCCTCGCCCACCAACATCTTGCCGAGCATGCTCAGGCTCATCACCGAAACATCCCAGGTCTTGGCGGCGGCCTTGGTCAGCCCCTCCACCAGGCCATAGCTGACCTCGACCGTGGCGGGCATGCTGCCCAGAGCGGCCTCGATGCGGGGCACGCGCTGGCCCCTCACCTCGGTCATCACCGGCAACAGATTCACCGGCAGCGTCTGGCCAGCACGTTCGATCTGCAGCGACAGCGCCCGCGCCTCACCACCTGCCTGACTGTCCCGGATCATCTGACGCAACTGCCCTGCGTCCGCAGGCGCCACGCCGTTGACCTGCAAAACGCGGTCACCGGCACGCAAGCCCGCCTGCTCGGCAGGGCCACCTGGCAGCACCTCGGCAATCAAGGGCTCTGCGTAAGGGCCGCTCAAGCCCACACGGTCGAGCAAGCGACCATCGACCTCGGCGGCGGGTATGCGACTCAGGTGCAGCACCACGCTGCGACGCCCCATCACAGGCCCCGACGGCTGCGCACGCGATTCGAGCTGCAGCCGCACATCCTGACCGGCCAGCGCCGACTGGATGAACAGCCACTGCAGATCGGTCATGGAGCGCACTACATGCTGGCGCGACGCATCTGCATCCGAGCTGGCATCCAGCACTTCCAGGGCCACCACCTCGTCGCGCGACTGCAAGCCAGCCTCGGCGGCCAGGGTGCCGGCACGGGGTTGCGCCAGCCACGGGCGCAACTCCTGCACACCGGCCCAGTTCACGCCGGCATACAGCAGCACCGCCAGCAGCAAGTTGGCCAATGGCCCCGCTGCCACGATGAAAGCCCGCTGCCGCAAGGGCTTGCAGTTGAAGGCGCGATGCTGTTCGGCCGCATCCACCGGCCCCTCACGCCCGTCGAGCATCTTGACGTAGCCCCCCAAGGGCAGTGCCGAGATCACGAACTCGGTTTCACCCCGCTGACGACGCCACAAGACCTGACCAAAGCCCACGGAGAAGCGCAGCACCTTGACGTTGCAGGCCACCGCCGCCCGGTAGTGACCGTACTCGTGGATCACCACCAGCACGCCAATCGTCACCAGAAAGGAAAGCACCGTCATCAACATCGTCATCCTCCTGCGTCACCGCCGCGCGTCTGCCTGCACCGTGCCCGGATCAAACCACCAGCCCCGCCACGACCGACGTGGCCACACGGCGCGCCTGACCATCCAGGTCCAGCAAGCCGTCGACCGTCTCGGTCGCCGAGCGTTCAATGCGGCAGTCCGACAGGGACTGAACCACCACTTGGTGGATCTGATCAAAACGGATGCGGCGGGACAGAAAGGCCTCCACGGCGATCTCGTTGGCCGCGTTGAGCACACAGGTGCTGCCGGCCTCGCCCTTGAGTGTCTCCCAGGCCAGTTGCAGGCCCGGATAGCGGCGTGCATCGGCCTCTTCGAACGTGAGGGCATTCAGGCGCGTGAAATCCAGCAGGTCCGCACCCGACTCGATGCGCTGCGGCCACGACAGGCCGTAGGCAATCGGCACCCGCATGTCGGGTGTCCCCAGTTGCGCCAGCACCGAGCGGTCACGGCACACCACCATCGAATGGATGATGCTTTGCGGGTGCAGCACCACGCGGATCTGCTCGGGTGCGAGGTTGAACAACCAGCGCGCCTCGATGACCTCAAGCGCCTTGTTCATCATCGTCGCCGAGTCGACCGAGATTTTGCGGCCCATCACCCAGTTGGGATGGGCGCAGGCCTGCTCGGGCGTGATGTCACCAAACGTGGCCACATCGCGCTGACGGAAGGGCCCGCCTGACGCGGTCAACACGATGTGATCGATGCGCGAGGCCCAAGCTGCAGGATCTTCGGGCAGGCACTGGAAAATGGCCGAATGCTCGCTGTCGATGGGCAAAAGCGTTGCACCGCCCTCCTCCACCGCCCGCATGAACAAGGCGCCCCCCACAACCAGCGCCTCCTTGTTGGCCAGCAGCAGACGCTTGCCGGCCCGTGCGGCCGCCAGACATGGCGGCAAGCCGGCGGCACCGACGATGGCGCCCATCACCACATCGACATCCGGGTGTGACGCCACATCGATCAGAGCCTGTGCCCCGCTGAGTACCTCGGTGCGCAAGCCCGCATCGGCGATCTGTGCGCGCAGGCGTTGGGCCACCGCCTCGTCGGGCATCACCGCGAAACGCGGTTGCCACTGGCGGCACTGCGCCATCAACTCGTCGACACGGGAGGCCCCTGTCAGCGCCCACACCTCGAATTGCTCGGGGTGACGTGACAACACATCAAGTGTGTTGGTGCCGATCGAGCCTGTGGCACCGAGAATGCAGACGCGCTGACGGCGGGAAGACAACTGGGAATCAAGCATGGCACAAGGTCAACACAGCCAGGGTCAAGGGCAAGGCAGGCAAGAGGGCATCGATGCGATCGAGCACACCGCCATGCCCGGGCAACAGCTGGCTGCTGTCCTTCACCCCGGCCTGACGCTTGACGAGAGACTCGAAGAGATCGCCGACCACGCTCATGGCGACCAGAAAGGCCAGCGCAAGCAAGATGCCAAGGGGGCCCAGCCCCATCCACAAACGGCTGTACAAACTCGGCGAATCGACACCAAGATGGCCGTCCACCCAGATCCACAGACCGGCCAGCAAACACACCGCCACCATGCCGCTCCAGACGCCCTCCCAGCTCTTGCCCGGGCTGATGCTGGGGGCCAACTTGCGATGGCCAAAGGCCCTGCCACCAAAGTAAGCGCCGATGTCTGCAGCCCAGACCAAGCACAGCACGGACAGCAGGAAATTCAGGCCCTGCGCCTTGATCTCCACCAGGGCCAGCCAGGCCATGACCAGCAACACCAAGCCCAAGAGGCGCCGCCAGAACTCCGGCACCTGACGCCAATGCGTGCTGCCATAGCGCAACACGGCCGCGCCCCCCAACACCCAGACGATGGTGGCAAACGCCCACACACCCGTGGCAACGTGGAAACCCGCCAGCGGCAGCCCCAGACCATGGACGTGCGGATGCACGTTCAATCCGTTGTCCACCACAGCCTGCGCCCAAACTGGCAAGCCCACCACCTGCGCCGCATACACACAGCCGCCCGCCACAGCAGCCCCGGTGAGCCAGGCCCGCATCCCTGGCGCCTCATTGAGACGGGACCACTCCCAGCCTGCCGCCGAGATGAACACCAGGGTGAGCGCAGAAAATGGCCAAGTGGCTTCGCTGGCCAAGCTGGCCAGCAAGATGGCAGCCAGGATCAAGGCGGTGATGACGCGTTGTTTGAGCATGTTCAGTGTCCTTCCCTTTCGGCCATCACATCATCGAGGCCGCCAACCGCGCCCTCGCCCTCACCCGAGGCCCCCACGTCACCAAAGCGACGCTCGCGCTCGGCATAGCTCTCGATGGCGCGATCCAGTTCAGCACCATCAAAGTCAGGCCACAGGCAATCGGTGAAATACAGTTCCGAGTAGGCGCTCTGCCACAACAGAAAATTGGACAAGCGCACTTCCCCGCCGGTGCGAATCACCAGATCCGGGTCCGGCGCATAGCTCATCGTCATGAAACGCGCCAAGGTGGCCTCATCGAGTGCATCCGGCGCCACACCCGCCGCCATCGCCCGCTGACAGGCCTGCACGATGTCCCAGCGGCCACCGTAGTTGAATGCCACGGTCAACACCAATCGGTCGTTCTCGGCCGTGGACGCCTCAGCCTCCTGCAAGGCGGAACGCACCTTCTCGGACACCTTCTCCAGATCGCCCGCGACGCGGATGCGAACACCATCGGCCTTGAGTTTGCCCATGTGCTTGGACAGTGCCACCAACAGCAAACTCATCAAACCGGACACTTCCTCCTCGGGACGCTTCCAGTTCTCCGACGAGAACGCGAACACGGTCAGGAAGCCGACACCTCGGCTGGCCGCTGCCCTCACCACCTCGACCAGGGCATCGACGCCCGCCTTGTGACCCAGGCCGCGCGGCATGAAACGCTTGCGCGCCCAGCGACCATTGCCATCCATCACGATGGCGACATGCCTCGGAACGGCCAAGGGTGAAGACGAAGGAAGAGAAGCCATCGACAAATGAATCCGGGAATGTGAGAGCGGGCCGCCTGGGCAGCCCGCATGTCCGCAAACAGAACGAGGCGGTCAGACCGCCTCGGACGTGGTCGCCATTATGGCAAAGCGCACAGCCTCAAACAGCCAGCACTTCGGCTTCCTTGGCCTGCACCAGCTTGTCGATTTCGGCAATCGTCTTGTCCGTCAGCTTCTGGATTTCGTCCTGCGAACGACGGTCGTCGTCTTCCGTGATTTCCTTGTCCTTGAGCAGGCGCTTGGCATGCTCGTTGGCGTCGCGACGCAGATTGCGCACGGCAATCTTGGTGTCCTCGCCCGCCGACTTGACGACCTTGGTCAGTTCCTTGCGGCGCTCTTCCGTCAAGGCAGGCATCGGCACGCGGATCAGATCACCCTGCGAGGAAGGGTTCAGGCCAAGGTCCGACTCGCGGATCGCCTTTTCGAGCTTGGCGCCCATGCCCTTTTCCCAAGGCTGAACGCTGATGGTGCGCGCATCTTGCAGCGTCACGTTGGCCACCTGGCTGATGGGCACCAGCGAACCGTAGTACTCCACCTGCACCTGATCCAGGATACCGGGGTGAGCACGGCCGGTGCGAATCTTGGACAACTCGACTTTGAAAGCCTCGATGGACTTGAGCATTTTCTGCTCGGCGGTCTTTTTGATTTCTGCAATGCTCATGAGAAGCTCCGTACGAAGGCCTGAGGCCGACTGACGCTTGAAAAAATGGCGAAAGGAAGGGCTGGATCAGACGTGAACCAGCGTGCCTTCGTCTTCACCCAACACGACGCGCTTGAGTGCGCCGGGTTTGAAAATCGAAAACACCTTCAAAGGCAGATTCTGATCGCGGCACAGGGCAAAAGCGGTGGCATCGAGCACCTGCAGGTTCTTGATCAGGGCCTCGTCGAAGGTGATGCTGGCGTAACGCGTGGCCGAAGGATCTTTCTTGGGATCGGCCGTGTAGACGCCATCCACCTTGGTGGCCTTGAGCATGACCTCCGCACCGATCTCTGCACCGCGCAAGGCAGCGGCGGTGTCGGTCGTGAAGAACGGGTTGCCCGTGCCCGCGGCAAACACCACCACCTTGCCCTCCTCGAGGTACTGCAAGGCTTTGGGGCGAACGTAGGGCTCCACCACCTGGTCGATGCTGATGGCAGACATCACGCGAGCCGTCATGCCTTCCTGACGCATGGTGTCCGCCAGGGCCAGCGAGTTCATCACGGTGGCCAGCATGCCCATGTAGTCGGCCGTGGCGCGGTCCATGCCGACCGAGCCGCCCGCGACGCCGCGGAAAATGTTGCCACCACCGATGACTACCGCCACCTGCACGCCCAGGTCGGTGACCTCCTGAATCTCCTTGACCATGCGCACAATGGTCGCCCGGTTGATGCCGTAGGCATCGTCGCCCATCAGGGCTTCACCGGAAAGTTTCAAGAGGATGCGCTTGTAGGCGGGCATGCGGATGTCCTTGGTGATCTACGTGAGAAGCGAGACTGAAGGTTATCGCAAGTTTCAGTCTTCGCCAGCCTGGTCAGGCCTTTTGAATGGTTGCTGGCGCGAAGGTTCCCCTCCGGCAGCTTGCGTGGCCCGGTCGTTGCCGGGGCACACAGCACAAGGGGGCCAAAAGCCCCCTTGTTTTGCTTCGGGTTACTGACCCTTGGCTGCGGCCATCGTGGCCGCCACTTCGGCTGCGAAGTCGTCTTGCTTCTTCTCGATGCCCTCGCCCACCACGAACATGGTGAAACCCTTGACGGTCGTGTTGGCCGACTTCAGGTACTGCTCGACGGTTTGCTTGCCGTCAGCGGCCTTCACGAAGACCTGGTTGAACAGGGACACTTCCTTCAGGTACTTCTGAACAGCGCCTTCGATCATCTTGGCAGCGATGTCAGCAGGTTTGCCAGCTTCGGCGGCCTTGGCCGTGGCGACGCTGCGCTCGGTTTCGATCAGATCGGCCGGCACGTCAGCCGACGACAGCGACACGGGCTTCATGGCGGCCACGTGCATGGCGACGTCCTTGGCAGCCACGTCTTGACCGTCGAACTCCACGACCACGCCAATGCGGGCGCCGTGCAGGTATGCAGCCAGCTTGCCACCGTCAGCGTAACGCTTGAAGCGACGGATGGCCATGTTCTCGCCGATCTTGCCGATCAAGCCCTTGCGGACTTCCTCCACGGTCGGGCCGAAGCCGTCTTGCGACAGCGGCAGCTCGCCGATAGCAGCGACGTCAGCGGGGTTGTTCTTGGCGATCAGCTCGGCCACCGACTTGGCGAAAGCCAGGAAGGAGTCGTTCTTCGAGACGAAGTCGGTTTCGCAGTTGATTTCCACCAAAGCGCCGGTCGAGCCGTCGACAAAAGCAGACACCACGCCTTCAGCGGTCACGCGCGAGGCGGCCTTGGAGGCCTTGCTGCCCAGCTTGACGCGCAGCAGCTCTTCCGCCTTGGCGAAGTCGCCATCGGCCTCGGTCAGAGCTTTCTTGCACTCCATCATGGGAGCATCGGTCTTGGCGCGCAGTTCGGCGACCATGCTGGCGGTGATTGCAGCCATTAGCTTTCTCCGGTTTGGTTCGCGGGCGGCCAAAGCGCCGCCGCAGAAAATTTTGTTAAAAAAAGGGGCTGATCGTCAGCCCCTTCTTGCGAAATCAAGGAGCCTTAAACGGCTTCGTTGACTTCCACGAATTCGTCGTCGCCAGCAGAAGCTGCGGCCACGACTTCGTTCACGGCGTTGGCCTTGCCTTCCAGGATGGCGTCAGCCACGGCCTTGGCGTACAGCGCCACAGCCTTGGAGGAGTCGTCGTTACCGGGAATGACATAGTCGATGCCTTCGGGCGAGTGGTTGGTGTCAACCACGCCGATGACGGGGATGCCCAGCTTCTTGGCTTCGGCGATGGCAATCTTGTGATAACCGACGTCGATCACGAAGATGGCGTCAGGCAACACAGCCATGTCCTGGATGCCGCCGATGTCTTTTTCCAGCTTGGCCAGGTCACGTTGGAACAGCAGGCCTTCCTTCTTCTTCAGGTTGTCCAGACCGGTTTCCACCACGGCCTGCATGTCCTTCAGCTTCTTGAGGGAGCCCTTGACGGTCTTGAAGTTGGTCAGCATGCCACCCAGCCAGCGCTGGTTGACGTAAGGCACGCCTGCGCGTTCGGCTTCCAGGGCGATGGTGTCACGCGATTGACGCTTGGTGCCGACCATCATCACGGTGCCGCGGCGAGCCGACAGCTGCTTGATGAACTTCAGAGCCTCTTCGAAGGCGGGCTGCGTCTTCTCGAGGTTGATGATGTGAATCTTGTTGCGATGACCGAAGATGTACGGGGCCATCTTGGGGTTCCAGAAGCGGGTTTGGTGACCGAAGTGGACACCGGCTTCCAGCATTTCGCGCATGGATACGGACATGAATTGCTCCAGAGGTTGGATCTGGAAATCGACAGCGATCACAACCTGCTCTGCGAGCCTGCTGCAACACCTTGGATTGCCGATTTCGTGATTGTCAAAATCTACCCGGGGATTCGGGCAAACTCTGACATTCTAGCACGGAATCAGCAACCCATCCAAGCCACCTCAACGCTTGCCACGGGACCCCTTGCCTGAGCCTCCCTTGCCGGTCTTACCCGGCACCGCAACCGGCGCCGCCGCTCGCGTGCGACCCTTGCCAGCACCCCTGGCCGCCTTACCCGCCCGCTTCACCTCATGGTCGGCCTGGCGCACCTCGGCCAAGGCCTCTTGGGCCGCACCAGGCTCGACCCAATCCTTGTCCGCGCCACGACTGCGCTTTCGCCCCAACCCCGAGCCGGCGCGCTCTTCGCCCGCCTCGCGCACCAGGCGGAAATCGATCTTGCGGGTATCGAGGTCGACGCGGCTGACCTGCACCAGCACGCGAGACCCCACCACATAGCGCGTACCGGTACGCTCGCCGCGAAGTTCCTGACGCGTTTCGTCAAACCGGTAGTACTCCCCACCCAGCTCGGTGATATGAATCAGGCCCTCGACGTACAGGCCATCGAGTTGCACGAACAGACCAAAGCTGGTCACGGCGCTCACCGTGCCGCCATACTCTTCGCCCAGCCGCTCGCGCATGAACATGCACTTGAGCCAGGCTTCCACATCGCGGGAGGCCTCATCGGCCCGGCGCTCGTTGGCGCTGCAATGAATGCCGACGGTCTCCCACGCCGCCGCCTCGGCGGGCGGCAACTTGAGCCGGGCGACCGCCTTGGTCGGCGCCGCCGGCAGACCCTTGCTGGGCGCGCCCCGCGTGCCACCAGGCTTGCGCTTCACATTGCCGACCTGGTGCTGCACGGCTGGCAACTTCAGGTCATAGCGCCCACGGCCCAGCAAGGCCTTGATCACGCGGTGCACCAGCAAATCCGGATAGCGGCGGATGGGGCTCGTGAAGTGGGTGTAGGCCTCGTAGGCCAGACCGAAGTGACCGCTGTTGGTCGGGGTATAGATGGCCTGCTGCATGGAGCGCAGCATCATCGTGTGGATCTGCGTGACGTCGGGGCGATCTTTCACCGCCTGCGCAATCGCCTGGTAGTCGCCCGGTTGCGGCTCCTCCCCCAGGGACAAGCCCAGGCCCAGCGCCTTCAGATAGTTCTTCAGCAACTGCCGCTTCTCGGGTGTCGGCCCCTCGTGGACGCGGAACAGCGACGGATGCTTGGCGCGCGTGATGAAGTCGGCGGAGCACACGTTGGCAGCCAGCATGCACTCCTCGATCAAACGGTGCGCATCGGTGCGCACACGCGGCACGATCTTGGCGATGCGACCGTTGTCGTCGCAGACGATCTGAGTTTCGGTGGTGTCAAAGTCGACCGCCCCACGGCCGGAGCGCGACTTCAGCAGCGCACGGTAGACCTCGTGCAGGTGCAGGAGATGCGGCACCAGTTCGGGCCGGCGCAGCGCCTCCGGCCCACGGGTGTTGCCCAGGATGGTGGCCACTTCGGTGTAGGTCAGCCGGGCGTGAGAGCGGATCACCGCCGGGTAGAACTGGTAGGCATGCACATCCCCCTCCGCGTTGACCAGCATGTCGCACACCATTGACAGGCGCTCAACATCCGGGTTCAACGAACACAGGCCATTGGAGAGCTTCTCCGGCAGCATCGGGATCACGCGGCGCGGGAAGTACACCGAGGTCGCGCGCTCGTACGCGTCCAGGTCCAGCGCCTCGCCCGGCTTGACGTAGTGACTCACGTCGGCGATGGCCACGATCAGTCGCCAGCCGTTGGGACCCTTGGCGCGCCCGATGGTGGCGGGCTCGCAGTACACCGCATCGTCGAAGTCACGCGCATCCTCTCCGTCAATCGTCACCAGAGGCACATCGGTCAGGTCGATGCGCTGCTTCTTGTCTGTGGCACGCACTTTCTCGGGCAGCTTGGCAGCCTGCGCCAGTGTGGCGTCGCTGAAACGGTGCGGCACTTCGTACTTGCGCACGGCAATCTCGATTTCCATGCCAGGGTCGTCGATGCCGCCGAGCACCTCCACGACGCGCCCAACCGGCTTGGCCAGCAAGGACGGCGCCTCGGTCAACTCGACCGCCACCACCTGCCCCGGCTCCGCATTCGCGGTGCCTTTCGGCGAAATCAGGATGTCCTGGCCAAAGCGCCGATCTTCCGGCGCCACCAGCCAGGCTCCGCCCTCTTGCAGCAGTCGACCGATGATGGGCGTCTTGCGGCGTTCGATGATCTCCAGCACCAGACCTTCCGGGCGGCCACGGCGGTCGAAGCGGACCACACGCACCTTCACACGATCGCGGTGCATGACCGAACGCATCTCCTGAGGGGGCAAGAAGACGCTGGCGTCCCCGTCATCGGCCTGAACGAAGCCATGTCCGTCACGGTGACCTTGTACCGTGCCGACGATTTCACTCATGAGGCCCAAAATTTGTGGTGCGGATGTTGTCATGGGTCTTATTTTGATGCTAGAATTCAACTCTTCGCTGATGACGCAACAACATATTTGTTGCAGCGCCTACAGTGTAAAAAGTACCTGCCCAGGTGGCGGAATTGGTAGACGCACTAGTTTCAGGTACTAGCGGGTAACTCCGTGGAGGTTCGAGTCCTCTCCTGGGCACCAATTGAAAAGCCGCTTGACCTTGTGTCAAGCGGCTTTTTCTTTGTCTGATGCGGCCAAGCAGCATGACTGGAATGCCGAGGATGCCTGACACGCAGTTGCGCAACACATCACTCGCATCTGGCGATGAGGAACAAGCGAGGGGCAAACGCAACATGCTGCACACCGTCACAGGGTACACCAAGCACCCCCTTGCGACACGTCCCCTGCGCTTGACGTCTTTTGTTGCACAAAGCTGACATCGTTGCGCCACCGCGCCGATATTGGACACGGGCTCCAAAACAATGCTATATTTACGTTCTCGACACGGCGACGGCAACGAAGCCAAGTCAACAAAGTACCTGCCCAGGTGGCGGAATTGGTAGACGCACTAGTTTCAGGTACTAGCGGGTAACTCCGTGGAGGTTCGAGTCCTCTCCTGGGCACCAATTGAAAAGCCGCTTGATCTTCGATCAAGCGGCTTTTTCTTTGCCTGATCAAACTGCCCACACACAGTCACAGGCAGCACCGCCTTCAACGGCCCAGGCCTCATCAGAGGGCAGCCGCCCTTCTTTTCCCCTCATGCCGCGCCAGGCGGAAAAAAAGCAGCCCGAAGGCTGCTTGGCTGTGAGGTCTCCCCCACCAAGGGCGACGCTGCCGCGCTCAGACCTTGTAGCGCTTGAGCAGCGCCTCAGGGCGCAGCGTGTCGTACTCTTCAAAAGGCTGGTGAATCCAGGGACTGGTCGGCAGCGACTCCACATGGTAGTCGGGCGTGTAGGTCGACACCCCTTTGACCCAGATGACCGCCGAGCGCAATTCGGTGATGGCAGGCATGGCGCGCAGACGATCGACCACCGCACGCAAAGTCACGCCCGAATCCGCGAGGTCATCGATCAGCAGCACGCGGCCGGCCAGCTCACCCTTGGGCATGGTGATGTACTTCGCCATGTCCAGGCGACCCTGCAAGGTGCCACCGTCATCGCGGTAAGAGCTGGTGGACATGATGCCCAACGGACGGTCAAAAATGCGCGAGATCATGTCACCCGGACGCAGGCCACCACGCGCCAGGCAGAGGATCTGGTCAAACCCCCACCCCGAAGCGTGCACCTTCAGTGCCAGACGCTCGATCAGTTGGTGGTACTCCTCCCAGGAGACATACAGGTGCTTGCCATCGTCGGTGAGCATGGGGATTCCTTTGGCGGGTGGCAGAGTGAATCGTGGCAACGCGCCTCAACCCTTGTAGGGATGGCGCAGCAAAATGGTGTGGTCGCGATCGGGGCCCGTGGACACCATGTCGATCGGAGCGCCGATGAACGCCTCCACGCGCTGCAGATATGCGCGTGCATTGGCCGGCAGCTTGTCCCACTCGGTGATGCCGAAGGTCGTGCCCTCCCAGCCCGGGAAGCTTTCGTAGATGGGCTCGCAGGCCACGATGTCGTCGGCATCCAGCGGCAGGATGTCCACGCGTTCACCGCGCAGCATGTAGCCGGTGCACACCTTGATCTCGTCGAGACCGTCGAGCACGTCGAGCTTGGTCAGGCAGATCCCGGTGATGCCGTTGATCAGCACCGAGCGCTTGAGCGCAGCGGCGTCCAGCCAGCCGCAGCGACGGGCGCGACCTGTGACCGTGCCACGCTCTTGGCCCACCGTGGCCAGGTGGCAGCCCACCGTGCCGGGCGTCTCCCAGTCGAGTTCGGTGGGGAATGGGCCGCTGCCGACGCGGGTGGTGTAGGCCTTGGTGATGCCCAGGATGTAGTGCAGCTTGTCCGGGCCCACGCCCGAGCCAGCCGAGGCATTGCCAGCCACGCAGTTGCTGGACGTGACGTAAGGATAGGTGCCGTGATCGACGTCGAGCAAGGTGCCTTGGGCGCCTTCGAACAGCACGCTGCCACCTTCCTGGGTGTGGGCATGGATGCGCACACCGACGTCAGCCAGCATCGGCAGGATCTGCTCGGCGGCCTTCATGGCCTCGTCATAGATGGGCTGGAAGGCGAGCTCGTCGCCCTTCAGGAAGCCCTTGAGCGAGAAGTTGTGCAGCTCCAGCAGTTCCTTGAGCTTGGCGGCGAAACGCTCGGGGTGCTTGAGGTCTTGCAGGCGCAGGGCGCGACGTGCCACCTTGTCTTCGTAGGCCGGGCCGATGCCCTTGCCGGTGGTGCCGATCTTGCCGCCACCGCTGGTCTCGCGCAGGGCTTCACGCGCCTTGTCCACGGCCACGTGGAAAGGCAGGATCATCGGGCAAGATTCGCTGATGAACAGGCGCGAACGCACGTTCAGGCCTGCGGCCTCCAGACGCTCGATCTCAGAGAGCAGGTGGGTGGGGTCAACCACCACACCGTTGCCGATGTAGCAAGCTACGCCCTCGCGCATGATCCCTGAAGGGATGAGCTGCAGGGCCGTCTTCTTGCCGTTGATCACCAAGGTGTGACCGGCGTTGTGACCGCCCTGGAAGCGGACCACAGCGGCCGCATGGTCGGTCAGCCAGTCCACAACCTTGCCTTTGCCTTCGTCACCCCATTGGGTGCCGACGACAACAACGTTGCGGGCAGATGCGTTGCCGGGGCGAGCCGACGCGGAAGTGCTTTGCATGGCGGAATCCTGTTTCGCAAAAAATGGATCGGGCGCGCTTCAGAGCGCGCGCACCGACCAGCGTCCATCGACGAGCGCGAGTTCGCGATCGCAGTCAAATTCCTGGACGTCGTGTTCATGTCCGGGCAGCACACACACCACGGTGTGGCCCTGCCCTCTCAGTTCGCGGATGGCCTGCCGCAAAGCAGGATCACTGCCCCAAGGCGCACGGACCGCCGTGTGGGCGGCCTGCTCCTGGTGGCTGGCCAGCAGGTCAACAAGAATCCTCAGATCCAGGCTGAAGCCGGCGGCCGGGCGACGGCGGCCAAACACGGCGCCGACCTCGTCATAACGTCCGCCACGCACCAGTGCGTTGGCATGACCCGCACCGTACACCGCGAAGCGGATGCCGCTGTAATAAGCGTAGCCACTGAAATCGGAGAGGTCGAAGCCGATGCTGACATCCGGATGGGAGGTCTGCAGGTGCTCGGCAAGCCAAGTCAGGTCGGTCAGGGCCTGGTGAACCAGTTCATGCGCGGGCAGCACGGCACGGGCACGGGCCAGCACTTCGACGCCACCGAACAAGGTGGTCAGGCTGACCAGGACCTTGGCCGCGTCAGGAGCCTGACGCAAGGCGCCCTGCCCCGACAGATCACGCAAGGTGGCAACGTCCTTGTTGGTCAAGGCCTCGACCAGGGCGTCGTGCAGCGCGGGCTCGAGATTCGACACCCCCAGGCCGGCCAGCACGCCTTGCACCAGCCGTACATCGGCGAAGTCGACGACCAGCCCCTGGAGACCGGATACCTTCAAACCTTCGAGCGCCAGTTCGGCAGCTTCGAGGTCGGCTTCCAGCCCGGCGTGGCCATAGATCTCGGCGCCCAATTGCAGCTGCTCGCGCGTGGCGTGCGGGCCTTCAGGGCGGGTGTGCAACACCGGACCGCAGTAGCACAAACGGGTCACACTCTCGCGGTTGAGCAGGTGCGCATCAATGCGCGCCACCTGGGGCGTGGTGTCGGCGCGCAGGCCCAGGGTACGCCCGCTGAGTTGATCGACCAGCTTGAACGTCTTGAGGCCCAGGGCATGTCCGGTACCGGACAGCAGGGACTCCAAGTGCTCCAGCATGGGAGGCATCACGAGTTCATACCCGTAGCAGCGAGCCGCATCGAGCCAGACCCGACGCAACTCTTCCACGCGACGCGCCTGCGCAGGCAAAACGTCAGCAATGTGCTCTGGCAACAGCCAAGCAGACGACATAAGAAAACGTGTGGGGGGTTAAAAACGAGATTCTACCGGTGTCTGATGAAACTTGGACAGCCCAAGTTGATCATTCCCGTGCGGGACAGCTCAGGACAGCGCCTGAAGCCCCCACAACAACACCAGCCCGAGCACCATGCTCAGCAGCCCGACCTTGCGGATCTGCTGATCGTCCAGTTGCAGCAACTGGGTGAACATGCGCCGCCATCCCTGGGGATGGATGGCGGGCATCAGACCTTCCAGCACCAGCACCAGGGCCAGCGCGATCCACCATGCGTCGTGCATTCAGTGCACGGCCATCAGCGCGCCGCGGCGGCACCCGCACCGCGCATGGCCTTGAAGAACTCGTTGTTGTGGTCGATCACCATCACATCCGACTTGCTGCGGAAGCTGGCACGATAAGCCTCCAAGCTGCGATAGAACTGCGCGAACTGAGGATCCTTGCCAAAGGCCTCGGCGTACAGGGCAGACGCCTTGGCATCGCCCTCACCCTTGATCTTCTGGGCGTCGCGATAGGCCTCGGCCACGATGATTTCACGCTGGCGGTCGGCATCGGCACGAATCTTTTCGCCTTCGGCGCCACCGGTGGAACGCAGTTCGTTGGCCACGCGCTTGCGCTCGGACTCCATGCGGCGATAGACCGATTCGGTGATGTTGGCCACGAAGTCCACACGCTTGATGCGCACGTCCACGATCTCGATGCCGAAGGACTTGGCGTCATCGGCCAGACGGCGGATCACGCCTTGCATGACCTTCTCACGCTCGGCGGACAGCATGGCGCCGACGGTGCGCTTGGTCACCTCTTCGTTCAGTGCAGCCTGCACGATGGGAGAGAGGCGGTTCTCGGCATTGCGGATGTCCACGCCGTTGTTGCGAATGAACTGGCGAGGCTCGGTGATGCGCCACTTGACCAGCCAGTCGATCACCAGGCTCTTCTTTTCGGCCGTGAAGATGGGGCGCGACTCCGGGCTGTCGAGCGTCTGGATGCGGCGATCCAGGAAGACCACGTTCTGCAACGGAGCGGGCATCTTGACCTTGAGCCCGGGTTCGCTGATGACTTCCTTGATTTCGCCGAGTGCGTAGACCACGGCAAACTGCCTTTGGTCCACCACAAACAGCGTGGAGGCTGCGAGGATGAGGGCCAGCAACGCGCCGACCAGGATGGTGCCAATACGGTTCATGTCAGTTTCCTTGCCTGTGCTGTGGGACGCGCTCAGCGCACTTCGCGATCGCGGCTGCGCAGGCCGTCGCGCGAGCGGGCATCTGCGGACGCGGCAGGGTTGGAGGTGGCAACAGGCTCGGATGCCGCCACGGCAGGCGCCGCAGCGACGCTACCGCCCGCCCCCGACATCTGCATGATCTTGTCCAGAGGCAGATACAGCAGATTGGAGCCTTGGCGGCTGTCCACCATCACCTTGGTGACGTTGCTGTAGACCTGGGCCATGGTGTCGGTGTAGAGGCGGTCACGTGTCACGCCAGGGGCCTTCTTGTACTCGTTCAGCACGGACTTGAAGCGTTCGGCGTCACCCTCTGCCTGCGCTACGACGCGGGCAGCATAACCGGCTGCCTCTTCACGCAGTCGTGCCGCGGTACCCTGAGCTTTGGGGATCACGTCGTTGGCGTAGGCTTGGCCTTCGTTCTTCAGACGTTCACGGTCAGCGCCGGCCTTGAAGGCGTCGTCGAAAGCCGCCTGCACCTGCTCAGGGGCCTGAACGCTCTGCACGTTGACGTTGACCACGGTCACGCCAGCCTTGAGCTTGTTGAGCTGGGTCTGGATCGACTTGACCAACTCGGTGGCGATGGCGTCGCGCTGCTCGTAGAGCACCGAGTCCATCGTGCTGTTGCCGACGATCTCGCGCACGGCCGACTCGGCGGCTTGCTGTACGGCCTCGTCAGAGCTGCGGTTCTCGAACAGGTAGTCGCGGGCATCGGCCAGTCGGTACTGAACGGTGAAGCGGATGTCGACGATGTTCTCGTCACGCGTGAGCATGGAGGAGTCGCGCAGGGCCGTTGCCTGCAACACCGAGTTGCTGCCCACATCGATGGAGCGCAACTGGGTGAGGTTGACGATTTCGTGCGACTGGAAGGGGTAAGGCGCACGCCACTGGAAACCGGCATCCACCGTGTGGCTGAAGCGGCCAAAGGACATCACGACCGCCTGCTGACCTTCCTGCACGATGAAGAAACCGCTGCCAGCCCACACCAGCGCGATCAAACCGGCGATGAGTCCGGCGCCAATGCCGGCGCCCTTCGGGTCGGGGGTGAAGCCACCACCGCTCTTGCCGCCGTTGCCGTCACCCTTGTTGCCGGTGAACACACCGCTGAGCTTGCGGTTGAAGTCGCGCCAGAGTTCGTCCAGATCCGGCGGGCCGTCCTGACGACCGTTGTAGCTGGCCTGTCCCCCGGCGACGCCCGGGATGGCCTGCTTGACGGCGTTGGCGGTCACCCAGGTGAGACGACGGCCGGCCCCCACGAGCAGACTGGCTGCCAGGGACACGGCATTCATCACCCAGTGACGGTGTGGTGCGGGGCTTCGGCCCTCATCCAGAGATGGCATGTTCATGATCGGTCAGTAGGAATTTCTGGAGGTGCCACATCGGGCACCGGCTCATGGGTTGCATTGTGCATGTCGAAACGCGGATCGCGCGGAGGCGGGGTATCAAGCCCCCCATCCAAGCCATGCAATGCGGCGTCAGCGAGCACATCGCGCAGCACATCCAGTCCTTCGCCTTTGAGTGCGCTGACAAAGACCCGGTGGCAACGGCGCCCCGAGGGCAGCTCGTACACGTCGCGATGGTGCAAGGGACGTTGGTGCGCTGGCAGGCAATCGCACTTGTTGAAGACCAGCACCTGGGGCAGCTGACCGGCACCAATGCTGTCGAGCACGCGCAGCACTTCGTCGATCTGCTCCAGCACCACCGGACTGGCCGCGTCGACCACATGCAGGAGCACGTCGGCCTCGGCCGCCTCCTGCAAGGTGGCCTTGAACGACTCGACCAGGCTGTGGGGCAGATCGCGGATGAAGCCGACCGTGTCGGACAGCGTCACGCTGCGCTGCGCCTGGGCCAGGAACATCTGCCGCGTGGTGGTGTCCAGCGTGGCAAACAGCTGGTTGGCCGCGTAGGTGCCTGCCTTGGTCAGGGCATTGAACAGCGTGGACTTGCCCGCGTTGGTGTAGCCCACCAGCGAAATGCGGAAGGTCTCGGTGCGCTCTCGTGAGCGCCGCTGGGTGTTGCGCTGGCGTTGAACCTTGGCCAGTTGCAGCTTGAGCGACTTGATCTTCTGCTCGATCATGCGGCGATCGAGTTCGATCTGTGTTTCGCCGGGGCCACCCCGGTGACCCACGCCACCGCGCTGTCGCTCCAGGTGGGACCAGCGACGCACCAGACGCGTCGACAGGTATTGCAGCCGGGCCAGTTCAACTTGCAACTTGCCTTCGTGGCTGCGTGCACGCGCGCCGAAGATTTCGAGGATCAGACCGGTGCGGTCCAGCACCTCGACGCCCAGGTGGCGCTCCAGATTGCGCTGCTGCGCGGGCGACAGAGCCTGGTCGAAAAGGACGCCGTGGGCCTGATACAGCTGAACGAGCTCTTTGATCTCGTCGGCTTTACCCGAGCCGACAAACAAGGCCGCATCGGGCGCACGGCGTTTGGCTGTGACCTTGGCCACCGGCAGATCACCGGCTGATTCGGCCAGCAAGGCCAGTTCGTCCAGGGTGGGATCAAAGGAAGAACCGGGGCCGAAGTCGACCCCCACCAGCACAACCCGCGGGTCATTGGACGGGTTCGGCGCAGACGAAGAAGGTGTCAAGGCGTCAGTACTGGGCAAGGCAAGGTGAAAAGATCCGAGATCCGCTGCAAAGCGGATCAGGCCTCAGGCGTGTCGCCAGCGTGGAAGTTCACGGCGCGACCGGGCACGACCGTCGAGATGGCGTGCTTGTAGACCATCTGCGTGACGGTGTTGCGCAGCAAGACCACGTACTGATCGAAAGACTCGATGTGACCTTGCAGCTTGATGCCGTTGACCAGGTAGATGGAGACTGGCACGTGCTCACGACGCAGCAGGTTCAGGAAAGGGTCTTGCAGGAGTTGGCCTTTGTTGCTCACGATATGCTCCGTGTTGAAAAACTGTTGGAGGCCAGACCTTAACACAGTCCCCCCGATCTCTTGGGTTGACGGGGCGCGCGGTCTGAGCCAGAGGAAAAGAGCCTCACTCCCCGATGAAGGGGTTCGAGGATGATTTCATTTCGATGCGCAAAGGGGTGCCCGTGAGCTTGAAGTGCTCGCGGAAACGCCCTTCGAGGAAGCGCTTGTAGGCATCGGTGACGTGCTCGAGCGAATTGCCGTGGACCACGATGACTGGCGGGTTCTGCCCGCCCTGATGGGCGTAGCGCAACTTGGGGCGGAAGGCGCCGGCCTTCTTGGGTTGCTGGAACTGCACGGCTTCCTGCAACAGGCGCGTGAGCACCGGGGTCGGCATCTTGCAGGCGGCTGAACGCCAGGCGGCGGCGATGGCCTTCCACAGCGGGCCCAGCCCCTGGCGCTTGATGGCCGAGATGTGCAGCACCGGCGCGAACTTCAGGAAGGACAGTCGGTGCTCGATGGAACGCATCAGCAATTCGCGCTGATAGCTGTCCACCGCATCCCACTTGTTGACGGCGATGACGACGGCACGGCCAGCTTCCAGAACGAAGCCGGCGATGTGGGCGTCTTGCTCAGTGACGCCCTGGGTGGCGTCGATCAACAGCAGCACGACGTTGGCATCGGAGATGGCCTGCAGAGTCTTGACCACCGAGAACTTCTCGATGGCCTCGAAGACCTTGCCCTTGCGGCGCAGGCCGGCGGTGTCGATGAGCTCGAACTTCTGACCCTCGCGCTCGAAGGGCACGCTGATAGCATCGCGCGTGGTGCCGGGCATGTCAAAGGCCACCAGACGCTCTTCGCCCAGCCAGGTGTTGATCAGGGTGGACTTGCCCACATTGGGGCGACCGGCGACGGCCAGGCGAATCGGCCGATCCGGGTCGTCGTACACCTCTTCGTCTTCATCCTCTTCTTCGATGAAGTCGGCCAAGGCCTCGTCGAGCAGGGAGCGAATGCCCTGGCCGTGCGCCGAAGACACGGGCATGGGCTCACCCATGCCGAGCTCGTAGAACTCGGCCAGCTGCATGCCCTCTTTCATGCCTTCGGCCTTGTTGGCCGCCAGCAGCACCTTCTTGTTGGTGGTGCGCAGGTAACGGGCAATGTCGTGATCCTGGGCGGACAGGCCGTTGCGGGCATCGACCACGAAGATGACGGCATCGGCCTCGGCCACGGCCTGGCGGGTCTGCTTGGCCATTTCCTTGAAGATGCCGGACGTGCAGTCGGGCTCGAAGCCGCCGGTGTCGATGACGATGAACTCGTGCGAGCCCATGCGGCCTTCACCATAGTGACGGTCGCGGGTCAGGCCAGCGAAGTCGGCCACGATGGCATCGCGGCTCTTGGTCAGGCGATTGAACAACGTCGACTTGCCGACGTTAGGTCGTCCGACCAGCGCAATGACAGGTTTCATGAATTCTCAGTCAGCAAAAAATCAGTTGGCACGCAAGGCGTACAGGGTGCCCTTGCGCGTGGTCACGTACAAGAGCTGGTTGGCGACCAGCGGCGCGGCCGCGGCCGCGCTGTCGAGCTCGATGCGCGCCAGCGTGCGGCCATCGGCAGCCGACAGCAGGTGCAGGTAGCCTTCGGCATCGACCACCGCCACGCGCTCGCCAATGATGGCAGGCGCACTCAGGCCACGGTGCGTGAAACGGTCGGCGCGCCACAGCACTTCGCCATTCTCGGTTTTCCAGGCGGTCAGGCGGTCAGCACCGTCCGAGCCCACAACGAGGCGCTCGTTGGCAGCCACCGCCTGCGCACCCGCTTGCGGGCGCGTCCAGCGCAGGCTGCCACGGTTCAGCTCCAGACAGGCCACCGACAACTGGAAGGCGCGCACGCAGACTTCGTCGTCGGCGCGGGCCATCGGGCCGACCAGATCGGCCAGGCGCTCGACTTCGTTGGTGCCACGGGGCGTGCCCACGTTCACATCAAAGCGAACGGTACCCTGGAGCGGATCCAGGCCGACGAGGCGTGAGCCCTGCCCCACCAGCAAGGTGTCACGGAAGGCGCCCAAGGCACCCGAAGTGGCCAGGGCCAGCGGCTCGCCGCCCGGGCGCTGGTACTGCCACAGCCAGCGGCCGTCGAGGGCATCGTAACCACGCACGCTGCGGTCAACAGCCTGCACAAAGATGCGCTCACCGGCCACCAGCGGGGCGGTGATGACACGGCCGGGCAGGCGCGCGGTCCAGACCCACTTGCCCTGATCGAACACCTGCAGTTCGTTGTCGGTGGTCACGACGGCAGCGTGACGACCATCACTGCCGACGGCTGCGGACAGCTCCCCCTTGGCCTGAGCACGCCAGCGCAAGGCACCGGTGGCGGCATCAAAGGCAGCCACCTCGCCATCGGTGCTGGCGGTGATGATCACGCCTGCGCTGCTGGCCAGGGTCAGCGCGCCACTGACGGAGCCGACGCGCTGCGACCACATCGTGGTGAGGCTGGCCTCAGGCTTGAGGGATTCCAGCGGCGCTGGCGAAGGCTTGCTGGAGCCACAAGCGGCGAGCGTGGCCAAGGCCAAGGCAGTCAGTGCGCCACCAAGCAGGCGTGTGGCACGCTGAGACAAGGACACCGGGATGAAACGCGTAAAGGTCATGAGGTCACTCTCGGGTGAGGGATCACGAAGCGGAGGAAGCCGCAGCGGAAGACGCCTGGCCGGCAACGGGCACGGGCGGCTCGCCCAGGGCGGTCAGCTTGCCTTCGATGAAGCGACGGTACTCGACATCCGCAGGCATGGCGTCCCAGGCGGAACGGTAAGCCTTGACGGCCTCGTCCTTCTTGCCTTGCGCAGAGAGGATGTCACCGCGACGGTCATCGGCCAGCGGCGCAAACTCAGCCGGCACTGCCGCAGACAGGGTCTTCAGGGCGTCGTCATAGGCCTGCGCGTCCATCTGGACGCCCGACAGGCGCAGACGGGCAATCGCCACCAGGTCCGGGTTTTTGCCTTCATCGACCGCCCACTGCAGGGCGGCCTTGCCCTCGTCGGTCTTTTGCTGCTCGATCGCCACCTTGGCGGCCAGCAAAGCCCCTTGCGCGGCATAGGTCGTGCCGGCGTAGTCCTTCTTGAGGTCCGAAAAGGCCTGGGCAGCCTTGTCGGCGTTGCCACCGCTTACGGCGCGGTCCATCTCTTCGTACAGGCCGGCGGCGGCCTGGCCGCGCTTTTGCTGCCAGTACTGGTAACCCGTCCAGGCAGCATAGGCACCCAGCACCAGCACCAGCACCCAGGTGATCAGATTGCCGTACTGCTTCCAGAAGTGCTTGAACTGCTCCAGCTGTTCCTGCTGTTCGTTGTCGTAGGTCGCCATGTGTGCCGAAGTGAAAGGGGTGGGTGGAAGCCGTCGATTATGACGGTCAGGAAGCCGTTGCCGGCGTCAGGAGCGTGCGCGCCCAGTCGGCCGCGTCCGCCAGCTTGAGAGAGGTCTGTTCGCCGCCGTCACGCAAGGGCTTGAGGGCCACCAGGCCCTGCGCCACTTCGTCCGGGCCGAAGACCAGGGCAAAACGCGCGCCGCTGGCATCGGCCTTCTTGAACTGCGACTTCGGGCTGGCCGGGCCATCCTTGCCGGCGGGGTTGAGCAACACCCGCACGCCCTGCGCGCGCAGGGTTTCCAACGTGGCCAGCACGGTGGGCATGGGCGTACCCGCGAAGACCATGGCAAAAGCATCAGGGGCGGTCGAGGGCGCCTCGACACCGATCTCCTGCAGGAGGAGCAACAGGCGCTCCATGCCCAGGCCCCAGCCGACAGCCGGTGCGGGCTTGCCACCCAACTGCTCGATCAGGCCGTCGTAGCGACCGCCGCCGCACACCGTGCCCTGCGCGCCGAGCTTGTCGGTCACCCATTCGAACACGGTGAGGTTGTAGTAGTCCATGCCACGCACCAGTCGGGTGTTGACCTGGTAAGGCACACCTGCGGCCTCCAGTGCGACCTTCACGGCACCAAAGTGGGCCAGCGATGCTTCACCCAGGAAGTCGATCAGCTTGGGTGCCGCTTCAACCAGGGCCTGCATGGCCGGGTTCTTGGTGTCCAGAATGCGCAGCGGGTTGCTGTGCAGGCGGCGACGGGCCTCTTCGTCGAGTTGGTCGGCGTTGGCTTCAAGGTAGGTGATCAGGGCCGCGCGGTGGGCCTTGCGCTCATCGGGCTGACCCAGGCTGTTGATCTGCAGGCTGACATCCTGGCCGATGCTCAGGCCCAGGTCGCGCCACAGGGCTGCCGTCATCAGGATCAGCTCGGCGTCCACGTCCGGGCCGGCAAAACCCAACACCTCGGCACCCACCTGATGGAACTGGCGATAGCGCCCCTTCTGCGGGCGCTCGTGGCGGAACATGGGGCCGATGTAGTACAGGCGCTTACCGCCTTCGTACAGGAAGTTGTGCTCATTGATGGCGCGCACCGAACCGGCCGTGCCTTCGGGGCGCAGGGTCAGCTTGTCTCCATTGAGGCTGTCTTCGAAGGAGTACATCTCCTTTTCGACGATGTCGGTGACTTCGCCCAGCCCACGCACGAACAAGGCGGTGGGCTCGACGATGGGCGTGCGCATGTTCTGATAGCCGTAGCGGCGCATCAGTTGCCGCACCTTGTCTTCGAGCCATTCCCAGCGCGCCGATTCCGGCGGCAGGATGTCGTTCATGCCTTTGATGGCGGTCAGCTTTTCTGCCATGAGAGCGTCAGTTTCTTGTTTTCTTGAAAGGGATCAGGCCTGTGCGGCCCCGCCAAAACGGCGATCAATGTAGGTCTGGACGAGCTGTTGGAACTCTTCGGCGATCCGCTCGCCACGCAGGGTGAGGGCTTTTTCGCCGTCGATGAACACCGGGGCGGCCGGGGCCTCGCCGGTGCCCGGCAGGCTGATGCCGATGTCGGCATGCTTGCTCTCGCCGGGGCCGTTGACGATGCAGCCCATCACCGCCACCTTGAGGCTTTCAACGCCTGGGTACTGGCTGCGCCAGACGGGCATCTGGGCGCGCAGGAAGTCGTCGATCTGCTTGGCCAGCTCCTGGAAGGTGGTGCTGGTGGTGCGGCCACAGCCGGGGCAAGCTGTGACGCTGGGCACGAAGGTGCGTAGCCCCAGGGCCTGCAAAATTTCGAGCGCCACCACGACCTCTTGCGTGCGAGCCTCACCGGGCTGCGGCGTGAGCGAGACGCGAATCGTGTCGCCAATGCCCTCTTGCAACAGGATGGACAAGGCGGTGGCCGAGGCCACAGTGCCCTTGGTGCCCATGCCGGCCTCGGTCAGCCCGAGGTGCAGGGGGTAGTCACAACGGGCGGCCAGGCCACGGTAGACGCTGATGAGGTCCTGCACGCCGCTGACCTTGCACGACAGGATGATCTGCTCGGGCTTCATGCCCAACTCCTGCGCGGCCTGGGCCGACTGCAGGGCCGAGCTGATCAGCGCCTGGTACATGACCTGCTGGGCATCCCAAGGCTGGGCGCTGCGGGCGTTCTCGTCCATCATGGCCGCAAGCAGCTCCTGGTCGAGGCTGCCCCAGTTGACACCGATGCGCACGGGCTTGTCGTGACGCAAGGCCACGTCGATCATCTGTGCAAACTGCTTGTCGCCCTTCTCGCCCTTGCCCACGTTGCCGGGGTTGATGCGGTACTTGGACAAGGCCTCGGCGCAGGCCGGCACCTCGGTGAGGAGGCGGTGGCCGTTGTAGTGGAAGTCGCCAACCAGGGGCACGTCAATGCCCATGCGGTCAAGCTGGTCGCGAATGTGCGGCACGGCGGCCGCCGCGTCAGGTGTGTTGACCGTGATGCGGACCAGTTCGGATCCCGCCAGCGCCAACTCCTTGACCTGAATGGCTGTACCGATGACATCGACCGTGTCGGTGTTGGTCATGGACTGCACGCGCACGGGCGCGTCGCCACCGATCGTGACCACGCGTGAACCCCACACCACCCTCGCCTGGCGAGAGCGCCGTGCCGCTGGGCGGGAGACATCGATGAGGGAGAAGTTTTCCAGGGTCATTTCAACTCGACGCGTGCGGTATTGTTGCGTGTGATGTCGGTCAGGGGCACGGGCTGGCCCTTGAAGCTGACTTGCACCGCGCTGGCATTGCCAATGCGCAAACGGAACGGCGCCTGCCCCTGCAGCTCCAGGGTTTCGCCGGCACGGGCAATCCGCGAGAACAGCTTCGCGCCCGTGGCGTCCACCACCTCGATCCAGGACTGGTCGGTCAAAACCATCTTCACCGGTGCCGCAACCAGGCTGGGCGTGGGCAGGGCCGATGGGGCCGGCGACGTGAGCACGGCAGCGGGCTGGGTGGCGACGGCTGCCCCACCTTCGTTGGCAGCGGCGCTGGCTACAGTGCTGGCCGCGGCCACGACACTGTCCAAGGCCAACGACCTTGGATCGGCCACCCCGACGGCACTGGCCACCTCTGGCAGCGCCACAGGCACCGCTGGGTCGGGCGCAACCTGCATGGACGATGGCGGCAACGCCGGATCGTCTTCGCTGCTGGCCAGCTGGGTCTCGACCTCGGCGTTCAGCTCGCCCAGCCAGGCTGGCCACTCCAGTCTTTCGGGCAAGGCATAGATGATGGCCGCAGCCGCCAACAGAACCAGCGGCACCAGCCACTTCGGCGCCAGCAAGGCCCGCAGGTTGAGGCGGTGCCCTCGGTCAAACAAGGTCGGCACGCTGCCATGGTCGCGAAAGGGGGCGTTGATCGCCGATTTTCCTTGGTTGAGCGAATGCAGTTGCGCCGCCGGCAGGTCTGCCAGGATCTCGGTGGCGTCGATGCGCAAGGTGCGGCACACGGTCAGGGCGAGCGCACGGGTGAAGTTGCTGTCACCCAGGCTGTCGTAGCGCCCCTGCTCCAGCGCTTCCAGCTTGAGCGGGGACACCTTGATCTGGCTGGCGAGGTGATCCAGGGTGAGGCCCTGCGCCTCGCGCGCACGACGCAGCAACTCACCGGCATGGCGAGCCCCCGCATCGGGCGTCACAAGGTTGAGGGGAGCACGTTCAGTCATCAAATCGTCCCAACTCCAGCAGGTTGGTCTCACGTGAGGCGGGGAAGCGGCGACGCAACTGATCGCCAAACTCGCGCACACCGTCACGGTTGCCGATGCGGTGCTCGATGCGGGTGGCCAGCCACAGCGAGTCGGCCGTGATCTGCTCATCGCGGCTGTTCACGCGCGCAATGTAGAAACGGGCGCGCTCCTGCTCACCCAGGCGGTGCAGCACGGACGCGAGATTGAAAGCCGTCGCCGGATTGGTGGGATCGATCTCGTACGAGCGCGCCAAAGTTTTCTGCGCCTCGGGATACAGACCTGCACGCACCTGGCAGACGCCGCGGGCCAGCAAGGTCTTGCTGGTGGACACCGTTTGCGGCAGATTGGACGCACGCTCGAACATGGCGTCGGCTGCCGGGTACTTCCCCTGACGGCACAGATACCAAGCGTAGTTGTGGATCACGCTGCCGTTGCTCGGGTCGCGGTCCATGGCCACACGGTAGTTCGCTTCGGTCCGCGCGGTGTCGCCCATGGCGTCGTAGATCAGGGCGCGCATCTCGTACGTGTTGGGCAAGGACGGGTCAATGCTCTCGGCCTGCTTCAGCTCGTCGAGGGCGGTCGTGAACTGCCCCTGACTGAAGTAGGTGGCGGCCAGCTCCATGCGGATGCGCGCACGTTTGCGGACTTCACTTTCGTCGGAGGCCGTGGCGATGTCGCCCTGGCTGCCGGCGGTCGCCGTCGGCATGGTGGCCCCACAGCCGGCCAGATGCAGCGTACCCACCAGCAGGCCAGCCATCCCCAAACCAGTCAGCAACGAGCGAAACGTCCTCATGCGGCAATCTCCTTGTCAAAAGCGCCAGTGTAGTGTGGTGTCAGACGCTGCTGACCCACGCTCAATGCGTGTGGCGGTTGCGCTCACCCGTTTTGGGCAGTGCCACCTTCACGGCCACGGGCTGACGCAACATGCGTGCCGCCGCACGGGTACGGTCTTGCACCTCGCCAGCCAGTTGGCCGCAGGCCGCGTCAATGTCGTCGCCACGTGTCTTGCGCACGGTGGTCACGATGCCGGCGTCGGCGAGGATGCGCGCAAAGGCTTGCACACGCTCGTTGTTCGAGCGCAGCAGCCCCGATGCCGGGAAGGGATTGAAGGGAATCAGATTGAACTTGCAGTTGATGCGCCCCTTGACGAGGGCAATCAGCTGGCGGGCGTGCTCGTCGGTGTCATTGACGCCGTCGAGCATGCAGTACTCGAAGGTGATGAAATCGCGCGGCGCGGCGGTCAGGTAGTTCTGACAGGCCGTGAGCAGTTCATCGATGGGGTATTTGCGGTTGAGCGGCACCAGCTCGTCACGCAGCGGGTCGTTGGGCGCGTGCAGCGACACCGCCAAGGCCACCGGACAGTCCTTTTGCAGACGCTCGATCATCGGCACCACACCGGAGGTGGACACCGTGACGCGGCGACGCGACAGACCATAGCCATGGTCGTCGAGCATCACCTTCAGGGCAGGCACCAGGGCGTTGTAGTTTTGCAGCGGCTCGCCCATGCCCATCATCACGACGTTGCTGATGACGCGTTCGGTGGTGCCCAGGCGCTTGCGCAGCGCATGCTCGGCATGCCAGAGCTGGGCAATGATTTCACCGGTGGTGAGGTTGCGGCTGAAGCCTTGATGGCCGGTCGAGCAAAAACGGCATCCCACCGCACAGCCGGCCTGCGAGGACACGCACAGCGTGCCGCGATCGGATTCGGGGATGTAAACGCTCTCGACGGCGTTGCCTGCGCCCACGTCGAACAGCCACTTGATGGTGCCGTCGGACGAGACGTGTTCGCTGATGACCGACAAGCCTTGCAGGGTGGCCACACCCTTGAGCTTGCTGCGCAGCGATTTGGCGAGATCCGACATCTGATCGAAATCGGTCGCACCTTTTTGATGGATCCAGCGGAACAGCTGGGTGGCGCGGAAGCGCTTCTCACCCAGTTGTTCGCAGAACGCGGTCAACCCATCCAGGTCGAAATCCAGCAGGTTGACGGCGCTCATACTTCTTCAACTCTCAGCGAGGTCGGCAGCTCAGCGGCTGTAGACGTTCAGAGCGGGGAAGAAGAAGGCGATTTCGACTGCAGCCGTTTCAGCAGCGTCGGAACCGTGGACGGCGTTGGCGTCGATGCTGTCAGCGAAGTCAGCGCGGATGGTGCCCTTTTCGGCCTTCTTCGGGTCGGTGGCGCCCATCAGGTCGCGGTTCTTCAGGATGGCGCCTTCGCCTTCGAGCACTTGCACGAACACGGGGCCGGAGATCATGAAGTCAACCAGGTCCTTGAAGAAAGGACGGGCGGCGTGGACAGCGTAGAACTGTTCGGCTTCAGCGCGCGACAGTTGCACCAGCTTGGCAGCGGCGATCTTCAGGCCAGCGCCTTCGAAACGGCTGATGATTTGGCCGATGACGTTCTTGGCAACGGCGTCGGGCTTGATGATCGAGAGGGTACGTTCGATAGCCATGTGATTCTCCTGGTTCAGTGAGCTTGACAAAACCGCACATTCTACTGTGCGGACATGACCAAGCCTTGTCTGTGAAAGATGTTTTCCTGCCTCCGGCAAGGGGATCAGCGACGGCCTCGGCCACCACCACCACCACCACCGCCGCCACCGCGACGGCCACCACCACCGCCACCGGGTTTGCCAAAGAAGGCATCGGCGCCGATGTAGCCCACGGAGGTTTGCAACGGATCAGGCTGACGCGGCCCCTTCTGGCGATCCTGACCGCCCTGACCCTGGTTCTGGTCCGGACGACCAAAACCCGCAGTGATGCGCTTGGAACCCTTCACGAAGCGACGGTCAAAGGTCTGCTCCAGGGGGTTCGGGATGCGGGCAAAGTGCTCGTCGTCCTCCGAGTCATGGCGCGGGCCGGCCTGACGATCGCGGTCTCGCTCCTGGCGCTGCTTGTTGCCGAAGGCGCCGGGTTCGCCACCAAAAGGCTTGCCCTGCGGACGACCGCCCTGCCCTTGCTGTGGACCACGGCCTTGAGGCGCCTGGCCGCCAGCTTGCACCGGACGGGGCTTCGCAGGCTTTTGTTGCCCACGGCCGCCGCGGCCTCCTTGGCCTTGCTCTTGTTGACGGTCCATGCCGGCCAGGGCCTTGACCGCGCGCACGTCGGACTCGCCCAGCTCGACCCACACGCCACGCTTGAGGCCGCGCGGCAGCACGATGGCACCGTAACGCACACGGATCAGGCGGTTGACGGTCAGGCCCACGGCGTCGAACAGCTTGCGCACTTCGCGGTTGCGGCCTTCGGTGATGACCACGCGGTACCACTGGTTCACGCCTTCGCCACCACCGTTGCTGATGGACACGAACGAGGCGGTCTGGCCGTCGATCTCGACGCCGGTCAGCAGCTTGTTGCGTGCATCTTCACCCAGCGAGCCCAGCACGCGCACGGCGTACTCGCGCTCCACGCCGAAGCGAGGGTGCATCAACTGGTTGGCCAGCTCACCCGAGTTGGTGAACAGCAGCAGGCCTTCGGTGTTCAGGTCGAGGCGGCCGACCGACATCCACTTGCCGTTGTGCAGACGCGGCAGGCGACGGAACACGGTCGGACGGCCCTGAGGGTCGTCGTGCGTGACCACTTCACCGGTCGGCTTGTGATAGGCCAGGATGCGTGCCGCGGGCGGCGCAATGCGAACCTTGATCGGACGGCCGGCGACCTTGATGCGATCCCCAAAGGAGATGCGCTGACCGATGTGGGCGACCTGGTCGTTGACCTCGATGCGGCCATCTTCGATCATCTGCTCGATGTCGCGGCGCGAACCCACGCCGGCCTGGGCCAGCACCTTCTGCAGCTTGGGGGCGTCCGGCTCCGGCAGCAGCACGCGCTTGTAGGCGCCGCCTTCTTCGGTCGCGGCCTCTTCGGCCTCTTCGCGCTCCTTGTCGAAGTCGCCCGAGATCAACTCGGCAAACACCTCGGTGGCCTGCTCGGCGGCGATGACCGCACGGCGCGAACCCATCTGAGCCCCGCCTGCGTCCAGCGCCTCGGCGGCACCTTCTTCACCCTCGCCAGCGGCGGCCTGTGGGCGACGCTCTTCGCGCGGCGGACGGTCGGCACGCGGGCCGCGGCGCTCACCGCGATCCCCACGATCACCGCGTTCGCGACGCCCACGCTCACCGCGGGGAGCGCGCTCGCCTTCAGCGGCCACCGCCTCTGGCGCGCGCTCAGCCTGCTCACCCTCTGGCGCGGCATTCACGGGCGCCACTTCCACCACCACGTCTTGCGAAGCGGCCACGGCCTCAACCACGGGTGCCGGGGCAGCCTCGGGGGCGGGTGCAACGTCGCTCACGGCCTCGGCAGCCTTCTTGCGCGGTGCACGCTTGGGCTTGGCAACCGGTGCTGGCTCAGCGCCACCTTCGGCAGCCTCAGCGGCCTGCGGTGCGGCCTGCACGGCATCGTCGGACACGGTCTCCACGACCTTCTTGCGAGGCGCCCGCTTGGGCTTGGCCTCCGGCGCGGCCTCGCTGACGGCGACGGCCGACGACGCCGCAGTGCCCTCGACGGACTCAGCCGCCTTGGTGCGGCGCACGCGCTTGGGTTTGACCACCTCGTCGGTGACCAGGGTCTGTTCTTGAGGATCTTGCATGGGCACGTTTTCGGTGGTCATGATGCGGTAGGAAAAGAGGCGACATCAGGGCCTGGCGATTCAGACGCATCAGGAGATGTCATGGACGCGCCAACCATGTCGGTCGACGCATCGGTAAGGGGGTCTGCCGAAGCAGCTTCTGAGGGCGCTGAAACAGCGTCCGGTTCGGATTCAAGGATGGACGCCTGCTCGACGCCGGCGCCTGCCTCATCCAGAGGAAATGCGGCACCGACATCGTCGAGGCCGGGCAGCAAGCCCTGACTGACCGGCAGGCCTTCCAGGGTGGGCAACTGGGACAGTGAGGCCAGACCCAGATCGTCGAGAAAGTGACGGGTCGTGGCGAACAAGGCCGGACGTCCCGGCGCATCGCGGTGACCGATGACTTCAACCCAGCCCCGGTCCTCGAGCTGTTTGATGATGTTGGCGCTGACGGTCACGCCGCGGATGTCTTCAATGTCACCCCGCGTCACGGGTTGTTTGTAGGCAATGATGGCCAGGGTTTCCAAGGTCGCCCGCGTGTACTTGGGCGGTTTTTCAGGGTGAAGCCGGTCGAGATGCGCCTGGACATCGGCGCGGGTTTGAAACCGCCAACCTGAGGCCAGTTCACGCAACTCCACGCCGCGCCCCTCCCATTGCGACGCCAGCGAGGCCAGCATGCTGCGCACCGCGTCGGCCGACACGGTGTTGTCAAACAGCTGACGCAGGTCGCGCACCGTCATGGGCTGACTGGCACACAGCAGTGCGGCTTCCAGGATGCGCTCGGCATCCTGAGGATTGAGGACTTCCATCTCTTCAATCGTGAAGGTGTACGACGCCCGCTCCTGGAGCGACGCCAACCAATTCAAACACCAGCTGTTGGGCCGGCGCAGAGGGATATTCGTTTCAAGCCTGGTGTGCCGCCAGATCGGGCTAGCACACGGGCATCAGTCTGAACGGAGGCCTCATCAGAGGCGATGGCCAGCAGCGTTTCAAGTCACTGGCCAGTCAGTCGCGCTTTTCTCAAAGCCACTGGTGTCAGGGCTTTTCGCCCTGCATCTGGGTTGCCATTATGCACCAGATGCCAAATTTTGTGCGGCCTCGTGCGCAGAGGCCTCCAGCAGGGCCCAGGCCTGGGCCATGTCATCGGGCAATGGGGCCTCGAAACGCAGGTTCTGACCGGTGATCGGGTGCACGAAGGACAGGCGCGCGGCATGCAGGGCCTGGCGCGTCATGCCCAGGGCCGGCAAGCCGCCATACAGCGCATCGGCGACCAGCGGGTGGCGACGGCTGCTCAGGTGCACCCGGATCTGGTGGGTGCGGCCGGTGCGCAAGGTACACAGGACCCCGCTGTAGGCACGCGCCGGGCGACGGTCGTCGGCCTTCACATGGCTTTGATCGGGCGCCCACTCGCCCCACAGCAGGCGCTTCACATCGGTGCGGGCCGCCTTGCCAGCCGGCACCACGGCCATGCGCACGCGCGTGACCGGGTCACGCCCGATCGACGACTCGACCGTGAAGGAGGCCTCGGCCACAACGCCTTGCACCAGCGCCAGGTACTGGCGACTGACCTCGCGGGCGGCAATCGCGCGGCTGAGCGCGGTGATGGCCACCAGCGACTTGCCGACCACCATGAGCCCACTGGTGTCCTTGTCGAGACGGTGCACAATGCCGGCGCGCGGCAGATCGACAGCCCCGGCGTGATGGGCCAGCAGGCCGTTCATCAGGGTACCGCTCCAGTTGCCGGCAGCCGGGTGCACCACCAGACCGGCCGGCTTGTTGATCACCATGAGGTGCTCGTCCTCAAACACCACGTCAAGGTCCATGGGCTCGGGCACGAAGGCCTGGCTCATGGCCGTGGGCTTGAGCAGCACGGTCAGGACCTGCCCCAGCATCACCTTGCGCGACGCCGAGGTCGCCGGCTGACCGTTGACCTGCACACAGCCGGCGTCAATCAGGGTTTTGAGGTGGCTGCGCGAATACTCGGGCACGCTGGCCGCCAAAAACGCATCCAGGCGCTGACCTTGCGCCGAAAGCGGCACCTCCAGCGTGCGCTGCTCGGGTTCAGCCCGAGGCGCTGTCGCAGCGATCCCCCCCAGGTCTTCGCCCGACTCGTCATCCCCCCACTCATCGTCAGGCAGGGGCGTCGAGAGACTGGCGTCCGTCTGGACGGGCTCGAAAGCGGGGGAAGCAGGCGCAGCTGCAGAACGAGGAGATCGGGCCATGTGGCAATCAAAACAAGGGTGGGCGCAAACTAGGTGCGCAGGGCTTCTATACTGCGCATTGTGGCGCCGTATGGCGTGACTGTGAGCGGACTCATCCGCAAGAAACTCAACGTGAAACTGCTGAAGAACCCATCCTCGCGCTTCTGGACCGGCCAACGCACCGGACTGCTGGCTCTGGCATTGAGCGCCGCCCTGGCGGCTTGCGGTACCGCGCCACAAGACGAGTACGCCAACATTCAGTCCGACAAATTGTACGCAGACGCCAAGGAAGAGCAGGCAGACGGCAATTTCGAGACCGCCGTCAAGATGCTCGAGAAGGTGGAAGCGAGGGCCTCCGGCACGCTGCTGGCCCAGCAGGCACAGCTGGACCTGGCCTATGCCTACTACCGCAGCGGTGAAAAGGCGCAGGCGCTGGCCAAGCTGGAGCGCTTCATCCGCCTGCACCCAACCAGCCCGGCGATGGACTACGCCTACTACCTGCAGGGCCTGATCAACTTCAACGAAGACCTGGGGCTGTTCGGCCGCCTGGCACGCCAGGACCTGTCCGAGCGTGACCAGCAGGCCTCGCGCGACGCCTACGAGTCGTTCAAGCAGGTCGTCGACCGCTTCCCCGAGTCCAAGTACGCGGAAGATGCGCGCCTGCGCATGAACCACGTGGTCAATTCGCTGGCCGCCGGTGAAGTGCACGTGGCACGCTACTATCTGCGTCGCGGCGCCCACCTGGCAGCGGCCAACCGTGCGCAACAGGCGATCAAGGACTATCCGCAGTCGCCCGCGATCGAAGAGGCGCTGTACATCATGTCGCGCGCTTACGATCAACTGGGCCTGGTCCAGTTGCGTGACGATGCCGTGCGCGTGCTCAAGCAGAGCTTCCCCGACAGCGCCTACCTCAGCGGCGACACACTCAAGGGCGAGGCCAAGCCCTGGTGGCAGCTCTGGTAAGCCGACCCTGAGATCCGTTGGCCCCACACGTGGGCCAACGGTGGCCGCTCAGTCGGCGCTGCTCGTGCCGCCCGACTGAAAGCCAGACAAGGTGCCTTGGTCGTGCACCGCGCTGCCCAAGGGCGGCACCTCCACAGGCTCCTCGACCGGGGCCACCTCGGCAGAAGGCTCGATGAGGGCCTGCAAATTCTGAATCCGATGGATAAAGCGACGCCCTCGGTCGTAGGGGAACACGTCGTGCACATAGCCTTCGCGGATGCGTTGCTGGTGCTGCTGCCAGAACTCCGGCTCCAGCAGGTCGCCGTGATGCTTCATGAAAATGCGGCGCACCCGTGGGTCGCCCAGCAGGAAAGGCCCGAACGTCTCCGGAAACACGTCGCGCGGTCCCACCGAGTACCAGATCTCGCCTGACATTTCCTCTTCCTCGTTCCGAGGCGTAGGTACCTTGCGGAAGTTGCAGTCCGTGACGTATTCGATCTCGTCATAGTCGTAAAACACGACCTTGCCATTGCGGGTCACACCGAAGTTCTTCCACAGCATGTCGCCGGGGAAGATGTTGGCCGCCACCAGGTCCTTGAGGGCATTGCCGTATTCGATGACAGCGTGCTCCAGGGACTCGCCCTCGGCCTCCTGGATGTAGATGTTGAGCGGGATCATGCGCCGCTCGATATAGAGGTGCTTGATGACCAGCGTCTGCTCTTCGTGATCCACCTCCATCACGCTCGGGGCGAATTTCTTGAGCTCGTCGATCAGCTCCTCATCGAAGCGATGCAGGGGGAAGGCCACGTTGGTGAACTCGAGCGAGTCGGCCATGCGCCCGACGCGGTCGTGCTGCTTGACGAGCTGGTACTTGCCCTTGATGCCCTCACGCGTGATTTCCTTCTGGGGCGGGAAGTAGTCCTTGATCACCTTGAAGACGAAGGGATAGGACGGCAGATCGAACACCAACATCACCATGCCCTTGATGCCGGGAGCGATGCGGAACTTGTCGCCGGAATGGCGCAGGTGGAAAAGAAAATCGCGGTAGAACAGGTTCTTGCCGTGCTTTTGCAGGCCGATGGCGTTGTACAGCTCGGCGCGAGGCTTGCGCGGCATCAGCGAGCGCAGGAACTGCACATAGGCCGAGGGCACGGGCATGTGGACCATGAAGTAAGCCCGCGCAAAGCTGAACAGGGCCAGCAGGTCGTCTTCACCGAAGAGGGCCGCATCGATGTAGAGCCGACTCTTGGAGTTGTGCAGGATGGGAATGGCGAACGGCAGGCTGCGAAAGCCGTTGACCATCTTGCCCACGATGTAGGCACCCTTGTTGCGATAGAACAGGGACGACAGTACCTGGATCTGAAAATTGGTGCGCAATCGCACATGCCCGATCTGCTCGATGAGCGACTCGTAGACCAGTCGCACGTCACGGTCTAGGTCGTCGAAGGGGACGCGCAACTCGTAGTTCAGCACGATCTGCTTGAGCATGCCCAGCAGGTTCTCGCGCGTGGGGTAGTAGGCGCGGAAGGTGCCGTAGCCGCCCTCTTCGTCATCGTCGATGTACTCGGTAGACACCGCAGGCCGCACGAAGATGAAATCGTTGCGGTAGTACTTGCGATCGAGGATCTTGATGGTCACCGAGTTGAAGAAGGTCTCGGCGAGCTCGGGCTGACGGTGACCGGTGAGCAGGCCGATATAGAACAGCTTGATCTGGTGCCAGACCTCCATGGGGAGGGTGCTGGCGCCGTAGTCGTTCTCCAGTCGCTCGACCGCTTCCTTGACCCGGAGGTCGTAGAACTCGATGCGCACACGCTGCGCGGTCTGCTGCCCATGCCAGTCGGCATCCTCAAAGCGTCGTTTGGACTGCGCGCTGGTTTCACTGAAGATCTTGTAGTGACGATCAAACCCATCGAGCAAGGCCCGCGCGATCTCGAACACACGCGAATCGGTCAGCTGCTGGGGAAACGTGGCGTTGCGGTCCATCGGCAACCTCATTGAGATGACTGGGCCGCCACCGCGGCGGCATAGCGTTCACGCAATTGCGCCACCGCTTGCTCGTAAGCGGGCACCACATCAGCGCTGTTCCTGACCGACATGCACAGGTCGTTGATCAGCCCGTTCTGGATACCGTAGACCCAGCCGTGCACCACGATTTCCTGGCCGCGTGCCCAGGCGTCTTCCACCATGGTGGTCTGGCACACATTGAAGCATTGCTGCAGTACGTTGAGCTCGCACAGCGCGTCGTAGCGCAACGGGCCTTCCGGGACCGTGTTCAGCCAGTCCAGATGGCTGTTGCGCACATCCTTGACATGGCGGATCCAGTTGTCGACGATGCCGATGCGCAGATCGTCCATCGCGGCACGCACGCCACCGCAGCCGTAATGGCCGACGACCATGATGTGCTTGACCTTGAGCATGTCGATGGCGAACTGCATCACCGACAGGCAATTCAGGTCGGAGTGCGCCACCACGTTCGCGACGTTGCGGTGGACGAACATTTCGCCGGGCAGCACGCCGCAAATTTCATTGGCTGGGACGCGGCTGTCACTGCAGCCGATCCACAGGTACTCGGGAGATTGCTGCTGCTGCAGGCGGGAGAAGAAACCGGGCGTGCGTCGTTCGACGTCGCGGGCCCATTCACGGTTGCTGTCAAAAAGATGGTCTAGGCTCATGCCGACAGTGTAGACACGCCGGCATGGGAATGCACCACCCTCTGCCCATTAATCGGACATCCACGTCAGCACTGCCCTCACAATCGAAGGTCTGCCCTCCACCCTTCCTGCCGCCATCCGCGATGCCCGCCTCTCCGCTCGATTTCCCGCCCATGCAGCACCCGTGGGGTGACACCTTGCCCGCCCCGGGCAGCCTCCTCACCCTGCGCCCCGGGCTGCATTGGGTGCGCATGCCTTTGCCCTTTGCGCTGAACCACATCAACCTGTGGGCGCTCGATGATGACCTTGACGGACGGCCCAGCTGGACCGTGGTGGACGCGGGCGTGGCGACCGAGGCGATCCGCACGCTGTGGCAGACCTTGTGGGCCGGCCCGCTGGCAGACAAGCCCCTGGGCCGCATGCTGGTCACCCACATGCACCCTGACCACGTGGGCAACGCACAGTGGCTGATCGAACACTTCAGCGGTGCGCAGCCTGCGCGCTTGTGGATGAGCGCCGCCGACCATCTGGCGGCCACCCTCGCCTGCCGCGAGACCACCGGCTACGGCGGCGACCGGGCTGCCGACTACTTTGAAAGCCATGGGCTCAACCATCCCGACGGCATGGCCAAGATCCGCGAGCGCGGCGGCTATTACGCCTCGATGGTGCCGAGCGTGCCCTACACCTATCGTCGCCTGATGGACGGCATGCAGCTACAGATCGGCGAGCGCAGCTGGCAATGTCTGGCCGGCTACGGCCATGCGCCCGAGCACATGGCGCTGTACAACGAGCGCGATGGCCTGCTGATCTCGGGCGACATGCTGCTGCCGCGCATTTCGACCAACGTGAGCGTGACCGACATGGAGCCTGAAGCCGATGCGCTGGGCCTGTTCCTGGCCTCGCTCGATCGCATGACGGCCTTGCCTGCCGACACTCTGGCCCTGCCCTCGCACGGCCTGCCGTTCACTGGCATCCACACCCGCATCCAGCAGCTCAAGGAACACCACCGAGACCGACTGCACGACGTGCTCACGGCCTGCCACCAGCGCCCCTGCAGCGCGGCCGACATGCTGCCCATCCTGTTCCAGCGTCACCTAGACCTGCACCAGACGACGTTTGCGATGGGCGAAGCGGTGGCCCACCTCAATCACCTCTGGCACCTGGGCCAGCTGCGACGCGGGCAGGACAGCGATGGGGTCTGGCGCTTCGAAGCGGTCTGAGGCGTGAGCCGGCTCAGTCCGGCATGACGACATGGCGCAACTGCTCGCGCACGCCTTCATAGTCGGGCATGACGGAGCGCACCACGGCCCAAAAGCGCGGGCTGTGGTTCATCTCGTGCAGGTGGGCAAGTTCGTGGGCGACCACATAGTCGATGATGGCCGGGCTGAAATGGACGAGGCGCCAGTGCAGGCGAATGGAGCCATCGGCACTGGCACTGCCCCAGCGCGTGCGCGCCGAGGACAAGGTGATGCGGGTGACCCGCACCTGCAATCGCTCCGCATAGTGCTGCACCCGCGCGCTGAAATGGGCCCGCGCGTGGTGACGCATCCAGGCCAGCACCGCATCGCGGATCTTCTCGGGCGGGGCATCCTGCGGCAAGCCCACATGCAGGGCACGCTGTGCCACGCCGGGCAAACCGGCCTGCAGGGCATGCCCTTCTCTCAGAACCGGCGTTTTCAAGCCTGGCTCCAGCACCACGACGAGCGATTCGCCCAGAAAGGGCACACTCGCCCCCTCGCACCAATCGATGCGGGCGGCCTGCTGGCGATGCGCGCGCTCGCGCTGCTCGCCCAGCTTCTTGCAGATCCAGCGCTCCTTGGCGCGCAAGGCCGTTTCAATGTCGGCCCAGGCCACCCAGCGGGGCGCCCGCACTGTCAACCCTTCAACCCCGACGACCATGCCGATGCTGCGCCGGCGGGCCCGCTGCACGGCATACGCCACCACCGCCTTGCCCAACACGATCTCGCGCTCCGCCTGCGGATGCCGGAACTGCGCCACCGCGTGCTGCTCATGCGACGGCGCCAACAGCGCCGCATCCTCGGTCCGGTCGGGGGGGGCACCGTCACCCCACAAGCCCAGTTGATCGGGGTGACCGAGGGTCAACTGATCTCTCCGGTGTGCGTGGTCACAGGACCGTCCTCGCCCTGCACACGCTGCTCGCGCAAGATGAGATAGTCGGCAAAGGCTGAGAGGTTGGGGTGAATGGTCAGGCCCGCAACCTGTTGACGCAAGGCCTGCAACTCCGACTCGGGCATGGTGGCCGCCTGGCCGGTCCGCACCAGATGGGGCTCACACCCCACAGACTGCGCCGCCAGCACATCGCGAGGCAGGTCACCCACCATGGGCACCCCATCGAGGCTGCGCCCAAAACGCTGGCCGATCATCTGGAACAGGCCCGGCATGGGTTTGCGACAAGTGCAGTGATCTTCAGGCGTGTGCGGACAGAAGAACACCGCCTCAACGCGCCCGCCGACCTTCGCCAGCAACTGGTTCATCTTGGCATGCATGGCGTTGAGCGCCACCATGTCGAACAAACCCCGGCCAATGCCGGACTGGTTGGTGGCCACGACCACGTGCCAGCCCGCGTGATTCAAGCGCGCGATGGCCTCCAGCGCCCCGGGCAAAGGCACCCACTCCTCGGGCGACTTGATGTAGTCCTCCCGTTCGTGGTTGATGGTGCCGTCGCGGTCGAGGATGACGAGTTTCATGGCCTCTCCGGGGTGATGGTGGCTGCGACCGCTCAGATCAAGCCGCCAGTCTGGACAGATCGGCGACCTGGTTCATGGCCTGGTGCAGCGTGGCCAGCAAGCCCAGGCGGTTGGCCTTGAGGGCTGCATCGTCCGCATTGACCATGACGCTGTCGAAGAAGGCGTCCACCGGCGTGCGCAGCGCCGCCAGCGCCTGCAGAGACGCGGTGTAGTCGCCCTGCTCGAACGCGGCCTGGGCCGCAGGTGCCACGGTCTGCAGCGCCGCATACAGTGCCTTCTCGGCGGCTTCCTGCAGCAGGGCCTCGTCCACCTTGGCCTCGACCGCGGTGTCGGCCTTCTTGAGGATGTTGCCCACGCGCTTGTTGGCCGCAGCCAGCGCGGTCGCTTCGGGCAGTGCGGCAAACGCACGCACGGCCGCCAGGCGACGCGGCACCTCGCCCAGACGGGCCGGTTGCAGCGCCAGAACGGCATCGACTTCCTGGGCACTGTAGCCCTGTTCGCGCAGCGACACGGCCAGGCGGTCTGAGAAGAACACCAGGAGGTGCTCGGCCGGGTTGCTGATCAGCTCGCCAAAAGGCGGCAGCACGGCTTCGATGAGGGCCGGCAACTCCAGCGGCAGGTTCTTTTCGATCAGGATGCGGATCACGCCCAGCGCATGGCGACGCAGCGCGAACGGGTCCTTGTCGCCCGTGGGCAACTGACCGATGCCGAACAGGCCCACCAGGGTTTCGAGCTTGTCGGCCAGCGCCACGACGGTACCCGTGTTGTTGCGAGGCAGCGCATCGCCGGCAAAGCGGGGTTTGTAGTGGTCTTCGATGGCAATCGCCACGCCGTCACGCAGGCCTTCGTGGCGGGCGTAGTAGCCGCCCATGATGCCCTGCAGTTCGGGGAACTCACCCACCATGTCGGTCAGCAGGTCGGTCTTGGCCAGCAACGCAGCCTGTTGGGCCTTGCTGTCGAGCACGTCAAAGTGGTCCTTGACATCGACCGTGTAAGGCAGCGTCCCCAGGCGCAGCTGGCTGACGATGGCGTGCGCAATCGCGCGCACGCGCTCAGCACGCTCCCCTTGGGTGCCCAGCTTGCCGTGGTAGACGACCTTGTTGAGGCCCGGCACGCGGGACTCCAAGGTCTTCTTGCGGTCCTGGTCGAAGAAGAACTTGGCGTCGGCCAGACGCGGGCGCACCACGCGCTCGTTGCCCCCAATCACCGCGCTCGGGTCGGCCGGGCTGATGTTGCTGACGATCAGGAACTGGTTGCTCAGCTTGCCCGAGGCGTCCAGCAGCGGGAAGTACTTCTGGTTGGCCTTCATCGTCAGGATCAGGCACTCTTGCGGCACATCGAGGAAAGCCTGTTCGAAACGACCGGTCAGCACGTTCGGGCGCTCGACCAGAGCCGTCACTTCGTCCAGCAGGGCTTCGTCTTCGATCGGTTGCAGGCCGTTCCCCGCCTGGGCCGCCGCGGCGTTCAACTGACGCACGATCTCGGCACGGCGCTCGGCGAAGCTGGCGATCACGGCCCCTTCGTGCTGCAGTTGCTCGGCGTAGGTGTCGGCGGTCTTCAGGATGACGGGGCTGACCCGGGCTTCAAACCGATGGCCCTGTGTGGCGCGACCCGATTTCAGGCCCAGCACCGACAGCGGCACTTCCTGCTCGCCATGCAGCGCGACCAGGCCATGGGCCGGACGCACAAAGTTCACGCTGGTCCAGCCAGGCTGGAAGCCGACGCCTTCGCCTTGCTCCAACTGGTAGGTCATGACCTTGGGGATCGGCAGCTTGGCCAGGCTGTCATCCAGGGCCTTCTGCAGCCCCTCGGCCAGGGTGGCGCCAGGCTTGATGCTGTCCAGGAACAAGGCCTCGGCCTTGCCATCGGGGGCGCGCTTGAGTTGCGGCACTGCTTCGGCACCCAGGCCCATCGACGACAGCTTCTTGAGCAGGGCCGGCGTGGCCTGACCGTTGGCGTCCAGCGCCACGCTCACCGGCATCAGCTTTTGCTGCACGGCCTGGTCGGCGGCCTTGGCGGCCACCGAGGTCACGTGCACGGCCAGGCGGCGCGGCGACGCAAACGGCGTGACCACGGCCTCGGCCGGGGCCAGACCCTGGACCTTGAGGCTGTCGGCCAGCACCGTGGCGAAGGACTCGCCCAGCTTCTTGAGTGCTTTGGGGGGCAGCTCTTCTACAAACAATACAACCAGGAGGTTGGCGGTGCTCATGCTCAGGCTGCTTTCTTGTTCAGTTGTTCGATGACTTCGTCAGCCCAGGCCTTGGGGGCCATCGGGAAGCCCAGACGGGCGCGGCTGTCGAGG
>NZ_JAVEYN010000002.1:0-260611 GCF_034003525.1 Aquabacterium sp.
AGTTCAAGCCTGAGCAGGCATCGGCCACCAACAACTGGTATTGGCCCACAGTCAGGGTCACGCCAGTGCGTGCAATGGGGTAACCCGCCCAGTACATCATCTGCTCAGCCACCACCGACACCGCGCTCTTGAGGGGCATGGTCATGGCCTGCACCAGCACCCCCGGCAGGGGCACCATGAAGAACAGAAACGCCAGCGGAAACCAGGCACGACGAACACCTGCCACGCCGACGACCAAAAGCATGCAAGCCGGCAGCGTCAGAAGCAACGATCCGGCCTCCAATTCGATGACCTGCTGCGAACGCCCCACGACGTATGTGAGCACTGCCACCATCAACAACAGAAAGCCGACCACCGGTGCAGGACGTGCTTGCGCGCCAAACAAACTGGCGCGCATATCCCACAACAACCAGGAGCAAGCCGCCAAGATCAAGGGTCCATGACCTTGTTCATCCGTGGCCCAGACCGTTTCTGCCAGACGCATGAAGGTCGGCACGTACATCACAGCAATGCCCAGAAGAAGACACAACAGTGCGTGCACGGGATAGGTCACCTCGACAGCCAGACCTGTTGATCCGGATTCGCGCGCAGACGTAGGGGGAGCAGCCATGGACAGACGGGTGAAAATGAAATGTACAGAGCGTAATGTGACCGATAAGTGGGCAGAAGTTCCTGCACCACGGGACATCCATACCCCCCTGAAAACGGGTTCGTATCCTCAGCGCACAAGCACCACAAGAGATATGAGCCAACGAGCCCGCAGACCCCATGGTTATCACCGAGACTGACACCTTACCCCCCCGCAACCAAATGGTTACGCGAATCGAGGGCGTCATTGACGCAACATTTGCGGGTTAACACCCTGACACGAAACGCAAAATCAACAAATACAAAGCAACATACCTGGTGCATCCGCATAACCTCTCCGCAAGCATGAACTTCATTCAGTGACATTCCCGGAGCGTGACGCAGGCCCTTCACTCCTAAAATCATTTCGAGCCTGAGGGGCCACGGCTTGAATCCTCAGCAAGGAGCGGCCTGAGGCAATCCGCCGCCCACAGCCCCACCTGAAGATCGCCTCTTGACCACGCACACATGCCGACACACACCACCTCCCACACTCATGACGCCACCGGTCGGCAAGGCACTCTTGTTCTGGACTCTCACATAGACGCGACGAGTTGGGACGATGCTCTGACACGCATCATCGAATGGGGGCGACAACACCAGTCTCGCTATGTCACCCTTTGCAATGTGCACTCGGTCGTGACTGCCAGCCAAGATCCGGTGTTCAAGCGAGTGGTGGCACAAGCTGATCTGGCCCTGCCCGATGGTGCGCCAGTTGCGTGGGTGCTGCGGCACCGTGGCCACCCAACACAGCAACGGATCAATGGCCCCGATTTGACATGGCGCTACCTGGAATCCGCAGAGAAGCTGGGACAGTCGGTGTTTTTCTACGGCAGCAGTGAGAACACGCTCATGAAGCTCAAGGAACGTATCAGCCACTCGTTCCCACGGCTGAGTGTGGTCGGCATGGTCTCCCCCCCTTTTCGTGAGCTGACACCCGCCGAAGACCAGTCCTACATCGATCAAATCAACCAATCAGGTGCGCACGTCCTCTTCGTCGGCTTGGGCTGCCCCAAGCAAGAGATCTGGATGGCGCAGCATCGCGGCAAAATCAATGCAGTGATGCTGGGCGTGGGTGCTGCATTCGACTATCACGCGGGGACCATCCAACGCGCCCCCGTCTGGATGCAAAAAATGGGGCTGGAGTGGTTTCATCGCTTGTGCAGTGAGCCTCGTCGTCTGGCCAAGCGATACGCCGTCACCAACACGGTGTTTGTGTATCGCACCCTCAAAGCGATGCTGTTTGAGCGCGGCAAACTGAACCCTGATAGCCGCCAGTGAGAGGGCTGACCGCACGCCCCATCTTCAACCCAAATTCCCGCCCTCCTCGCCTCAACACATCATGGATCAGAACGCCAAAATCTTCGTCGCCGGACACCGTGGCATGGTGGGCTCCGCCATCGTGCGCCGACTACAGCGGGCGGGCTATCAGAATGTAATCACCCGAACACGACAAGAGCTCGATTTGCTGAGCCAGCAAGCGGTTCATGATTTTCTGCGTTCAGAGAGACCCGATTACCTGTTCATCGCGGCAGCCAAGGTCGGCGGCATCCAGGCCAACAATGTGTACCGCGCCGACTTCATCTATCAGAACCTGATGATCGAGGCCAACCTGATACACGGCGCCCATCTAGCTGGCATTCAGAAACTGATGTTCCTCGGCTCCAGTTGCATCTACCCGAAAATGGCCCCTCAGCCCATGAGCGAGGATGTCTTGCTGACCGGGCCGCTTGAGCCCACCAATGAGCCGTATGCGATCGCCAAGATCGCGGGCATCAAGATGTGCGAGGCCTACAACGCACAGTACGGCCGCGACTACATCAGCGTGATGCCCACCAACCTGTACGGCGTCAATGACAACTACGACCTGAACAACAGCCACGTGCTGCCGGCTTTGATCCGCAAAACGCACGAAGCCAAGGTGCGTGGCGACCGGGAACTGGTGGTCTGGGGGACCGGCAACCCCATGCGCGAGTTTCTGTACGCAGACGATCTGGCCGATGCCTGCGTGTTTCTCATGGAGCAAGGCTACAGCGGCCCGCTGGTGAACATCGGCACAGGCACGGACGTGACCATCCGGGAGTTGGCCGAAACCGTGACACGTGTGCTGGGTTTCACAGGAACCCTGAGCTTCGACACAAGCAAGCCAGACGGCACGCCGCGCAAGTTGATGAACGTTTCACGCCTGACGCAACTCGGGTGGGAGGCCACGACCACGCTCGAAGATGGCATCCGGATGGCGTACCAGGATTTCCTGCAGCGCCACGCCTGATGCCAATGCACCCGAGATGGCTCAGAGTTTGAGCTTCACAAACACAAACTCGGGAATGTGCCAGATGATCAACATGATCCAGCGCCAGAAGCCAGGCGTGTACACCACACGCTGACCTTGATCGATGGCCCGCGTGATGTCCTTGGCAACCTGCTCGGGTTGGGCCCACAGTGCGCCCTGCTTCAAATGTGCGGTCATGGGCGTGCTCACAAAGCCGGGCTTGATGGTGATGACGTGCACACCCTGCTTGGACAGACGCTGGCGCATGCCCGAGGCGAATGCACTCACCAAGGCCTTGGCGCTGCCGTAGACGTAGTTGCTCTGCCGCCCCCGGTCTCCGGCCACCGACGAGATCACGGCGATGGCACCGTGGCCTTGCTGTGCAAACTGCTCTCCGGCCAAGCTCATCAGCGACACGACGGACGTGCCATTGGTCTGGATTTCCTGCAGCGCATAGGCCACATCCTGTTGCGCCCGCTCCTGATCAGACAGGGTACCGTGTGCGATCAACACGGTGTCCAGCCCCCCCAAGGTCTCGGTCGCCTCGGCGAGTAAGGCAGCGTGGGCAGACAAATCGTTCGCATCAAACACGCGCCGGCCCAAGCGGCCAGCCCCCCGGGCGCGCAGATCGTCGCACACCGACTGCAGCTGGCTGGGGTTGCGCGCAGCCAGGAAAAGGTGGTCGCCACGCTGGGCCCAGAGGCGCGCGCAGGCTTCGGCCATGCCCGAGGTGGCGCCAACGATCAGGATCTTTCTCATGCAGGAGTCTCCGAGACGCGCCGCCACAAGCCGGAGCTGAAGCGGGGGTCCACATAATTTGCAAATTCACGCCAGCGCGGGTAGCCCGCCTGGAACAAGGCAGCGCCCATGCGGCCGTCCTTGGCGGCGTACAGCCGCCCACCCGCCGCCAGCACAATGCGGTCCAGCTCTTCGAACAGGCGATGCAGGCGTGGCCCCACATTGGGGAAGTCCAAGGCCAGCGTGGTGCCGGGTTGGGGAAAAGAGAGCATGCCGCGCGACGGCGGTGCGCCAAACTGCTTGAGGACCGCCAGGAAAGAGCCTTGCCCGCTGTGCGCGATGGTGTACAGCAGGCGTCGCGTGACCGCCAAGGCGTCATCGGGCGGAATCACACACTGGTACTGGTGAAAGCCTGGTGGGCCGTAAATGCGGTTCCACTCCAGCAAGGCATCCAGCGGGTAGAAGAACGGCCGGTAATGCTGCGCCACACGCACCACCTCGGCCCGCTGTTTGTGGAAGTACAAGGTGTTGAAGGCCTTGAGCGACAGCGTGTTGATCAGGGAGATCGGCGGCGTGAACGGCACACGTCGACTCGACTCGCCAACGCCACTGGGCAAGGACGGTGGCAACACTGACAGGTCCATGGCCGCCGGCGCATGGTTAGCCCGACTGAACAGCCCGCGTCCCAGTCGCTTGCCAGTGAAGGCGCAGTCGATCCAGGCCACGGTGTACTCATGGTCACGCTCGGAAGCCTGGCTCAACTCGAAGAAGGCCTCGGGGCTGTCGAACCGGATGGTTTCTGTGTCCATGTAAGGATTGACCACCCGACGCAGCTGGATTTCGGCCCAGGTGATCAAGCCTGTCAGCCCCAAGCCACCCACTGTGGCCGCAAACCAGTCAGCGTGCTGCGTGGGAGAGCACACCCGACGCGTGCCATCGGAGCGCAACAACTCCAATTGCGTGACATGGTTGCCAAAGGACCCTGCCACATGGTGATTCTTGCCATGCACATCGTTGGCGATGGCGCCGCCCACGGTCACGAACTGGGTGCCGGGCGTAACGGGCAAGAACCAGCCCTGAGGCACCACCAGGCGCAAGATGGTGGACAGGAGCACCCCCGCCTCGCAGCGCAGCAAGCCGGTCCGCGGATCGAAGTCGATGAAGTGGTCCAGTTGCCCGGCCAGCAACAAGGCCCCACCCGGATTGAGATTGCTGTCACCGTAGCTGCGGCCATTCCCGAAAGGCAGCACCGAGGCGTCATCCTCAGGCAAAGGCAAGGCCAAATGGCGACTGGGCAGCCCCAAAGCCGTGTGCGCGACACGCTGCACCCGCCCCCAGGAGGTGAACACGCGCGCAGGAATGACCGGGCTCATGCCGATGTCACACCGCCAGGTACAGCGCAATGGCTGCTGCCACCCCGGTCAGCAAGCTGACCCGGTCCTTGAGTGCATAGACCAGCGGGTCGTCATGCATGCGCCCCCGGTAGGTCTGCATCCAGATGCGACTGATCCAGTACAGCATGATGGGCACCAGCAACCATGCGAACTTGGGATGACGGTACATCTGCGCCACGTCAGGCGAATTCAGATAAAGCGCCAGCACCAGAATGCTGAGGTAACCCGATGAGGCGCCCAGGCTCTGCAAGAGGTTCAGGTCTTCCACCTGATACCCCCTGCCCTGCGCCGTCAGCTTGCCTTGTTCGCGCATCGCATGCAGTTCGGCATAGCGCTTGACGATGGCCAGGCTCAGGAAAATGAAAATCGCAAAAATCAGGAGCCAGAACGACAGCGGGATCCCGGCTGCGGCCGAGCCAGCAACGATGCGGATGGTGTACAGCCCGGCCAGCGCCAGCACGTCCACCATCACGATTTTCTTGATGCCAAACGAGTAGGCCAGCGTGGCCACGTAATAGCCACCCAAGACGCCCAGGAAGGTCACAGGCAAGGGCAGCGACAAAAGCAAGGCCACCAGCAACAGCAAGGGCGCCACGGTGAGACCAAACAACAAACTCAACTGCCCTGCCGCGAAGGGGCGATGGCATTTGCTGTGGTGCTGGCGGTCGGCCTCCAGGTCCAGCATGTCGTTGAGCAGGTACACCGAGGACGCACACAGGCTGAACGCGATGAAGGCCAGGAAGCTCGCCCCAAGCGTGGCCATGGTCATCTGATGCGAGGCCAACATAGGCACGAAGATCAGGGCATTCTTGGCCCATTGGTGCACACGCAAGGCCTTCAGCACCACCTTGACGCCGACCGTCGGTGCGGGCACCACGTGGCTGACCACGGCCACCTGCGATGCGGCCAGACGGACAGGCTCGGGCGCATTGACCACGATGGCCGAGCGCGCCTTCGCCCAAATGGGTACATCGACCCGGTGGTTGCCACAGTAATCGAAGGCGCGTTCACCGAACCGCGCCACCAACTCGGCCGCCTTGTTCTGTCCTGACAAGTTGGTGCGCCCGTTGCTGGCGAGCACGCCATCGAAAATGCCCAGGTGATCGGCCACCGCCTGCGCCAGACGTGCATCCGAGGCGGTGCACAACCACAGCGGACGGCCCGCTGCTTTCTGCGCACGCAGCCATGCCACAAACGGTTGGGTATAGGGCAACGCAGCCCCGTTCAAGGTGACCCGGCGAGCAATCTGGGCCTTGAGGTGGGCTTTGCCTCGCAGCAACCACAGCGGTGCGATGAACACGTACAGCGGGTTCTGCTTGATGAGCAACAGGAAAGATTCCAGCAGCAGATCACTGTGGATCAACGATCCATCGAGGTCCACGCACAGAGGCACAGCTTGGGTCATGTTTCACACATTCGAAGAGGTCTGGCCTCGCAGGACCCAGACGCACAGCCAGCCGATCACCACGGCCAGCCACAGGGTCAACAAACGGCATACCAGGGTCAGGAGGATAGCCTGAGGCATGGTGTAGCCGTGGGCAAACAGCAAAGCGGCCATCACGGCCTCGGTGCTGCCCAACCCACCTGGCAAAAAAGACAGGGCGCCCACGATGATGGCAATCGCATAAATGCCCATCGCTGCCGGAATGGAAAGCTCTATCGGTGCCACCACGTCGGCCACCAGCTTGAGACCCACCGCCTCGGCACCCCAGGCGACCAGACCCATCGACAGGCCAGCCAGCAGCAAACCAGGCGCCAGAAACTGACGGGCGCTGACCAGCATGTTCACCAGAGGGCGCAAGGCGGTGACCAGCTTGCCTTGGTGCACCGCCATCAACTGCGCGGCCACGTGGGTCCAAGGCACCAGTGCCACGCCCATCAGCAGCGCCCCCACGAGGCCCACGGCCACCCACAGGAACACGCGGTAGGCCTGCAACTCGGCCAGCACGGCGACGGCCAGCAAAATCATCACGGCCAGGTCCAACAAACGCTCGACAAAAAAGGCCCCACTGACGGCCGACACCGGAATGCCACGCGGCAGGTAGTAACGCGCCCGCACCATCTCACCCAGCTTGCCGGGAGAGAGGGTGAAGGCAAAACCTGCCATGAAGGTCAGCGACACGAAGCCCCAGGGCAGATCGTGCCCCAGCCGCTGCAGGTACAGCCGCCAACGCCAGACTCGCAGCACGTAGTTGAGCAAGGACAGCGCTGCCGCGATGGCGACCGCTGTCCAGCCCGCACGCAGCGGCGTCAGGTCGATCTGCACGATGTCGTGGTGGAAGGCCTTGATGCACCAGGCGGCGAACAGGGCAAACACCCCGTAAACGAGGAGGCGGCGCCACCAGGGCACCGTCGCCGGTTGCAGGTCCGTGTTCAAAACTGGCGTGCTCATGCGCGCACATCCATGCAGATCAGGTGCGCCCGCGCATCAGAACGTCTCAGCATCACACAACCTGGGTGCCTGGGCATCCTTGGGCGCCAACTCAGGCTGCTGTCCCTTCAAAGGCCAGTCGATACCAATGTCCGGGTCGTTCCACGCGATGGCACGCTCGCAGTCCTTGGCATAAACGTCAGTGGTCTTGTAGAGGAAATGGGTGTCGTCCTGCAGAGAGACGAAGCCGTGTGCAAAACCCTCGGGGATCCACAGTTGGCGTTTGTTCTCGGCCGACAGTTCGACGCCCACCCACTGCCCATAAGTGGGCAAGCCTTTGCGGATGTCCACGGCCACGTCAAACGCGGCGCCCTGGGTCACGCGTACCAGCTTGCCTTGCGGGTGGGGCGGCAACTGATAGTGCAGACCACGCAACACCCCCGCCTTGCTGCAGGAGTGGTTGTCCTGAACGAAGGGACGCGGCGCGGGCAGGCCCAACTCGGCCAAGGCTGAGACGAACTTGCCGTGGTGGTAGCTTTCCATGAACCAGCCACGGTCGTCGCCGAACACGGCCGGCTCGACGATGACAACGTCAGGGATGCGAGTGGGAATGAGTTTCATGGTGTCTCAGAAAACCTGGTCGCGCAGGACCTTCAGCAGGTACTGGCCGTAGCCGCTCTTCAGCATGGGCTGGGCCAGCTTCTCGACCTGCTCGGCCGTGATCCAGCCCGAACGGTAGGCGATTTCTTCCAGGCATGCCACCTTGAGGCCCTGGCGCTTTTCCAGCGTGGCGATGAACTGGCCAGCCTCGAGCAGACTGTCGTGCGTGCCGGTGTCAAGCCAGGCGTAGCCACGACCCATGATCTCGACGCTGAGCTGCCCCTGCTTCAGGTACACGGCGTTGACGTCGGTGATCTCCAGTTCGCCGCGTGGGCTGGGCTGGATGTTCGCTGCGATGTCGCACACCTGCTGGTCGTAGAAGTACAGGCCGGTGACGGCGTAGTTGCTCTTGGGCGCTTTGGGCTTTTCTTCGATGCTCAGGGCGCGGTGCTGGGCGTCGAACTCGACCACGCCGTAGCGCTCGGGATCATGCACGTGGTACGCAAAGACGCTGGCGCCCGAGGGCTGGCTGTTGGCGTTGTGCAGCAGGCCTTGCAGGTCGTGACCGTAGTAAATGTTGTCACCCAGTACCAGCGCGCTGGGATGGTTGCCGACAAAGTCCTTGCCCAGGATGAAGGCCTGCGCCAAGCCGTCCGGGCTAGGCTGCACGCAGTAGCTCAGATTCAACCCCCACTGGCTTCCATCGCCAAAAAGCGCCTGGAAGCGCGGCGTGTCTTGCGGCGTGCTGATGAGCAGGATGTCGCGGATGCCGGCCAGCATCAGGGTGCTGAGCGGGTAGTACACCATGGGCTTGTCGTACACCGGCAGCAACTGCTTGCTGATGGCCAGGGTGGCGGGGTGCAGACGGGTGCCGGAGCCCCCCGCGAGGATGATGCCTTTGCGGTTCATGGATGAATCACTTCCCTGAAATTTCAATGAGCATGCGCTCGACGCCCTGCTGCCAAGGCGGCAAGGTCAACCCGAAGGCTTGGCAGACTTTGGCGGTGTCGAGGCGCGAGTTGAGCGGGCGCTGTGCCGGCATCGGATACTCGGCCGTGGTGATGGGCAAGACAGCGTCTGGCGCCACCCGGACTGGCAAGCCGTGCTTGCGCGCCCATTCGATGACAAAGCGAGCGTACTCATGCCAGTGCGTATGACCGCTGGCCACCAGGTGATACAAACCCAGCAGGTCGACGCGCGCCGGCTGCGACTGCACCGTGCGGATCGCATGGGCCGTGACGTCGGCCAACAGATCGGCCCCGGTGGGCGCACCGATCTGGTCGGCAATCACTTTGAGCTGGTCACGCTCGGATGCCAGGCGCAGCATGGTCTTGGCGAAGTTGCCGCCACGTGCGGCATAGACCCAGCTGGTGCGGAAGATCAGGTGCCGACAGCCGCTGGCCTGGATGGCCTGCTCGCCTTGCAGCTTGGTCTGACCGTACACGCTCAAGGGGCCCGTGGGCGCCGTCTCGTTGCGAGGCTGGTCGCCACTGCCATCGAACACATAGTCGGTGCTGTAGTGCACCAGCAGTGCACCCAAGCGGACAGCTTCCCGGGCAATCAGGCCGGGTGTGGTGGCGTTGAGGGCACGGGCCAGTTCAGGTTCGCTCTCGGCCTTGTCCACGGCAGTGTGGGCAGCCGCATTGACGATGACATCCGGGCGCACGGCGCGCACCAGGGCGGCCACCTGCTCAGGCTGGCTGAAATCGGCCCGCAGGTGCGGACATGCGGCGGGGCCGGGCGTGTCGTGGCCGAGGGCCGTCACGGCACCCAGGGTGCTCAGCGCGCGCTGTAACTCCCAGCCGACCTGACCGCCTTTGCCCAACAGCAGGATGTTCATGCGCGCTCCGCGTAGTTCCGGGCGATCCAGTCGCGGTAGGCACCCGAGCGCACGGTGTCGACCCATGCCGTGTTATCGAGGAACCACTGCACCGTCTTGTTGATGCCCGACTCAAAGGTCTCCGCCGGCTTCCAGCCAATCTCACGCTGAATCTTGGTCGGGTCGATCGCATAGCGGCGGTCGTGTCCCGGGCGATCCTTCACATAGGTGATCAGGCTCTCGTAGGGCTGGCCATCGGCGCGCGGACGCAGGGCGTCGAGCTTGCGACAGATGGTGGTCACCACGTCGATGTTCTTGATCTCGTTGATACCGCCGACGTTGTAGGTTTCGCCCAGGCGGCCCTTCTTCAGCACCTGGCAGATCGCCTCGCAGTGATCACGCACATACAGCCAGTCGCGGATGTTGAGGCCGTCGCCGTAGACCGGCAGCGGCTTGCCATCCAGCGCGTTGAGGATCATCAGCGGGATGAGTTTTTCCGGGAAGTGGTACGGCCCGTAGTTGTTACTGCAGTTGGTCGTCAGCGTGGGGAAGCCGTAGGTGTGATGGTAGGCCCGCACCAGGTGGTCGCTGCCGGCCTTGCTGGCCGAGTATGGGCTGTTGGGCGCGTAGGGCGTGGTTTCGCTGAAGGCTGGATCGGTGTCGCTGAGCGAACCGTAGACCTCGTCGGTGGAGACGTGCAGGAAGCGAAAGGCCTCCTTGTCCGCCCCCTCTAGGCCACCCCAGTAGGCCCGCGCCTCTTCGAGCAGGCTGAAGGTGCCCACCATATTGGTGTGGATGAACTCGCCCGGGCCGTGGATGGAGCGGTCCACATGGCTTTCAGCCGCAAAGTGCAGGATGGCGCGCGGACGGTGGGTGGCCAGCGCCTGGCGCACAGCCTCGCGGTCGGCAATGTCAGCCTGCACCAGAGTGGCACGATCGGCCTGCAGATGCTCGCCGATGGTATGGGGGTTGCCCGCATAGGTCAGCTTGTCGAAGACCACCACGGGCTCTTCGGGCAAGCCCAGGCGCGCACAGCGCTCAAACCAGTGGTGCACGAAATTGCCGCCGATGAAGCCGGCGCCGCCTGTGATGAGAATCATCCTGGGTCCTGGAACGAGAAATGGGGCAGATTATGCAAGGAGACACCCCTCTTCACGGTGACGTAGACGGCCTCGGGGCCCCTCCAACGGGGGACTCGCCACCCGATCGTCACTGCGCCTCAATTCATTTGCTGCATCATGTACGGCTACACCAGCAACGCCACACGCGTGAAGAAGTCCACATGGCCAAAGCAATGATCCTGGCAGCCGGGCAAGGAACCCGGGTGCGCCCTCTGACCAAGCAGACGCCCAAGCCGATGGTGCCCATCCTGGGCAAGCCCGTGCTCGAGTACATCATCGAGCACCTGGCGCATCACGGGATCAAGGAGATCATGATCAACGTGGCCTTCAACCACTGGAAGATCGAAAACTACTTTGGCGACGGCCACCGCTGGGGCGTGCAGATCGGCTACGCCTACGAAGGCGTGCGGGAACACGGCGAAATCGTGCCCCGCCCCGTGGGTTCGGCCGGCGGCATGCGCCGCATCCAGGATTTCAGCGGCTTTTTTGACGAAACCACCCTGGTACTGTGCGGCGACGCCATCATCGACCTGGACATCGAAGCCGCCTTGGCCGAGCACCACGCCAAGCAGGCGATGGCCAGCGTCGTGGCCCTGGAGGTACCCGAAGACCAGGTCCAGAACTACGGCATTGTCGTGGCCGACCCCGACGGCCGGATCACGTCCTTCCAGGAAAAGCCCAAGCCTTCTGAGGCGCGCTCGCGCTTGGCGAGCACCGGCATCTACATTTTCGAGCCCAGCGCGCTGGATCTAGTGCCACCTAGTCGGGAATTCGACATCGGCAGCCAACTCTTCCCCCTGCTGGTCGAGAAGCACCTGCCCTTCTACGCCCAAAACCGCTTCTTCAACTGGATCGACATCGGTCGGGTGAGCGACTATTGGGCCGTGTGCCAGCGGGTGCTGCGCGGTGAGGTCAACCAGATGCACATGCCCGGCACCGAGGTCCGCCCCGGCGTCTGGGTGGGGCTGAACACCCGCATCGACTGGGACAGCGTCCACATCACCGGACCGGTGTACATCGGCTCCAGCACCCGCATCGAGCCGGGCGTGACCATCGAAGGCCCCGCCTGGATCGGGCATGGCAGCCTGCTGCGGCAGGGCAGCAAGGTGGTACGCAGCGTGCTGTTCGAATACACCCGCCTCAACGAAGGCACGGTGTTCAACGAGGTGGTGGCCTCATCCCAATATTGTGTGGACCGACACGGTCACACCACCTACCAGGGCGACGAAAGCACCAGCCTGCGCTGGGGAGACGCCCGCGCCTGACGGACAATACGGGCCATGCGCAAATTTCTTGTCACCGGTGCCGCAGGTTTCATCGGCATGCACGTGGCCCAGGCCTTGTTGGCACGGGGGGATGAGGTCGTCGGCATCGACAACCTCAATGATTACTACAGCCCGCAACTCAAGCAGGACCGGCTGAGCCATCTGCAACAGCAGGCGGGGGCCGAACGCTGGCGCTTTGAGCGCATGGATGTGGCCGATAACGTGGCCCTGCAGGCCTTGTTCACCCGCGAGCGCTTCGACGGCGTCGTGCACCTGGCGGCGCAAGCCGGCGTGCGCTACTCGCTCACCAACCCGCACGCCTACGCCCAGTCGAATCTGGTGGGCTTCGTGAACATCCTGGAGGCCTGCCGCCACCACGCCACCGCGCACCTGGTGTACGCCAGCAGCTCGAGCGTGTACGGCGGCAATGTCAAGATGCCGTTTGCCGAGACCGACCCGGTCGATCACCCCGTCAGCCTGTATGCGGCCACCAAGAAGGCCAACGAACTGATGGCGCACACTTACAGCCATCTGTACGGTCTGCCGACCACCGGTCTGCGCTTTTTCACGGTCTACGGTCCCTGGGGTCGCCCGGACATGGCCCCGATGCTGTTCACCCGCGCCATCCTGGCGGGCGAGCCCATCAAGGTGTTCAACCACGGACACATGAAGCGTGACTTCACCTACATCGACGACATCGTGCGCGGTGTGATGGCCACGCTCGACCGCCCGCCGCTGGCCGACCCCGACTTCAATCGCACCGAACCCTCGGCCGCTGGTTCGTGGGCGCCGTACAAGGTGTTCAACATCGGGCGCAGCGAACCGGTGCCTCTGCTGGATTTCATCGGCACCTTGGAAGACGCCCTGGGTGTTCAGGCGCAGAAGGATCTGCAACCCATGGCCCCCGGTGACGTGGCCGCGACCTACGCCGATGTCAGCGCCCTGGCCGAGTGGACCGCTCAGCAGCCTCAGGTCGACCTGAGCGAGGGCGTGCGCCGCTTTGTGGCTTGGTACCGTCAGTACCACGGTTGACACCACGCCTGATTCGCCACGCCCCAGCCTCGGCTCGACGCCCCCTATTCATATTCAAGAGAGCATCCCATCATGAAAGTTTCCGTTGTTGGCACCGGTTATGTCGGCCTGGTCACAGGGGCCTGTCTGGCCGAAATGGGCAATGACGTGCTGTGCCTGGACGTCGATCCGCGCAAGATCGAGATCCTGGAAAACGGCGGCATCCCCATCCACGAACCGGGCCTGGACCTAGTGGTGGCGCGCAATGTGAAGGCGGGTCGCCTGCACTTCACCACCGATGTGGCCCGTGCGGTGGCCCACGGCACCATCCAGTTCATCGCCGTGGGCACCCCACCCGATGAAGATGGCTCGGCCGACCTGCAGTACGTGCTGGCCGCGGCCCGCAACATCGGCCGCCTGATGACGGACTACAAGGTCATCGTCGACAAGAGCACGGTGCCGGTGGGCACGGCCGACAAGGTGCGTGCGGCCGTGGCGGACGAGCTGGCCAAGCGCGGCAGCGATGCCCAGTTCGCCGTGGTCTCCAACCCCGAGTTCCTGAAAGAAGGCGCCGCGGTGGAGGACTTCATGCGCCCCGACCGCATCGTGGTGGGCGCCGACGACGAGCAAGCCATTTTGCTGATGCGTGCCCTGTACGCCCCCTTCCAGCGCAACCACGAACGCCTGGTGGTGATGGACGTGCGCAGCGCCGAGCTGACCAAGTACGCCGCCAACGCCATGCTGGCCACCCGCATCAGCTTCATGAACGAGCTGGCCTTGCTGGCCGAGAAGATGGGCGCCGACATCGAAGCGGTACGCGTGGGCATCGGCTCCGACCCCCGCATCGGCACGCACTTCCTGTATGCCGGTTGCGGCTATGGCGGCAGCTGCTTCCCCAAGGACGTCAAGGCGCTGATCAAGACCGCCAGCGACGAAGGTCAGGAGTTGCTGGTGCTCAAGGCCGTGGAAGCGGCCAACGACCGCCAAAAGCATGTGCTGGTCGAGAAGGTGACGCGCCGCTTTGGAGAAGACCTCAAGGGCAAGCACTTTGCCTTGTGGGGCCTGGCTTTCAAGCCCAACACCGATGACATGCGCGAAGCCACCAGCCGCGTGGTGCTGACCGAGCTGTTCGAGCGCGGCGCCACCGTGACGGCCTACGACCCGGTGGCCATGGACGAAGCCCGTCGCATCTTCGGCGATGAGCCCAGCCTGCGTTACGCCGAGAACCCGATGGCCGCTCTGGACGGCGCCGACGCCCTGGTGATCGTGACCGAGTGGAAGGAATTCCGCAGCCCGGACTTCGACCGCATCAAGGCCACGCTCAAGACCCCGACCATCTTCGACGGTCGCAATCTGTACGAACCCAGCCTCGTGCAAAAGGCGGGCTTGGTGTACGAGAGCATCGGCCGCAAGGGCTGACCCTGCGGTATCAGGCTGCTCAGACCCCGGGAGGGGTCTTGGGCAGCTGGATCACGAAACAGCTGCCCCCGCCCTCGCGGGCTTCGCAGCGTGCCTGGCCGCCATGCTTGGCGGCAATCTGGCGCACCAGGCTGAGCCCCAGGCCCACGCCGCCGGCATGCTCGGCATGACCTGGCAGACGGTAGAAGGGCTCGAAAATGCGTTCGCGCTGATCGGCGGGCACACCGGGGCCCCGGTCCTTCACGCGAAGGAAGATGTAGGCGGGGTCGTGGCTGAGTTCCACCTGAACATCCGCCCCACCGTAACGACGTGCGTTCTCCAGCAGGTTGCGTGCCGCGCGGCGCAGCAGGCGATCATCCCCCATGTAAGGTTGGGTCGGAAAGCCTTCGGCCACATCGACTTCCGCCCCCACACGGCTGGCCTCTTCCACCATCAGCCCCACCAGGTCCACCGGACCGCGATCGATGGTTTGTCGTGCGTCGATGCGGCTGGCCAGCAGCACTTCTTCCACCAGCGCATCCAGCTCGCGGATGTCCTGATGGATTTCATCCTTGATCTGGGCCGCACGCTCAGGTGGCAGGTCAGCCATGATGGACACGGCCATTTTCAGCCGCGCCAGCGGTGAGCGCAGCTCATGGCTGGCGTTGGCCAGCAGGCTGCGGTTGGACGTGACCAGGTCTTCGATGCGCTGGGCGGCTTCGTTGAAACTGCGCGCCAGGGTCGCCACCTCGTCGCGGCCTTCCACGGCAACGCGGTGATGCAGCTCCCCAGCGCCGAACACTTCCACACCCCGGCGCAAGGCCTGCAGGCGTCGGGTGAGGTGGTGGGCCACCGGCCAGGCACTCACGGCCACGGCGACGAACAAGAGAATCAAGGACAGGATGAGGGCCGGTGCACCGTGGGCCAACCAGGGGGGCAACATGGGCGACAGGGGCTCCAGCCAGGGCTGAATGGGCACGGGCGTCATATCGGGTGGCACCAGCCCCGCCGGCAAGGAAGCGCTGGCTCCCGGATGCTGACGCGGACCACGCGCGAGGCGCTTGGCCATCCACAGGCTGCGCCCGTCAGAGAGCTGAACGCGGTGCAGCACCGGCCGGTTCTCACCACCCAGACGCAGGCGCTCTTGCAACAAGGTGGAAGTGGCGATGCGCTCGCCCTCGGGCGACTCCAGCGCCATTGGCAGGCGCAGACGCTCTGCCCAGTCGAGAAAGACCTGGGCTTGCAGTTCCTCGGGCGCGGTGACCGGCGGCAGGCTGTTTTCCAGCAACTCGCCCCAGGCAGCCGCGCGCTCGGTCCAGGCCGACTGGCTCTGGACCAGGGTGCGCTCGTGCTCGAGGTTGTGCTGGGCCAGCCAGCCGGTGATCAGCGCGAAGATCAGCAGGACCGCGACGACGGTCAGGTAGATGCGCAGCGCCAGCGTCTTCATGCGGCCCCGGTGTCGGCGTCCTGCTTCTTGGCGAAGACATAGCCTACGCCACGCACGGTGAGGATGCGGCGCGGCTCTTTGGGGTCGTCCTCGATGGCGGCTCGGATGCGCGAAATGTGGACGTCGATGGAGCGGTCGAAGGCTTCCAGCGGGTGGCCCTTGAGCGCATCCATGATCTGGTCGCGGCTCATGACGCGGCCCGGATGCTGGGCCAGCACGAGCAGCAGGTCAAACTGATACGACGTCAGGTCGCAGGACTGGCCGTCCAGGCGGGCCTGGCGCAGGCCATTGTCGACTTCGAGTCGGCCGTAGCGCAGCACGTCGTCGCCGTCGTCAGACGACTGCCCGGCGCGGCGCAGCAAGGCACGGATGCGGGCCAGCAGTTCACGCGGCTCGAACGGCTTGGGCAGGTAGTCGTCGGCCCCCACTTCGAGGCCGACGATGCGGTCGGTGGGCTCCCCGCGCGCACTGAGCATCAGCAAAGGCAGATGCCGGTGCCGCGGCGAGGCACGCAACTCCTTGCAGAGGTCAAGCCCGTCACCATCGGGCAGCATGAGGTCGAGCACCAGCGCACCAAAGCTCTGACGGGCCAGCAACTCCCGGCCGGCGGCCAGGCTGGGGGCATTGGACACCTCGTAGCCATGACCGCGCAGGTAGTCGCCCACCATGGCGCTCAGGCGCAGGTCGTCGTCGATCAACAGGATGTGCTCATTGCTCATGTCTGCCATTGTCGCGCGCTCCGGGTTGCTCTGACGGGACAGCTCAGCGCGATGCCGAGGCCGCAGCAGCCGGCTGTGACGCGCTGCGCGCGGCCTGGTGGGCCGCACGGCGCTCCGCCCGCTCGCTCAGGCGCGCCTTCATGCGCTCCTGACGGGCCTTCAGCGTGGTGGCGATCTGGGCGCGCTGGGCCGGGGTCAAGACATTGGCGATGTCGAGCTGGGCCTGGAGCATGCGCTGGCTGGCCTTGTCATGGCGTGCCAGCATTTGCTGACGGGCCTTTTCTGCCGCAGCGGCGTCGGGCTTGGCTTCGCTCAGCAGCGACAGGCCGTGTGCCATCGGCGCGCGATCCTGGGTGTGCAGGGCCTGCAGGTCGGCATGTGCCTTGTTCTGGATGTCACGGATCTGAGTGCGCTGGGCATCGGTGAGCTTGGCATCTCCCAGCAGGCGGTCGAGGTGACGGGCGCTGCCCATCATGTGCTTGCCCCCCTGGTGGCCCATGTGCCCTTCGTACATACAGGCCTCGCCATGACGGGCGCCCTGAGGGCCGTGCTCACCATGGTGGCCACGGTGACCGCCCGCCAGCGCCGTGACACTGAAGGCCGCAGCGGCAGCCCCGATGAGCAGCACACTGCCCAGGCTCCACAGGCGACGCAGGGGTTGAGAAGACAGCTGAGCGGTGGGGGTACGGTGTGTCATGGTCATCACTCCTTCAATAGGATGGGGAATGAGTTCATGGTGCGCCCGGGGCGTGAACTGTGTGTGCGTGAGGGGTAAAGATGTGTGAACCGCCGCTGCCATAGATTTGTCACAATAGAGGGTTTACAGCAATCCCCCTCCCCCATGCAACTCAAAGACTTTGCAGAAATCGAGAAAGCCACCAAGAGCGGACGCAAGGAGTTCTTCCGCCTGGGCCTCGGCCTGATTTTCGTGGTCTGCGTCATGTTGTATGCGGCGCTGGGCATCGGGGCCAAGGGGCCGCAGGGCCTCATGCTGGTGATGGCCGCCATGATCGGTGGCTACATGGCCATGAACATTGGCGCCAACGACGTGGCCAACAACGTCGGGCCGGCCGTGGGTTCGCGCTCCATCACCATGACGGGCGCCATCATCCTGGCGGCCGTTTTCGAGGTGGCCGGCGCCCTGATCGCGGGGGGCGATGTGGTCTCCACCATCCGTGGCGGCATCATCAAGCCCGAGGCCATCACAGACAGCAGCCGCTTCATCTGGGTCATGACCTCGGCCTTGCTGGCAGGGGCCCTGTGGCTCAACTTTGCGACGGCCATCGGTGCGCCGGTGTCCACCACCCACTCCATCGTGGGCGCGGTGTTGGGCGCAGGCGTGATGGCGGGCGGGCTGGATGCGGCCAACTGGGGCACCATGAGCGGCATCGTGGCCAGCTGGGTGATCTCGCCCGTGCTGGGCGGCTTGGTGGCCGCCGGCTTCCTGCTCTGGATCAAGCGCGCCATCACCTACAAGGCCGACATGGTGGGCGCCGCGCAGCGCACCGTGCCCTTGCTGATCGGCCTGATGGCCTTCGCGTTCTCGACCTACGTGATCCTCAAGGGCCTCAACAAGGTCTGGAAGACCGACTTCCTGACGGCCTCGCTGGTGGGCCTGGCCATTGGTGTGCTGACCTGGGCGCTGATGCGCGCCTCGATTCGCCGCCGTGCGCCCAGCCTGAACAACGACAAGGCCAGCATCAACGCGCTGTTCACGCTGCCCCTGATCTGCGCGGCCGCCCTGCTGAGCTTCGCCCACGGCGCCAACGATGTGGCCAATGCCATCGGGCCGCTGGCCGCCATCACCGACATCGTCCTCAACAGCAGCCACCAGGTGGCAGACAGCGCCGGCATCCCGCTGTGGGTGATGATGGTGGGTGCCTTGGGCATTGCGCTGGGCCTGGCCCTGTACGGCCCCAAGCTGATCCGCACGGTGGGCGGAGAGATCACCGAGCTGGACCAGATGCGGGCCTTCAGCATCGCCATGTCGGCCGCGGTGACGGTGATCATCGCCTCACAGATGGGACTGCCGGTGAGCTCGACCCACATTGCGCTAGGCGGGGTGTTCGGAGTGGGCTTCCTGCGCGAGTTCATCAAGACGAACTATTCGCAAATGCTCGAAGAGATCAAGAGCCACCACTCGGGGGACGACAAGGAAATGGTGTCGCGCTACCTGAATGACTTCGCGAAGGCCGACATCAAGCAAAAGCGCACCATGCTCGAGCAGTTGAAGGCCAAGACCGCCGAAGCTCAGTTGACGAAGTCCGAGCGCAAGCAGATGCGCAAGGTGTACCGCCATGAGTTGGTCAAACGCTCGGCGGTATTCAAGATTGCCGCCGCGTGGATCATCACCGTGCCGGCCTCGGCCCTGATGGCCGCCGGCATCTATATGCTCATCGCGACCGTGGCACAGCCCTGAAGCGCTGAGAGCTTCCCGCGCCATGGAAAAGGCGCCCCCTCTGACGAGGTGGGCGCCTTTTTGTTGACAGGGAGAGTGAGCCCGGTAGCGGACCAGACACCCGCACGCTGGGCCAGAGACGGGGCGGATACCGCCCCGCTGGATCAGAACAGCATGCGACTGACGCCGTAAGCCAAGGCCGCCACCAGACCCGAAGCCGGGATGGTGAGCACCCAAGCCCAGACGATGTTGCCGGCCACCCCCCAGCGCACTGCACTGGCGCGCTGCACCGAACCCACCCCGACGATGGCGCCGGTGATGGTATGGGTGGTAGACACCGGGATGCCCAGACCGGTCGCGATGAACAGCGTCAACGCGCCGCCTGTTTCGGCACAGAAGCCGCCCACTGGCTTGAGCTTGGTGATGCGCTGGCCCATGGTCTTGACGATGCGCCAACCACCCAACATGGTGCCGATGCCGATGGCGGCATAGCAGGCCACGATGGTCCAGGTGGGCGGGCTCGTGTCCGCCGTGGATGCATACCCGGTCGCCAGCAGCAGCATCCAGATGATGCCGATGGTCTTTTGCGCATCGTTGCCGCCGTGACCCAGGCTGTAGGCCCCGGCCGACACCAGTTGCAGGCGACGGAACCAGCGATCCACCCGCGCCGGCGCGGTGCGGCGGCAGATCCAGGCCACGGCCACCATCATCAGCGAGCCGAGCACGAAACCGAGCAGCGGCGACACGAAGATGAAGGCCACGGTGCGCAGGATGCCGGTGGTGATCAGAGCACCGGTGCCCGCCTTGGCCAGCACGGCGCCCACGATGCCACCGATCAGGGCATGCGAGGAGCTGCTGGGGATGCCGTAGTACCAGGTGATGACGTTCCAGGTGATGGCGCCGCACAAGGCGCCAAACACCGCATAGACGTCCACCACGCCAGGGGCCGCAATCCCCTTGCCCACGGTCGCCGCCACACTGAGGTGAAAGACGAAGATGGCGACGAAGTTGAAGAAGGCGGCAAAGACCACCGCCTGCCCCGGTCGGAGCACGCCGGTCGAGACCACGGTGGCGATCGAGTTCGCGGCGTCGTGGAAGCCGTTCATGAAGTCGAACACCAGCGCCAGCGCGACCAGGAAGATGATGACCCAGAGAGCCACCTGCATGGTTGCCATGGTCAGGCCTCTCGGATCAGGAGTTTTCGAGGATCACGCCCTCGACGAGCTTGGCCACGTCGTCGCACTTGTCGGTGACGGTCTCCAGCAGTTCATAGATGGCTTTGAGCTTGATGACTTCACGCACATCGGGCTCTTCACGGAAGAGCTTGCTCATGGCGGTGTGCAGCACCTTGTCGGCCTCGCCTTCGAGCTGGTCGATTTCGGCGCAGGTCTTCAGGGCGGACTCGGCCGAGACTGGCTGGCCCACCTGGTGCAGCAAACCCACAGCGGTCTTGACGCGCTCGACGCAGCGCACGCACAGGTCGGTCAGGCGCTCGATGTGGTCGGTCATGGCGCGGATGTCGTACAGCGCCATGGCCTCGGCGGCGTCCTGCAGCAGGTCGGCCACGTCGTCCATCGTGTTGATCAGCGAGTGGATCTGCTCACGGTCGATCGGGGTGATGAAGGTCTGGTGCAGCAGGCGGTTGACTTCCAGCGTCACTTTGTCAGCGGCCCCCTCGGCATCGTCGACAGCGCGGTTGTGGCGTTCACGCAAGGCCGGGTCGGCGTAGTGTTTGACGAGTTCGGCAAAGGCGTGAGCAGCCGTGACCGTGTGTTGAGCGTGCTGGTTGAACAGCTCAAAAAAATTGCCCTCACGGGGCAGCAGTTTTCCAAAGATCATCGTGTTCTCTTGGGTGTTGCACGGTCATGACCCTGACATGCAAAGGGAGTACCCGCATTTTACCTGTCACCCGCAAAAACCAGAAGGTCCGGAGGGCGACAAGTTGAGCACTCTGTCGCCCTCCGGTCCATCCGTCGCCGTCAGCCTCAGCGTCAGCGGGCCGCCCCTTCGAACGCCGGGAACAGCACATTGTTTTCCAGGTGGATGTGCTGGATGAGGTCGTCGGCCAGCTGAGCGGTGCCGGCGAACAGCGCACGCCAGGTGTTGCAGGCGCCCTGAGGCGGCGCGTGTTCGTCGGTCAGCTCGACCAGGCGGGCGAGGTGCTCACCGTGGTCGACGTGCTCGTGGCGCATCATGGCAATGGGCTGCCCCACCATGGGGTGGCCACCTGCCTTGAGCATGGGAAACAGCACCCCTTCTTCCTTGGCCATGTGCTCGCACAGCTCCTCGTTCATGCGCTCGAGGTGGTCGGCCAGGCCGGCGGGCACGTGCGGGTGGTCGCGGTGCACGGCCTCGACGCGGCGGGCCATGCGGATCAGTTCAGGCAACTGGGCGCGGTGCACCTCGTGGTAGCGCGACACGATGTGGTCGACCAGAGCCGAGGGATCCGGGGTGGTCGGCGCCACGTCGTCGCGCACCAGGGCCTTCAGCTCGCTCACCAAGGCATCGGCGTCCAGGCCCTTGGCGGCACAGGCCTCGGCCAGGCGCACCTGACCGCCGCAGCAGAAGTCCAGCTTGAGGCGACGGAACACGGCGGTGGCGCCGGGCAGGGCCACGGCGATCTCCCCCAGCGATTGATGGGCCAGGTCGGCCGAGGTGGGGGTGGCGGGCGCCAGGGTGTGAGGTGCGTGCATGGGGAGTCCTTAAAGGTTCATCGTGTGTGCATATTCTAAACACAGAAGATTCATCTTGTGTGAATCTTTTTGTGGTGCCACACTCACGTCATGCGATTGACCCAGTGGACCGACTACAGCTTGCGGGTACTGATGTACTGTGCCGCCACCGAAAGCCGCCCCACCCCGCCCACGATCAGCGAGATCGCGCTGGCGCATGGGATTTCGCGCAGCCACCTGACCAAGATCGCGATGACCCTGGCCGCCAACGGCTGGCTGGAAACGACCCGCGGACGCGGCGGCGGACTGCGCCTGCTCAAGCCCGCCGAACAGATCGTGCTGGGCACCGTGGTGCGTCAGACCGAAACAGACTTCAATCTGGTGGAATGCTTTGACGCGAGCCTGAACACCTGCCGGCTCGATGGTCTGTGTCTGCTCAAGCGCACGCTGAAAGACGCGATGGCCCAGTACTTGGCGGTGCTCGACGGGGTCACGCTGGCCGACCTGGTGACGCCTGGCCAGCCGCCGCTGGGTGGACAGGTAATTTCGTTCACGCCACGCGCCTGAGTCACAGGACAGCGGTATGGTGCGGCCCTGAGGCGCATGCCGTACGCTTGCTCCCTGAAGAAACGATCACATGGCCGCCAGCCCCACCTCCCTGAACGCGCCCCTGCAAACGGCTGATGCCGTGGCCAATGCCCTGCAGACCGACCCTGTCCGTGGCCTGAGTGCCCAGGAGGCGGTCCGTCGCCTGTCGCAGGACGGCCCCAACCAGTTGCGCACCACGCCCCCGCCCCCGGCGTGGCGCCGCCTGCTCAAGCAGTTTCAAGACCCCCTCATCTACCTGCTGATGGCCGCCGTGGTGGTCACCCTGCTCGCCTGGGTCATCGAAGGCCGCGTGGGCTGGCCGGTGGACGCCGTGGTCATCGCCGTGATCGTGGTGCTCAACGGCATCCTGGGCTATGTGCAAGAGGCCAAGGCGGCCGACGCGGCGGCGGCACTGGCTCGCATGGTCGAAGCCACCTCGGCGGTGATGCGCGACGGCCAACTGACGCGGGTGCCCAGCGCCACCCTCGTGTGCGGCGACCTGCTGGTGCTGAGCGAGGGCGATGCCGTGGGCGCCGACGCGCGCCTGGTGCGCGCCGCCGCGCTGCGTGTACAGGAAGCCTCGCTCACCGGCGAGAGCGAAGCGGTGCTCAAAGACGCCGCCACCCTGGTCGCCCCGGCAGCGGTGGCCGATCAGCGCAACATGGTCTTCAAGGGCACAGCCGTGGCGCAAGGCACGGGTCTGGCCATTGTCACCGCCACCGGCATGGCCACGCAGATGGGCGCCATCGCTCACCTGCTGGCCGAAACCCGGCAGGACGCGACCCCGCTGCAAAAGGAGATCCGCCGGGTCGGCCAGATGCTGGGTCTGGCGGTGATCATGATCTGCGTCCTGGTGGTGGGCTCGGTGCTGCTGGTCACCGAGGTGCACACGGTCGCCTCCCTGGTCTCCGTGATGATGCTGGGCGTGTCGCTGGCTGTGGCCGCCGTGCCCGAAGGCCTGCCCGCCATCTTGTCCATGGTGCTGGCCATCGGGGTGCAGCGCATGGCGCGCCGCCAGGCCATCGTCAAACACCTCTCCTCGGTCGAGACCCTGGGTTCGGCCTCGGTCATCTGCACCGACAAGACTGGCACCCTCACCCGCTCGGAGATGACCTTGCAGCGCGGCATGACCGCCTCAGGCCACACCCAGGTCACAGGCGTCGGCTATGCGCCCACTGGCGAGGTACAGCACCAGGGTCAGGCACTGACCGAGGGCGACGTGCACAGCGAGCACATCGCCCTGCTCAGCGGGGGCAGCCTGGCCGGCAACGCCGACCTGCGCCAGACGCCCACCGGAGAGTGGGAGATCCAGGGCGACCCCACCGAAGCGGCCTTCCTGGTGGCCGAACACAAGCTGGGCGCACAGGCGCAGCGAGATGCCCGCTTCGAGCGCATCAGCGAGGTGCCCTTCACCTCGGACCGCAAGATGATGTCCGTGCTGGCCCGTGACCGGGAGCAGGGCAACGCCCCCGTACTCGTGTGCAAGGGCGCGCCCGATGTGCTGCTGGCGCGCTGCACCCACCTGCGCGTGGGCAAGGCGATCGAGCCGTTGACGCCCGAGCGACGCGCCCAGGCCCTGGCGCAGGTCGAGGAGCTCTCCCAGGCGGCGCTGCGTACGCTGGCGGTGGCCTACCGCCCCATTGCCGCAGATGAGGATCTGCAAGCCGGTCATGCACTGGAAGAGCAGCTGATCTTCGTGGGCACCGCCGGCATCATCGACCCGCCCCGTGAGGAAGCCGGCGAAGCCATTGCGGAGGCGCGGCGTGCCGGCATCCGGGTCATCATGATCACCGGCGACCACCCGCGCACCGCCGAGCGCATCGCCACCGATCTGGGCCTGGTCGAACCCGGCGCCCGCGCCCTCACGGGCATTGAGCTCGATGCGCTGGACGATGCCGGCTGGGCCGAAGCCGTGCGCACCACCTCGGTCTTTGCCCGTGTGGCCCCGGCACACAAGCTGCGCATCGTCGATGCCTTGCAAGCGCAGGGACAGATCGTCGCGATGACGGGTGATGGCGTCAACGACGCCCCGGCGCTCAAGGCCGCCGACATCGGCATCGCGATGGGCATCACCGGCACCGAGGTGAGCAAGGAAGCGGCCAAGATGATCCTGGCCGATGACAACTTCGCCACCATCGTCGACGCCGTGCGCGAGGGGCGCGCCATCTTCGACAACATCCGCAAGTTCCTGCGCTACCTGCTGTCGTCCAACATGGGCGAGGTGCTCACGGTGTTCCTGGGCGTGGTCGCCGCCCAGTGGCTGGGCCTGCTCAACGACGGCCAGGGCGTGATCCTGCCCCTGCTCGCCACCCAGTTGCTGTGGGTCAACCTCATCACCGACTCAGGCCCCGCACTGGCGATGGGCATGGACCCGCCCACCGACGATGTGATGGCCCGTCCCCCACGTCGCCTGAGCGAGAGGGTGATCGACCTGCGCATGTGGCTGGACGTGATGCTCAACGGCCTGGTGATTGCCGTGTGTACCCTGCTGACCCTGGACTGGCATTTGCCTGGCGGCCTCATTGAAGGCCACGATAGCCTGGAGCTGGCCCGCACCGCCGCCTTCACCGTGCTGGTGTTGGCTCAGCTGTTCAACGCCTTCAACGCCCGTTCCGACACGCACAGCGCCTTCCACCAGGCCTGCGTCAACCCCTGGCTCTGGGGCGCAGTGGGACTGTCCGCCCTGTTGCAGATCGCGGTGGTGCACCTGCCGGTGCTGCATGTCGCGTTCGGGACCGTGCCGCTGAGCCTCGACCAGTGGCTGTTCTGCCTCGCGATGGGAAGCGCCGTCCTGTGGGTGAGCGAGATGAAAAAATGGGTCGGACGATGGACTCGTCCGACCCACTGAGGAGACACCGCGCGGAGCGACGCCTCGTGTTGCCGCGATGGTGTCCGATCAGCGGCGGTTGAGTTTCCAGGCGCCTTCGCCGCGACCGTCACCGGTGGTCTCGCCACGCTGGGTGTCCTTGGCGTAGTAGTACAGGGGCTGGCCCTCCAGGGTCACCTGACGGGTGCCATCCATGCGGATGATCAGCGGAAATTCCTTGGTGGCCACGGTGCCCGGCGCCACGGTCAGCGGGGGCCAGTTCTTGGCGCATTCGTCATAGCACTCCGACATGCCGGAGTTCTTGCCGTCCTTGGCATAGGTGTACACGGTCATGCCATTGGGGCCCACCAGCAGGCCATCGGCCGTGCGTGTCGGGAAGCCCTCGGCCGACACCGCAGCCTCATTCGTCATCGTGCCGCAGGCCGTCAAGGACAGCGCCACAACGAGTGCGGCAGACATGCTCAAAAGCGATCGCATCATCCATCTCCAGTGCTTACAGTTGACCGTTCTCGTGTTGGAACGGCAAGGATCGCTTTATAGAGATGGAATTTGACAGCGCCGTGTCAGGTGTCGGCGCCGCCAGCGCGAGGCTCAGTAAGCGTAGGCGATGCGCACCACCTTGCGCGCGGTGGCGCGCAGCGACGCTTCCTGTTGCGACAGCACCTGGTCGGTGGCCGACAACAGCGGCTGGGGCAGGCCCAGGTCCTCGGCGCGGCGCACCGCGTTGCGCGATGCGCTCACGGCGTCCAGGCCCAGGTTGAACCAGAGTGTGTTGAAGGTGTTGAGGGCCCGCGACATCGCCCGGTCGTGCGATTGCAGGGAGTGGATCGAACCCCGCTCCAGCTGGCTGAGATAGGCATGGGCCACATTCAACGGCGCCACGCTCAGCCCCAGCATGAGGTTCAGATTGACGTTCGGATCGGTCGACATGATGAGGAAGCTTGAATGACAACAGGCGCGATTCTAGGGTAAACCCTTAACCCATACCAGCACCCCTGCTTCTCTGGTGGCAAGCTGTGATGTGAACCCTGGTGTAATGCCACTTCTTTCACGCGCCAGAGCCTCACCGTGACGACCTCGCCTCCCACGCACCGCCGGATCGACCTCGACACCTACCCGCGCGCCGACATCCTGCGCGCCTTCGCCGACCGGAGCTTGCCCCAGCTCAGCGTCACCTGCGAGGTCGACGTCACGGCCATCCGGCAGGCCTGCCAGACCCTGGGCGTCTCGTTTTTCATGGGCATGAGCTACGCCGTGTCTCGTGCGGTACAGGCCGTGCCAGCCTTTCGCCAGCGTGTGATCGACGGCGTGCTGTACGAGTACGACCGCACCGACCCCGGCTACACCGTGGCACGCGACGGCGGCCTGTTCTCCTTCTGCGACGGCGTGCACCTGGACGACTTCGCCGCCTACTGCCGCGAAAACCAGGCCCGCATGGACGCGGTCAAGCTCACCCCCGACCTGTCCGTGGGCGCCAAGCACCACATGTTCTTCATCACCACGGTGCCCTGGCTGTCCTTCACCGCCTTCACCCACCCCTACGATCCGCTCTATGCCTACATCCCGGTGATCACGCTGGGCAAGTTCACGGCCCGTGGCGACACCTGGGTGATGCCCGTGGCGGTGCAGGCGCACCACGGCGTGGTCGATGGCATCCACCTGGCGCAGTTTTATGAGGCTTTGGCAGCGGTGCGCTTGCCGTGATCCTGTGCCGCCCTGCAGCACCCGCCCCACTCAATCCCAGCGACGGTCGTAGGCAAAGGTCGGCAAGCTCCAGCTGAAGTAAATGGCCGCCAGGCGCAGTGACAGGCCTGTCGCAAAGCTGATGAGGGTGTTGATTTCCTGATCGACGCCCAGCGCCCTCAGCGAGAGAAACAAGCAGCACACCGCCAGCGACACGATCGCGTAGATCTCACGCTGGAACACCACCGGCACCTGCGCGCACAGCACATCGCGCAAGATGCCACCAAAGATGCCGGTGATCATGCCCGCCATGATCACCACCGCCACCGGGTAGTTCATCTGCAAGGCCACATCGCAGCCGATCAGCGAGAAAGCCACCAGCCCCAGTGCGTCCAAGACCAGGAAGGTGCGCTTGAGACGGTGCATGTAGGGCGCGACCACGATGGTCAGCAAGCCCGCACAGATCACCAGGTAGATGTAAGTGGGGTGCTGCGTCCAGCCGATCGGGTAGTGCCCCAGGACCATGTCGCGCACCGTGCCACCGCCCAGCGCCGTGACAAAGGCCACCACGGCCACTCCGAAGATGTCCATGCTGCGACGCCCGGCCGCCAGGGCTCCCGACATGGCTTCGGCCGTGATGGCCACCAGGTAGATGAAGGTCAGCACAGCCCGTCTCCGTTATCCGCGTAAACCCTGATTATCGTTGGAGGGTGATCTCCCAGTGAAGCGCTATGACCTGCGGGGCGACACCCTCAACGGCGCCAGAAATGCCGCGTGAACAGCACCAACACCGTCAGGAACTCCAGCCGCCCCAGCAGCATGGCAAAGCTGAGCAAGGACAGCTGAAACGCACTCAAGCCGCCGAAATTGCCCGCCGGCCCCACCAGCCCCAGGCCCGGGCCGATGTTGTTGACCGTGGCGACCACCGCCGAAAACGCCGTCACGATGTCCAGCCCCGACAGCAACATCAGAAAGGTCAGGCCCATCGTGGCCCCACCGTAGATCAGCATGAAGCCCAGCACCGCATGCATCACCGGCGCCGGCACGGTCTGGCCGCCCAGCGTCACGGGATTGACCACCCGAGGATGGATGATGCGCACCAGCTCGCGCCGCGCCTGCTTGATCAGCAAGACCATGCGCACCATCTTGATCCCGCCCCCTGTGGAGCCCGCACAAGAGGCGAACGAGCCCAGAAACATCATCAACACCGGCAAGGCCACCGGCCACTGCGTGTAATCCTGCGACGAATAGCCGGTCGTGGTCGCCACCGACACCACATGGAACAGGGCCGCCCGCAAGGTGTCGCCCGCATGCAGATCGGGACGATGGTCCAGCAGGCTCAAGAACACCACCAGCACCGACACCAGCAAGACCCCGATGTACATGCGGATCTCGCGGTCATCGGTGACCGGCCTCAGCGAGCGCGAGCGCCACACCATGAAGTAGCGCAGGAAGCTGATGCCCGCCAGCGTCATGAACAGCGTCGCTACCCACTCGATCGCCGCCGAATTCCAGTAGCCAAAACTCGCATCGTGCGAAGACAGCCCCCCGAGCCCCATGGTCGTGCACATGTGCATGAAGGCATCGGCCCAACTCATGCCCGCCCAGCGGTAGGCGAAAAAGCACGCGGCCGAGAGCACGAAGTACACCGCCCACAGGCCCCGTGCCGTCTCGGCGATGCGTGGCGTGAACTTGGCGTCCTTCATCGGGCCCGGCGTTTCGGCCTTGTAGAGCTGCATGCCGCCCAGGCCCAGCAGCGGCAACACCGCCACCACCAGCAGCACGATGCCCAGCCCCCCCACCAACTGCAGGAAACAGCGCCACACATTGACCGAGACCGGCAAATCATCCAGCCCCGACAAGGCGGTGGCCCCCGTGGCCGTCAAGGCACTCATGGCCTCAAAGAAGGCCTTGCTCCAGGTGATGTCCGGCACGGTGAACAGCAAGGGCACCATGGCGTAAAAGGTCAGCACCACCCACACCAGGTTGACCAGCAAGAAGCCATCGCGCGGCAGCAGTTCGCGCTGGTACCTGCGGCTGACCATGAACAGCAGCCAGCCGCTGCCAAACGCCAAGCCGAACGACGCTCCCCACACCGCACGCAGCGCCATGGCATCTTCGTACCAGGCCCAGGCCAGCGGCACAAAAAACGAAAAGGCGAACGCCATCAGGATGCGCGCCAGCAAGGCCAGAACCGGACCAAACAACTGCATGGCGATCATCCAAAGAAGGTGGCACCGACCTGAAACAGCTTCTCCACCGCCCGGATCAAGCGCTTGTGGGGAATGAAGATGATGATGTGATCATCCGCCTCGATGAGCGTGTCATGGTGCGGCATCAGCACCTGAGACTGACGCCCCTCCCCCCGCACGATGGCACCGAAGCGTGCCCCGGCGGGCAGCTTGATCTCCTCCACGCGACGCCCCACCAAACGCGACGTTTTGGCATCGCCCCGCGCCACCCCTTCCAGCGCTTCGGCCGCGCCGCGACGCAGGCTGTGCACCCCCACCACGTCACCGCGGCGGATGTGCGTCAGCAACTCCCCGATCACGGTCTGCGCGGGCGACACCGCAATGTCGATCATGCCGCCGTTCAACATGTCGGCATAGGAGCGCCGGTTGATCAGCGCCATCACCCGGCGCGCGCCCAAGCGCTTGGCCAGCATCGCCGCCATGATGTTGTCTTCGTCGTCGTCCGTCAGCGCCAGGAACATGTCCATGTCGGCCACGTTCTCTTCTTCCAGCAGATCCTCGTCGACGGTGTCCCCATGCAGCACCAGCACATCCGAAGGCAGCTGGCTGGCCAGGTACTCGCAACGCGTGAGCTTTCGCTCGACGAGCTTGACCTGGTACTGCCCGATCAGGCTGCGGGCCAGACGCAGCCCCACCTTGCCGCAGCCCCCGATCATCACCCGCTGCACTGGCTTGTCCACATTGTGGATGGCCCTGAGCACCTCCCGAATGTGCTCCTGTGCGGCCAGCACGAACACCTCATCGCCGGGCAACACCACCGTGTCACGCGTCGGCTCGATGCCCACATCCTGACGGTACAACGCCACCACCCGCATCTCGAAACGCGGGAAATGCTGCTTGAACTCCGCCAGCGTGCGGCCGGCCAGCGGGCTGCCCGCCACGGCCTTCACCCCGATCAGGCACACCCGGCCTTCGGCAAACTCCAGCACATGCAGGGCTTCGGGGTACTCGAGCAACTTGTTGATGTAGTGCGTGACCGAATCCTCCGGGCAAATCACCCGGTCCACGGCAAAGCCGGACTTGGACAGCAACTCGTCGCCTTCCTGAAACTCGGGCGAGCGCAAGCGGGCGATCGTGGTCGGTACCTGGAACACGTTGTAGGCCACCTTGCAGAACACCAGGTTGGCTTCGTCCGACGTGGCGCAACCGATGACCATGTCGGCATCCTGCGCCCCGGCGTCGCGCAGCACCGAGGGCTGGATGCCATTGCCCACGATTCCGCGCAAGTCCAGGCGCTCTTCCAGCACGCGCAGGCGCTGGGGATCCTGATCGATCACCGTGATGTCGTTCTGCTCGGAGACGAGGCTTTCCGCGACACTCTCGCCTACACGGCCGGCGCCCAAAATGATGATATTCATGGAACGTACTGTGCCATCAGGAAGGCCGGGACGGGAGCCTGACGTGACGGCCCGTTGCGCAGAGACACGCAGGAGCGTGGCAGCCGCCAAACATCGACACGCCAAGGCGCCAAAAACCAAAAAGCCCCAAGTGAATCAATCACTTAGGGCTTGTACTTGGCGGAGAGGGTGGGATTCGAACCCACGGTAGGTTATGCACCTACGCCTGATTTCGAGTCAGGTACATTCGACCACTCTGCCACCTCTCCTGAACTGGTTGCAACCGTGGTCAACGGTGTGTAGCCTGCAAGTATAGCATCAGTTTTGATGCCTCATGCACGCATGCATCACGCCATGCGGATGAACTCTGCGCCCCCCAGGTAGGGGCGCAGCGCCACCGGCACGTACACCGAGCCGTCGGCCTGCTGGTGGTTCTCCAGCACCGCCACCATGGCACGGCCCACGGCCAGGCCGGAGCCGTTCAAGGTGTGCACCAGTTCGTTCTTGCCCTGGGCCGTCTTGTAACGGGCCTGCATGCGACGGGCCTGGAAGGCCTCACAGTTCGACACCGAGCTGATCTCGCGGTAGGCGTTCTGCGCGGGCAGCCACACTTCCAGGTCATAGGTCTTGGTGGCGCCAAAGCCCATGTCTCCGGTGCACAGCGACATCACGCGGTACGGCAGCTCCAGCTTTTGCAGCACGGCCTCGGCGTGGCCCACCATCTCTTCCAGCGCGCCATAGCTCTGTTCGGGCGTGGTGATCTGCACCATCTCCACCTTGTCGAACTGGTGTTGGCGGATCATGCCGCGCGTGTCACGACCGGCACTGCCTGCCTCCGAGCGGAAGCAGGGGCTGTGCGCCGTGAGCTTGATGGGCAACTGGTCCAACGGCACGATGGTGTCGGCCACGGAATTGGTCAGCGTCACCTCCGAGGTGGGGATCAGGTACCACTTGCTGTCCGATGCCTCGCCGTCGCCTGACGTCACGTGGAACAGGTCCTGCTCGAACTTGGGCAGCTGGCCGGTGCCTTGCAGTGCCTTGGCCTGCACCAGATAAGGCGTGTAGCACTCGGTGTAGCCGTGCTCCTGTGTCTGCACATCCAGCATGAACTGGGCGAGTGCACGATGCAGGCGGGCGGCTGGGCCCTTGAGGAAACTGAAGCGCGAGCCCGACAGCTTGGCGCCGGTCTCGAAGTCCAGCCCCAGCGGGGCCCCCACGTCCACGTGGTCCTTGACCTCGAAGGCATAGGTGGCCGGTGTGCCCCAGCGGCGCACTTCCACGTTGCCGGTTTCGTCCGACCCGACCGGCACGCTGTCGTGCGGCAGGTTGGGCACGGCCAGCAGCATGGCGGCGATCTCGGTCTGAATGACCTCCAGGCGCTCGGCGCTGGCCTTGAGCTCGTCACCGATGCCGCCCACTTGTGCCATCACGGCCGACACGTCTTCGCCCTTGCCTTTGAGCATGCCGATCTGCTTGGACAGGCTGTTGCGCTGGGATTGCATCTCTTCGGTGCGGCTCTGGATGGTCTTGCGTTCGGCTTCGAGGGCGCGGTAGGCGGCCTCGTCCAGGAAGGGCTGCGGGTTCTTGCGCTTGGCCAGGCGGGCCAACACGCTGTCGAGGTCTTTGCGCAGCAGGGCAATGTCAAGCATGGTGAGAAATCAGGTTGGAATGTGGTTCTAGCTTAGCGGCTATTGTCGGTGTTGCGCTCGTTGGGCAGGGGGCGGTCCAACCCCGTGCCGCCCAGCCCCTTGGGCAGGGGGAAGCGCACGTGTTCTTCCACGCCCTGCATGCGGCGCACCCCGACAGCACCCAGCGCACGCAGGCGGGCAATCACCTGCTGCACCAGCACGTCCGGGGCCGAGGCACCGGCGGTCAGCCCCACACGCGGATGCGCGTCAAACCAGGCTTCTTGCAGGTCATCGGGGCAGTCGATCATGTAGGCCGGTGTGCCCAGCCGCTCGGCCAGCTCACGCAGGCGGTTGCTGTTGGAGCTGGTAGGGCTGCCCACCACGATCACCACATCCACCTGAGGCGCCATGATCTTGACCGCATCCTGGCGGTTCTGGGTGGCATAGCAGATGTCTTGCTGCTTGGGCTCACGCACGTTCGGGAAGCGCTGCTTGATCGCCGCCAGGATGCCCGCGGCATCGTCGACCGACAGCGTGGTCTGGGTGACCACGGCCAGCTTGTCCGGATTGCGCACCTGCACCGTGGCCACGTCGGCCTCGTCTTCGACCAGGTAGATGCCTTCGCTGACCTGGCCCATCGTGCCTTCGACCTCGGGGTGCCCCTTGTGGCCGATCATGATGAACTCGTAACCCTCGCGGTGCAGCTTGGCCACTTCGACGTGGACCTTGGTGACCAGCGGACAGGTGGCATCGAACACCTGAAAACCACGGGCATCGGCCTCCCGGCGCACCTCCTGGCTGACGCCGTGGGCGCTGAAGATCAGGGTGGCGCCGGGTGGCACCTCGGCCAGGTCTTCGATGAAGATGGCGCCCTTGGCCTTGAGGTCGTTGACCACATAGGTGTTGTGCACGATCTCGTGGCGCACGTAGATGGGCGCACCGAACTGCGCGAGCGCGCGCTCGACGATCTCGATGGCGCGGTCGACGCCGGCGCAAAAGCCACGTGGCTCGGCCAGCAAAACATCTTGGACTTGGGTCATGTCAGAGCACGCCGATCAGCTGCACTTCAAAGGTGCAAGGCTGGCCCGCCAGGGGGTGGTTGAAGTCAAACAAGGCCCATTCCCCGGCCGGGTCCAGCTCACGCACGACCCCGGCAAAAGACCCCTTGCCATCGGGCGTCGGGAACTGCACGACATCTCCCACCGCCCAGGTCTCATCGAGGTCGCCGAGTTGGCGCAGCAGGGACAGGGCCACGCGCTGGATCATCTCGGGGTTGCGCTGGCCGAAGGCTTCGCCGGGAGCCAGTTCGATGACCGTGCGGGTGCCTTCGGCCAGGCCGATCAGGCGGGCTTCCAGCGCTGGCGCCAGTTCACCCGAGCCCAGCGACAGGGTGGCGGGCTTCTCGTTGAAGGTGTTGATGACGTCGCCGCCATCCGGCCCCGCCAGGCGGTAGTGCAGGGTCAGGAAAGCGCCAGGGGTCACCAGGGGGGCAGCAGAGGTCATGGGGGTGTCTCCCGCGCGGCAGAGGCCACAGCGGGGCTCCGGATAAGAAAACGCCGATTTTAGGTTTCAGAAGCCGTTCGCGCAGGTGCATCTGCGAAAGACTTGTTCCGCATCAGGCCCACCCATCCGAGGGCGTTCTTCCGAAGGATGGTCACCCGGCCCATCCCACCTGAGAATCCTCGGCTCCATCCACCCCTGTGACACCGCCCCGATGAAAGACCTGCCAGCGGCCCTCAGGCCCCGCGAGAAGCTGTTGACGCACGGCGCCGCCGCGCTGGCCGATGCCGAACTGCTGGCCCTATTGCTGCGCACCGGCATGAAGGGCCTGGGCGTGCTGCAACTGGCCGAGAAAGTGCTGAGCGACCTCGGGGGCCTGCCCGGCCTGTTGGCCGCCCCACCCACACAACTGACCCGCATCAAGGGCCTGGGGCCGGCCAAGCGGGCCGAGTTGCTGGCGGTGATGGAGATGGCACGGCGCAGCCTGTCGGGCACGCTGCAAAGTCAGCCGGTGTTCTCCTCGCCGCAGCTCGTCAAGGACTACCTGCAGATGCGCCTGGGGTCCCTGCCCCACGAGGTCTTTGCGGTGCTGTTTCTCGACGCCCAGCACCGCCTGATCGCCTGCGAGGAGCTGTTTCGGGGCACGCTCACGCAAACTTCGGTCTACCCGCGTGAAGTGGTCAAACGCACGCTCGAGCTCAATGCGGCCAGCGTGATCCTCGCGCACAACCACCCTTCTGGCGTGCTGGAGCCCTCCCGGGCCGACGAGCTCCTCACCCAGACGCTCAAAAGCAGCCTGCAATTGGTCGATGTGCGGGTGCTCGATCACCTCGTCGTCGGTCGGGGTGGTGCCCTGTCCTTCGCCGAAAAGGGCCTGATCTAAGTTGTTGTAGGCTTGCGCCTTGTGAGCCCCTCCAACAAGCCCCCCCTCAACACCACGCTGCGTGATTTCGCAGACCTCAAGCGCGCCCTGAGCAAGGCCGCGAAAGAGGCCGCGGCACGCCGTGAGCAAGAGCGTGCCGAGCAGGCGCGTCGCGAGGCCACCCAGCGCAGCCAGGAAGCCGACGCCGCCCTGTTCAAGCGCATGGTCGGGGCCGTTCACGGCCTGCCTCATACGGGCCGGGCCCACCTCACGCCGCCGCGCCCCCAGCCCGTGCCAGCGCGCCGCCAGCTCGACGAGCAAGCCGCGCTGCGCGAGTCCCTGTCGGACGAGTTCGATGTGGAGAGCCTTCTGGAGACCGACGAAACCCTGTCGTGGCGCCGGCCCGAGCTGGGCATCGACGTGGTGCGCAAATTGCGCCGTGGCGTCTGGGCCTTGCAGGGCGAGCTGGACCTGCATGGCCTGCGCACGGACGAGGCCCGGGAAGCCCTCATCGACTTCCTGCGCCAGGCCCACCTGAAAGGCTGGCGGTGCGTGCGCGTGGTGCACGGCAAAGGCCTGGGCTCGCCCGGCAAGCAACCCGTGCTCAAGGACAAGACACGGCGCTGGCTGGTGCAAAGCGAGCGGGTGCTGGCCTTCGTGCAGGCACGGGCCGACGAAGGGGGTGTGGGCGCGCTGGTGGTGCTGCTCAAGCCCGGCAAGACCAAGGGTCAGACCAGCGCCTGAGGCCTCACTTGTTGCGCATCCAGTCAGCGGTCTGCATGAAGGCCTGCTGCAGACGTTGGGCGAGCGCGTCGGGCACCTGCACGTCGGCCATGGCCTGACTCATGCAGGCCACCCATTGGTCGCGTTCCTTGATGCCGATGGCAAACGGCAAATGCCGGGCGCGCAGGCGCGGATGACCGAAGCGCTCGATGTACAGGCTCGGCCCGCCCAGCCAGCCGCTGAGAAACCAGTAGAGCTTGTCACGCGCATCGTCGAGCGTGGTGCCGTGGGCGGCACGCAGCTCGGTGTAGGCCGGCTCCAGGTCCATCAAATCGTAGAAGCGGTCGACCAGTTCACGCACCCGGGCATCACCGCCGAGCAAGGTGTACGCAGTCGGGGTCGGCAGGGCCTCGGCCGGGTCATCGTCCTGGGCAGGATCGTGCATGGGCAAACAACAGGAACAGGACAGGAGAGCGGATCAGGCGCGGCCCAGCAGACGCACGGCCACCTGGTTCACGCCCAGGGCGGCGGGACTGCCAGGGTGCAACTCCAGCAACAACTGGCGCTTGCGTACGGCCTCACGCACGCTGGGGTCAAAGGGGATGTCGCCCAGGAACTGCAGCTTGGGCACCACCCCGGTGGGGCTGACCACGAAGCGGTCGACCACCTGCTGCAGCTGCTGGCAAATGGTGCGCCCATCACCGGGACGCGCCACCTGGTTGACGACCAGGTTCAGCTTCTCGCGCGACTGCTGCGCCGACAGCACCTTGATGGTGGCGTAGGCGTCGGTCATGGAGGTGGGCTCAGGCGTGGCCACGACGATGACCTCGCCGGCCATCGAGACGGCATAGAGCACCACGTCGGAGATGCCCGCACCGGTGTCGATCAGGATGACGTCAAAACGCGGTTTGACGGTTTCGAAAATCTCGAGCAGCTTCTCGCGAACTTCGGGCGTCAGGCGCGAGTACTCAACCAGACCCGAGCCGGCCAGCAGCACGTGGAAACCGCCGGGGGCCGGCAAGATGGCCTCCTCCAGCTGCGCCTTGCCGGTGAACACGTCGTGCAAGGTGATCTTGGGGTAGAGGTTGAGCACCACGTCGAGGTTGGCCAAGCCCAGGTCGGCGTCCAGCACCAGCACCTTGAGGCCTTGGCGGCTCAGCGCCGTGGCCAGGTTGGCGCTGAAAAAGGTCTTGCCCACCCCGCCCTTGCCGCTGGTGACGGCCACCGTGCGGGCAAGTCGGGCGGACGGCTTGGAAGAATTTGTCTCGGAAACTGGCATGGGCACCATCATGAGGTCGTTTTCGGGTGTTCCTCAAGAATTTCTGAGGCCGATAGGGTGTCAGATTGCGCAAGACTGCTGAACAGGAAGCTTTTTTCTTCGGCGCTGACCACCGTCAGGGGGGGCGTGTCCAGGCAGGTGCGGTTGCGGCCCTCGGCCTTGGCGCGGTACAGCTGCTGGTCGGCACGCTCGGACCAGAGGATGACGGAGGAGCGCACCCACTGCGGCGCAAACGCCCCGCCAATGCTCACCGTCACCGAGGTCACGGTGCCATCGAGCAGATGGATGGGGCGCTGTGCAATGCGATGGCGGATGCGCTCGGCCACCGTCTGCCCGAAAGCCGGCGGGCAATTGGGCAGGATGACGGCAAACTCTTCGCCCCCCACGCGGGCCACGAGGTCCATGGGCCGCACACACTCCTGCAGGCACTCGGCCACGGCGCGGATGACGGTGTCGCCAGACACGTGGCCGTGGGTGTCGTTGATGGCCTTGAAGTGGTCAATGTCGGCCACGATCAGCAGCGAGGGCTCGCCGACCCGGGCCACCCGGTCGATTTCGCGGGCCAGCGCGGTTTCGAACTGCCGGCGGTTGGCCAGTCCGGTGAGCGGGTCACGGCTGGAAAGGTCGCACAAGCCATCGACCAGGGCCTGCACCCAGGGCCATTCACCCTCCCGGACATCGACCGGCGCACGCCAGCCTGCCTGGGTCAACAGGGCCACCGCATTGCTCAAATCCAGCACGCTCTCGGGCATCAACGTGGTGTCTTCAGGTACGGCAAGATGACAGCTGGGGGATGCGATGGCTCACTCCACGACAAATTCGTCAATTGTCCGCAAGTCTAGCAGGGCAGGCCGCTCTTTAACCCCCGGATGAGGGGCCTAATAGGGGGTGAATCGGCCACGCCGGCCCGTGGTTTTCAAACCAGCTCAAGGCCCACGCACGGCGTCCGATATACCCAATACGGGTTAAGGTGTCGTCACAGGGGCATCTGGCCCCTTGTTCGCCGTTGTTTGCCCTCACGTCACAGATTTCATGGACATCGTTGCCGACCGCGAGTTCAATTTCCACGCCCGCGACTTCGCACGCGTGCGCGCCCTCATCTACGACCGCGCGGGCATCAGCCTGCACGAGGGCAAACAGGCGATGGTCTACAGCCGCCTGTCGCGGCGCCTGCGCGAAACTGGCCACGCCTCGTTCGAGGGCTATCTGCAGTGGCTGGAAAGCGCCTCGGGCGCCCAGGCTCAGCAGGAGTGGCAGGAGTTCGTCAACTGCCTGACGACCAACCTGACCTCGTTTTTCCGCGAAGAGCATCACTTTCACACCCTGACCGACTGGCTCAAGGCCCGCGGCCCCCAGCCCACGCGCATCTGGTGTTGCGCCGCGTCCACGGGCGAGGAGCCTTATTCGCTGGCCATGACGGTGGCCGAAACCGTGGGGCTGAACGCACCGGTCAAGATTCTGGCCAGTGACATCGACACCAATGTGCTGCAGACCGCCGCCCGCGCGGTGTACGACGCCGGGGCCCGCGGCCTGAGTCCGCAGCGGCTCAAGCAGTTCTTCCTGCGTGGCAAGGGCAACAACGCCGGCTTCATCCGGGTCAAGCCCGAGTTGACGCGGATGGTGGAGTTTCGCCCCTTCAACTTGATGCAGACGCAGTGGCAGCTCGGGGAGCCCTTCGACGTGGTGTTTTGCCGCAATGTGATGATCTACTTCGATGGCCCGACGCAGCGCAAGGTGCTCGAGCGCATCCACGGCGTCATGAAGCCCAAGGGCTTGCTGTTTGTCGGCCACTCCGAGAACTTCACCGAATCACGCGACATCTTCGTCCTCAAGGGCAAGACGGTCTACGATCGGGTCTGACCCGCGTCGCCACAAGGATTTCCTCATGTCCAGCATTCCACCCTTTGGGAGCGCGCGCGGCCCCGCTGTGGGCGCCAGCCCCCGGCCCGGCGCCCTCGCCTCGGCGGCCGCCGCACTCAACCAGGGGGGCGGGCCGCGCACGGAGCGCCTGACCCGTCTCAAATCGCGCACCCCGAAGCCGGGCGAGGCCTCGTTTTTCTATTACGACGCCCACTTCAAGTCCGAGGCCGTCAAGATCCTGCCGGGCGAGTACTTTGTGTACCACGAGGACCTGCTGATCATGACGACGCTGGGCTCGTGCATTGCCGTGTGCCTGTGGGACCGCCAGGCCAAGGTCGGGGGCATGAACCATTTCATGCTGCCCGACAGTGGCGGCAACGGCCAGGACTCCGGACGCTACGGTTCGTACGCGATGGAATTGCTGATCAACGAGCTGATGAAGCTGGGGGCTTCGCGGATGACGATGGAGGCCAAGGTCTTTGGCGGTGGCGCCGTCATCAGTGGCATGAACACCATCAACGTGGGGGAGCGCAACACCACGTTCGTGATGGACTATCTCAAGACCGAGCGCATCCCCGTGGTGTCCAAGGACGTCCTCGACATCTATCCGCGCAAGGTCTGCTTCCTGCCGTTCAGCGGCAAGGCCATGGTCAAGCGCCTGGCGCCCAGCAACCCGGAAGCCATCCTTCAACAAGAGCGCCTGGCGGCGCAGAAAGTGGCCCCCGTCTCGCGCAGCGGTGGCTCGATCGACCTGTTCTGACAGGCGGAGAACGACATGCCCAAGATTACCGTGGTGGTGGTGGACGACTCGGCGCTGGTTCGCAGCATGCTGACGGAAATCATCAACCGACAGCCCGACATGGAATGCATCGGCGCGGCCAGCGACCCTTTTGTGGCCCGCGAGATGATCCGCAACCTCAATCCGGACGTGATCACGCTGGATGTGGAGATGCCGCGCATGGACGGCCTGGACTTTCTGTCCAAGCTGATGCGCCTGCGCCCGATGCCGGTGGTGATGGTGTCCACGCTGACCGAGCGCGGCGCCGAGGTGACGCTCAAGGCCCTGGAGTTGGGCGCGGTGGATTTCGTCTCCAAGCCCAAGATCGGGGTGGTGGACGGCCTGCGCCAGTTGTCGGACGACATCACGGACAAGATCCGCGTGGCGTCCAAGGCGCGCATCCACCGTCTCGCCCCTGCGGCTTCGGTGCCCCCCGCGGCGGCCGGCGCCACGGCAGCAGCCAGCTCGCGTGCCGCGTCGTCCGGTGCTGCGACGCCCGCCAAGCCGCTGAACACGTGCTCCTACAGCCTGGGCCGTCTGTCCACCGAAAAGCTGATCTTCATCGGCGCGTCCACCGGCGGCACCGAGGCCACCAAGGAGGTGCTGACCGCCCTGCCCGCTGACTCTCCGGGCGTGGTCATCACCCAGCACATGCCCCCGGGTTTCACGCGCAACTACGCGGCACGTCTGGACGGCCTGTGCAAGATCCGCGTGAAGGAGGCCAGCGATGGCGAGCGCATCCTGCCCGGTCATGCCTACATCGCGCCGGGCGGTCTGCACCTGAGCGTGGAGCGCTCGGGGGCCAACTACATCGCCCGCGTGCAGGATGGTGACCCGGTCAACCGGCACAAGCCCAGCGTGGAGGTGCTGTTCAAGTCGGCGGCGCGCGTGGCCGGCCCCAACGCCATCGGCATCATGCTGACGGGCATGGGTGCCGACGGGGCCAAGGCGATGCGCGAGATGCGCGACGCCGGCGCCTATTGCGTGGCGCAGGACGAGGCCAGCTGTGTGGTGTTCGGCATGCCGCGCGAGGCGATTGCGGCTGGTGCGGTGCAGGAGGTGCTGCCGCTCAACAAGATCGCGCAGCATGTGCTCGACCACCTGCGCGCCACGGTAGGCCAGGCACTTAGCCGGGTCTGATCCCGGCCCTCGCGCTCAGGGCCGACCAACGTACAGCATCAGGGTCGGCCCCACACCGGGGCTGTGCAAGAAGGCGGTGTAGACTGGGCCGATGGCCGTGTCGGCCCCCAGGTACAGGCTCAGGCCGGTTTTCTTGGCCCCCGTCCACACATCTTGCGGGCGCAGCCAGGCATTGCCCATTTCCAGGCTGGTGCCCGCGAACAGCCCGCGGGTGAGGATCATGTCGCTCAGGCGCACGTGGTAGCCCAGGCGCAGCAAGGCCACTTGGGGCCCGGCCACCTGGAACGGTGCGTAGCCCGAGAGCTGCTGGAAGCCACCCAGGCCAAACCGGCCGATGGCGGGTTGCGCCCCTTCGGACAGCGCCAGCCGCCCCATCAGACTGAGGGTGTGCGGCCCCCAGGAGTTCACCCACTGACCCTGCACGTCGAGGTGGCGCAGGTAGCCCTCGGCGTAGCTGCTGTCCTGCCGCGCGCGGCCGCGCCCCTGGAACCATTGCCCCTCGACGCGCCAACCCTTCGACGGGAAGTAGGCGTGGTCCAGCTGGTCGAACACGGCTTTCAGGCGCCAGCCGCTTTCGCGCCAGCGTTCGATCAAGGTGGTCTGTGGGCGCGACAGCCGATAGTCGGCTGTGGCCAGCGAGGGCTTGTCGCGCCCGATCTGCTCGACCCAGCCCAGGCGCCACTCGCCCAACTCGCGCCAGTTCAGACCTGCATCCAGCGAGAGTTGGGTCTGGCTCCGCTCGTTGCGGGCGTCTTCCGGGCCATCAGGGTCACGGTAGACGTCGAAGGTGCGGCGCTGGGCGCTGGCGGCTGCAGCCACGAAGCCGCTCAGGCCATCGGGCAGCTGCCAGGCCATCGGCCGGTACCACTCGGTGCCCACCAGCGGGCTGGTGCCCAGGCGCAGGATGTTGCGCCACTCGCTGCCCGCGTTGTCGAGCCAATGACGGTTGTGCACCAGCTTGAGGTTGAAGGCGCTGCGCCCCCGGTTATCTGCACTGAAGTCCAGCCCCATCTGCAGATAGTCGGGCCCCCAGGGCTTGTCCTCGAGTTCGTACACCAGGCCCGCTTCGCCTTGCGGCGTGCGCTCCAGGCGGTAGTCGGTGCGCAGGTAGTCCCCTGAGGCGGCCAGCAGGTTGATGTCACGCTCGGCCTTGGCGACGTCGAACTCCTGGCCCGGCTGGCTGGCGAACAGGTCGGGGCGCCGGTCCGGGCGCGTCAGGGCCGAGCCCTCGGTGCGCACGAACTGCAGGGTGGGCGGCGGCGGCTGGCGGCGCTGGCGGGCGGCACGCCAGGCGGCGTAGTCGGCCTCGGACAGTTGCAGATCCTGCATGCGCAGCACCATCGCCTCGGCCTGCACCTCGCCCTGGTCCATGAACTCGCGGGCGCGGTTGAAGTCGGCGGAGGTCAGGCCTTCCAGCCGGGGCGCGATCAGGACATCCTGGGGCGTGAGCGTGCGCAGGCTTTGCTGCACGTTCTGCTCGGTCAGGATGTTGATCATCTGCGTGGTCACCCCGGTCAAGGTCGACAGGGTGTCGCGCGGGGCCAGCGAGGTGCCGATGTTGACGACGATGAGCCGCTGGGCGCCCATCGCGCGGGCCACGTCCACCGGTGTGTTATTGACCAGGCCGCCATCGCCCAGGATGCGACCGCTCACTTCCAGCGGCGCGAAGATGCCGGGCACCGACATGCTGCTGCGCAAGGCGGTGGCCAGGTCGCCCTCGGCCAGGATCACGGGCTGGCCGGTCTCCATGTCGGTGGCCACCGCCCGAAACGGTGTCGGCAACTGGTCGAAATGGCGGATGTGGCTGGCCGACAGGGTCAGACGACGCAGGTGAGCCTCCAGCACGCGGCTGGACAGCGAGCCCAGAGGCGCCTTGAGCCCATCGCTGCCGATGCCGACCTCCAGCAGGGGCGAGACCTCGAAATCATGCTCCTTGCGACGCTGGGACAGTTCGCGCCGCTCCACGCGGCTGGCAAAGACGTTGTCCCAGTCCAGACGCTGGACTTCGCGCTCGACCTCCAGGGCGGACAGGCCGCTGGCATACAGGCCGCCCACGATGGCGCCCATGGAGGTGCCCGCGATCACGTCAACCGGGATGCGCTCGCGCTCGAGCACCTTGAGCACCCCCACATGGGCCAGGCCCCGGGCACCGCCACCGGACAGCACCAGCCCCACCTTGGGGCGCTCGGCCCACGCCGGCAGGCACGCGAACCCACTCAGGAGCAAGGCGCACACGGTGCGGCGAAGGGACAGGCGTGCAGGCGAAGACATGCGCGAGATTGTGCCGTGTCAAACCCGCTTGCCAATCCGGCTCGGTGCGCATACAAACTTGATGTAAGTCAGAACGCTCTGGCTCAATCCGCGGTTTGATAGATCCAAGAAAGCACAACGGAGAACCATCATGCAAGCATTGACCGACTTCCTGACCACCGACTATGGCCTGATGAGTCTGGCCGGCCTGCTCTTCATGTTCGGCATGCTGGGCTACATCGCTTGGTATGTGGCCCAACACGTCAAGCAAGACACCGAACGGCATGACAAGGATGTGCGCGAGGGCCGCGCACACTGATCGGTGTCGACTGAACGCCCACGAAAAAGGCCCTCTCACGAGGGCCTTTGTTTTGCCAGATGGGCAGAGCCTCAAGTGCTCACACGCCCTCCTTGACGACGGTGTTGCGCAGAACGCCCACTCCTTCGACCTCGACCTCCACCACGTCACCGTGGTGCATGAACACCTGGGGCGTGCGACGGAAGCCCACGCCGCCCGGCGTACCGGTCACGATCACGTCGCCAGGTGACAGCGGCATGATGGACGAGATGTAGCTGATCAGGCGCGGGATCGAGAAGATCAACAAGTCGGTGGTGCTGCGCTGCATCTCCACGCCGTTGAGGCGGGTGACGACGCTCAGCACACGATCCGGCGGCAATTCGTCCGACGTCACCAGCCAGGGGCCGAAAGCCCCGGTGGCACGGAAGTTCTTGCCGGCGGTCCACTGCGACGTGGCCATCTGCCAGTCGCGCACCGAGCCGTCGTTGTAGGCCGAGATGCCGGCCACATGGGTGAGTGCATCGGCCTCGGTGATCCGATCGCCCCCCCGGCCGATCACCACAGCAATCTCGCACTCATAATCAAACTGGTCTGACTCCTTCGGGCAGATCATCGGCTGGCCATGGGCCACCTGAGACTCTGCCACGCGCAGGAACAAGGTGGGATCCCCCACCTCGCCATGCCCGCCTTCGAGACGGTGTGCGTGGTAGTTGAGCCCCACGCACACGATCTTGCCAGGATTGGGAATGACCGGCAGCAAAGTCAACTGGCTCAGTTGGTCATCCGGCGCCACGCTGCCAGGCAACTGGGCAAACTGCGCCAGCTGGTTCTGCGCGATGGCCGTGCGCAGGTCAGGGCATTCGGGACCCAGGCGGCGGCCCAGGTCGTACACGTCCTGCCCGTCCACCAGACCAAAGCTGTCGCCCGTTCGGGTCTGGAAGGAGATCAGCTTCATGCGGCGGCCTTCTCACCGCTGCAGCCGATGTGGGCAATGCCCTCGATCTCGACCAGGATCTCGGCGCTGGCGCCCTTGGCCAGCGACTTCACTTCCACCAGCGTGCAGGCCGGGAAGTCGCCGCTGAAGAACTCCTGGCGGGCCTTCCACACGAGATGGTTGTGCTCGATGTTGACGACGAAGATGGTCATCTTGACGACGTCGTTGATGGAGCCGCCGGCGGCCTCGGTCAGGTCCTTGATCTTCTGGAAGATGACGCGGGACTGTTCGTACTCGTCCTTGCCCTGGATGGTGACGCGGTCGTTGGCGCGAGCGGTCATGCCCGAGATGTAGGCGATGTTGCCCACGGTCATGCAGTTGGTCCACATGCCTGGCACAGGCTCGGCCACGGCGGGAGAGGAGGAACGCTTTTTGAGAATGGTCATGTTGAAAAACTTCCTAAGTCGGTGATCACAGCTTGATGCGGCTGTCCCAGGCGGACTCGCCGCCCCAGTTCACACACACGCTTTGACGGCGCATGTAGCCCTTCCAGGAGTCGGACCCCGCGGTACGACCACCGCCAGTTTCCTTTTCGCCCCCGAAAGCAGCGCCGACGTCCGCGCCGGTGGTGCCCATGTTGATGCGCACGATGCCGCAGTCACTGCCGGCTGCCGACAGGAAGGTTTCGATGTGGGTGAGGTTGGTGGAGTGCATGCCCGAGGCCAGGCCTTGGGGCACACCGTTGTGGATGGCGATAGCTTCCTCCAGCGTGTCATAGGGCATGACGTAGACGATGGGCGCGAAGGTTTCGTGCTGCACGCACTCCCATTCGGGCTTGACGTCGGTGACGATGGCGGCCTGCACGTAGTGGCCGGGGCGCTGGATGCGTTTGCCACCGTACACCACCTTGCCACCCAGGCTCACGGCCTGCGCCAGTGCGGCTTCATACTGCCCCACGGCCGCGCCGTCGATCAGCGGACCGACCACGGTGCCGGGTTCACGCGGGTCACCGATGGTGATCTGCTCGAAGGAGTGCGCCATCAGTTCGACCAGCTCGTTGAGGATGGAGCGGTGCGCGATGATGCGGCGCGTGCTGGTGCAACGCTGGCCGGTGGTGCCGACGGCACCGAAGGTGATGGCACGGGCAGCCAGCTTCAGGTCGGCGGTTTCGTCGACGATGCAGCCGTTGTTGCCCGAGCATTCGAGCATGTAGCGGCGGCCCAGGGTCTGACCGACCAGGTCGGCCACCTTGCGACCCACGCCCGACGAGCCGGTGAAGGAGATCAGTGGCACACGGGTGTCACGCAGCAGCAGCTCGGCCAGCTGGTTGTCGGCCGGGGTGTAGAGCGAGAACACGCCTTCGCACTTGAACTCCTTCATGGCTTGGTTGGCCAGCTTCTGGATGGCGATGGCCGTGAGCGGCACCTTGGGGCTGGGCTTCCAGATCACCGTGTTGCCGCCGATGACCGACAGGAAGCCGTTCTGCGCCCAAACGGCGGCGGGGAAGTTGTAGGCGGTGATGATGCCGACCACGCCCAAGGGCAGCCATTGGTCGTACATGCGGTGCTTGGCACGCTGCGACTGCTGGGTGAAGCCGTACATCATGCGCGACTGACCGGCGGCCAGCGTGGCCATGTCGACCACTTCCTTGAGCTCGCCCTTGGCTTCCATCATGGACTTGCCGGTGTCGAGCATGACGACCGCGGCCAGCATCTCCATGTTCTCTTCGACCAGCTCACCGATGCGGCGCACGAACTCGCCCCGGGTGGGGGCCGGGACCATGCGCCAGCGCTTTTGCGCTTCGAAGGAGGCCGAGACGATGGCTTCGTAGTCCTCGGCGGTGGAGCCGGCAATGCGGGCGCTCAGCTTGCCGTCGGCGGGGCAGATGGCATCGAACGTGGTGCGGCCGTCCACCGGGGCCCAGCCCAGGGTGGCGCCATAAGAGCCGGACTGGACGGCAGCGATGCCGGCCTTCTGGAGGATGTCTTGGGTGTCAAACATGGATGAACTCTCAATCTGAATGGGGGTGGCGCGGCTCAGGGCTTGGCGAGGAAGTCGCCGATGGTCTCGTCGGTGTGGAAGACCGGCTTTTCCTTGTAGTGAGGGCCGTCGTAGATCTCGATCAGCACGCTGCGCTCGTGGGCGATGGTCGGGCCGTGAGCCTGGCCCACCGGGTTCATGTAGAAGGAGCCGGGCTTGAGGCGCAGGCCGACGTCGGTGTATTCGTAGTCGCCCTCCAGGCAGTACATGAACTGGTTGGAAGCGTGCACGTGCTTGACCGGGATGCGACCGCCCTTCTCGTATTCGAGGATGGCGATGGACGCACCGGTTTCGGGGTTCTTGAACAGGAAGTACTGGCGGAAGCCGTACTCGGGGAAGTTGATCCACTGGTCTGGGTCCAGGTCCTCACGGTTGATGAGGATTTCCAGCGTCTTCATGGTGTTGACATCGGGGCTCACGGTGTGGTCTCCAGAGGTGGGAAAGCGGGACGGCCAGCGGCCACCCATTGGTCATAGGCTGCGCGGCTCTCAGGGGTGGCCGGGAAGCAGTCGAGGATGGAAGTGCCGCGCTCGATGAGTTGCGCGGCATAGGCTTCGTATTCGAAGGCGTCAAGGGCTTCGATGGCGATCTCGTCGGCCAGGTGGCGGGGGATGCAGACCACCCCTTCGCCGTCGCCGACGATGACGTCACCGGGGTAGACGGGCACACCCGCGCAGCCAACCGGGCCGTTGAGCTCGATGGGGTGCATGGCGATGGCCGTGGCCGGCGGCGCACTCTGCTTTTGGTAGCAGGGCAAGCCGGTGGCCTGGATGGCCGGGGCATCACGGTAGCCCCCGTCGGTGACGACGCCTTGGACGCCGCGGTGCTTGAGGCGCAGGGCCATCATGTCGCCCATGGCGGCAGCCTTGGTCGAGCCCATGGCATCGATCACGAGGACAGCGCCTTGTGGGCACTGCTCGATCGCCACGCGATGCAGGTTATCGCGCTTGCCATAGTTCGCCATGGTGTCCAAATCTTCACGGGCTGGCATGAAGCGCAGCGTGTAGGCGGGGCCGACCAGTTGACCTTGCTCGGGCGTCAGCGGTGCCAGGCCCAGCAGGTACACATTGCGAAAGCCGCGCTTGAGCAAGGCGTTGGTCACGTTGGCCGTGCCCACCTTCATCAGGCGTTCCCGCGTGATGTCGGAGATGGGTTCGGTGGTGTAGCTCATGTGGTGATCCTCGTCACTGGAAGAATTCCATGGGAGGCTCCATGCCCCACTGGGTGGTTTCGGGTGCTGTGCCGTTGAACACACCGGGCTGGTGGCTGGCGTCGACGACGTCGCCATCGGTGTAGTGCTCGACGCGGAAGCCGAAGGGGTCTTTCCAGTAGTCAAAGACCTGGCTGCCCATCAGGTGACGTCCCACGCCGCAGTCGAGCTGCCAGCCTTGCTGGACCAGGTAATCGTGCGCACCCATGATGGCGTCGAGGTCCTGCACTTCGAACGAGCAGTGGTGCACGCCCACCCAGTCCGACTGCAGGATCAGCAGGCTGTGGTGGTCCACCAGTTCGGCGCCACGGTCGAAGCGCAGGAAGGTGCCGTAAGGCGGGCCGTCGGTGCCGGGCGGCACGAAGAACTCGGAGGGCAACATGCCGAAGCGGTCGCGGAACCACTTCACGGTTTCGTCGTGGTTGCTCACGTGCAGCACGAAGTGACCCAGGCGCATGGCCTCGCACGGTTCGCGCTTGACGCGGATGGACGAGCCGACGCGGTGCTTGGCCTGGCCGGCGTTGAAGGCATGCGGGCCGCGGATGGGCAGCGGCGCGGCGTGTTCACGTCCCCAGACGGCGCGGATCTCGATGCCATCGGGGGTGTGCATGATGACCTGCCAGCCGCCACCGGGTTCAGTCGACCAGTCGATGGGCGAGGAGCCCGGCAGCGCGGCCAGCTCTTCGAGGTCCGCCTTGCTGGCCACTTCCAGGGTGGCGCCGATGAAGCGTTGCTTGGCGGCGTGGCGGGTCACGTGCAGGTGATGCTGATGCCCACTGCCGCGCATGTACAGCACCCCATCGGTACTGGGCACGCGACGCAGACCGAAGTCGGTCATGAAGCGCTCCATCAAGGCCAGGTCCGGCGCTTCATAGCTCACTTGGGCGATGTCAATGGCTCGTGCCATGGTCTTCACTCACAAAAAGAATTCGTCATCGGGTAGGGCCTGCGCCCCATGCCGCTCAGTTCAGCTGGTTCAGGGCGGCGTAGCGGCCACCGTGGTACAGCAGGGGGCCACCGCAGTCGCCGTCCAGGCACAGCTCCTGCACACGGCCCACAAACAGGGTGTGATCGCCACAGGGGTAGGCGTGCTGCAGGTCGGCGGCCAGTTGCACGGCCGCGCCTTCGATCACCGGCATGTCGCACAAGGACAGGAAGGTCGGTGCGTAGTCGGGCGAGGGCTTGCCGGCAAAGTGGTTGCTGACGCTCAGCTGCGGTTTGGCCAGCACGCTGACACCGAAGCGGCCCGCGCGTTGCAGTCGCTCATGCATCTTGGCCGAGCAAGCCACGGACACGATCACCAGCGGCGGCTCCAGCGAGCCCGACATGAAGGCGTTGGCCGTCATGGCGTGGGTTTCGCCGTCCACCTCGGTGGTGATGACGACGACACCGGTGGCGAACTGGCCCATGGCATCGCGGAACTGACGCGAAGTGAACGTGGGCGTTGACGGCTCGACGACAGGCGCGGGCACATTCACAGGGGGCATGGTTTCCATCATGGCAAGGGCGGTCATGGACATGTCTCTCATGGCAACTCTCAACGCTTGGTCAGGATGCTCACGTCATCCGGGTTGATCAGATCCTTGGACTTCCAGCCGTCCAGGTCGTACTCGTCCATGGCGGTCTGGGCAAAGGCCTTGCACTGGTCCAACAGGCCGTTGCCCTTGGCCGACCACAGGTTGGTCTGGCGGGTCACGTCGTTGGAGCCGATGTAGTTGATTTCGTAGAGCTCGTGGCGGGCGCCAAACTCGGTGCCGATGGCGTCCCACAGCATCTTCATGACCTTGACGCGCTCGACCGCATCGGCACCGCCGGAGCCACGCACGTACTGGTCGAGGTAGGGACGGATCTCGGGCGACTTGAAGTCGCTGGTGTGCGAGTTCAGGTAGATCAGGCCCGAGGCCACGACGGTCTCGATGATGTTCTTGATCTTGGGCATCGCCTCCTGGTTGAGCACGCGGTAGGCACCGGCAGGCTCGGGCATGGGGCGGATCATGCCGTTCCAGGGCTGGGCGCTCTTGGCCATGGCGTCCGACAAGGCCCAGAAGGCGTTGCGCCAGGCGATGACTTCACCGAGCTGCGACTGCACGCCGTGGAAGGTGCTGGCGCCGGTGATTTCCAGCGCGCGGGTCAGCAGGCCGACCAGAAAATCCATCTTCACGGCGAAGCGGGTGCAGCCGTGCATGGAGGCGCGCTCCAGATAGCCGGAGCCAACGTTGTAGGCATTGGCCTGCTTCAGGTCACCATGCAGGAACACGTCTTCCCAAGGAATGAACACGTTGTCCATCACCAGGATGGCGTCGTTCTCGTCCAGGCGGCTGGAGAGCGGGTAGTCGAAGGGGCTGCCCAGCGCGGCGGCGCGGTACTCGTTGGAGACGCGGCACAGCAGCTTCACGCCCGGGGCATTGGTGGGCATGATGAAGACCGGGCAGTAGGCCGGGTCCTGCACCGCCACCTGGCCGACGTGACCGATGAAGGTGTAGTGGGTCAGGGCCGAACCGGTGGCCACGACCTTGGCGCCGCTCACATAGATGCCCTTGTCGGTTTCCTTGGTGACGCGCACGAACACGTCCTTGCCGGCATCCGGACCTTTGTCGCGGTCAACCGGCGGGTTCATGATCGCGTGGTTGACGTACCAGGTTTTTTCCTGAGCCTTGCGGTACCAGCGGCGGGCGTTCTCTTCAAAACCCTTGTAGAAGTCGGCGTTGGCGCCCAGGGTGCCCAGGAAGCAACCCTTGTAGTCGGGCGAGCGGCCCATCCAGCCCCAGGAGATGCGCTGCCATTCGGCGATGGCGTCGCGCTGCGCAACCTGCTCTTCGATGGTGTTGGCGGCACGGTAGAAGCGGTGGGTGAAACCGCCCCACTCCGTCGGCACGGTCAGGATGTCCTTCTTGGCCGGATCGTGCAGCGCGTCGTACATGCGGGCGATCATGCGGGCCGAGTTGCGGAAGGCCGGGTGATCGGTGATCTTCTTGACGCGCTCGCCGTAGATCCAGACCTCACGGCCGTCGTCCAGGCTGTCCAGGTATTCCTGGCCGGTGAAGGGGATGTGGTCCTTGTTGACTTCTGCTGCTGACATGACAAGTTCTCCTGGGGGATACAGAGGGCTTCGGGGGTGCCGAGCGCCTCACTCAAGCTGCTGTTGTTGTGGTGCTGTAGGTCCCATGTTCTGGGACGGGAGCCGGTTTGTCTAATGACGATTGCAAGCCGTGCTCATAACCGGTGCGACATGAGTAGAACAACCCATTGCCGCCTGCTTCCCAGGCATGAGCCGGTGCTTTATTACTTTCTTGACAAGGCCATGGCCGCAATCAGGATCGCGCCGATGACCATGGTTTGGGCGTAGGCGCCCACCTGCATCAGGTTCATGCCGTTCTGCACGAACACGATCAGCAAGGTGCCCACCACCACCGCAAGGGCGCGCCCCACGCCACCGGCGAGGGCCACACCGGCGATCACGCAGGCGGCGATCGATTCCAGCGGCATGCTGGCCCCGATATTGGATTCCCCGGTGTCCAGGCGGGCCGTCAGGAGCAGGCCGCACAGGGCCGACAGCACGCCGGAGAGCACGAAGGCGATGATGCTGACGCGACGGGTGCGCACCCCGGACAGCTCGGCCGCACGCAGGTTGCCGCCGGTGGCATACAGGTGGCGACCGTAGCGGGTGCGCTCCAGCAGGACGTACACCGCGACCACCACGATCAGGGCTGCCCACACCGGGGTCGGCACGCCCAGCAGCGAGCCGAAGCCGAACAGCTGGCCGAACTCGGGCGGCAGGCCATAGATGGGCACCCCACCGCTGACCAGCAAGGTGATGCCGAACACCACCGAAGACATGCCCAACGTCATCATGAAAGCCGGGATGCGCAGGGCCGAGGTGCCCCAGCCGTTGATCAGGCCAATGAGGGCTCCGGAAGCCAGACCCGCCGCGGTGCCAGCCAGGATGGCCAGACCGGGCGAGTCGGGCATGGCCTGCAGGACGGCGGCCATCACCGACGCACCGACCACCGAGGACAGCGCCACGACGGCACCGACCGACAGGTCCAGGCCACCGCCGATGAGGACCAGCAATTGAGCCAGTGACACGATCAGCAGGTAGACAGACTGACGTGCGACGTTGGTCAGGTTGTCCAGGCTGAGGAAGCCGGGGGCCAGGGCCGTGAAGATGACCATGGCGCCGATGAACAGCACCGGCAGCACCGCCGCCTGACGGTGACGGGCCAGCCACTGGCGCCAGGCAGCCGGAGCCTCGCTGGCAGGAACGTTCGCCACCACAGCGGGGGCAGCAAGGGTCGTGCTTGTGGACATGATTTCACTCACTCAAAAAACTGCTCAAGGATGCGGTGCTGGTCGTAATCGGCACGCGCAAACTCGCTCACCAGGCGCCCGCCGCGCATCACCATCAGGCGGTGCGACATGCCGAGCAACTCCGGCAGGTCCGAGGAGATGAGCACGATGGCAGCGCCCGCTGCGCTCAACTCGCCCAGATACTTGTAGATGGCCTGACGTGCGCCGATGTCGACGCCCACCGTGGGCTCGTCGAAGATGTAGACCTTGACGTCCTGGGCCAGGCCCTTGGCCAGCAAGGCCTTTTGCTGGTTGCCGCCCGAGAAGTTCGCCACCGACTCGCCCAGACGCGGCTGGGGGAAGTCGACCTGCGAGGACAGGTGGGACAGCAATTCACCTTCGGCTTTCCCACGCAACCACACGCCACGCGCCTTGCCGAAAGCCAGCGAGGACAGGGTCATGTTTTCGCGGGCGGGGCGCATCAGGGCCAGACCATCGCGCTTGCGGTCGGGCGGCGAGTACCAGACACCGGCTTCGATCGCATCGGCCGGGTGCTGGAAGCGCGCCGGCTTGCCATCAACCGTCAGGTGACCGGACGCGATCGCGCTCAGACCGAAACAGGCCTGACCCAACTCGCTCTTGCCGCAGCCCACCAGACCGGCCACGCACAGGATCTCACCGGCACGCACATCCAGGCTGGCCTCGATGACGGCGCCGTCGGCGGTGCTCAGACCACGCAGCGACATCAGCACCTGCCCCGGCTCGCCGCGCGGCGCGGGGTAGATGTCCGACACGGTGCGGCCGGTCATCAGCTCGATCAGGTCCGACTCGGGCGTTTGCGCCGAGACGGTCGCGATCTGCGCGCCATCACGCAGCACCGTCAGGCTGTCCCCGATCAGGGGAATCTCGTGCATGCGGTGTGTGATGTAGATGATGGCCGTGCCCTGCGCCTTGAGCCGTGCCACCAGGGCGAACAGCGCCTGGGTGTCGTGCTCGGACAGCGAAGCCGTCGGCTCGTCGAGGATCAGCACCCGGGGCGACTGACGCACCGCCTTGCAGATCTCGACCATCTGTTGCTTGCCGCGCGGCAGGTCGGCCACCACGGCATCGGCGTCGATGTCAAAGCCCAGGTCGGCGATCAGGCGCACGGCCTGCTCACGCGCCGAGGCGTGTGACAGGAAACCGAACGCCGCCACCGGCTCTTCACCCAGGGTGATGTTGTCGGCCACCGTCAGGTGCGGGATCAGCGAGAACTCCTGGAACACCGCCCGCACCCCATGAGCGCGCGCCTCGGCCACCGAGCGGAAGCTGCCCTTGTGCCCCCCCACCTCCAGCCAGCCATCGGTGGGCTGGTTGGCGCCGGCAATCATCGAGATCAGCGTGGACTTGCCGGCGCCGTTCTCACCGAACAGGATGTGCACCTCACCCGGCATCAGGTCCAGGTCCACACCCTTGAGCGCGAGATGCGTGCCGTAGCGCTTGCTCAGGCCCCGAACCCGCATCAGGGGTTCGGCCTGACTCACGCCGTGAGCCGCATCCAGCTGAGCCAGCACGGCACTCATTGACCGACTCGGAAGGTGGGACGGAAGTTGGCCGGCGCCAGCACGGTGTCGACCTTCAGGGTGCCGATGTCTGCCGGGGTGTAGACCTTGCCCACCGGGCCGACGTTGGTCAGCACGTCCTTTTTCTCGATCAGACGCACAGCCTGGTCGATGGCGATGCGGCCGGTCAGCACCACCGGGGCCATGCCCGAGGCGTCGATCGTCTTGGCCTTGAGGCCCTGGTAGACACCGGGGGTCATGTAAACCGACACGACCTTGACCTTGCCGGCCACACCGCGGGCGCGCAGCACCGGCACCGCGGCTTCGGCGGTCACGGCGGTGCCGACCACGTAGTCGATGTCCTTGTGGGTTTGCAGCAGGTCTTCGATCAGACGCGACTGCACCTCCTTGCCCGTGTCACCGTACTTGGTTTCGGCGATCTGCACGGCACTGCCCTTGATGGCCGAGGTGAAACCGGCGTTGAACAGCTCGACCCAGCCGGCGCCTGCAGGACCCGGCAACCAGGCCACCTTGACGGGCTTGCTGCCCGCGGGATGCTTCTGAGCCAGGTAACGGCCAGCGCGCTCGCCTTCCTCACGCGGGATGGTCAGCACGCGGGCACCCACGTCCTTGGAGACGATGCCGTTGAAGGCGTCCACGACGGGGATGTTCTTCTTCTTGAGTTCGGCCACCAGGTTGTTGAGGCCGTCTTGCGAGATCGAGCCGATCACCACAGCCTTGGCGCCACCGGCCGCGCAGTTCTCGATCTGCGAGATCTGGTTGCTCAACTGGGTGTAGCCACCGGCATCCAGCACCTGGAGCTTCACACCCAGGCGCTTGGCCTCTTCGACCACGCCGTAGTTGGCGGCCAGCCAGAAGGGGTCTTTCATGTGCGGGAAGGAAACGCAAATCTTCCAGGGCTGGGCGGCCTTGGGCAGGGCCTGGTACTGAACCTGGCTGGTGGTGCCATTGGCAGCCGTGCTGTTGACCGGCAGGGGGAACCACTCGGCCGCCTGGGCACCGACGGCGGCGCAGGCCAAGGCGGTGGCGGCAACGAATCGGGCGAGGGGGAAATGAGTCTTCATGATCGCGTCCAGAGGGCAGGTACAAAGGTCCGAAAAAAACAGCCGAGATGCGCTGTTGACGGTCACAGTGTTGGCCAGGCCTGGACCGGACGTCTATTGAATATTTCCATTCGGTTATATGTCTGTTTGGTTATGCCGTACTAACCCTGAGCACCAATCAAGGGAAAACCCTTGAACCCTGCTTTCTCTCGGTGCATGCGGGATTTCACCAATGCTGATGCGGCACTTGCGAGGTGCAGAATCCCGCCACATCACCGGACAGCGCGCAAAATCGCCCCCGAAACGGCGTCAAAGCATGTTCGGCACGATTTGTGCTTAAACCACATTTCCATTCATGCCCTCGGGTGGAGCCGTTTTCCGCCCTTTGCCCGGAAGCCCCATGGCCCAACTCGACTGGTATCTCCGCGCCAACGTGAAACTGCGCCACCTGCAGCTGTTGGTCGCCCTCGATGACATGCGCAGCGTCGGCCGCGTGGCCGACTACCTCAACGTGACGCAACCGGCCATCTCCAAGACCCTGGCAGGCCTGGAAAGCGGCCTGGAGGTCAAGCTGTTCGAGCGCACGGCCCGGGGCATGGAGCCCACCGAGCACGGCAGTTGCCTGATCCGCCACGCGCGCAACATCCTGGGTGAAATGGTCTCGCTGCGCTCCGAGTTGCTGGACATCACCGAAGGCCGGGTCACCAAGGTCACCATGGGCGTGCTGCCTGCAGCGACGGCCTCGTTGGTGCCCGAGTTCATCGCCCGGCTGGAAGCCGACTTTGCCGACGTGACCGCATCGGTGCGCGAGGGCACGATGGAGTCGATGCTGCCCATGTTGCGAGCGGGCGATCTGGACCTGATCGTGGGCAACCTGCCGCCGCGCCCGATGGGCGTCGAGTTCGGCACCGAGTTGCTGTACCGCGACCCGCTGGTGCTGGTGACCCGTGTGGGCCACCCGCTGACCGAGGAGCCTGAGCTGGGCTGGCAGATGCTGTCGCACTACCCCATGGTGCTGCCGCCCATTGGCACCTTCACACGCAACCTGATCGATGACTTCATGCTGCAACACGAGGTCAACGTGCCGCGTCGGCACATCGATTCGGTGTCGACCTTGACCAACGTGGGCGTGCTGCAACGCACCGAATCGGTCGGCTGCCTGTCACGCGAGGTGGCGCAGTACTTCCAGAACACCGGGGTGCTGCGCATCCTGCCGCTGGCTTTGCCCAACATCGACATGCATGTGGGCCTGGTCTGGATGGTCGAGCGCAAGATGACCAAGGCACAGCAACAGGTACGCGCGCTGTTCCGTGAGATCCGCGATGAGCTGATCAGCCAGCGTGACCCCCATCATCCCGGTGCGCAGGTCTCTGCCACCGCGCTGGCTCTGGCGCTGTGAGCCAGAGCCCCCTCCACCGACAGACCCCATGGAAGACCTCGACACCCGCGTTCTCCGAACCTGCGCCCGCTTGCTCGACGAGGGGCGCAGTGCGATCCTCGTCACCGTGGCGCGGACCTGGGGCTCCTCCCCTCGTCCACCTGGTGCCTTGATGGTGCTGGGGCCCGACGGCCTGACCGTGGGCTCGGTCTCGGGCGGATGCATCGAGGACGATCTGGTGGCGCGCCTGCGTGAAACCGGTCCCGCGGCCTTGTGCCCCGATGGTCTGCCTCAGCTGCTGCGCTACGGCATCGACGAGGAGACCGCCCACCGCTATGGCTTGCCGTGCGGCGGCACCATCGAGCTGGTGCTGGAGCCCTTGGGAGAACGCAGTCGCATCCACGCCTTGCTGGACGCCCTGCACGCTCGCGAAGTGGTGCAGCGCAATCTGGACATGCGAACAGGCGATGTGACCCTGGACGCTGCCCCCCACAGCGATGCGGCTCCCAGCCTGAGCGAAGAGCGTCTCAGCCTGGTGCTGGGCCCCCGCTACCGCTTGCTGGTGATCGGTGCAGGGGACCTGTCGCAGTACCTGTGCGCCACCGCGCTGGGCCTGGGCTTTGACATCACCGTCTGCGACCCGCGCATCGAGCACCGACAAGGCTGGACTTTGAGCGAGGTGACCTTGGTGAGCGAGATGCCCGATGACGTGGTGCAGGCCATGCGGCCGGACGAGCGCACCGCGGTGATCGCCCTCACCCACGACCCCAAGCTTGACGACCTGGCCTTGATGGACGCCTTGAAGACACGGGCGTTTTACGTGGGCGCCATTGGCTCGCGGCTCAACAACCAGCGCCGCCGTGAGCGCCTGCGCGAACACTTCGACCTGACCGAGGCCGAGGTCGAACGCCTGCGCGGCCCGGCGGGCTTGTACATCGGCAGCAAGACGCCCGCGGAAATCGCGCTGTCCATCCTGGCCGAGATCGTGGCCGCCAAGAACGGCATCGCGTTGCCCGCGCAGATGCAGGTGGGGCACGCCAAGAATGCCCAGGACCGCAACCCGGCCCTGCTGGAGCCGTCCTGTACACGCCACTGACCCCATGGACACCGCACCCGATCTCAGCGGCCTGATTCTGGCGGCAGGCCAAGGCCGTCGCATGGGTGGCCTGGCCAAAGGGGCGTTGCGACTGGATGGCGAACCCATTGTGCGCCGCCAGATACATGCTCTGCGCGCACTGGGTGTGAGCGACATCGTCGTGGTGCTGGGGGCCCATGCCGAAACCCTGGCGCCGTTGATCGCCAATCTCCCCGTTCGCACGGTGCGCCACGCAACCGAGGCGTCAGAGATCACGGACTCCCAGCGCCTGGGTCTGGCCGCATTGCGACCCGACACCCAAGGTGTGATGGTCATCCTGTCAGACCTGGTGCTGCTCGATGCAAGCGACCTGCAGGAGGCTTTGCAGCAGTGGACGGCACGCCCACCCTCGGTGCAATGCTTGTTCCCCGTCGTTGCGGGCCAGCGCGGCCACCCCACCCTGCTCAGTCGGATCGCCATCCAGGCCACCCTCGCCCAAGCCGATGCACTGGGCGTGCGCGACTGGCAACGCACAGCACAGGATCAGGTCATGCGCTTTGTGAGTGCCAATGCGCATTTCACGACCGATGTGGACACGCTGGAGGCACTCGCACAGGCGGATCGAGGTCTGGGCGGCGGCCGTCTTCAACTGCCCGACTGATTCGGCTTGATGGGTTGAGCCGGTGCGCCTCGTGGCAGCGGCTGGGCCGGGACCACATAGACAAAAAAATGGGTCGGACTTGGCAGCCGACCCAAAAGGAGAACCCTGTAGAGACCAAAGAGCGAGGGGTGTCAGGCTGAATCACTGCATTCAGCCTGACCTGATCGACGTGCGATCAGAAGGTGTGGTTGATACCGAAGCCGTAACCGGTGACACGCTTGTCGGTGGTCATGGTGTTGGTGGGCGTATCCCAGCTCTTGTCACGCGTGCCGAAGTTCGCGTACAGGTGGGTGCGCTTGCTCAGGAAGTGCTTGTAGCCCAGTTGCAGCACCTTGACGCTTTCGTCGTTGGCCAGTTGACGCGTGTCGAACGAGGCCCAGATGCTGCCGGTGCTCACGGGCACGGTCACACCCAGCGAGTAGGCGTTCGAATCGGCGTAGTTGCGGTCCTTCTGGAACAGGAAGGTGGCACGGGCCACACCGAAGTCATACGCCACGCCCACTTGGCTCATCATCTCGTCGGGCACGTTGGTAGCGTTGGTGGCATCCAGCACCAATGAGCGAGGACGGGTGCCATGACCCAGCGCCACCATCAGCGGGCCATTGGCGTACTGCACGGTCACGACCTGGTGGTTCTTGTTGCCCTTGACTTCCGACGGCGCATAGCCCACGGTGGCGCTGAAGCCCGAGAAGTTGGGCGTGCTGTAGGTGATCTGGTTGTTCACGGTCACGCCGCCGTTGTTCAGCGTGCCCTTGTCACCAGCCAGGAACGGCTGGTCACCCAGACCATCACCCAGGGTGGCAAAGCCGCTCACGCCCTTGGTGTTGTTGGCGGTGTAGGCCAGGGCCTGCAGGAAGATGGGGTTCAGGCTCTTGCCGACGTTGATGGCACCGAAGCCACCGCTCAGGCCCACGAAGGAGCCGTCGTTGCCGACGCTGGAGCTGAAGCCCGTGTCAGCAGACACCACGGTCTGGATGAAGAAGTTGGCCTTCAAGCCGCCGCCCAGGTCCTCGACGCCAGCGATGCGGAAGAAGGTGTTGCTGCTGCGACCGGACTCGAGCTTGACGGGCTGGCCCGAGCCGGATTTCTCAATGCTCATGTCCACGGCGCCGCTGAACGTGACGCTCGATTGGGCATAGGCGGCCGAAGCCAACAGGGTTGCCAGCGCAATGACGGTCTTTTTCATGAATCACCTTTTCGTACGTGTGGTTGGAGGTCGCGATGGACCTGTGATGCTCAGAGATCGCCCCGGCGCTGGCGAGGCGCAGCGAGCGCTGCAAGCCTGATGGTGTCCAGCATGTGTCCGGGTCTCTTGTGACAGCAGGGATGTGTCTCAAGGTGATTTGATTGTTCACATGCACACGATTTGTGACCAATGAAATAAGACATTTGAAAAAATGCTCAAAGGTTATATCCAGACAAACCCAATACCCAGACACACCAAAATGGCGCCCATGAAAAAAAGCCCGGCGGCAAAATGCCGACCGGGCCATCTCGTGACCGGGTTTTCACTGAATTGGGGAACTCACATGATCAGTTTGGTGCGCGATATGAGATTCACCTTTCAATGCCCTGACGAAAATGTTTTCCGAAGGCAGAAGATGCGTTGCAATCCTTCTACATCATGCCCTTGCACCAAGGACAAACCCGATTGACGCCTCAGACGATGGCGGGGCGCCCGGCGGTCACCCATTGCTCATATTCCACCCGGCTGTCCGGCGTGGCCGGGAACAAACCAAAAATGGACCGTCCACGGGCAATATGGGCCGCGGCAAAGGCTTCATATTCGGCGGCCGCAAAAGCCTCATCGGCCACTTCTTCGACCAGTTCTCTCGGAATGGCCACCACCCCTTCGCCATCGCCGACGATCACATCGCCGGGATATATCGCGACGCCAGCGCAACCCACCGGCGCATCAAATTCCACGGGGTGTAATGCAATCGGCGTGGCTGGGCCAGAGGCTTGACGCTGAAAACTCGGCAAACCGGTGGCCGCAATACCCGGCACATCGCGGAAACCACCGTCGGTGACCACGCCGGCCACGCCGCGCATCTTCAAGCGCAAGGCCATCATGTCCCCCATGCACGAAGCACGGGCATCGCCGCCGGCGTCCATCACCAACACGGCGCCGGGCGGGCATTCCTCGATGGCGCGGCGGTGCAGGCCGTCGTCACGGGCGTACAGCGCCATGGTGTCCTTATCTTCGCGCGCCGGGATGAAGCGCAGCGTGAAGGCCGGGCCGACCATGGCCGGCTGGCCGGGCGCGACACCTTGCACCCCCAGCAAGAAGGTGTTGCGGTAGCCACGCTTGAGCAAGGCGTTGCTGATGGTGGCAGCGCCACAGCGCGACAGCTTGGCGCGCAGTTCTTCGGAAATGGGCTGGTGCGGGGCGGGCTGGCTCATGCGGCCTCCTTGACGACGGGGTTGCGCAAGATGCCGACGCCTTCGAGTTCGATCTCGACCACGTCGCCGTGCTTCATCCACACCTGCGGGTCACGGCGCAGGCCCACGCCACCGGGGGTGCCGGTGACGATGACATCGCCGGGCTCCAGCGTGGTGAAGGTGGAGCAAAACGCGATGAGCTGCGGGATGTTGAACATCATCAGGTCGGTCGTGGTGCGCTGCATCTCGACACCGTTGAGACGGCAAACCAGGCTGAGCACGCTGTCCGGCGCCAGCTCGTCGCTCGTCACCATCCAGGGGCCAAAGGCGCCGGTGGCCGGGAAGTTCTTGCCGGGGGTCCACTGGCCGGAGGCCAGCTGCCAGTCGCGCACCGAGCCGTCGTTGTAGCAGCTGATGCCAGCGATGTGGCTGAGGGCATCGGCCTCGGCGATGCGACGGCCTGCACGGCCGATGACCACGGCCAGTTCGGCCTCGTAGTCGAACTGGGTCGATTCACGCGGGCAGACCATGGGCTGGCCATGGCCCACCTGTGACTGTGCAAAGCGGGTGAAGAAAGGCGGCACGCTGGCTTCGGCCTTGTGCTGCCCTTCGAGGCGGTGCGCCACATAGTTCAGACCGGCACACAGGATCTTGCCGGGGTTGGGGATGACGGGCAGGAACATCACGTCATTGACGTGGTGATCGGGCGTCGCGCCCTCCACCAAAGCGGCAAAGCGGCTCAGCGGGCCGGCACGCAAGGCGGTGCGCAGGTCCGGGCAGGTGGCGCCCAGACGCATCCCCACGTCAACGATGTGGTCGCCATGGACGACCCCGAAACTGCTCCCCATCGGGGTGGCAAATGACATCCATTTCATGTTGTGCTCCTCGGTTCAAATGGGTTGGCGCAAAGCCATGTCGAGCGCACGCCGTGCCGTCACCATCACCAATTGGGCGCGGTAGGCGGGCGTGGCGTGCAGGTCGGCGTTCAGGCCTTCAGGCGATTGGGTGCAGGCGCTCAAGGCGGCCGGCGAGAAGTCTGCCGACAAGGCGGCCTCCATCTCGGCGTGGCGGAACACGCAGGGGCCGGCGCCATTGACGGCGACGCGGACCACACCCGGCGTGGTCTCGGCGATGAAGCAGCCGGTGGTGACATAACCCGAAGCGATGTTGGGCATCTTGCAATAGCCCGCACGCACAGGGCGCGGAAAGCGGATGCGCAGCAACAGCTCGCCATGGCTCAGCGCGGTGCTGTAGAGGCCTGTGAAAAACTCATCGGCCGGGATCACGCGCTCTGTGGTCTGCACCTCGGCCCCCAGGCCCACCAGCGCCGCGGGGTAGTCGGCCGCCGGGTCGTTGTTGGAGATGGAGCCACCCATGGTGCCCACATGGCGCACCTGAGGGTGGGCGATGCCGCCGGCCAGGTGCGTCAAAGCGGGGATGGCTGCCGCGATGCCGGGGTGCGAGGCGGTCTCGGCATGGCGGGTCATGGCGCCCACGCTGACGTGCGTGTCGCTGACCTCGATGCCACGCAGCTCGGGCAGCGCCTGCAGGTCGACCAGCAGGCTGGGCCGGGCCAGGCGTTGCTTGAGGGTGGGGATCAGGGTCTGGCCGCCCGACAGGGGCTTGGCCTCGGGGTCAGCTCGTAGCAAGGCCAAGGCCTCGGCCAGGGTGGCCGGCTTGACGTAGTCAAAGTCCACCATGCTTCAGACCTCGGCGGTGCGGCGCGGGCCGCCACAGGACTCGGGGCAGCGGCGGCCGACATCGGCGATCGCCTCCACGATGTTCTGGTAGCCGGTACAGCGGCACAGATTGCCTTCGAGCTCATGGCGGATGACGCGCTCGTCACCGGCCAGGCCGCGGCGCACGATGTCCACGCCCTGCATGATCATGCCGGGGGTGCAGTAGCCGCATTGCAGCGCGTGGTGCTGCTGGAAGGCCGCCTGCATGGGGTGCATCTGGGTGGGCGAGCCCAAGCCTTCGATGGTGGTGACTTGTCCGCCGTCGGCCTGCACGGCCAGCATGGTGCAGGACTTCACGGCACGGCCATCGAGGTGCACGGTGCAGCAGCCACACTGGGTGGTGTCGCAGCCCACATGGGCGCCGGTGAGGCCGCAGTGCTCACGCAGGAACTTCACCAGCAGGGTGCGAGGCTCGACCTCGTGCGTCTGCACGATGCCGTTGACGGTGATGGAAATCTGGGACATGGGAAACCTGCTTTCAGCGTGTCAGCGATCCGAAGGGTCAGTGCGTGCCCAGGTACGCGGCCAGCAAGGCGATGACACTGACGGTGAACGCCCAGGTCCAGGCCGGCATCTGCACGCTGACCACCGAGCCCAGGCCGGCGCCGCCGACGGCCACAGGCGCTGCCACGGCCACGGGTGTCGCTGTCGGGATCGGGGCAGCCACAGGGGCAGCGTCCGCGGTGGCCACGGAAGCCGCGACCGCAGCCTCGGGCGCCGGGGCCTGCATGGCCTGCACCAGGCGCTCGAAGAACTGCTTGGACATGTGCGCCGCCGCCGCATCCACCAGGCGCGAGCCGATCTGGGCCAGACGGCCCCCGATCTCGGCCTGGGTGCGGTAGACCAGCTTGGTCTCGTTCTCGGAGACGGCTTCCAGGTCCACCTCGGCGCTGCCCTTGGCAAAACCGGCCATGCCGCCATTGCCTTCAAAGCTCAGCGTGTAGCGCGTCGGCGCTTGCAGGTCGAGCTGTTGCAGGCGGCCCTTGAAACGGGCCTTGACCGGGCCCACCGCGGCCATCACGGTCACGGCGAACACGCCCTGCCCTTGGTCTTCAATGGCTTCGCAGCCCGGGATGGCGGCCTGCAGGATGGCCGGGCTCATCAGGGCGGCCCAGACGCGCTCACGCGACTGGGGAATGACTTGTGCTCCATTCAGCTCCATGGCCGTGGTCCTCTCTCTTCGCGTGCTTTACAGGGGTGGCAGATCGGCCGGGCGCTTGGTTTGCCAGCGGAAGGGGCGGATGTCGATGTGCGCCGACAGGCCGGCCTGCTCGAAGGGGTCGTCCTGCACCATGGCGCGGACCTCGTCTTCGTTCTCGGCTTCGATCACCATCAGACCGCCACAACCCTGGCCGTTGGCGTCCAGCACCGGGCCGCCCAGGCGCACGCGGGCGCTGAAGCGGTCCATGTAGGCACGGTGGGCGGGGCGCACGGCCTCGCGGATGGCGGGGGCCTGGCCGTCGGTGCGGTCCAGTCGGTAGACCATGTACAGGTTCATTGCGTGTTCTCCACTGCCTGGGCGGCACGTGCCGCCTGAATGGCTTGCCACACCACCAGCGGGGTGGCGGGCGTTTCGATGTCGGTGATGCCCAGGGGCTTGAGGGCATCGACGATGGCGGTCACGATCGCGGGCGGCAGGCCCACGGTGCCCGTCTCGGCGCCGCCCTTGACCCCCAGGGGGTTGGTGCGCGTGGGCACCGGGTGCATGGCCAGCTTGAAGCGCGGGAAGTCACCCGCGTGTGGCATGGCGTAGTCGGTGAAAGAGCCGGTCAGCAGCTGCCCATCGTGCGCGTGCACGATCTTTTCCTTGAGCACCTGGCCGGCCGCCTGGGCGATGCCGCCGTGGATCTGCCCTTCCAGCACCAGCGGGTTGATGACCGTGCCCACATCGTCCACCGCAGACACGGCATCCAAGGTCACCACGCCCGTGTCCGGGTCGATCTCGACCTCGGCCAGGTAGCAGCCGTTCGGATAGTTCTGCGGATTGGCGTTGAAGTAGCCGCGGCCCTCCAGGCCGTTCCACAGATCGGCCGGCAAGGGCTTGGGCGTGCCCCAGGCGTAGGTGGTGCGCGCCACGCGGTCGAGCGTGATCTGCTGATCGCTGCCCTCGACGTGGTAGACCCCACGCGCAAAGCGCAAGGCGGTCTCGGGCACGTCGAGCAGGATGGCCGCCACACGGCGTCCTTTCTCGATCACCTCGTCGCAGGCGGCCTTCAAGGCCGAGCCGCCCACCGTCATGCTGCGCGAGCCGAAGCTGCCGCGCCCGTTGGCGATCTTGTCGGTGTCGCCCTGCAGGAAGTGGATGCGATCGATCGGCACGCCCAGCCACTCGTGGATCATCTGGGGGTAGCTCGTTTCATGACCCTGACCGTACGAGAAGGTGCCCGCCAGAATGGTCAGGCCACCGGTCGCATCGAAACGGATCTCCATGCGGTCACTGATGGTGGCGCACACCTCGATGTACATCGACAGGCCACGGCCGCGCAGCAGGCCCTTGGCCTCGCTGGCCTGGCGACGCTGCTCAAAGCCGTTCCAGTCGGCCAATACCAGGGCCTCATCCAGGATGGCTTCAAACTCACCGCAGTCATAGGTTTCGGCGATGGCCGTGCGGTAGGGCATCTGCTCGGGGCGGATGAAGTTGCGGCGGCGGATCTCGACCGGGTCCATGCCCAGCTCTGCCGCGGCCAGCTCCATCATGCGCTCGACCACCAGGGTCGATTCCGGACGACCAGCGCCTCGGTAGGTGGTCAGCGTGCGACTGTTCGTGAAGATGCCCTGAACCGTGACGTGCATGGCCGGGAAGGCGTACACGCCCGACAGCATGCGCGAGCCCACCAAAGGCGGGTGCGCGGTCGAGGGGCCGAGCTGGCACCCCAGGTTGTGGTTCAGCACCACGCGCAGGCCCAGCACGGTGCCATCGGCCCGCAGGGCCATCTCGGCATCGGCAATCTGATCGCGACCGTTGAAGTCGGACAGGAAGGCTTCGCTGCGGTCGCACACCCATTTCACCGGGCGTCCGACACGTTGCGCCGCCCACACCACCAGGATCTCTTCCGGATAGAGGCCGCCCTTGGTGCCAAAGCCGCCACCCACATCACCGGCAACCACGTGAACACGGTGTGCGGGCACACGGATGATGTGCTCGGCCAGCAGCAGGCGGATGCGGTGCGGGTTGGCGGTGGAGCTGGTCAGGTGCCAGCGCTGAGTGCCCTGGTCGTAATGGCCCAGGCAGGTGCGCGGCTCCAGCGGGTTGCCAGCCACGCGCTGGCTGCGGATGCGCGCGCGCACGACGCGATCGGCTTGTGCAAAGGCGGCGTCCGTCTTCGCGGCATCGCCCAGTTCGTGCACAAAGCAGCGGTTGCCCTCCGCTTGAGGCCAGACCAGCGGCGCGCCGGGCGCGATCGCGGCTTCCACGGTCGGGGCCGCCGGCAGGCTCTCGTACTCGACGACGATCTGCTCGGCCGCATCCATGGCCGCCGCCAGGGACTCGGCCACGACAAAGGCCACGCCTGAACCGATGGCCAGGACACGGTCCTGGGCCAACGGTGGAAACGGCGTGGCGTGATAGGTCTTGCCCGTGATCGTGGGCGGGATGCTCAGGCAGGGAATGTCACCCCAGCCATCTTGCGCATAGTCTTCGGCCGTGAGCACGGCCAGGATGCCGGGCACGGCCAGCGCCCCGCTGACATCGATGCGGCGGATGCGCGCATGCGCCACATCCGAGCGCAGGACATAGCCATAGGCCTGGCCCTGCATGCGCACATCATCGGCATAGCGACCGCGACCGGTCACCATGCGCACATCTTCACGGCGCGGCAGGGGCGCGCCGATCCCGCAAGACGAGGAGGACGGGGACTCAGCGTTCATCCGTGCCTCACGCCGCCGCCTGCACCTGGACGTAGCGGCCTTTGTGATAGACCAGCGGTTGCGGCTCGATCGGCGCATTGATCAGCTGGCGCACCTCGCCCACATACAGGGTGTGGTCACCGCAGGCATAGCTGTGGCGGACATCGGCGGTCAGCTGCACGTCGGCCTCGGCCAGCACGGGCACACCACCCAGGAATTCAAATTTCGGCGCATAGCCTTCGACACCACGGCCCGCAAAGTGGTTGCTCGCCGACTGTTGGCGGCTGCCCAGGATGCTGACACCGAACACGCCGGAGTCCTTGATCTTGTCGTGCATGCGCGCGGTGTGCGCGATGGACACGATGACCAGAGGCGGCTCCAGTGAGCCCGACATGAAAGCCGTGGCCGTCATGGCGTGGGCGTCCTCGCCCACTTTGGTTGTGATCACCACCACGCCGGCGGCAAACCGCCCCATCGCATCCCGGAAATCTCTGGACGTGAACGGAGAGGCTGGCGCGACGGTCGCACTGGCTTCTGTATCTTTCAGTTCGATGGGGGGCATGACAAACTCCAAACGCAATGGCAATCAATCAGGTGGATCAGGCCTTGGTACCGCTGCCGGCCATGGCCACAGCCTGGATTTCCAGCTTGATGTCGCCTTGGGCCAGGCTCGAAACTTGAACCAGGGTCGAGCAAGGGAAGTCGCCCGTGAAGAACTCCTGGCGAGCGCGCCAGATTTCCTTGTTGTCGGCCATGTTGACCACGAAGATGGTCATGTTGACAACGTCTTCCAGACCCGAACCCGCCGCTTCCAGACAGCTCTTGATCTTCTGGAAGATGACCTTGGCTTGTTCGTAAGCACTGCCTTCGCCCTGAATGGTCTTCAGGTCATTGGCACGCGAGGTGAAGCCCGACAGCCAGATCTGGTCGCCAACGCGGATGCAGTTGGACCAGTGGCCGGGAGGGTACTCAGCGACATCCGGGGAGATGAAACGTTGCTTCTTCAAAGACATGGAAAACCTTTCGGCAAGGGTTGAGATCAAGGGGAAGGGAAAACTCAGTCAAAGAACGTCTTGGGGGGCTGCATGCCCCACTGGGTCGTCTCGTCCGCCGCCACGGCATAGCGCACGGGCTGGTAGTGGATGTTGGAGACGTCCCCATCGGTGTAGTGCTCGACACGGAAGCCGAAGGAATCCTTCCAGTAGTCGAAGATCTGGCTGCCCACCAGGTGGCGGCCGACGCCGCACTCCAACTCATGGCCACGCTCGAGCAGGTAGTCGTGCGCCCCCATCAGCGCGTCGATGTCCTGCATCTCGAAGCTGCAGTGGTGTACGCCCGTGTCGGCGGGGTTACGCGACTGCGTGATGAGCATGAAGTGGTGATCCACCGGCGTTTCACCCTGGTTGAAGCGCAGGAAGGTGCCGATCACCCTGCTCTCGTCGCCCGGCACGCACAGGTAGTCCGAGTCCAGCACGCCAAAGCGCTCACGGAACCAGACCAGCGTGTCATCATGGCTGGCGCAGCGCAGACCGAAGTGGCCGATGCGCAGTACCATTCCGGGCTCACGCTTGGGCCGCAAGGAGTAGTTGACGCGCGTTTTCACCGTGCCCGCATTGAAGGCATTGGGCTCACGCAGCTGCAAAGGCGCCGAAGGCGTCTGCCCCCACACCCCATCGAGCGGCACACCGTCCGGGGTGTGCATGCGCACGCGCCAGCCGCCGCCCGGCATGTCGGTGATGGGCTCCACCGCCGACGAACCCGGCAAGGCCGCCAGTGCCTCCAGATCGGCCTTCGAGGCCATCTGCATCGCCCCGCCGATGAAGCGGTTGTCCGCCCCCTTGCGGGTCACGTGGATGAAGGGGGCCGCGGAGGCGCCGCGCATGTACAGCGCGTCGCCACGCTTCTCGGCGGTGACCAGACCGAAGTCCTGCATGAAGCACTCCATGCGGTCCAGATCGGTGCACTGGTAGACGACGTAGGCGACGTCGATGGCGGTGGGCATCGTCAAAACTCCTTGTGTGGGTGCAGCCGTCGATCAGGCCTTCTTGTTGCGCAGGTAGCTCACGTCATCGTTGTTGACGAGGTCAGGCGTGGTCCAGCCGTTGAGGTCGTACTCACTCATGCAGCGGTCCACCAGCGCTTCCATGTTGGCCATGTCGCCGCTGCCCTGGGCTTCCCACAGGTTGGCCAGGCGGGTCACGTCGTTGGAGCCCAGGTAGTTGATTTCGTACAGCTCGCTGCGGCCACCGAACTCGGTGCCGATGCAGTCCCACAGCAGCTTCATGACCTTGACGCGCTGTTCGGCGTCCACACCGCCGGAGCCGCGCACGAAGCGGTCCAGGTAGCCACGCAGCTCGGGCGTCTTGAAGTCGTCGGCGTGCGAAGGCAGGTAGATCAGGCCGCTCGAGACGCTGGCTTCGATGATCTGCTTGATCATCGGGAAAGCGATCTGCGAGATCGTGCGGTAGGCCGCACCGTAACGGGCGTCCGGCTGCACCATGCCGTTCCAGGGCACATTGCTCTTGGCCATCGCGTCCGACAGGCCCCACATGGTGTTGCGCCAGGCGACCACTTCACCAAAGCGCGACTGCACGCCGTGGAAGCTCTTGCTGCCGGTGATGCTCAGCGCTTTGGACAGCACGCCCGTCATGAAGTCGAGCTTCACAGCCAGACGGGTGCAACCGTGCATGGCGGCGCGGGCGTTGAAGCCGGAGTCCGGGGCAAAGCGGTTGGCCAGGTCGACGTTGTTGTGCATGAACACGTCTTCCCAAGGCACGAACACGTTGTCCAGCACCAGGATGGCGTCGTTCTCGTCCATGCGCGAGGACAGCGGGTAGTCAAACGGGCTGCCCAGCACGGCGGCGCGCTGCTCGTTGGACATGCGCGAGATCATCTTCACGCCGGGCGCGCCGGTGGGCACGATGAACACGGGGGCGTAAGCGCCGTCCTTGATGGGGATCTGGCCGGCGTGGGCCACGAAGGTGAAGTGGGTCAGGGCCGAAGCCGTGGCCACCACCTTGGCGCCGCTGACATAGATACCGGCGTCGGTTTCACGCACCACGCGGATGAACACGTCATTGGTGTCGGCCGACGGCTTGTCGCGGTCCACCGGCGGGTTCATGATCGCGTGGTTGATGTAGGCGGTGCGCTCTTGGGCCTTGCGGTACCAGGCGGTGGCGTTGGCCTCGTAGCCCTTGTAGAAAGCGGCGTTGGCGCCCAGCGTGGCCAGGAAAGAGCCCTTGTAGTCGGGCGAGCGGCCCATCCAGCCATACGAGATGCGCTGCGATTCGGCCACGGCATCACGGGCGGCGACCTGCTCGGCCACGTTCATCGGGGCGCGGAAGTAGCGGTGGGTGTAGCCACCCCATTCGGTCTCGGTCGTCAGCACATCGCGGCGGGCCGGGTCATGCAGCGAATCGTAGAAGCGCGCGACCATGCGGGCCGAGTTGCGGAAGGCCGGGTGCTCGGCGATATTCTTGACGCGCTCGCCATAGATCCATACTTCGCGGCCGTCGTTCAGGCTCTCGAGGTATTCCTTGCCGGTGTAAGGAATCAGCGCAGCTTTGTTCATGGGTGCATTCATGATGGGTCTCGCTCGGTTAAGTCAGTGGGTAACAGACAGGGGGTTGAGAGAAAGGTCAGGGACCAATGGGGTTCAATGACGGGACAGGGCCATGGCGAAGATCAGGATCGCGCCGATGGACATGGTTTGGGCATAGGCACCGACCTGCATCAGGTTCAGGCCGTTTTGGACCAGCATGATCAGCAGGGTGCCGATCAGCACGGTGAAGGTGCGTCCCTGGCCGCCGGCGAGGCTCACACCGGCAATCACGCAGGCCGCAATCGATTCGAGGGGCAGACTGGCGCCGATGTTCGATTCGCCGGTGTCCAGGCGGGCGGTCAGCAAGATGCCGGCCAGCATGGCCATCAGGCTCGACAGGATGAAGGCGATGATGGTGACGCGGGTGGTGTTGACCCCGGACAGTTCAGCAGCGCGGGCATTGCCGCCCGTGGCGTACAGATGGCGACCAAAGCGCGACCACTCCAGCAGCACATAGGTCAGCACGACGAGCAGCAGGGCGACCAGCGAGGGGATGGGCATGCCGGCAAACTGACCGTAGCCGAAGATCTGACCCAGTTCAGGCGGCAGACCGTAGATGGGCACGCCACCGCTGACCAGCAAGGTGATGCCAAACAGCACCGACGACAGGCCCAGCGTCATCATGAAGGGCGGGATCTTGAACCAGGTGGCACCGATTCCGTTGATGACACCCACCGCCAGGGCGATGACGATCCCCGATGCGAGGCCCGCCGCAATGGCCAGACCCGGTGAATCCGGCATCGCGGCGTACACCGCGGCCATCACCGTGGCGCTCACGACCGAGGTCAGCGACACGACCGCGCCGACCGACAGGTCCAGCCCGCCGCAGATCAGCACAATGAGCTGGCCCAGCGCCACGATCAACAGGTACACGGACTGGCGAGACACATTGGTCAGGTTGTCTCCCGACAGGAAGCCGGGGGCCTGCCACGAGAACCAGATCAAAGCGGCCACGAACATCACGGGCAGCGCCAGTTGCTGGCGGTTGCGCTGCAGCCAGGGCAGCAGCTTGAAAGAGGGCGCGACGGGTTCCGGCGTCACAGACAGGGCAGCGGTGGGAGGGGATTGCATGGCAAGTCCTTGGAAGAATCAGAAAAACTTTTCGAGAATGCGGTGCTCGTCGTACTCTGGACGCTGGAACTCGGCCACGATGCGGCCCTCGTTCATCACCAGCATCCGGTGCGTCATGCCCATCAGCTCGGGCAAGTCGGACGACACCATCACGATGGCGGCGCCCGCCGCGCTCAGCTCACCCAGGCACTGGTAGATCGCCAGCCGGGCACCGATGTCCACGCCCACCGTGGGCTCGTCGAACAGGTAGACCTCGATGTCCTGGGCCAGGCCCTTGGCCAACAGCACCTTCTGCTGGTTGCCGCCGGAGAAGTTGCCCACGGGCTCGCGCAGGCGGTGCCTGGGAAATTCCACGCGGCCAGCCACGTCGTTCAGCAGCTCGCGTTCACGCTTGGGCTTGAGCCAGCGGCTGGCCACCGAGCCCCACACCAAGCCCGACAGCGACATGTTCTCGCGCGCCGGACGACCCAGGGCCAGGCCCTCGTTCTTGCGGTCCGACGGGCTGTACCAGATCTTGCTGGCGATCGCATCGGCCGGACGCTTGAGGTGCAAAGCCTGACCGTCCAGGCGAATCTCGCCCTTTTGCAAGCGATGCAGACCGAAGCAGGCCTGGGCCAACTCGCTCTTGCCGCAGCCCACCAGGCCAGCGATGCCGACGATCTCGCCCGCACGCACTTGCAAGCTGGCATCGCGCACCGCCACCTGGCCGACTTGGTGACGCAGGGTCACATGGTCCATCTCCAGGCGCACCGCACCGAAGTCTTCGCGCAGCACCGGATAGATCTTGGCCATCGTGCGGCCGGTCATCAGCTCAATGAGCTTGCTCTCTGGCGTGGTCGCCGGCACCGTGGCCACCAGACGGCCATCGCGCAGCACCGTCACCTCGTCGCCCAGCAGCGGGATTTCGTGCATGCGGTGGGTGATGTAGACGATGGCGGTGCCCTGGTCCTTGAGCTGGCGCACCAACTTGAACAGGGACTGCGCATCGTGCTCGGACAGCGACGCCGTTGGCTCGTCCAGGATCAGCACCTTCGGACGATGACGCAGCGCCTTGCAGATCTCGACCATCTGCTGCTTGCCACGCGGCAAGGTCTCGACACGGGCGTCCGGGTCCAGGTCAAAGCCCAGCACCTGGATCAAACGTTGAGCCTCTTCCCGTGCCTTGCTCGGCGACAAGATCACCCCCGCTGTCAACGGCTCCTCACCCAGGGTGATGTTGTCGGCCACGCTCAACATCGGGATCAGCGAGAATTCCTGGAACACGGCGCGCACGCCGTGTTGCCGGGACTCAGACACAGAGCGGAACACGCCCCGGAAACCTGCCACCTCGATCTCCCCTTCGCTGGGCTCACGGGCGCCCGCCAGCATCGAGATCAGGGTGGACTTGCCAGCCCCGTTCTCGCCGAACAGCACGTGCACCTGGCCGGCGCTCACACTGAAGCTGACGTCATGGAGTGCCAGATGCTGGCCGTAGCGCTTGCTCAGGCCATGGGCTTGCAGCACAGGCTGCTCGACCACATCGACGCGGGTGGGATGAAGCATGGTGACAGGTCTCTCAGAGGGTTCAGCGGTCCACGTTCAGCAGCTCACTTGCCACCGAAGCGGAAGACAGGCTTGAACGACGCCGGCGCCAGCACGGTGTCCGGCTGCAGCTTCGCGACATCGCTCTGGGTGAACACGCTGCCCAGGGTGCCAATGTCGGTGTGCTCGACCTTGTTCTCCAGCAAGCGCACGGCGGAGTCCAGCATGATCCGAGCCGTCAACACCACGGGCGCGCTACCGGCCGCTTCGATCGACTTGCTCTTGAGGCCCTGGTAGACGCCCGGGGTCATGTAGACCGACAGCAGCTTGACCTTGTCTTGCAGGTTGCGGGCGCGCAGCAGCGGCACAGCCGACTCGGCCATCACGGCGGTCCCCACCAGATAGTCCAGATCCTTGTGGGTCTGCAACAGGTCTTCCACCAAGCGAGCCTGGACTTCCTTGCCCACGTCGCCGTTCTTGGTTTCGACCACGACCACGGCGCTGTCCTTGATGCCTTCATGGAAGCCGGCGTTGAACGCCTCCACAAAGCCCGCGCCTGCAGGACCCGGCAACCAGGCCACCTTCACAGCCTTGCCACCCTTCGGGTACTTCCTGGCCAGGTACTGACCGGCACGCAGACCTTCGTCACGCGGGCTGGTCAGCACGCGCACGCCGGTGTCCTTGGAGGTCACGCCGTTGATGGCGTCCACCACGGGGATGTTCTTTTTCTTCAGATTGGCCAGCACGTTGTTCATGCCGTCAGCCGCAATGGCCACCATCACCACCGCATCGGCGCCACCGGCGGCGCAGTTTTCAATTTGCGAAATCTGGTTGCTCACCTGGGTGTAGCCGCCGGCGTCCATCACCTGAACGCGCACGCCCAGACGCTTGGCTTCTTCGACGATGCCGTAGTTGGCAGCCAGGAAGAAGGGGTCCTTCATGTGCGGAAAGGACACGCACACCATCCAGGGCTTGGAAGCCTTGGCGAGCGGCGAGTACGGCACCTGCGTGGTCTTGCCGTCCTTGGTGGAGTTCAAGGTCAGCGGGTACCAGTTGGCCGCTTGCGCGCTCACGGCACAGGCCAGCAAGCTGCCCAAAGCAGCACCCTTCAAAAGCATCTTGGCATTCAGCATCGTCATGTTCCCGAAAGTAGAGAAACCATTACAGAACCAATAGGGATGGGGCATTCAACGCAACGAACAGTTGTTCTCAGTGCGTGAACGCATGGTGTCAGCCGGTGCCATCAGCGTCTAATGAATCGTTGACGCCGAAAAAAAAGGAGGCAGTTATATCGACCGGGGGGTATCCCCAATGCGGCACGGAACTTGCGCACGTAACCTCGGCCCCTTCAACACGGAAGACCCATGGCTTTACTCGACTGGTACATCCGCGCCAACCTCAAGATCCGTCACTTTCAGGTGCTGGTGGCGCTCGAAGACTTTCGCTCCGTGCCGCGCGCGGCCATGTTCCTGGGGCTCAAAGAAGCGCAGCTCCTCAAGATGCTGAGCGGCCTGGAAGACTCTCTGGAAGCGCCCCTGTTCGTCACGAACGCCCATGGCATCGAGCCCACCGAACATGGCGCCTGCCTGATCCGCCATGGCCGTCAGGTGCTCAACCGCCTGCTCAATGCCCAGGAAGAACTGCGTGACCTGCAAGAAGGACGCGTGCCGCGCGTGAGCCTGGGCGTCAGCCCCTCGGTCACCGCTGGTCTGCTGCCACGCTTCATTGCCAAGCTTGAGGCCGAGGCCATGCCGCTGGCCGTGTCGGTGCGCGAAGGCACCATTTCCAGCCTCACGCACGATCTGCGTGTCGGCAGCCTGGACCTGGCCATCAGCATCCTGCCGCGCCGGCCCTTGAGCGAAGACCTCATGCACGAGGTGCTGTACGAGGAAGAGCTGGTGCTGGCCGTGCGCCGCGATCACCCACTCACCCAGCGACGCCTGCTCGACTGGAGCGTCTTGGAGCAGTACCCGGTGATCCTGTCACCGCAAGGCACCCAGGTTCGTCAGCACATCGATGCTTTCCTGACCCAGCATGCTCTCCAGATCTCACGCCTGCAGGTGGACTCCTCGTCCATCATGACCAATGTGGGCGTGTTGCAGGCCACGGACTCGATCGCCTTCCTGTCGCGCGATGTGGCCGAACAGTTCGCCAACGACGGTTTACTGGCATGCCTGCCCCTGAACCTGAACGAGACGCGCATGCGCATCGGTGCCATCTGGATGCGCGAACGCCACATGGCCATGGAGCTCAAGCTCGTGCACATGGTGTTGCGCGAATGCACACAGACGATGGCCAAGGCCGAGGCACAAGCGGCAGCACTGCAGCCCACCTGGCCCATGCAGTTCGACGCCCGTCCCTTGCACCATCACGAGTTCTGGTAACGGTGCTCCATGGCAGTGATCAGGTCCTGCGCATAGCCCGGCAAGCTGGCGCGGTCTCGCACCAGGATGAAGCGCTCGCGCACGCTCCAGGGGTCCGTCAAGCGCACCAGCGCGATGCGCAGGCTGTCCTGGTTGCGCAGCGCTGTGCTCTCGGGCACCACGCCCACACACACACCCGCGCCAATCATGCGGCACATGGCATCAAAGCTGCTCAGCTGAATCCGCAACTTGAGTGACTTGCCCAGCCGGTGCGCCTCGCCCTCGAGAAAGTTCTGCAAGGTGCTGCCCTGGTGCATGCCCACCAGGTCTTCGTTGATCACTTCGGCAAAGCTCACCGCCTTGCGACGCGCCAACGGGTGCCGGCGTGAAGCCGCCAACACCAGCCGGTCGGTGCTGAAGTGCAGGGCCTGCAGGCCCAAGGCGTCCACCTGGCCGGCGACGATGCCCAAGTCACAGCGACCGTCCAGCACCCCACGGGCAATTTCAGCATTCGGTTTTTCTTGAAGGTCCACATTGACCCGAGGATGCTCGGCCAGGTAATCGGCCAGCACATCAGGGAGGATGTCCGACACGGCCGTGGTGTTTGCATGCACACGCAAATGCCCGCGCAATCCGCCGCCGTACTCCTGCAAGTCCGAACGCATGGACTCCAGTTGACGCAGCATCACCCGGGCGTGATGCAAGAACGCATCTCCCGGTGGCGTCAGCTTGACGCCTCGTGCCTGTCGCACCAACAGGTCCATGCCCACCTGCTCTTCCAGGGCCTTGATGCGTGCACTCACAGCCGCCAGCGACGCATGCTGCAAGCCGGCCGCCCGGGTCAGGCTGCCCGACTCGGCCACCCGCACAAACAGCCTCAGATCCTGTAGATCGAAATGCACCGTGCTTCCCTTCAGACCATCTTCCGACGATGAGCCTTCAGATTATCCGAAGGCTCACTCCACAAATCCGTGATTGTGCACGCAGGACGGGGCTTGCATGATGGCCCCATCCTTTCCTGTCATCACGCCATGAACGACCGCACGCTGGACCCGGCCACCCTCACGCACCTGCAGACCTGGCTGGGCAAGACCGAGCTACTTACCGACGACGTGCAGGCTTCGGCCCTGCGCCGCTGGCACGCCACGCTCGACCATGCCGACGCCACTGTGGCCGCAGGCACACCGCTGCCGCCCCTGAGCCACTGGCTGTATTTCCTGCCCCAGCACCTGCAAAGCGAGGTCGGCTCCGATGGCCACGCCCGTACTGGCGGCTTCCTGCCCCCTGTGCCCCTGCCCCGCCGCATGTGGGCGGGCAGCCAGGTGCGCTGGGAGCGTGCCAACCCGGTGCAGGTGGGTGACGCCGTGCAAAAGCAGTCACGCATCGCCTCGGTCACCCACAAGTCAGGCCGCACCGGCGACCTGGTGTTCGTGCAGGTGGTGCACGAGGTGCACAACGCCCGTGGCCTGGCCATCACCGAAAGCCAGGACCTGGTCTACCGCGCCGCGGCCCAGCCTGGTGACCCCACGCCCGCGCCCAGCGCAGCGGAGCGCGATGCCCCCTGGCAACGCGACATCCGCGCCGACGAAGCCCTGCTCTTCCGCTACTCGGCCCTCACCTTCAACGGCCACCGCATCCACTACGACCGCCCCTACGCCACCGGCGTCGAAGGCTACCCCGGTCTGGTCGTGCACGGCCCGCTGATCGCCACCTTGCTGCTCGATCTGGTGCGGCGCCACGCCCCGCAGGCTCAGGTGTTGAGCTTCCAGTTCAAGGCCGTTCGCCCCCTCTTCGACATCCACGCCTTCACCGTCTGTGGCCGCCCCTCGGCCGACGGCCGTCAGGTCCAGCTCTGGGCCCATGACCACGAGGGCTGGCTGACCATGCAGGCCCACGCCGAACTGGCCTGAGCTCTCCGCCACATCCCCCTGACCTCTTTCGATCCGACCTCACCATGTCTCCTGCTGACCAAACCTTCCCCGACATCCGCGAAGCCGTCCGCGACCTGTGTGCCCAGTTCCCTGACGAATACCATCGCCAGATCGACGAGCAACGCACCTACCCCGAAGCTTTCGTCAACGCCCTGACCGAAGCCGGCTGGCTGGCGGCCATGATCCCGCAGGAATACGGCGGCTCCGGCCTGGGTCTGACCGAAGCGTCGGTCATCATGGAAGAGATCAACCGCAGCGGCGGCAATTCCGGCGCCTGCCACGGCCAGATGTACAACATGGGCACCCTGCTGCGCCATGGCTCCGAAGCCCAGAAGCAGTTCTACCTGCCCAAGATCGCCAGCGGCGAATGGCGCCTGCAGTCGATGGGCGTGACCGAGCCCACCACCGGCACCGACACCACCAAGATCAAGACCACCGCCGTCAAGCGTGGCGACCGCTACGTCATCAACGGCCAGAAGGTGTGGATCTCGCGCGTGCAGCACTCCGACTGGATGATCCTGCTGGCCCGCACCACCCCGCTCAGCGAGGTCAAGCGCAAGTCCGAAGGCATGTCCATCTTCATGGTAGACCTGCGTGAAGCCGAGAAGTCCGGCCTCACCGTGCGCCCCATCCCCAACATGGTCAACCACGAGACCAACGAGCTGTTCTTCGAAAACCTCGAGATCCCGGCCGAGAACCTGATCGGTGAAGAGGGCCAGGGCTTCAAGTACATCCTCGATGGCCTCAACGCCGAGCGCACCCTGATCGCCGCCGAGTGCATCGGCGATGGCTACTGGTTCATCGACCGCGTCAGCCGCTACGCCAAAGACCGCGAGGTCTTCGGCCGCGCCATCGGACAGAACCAGGGTGTGCAGTTCCCGATCGCCGAGTCCTACATCGAGATCGAGGCGGCCAACCTGATGCGCTACGAAGCCTGCCGTCGCTTCGACGCCCACGAGGCCTGCGGTCCGCAAGCCAACATGGCCAAGTACCTGGCCGCCAAGGCCAGCTGGGAAGCGGCCAACGTCTGCCTGCAGTACCACGGTGGTTTCGGCTTCGCCTGCGAGTACGACATCGAGCGCAAGTTCCGCGAGACCCGTCTGTATCAGGTGGCCCCCATCTCGACCAACCTGATCCTGTCCTACGTGGCCGAGCACATCCTGGGCCTGCCCCGCTCCTTCTGATCGCACGGAGTCCCGCCATGAGCACCCGACCGTTGGACGGCATCACCGTCATCTCCCTGGAGCACGCCATCGCGGCGCCGTTCTGCACACGCCAGCTCGCCGACCTGGGCGCGCGGGTCATCAAGGTCGAGCGCCCTGGCGTGGGCGACTTCGCCCGGGCCTATGACCAGCGCGTGCGCGGCGAGGCCTCGCACTTCGTGTGGGTCAACCGCTCCAAGGAAAGCCTCACGCTGGACCTGAAGAACCCGGAAGCCCTGGCGGTCCTGAAAGACCTGCTGCGCGATGCCGACGTGCTGGTGCAGAACCTCGCCCCCGGGGCCGCCGCCCGCATGGGTCTGGGCTATGAAGCGCTCAAGGAGAGCCATCCCCAGCTCATCTGCTGCGACATCACCGGTTACGGCGAAGACGGCCCCTACCGCGACAAGAAGGCTTACGACCTGCTGATCCAGAGCGAAGCCGGCTTCCTGTCGGTCACCGGCACCCCGGATGAGCCCTGCAAGGCCGGCAACTCGATTGCCGACATCGCCGCCGGCATGTACGCCTACACCAGCATCCTGGCCGCGCTCCTGCAGCGCCAGCGCACCGGAACGGGCAGCCACATCGACGTGTCCATGCTCGAAGCCCTGGGCGAGTGGATGGGCTACCCCATGTACTACGCCTTCGAAGGTGCCACGCCCCCGGCCCGCGCCGCCGCGGCCCACGCCACCATCTACCCCTACGGCCCGTTCGAAGCCGGCGATGGCAAGGTGGTGATGCTGGGCCTGCAAAACGAGCGCGAGTGGAAGGCCTTCTGTGCCACCGTGCTGAAGAACCCCACGCTGGCCAGCGACCCGCGCTTCGACGCCAACGCGCGCCGCAACCAGAACCGCCAGGCCCTGCGCACCATCATCCTCGACACCTTCGCCAGCATGACGGCCGAGCAGGTGCTGGCCCGCCTGGACGAAGCCCAGATCGCCAACGCCCAGATGAACGACATGGCCGGTCTGTGGGCGCACCCGCAGCTGAAGGCCCGCGAGCGCTGGACCGAAGTGGGCTCGCCCGCCGGCACCATCCCCGCGCTGCTGCCGCCCGGCCGTCACAGCGGCTTCGATTACCGCATGGACGCCGTGCCCCGCCTGGGCGAGCACACCGACGCCATCTTGCGCAGCCTGGGACGCGACGACGCCACCGTCGCTCGCCTGCGCGAAGCCTCCGCCATCTGATTGACCCCATCCGACCCCATCGAGGATCCCTCTGCGATGAGCACCCCCAGCGCCACCCTGGCCACCTTTGCCGCCCAACTCCGCTTTGACGACCTGCCCGCCAGCGTCGTCCACAAGATCGAGGACCTGCTGATCGACTGGTTCGGCTCGGCCGTGGCTGGCCATGGCTCCCGTCCCGTGGCCACCATCACCCAGTTCGCCCAGATGATGGGACCGGCCAGCGGTCCCGCTGAAGTGATCACCACCCGAGCCAGCACCAGCCCCTACCTGGCCGCCATGGCCAACGCGGCCGCCTCGCACGTGGCCGAGCAGGACGACGTGCACAACGGCTCGGTCTTCCATCCGGCCACGGTCGTCTTCCCCGCTGCGGTGGCCATGGCGCAGGCCCTGGGCGCCTCCGGTCGTGATCTGCTGACCGCCTGCGTCGCCGGCTACGAAGTGGGCATCCGTGTCGGTGAGTTCCTGGGCCGCTCGCACTACCGCGTCTTCCACACCACCGGCACCGCCGGCACCCTGGCCGCGGCCGCCGCGGTGGGCCACCTGCTCAAGCTCGACGCCAAGCAGATGCAGCACGCCCTCGGCTCGGCCGGCACCCAGTCGGCCGGTCTGTGGGAGTTCCTACGCACGGCCGCCGACAGCAAGCAGTTGCACACCGCCCATGCGGCCGCCGCTGGGCTGATGTCCGCCGCCTTGGCCCAACAAGGCTTCACCGGCGCCGCCGAGATCTTCGAAGGCCCACAGGGCATGGGCGTGGGCATGTCCACCGACGCCGATCCGGCCCGCCTGACCGATGGCCTCGACCAGGTCCTCACCGGTGGCCCCGTCACCCGCTGGACCACCGTCGAGACCTCGTTCAAGTACCACGCCTCCTGCCGTCACACCCACCCGGCAGCCGATGCCCTGCTGGCCGTGATGCAGGCGCATGGATTGAGCCACCACGATCTGGCCCAGGTCACCACCCGCGTGCACCAAGGCGCCATCGACGTGCTCGGCCCCGTGGTCAAACCGGTCACCGTGCACCAAAGCAAGTTCTCGATGGGCACCGTGCTGGCCCTGGTGGCGCAGTATGGCCACGCCGGCCTGGTCGAGTTCGAACACCACTTCCAGGACGAGGTCACCCAGGCCCTGCGCGACCGCGTCACCATGGTGCTCGACGAGGAAGTCGACCGTGCCTACCCCCGCCGCTGGATCGGCAAGGTCACGGTGCGCACTCACGACGGCCGTGTCTTCGACGGTCGCGTTGACGAACCCAAGGGCGACCCCGGCAACACCTTGAGCCGCGAGGAGCTGACCGCCAAGGCCCTGCGCCTGGCCGCCTTCAGCCAAGGGGCCAATCCGTCCGAGATGGCCGCCGCCGTCGACCGCCTGTGGCAGATCGCCACCTGGCCTTCCGTGGGCCCCCTGCTGCCGGAGCGCACCGCATGAGCCCGTCCACCACCTCACGCCTCGGCTGGGCGCGCAGCTTCCTGTTCGTCCCCGGTGACCGCCCTGAGCGCTTCGCCAAGGCCCTGGCCAGCGGTGCCGACCTCGTCATCATCGACCTGGAAGACGCCGTCGCCCCCGAGCGCAAAGCCGGTGCGCGAGAGGCCCTGCGGGCCGCCTGGTCCGGTCTGAGCGCCAATGACCGCGGTCGCCTGCTGCTGCGCAGCAACCCCCACGGCACCAGCGAGTGGGCCGCCGACCTCGCCCTGCTGCGCGATCTGCAATCCGCCTCCCACGCCCCTGGGCTGCTGGCCCTGATGCTGCCCAAGGCCGAATCCGGCACGGCGCTGCACGACATCGCCACACAGCTGCCCGGCCTGGCCCTGCTGCCCCTGATCGAGAGCGCCCAGGGCTTTGCACAGCTCGACGCCATCGCTGCGGCCTCGCAGGTCGCCCGCCTGGCCCTCGGTCACCTGGATCTGCAAGCCGACCTCGGCATGGCCTGCGGCCCCGATGAGGCCGAGCTCGCGCCTGCCCGCTGGGCCCTGCTCACCACCTCGCGCTGCCATCAGCTGCCGCCCCCGGTCGACGGCGTGACCGCCGCGGTCGACGACACCGAGGCCCTCACGCGCGATACCCTGCGCAGCCGCCGCTTTGGCTTCGGCGCCAAGATGTGCATCCACCCCAAACAGATCGAGACCGTGCACCGCGCCTTCCGCGCCAGCCCGGAGGAGACCGCCTGGGCCCAGCGCGTGCTCACCGCCGTTCAGCAGGCCAGCGGTGGCGCCATCCGTGTGGACGGTGCCATGGTCGATGCACCGGTGATTCGCTTGGCGGAACGGATCTTGCAACGTGCCCAGGCCACCCCATGACTCACTACACTCGACGTGTTGCTGAGATCGTCGCCTCAGAGCAGTACCAGGCCGCACGCCCATGACCTTCCCCCACGGCAACCTCGTCGCCAAACTCGAGTTCCGTCACCTGCAGATGCTGGTGGCGCTGGACGAACACCGCAGCGTCAGCAAAGTTGCGGAGCACCTCAATGTCAGCCAGCCGGCCGTCTCCAAGGCGCTCACCGCGCTCGAAGCCGAGCTGAACGTCGAGCTGTTCAAACGCACCATCCGCGGCATGGAGCCCACGGTGCGTGGCTCCAGCCTCATCAGCCACGCCCGCGACATCCTCAACGAGATGAACAAGGCGCACGACGAGCTGCTGCACATCCGTGAAGGCCGCGTGGCCAAGCTCTCGATGGGCGTGCTGCCGGCCGCCGCTGCCCTCCTCGTGCCGCAGTTCATCCAGCGCATCGAGGCCACCTCCGTCGGCGCGTCCATCCGCGTCGAAGAAGGCACCACCAGCACCCTGCTGCCCAAGCTGCGCTCGGGTGAGCTCGACTTCATCATCGGCAACCTCTCGCACTCCAACACCGCGTCCGACCTCACCACCCGCGCGCTCTACGAAGATCCCATCACCTCGGTCGTGCGCGTCGATCACCCCTTGCTGCATCGCCCCCACATCACCTGGGAAGACGTCGCCCAGTACCCGCTGCTGCTGCCCCCACCTCGCACCATCACCCGCGCGGCCATCGACGAGTTCTTCGCGCAGCACAACATCACCCTGCCCCGCCGCCACATCGACTCGGTCTCCAACATGACCAACATCGGCATCCTGCGCGCCACCGATGCCGTCGGGGTGCTCTCCAACGCCCTGGCCAACCGCTTCGTCGATCTCAAGCTGCTCGCCAAGCTGCCCTTCGTGTTGCCCAACATCTCCTTGCAGATGGGCCTCATCTGGCAACCCGGCCGTGAGCGTGAAGACCTGATGCGGCGCGTCTGCGCGGTCTTCGACGACATCGTCGCCACCCACCTCAGCCTCCGCGCCTGACCTGCGATGCACGCCCTCTTCCCCGCCACCGTCCCCTGGGCGGTCCTGCCCATCTTTGTCTACACCTTCGGTGTGGCCCTGGTGATGCCGGTGCTGTCGGTGGCGGCCCAAAGCCTGCTGCCCACCATGCGCGGTCTGGCCGCCTCCGTACAGAACTTCGTGCAGATGCTCATCTTCGCGCTGCTCAGCGGCTTCGTCGCCCCCGCCTTGTTTGACAGCGCCTTGCACCTGGCCGCCGGCCTGGTCGTCGGCGTGACGCTCTCGGTCGGCTTCGCTTGGGCCTTTGTCGCCAGCCAGGGCAGCGCGCCCCAGCCCTGTCCCGTCCCGGACTGACCCCGCAGACCGCCGCATCCGCCTGTCAACGCCCCTCACCTTGCTCGCTGCCCGTCCTCGCCGACGGGCGGGCGTGGCGCCCCTCAACCTGGCGCCCCTCACCAGATTCTCATTGCCCCCGCCTAGCCTGGACGTCCCACCATGAACCGAGCTCCCATCCAGTCCCTTCTGGTCGCCAACCGCGGTGAAATCGCCATCCGCGTCATGCGCGCCGCCACCGAGATGGGCATCCGCACCGTCGCCGTCTACGCCACCGAAGACCGCTTCGCCCTGCACCGCTTCAAGGCCGACGAAAGCTACCCCATCGGCGTCGGCCAAAAGCCCATCGCCGCTTACCTCGACATCGCCGAGATCATCCGCGTCGCCCAAGCGGCAGGCGTCGATGCCATCCACCCCGGCTACGGCTTCCTCTCCGAGAACCCCGAGTTCGCCGACGCCTGTACTGCCGCCGGCATCGCCTTCATCGGCCCCACCAGCGACGTCATGCGCGCCCTTGGCAACAAGGTCTCCGCCCGCAACCTGGCCGAGGCCGCTGGCGTCCCCGTCATGCCCGCCACCCCACCGTTGTCACGCGACCCGGACGAGGCCCTCGCAGCGGCCGAGCGCATCGGCTACCCTGTCATGCTGAAAGCCAGCTGGGGTGGCGGCGGCCGCGGCATGCGCGTCATCGAAAGCGCGCAAGACCTGCTCACCCAGATGCCCGTGGCGCGCAGCGAAGCGCTGTCCGCCTTCGGCAACGACGAGATCTACCTCGAAAAGCTCGTGCAACGTGCCCGCCACGTCGAAGTGCAGATCCTCGGCGACACCCACGGCCACCTGCTGCACCTGTTCGAGCGCGACTGCTCCGTGCAGCGCCGCAACCAGAAGGTCGTCGAACGCGCCCCCGCGCCCTACCTCGACGAGGCCCAGCGCCAGGCCCTGTGCGACGCCGCCCTGCGCATCGGCCGCGCCGTGCACTACACCCACGCCGGCACCGTCGAATTCCTGATGGACGCCGACACCGGCGCCTTCTACTTCATCGAAGTCAACCCGCGCATCCAGGTCGAGCACACCGTCACCGAACAGGTCACCGGCATCGACCTCGTCAAAGCCCAGATCGCCATCACCCAGGGCGCCACCATCGGCACCCCTGGCAGCATCGTCCCGCCGCAAGGCCAGATCCGCGTCAACGGCCACGCCCTGCAGTGCCGCGTTACCACTGAAGACCCCGAGCGCAACTTCGTCCCTGACTACGGGCGCCTGAGCACCTACCGCTCCAGCGGCGGCTTCGGCCTGCGCCTGGACAGCGGCACCGCCTACTCCGGCGCCGTCATCACGCCCTACTTCGACTCCCTCCTCGTCAAGGTCACCGCCTGGGGCGCCACCGCCGACGACGCCACCGCCCGCATGGACCGTGCCCTGCGCGAGTTCCGCATCCGTGGCGTGGCCACCAACCTGGCCTTCCTGGAAAACGTCATCGGCCACCCGCTGTTCCGCAACGGCCAGTGCACCACCCGCTTCATCGACCAGACGCCCGAGCTGCTGCGCTTCCATCCCCGCCGCGACCGCGCCACCAAGCTGCTGCGCTTTCTCGGCGAGATCAGCGTCAACGGCCGCCCGGAGATGAAGGGCCGCACGCTCCCCGCGCTGCCCCTGCCGCAGCCCACCCTGCCCCACTGCGACCTGCGTCAGCCGGTGCCCGCCGGCACCCGCGACCGCCTGCGCGAACTCGGCCCCGAGGGCTTCGCCCAATGGGTGCTGGCACAGCCCCAGGTGCTCCTCACCGACACCACCATGCGCGACGCCCACCAGTCCCTGCTGGCCACGCGCATGCGCACCCACGACATGGTCAAGGTGGCCCCGCACTACGCCCACCTGACCCCGCACCTCTTCTCGCTCGAATGCTGGGGCGGCGCCACCTTCGACGTCGCCATGCGCTTCCTCCACGAAGACCCCTGGCAACGCCTGGCCCAGCTGCGTGAAGCCGCCCCCAACATCCCGCTGCAGATGCTGCTGCGCGCCTCCAACGCCGTCGGCTACACCAACTACCCCGACAACGTGGTGCGCTACTTCGTGCAGCAAGCGGCCCAGGGCGGCGTGGACATCTTCCGCGTCTTCGACTCGCTCAACGCCGTCGACAACATGCGCGTCGCCATCGACGCGGTGCGCGAGACCGGCGCCCTGTGCGAAGCCGCCATCTGCTACACCGGCGATCTGCTTGACACCCGCCGCAGCAAGTACAACCTCGGCTACTACGTGCGCATGGCCAAGGAGCTCAAAGCAGCCGGCGCCCACCTCCTGGCCATCAAGGACATGGCCGGCGTCTGCCGCCCCCGGGCCGCCTACGCCCTGGTCAAGGCGCTCAAGGAAGAGACCGGCTTGCCCATCCACTTCCACACCCATGACACCAGCGGCCTCGCGGGCGCCAGCGTCATGGCCGCCATCGACGCCGGCTGCGACGTCGTCGACGGCGCGCTCGACGCCATGAGCGGCCTGACCTCCCAGCCCAACCTGGGCAGCCTCGTGGCCGCCCTCGAAGGCGCCCCGCGTGAGCCCCAGGTCAGCCTCGCCGCCCTGCGTGACCTGTCCCACTACTGGGAAGACGTGCGCCGCGCCTACAGCCCCTTCGAGAGCGACATCCGCAGCGGCACCTCCGACGTGTATCGCCACGAGATGCCCGGCGGCCAGTACACCAACCTGCGTGAACAGGCGCGCTCGATGGGCCTGTCCTCGCGCTGGCCAGACATCGCCGAAGCCTATGCCCAGGTCAACCTGCTGTTCGGAGACATCATCAAGGTCACGCCCACCTCCAAGGTCGTGGGCGACATGGCCCTCTTCGTGGTCGCCAACGGCCTCACGCCGGCCGACGTGCTCGATCCCGCCAAGGACCTCGCCTTCCCCGAGTCCGTCGTCTCGCTGTTCAAGGGCGAGCTGGGCTTCCCCGCCGATGGCTTCCCAGCCGCGCTGCAAGCCAAGGTCCTCAAGGGCGCGGCGCCACTGACCGGCCGTCCCGGCGAGCACCTGCCCCCCGTGGACCTGGAAGCCGAGCGCCAACATGCGGAACAGCTCGTGGGCCACAAGCTCAGCGACACCGACCTGGCGTCCTACCTGATGTACCCCCAGGTCTTCGTCACCTACGCGCGCCACCAGAAACAGTACGGTGACGTCAGCGCCATCCCCACCCCCACCTACTTCTACGGCCTGCAAGAGCACGAAGAGATCGCCGTGCCCATTGAGCCGGGCAAAATCCTCCACGTGCAACTCCAGGGCCTCACCCCGGCGGATCCCGATGGGCAATGCCGTCTTTTCTTTGAACTCAACGGCCAACCCCGCCTGGTGCGCGTCCCGCGGGCCGGTGCTGGCACCCCACACCGCCGTCATCGCCTCGCCGACGACGACAACCCCAGCCACATCGCCGCGCCCATGCCGGGCACGGTCACCCGCATTGCGGTCCAGGCTGGCCAGCGCGTCAACCAGGGGGATGTGCTCGCCGTCATCGAGGCCATGAAAATGGAAAGTCTGGTGGTGGCCGAGCGCGACGGCGTCGTGCAAAGCCTCTGCGTCCAACAAGGGGACAGCGTACCCGCCAAGGGTCTGCTCATGGAGTGGGCCGCCTGACCATGACCTCTGCCTCCCACACCGCACACCCCGACCACGCCGCCACGCTCCGGCTACTGGGTCTGGCCGGCTTCTCGGCCATGGCCGCCCTGCGCATCTGCGATGCCATGCTGCCCTCGCTGGTGCACAGCTTCCAGGTCTCCACGGGGGATGCCGCCTGGGTGGTCTCGTCGTTCGCCCTCGCCTATGGCGTCCTGCAACTGTTCTACGGCCCTCTGGGCGACGCGATGGGCAAGCTCAAGGTGATCACCTGGGCCTGCCTGGCCAGCGCCCTCATCTGCCTGCTCACGGCCCTGTCGCCCAACTTCACCACCCTGGTGATCGCCCGCGCACTCATGGGCGCCACTGCGGCCGCCGTCATCCCTTTGTCCCTGGCCTGGGTGGGCGATCAGGTGGCCTACGAGCAGCGACAGGAAACGCTGGCCCGCCTGCTGGGGTCCATCGTGCTCGGGATGATGGCTGGCCAGTGGTTCGGCGGTTTCGCCTCCGAGATGTGGGGATGGCAGAGCGCCTTCCTCTCCCTCGGGCTGGGCTTTCTCATCGCCGCCATCAGCCTGCTGCGGCGCCGTGCCCCTGCCACCTCTGCGGCATCGGCCGTGCCGCTCAGCGCCCGCGCCTCCATCGCCCGCACCACCGCGCTCTTTCAGATTCCGCGCGTGCGCTGGGTCCTGGGCTTCGCCTTGATCGAGGGGGCGCTGGCCTACGGCTGGCTGCCCTTCGCACCCGCCTGGCTGGTCAGCCAGTTCGGCTACTCCATCTCGACGGCGGCCGCCATCATGGTGCTCTATGGCGTGGGCGGCCTGCTCTACAGCCAGTTTGCGCGCCGCTGGATCACGCTTCTGGGTGAGCGCGGCCTCGCCCTGGGCGGCGGTCTGCTGCTGGCCGCCAGCGTCATCGGCATCGCCTGGTCTCCCATCGCGGCCTTGGCCATCGGCGGCTGCGGTCTCGCGGGCCTGGGTTTTTACATGCTCCACAGCACCTTGCAGACCCAGGCCACCCAGATGGCCCCTGAAGCGCGCGGCACCGGCATGACCCTCTTCGCCTGCAGCCTCTTCCTGGGCCAGGCCCTGGGCGTGCTGGTGGTCGGCCTCTTCGTCGATCAAGGCGGCCTGCTGACGTCGTTCAGTGCCATCGCTGCCTTGCTCTGCGTGACCGGCTTCGCGGTCTCGCGCGGCGTTCAGGGCCGCGTGCCCGCTGCCACCCCGCCTTCACACAACGTGAGCTGAACGGAGTCCACATGTCCCATGTCCTCATCGCCGGCGCCTCGCGCGGCATCGGTCTGGGCCTCACCCAGGCCTACCTCGCCCGCGGCGACCACGTCACCGCCATTGCCCGCCACCCCCAGGCAGCCACCGGTCTGAACGCCCTGCAGACCCAATACCCCACGCACTTGCACACCATCGCGTGTGACCTCAACGACCCGAACGCTGGCACCATCATCGTGCGGGCGCTCTCGCACAAGACCCTTGAGCGGGTCATCCTGAACGCCAGCGTCTCCGGCCCCGAAGACCAAGCCGCCTCGCATCTCGCCCCGGCAGACATCACCGACGTGTTCCTCACCAACGCCGTTGCGCCGCTGCGCCTCGCGCAAACGCTGCGCCCGCTCGTCCCCCGTGGCGGCGTGCTGGCTTTCACCAGCTCCATCCTGGGCAGCGTCGAACTGGGGCTGTCGCCAGAGTTGGGCTTGTATGGCGCCAGCAAGGCCGCGCTCAACAGCCTGATCCGCAAGTGGGCCACCGAACAGGGTGACGCGCTGGACATCCACCTGCTGGCCCTGCACCCCGGATGGGTCCGCACCGACATGGGCGGCCCCAACGCCACCCTCAGTGTCGAAGAGAGCGTGAGCGGCTTGGTGCGCGTCATCGAGCAAGCCGCCGGCACCACGGGCTGCGACTTCTTCGATCACCAGGGCCAACGCCTGCCCTGGTGAACGCGGTGAGCTGCCTGGGCAACGGCCGACAGGCTTCACATCCCGCCGGGCGCATGAAAAAAGGCCGCTGAATCCAGCGGCCTTTTTCTTGTCTGGCAAGGTTTGCCAGGCGACGGGTGCGGCGAACCGCACCCCAGGGCATTACATGCCCATGCCGCCCATGCCACCCATACCGCCCATGCCACCCATGTCGGGCATGCCACCGGCGGCTTCATCCTTCGGAGCCTCGGAGATCATGCACTCGGTGGTCAGCATCAACGAAGCCACGGAAGCGGCGTTCTGCAGAGCCGTGCGGGTGACCTTCGTGGGATCCAGGATGCCCATTTCGATCATGTCGCCGTAGGTGTCGTTGGCAGCGTTGAAGCCGTAGTTACCCGAACCGGCCAGCACAGCGTTGACGACCACGGAGGGTTCGCCACCGGCGTTGGACACGATTTCGCGCAGCGGGGCTTCGATGGCCTTCAGGACCAGCTTGATGCCGGCATCCTGGTCGTGGTTGTCACCCTTGAGGGCGCCCACGGCTTGCTTGGCACGCAGCAGGGCCACGCCACCACCGGCGACCACGCCTTCTTCGACGGCGGCACGGGTCGCGTGCAGGGCGTCTTCAACGCGGGCCTTCTTTTCCTTCATTTCGACTTCGGTGGCAGCGCCCACCTTGATCACGGCGACACCGCCAGCCAGCTTGGCCACGCGCTCTTGCATCTTTTCACGATCGTAGTCGCTGGTGGCTTCTTCGATCTGGATGCGGATTTGCTTGACGCGGGCTTCGATGTCGGCAGCTTCACCAGCACCGTCGATGATGGTGGTGTTTTCCTTGCCCACTTCGATGCGCTTGGCTTGGCCCAGGTCAGCCAGGGTGACCTTGTCGAGTGCCATGCCGACTTCTTCGGCGATGACCTTGCCGCCGGTCAGGATGGCGATGTCTTCCAGCATGGCCTTGCGACGGTCGCCGAAGCCAGGCGCCTTGACGGCCACGACCTTCAGGATGCCACGGATGGTGTTGACCACCAGGGTCGCCAGGGCTTCACCGTCGACGTCTTCGGCGATGATCAGCAGCGGACGGCTGGCCTTGGCCACTTGCTCCAGGGTGGGCAGCAGGTCGCGGATGTTCGAGATCTTCTTGTCGTACAGCAGGACGAAGGGGTTGTCCAGCAGCGCGGCTTGCTTCTCGGGGTTGTTGATGAAGTAGGGCGACAGGTAGCCGCGGTCGAACTGCATGCCTTCGACGACTTCCAGCTCGTTGTTCAGGCTCTTGCCGTCTTCAACGGTGATGACGCCTTCCTTGCCGACCTTGTCCATGGCGTTGGCGATGATTTCGCCGACGTCAGCGTCCGAGTTGGCGGAGATGGTGCCAACCTGAGCGATTTCCTTGGTGGTGGTGGTGGCCTTGGATTGCTTCTTCAGCTCGGCGATCAGGGCTGCAACCGCCTTGTCGATGCCGCGCTTCAGGTCCATCGGGTTCATGCCAGCGGCCACGTACTTCATGCCTTCGCGCACGATGGCTTGAGCCAGCACGGTGGCGGTGGTGGTGCCGTCGCCAGCGTTGTCAGAGGTCTTGGAAGCCACTTCCTTGACCATCTGGGCGCCCATGTTCTGGAGCTTGTCCTTCAGTTCGACTTCCTTGGCCACGGACACACCGTCCTTGGTCACGGTGGGGGCGCCGAAGGAGCGCTCGAGCACCACGTTGCGGCCCTTGGGACCCAGGGTGACCTTCACGGCGTTGGCCAGGATGTTCACGCCTTCGACCATGCGAGCACGTGCTTCGCCGCCAAAGATGACGTCTTTTGCTGCCATGTGTATTTCTCCGAATTCAGTAGATAGGGGTAGTGCCTGAGGTGGACGATTACTTCGTCACGACGGCAAACAGGTCTTCTTCGCGCATGACCAGCAGCTCTTCGCCGTCGACCTTGACGGTCTGGCCCGAGTACTTGCCGAACAGGACGCGATCGCCCACAGCCACGTTCAGGGCAACGAATTCGCCCTTGTCATTGCGCTTGCCAGGACCCACGGCCAGCACTTCGCCTTGATCAGGCTTCTCGGCGGCGTTGTCGGGGATGATGATGCCCAGGGCGGTCTTGGTTTCTTGTTCCAAGCGCTTGACGATCACGCGATCGTGCAGAGGACGCAGTTTCATGACTTCTCCTGTCTGTTGAGACATCGGTTTGACAATGGATGCGATGTGAGTGAATGCTCACATCAGCGGTACAAATGTGGGGTCGGGTCACCGAGGCAACCCGACCGTTAGCACTCACATCAGTGGAGTGCTAACAGATTATAGGGACGCTCCGAGACATTTCAAGAGGCCCCTTCAGGAGAAAACGGGACGAGGCCGGAGGCGCGCCTCACCCGCGCGGCGAGGGGGCAGGCCAATGGTTGGTCAGCAGCAACTCATCCAAGGAGCGCCCGTACCGCCAGTCCTCCAGCTCGAGCATCGGCGCATCGTAAAAATCGGGCACCGGCCCCAGACACAAGATGGCCACGGGCTGTGCCGTATCCGGCAACTGCAGCACCCTGGACAGGGCGGCGGGGTCGAACATGGACACCCAGCCCATGCCGAGGTTTTCGACGCGGGCCGCGAGCCACAGGTTCTGAATCGCGCACGCCACCGAGCACAGCGCCATCTCCTGGGGCATGGTGCGCCGCCCGAAAACCGTCCCATCGTCCGGAGCCAGCACCACCACGAGCAACTCGGCGCACTCTTTGATGCCCTCCACCTTGAGTTGCAAAAACTGCGACCCACGCTCGCCCAGGGCTTCGCAGGTCCGCTGGCGTTCCACCTCCACCAGTTGTGCGATGCGCAGGCGCACCCCAGCATCGGTGATGCGCACAAAGCGCCAAGGCTGCATGAGCCCGACCGATGGGGCATGGTGAGCGGCCTGCAACATACGCATCAGGACCTCCGGCTCGACTGACGCCCCCGGCGTGAAATGGCGCATGTCCCGTCGGGCCTGGATCAGCTGATAGAACCGCGCACGGTCCTGGTCGGAAAAGTGTGGCGACCCGAGCTTGTCGGCTCCGGAGGGGCCGGTGAGGCCGCCTGGGGCACGGACGTGAGGGGGAGGCAACATGGAGGGCGAGTGACCGTGAAAGGGGTCTGGGTCACCTGATTGTATCGACGTGAGGAATCGGACGTGCGGCAACCGACTCCGGCCATTGCGATCGCGACAGCCACCTGCCGAGGTCATGCAAGGGCGCCTGGGCTACACTGAGCCCACGGCACCTGCCCCGCTGCTTGGGGCCCTGCCTCTTCGTTTTGCCCCGCGTGAATGCCCCTTCGGCCCGCCCCGCCCGCCGCCCTGTGCGGCACCACGGTCGCCCGAGTGGCCCATGAGCCCGCCGCATTGCGCCGATTCACGCCGAGTGCCCGGGTTTGCCCCGCGTCACTCGCATCTCAGAGGGCACCCCAGCACATGCCGGGCTACCAGACCAAACAAGAGTGCGTCGCCATTCCTGGCGCCGACGACCTCCACATCGAATCCCTGCTGGACCGTCAGCAGTACGCTGACCCGCTGGGCGAGGCGGCCGCCCTGGGCATTTCCAGCGCCACCTGGCCCCTGTTCGGCATGCTGTGGCCCTCCTCGGTTCAGCTGGCCACGTGGATGGCCGAGCGGCCCCTGGTGCCGGGCGAGCGCATTCTGGAAGTGGGATGCGGCCTGGCACTGGCCAGCATGGTGGTGCACCGTCAGGGGGCCGACGTGACCGCCTCCGACTGCCACCCGCTGACCGAGACCTTCCTGAACCGCAACATCGACCTGAACAGCTTGTCGCCGCTGCCTTACCGCCACGGCAACTGGGGTGACGACGCCGACACAGTGGCGTCCCCGGGTCGCCCTGCCGTGTCGGGACGCTTCGACCTGATCATCGGCAGCGACGTGCTCTACGAACGTGACGAGTCTGGCAAGCTGTCGGGCTTCATCGCCCGGCACGCCCTGCCCTGCGCCGAGGTGCTGATCGTGGACCCCAACCGTGGCAACCGCTCGGCCTTCAACAAGCGCATGGCCGACATCGGCTTCACCTTGGACGAAATCAACCTCAACAGCGAAGACAGCGACGGCGTGCGCTACAAGGGTCGCATGCTGCGCTACCAGCGCGGGCACGCCTGAACCCAGACGTCAAGCGGCCGTCCCCTCGGAAGACTGTCGCACCGCCTGCTCCACCACCTCGCGAGTGAGCGGCGGCGCAAACGTTTCCATGAAACCGTAGGCGTAGCCCCGCAGGAAGGCGCCGCGCCGGAAGGCCAGCCGCGTCATGTTGATCGCGAACAGATGGCCCGCGTCGATGGCGCGCAGATTGCGGTCGCGGTCCGGGTCGAACGCGATCGACGCCACCACGCCCACACCCATGCCGAGCTCGACATAGGTCTTGATCACGTCGGCGTCCATGGCCGACAGGACGATGCTGGGCTTGAGCCCTTCTTTGGCAAAGGCCTCGTCGATGTGAGAGCGCCCTGTGAACCCTTCGTCATACGTGACCATCGGAAAGCGCGCCAGGCGCGCCAGGGTCAGCGGCTCGCCATCGAGCAGCGGGTGATCGGGTGGCACCACCACGCTGTGCGTCCAGCTGTAGCAGGGCAAGGTCACCAGCTGCTCGTACTGGTCCAGCGCCTCGGTGGCGATGCCGATATCGGCCTCGCCGTTGAGCAGCATCTGGGCGATCTGACGCGGTGAGCCCTGGTGCAGGCTCAAGGTGACCTGCGGGTAGAGCTGTCGAAAGTCCTTCACCGCACCCGGCAAGGCGTAGCGGGCCTGCGAGTGGGTGGCCGCCAGCGACAGCGGCCCCACATCGTGCGAAGCGCAGTCGCGTGCCGCCTGGCGCAGGTTCTCGGCCTCGCGCAACAGGCGCTCCACAGTGGGCAGCAACTGCTGGCCAGGGGGGGTCATGCCCGTCAGGCGCTTGCCCACGCGCAGAAACAGCTCCACACCCAGCTCGTCCTCGAGTTCGCGTATCTGGCGGCTCACGCCTGGCTGAGAGGTGTGCAGCGCCGCCGCCACCTCCGTCAGGTTGAAGCCACGGCGCACCGCCTCGCGGACCGAGCGCAGTTGCTGAAAGTTCATGCTGCCCCCGCCTGGGCCGGCGCTTCAAAGTGGCGCACACGCCGGGCCTTGAGGTGGGCCACCTGGCCGACGGTCAAGACCCCGGCATCGCGCAGCGCCGCATACTCATCACGCGAGAGCTCGACCTCGATCTCGCCCTTGCCATCGCCACGCTCGAACGCCAGGCGGGTGTTGGGACCCACGGTCAGCACATCGATCAAGGTGGCGGCCACGCTGCCCTCGGCGGGCTGTGCCAGCACCTGCACCTCGTGTGGACGCACATAGCTCACCGTTTGAGCCTGATCGCCACCCGCACCGACTGCACCCTGCGCATGGTCGCGACCATGGAACAGGTTGACGTCGCCCAGGAACTTGAGCACGAAGGGCGTTGCTGGATGGTCATAGACCTCGTCGGGCGCCCCCACCTGCTCGATGCGGCCCTGGTTCATCACCACGATGCGGTCGGCCACTTCCATGGCCTCTTCCTGGTCGTGGGTCACGAACACGCTGGTGATGTGCATTTCGTCGTGCAGACGGCGCAACCAGCGGCGCAGCTCCTTGCGCACCTTGGCGTCGAGCGCGCCAAACGGCTCGTCGAGCAGCAGCACCTGAGGCTCCACCGCCAAGGCGCGAGCCAACGCAATGCGCTGACGCTGCCCCCCTGACAGCTGATGCGGATAGCGGTCGGCAATCCAGTCCAGCTGCACCAGCTTGAGCAGCTCGGTCACCTTCTTCTTGATCTCGGCCTCGGGCGGGCGGGTGGCCTTGGGGCGCACGCGCAAACCGAAGGCCACGTTCTCGAAAATGGTCATGTGGCCAAACAGCGCGTAGTGCTGGAACACAAAGCCCACATTGCGCTCACGCACGGCGACGTGGGTGGTGTCTTCACCGTTGAACAACACGGTACCGCTGTCGGGCGTTTCCAGCCCGGCGATGATGCGCAGCAAGGAGGTCTTGCCCGACCCCGAAGGGCCCAGCAGGGCCACCAGTTCACCCGAAGGGATGCTGAGGTTCAGGTTGTCGCACACCACGGTCTGGCCGAAACGCTTGGCCAGGTTCTTGACTTCAATGCTCATGCTGCCGCTCCGACTTGCTGGGCCAGGGCCATCTGCTGATGGACCCGGCGTTCAACGATGTATTTGAGGACCAGGGTGACCAGCGCCAGGCTGGCCAGCAGGGACGCGACGGCAAACGACGCGGCAAACTGGTACTCGTTGTAGAGGATCTCGATGTGCAGGGGCATGGTGTTGGTTTCACCCCGGATATGACCCGACACCACTGACACGGCACCAAACTCGCCCATGGCCCGCGCATTGCACAGGATCACGCCGTACAGCAGGCCCCACTTCACGTTGGGCAAGGTCACCTTCCAGAAAGTCTGCCAGCCCGAGGCCCCCAGCACGCGTGCCGCCTCTTCCTGCTCCTGCCCTTGCGCCTGCATCAGCGGGATCAGCTCACGCGCCACAAAGGGGAAGGTCACGAAGATGGTGGCCAGCACGATGCCCGGCACCGCGAAGATGACCTTCAGATCGTGCGCCATCAGCCATTCGCCGAACCAGCCTTGCAGGCCGAACACCAGCACATAGATCAGACCGGCGATCACGGGCGAGACCGAGAACGGCAGGTCGATCAGGGTGAGCAACACGCTCTTGCCACGGAAGTCGAACTTCGCGATCGCCCAGGCGGCCGACACGCCGAACACCAGGTTCAGCGGCACCGAGATGGCTGCCGCGATCAGGGTCAGCCACATGGCCGAGACTGCATCGGCCTCGGTGATGGTGGCCACATAGACTTCCCAGCCCTTCTTGAAGGCTTCGAAGAAGACCGACACGAGCGGGACGAACAGGAACAGGGACAAAAACACCAGCGCCACGCCGATCAGCACGCGACGCACCCACACCGGCTCGGTGGTGGCGCGCGCCACATTGGGTGGGGCCACGCTCTGCACCGGCGCGGGATGGGCCAGAGAAACAGCACTCATGATCCAGGCACCTCTTTACTTGCCCTGACGCTTGCGCGTCCAGGCCTGCAAGCCATTGATGGCCAGCAGCATGATGAACGACATCACCAGCATCACCACGGCAATCGAGGTGGCCCCGGCGTAGTCGTATTGCTCCAGCTTGGTGATGATCAGCAGCGGCGTGATCTCGGACACCATGGGCATGTTGCCGGCGATGAAGATGATGGAGCCGTACTCACCCAGCGCCCGCGCAAAGGCTAGCGCAAAACCCGTCAGCAAAGCGGGCATCAGGATGGGCAGGATCACCTTGGTGAAGCTCTGCCAGCGGCTGGCACCCAGGGTCGCAGCGGCCTCTTCCAGTTCGGATGCCAGGTCTTCCAGCACGGGCTGCACGGTGCGCACCACAAAAGGCAGGCCGATGAAGGTCATGGCCACAAAGACACCGACGGGCGTGAACGACACCTTGATGCCCAGGGGCTCCAGGTACTGCCCGATCCAGCCATTGCTCGAGTACAAGCCGGTCAGCGTGATACCGGCCACCGCGGTGGGCAAGGCAAAGGGCAGGTCCACCAGGGCGTCGACGATGCGGCGACCAAAGAAGTCATAACGCACCAGCACCCATGCCACCAGCAGCCCGAACACACCATTGATGACAGCCGCCAACAAGGAAGCGCCAAAAGTCAGCTTGTACGAGGCCACCACGCGCGGCGAGGTGACCACCTCCATGAACTGATCCCAGGTGAGCTCGGTGCTGCGCAGGAAGGTGGCGCTCAAGGGAATGAGCACGATCAGGCACAGGTAGGTGAGCGTGAGTCCCAGTGCCAGATCGAAGCCGGGCAGCACGGTGTGCCGCCGCAGCAGGGTTTTGGACAAAATCATGACAACTCGCTTGGAGAACGACGAAGCGGCTTACTGGTTGCGGCGGCCACTGAGGGTGATCTGGTCGTAAATGCCACCGTCCTTGAAGTGATCGTTCTGGGCTTTGCGCCAGCTACCGAACACCTCGTCCACCGTGAAGGTCGACACCGGCAGGAAGGCCGACTTGTACTGCGCCAGCACCTGGGGCGAGCGCGGACGCAGGTGGAACTTGGCGGCGATCTGCTGGCCTTCGTCGGACCACAGATACTTCAGATAGGCCTCGGCCTGCTTGCGCGTGCCCTTCTTGTCGACCACCTTGTCGACCACGCTGACCGGGTTTTCGGCCAGGATGGTGATCTTGGGATAGACCACCTGGTAGTCGCCCTTGAACTCGTTCTGGATCAACGGCACCTCGCTCTCGAAGGTGACCAGGGCATCGCCCATGTTGCGCTGGGCAAAGGTCGTGGTGGCGGCGCGGCCACCGCCATCGAACACCGGCACGTTCGCAAAAATCTTGCTCACCAGGGCGCGGGCCTGCTCAGGCTTGCCACCGGTCTTGATGACCGAACCCCAGGCGGCCAGGTAGGTGTAGCGGCCGTTGCCCGCCGTCTTGGGGTTGGGGATGATGACCGACACGCCCGGCTTGGCCAGGTCGGCCCAGTCCTTGATGCCCTTGGGGTTGCCCTTGCGCACCAAGATCACGGTGACCGACGTCGTCGGGGCGCTGTTGTTGGGGAAGCGCTTGGCCCAGTCCACGGGCACCAGGGCACCGCGGTCGGCCAGGATGTCGATGTCGCTGGCCTGGTTCATGGTGATCACATCGGCCGCCAGGCCGGCGATGACGCTGCCCGCCTGCTTGCTGGAGCCGCCGTGCGACTGGTTGATGTTCACGGTCTCACCCGTGGTCTGCTTCCAGTGCTTGGCAAAGGCCACGTTGTAGGCCTTGTAGAACTCACGGCTGACGTCGTAGCTGACGTTGAGCAGGTTGGTGTCGGCCTGGGCGCCGGCGCTCAGGCCCGAGGCGATGACCGCCACAGCGGTCAGACGAAGCAAGGAGGTCTTCAAAGAAAACAGCATGACAAAGCCCTTTCTGGATGCAATGCAGGCATGTTAGGGATCCACCTTCATTCGACAAACAACTGATTTCTTACTTGCTTATGCAATAAACAAAAAAGGGCCACCCCGGTGCGAAGCAGCCCTGAAGATGCAGCGGCGCGAGATCCCCCCTCGGCGCCGGCACCACCCCACTCAATGATCTTGCGTGTTCGGCGTCCTCATTTCTTCACATAGATCTGGTCGAAGACGCCGCCGTCACCGAAGTGCTCCTTTTGCACCTTGGTCCAGCCGCCCAGTTCGTCGATCTTGAACAGATTGACCTTCGGGTACTGCGCGGCGTACTTGGCAGCCACCTTCGGATCGGTCGGGCGGTAGTAGTTCTGAGCCGCGATGTCCTGACCTTGTGGCGAGTACAGGTATTCCAGGTAGGCCTGGGCCACGGCACGGGTGCCCTTCTTGTCGACCACCTTGTCGACCACCGTCACCGGAGGCTCGGCCAGGATGCTCAGCGGGGGCGCAATGATGTCGAACTTGTCCGGACCCAGCTCCTTGATGGCCAGCAGGGCTTCGTTTTCCCAGGCCAGCAGCACGTCACCAATGCCACGCTCGACGAAGGTGGTGGTCGAACCACGGGCACCGGAATCCAGCACCGGCACGTTGGCAAACAGCTTGCCCAGGAACTCCTTGGCCTTGGCTTCGGACTTGGTCTTCTTCAGCTCATAGCCGTAGGCAGCCAGGTAGTTCCAGCGGGCACCGCCTGAGGTCTTGGGGTTGGGCGTGATCACCGCCACACCGGGCTTGACCAGGTCGTCCCAGGTCTTGATGCCCTTGGGGTTGCCCTTGCGCACCAGGAACACGATGGTCGAGGTGTACGGTGAGCTGTTGAGCTTCAGGCGCTTTTGCCAGTCGCTCTTGATCAGGCCCTTTTCAGCGACGGCGTCGATGTCGTAGGCCAGGGCCAAGGTGACCACGTCGGCGTCCAGGCCATCGATGACCGAGCGGGCTTGCTTGCCCGAGCCACCATGCGAGGCCTTGACGGTGACGGTGTCGCCGGTTTTGGCCTTCCAGTAGGTCGAGAAGGCCTTGTTGTACTCGGCGTACAGCTCACGGGTCGGGTCGTACGACACGTTGAGCAGGGTGATGTCCTTGGCGTGGGCGGCCACAGGCGCCAGGGAACCGAGGGCCACCGTGGCGGTGAGGGCCAGAGAACTGACCACGCTCAGCAGGTGACGACGCGTAGAGGGGTGTTTGACAGAGTTCGACATGGTGACAGCGGTGTGTTGTGAATCAGTGAATTCACTGTAAAAAAACACCGATCTGTCGTGAACGAAGCAAATCGCCCATCCATATGCAGGCAACAACTTTGTGCGCCCGCATATGCGCCCGGCGCAGCAGCGAGGGGCCGCCCCGCTGGGTGCACAGGTGCGCGCGGACGTGGATGCAAGTTCGCGCGCAGGTGCCTCCCGGTTCAGCCCAGCGAGCGCGCGGCCATGACCTTGGCCAACTGGCTTTGCGACTGGGCCGAGCCGCTGGCCGGCACCATCTCACCGTGCCGATCGTCGATTTGCGCAAAGCGGGCCGCCACCTGCTCGGCCGCATCGGCGCCTTCCAGCACCACGGTGCCTTCGGTCAGCGTGATGTGCGAGGTGGCAAAACCACCGGCACCAGCACACAAGATGGCGCGGGTGGGTGCCTCCTCGCTGGCGAGGAAGACCACGCCCGGCGACACGCTGTCAGGGGTCAGCAGGGCCAGCGCAGCGGGCGGCATCAGGTCTTCGGTCATGCGCGTGGCGGCGGTGGGCGCCAGGCAGTTGACGCGCACGTTGTACTTCTCGCCTTCCAGCGACAGGGTCTGCATCAGGCCCACGACGGCCATCTTGGCAGCGCCGTAGTTGGCCTGGCCGAAGTTGCCGAACAGGCCCGACGACGAAGTCGTGAAAATGATGCGGCCGTAGTTCTGCGCCTTCATGATGTCCCACACGGCCTTGGTCACGTAGACGCTGCCCATCAGGTGCACATCGACCACCAGGCGGAAGTCGTCGAGCGTCATCTTCGAGAAGCTCTTGTCACGCAGGATGCCGGCGTTGTTGACCAGGATGTCGATGCGGCCCCATTCGGCCATCACCTGATCGACCATGGCCTGCACGCCAGCCGGGTCGGTCACCGAGCAACCGTTGGCCATGGCCACGCCACCGGCAGCACGGATCTCAGCCACCACGGCCTCGGCGGCGGCACTGCTGCCGCCACTGCCATCGCGGGCCGAGCCCAGGTCATTGACGAGCACCTTGGCGCCACGCGCGGCCAGCTGCAGGGCGTGGCTGCGGCCCAGGCCACCACCGGCGCCGGTCACGATGGCCACGCGGCCGTCAAAACGCAGGCCGTCCTGCGAAGCGGAAGAAGACATTGTGCTCATGGGGGATCTCGTTGGGGAAACGGTTGGAAACGAACGCAAGGGCCACATCATCGCTTAGCCCCGGCCTCGCGCAAACCCGGATTCCGCAGACTGGAATCGACCAGGGAAATCGATAGCGTGTCGCCGGCGATGCCCTGCTGTCGTGCGCTCAAACCAACGGACGGCGCCCGTCTTCCTAGACTGCCCACACAGACAAAACGGAGACTGGACATGAGCCACATCAAGAACCAAGGCCCCGGGGAGATCGTGCCCCGCGAGAAGCTCGACTTCGGTCTGACCGCGCAGACCCCACGCTGGTGGTATGGCAACAAGCCCTTCCAGACCCGCGTGTTCGACGGCATGCAGGCCGCGTTTCCCGATGGTGAGCGCTACTTCATCACCAGCGTGCGCGCCTTCCGCCACCAGATCACCGACCCCAAACTGGCCGAAGACGTGAAGAACTTCATCCGTCAGGAAGGCCAGCATGGCATCGCCCACACGCATTACAACGACCTGCTGCGCCAGCAGGGCTGCGATGTGGACACCATCCTGACCGAGGCCAAGGCCCTGTTCGATGGCTACACCCGGCGCTACTCGGCCAAGTACAACCTGGCACTGACCGCCGCGTTCGAGCACTTCACGGCCATGATGGCGCAGATGCTGTTTGCCACGCGCGACGCCATGGGCCCGGCCGACCCGCAGGTGCGCGCCCTGTGGGCCTGGCACGCCATCGAAGAGATGGAGCACAAGGCGGTGGCCTTCGATGTGATGCAGAAGGTGGCCAAAGTGGGTTACGTGATGCGCTGCGTGGCCATGACCCATGCGCTCTACAAGGTGGTGACCGACAGCATGCGCCTGACCAACCGTTTGCTCATGGGCGATGGCTTCTCACGCGGCCAACGCCTGTGGCTGTGCGTGAAGGGCGCGTGGTGGCTGTACGGCTACAAGGGCCTGTTTGCGCGCAACACTGGCGCCATGCTGAGCTACTACAAGCCTGGCTTCCACCCCTGGCAGCATCAGGTCATCCACAGCTACCCGCTGTGGCGTCAGACCTATGAACAAACCGGCAACCCGATGGCGGCCGGTGAGGCGATGTTCCAAGCGGCGCACTGAGGTTCACCTGTCCCCTGGGGTTTGTGCTCCCACCAAGTCAGGGATAGGCACGCCCGCCCCCCTCCCTAAGATGAGCCATCGTCGGGCACCCACGCCGAACGATCCATCAAAACAATCATTTGGGAGGGAAAGACTCATGAAGACACAGATCCGACATTTCGCCTTGCTGGCGGGACTGGCCTTGGGTTCGGTCAATGCACAGGCACAGGTCGAACTCGACTGGGGTGGATTCGGGTCCCTGGCATGGAGTCAGAACGCAACCCACACACTCAATCTTGGGGGCATGGAGGTCACGCCCATTAACGCTGGCTTCCAGCCCACCTACGTCCCACCGGGTTACAGCGGCGTTCAGATCTCAGTAGGCGGAACGAGTTCGCAGTGGTTACCGAGTGACCAACTCCTCAGTTGGCAATCGTATGGCGGCTTTCGGGTCGATGCTCAAGCGCGTGCAGGGATCAGCGGCGGCGGAGATGTCAGCATCACCGATCTGGATGTGAATTTCGCGACGGGGCAGGTGTCGGCCAATGTGCAGTCCACCCGCTCTGGCCTGAACACCCGTGATGTGATCTGGACATTCGACACCAGGCTGGTTCAGGTGCAAAACGACGCTTCGCCACAACTGTGGGCCGGTAGCGCTTACTACCATGATGTCAGTGTCGCCATCCCCGTGCTGTCCTTGACGAGCACCGGCCATAGCCTGATCATCTCAGGCCTCGACTTGGAAAGTCTCGGTAACGTCTCATTGCAGGCGGCGGCCAACAACTTCGCCAGCCTGACAATCTCAGGCAGCCTGCTAGGCCCTGAGAATTTCACTGTGACCGTCGTCCCCGAACCCGGCACCTGGGCTCTGATGGGTTTGGGCCTCGTCGGCTTGGCGGGCCTCAGCGGCGCACGATCGCGCCAATCGTGCGCAGAATCAGCCTGATGTCCAGCCACACCGAAGCCTGGTCCACATAGCTGGCGGCCAGCGCCAGCTTGTGGGGTAGCACCTCGTCGATGTAGGCCCGCTCGGGGTCGACAGCACGCGCCAGCACGGCACTCTCATCGCGGTACTCAATCGAGGCGATGTCGGTGATGCCGGGTCGCACCGACAGCACCTTGTCGCGCAAGGCCGCCGGGTAATGCGCCACATAGCGTGGCACCTCGGGGCGCGGGCCGACCAGGCTCATGGCGCCCTGCCACACGTCGATCAACTGCGGCAATTCGTCGAGCTTGCTGGCGCGCAGGAACTGCCCCACCCGCGTGATGCGGCGATCGGCGCCCACGGTGATTTGCAAGCCGCCGCCTGCCGGGTCGTGGCGCATGGTGCGGAACTTGTGGATGCGAAACGGCACGCCAAAGCGCCCCACCCGCTCCTGCCGGAAAAACACTGGTCCGGGCGAGTCGAGCTTGACCGCCAGGGCAATGAGCAAGAGCAGCGGTCCCAGCACCAGCAGGCCCAGGGACGACATCAGCACATCAAACAGCCGCTTGCTCATCGCACCATCACGGTCCACGTCACGCCCGCTTCAGCGACCACAGGCCTTGCGCACCGCGGTGATGACGCGTTCCACGTCCTCATCCGTCATGCGTGTGTACAGCGGCAGGGTCACCATGCGCTCGTAGGCCTTCTGGCTGTGCGGGAACTGCTCGGGCTTGAGCGCGTAGCGCTCCTTCCAGTACGGGTGCAGGTGCAGCGGGATGTAATGCACGCTCACGCCAATGCCATCGGCAAACAGGCTGTCGATCAACTGGTCGCGGTTGATTTGGGCCTCGTCGCTCAGGCGCACCACGTACAGGTGCCACGAGTGCAGATCGCCGGCATGCACCGGGCGCGGGGGCAGGATCAGCGGCAGGTCGGCGAGAGCGGCGTCATAGCGCGCGGCGATCTGCTCACGGCGGGTCTGGAAGCCCGGCAGGCGCTTGAGCTGGTGCAGGCCCATGGCTGCGGCGATGTCGGTCAGGTTGTACTTGAAGCCCGGCGCGACGATTTCGTAATACCAGCTCGGCACCTTGGCGGTGAAGCGGTCGAAGGCATCGCGGTTGATGCCGTGCAGGCGCATGACCTTGGCGCGCGCCGCCAGCGCCGCATCGCGCGTCACCAGCATGCCGCCCTCACCCGTCGTCATGGTTTTGTTGGCGTAGAAGCTGAACACCACGGCATCGCTTTGCAGCGTGCCAATGCGTTGCCCCTTCCAAGTCGTCGGCAGCGCATGCGCGGCGTCTTCCACCACCTTCAGACCGTGCTTCTGTGCAATGGCGTGGATGGCATCCATGTCCACCGACAGACCAGCGTAGTGCACCGGCATCAGCGCCTTGGTGCGCGGCGTGATGGCCGCCTCGATGGCCGCCGGATCGATGTTGATCGTAGCGGGGTCAATGTCCACCAGCTTCACGTCGGCGCCCAGGTAGCGCACCACCTCGGCGGTAGCGGTGAAAGTGTGCGTGGTGGTGATGACCTCGTCACCGGGACCGATACCCAGCGCTTCCAGGGCCAGGTGCAGCCCAGCGGTGGCCGAATTGACGGCGATCGCCTGCAGGCTGGCGTCGCCCAGATAGTCGACAAAGGCCTGCTCGAACTGGCGGGCTTTGGGGCCGGTGGTGACCCAGCCGGAGCGCAAGGTGTCCACCACTTCCGCGATTTCTTCCTCACCGATTTCGGGCAAGGCAAAGGGCAGGAAGGGCTGCGAAGCAGGAGCTGAACTCATGGGGATCTCACTGAAAAGTGGTCAACGCGTCAGGCGACCGAAAGCCGGATCGGGGCGGCGGCGAACGAGGGCGTCCCACCAGCCTCGGATCGACCCCAGACCGTAACCAAAATGATAGGCGGCGATGACATCAGGCAGTTGCCAGCGCAGATCACGGCCCTGTTCGCGGGCGATGCGCCAGCTGATCCAGAACACCGCCATGCCGTACAACCAGCCCTGCAACAAGGCCAGTGTGGCGGCCGCGGTCACCGCCAAGATCAAAGCCTCGCGCAGCCCCGGCGACAGTGGCGCCCACAGCAAGGTCGGCACCCCGATGAGGGTCACCAGCAAAAGCAGGATCAGCGCGGCCACGAACAGACCGGGAATCAGGTGACGCAAGGCCGCCGCCTGACCATGCTTGAGCATCACAAACGGCTTCCAGTAACCATACTGGCGGTACTGGCGGAACACGTCCATCTTGCTGGCACGCGGAAAGTAGGTCGAATGGATGGACGACGATTGCCAGATGCGTCCGCCGCCCTTGTGGATGCGCAGGTTGTGCTCGTCGTCCTGGTTGCGCACCAGGTTTTCGTCGAAGCCGCCGAAATGCTCGAAGGTGGCGCGGGGCCACGAACCCAGGTACACCGTATCCACCTCGCCGTTGTAGGCCAGGTCGCGCGACAGGGCTCCACCCGCCACCAGACGTGACTGGAACGCCGCCGCGACGGCACGCTGCACGACCGCCGCCGGCCCACTCTCGCCCTGCGCACGCCACGGTCCGCCCACGTTGTCGGCACCGGTTTCCCGCCACACGGCCAGACAGCGCGCGATGTAGTCGGGGGCGTACACCGTGTGCACGTCCAGGCGCACGATGAACTCGCCGTGGCTGGCCTCGATGCAGCGGTTCAAGCCGCACGAGACGATGCGACCGGGGTTGTCGATCATGTGAAAACGCGTGTCCTGCGCACACCAGGCGCTCAGGCGCTCACGCGTGCCGTCGTCGCTCAGGCCATCGGCCACCCACACTTCCAGCGTCCAGCCCTCGGGCACCTGCTGCGCGGCCACGCTGCGGCAGAAGGCCTCGATGTGGTCGCGCTCGTTGCGGCACGGCACGATGACGGAGACGATGCGGGCATCAGACATGGGCGGCAGGGGCGTCAAAGGTGGCGGGATGTCGGCAGGCAGATCAGGTGCGCTCAGCCGGACGACGGCGCGCCAGGCGGGGCGTCAGCGGGTGCAGCACGCGCTGGTACAGACGCCACATCGCGTCCATCTGTCCCCGGCGAGAGGCCTCACGCTCGATGCGCGCATGGTTGTGCTGCCCCTTTTGTACAGCCTGCTCAGGCTGGTCATGGGCCTGCAGCAGGGCCTGGGTCAGGGCATCGACATCGCGCACCGGCACAATCCAGCCACCTTGCTCGTCGATCCACTGGCGATTGGCCGGCAGGTCGGAGGCGATGATGGGCAGGCCGCAGGCCATGGATTCGAGCACCGACACCGAAGTGGCATCGCTGGTGGGCACCGACACCGACACGCGGCTGCGCTGGATGGCGGCCACCATGGCCGCATCGCCCACCCGGCCGTGGAACTGCACATGGTCCTGCACGCCCAGGTGCTTGACCTTCTGCTCCAGCTCGGCCTGTTGCAAGCCCCCGCCCAACAGGTGCAAGGTCATCTGCGTGTCAGGCCGCTCGGCCACCACACGGGCGAATGCCTCGATGATGACGTCGATGTTGTAGTTGGGCTCCCAGGTGCGCAGGCTCACCACCTCGAAGCCGTCCGCGGGCTGAGCCGGCACGAACTTGTCCGTGTCGGCGCCCCACAGAATCTGGTGACAGGGACCGGCCGGGTGATAGCGCGCGATCTCGTCGATCATGTCCATCGAGTCGGCCGTGACCAGGTCGGCGTGGTGCATGGACCAGGCCACCACCATGCGCATCAGGCGACTCTGGCGGGGCGTGACCAGGATGTCGCTGCCCCAGGCCGTCAGCACCTTTGGGACACGCAGCCCGCAAGCCGTGGCCCACAGGCCGTACGAGGTCACATAGTGGCCATGCACCAGATCCGGCTGGAAGCGCGCCGCCACCTCGCGCGCCACGCGGCGCACCTGCGGCAAGGCCGTGAACCAGCTCAGCTTGTCAGAGCCCGGCGCCACGGCGATCACCTCTTCGGCCCCCGGCACCTCGGCCGGCTGGCGTGTGATGACCACCGCCCGCGCGCCGCGTTCGGCCACGGCCGCCACCCAGCGGCGCGTGTGCACGCTCGACGCATCGGCGAAGAAGAGGATGCGCATGCCCTCGCCTGACGGGCCGCTGGCCTGCGCCGAGTCCGCCTTGCCAACCTTACCCACCGTGCTCACCTTGGTGCTCATGCCGGCTCCTTCATCGCGGCGCTGGCGCCGGCACCACCGTTCAAGGCCCGGCGCAAATGGTCCTTGCCAGCCCATTGCGCATACAGCGCCTGCAACTCGGGATGGCGCTGCAACAGCGCCCGGTCCAGCTCGCGGGTGTCACCCACCACCTCGGCGCGCTTGCCCTGCTCCCGCGTGGCCACGATGGCGAAGTCCGGCACGCTGCCCGACACAAAACTGAAGCCCTGCACGATCACGCCCTTGCCCACCTGGGCCCCCGGCGCGATCACGCTGTGCGGTCCGATGAAGCTGTACGCCCCGATGCGAGTCGCCTTGCGCACATAACCCTGGGGATTGGGGTCGGTCGCATAGCGACGCCCCATCACCCGCACCGCCTGGTGGCTGGAATGGCTGAGGATGGAGGCGTAGTTGGTCACCTGCACACCCTCTTCAATCAGCAGTCCGTTGGAGCCGTCGATGCGGTTGAAGTGACCAATGAAGACGTGGTCCTGCAGCACCAGCTTGTCACGCCCCTCGACACAACTGTGCGTGCTGACCCGCGTGTGCGGGCACCAGCTGCCGTCGGCATTGCGCCAGCCATAGACGATGCGCGGACCGGTGAAGGCCGCAAGCACGCGCACGACAGGGTGTTTGAGTCGCTGGATCAGGACCGACATGGCTAGGATGAGAAAGACGACGAGCACGACCAGGCACGGCGGCCTTGCCAACCCGCTATTGTCCCCGATCCACGCCTTCTCCACGCCCCGCCCCCTGAAGAGCGGGCTGAACCCACGCAGACGCCCCACTGGTCACGGCAAGCGGGTCAAGGACGGCTGCCACAGGGCCCGCACCGGCAGCCCGGCGTGGCGCAGGAACACGCCATACGCCACCGCAATCGCCACGATGTAGCCCAGGCTGGACGACACCGCCGCGCCCACGGCACCCCAGCGCGGCACCAGCAGCCAGCCCAGCCCGAAGCTCACCAGCAAGGACAGCCCGGCAATGCCCCCCGACAGCTGTGGCCGGCCGAGGTGATTGGTATAGAAGGCCGACAAGCTGGACGCCGCCGCGTACGCCGCCACCCCCGGCAGCAAGGCCGCCAGCGGCCACAAGGACGCGGCGTACACCTCGCCCATCACCCACGGCAGCCCCCACCAGGCCAGGCCCAGCAACACCGGCGCTGCCGCCAGCGTGGCCAGCACATTGATGCGCACCGCCTGCACCGTCATGCTTGAGGCCACCTTCCCATCGGGGTGTCCGATGCGGGCGTACAGCGACACCGTCACCGACGAAGACAACAGCCACAGCAACTCGGCCACCGTCACCGCCACCGAATAGGTCCCCACCGTGCTCAGGCCCTGGAAGTGCTCCACCAGGAACAGCGAGGCCCGGTAATTGAGCAGGCTGATGACGTTGGTGATGCCGATGGTGACCACAAAGGGCCACTGATGCCACCACACCGGGTGCGTGTCCCCCAACGGCGGCTGATCGGAAAGGCGCAAGTGCTCGGCCAGATCCTCGTCACGCTGACTGGCATTGCGCAAGGCGTAGATGGCCGTGATCACAGCCACCAGGGACTTGCCGCTCACCCAGGCGGTGAGCACCAGCACGACCATGGAGGTGCTGCGCGTCGTCCCCTCTCCAATCCAGGCCACGCCCGCCAAGCCGCCCAGCACCAGCGCGGGCGCCGCCACCTGGGCCAGGTTGATGGGCCACATGCGCCCCTCGCCCAGCCACAGGCCCGTGGCCGTGGGCACCAGCAACAGAAACGGCGCCGCCAGCGCCAGCAACCACAATTGGGAATACGGCAGGCTCTTGGCTCCCCAAGACAGCGCCAACAACGCCAAGGAAGCCACCGCCCCCAGGCCCACCGCCGCCCGCAGCACCCCCCGCAACATCGGCAAGGTGCGCGCAGACCGGGCGTCCGCCTGCTGCGACATCTGCCGCGCCAGCCACAGCCCGAGCCCCGAAAACAGCGTCAGCAAACCGGCTTCCACCGCCACGAACAGCGCAAACGCGCCCTGCACGCGCGGCCCCTGGCGCGCCACCATCACCGTGATGGCCAAGCCCAGGCTCACGATCAGCAATTTCGCCACCAGATTGCCCAGCGCCGCCTTCGGCAAGGCCTGCCAGAGCCGGCGCCAACCGGTCGTCGCAGCGTGGGAATCGGAATCTTGCACAAACATGGCCCTCATTGTGCCCACGGTTTCATACAATCGAGGGTTTGGCCGACTCCACTTTTGCCGCCACCATGACCACGTCCCACACCCATCTCCCGCACGAAACGGCTCCGGAACCCACGATCGACACCAACAAACTGGTGGCCGAGCGCCGCGAGAAACTGGCCGCCATCCGTGCCCAGGGCGTGGCATTCCCCAACGATTTCAAGCCCGCTGACCGCGCCGCACAGCTGCACGCCGCCCACGACGGCACCGAAGCGCCCGAGCTGGAAGCCCAGGGCATCACCGCCAGCGTCGGCGGCCGCCTGATGCTCAAGCGCGTCATGGGCAAGGCCTGCTTCGGCACCCTGCAAGACGCCACCGGTCGCATCCAGGTCTACGTGACCCTGGACGCCGTTGGTCCCGACGCCCTGCAGGCCTTCAAGCACTGGGACCTGGGCGACATCCTGGGCGCCGAAGGCACCCTGTTCAAGACCAAAACCGGCGAGCTGTCGATCAAGGTCACCAAGATCCGCCTGCTGACCAAGGCCCTGCGTCCGCTGCCCGACAAGTTCCACGGCATGACCGACCAGGAGCAGAAGTACCGCCAGCGCTACGTGGACCTGATCGTCGACGAAGAGTCGCGCGCCCGCTTCATCGCCCGCTCCAAGGCCATCGCCTCGATCCGCGCCTTCATGGTCGACCACCAGTTCCTGGAAGTCGAAACGCCGATGATGCACCCCATCCCCGGCGGCGCCAACGCCAAGCCCTTCACCACCCACCACAACGCGCTCGACCAGGAGATGTTCCTGCGCATCGCGCCCGAGCTCTATCTGAAGCGCCTGGTGGTCGGCGGCTTTGAGCGCGTGTTCGAAATCAACCGCAACTTCCGCAACGAAGGGGTGTCCGTGCGACACAACCCCGAGTTCACGATGATGGAGTTCTACGCGGCTTGGTGGAACCACCACGACCTGATGGACTTCACCGAATCCATCCTGCGCCACGCCGCCCGTGCGGCGATCGGCACCGCCAAGGTCACCTACGGTGGCAAGGAAGTGGACCTGGAATCGCCCTTCGCCCGCCTGACGGTGCGCGACTCGCTGATTCAGGTCGCCGGCCTGGCACCCGAAGAGGCCGACAACGCCGCCTTCCTGCACGACAAGCTCAAGAGCCTGGGTGAAGAGCCGCCGGCCCGCTGGAACCTGGCCGAGCTGCAGTTCGGCATGTTCGAGGCCGTGGTGGAAGAAAAGCTCTGGCAGCCCACCTTCATCATCGACTATCCGGTCGAGGTCTCGCCGCTGGCCCGCGCCTCGGACAGCAACCCCAGCATCACCGAGCGCTTCGAGCTGTTCATCACCGGCCGTGAGTACGGCAACGGTTTCTCCGAGCTGAACGACCCGGAAGAGCAGGCCGCCCGCTTTGCCGCCCAGGCCAGCGCCAAGGACGCCGGCGACGAAGAAGCCATGTACTTCGACGCCGACTACATCCGCGCCCTGGAGTACGGCCTGCCCCCGACGGGTGGCTGCGGCATCGGCATCGACCGCCTGATGATGCTGTTGACCGACGCGCCCAACATCCGCGACGTGATCCTGTTCCCGGCCTTGCGCCGCGAAAGCTGATCGCCTGGGCCGCTCGCGCGGCCGGTAAAGCGACCCCACCCAGCCCGGCTGCCCTCGCGCAAACCGGGCTTTTTCATGCCCCACGCCCACCGGCACGCAGACAGGTCACAATCCCCTCCATGATGAGCAGCGCCAGCATCGAGATCGCCCACACCGCCGCCCGCATCGTGGTGGAAGAAGGCATGGAGTACGGCCCGGCCAAACGCCGTGCCGCCAAGCAGCTGGGCCTGACCGGCCGCGGCGACCTGCCGGACAACGACCAAGTGGAGTCGGCCGTGTTCGAATACCTGCAGGTGTTCTGCGCCGACACCCAGCCCACCGAGCTGCGCGCCCTGCGCGAACTGGCCGCGCTCTGGATGGAACGCCTGGCCGAGTTCCGCCCCCACCTCACCGGCGCCGTCTGGCGCGGCACCGCCACCCGACTCAACGACATCCACCTGCAGCTCTACTGCGACGACAGCAAATCGGCCGAGATCAAGCTGCTCAACCAGGGCGTGGACTACGACGTCGGCAGCGCGCCCGGCCCGCGCGGCCAGCCGGTCGACCGCCTGAGTCTGACCGTGCCCTGCCCGGCCCTGAACGAGCCCATCGGCCTGCACCTGACCATCCTGGATGCCGACGACCTGCGCGGCGCGCTCAAACCCGATGCCCAAGGTCGCAGCGAGCGCGGTGACCTGCCAGCCCTGCGCCGCCTGCTGGACACCGGCTCCTGACGCGCCCAGACGCCCACTGCAACCCACTGCCGCCGCCCATGACCGCACGCCGCCACCTGCCCGCCACGCCCGCCTTGTCCGCGACGCCCTTGTCTGCGTCTGCCCAGCGGGGACAGGCTCGCCGGGCACTGCTGATCACGGCGGGACTCGGCGCAGCGCTGGCCGGCGGCTGGCTGGCCTGGCGACGAGACCGCCAGCCCACCACGGAAGCCACCGCCCCTTCACAGGTGCCGCCCCCCGCGGAGATGGCCGCCAGCGCACCGCTGATCGACGGCGACCAGCTCACCGCCGCCTTCTGGCGGCAGCAATTCGACACCCCTCAGGGCACCTCGCTGGCCTGGTCTGCGCTGCAAGGCCAGCCCATCGTCTTGAATTTTTGGGCCACCTGGTGCCCCCCTTGCGTCAAGGAAATGCCGGAATTGGACCGCTTTCACCGCGAATTCAGCGCAAAAGGCTGGAAAGTCGTTGGACTGGCGGTGGACGGCCCGACACCGGTGCGCGAATTTCTGGCCAAAGTACAGGTAGGATTCGACATCGGGCTCGCTGGCTTTGGCGGCACCGAACTCGCCCAGACCCTGGGCAACACCGTGGGGGGGCTGCCCTTCACGGTCCTGATCGACGCACAAGGACGCGTTCGACACCGCATCATGGGCGTCACCGACCTGGCGCAACTGAGCGAGCAGGCCCGGCGCATCCAGCCCGGCTGACCGGAAACCCCACGCATGGCTCAGGATGAAGAAAAATCTGGGCGGCGAGCCATTTGTGGCTAAAATCCGCCTACTTTGATTTTCTTGGCCTAACTTCGGTCACCGTTGCAGTATCGGTGTAAGGGTTTGCCAGAAGCACATGCAGATTCTTGTCCTCCACGGCCCCAATCTCAACCTGTTGGGCACCCGCGAACCTGAGGTTTACGGGTCGACCACCCTGGCGCAGATTGACAGCGGCCTGGCCGAATACGCCGCACAGCGCGGCGCCACGCTCACCTCGTTTCAGAGCAACCACGAAGGTGCCCTGATCGACCGCGTCCACGCCGCCCGCACCGACGGCACGCGCTTCATCGTCATCAACCCCGGTGCCTTCACGCACACCAGCGTGGCCCTGCGCGACGCCTTGGCCGGCGTGGCCCTGCCCTTCATCGAAGTGCACCTGTCCAATGTTCACCGGCGCGAGCCTTTCCGTCACCACTCTTATTTCTCCGACCTCGCCGAAGGCGTGATCGTGGGGCTGGGTGCGGCGGGCTATCGCCATGCCCTCGACGCCGCCCTGGACCGCCTGGGCGCCCCGTCTCGCGGCTGACCGATCCCACACGGATCGCGCTCACTGCCGCCCGTTTTTACTGAGCGCACACCGCTCACTGCTTTGCTGGAGTCAAACACCATGGACCTGCGTAAACTCAAAACACTGATCGACCTCGTCTCCGAGTCCAACGTCTCGGAGCTGGAAATCACCGAGGCCGACGGCAAAGTCCGCATCGTCAAGGCGGGTGCCGCCCCCGTGGTCATGATGCAGGCTGCTCCGCAAGCCGCCCCGGTCGCCGCCGCCGCGGCTGCCCCGGCCGCTGCCGAAGCCGCTCCTGCTGTGGCAGCCGCTCCTGCACCTGCTGAAGAAACCGGCCACATCGTGACCTCGCCGATGGTCGGCACCTTCTACCGCGCCTCCAGCCCGGGCGCCAAGGCATTCGCCGAAGTGGGCGACACCGTCAAGGCCGGTCAGGCCGTCTGCATCATCGAAGCCATGAAGATCATGAACGAGATCGAAGCCGACAAGGATGGCGTGATCTCCAAGATCCTGGTGGAAAACGGCAAACCAGTCGAATACGGCCAACCGCTGTTCATCATTGAATAAGGCGGAGGCTTCGCCATGTTCAAGAAAATCCTGATCGCCAACCGCGGCGAGATCGCCCTGCGCATCCAGCGGGCCTGCCGCGAGATGGGCATCCAGTCCGTCGTCGTCTACTCCGAAGCCGACCGCGACGCCAAGTACGTCCGTCTGGCCGATGAGGCCGTCTGCATTGGGCCGGCCCCTTCGGCCCAGAGCTATCTGCACATGCCGGCCATCATCTCGGCCGCCGAAGTGACCGACGCCGAGGCCATCCACCCCGGCTACGGCTTCCTGTCCGAGAACGCCGACTTCGCCGAGCGCGTCGAACAGTCCGGTTTCACCTTCATCGGCCCGACCCCCGAGTCGATCCGCATCATGGGTGACAAGGTCTCGGCCAAGCAGGCCATGATCAAGTCCGGCGTGCCCTGCGTGCCCGGCTCCGAAGGCGCCCTGCCCGACGACCCCAAGGAAATCATCAAGATTGCCCGCACGGTCGGCTACCCGGTCATCATCAAGGCCGCTGGCGGCGGCGGTGGCCGCGGCATGCGCGTGGTGCACACCGAAGCGGCCCTGCTGCACGCGGTGCAAACCACGCAGAACGAAGCCGGTGCCGCCTTCGGCAACCCGCAGGTCTACATGGAAAAGTTCCTGGAGCACCCGCGCCACATCGAGATCCAGATCCTGGCCGACCAGCACAAGAACGCCGTGTGGCTGGGCGAACGCGACTGCTCCATGCAGCGCCGCCACCAGAAGATCATCGAAGAAGCGCCGGCACCGGGCATCCCCCGTCGCCTGATCGAAAAGGTGGGCGACCGCTGCGCCGCCGCCTGCAAGAAGATCGGCTACCGCGGTGCGGGCACCTTCGAGTTCCTGTACGAGAACGGCGAGTTCTACTTCATTGAAATGAACACCCGCGTGCAGGTGGAGCACCCGGTGACCGAGCAGGTCAGCGGCGTGGACATCGTGCAGATGCAGATCCGTGTGGCGGCCGGCGAAAAGCTGCCCTTCACGCAACGCCAGATCGAGCTGCGCGGCCACTCCATCGAGTGCCGCATCAACGCCGAAGATCCGGTCAAGTTCATCCCCTCGCCCGGCCGCATCACGACCTGGCACGCCCCCGGCGGCCCCGGCGTGCGCGTGGACTCGCACATCTACACGAACTACTTCGTGCCGCCCAACTACGACTCGATGATCGGCAAGATCATCGTGCACGGCGACACACGTGCCCAGGCCCTGGCCCGCATGCGCACCGCCCTGTCGGAAACCGTGGTCGAAGGCATCAACACCAACATCCCTCTGCACCGCGAGCTGATGGTGGACGCCAAGTTCGTCGAAGGCGGCACCGACATCCACTATCTCGAAAACTGGATGGCAGCGCGCAAGCGTTGAGGTCTGCACACGATGGCATTGTTTGAACTGACCCTGCTGGCCAAAGAGGCCGAAGTCGAAACCCTGAGCGATGCGCTCATGGAGATCGACGCCCTGTCGGTTTCGGTGGAAGACGCCGACGCCGACACCGAGCACGAAGAGGCCCTGTGGGGCGAACCCGGCATGCCGGTGGCCCGCGAGGCCTGGCAGCGCTCGACCCTGAAGTGCCTCTTCCCGAGCGAGGCCGAGGCCCTGGAGGCCGCCACCCTGATCCTGGCGCAGGACTGGGCCACGGACATCCACGTCCAGGGCATCCAGCCGGTGGACGAGCAGGACTGGGTGCGCCTGACGCAGTCCCAGTTCAAGCCCGTGCCCATCACCGACGACTTCTGGATCGTGCCGACCTGGCACGAGATCCCCCCTGAAGCGAAGACGGTGATGCGACTGGATCCGGGCCTGGCCTTCGGCACCGGCACCCACCCCACCACCCGCATGTGCCTGAAGTGGATCGCGCAAAACAGCGCGGCCTACCAGGGCCAGCGTGTGCTGGACTATGGCTGTGGCTCGGGCATCCTGGCCATCGGTGCGGCCTTGCACGGCTCCGGCATCGTCGACGCGGTCGACATCGACCCGGCTGCGGTGGAGTCGACCGTGGCCAATGCCGAAGCCAACCTGGCGCACCTCAAGGGCGCCGACGGCAGCCTGCCCATCGTGGCCGGCCTGCCCGATGTGGTGGGCGAGGCCCAGGCCACCTACCCGGTGGTGCTGGCCAACATCCTGGCCACGCCGCTGAAGATGCTGTCGCCGCTGCTGGCCGGTCATGTGGCGCCGGGAGGGTATCTGGTGCTCGCCGGCATCCTGGCGCGCCAGGAGCAAGAGCTCAAAGATGCCTACGCGGAAGTGGGCCTGCAGTTGCAGGTCGCCAACGCCGAAGAGGGGTGGATCCTCATGACGGCGCAAAAACCAGCCAAATCAATGGCATAAACGGGCCTTATGAGCCTGGCGACCCGATGCATCCACTGTGGCACGATCTTCAAGATCGTCGAAGACCAACTGAAGGTCTCTGAAGGCTGGGTGCGTTGTGGCCGCTGTCATGAGGTCTTCAATGCCCTGCCGACCCTGTTCGACATGGACAGCGAGGCCCCCCCGCCTCGCCGCACGCCGGCCCCGCCGCCTCCCGAACCGGAGGTGAGTGCGCCGCGCGCCGCGCCCCTTGCCCCGACGCCCGCGCCAACGCCGCCCACGTTCGGTCGCCTGACCGAAGACGAGTTGCCGCCCGAGCCGCCCCGGCCCGTGCACGCCACCACCGACTTCGAGCTCGACACCCGCGTGCCGGCGCAAGAGATGAGCTGGACGCGGCGTCAGCCTGAGCCGCCTGCCGAGCCGCCACTGGCCGCGCCCCCCCGTCCGGCCCCCTCCCCGCTGGCGCCCCCGCCCTTGCCCGAGGCCGAGCTGCCCAGCACCGACGAGGCCGATGCGCTCGATTCGCGCTACCTGATGCCCTCGGACCGCGATCGGCCGCCCCCACGGCGCCGCACCCGCGGGCCGGAGTTTGCTGACGCCGAGTTCCCCACCGACGCCTTGCTCGATGCCGAAGCGGATGCGCTCGGCCTGACGCCACAGCCCACCGCCGAAGCCAGCGAGACCCACGCCTCGCCACGCTTCGCGGCGCCCTCGGCCGAGCCGGCACCAATGCCGATGCCCGAGGTCCCACGCGCGGCGGCAACAGCTGACGCTTCCCCGCGTGCGACCCCCGCCAAAAAGCCGGCCAAGAAGCCCCCCGCAACCCCCACGCCCGAGTTCATCCGTCGTGCGCAGCGCCAGGCCTTCTGGCGCCAGCCCTCGGTGCGTGGCGTGCTCACGGGCCTGTCGCTGGCCTTGCTGCTCTCGCTAGGGGTGCAGGCCATGCACCAGTTCCGTGACACACTGGCCGCCCAGCACCCCAGCTGGCGTGACGCCCTGACCACATGGTGCGAGTGGGCGCATTGCACGCTGCAGCCACCCTTGCGCATCGACGACCTGCAGGTCGACAGCGCGACCTTGCTACGGGCCGACTCGGCCGGTCCCGACCGCTACCGCCTCACCGTGGTCGTGCGCAACCGCGCTGCCGTAGCCTTGGCCTGGCCGCACGTGGACCTGACACTGACCGACACCGCCGGTGCCGTGGTGGCCCGACGCAGCTTCTCACCCGCCGATGCCCAGTGGCTCGATGGCAGCGAGCCCGACGCACGCGCCCTGCCTCGCCCGGCCGCAGTGCCCCCCAAGCGCAGCACCACCCTGGTCTGGCAGCTGCGCACCCCGACCCTGCAGCCCGCCGGTTACACGGCCGAGCTGTTCTACCCCTGATTCCCTTATCCGAGACCCCTCCATGTCTGTCCTGATCTGCGGCTCCCTGGCCTTTGACACCATCACGACCTTTCCCGGCCGTTTCGCGCAGCAGATCCTGCCCGATCAGGTGCACATCCTGAACGTGTCCTTCCTCGTGCCGTCCATGCGCAAGGAGTTCGGGGGCTGCGCCGGCAACATCGCCTACAGCCTCAAGCAACTCGGCGGCGAGCCGCTGGTCATGGCGACGCTGGGCAAGGATGGCGTGCTCTACCGCAACCACCTGGAAAACCTCGGTATCAGCCTGCAGCACGTCCACACCGTGGAGAACGACTACACGGCCCAGGCCATCATCATCACAGACCAGGACAACAACCAGATCACGGCCTTTCACCCGGGCGCCATGGGCCAGGCCCACATCCAGCGCATCGAGGCCAATCCGGCGATCAAGCTGGCCATCGTCGCCCCGGATGGCCGCGATGCCATGATCGAGCACGCCGAGCAGTTGCAGGCCGCTGGCATCCCCTTCGTGTTCGATCCGGGCCAGGGTCTGCCGATGTTCAACGGTGAAGAATTGCTGCGCTTCGTCAAGCAGGCCAGCTGGGTGGCCGTCAACGACTACGAAGGCAAGATGCTGGCCGAGCGCACCGGCCAGAGCCTGGCCGACCTGTCGCGTGGCCACCTGCGTGGCCTGATCGAGACGCTGGGTGCCGAGGGCTGCAATGTGTACGTGCAGGGTGAAGTCACCCATGTGCCCGGCGTGAAGGCCGAGGCCGTGGTGGACCCGACCGGCTGTGGCGACGCCTTCCGAGGCGGTCTGCTGTTCGGCCTGTCGCAAGGCTGGGATCTGGTCAAGTCGGTGGCCCTGGCCAACCGCATCGGCGCCATCAAGATCGCCGTGGCCGGTCCGCAGAACTACACGCTCGACCGCACCGCCCTGGGTGTCTGAGCCCGAGCGCCGAACGTGCGTCGCACACGCGGGGCTCGCCCCCGCCGCTGGATGGCTGCGCTATGCCTGGCAGCGGTGGCTGCCTGGTCAGCCCATGCGGGCTGGTTTGAGGGCAGCCGCAAGGCCGCGTCGGGCGACGGCCTGAGCCTGGCCACCTGGAACCTAGAGTGGCTGATGACCCCGGCCACCCAGGCGGAACTGAGCGCGCGCTGCCAGCGCCAGCAACCGCGCAGCCATGAACGCGCCCTGCCCTGCACACCGGGCCGCACGCCGCCGCCCGGCCGTACCCAGGCCGACCTGGATGCGCTGGCCCGCACCGCACAAGCCCTGCACACCTCGCAGCGGGTGGATGTGGTGGCCCTGCAAGAAGTCGATGGACCGGACGCCGCACGTCAGGTGTTCCGCCAAGGCTGGAAGCTGGACTGTTTCGAGCGTCGCGCGCACCCTCAGAAAGTGGGTTTTGCCATCCGCGAGGGTGTGCCCTACCGCTGCAACGGCGAGCTGAGCGAGCTGGATGTGGACGGCGGCTCACGCGCTGGCGGCGATGTGACGCTCTACCCTGGCACCGCACGCGAAGTGCGCCTGCTCAATGTGCATTTGAAGAGCGGCTGTTTCCGGGGCGATCTGGACCGAGATTTCAGCCCCTGCCGTGGCCTGCAGCGCCAGGCCCCTGTGGTGGAAGCCTGGATCGACCAGCGCGTGCGCGAAGGCGCAGCCTTTGCCGTGCTGGGTGACTTCAACCGGCATCTGGAGTACGACGAACGCCGCGCTGCCGGTCCCGACGAGCGCGCGCCGCTCAACCTCTTGCCCGCCTGGAGCGATGACCAGCCCCGCGGTGCCGTGCTTCACCGCGCCACCGCCGGCCAGCCTTACCTGCCCTGCGATGCCGACGACCGGCACAGCCGCTACATCGACGACATCTTGCTCAGCGACAGCCTGATGGCCCGATATGACAGCAGGCGCGCCTCCTTGCGGATGACGCGCCTGCCGTATGACCCTCAGGACCGTGGGCGGCAACTCTCCGACCACTGTCCCTTGATCTGGTCAGCCCGCTGAGGCTGACCTGACAGCCTGATCAGGCCTTGCCTTGCGTGGCCACGGCCGCTGCGGCCTTGGCAGCGGCTTCGGCGTCGCCCAGGTAGTAGCGCTTGATGGGCTTGAGGTCGGCGTCCAGCTCGTACACCAGCGGGATGCCGTTGGGGATGTTCAGGCCCACGATGTCGTCATCGCTGATGTTGTCCAGGTACTTGACCAGGGCACGGATGGAGTTGCCGTGGGCCGCGATCACGACGCGCTTGCCAGCCTTGATGGTCGGGGCGATCTCTTCGTTCCAGTACGGCAGCACGCGGGCCACGGTGTCCTTGAGGCACTCGGTCAGCGGGATCTGATCGGGCTGCAGGCCGGCGTAACGCAGGTCCTGACGCTGGCCCATCGGGTCGTTGGCGTCCAGCGCGGGCGGCGGGGTGTCATAGCTGCGGCGCCACACCAGCACCTGCGCGTCGCCGTGCTTCTGGGCGGTCTCGGCCTTGTTCAGACCTTGCAGGCCACCGTAGTGGCGCTCGTTGAGGCGCCAGCTCTTGACCACCGGCAACCAGATGCGGTCCATCTCGTCGAGGCAGTAGTTCAGCGTGTGGATGGCGCGCTTGAGCACCGAGGTGTAGGCGATGTCGAACTCGTAGCCCTCGGCCTTGAGCAGCTGACCAGCCGACATGGCCTGCGACACGCCGGTGGGCGTCAGATCGACGTCGACCCAGCCAGTGAAGCGGTTTTCCAGGTTCCAGGTGGATTCGCCGTGGCGAATCAGGACGAGTTTGTACATGACGTGCGATCCCATCGAGGTGAAAGTGGGCCGGTGCAGAACAGCCGGGCAACCGGCGATTTTATAATCCCGCTCGACCCGTGGCTTCCTGCTCGCGGGCTTACAAGAGAGCACTTGCATGAATTCTTCGAGCTTCATCGCGGCCAACTGGTATTGGATCGTGGCTGCTGCCGCATCGGGCGGCATGCTGCTGTGGCAGCAAATCCAGGCCGGCGGCGCAGGCGGCGGCCTGACCCCGTCCCAGGCTGTCCAGCTCATCAACAAGCAAAAGGCCCAGGTGATCGACGTGTGCGAGCCGGCCGAGTTCGCCGCCGCCCACGTGACCGGCGCCAAGAACATCCCGCTGGGTCAGTTGGCCGAAGGCAAGGGTCTGCCGTCGAACAAGGCCATCCCGCTGGTGGTGGTGTGCGCCGCCGGCACGCGTTCGGCCCGTGCGGTCGCCCAGCTCAAGAAGATGGGCTACGAGAACGCCCAGTCGCTGTCGGGCGGCCTCAAGGCCTGGCGCGAAGCGCACCTGCCCACCGAAAAGGCCTGACCGGTCGGCCTGCGCCGTCAGGCTGCGACGGGCCGTACACCACGCGCCGATCTCCACACAGATCAGGCGGACTTGGGACCGCGGAGACAATGTCTGCGCTGTCCCATTTTATTTGCCCTTATTTTTCGCACGCCGCGAACCCCGACACCATGCAAGCCGTCAAGATGTACACCACCCAGGTCTGCCCGTACTGCCAGCGTGCCAAGATGCTGCTCAAGCAGCGTGGCGTCGAGGCCATCGAAGAGATCCGCATCGACCTGGACCCGGCGCAGCGCGAGCACATGATGGCCACCACCGGCCGCCGTACCGTGCCGCAGATCTTCATTGGCGAGACCCATGTGGGTGGCTGCGACGACCTGATTGCGCTGGACCAGCAAGGCGGCCTGCTGCCGCTGCTCAACGGCGCCTGACACGATGCCGGAGATCGCGCGCCACGCGGAATCCGCGGTGGCGTGCATATCCTTGACCGGGAGCAAACCGCAGGGCCTTCCCACCCGCCTGTTCGTGGGGCTCTGCGGCCGCTTGCCTGGCTGCCGTGCGATGGGCGACGCCGAGGCGTCATCGGGCTGGTTCATAATCCCCAGCGACTGATCACCCGCACCCTCACGTGCACACCAAGGATTTCTCATGAGCGACCAAGCCAACCAACCTTCGTTCAGCATTCAGCGCATCTATTTGAAGGATCTGTCGCTGGAGCTGCCGAACGCGCCCCAGATCCTGCTGGAACAAGGCCAGCCCCAGGTGGACGTGCAGCTGAACCTGCACGCCGAGCCGGTGCAGGAAGGCCTGTACGAAGTGTCGGTGACCGCCACCGTGACCACCAAGGTCAATGACAAGACCCTGTTCCTGGTCGAGGCCAAGCAAGCCGGCCTGTTCGAGATCCGCAACGTGCCGGAAGAGCAGATGCAGCCGATCATCGCCATCGCCTGCCCGCAAATCGTCTACCCCTACCTGCGCGCCACCGTGGCCGACGTGATCAACCGCACCGGCTTCCCGCCCGTGCACCTGACCGAAGTCAACTTCCAGGCCATGTACGAATCGCAGCTGCAGCAAGCCGCTGCCGCCGGCCACGCCTGAGCGGATGGGCACCCGGCTCGCCATTCTGGGAGCGGGCGCGTGGGGCACGGCGCTGGCCATCAGCGCCGCGCGGCACCACCGCGAGGTGCTGCTGTGGGCCCGCGACGCCGCGCAGGTCGCCGACATGCAGGCGACACGCTGCAACGCACGCTACCTGCCCGACGTACCCTTTCCTGAGGCGCTGCGCGTCACCCATGACCTGAACGAAGCCGTGGCGTACGCGCGCGGCCCCGAGGGCCTGGTCATCATCGGCACGCCGATGGCGGCACTGGCCAGCATGCTGCAAAGTCTGCCTGACGATGCAGCGGCCTTGTGGCTGTGCAAGGGCTTCGAAAAAGGCACGGGCCGCCTGGGTCACGAGATCGCCCATGCGCTGCGTCCGCACGCCCGCAACGGCGTGTTGTCGGGCCCGAGCTTTGCCCATGAGGTGGCGCTGAGCCAGCCGACCGCCCTGGTGGCGGCCAGCACCGACACCGCCTTGGCTGAGCAGGCCGTGGCCGCCTTCCACTGCGACAGCCTGCGTGTCTACACCTCGACCGACCCGATCGGTGTGGAGGTGGGCGGCGCCGTCAAGAACGTGCTCGCCATTGCCACCGGCATCGCCGATGGGCTGAATCTGGGTCTGAATGCCCGCGCCGCGCTGATCACGCGTGGCCTGGCCGAGATGACCCGCCTGGGCGTGGCCCTGGGCGCCCGCGCCGACACCTTCATGGGGCTGTCGGGCCTGGGCGATCTGGTGCTGACGGCCACCGGCAACCTGTCGCGCAATCGGACGGTGGGGCTGCAACTGGCTTCGGGCAAGAAGCTGCCTCAGATCCTGCAGGACCTGGGCCATGTGGCCGAAGGGGTCTACAGCGCCGCCACCGTGTGGCAGCGTGCGCAGAGCCTGGGGGTGTCCATGCCCATCACCGAAGCGGTGGTGGCCGTGCTGGACGACCGCCTCAGCCCGGCCCAGGCTGTGGGCGCCTTGATGGGCCGTGAGGCCAAGGCCGAAGGCAGCGCTTTCTAAGCGTCTGTCAGTGCAACGCGGGCCAGCTCAGACGCTGCCCGCGTAGCCGTTTTGCCGCCAGGCCTCGAACACGGCCACGGCCACCGCATTGCTCAGGTTCAGGCTGCGCTGCTCCGGACGCATCGGCAGGCGCACGCGTTGCGCCAATGGGAAGCCGTCGCGCAGCGTGGGATCGAGCCCACGCGTTTCACAGCCGAACACGAACCAGTCACCGGCTTGCCAGGCGACCTCGCCAAAGGGGCGGCTGCCCCGTGTGGTGAACGCGAACAAGCGGCTCGGGTCCGGTTGCATGGTGTCGATGAACGCCTGCCAGCTGGCGTGGCGGCGCACCGGCGCGTACTCGTGATAGTCGAGCCCGGCGCGGCGCAGCAGCTTGTCGTCCATCGAAAAACCCAGGGGCTCGATCAGGTGCAGCTCGCAGCCGGTGTTGGCCGCCAGGCGGATGACGTTGCCTGTGTTGGGCGGGATTTCGGGTTCGACGAGGACGATGCGGAACATGACCGCATTATCCCCGCACGTGCTGCGCGAAAGCGTCTGCCGGCATGGGGCGCCCAAAGAGGTAGCCCTGATAGCAACGGCAGCCGTGCCCGTGCAGGAAGTCGCGCTGCGCCTCGGTCTCGACCCCTTCTGCGATCACGGCCAGGCCCATGGCCTCGGCCAGGGCCACGATGGTGCGGGCGATGGAGGCGTCGTGCGGATCGGTCAGCACGTGACGCACGAAGGACTGGTCGATCTTGAGCTGGTCCAGCGGTAGGCGCTTGAGGTAGGCCAGCGAGGAGTAGCCGGTACCGAAGTCATCGAGCGAGAAGCCCACGCCATGGCCCTTCAAGGTGTCCATGCGTTCGATGACGGCCTCCATGTCATCGATCAGGACGCTCTCGGTCAGCTCCAGCTTGAGGCGTTGCGGGTTGGCGCCGGTGCGCGCCAGGATGCCCAGCACCAGGTCCACGAAGTCGGGCAGGCGAAACTGGCGCACGCTGACGTTGACCGACACGGTGAGGTGGGCCAGCGCGGGCTGGCGGGACCAGGCCACCAGTTGCCGGCAGGCGGTCTCGAGCACCCAGGCGCCCAGTGGCAGGATCAGGCCGGCATGCTCGGCCACCGGGATGAACTCGGCGGGCGAGACCATGCCGCGTTCCGGGTGCTGCCAGCGTACCAGGGCCTCGGCACCGAACACGTGGCCGGCGGCGTCCACCTGAGGCTGGTAGCAGAGCTGGAACTCGTCGCGCTGCAGGCCGCGGCGCATGTCGGCCTCCTGGGCCGAGCGGCGGCGCACGGCCGCCTCCATCTCGGGGTCGAAGAAGCGCAGGTTGTGGCGGCCTGCGGCCTTCGCCTCGGACATGGCCAGGTCGGCCTGGCGCATCAGCTCGTCCAGGCTCACGGGCGGCGGCGTGCCAAACAGGGTGACGCCGATGCTGCAGCTGATGTGGTACTCCTGTCCGGCCAGGTCACACGATTGGGACAGCAGGCTCAGGCAACGCGCTGCGAGCGAACGCGCTTGCGCCGCCGCCTCGTCCGGCACGCGGCTCAGGCCCTGCATGACCACGACGAACTCGTCGCCCCCCCAGCGGGCCAGCGTGTCTTGCTCGCCCAGGCAGGTCTGCAGGCGGGCACTCATGTGCTGTAGCAGCAGGTCGCCCATGTCATGGCCCAGGGTGTCGTTGAGCGTCTTGAAGTCGTCCAGATCGATCAGGAGCACGGCACCGGCCTGACCCTGGCGATGGCAGCCGGCAAGCACCTGCTGGAGCTGGTCTTGCAGCTGGCGCCGGTTGGGCAGGCCCGTGAGGGTGTCAAAGAAGGCGAGGTGCTCAATGCGGGCCTCCGCGGCCTTGTGCTCGGTGACATCGGTGAAGCTGCCCACGCACAAGGTGGGCTCCTGACCGCGGCCGCGCACCAGGGTGAGGCTCAGGCGCAGGTCGTACAGTTCGCCGTTGTGGCGCTGGCTGCGCACGTCGCCCAGCCAGTGGCCATGCTGGCGCAGTTGCTGCTGGATGTGGGCGGTGAGCGGCGCGGGGCAGTCGGGTGCGCGCAAGATGTCGCTGCGCTTGTCTTGCACCTCGTCGAAGGTGTAGCCGGTGATGTCGGTGAAGGCCTGGTTGACGCGCAGGATGGCGCCGCGCTCGTCGAGCACCATGATGCCTTCCTGTGACTCGAACGCGGTGGCGGCCAGGCGCAGGGCGGCGTCCGAACGGCGGACCCAGTCTTCGGCGGCGCGCACGCGCAGAAAGAGCACGCACATGAGCAGGGCCACGACGGCGGTCCCGGCCGCCGCGAGGTTGAGACGTTGGCGGGCTTCGTCGGCCCGCTCGGCGGCCACGTCGCGCAGCACGGCCAGCGATGCCATCACGCGCCCGCTGTGGTCGCTGATCGGACGGATGGCCACCGACCAGGCCTGGCTGGCGTCGCTGAGGTCCATTACCCCACTGCCTGCCCCCAGAGCGACATCGCGCCAGGCCGGCAGCAGGCCGCCCGGCAGGTGCGGCAGGGTCTGGCCCAGCACCACCACCTGGGCATCGTCGCTCCAGTGGCCAGGCAGGCGGAACACGCGCTGGCCGCCCTGGTAGCGGGACTGGCTGGTGTGCCGCTTGTCGATGAGCAGCGCCATGTCCTGCTGGAGCAGGCGCTTGAGTTCGTGGATGAACCAGTCGGCGTCCGAGCCGAGTTCGAGGTAGCCGATCAACTGTCCGTCGAGGTACCAGGGCTGGACGTGGCGCAGGGTGAAGGTGGACAAGGCGCCCAGCTCCATGCCACTGACGGGCTTGCCGGTAGAAATGGCGTCGAGCAGGGTGCGGCGTTCGATGAGGTCGCCCCGTTGCGCGGGATCGTGCACGCGCAGCAGCACCTGGCGCTGCGGGTCGATGAAGTAGCCGTGCGAGACACCATGGGTCTGGCGCAACTGCGAGAAGCGTTCACGGCTGAGGGCCTGCAGGCGGGCGGCATCGCCTTGCAGCATGGCCTGTGCCAGGACACGGTCTTCGGCCAGCGCGCTGGTCAGCAGTTGCAGCTGCCCGAGCTGCTGCTCGCGCAGGTGCTGCCACAGGGCGACCGCGCGCAGGGCCAAGGCCTCGGTGCGACGCACCTCGACGCTGTGCAGATGGCGTGAGACGCCGAACAGGAACAGCAGGAGCACGACCATGAGGGCCAGCGCCGCCGGGCGCAGCACCTGCAGGATCAGACGCACCGGCTGGTCGCGCTCGGCGGCGGGCGTCGCCGGTGAGGCCTCGACCGTGCGCCGCGCGGCGGTCACGCGGGCCGTTCGCGGCCAACGCCAGACGGCATCACCCATGGTGCGCCCCCACGCCGCTCCGGCACCGACACTCAAACCCAGCGAACTGCAAGATCAACCCCGTGGATGTTCCCAAGACTGTCCCGGGACCCCCCCCCCAGAAGAGGGGTCAGATCGTAACGGAACGTAGCCAGTCGGACTTGATCTGGCACAAGAAAAACGGGGGAAACGAGCGCTGCGCTCAGCCGCTGGCCGCTTGGCGGAAAGCCATGACGGCCTGGTTGCGCAGGGTGCGCAGCAAGGACAGCTCTTTCTCGCTGATCTGCAGGCTGTCGGCCTGGCCCTTGTCGGCGTAGATCAGGCCCAGGACCATGTCGGTCTGACCGGCCCGCTTCATCACCAGGGGCAGCACGAGGAAGGTAGGCGCCTGCACCCGGTCGCGGAACCAGGTGGGTAGGCGGTTGACGATGTTGGGGGCGCTGGCGTCGGCGATCAGGGTGTCGACCTGCTTGAGGCAGACGGCCGTGAACAGCTCCGGCTGTTCACCGGGCCGCAAGACGAGCGGCACCTTGAAGAGGTCGCGGACGACGTCGGCGCCCTCACCCAGGCCGAGGCGGCCGGTGAGCTGACCGGTCCGGGCATCGCGCAGGCAGAACACCACGCGGCGGCAGTTGAGCGCCCGCAGCATGGTCTCCAGGATCATCTGCAGCACGTCGTTGAGACGGAAGGACTCGACCAGGGAGTTGGTGATGTCCTGGATGCCGTTGGTGAGGATGCTGGTGGCATCGACGGCGGGCGGCGGCAGCTCGGGCGCGAGGGTGCCGGTGTCATCGCCCAGACCCAAGGCGTCGGGCGTGGGCCCATCGGTCTGGCCGCTGTTGGGCGCGTCCACGTAGTAGGTGTCGAGCAGGCGCTCGCCAGGTGACTGGGCCGGCAGGTGCAGGTTGAGCGCCTGGGTCAGCTCGGTGAGGCGCTTGCGGGCGCGCGCAGCGGCCTGGCTGACGTCGTCCGAGCGAAGGTCGAGCGAGGTGGCATAGGTGCGCGCCAGCTTGGTCAGGGCATCGCCCAGTTTGACGGGCTCGGTGTCGAGCATGGTCTGCGCCATCTGGTTGGCCATGCTCGCCAGCCACCACAGGCGCTCCGGTCGCGCGGCCAGGGAGCGGGTGGGCACCCGCCCCTCGGGGCTGCGCATGCAGGCCAGCAGGGCCTCGGGCAGGCCCCAGCTCTGGCCAATGTGTCCTGCCAGCTGTTCGTGGCTGACGCCGAGCACCTTCACCGAGGCCTGGGCATCGCTCAGGGGCTCGGGCTGCTCCTCACTGACCGTGGTCAGCGCACGGATCTGCTCGGCGTCTTCCGGCAGGTAAAAGGCGACCAGCAGGCGGCCGAGGTTGCGGAACAAGGCGCCCAGGAAGGCCTCTTCAGACTCGCGCGACTGGTGCGACAGTTCGCTGGCCAGGGTGCCGGCCATCACGGTGCGCAGGAACTCGACCTTGAGCTGCTGCGCATGGACCTTGTCCTCCATGTGCTCGAGCAGCATCAGCGACAGGGCCAGGTTGCGCACACCGGCCAGACCGATGAGGCTGACCGCCCGCGAGACGGTGCTGATGGGGTCGGTGCCCGCACGGCGGTAGTGCGCGGTGTTGACCACGCGCAGGAGCTTTTGCGTGAGGGCAACGTCCTTGAGGATCTCGTCGCACAGGGTGTGCAGACTCTCGCTTTCGGAGCCAGACAGGGACTGGATGCGCGTGATGGACGTGCCCAGTGCCGGAAAGTCGCTCTTGAAACGCATGCGCCGCAGGAGGTAGTCCAGCGTCAGATGGGCTTCGTCGGCTGCGGCAGGAGATGGGGTGGGCGGGCTGACCGGCATGGTGGGGCGTGTCCTCGATCCCCAATTAGACCTCAATCACGCGGCCTCGCGGCCGGCAGATGGCGCGTCGCCAACCAAGACCCGCAGCATCTGCAAAAACTGCACTTGGGCCGACGCAGACAAGGGGGCCAGGATGCGCACCTGCGAGCGCGCCACGCCGGGCAGGAGCCGCCGCCGCAGGGCCTGCCCTTCGCGCGTCAAGGTCAAGAGGCGAACACGCCGGTCGGTGGGCTTGCTGTGCCGCGCGACCAGACCGCGTTCGGCCAGGCGCTCCACGACCCCGCCCAGGGTCGAGGCGTCCAGACCGATGCGCGCGGCCAGCGTGCGTTGGTCGAGCAAGGGCTCGCGCGCCAGGGCCGTCAAGGCCGCGAACTGCAAGGGCGTGATGCCGACGTCCTGCGTCTCCATCAGGAAGCTCGCCACCGCGATCTGCTGCAGGCGACGTAACTGGTGCCCCGGCATCGACACCAGGTCTGCCGGCACGTGCATGGCAGGCCCGCTCACCTCATTCACCCCAGACCATACGGCGCGGGGGTCTGGTCCACGATGCCGCGGAAGAGCCCGGCGAAGTGCTCACTGGCTTCGCGACCGATCAAGGGGTCGGCATTGTCGTGGAAGGCTCGGGCGATCTCTTCCCAGTCTTCGGTCGTGAGGTGCTGCTCGGCCAGCGGCATGAAATCGTTTTCTTCCATGCGCATGTGCTTCCAGGTGAACTCGGCATAGTCCTTCACGACCCGCTCGAGTTGCTCCAGGCCGCGGGCCACGCCCGCTTCGCAGTTGCCCAGCCAGCGACGGATCTGCCCCAGGGCGTGCGCCTCGTTGTGATGTTGGGACATCAGCTCGGCGATCAGGGCGTCGGCCTCGTGGGTGCGCTGCTTGACGCGCGCAAACAGGTAGTCGTCCTCTTTGGGATGGTGCAGCCGATCCGGGAAGGCATCGATGTAGTAGACCATGGACCAGAACAGACGGTAGTCCAGGCTCATCTTGCCCGCGCGGACGTCGGCCAGGATGGCCTTCATGTTGTTGATGACCGCGGCCAGAGCACGGTGCTCGGCGCGGATCGTGCCAATGGCACGGGCTTTGGGATCACTCATGACATCACCTCAAGGATGGGTCTCAAACGCCGAGATACTCGTGCACGATCTTCGGATCGGCACGCAGGTCGGCCGAACTGCCGGACCAGACCACCTTGCCCTTTTCCATCACGAAGTGGCGATCAGCCAGGTCCAGCAAGGGGCCCAGGTTCTTGTCGATGACGATCAGCGACAGACCTTCCTCGCGCAGGCCACCCAGGGCCTGCCAGATTTCGGCGCGGATCAGCGGCGCCAAACCTTCGGTGGCTTCATCCAGCACCATCAGGCGCGGGTTGGTCATGAGCGCACGGCCAATGGCCAGCATCTGCTGCTCGCCGCCCGAGAGCTGCGAGCCCAGGTTGCTGCGACGCTCCTTCAGACGCGGGAAGAAGCCATAGACACGCTCAAGTGTCCAGGGCTTGAGGCCGTTGTCCGTGTTCTGGCGGGCGGTGGCGATCAGGTTCTCTTCCACCGTGAGGTTGGGAAAGACCTGACGGCCCTCGGGCACCAGGCCCAGGCCCAGGCGGGCGATCTGGTGCGAGGGCCAGGTCTCGGTACGCTTGCCATTGAACTCGATGCTGCCGCCCGTGGGCTGCAGCAAACCGAACAGGCACTTGATCGTGGTCGAGCGGCCCATGCCATTGCGGCCCAGCAAGGTCACGACCTCGCCTTCGCTCATATCGAAGTCGACCCCGAAGAGCACCTGGGCCTGACCATAGCCGGCCTTCAAGCCGGCAACTTTCAACAGCGAACCCATCTCAGTGCACCTCTTCTTCGCCCAGGTAGATGGCGCGAACTTCTTCATTGCCGCGGATCTCGTCCGGGGTTCCCGTCACCATCAGCTTGCCGTAGACCAGCACGCTGATGCGATCGGCCAGGGCGAACACGGCATTCATGTCGTGCTCGACCAGCAAGATCGTGTACTGGCGCTTGAGCGACTGCAACAGGGCCACCACCGCGGCCGACTCCTGCACGCTCATGCCCGCCATCGGCTCGTCCAGCAGCAGGAACTTGGGGCGGGCGGCCAGCGCCATCGCCATCTCCAGCTGACGGCGCTCGCCATAGCCCAGGTCGGACGCCTTGACGTCGGCCCGCGCGGCCAGGCCCGCGGCCTCGATCGCTTCGTGTGCGGCCTCGACACTCCGGGCATCACCCAGCAGACGCCTCCAGAACGAGAAGGCGTGACCATTGGCGCCCATGGCGGCCAGCGTGGCGTTCTCGCGCACCGTGAACTCGTCGAACACCGAGGTGATCTGGTACGAGCGCAGCAGGCCCTGGCGGGCACGGGCATGGATGCCCTGCTCGGTGACGTCCCGTCCCTGGAAGCGGATGCGGCCACTGTTGGGCTGCAGCTCGCCCGAGAGCTGGTTGATCAGCGTCGTCTTGCCCGCCCCGTTGGGGCCGATGATGGCGTGCAACTCGCCCTCACGCACGTCCAGCGACACGTTGTCGGTCACCAGCAGCGCACCGTAGCGCTTGGTGATCTGTTCGGTTTGCAGCAGCATGCTCATTGCGCCCCTCCTTGGGCCACCGCCTCAGCTTGAACCGGCGCCGCATCCGAGCGACGGCGCCATTTGCCCAGCACACCGATGACACCGGCCTTGCCCAGCATGGCCACGGCCAGGATCAGCAGGCCAAAGACCGCCATCCAGTGCTCTGTCACGGCCTTGAGCAGCTCTTCGACCCCGAGGAAGGCAAAGGCCCCCAGCACCGGGCCGAACACCGTGCCCATGCCACCGAGCACCACCATCACGATCAGCTCACCGGAAATCATCCAGGACATGCTGCTCGGCGAAGCGTAGGCATTGAGGTTGACCAGCAGCATGCCCGAGACGCCACACAGCACGGCCGACAGCACGTAGGCGGTCAACTGGTAGCGCGGCAGCGCCAGGCCGATGGAGGCGACGCGGCGGGCGTTCTGCCGGCCGGCCCGCAAGGTCATGCCAAAGGGCGACTCGCGCAGACGCGACACCCACAGGGTCAGCAAGGCCAGGATCACCAGCGCACAGCCGTACACGGCCGTGGGCGAGGACAGGCCAAAGCCGAAGAACTCGCTGGAGGCAGCGAGTGCCATGCCATCGTCCCCACCAAACTGCTTGAGGCTGACGAACACGAAGTAGCCCATCTGCGCAAAAGCCAGCGTGATCATGATGAAGGCGATGCCCGAGGTGCGCAGACTGACGAACCCGGTCACAGCCCCGATCACGGCGCAACTCAGCACGGTCAGCCCTAGGTGCACGAAGCCATCGCTGATGCCGAAGTGCGCCGGCAAAGCCACGCTGTACATGCCCAGGCCGATGAACAGGGCATGGCCCAGGCTCACCAGGCCACCAAAGCCCAGCGCGATGTTCAGGGCACTGGCCGCGATGGCATAGATCAGCACCCGTGCCACGAACGAGATCAGGAAGTTGTCATCCATGGCCACGGCCACGGTGGGCAGCACGGCCAGGATGGCGAAGAACAGGACCGGCCAGAGCACGGCCGTTGGGCGAAACTTTTGCATCATTGACCTTTGTGTGCCGGGAACAGGCCTTGCGGACGCACCGCGAGCACCACCGCCATCAGCAGATAGACCAGCATCGACGCCAGCGCGGGGCCCGCTGCATTGGCCACCTCGCGGTCGGCAAACTCACGGATCAGCATGGGCAGGAAGGTTCGGCCCAGCGTGTCGGCCATGCCCACGATGATGGCCGCGTACAGCGCCCCGTGAACCGAACCGATGCCGCCGATCACGATCACCACCAGGGTGGTGATGAGCACCGGCTCGCCCATGCCGCTTTGCACCGACATGATCGGACCCGCCATGGCGCCGGCCAGCGCCGCCAGCGCAGCCCCCAGGGCAAACAACATCGCATTGAGCAGGCGAATGTTGACGCCCAGCGCACCCACCATCTGCGGGTTGACCGAGCCGGCACGGATCAGCATGCCGACGCGCGTCTTGTGGATCAGCCACTGGCTGCCCACGGCCACGATCAGCCCGACGACGATGATGAGGAAGCGGTAAGCCGGGTAGTTGAAGCCGAACAGCTCGACCGTGCCGGACAGCGCTTCCGACAGCGGCACGAACACGGGCTGCGGGCCCCAGATCATGCGCACCACTTCGTTGAAGAAGAGGATCAGGCCAAACGTGGCCAGCACATGATCCAGGTGATCGCGGCGGTACAGCTTCGACACCGCCACCATCTCCAGGATCAGCCCCACAACGCCCCCCGTGGCCAGCGCCGCCAGTACCCCGAGGGCGAACGAATCGGTCTGCACGCTCACCACGGCGGCCGCATACGCGCCCAGCATGTAGAGCGAGCCATGAGCCAGGTTCACAAAGCTCATGATCCCGAAAACGAGGGTCAGGCCTGCCGCCAACAGGAACAGCAGCACACCGTACTGCAGCCCGTTGAGCAGCTGCGCCAGCAAGAGGGAGGTCGTCATGGCTGGATCACTTCTGCTTGCACTGGGCCGCGTACACGTCCTTGTGGTTGGCCAACGGCGTGGCCAGCAGCTTCATCTCGACGTTGCTGCCTGCCCCCTTGACCACCTGGAAGGCGTAGTAGTTCTGCACCGGCATGTTGTTGTTGTTGAAGCTGAAGGGACCACGCACCGACTTGAACTCGGCACCGGCGGCCTTCACAGCCGCCGCAAAGGCAGCCTTGTCCGTGGTGTTGCCCTTGACCTTGCGCACGGCCACATCGAGCATGCGCGCCGTGTCGTAGCCCACCGCGGCGTAGTGGCTGGGCACGCGGCCATGCTTCTTGGTGAAGGCGGCGACGAACTCGGCATTGCCCGGGGCCTTGACCGGCACATCCCACATGGCGGCCGAGATGGCACCGATGGCGGACGTGCGCAGCGACGGCAAGGTGGTGCCGTCGACCGTGAAGGCCGACAACAAAGGCACCTGGCGGCTCAGGCCAGCCTGGCTGTACTGCTTGACGAAGTTCACGCCCATGCCACCCGGGTAGAAGACGAAGACGGCGTCGGGCGCGGCGGCCTGCAGCTGCGCGATCTCGGCCGAGTAGTCCGGCTGGTTGACCTGGGTGTAGACCTCATCGAGGATCTCGCCCTTGAAGAAGCGCTTGAAGCCGGCGAGGTAGTCCTTGCCCGCCTGGTAGTTGGGCGCCATCAGGTAGACGCGCTTGTAGCCTGCATCGTTGGCGTACTTGCCCATGGCTTCGGCCGTGCCATCGTTTTGCCAGGCCATCGAGAACACGTGCGGCAGGCAGCCCGCACCGGCGATCGGCGAGGGGCCGGCATTGGTCGCAATGGCCACCGTGCGCGATTCCTTGATGCGCGGCAGGCTGGCCATCATCACGTTCGAAAAGCCCAGCCCCACGATGGCATCGACCTTGTCGCGATCGATCAGCTTGCGCGCAATCTGGTTGCCCAGCTCGGGCTTGAGCTGGTCGTCTTCACGCAGCACCTTCACTGCCTGACCGCCGAGCTTGCCACCCAGGCTGTCCACCCCCAGCATGAAGCCATCGTACTGGTCCTGACCCACGGCCGCGACCGGGCCGGACAGGGCACCGATGAACCCGACCTTGATGTCGGCGTGTGCCTGCATGGTCGCAAAAGTGGCCGCACTGATGGCCAGCAGCTTGAAGCATGTTGTGGTGTTCATCTCTGTCTCTCTCGGTAGGTAGCGGCACGGTTCAGCCCGCGCCTGGGGTGGTGGGGAGGATCAGCGGGTCTTCACGTGGGCTGGGTCAGCCCAGGTTCAGCAGCACCCGGCGATCGACGATGCGAACCGGGTAGGTGCGGATGTTCTCGGTCAGTGGCGCGCACAGCGCCTGGCCGGTGCACACATCGAACTTGCCCTGGTGCAGCGGGCACTCGATCTCACGGCCTTCCAGGAAGCCATCGCTCATGCGGGCATGGCCGTGGGTGCAGATGTTGTCGGTGGCGAAGATCTCGCCCTCGACTTCGTACAGCGCGATGTCCTTGCCGGCCACATTCACGCCGACCACATCGCCTTCGGGCACCGCGTCCACGGCAGCGGCATCGATCCAGTTTTCAGACATGACGGGGCTTCTCAGATGGGGTAGATGATGGAGTTGGCGATCATTTCGCTGTCGTACACACACAGGCGCGACAGCAGCTTGAGCCCCTCGGGCTTGCGCACGATCACGTCGCGGTAGAAGCCGGCGCTGAACACGGTGGACTCGCCATCGAGCTTGGTGCGGATCACCGTGTAGTTGGCTTCGGACAGGATGCGCTCACCCTGGTGGTCGCGCTGCACGGAGATGATGCGCGGCGTGCCCACGATGTGACGCTGGTAGTAGGGGTCGTGGTACATGGTCTCTTTGACGCCGTACACACGGTCCTTGATCATGGCCTTGCTCTCCAGCGCCAGCAGGCACAGCGGCAGGCCTTCCTCGTAGTTCTCGCGCGGCTGCAGGCGGTAGGTACCCTCTTCCACAAAAAACTCGGGCCAGTTCTCCCAGTCGGCCGAGTCGCAGGCCATGGCGTAGTCGCTGTACAGGTTCAGCAACTCGAAGTACGTCTTGAAATCAACCATCTCTTATTCCCCCATCACCTTGCGCCAGTAGGCGTACATGCCGCGGATCAGTGTTTCGGTGACCATGTGGTCCGTGTCGCCGATGTCGTGCCCACCCATTTCCAGCACCGTACGGTGCGCGGGCTTTTGCTCGAAGCCTTCCTGCGACCACTCGATGACCTCACCGTCGTCGGCCGACACGAAGCCGGCGGGGCCGAACAAGTTGGCCTGGATCAGGCGGCGTTGGGTCATCTCCTCGCTGTCATCCTCGAAGCCGAAGTGGGTCCACACGAAGTCGAAGGAGCCATGGCCGTTGGGCTGGATGTGGCGGGTCGAGACGCTGTTGACCTGCTGCTGGATGATCACGCTCGGGAAGATCGTGGTCATCACGGCGGTCGGGCCTTCCCACCAGGGCTCGGGCACGATGTCCAGCAGACGCGGATCGTTGACCTTCATCTGGTCCTTGAAGCTGTCCACACCGCTGACCACTTCCTCGTTCTTGCCGCCTTGGCCGCGGGTCGAGATCATCGCGGCGTGACGGAACTGCGCGTCCATCTTCAGCTCGGACTTGTTGTCGGCGCGCCAGAGGCCGAAAGTCGAGAACCAGGTGTGCAGCAGACCGGGGTGGTACGGGTCCTTGATGTTCTCTTGCATCAGCTTCCAGTTGCCTGGAATGCGCTGACGACGGTAGCCCAGCACCTTGAGCTTGCGGCCGTTGAAGACGCGGTCGAAGTAATGCAGGATGGTGGGGCCGAGGAACTCTTCCAGCGGCTCGACGTCGTGGTCGAACGAGGCGAACACCACGCCACCGCGCACGGCCACCTTCAGCTTGGTCAGGCCATGGTCTTCGAGCTTGAAGTCCTTGGGCATGCCGCCATTGACCTTGCCGTCTTGCTTGACACCGCGGCGGAAGGGCACGCCCTGCAGGTCACCCTTGAGGCTGTAGTTCCACTGGTGGTAGGGGCAGAAGAAGTCCTTGGCCGCCTTGCCGCTGCGCTCGCGACAAAAGCGCATGCCACGGTGGGCACAGACGTTCTCGACCACGTTGATGCTGCCATCGGGGTCGCGCACCATGATGACCGAGCGCTCGCCGATCACCGTGCGGCGGTAGTCACCCGGGTTGGGGATCTCGGCCTCCAGGCCCACATAGCACCAGTGGCCCGAATAGAACAGGCGCGCGAGTTCCTTCTTGTACAGGTCTTCGCGCGTGTAGGCCCAGAACGGCACACGGCTGGTGCCCTCACCTTCCCAGGTCGGGTCCTGGGGAAACACGTTGCTCTGCTCATTCATCGGTGGGGCTCCTCAAACAGGTTGTAGGGGTCTTGTGGGGTTCAAGCGCAGCCGGCATCAGATGCCGCTGGGGTAGAAGGCATCGGCGTGCACGTGGTTCGGGTCCAGGCCCAGCCGGTTCACCAACAGGCTCAGGGCCTCGACCATCGCGGGGGCGCCACACAGGTAGGCGCGCCAGCCTTGCAGATTCGCCAGGTCGGCTTCGATCGCATCGGTGACCAGGCCCGAGCGCATGCCCGCCGGCGCCTCGCCCACGGCGACCACGATGTGCACGCGCACATTGGGATGACGGGCGGCCAGCTCCTGCAGGCGCTCGACGTCGTACAGGTCCTGCGCGCTGCGCACGCCGAAGTACAGGTGGATGGGGTTGTCCATGCCCGACGCCAGCGCGCCACGCACGATGGACAGCACCGGCGCCAGGCCCGTGCCCCCGCCCACACACAGCATCGGGCCGGTGTGTTTGCGGCGCAGGTAGGCCGTGCCCAGGGGGCCGCTGATGCGGATGGCCGAGCCCACGGCCAGCTGGTCGAACACGTATTCGGTGACGCGACCACCGGGCACCTTGCGGATCTGGAACTCCATCTCGGCGTCGTCCGGCAGACCGGCCATCGAGTAGGGGCGGATGTGCTCGGGCGTGAACTGCAAGGTGGCGTATTGCCCTGGCGAGAACGACAGCGGCTTGGCCAGCTTGACGCGGATCTTGCGGATGTCGTGCGTGGCCTCTTCAATCGACACCACAGTGCCCTTGACGATGCGCGCCGGGTGCACAACCACCTCGTCCATCTCGGGAATCTCGATGGTGCAGGACTCGCTCAGCACCGACTGACAGGCCAGCACATAGCGCTCGCCATTGACGGGCGGACGGCCTGTTTCCGGACCGCTGTCGCGCACATCGCCCTCGATCACCTTGCAGCGGCAGGTGCCGCAACGGCCCGACATACAGCTGTAGGACACCGGCACACCGTTGGCGTTCAGAACCTCCAGCAGGTTTTGGCCACTCTCGAAAGAGAGGTGGAGGTTGTTCGGTTGTACGACGAGTTCCATGGGTGCCAGTTCATGACAAAGCTGTGACTGAGCGCGATTCTGTGGATCTCGGAGATATCAGTAAATGAACTGAACCTGATAGGTAAAATCACCACGGTGAATACACAGGGATAACCATGAACCTGCGCGACATCGACATGAACCTGCTGGTGATCTTTCACCAGCTGCTGCTCGATCGCAGCGTGTCCGCCGCGGCTGACAAACTCGACCTGACCCAACCGGCCGTCAGCAATGCGCTCAAGCGCCTGCGCACGCTGCTGAAAGACGAGCTCTTCACCCGCACCTCGCGCGGCATGGAGCCCACGCCCTTTGCCATGCAGTTGTCCGAACCGGTGGGCTATGCGCTCAATGCGATCCAGAGCGCGCTCAGCCAGCGCAGCGACTTCGACCCGCTGACCAGCACACGCACCTTCACCCTGGCCATCTCCGATATCGGCGAGGTCTACTTCATGCCGCCGCTGATGGAGACGCTGGCGCGACTGGCGCCCCACATCCGCATCAGCACCCTGCGTCCGCACAGCGCCAACCTGAAGGAAGACATGGAGGCCGGCAGCGTGGACCTGGCCCTGGGCCTGCTGCCCAATCTGCAAGCCGGCTTCTTCCAGCGCCGCCTGTTTCGCCACCCCTATGTGTGCCTGTTCCGCCAGGGCCACCCGATGGCCGGCAAAAAGAAGATGAGCATCAAGGACTTCTGTGCCTGCCAGCACGTGGGCATCGCCTCGCCCAACACCGGACACAGCGAGGTGGACCTGTGGCTGGAGCGGCTGGGCATCCAGCGGGACATCCGCCTGGTGGTGCCGCACTTCATTGCGGTGGGCCACGTGCTGCAGACCACCGACCTCGTGGCCACCGTGCCCGAGCGCTTCGCCGCCCGACAGCACAAGCCCCTGGGCCTGATGTCCAGCCCGCATCCGGCCGCCCTGCCCGAGATCGCGATCAACCTGTTCTGGCACGCACGCTTCAACCGCGACCCGGCCATCATGTGGATGCGTCAGCTCATCTTCGACATGTTTGCCGACGCCTGATCGGCGCGGGTCTCAGCCCTGCGCGCGCAGATAGGCCAGCACGTCCGACGCGCCGCCCGCGAACACGATGCGCGCCGCATGCTTTTGTCGCTGAAAGGCGTACATCGGATCGTAATAGCCCTGCAGCAGCGCCTCGATCCACTCGCGGTGCAGGTCCACATCGCCTGCACCCGGTGCGGCCAAGGCAGATTGCATGATGGCTTGCAGACGCTGGTAGCGCTCACCGCCCAGCCGCTGCGCGATCTTGGCCAGACTGCCCAGCAGGTGCTCACGGAAGGCCGACTCCCCCTGCCCCTCCCCGTACACCGCCACGAAGTCGGCCTGCTGCGCCACCACATAGTCGCTGAGGATGCGCTCGACGCGCTCGGCAAACGGCACCTCCAGCCACACCAGCGGGGCCTGCGCCATGGTCTGCCGCAACGCCAGCGGCACCGAACAGCGGCCGATGTGGGTGCCCTCGTCCTCAACCACAAAACAGGCATGGCCTTGCGCACGCTTCTTGAGCACGTCAATCGCCAGCGCGTCCTCGAAATCGATCTGTGCCGGCTGTCCGGTGGGACGGCTGCCAAAGCCCGAGCCCCGGTGGTTGGCGTGCCCCTCCAGATCCAGGCTGTGCGGCAACTGGTTCAGCAACTCGGTCTTGCCCGAGCCCGTCAAGCCTCCCAGCACCACAAAACGAGACTGCGCGACATCGTGCTGCAGCGTCTCGATCAGGAAGCCGCGCATCGCCTTGTAGCCGCCGATCACCCGCGGGTAGACGATGCCTGCCTCGCTCTCCAGCCACTGCTGCACGATCTGCGAACGCAGGCCGCCACGGAAGCAGTACAGCAAGCCATCGGGATGCGCCCGCGCAAAGCGCGCCCAGGCCGCGATGCGCTCGGCCTTGAGTGCGCCCGACACCAAGCGGTGTCCCAGCTCGATGGCCGCCTGCTGGCCTTGCTGTTTGTAGCAGGTGCCCACGGCCTGGCGCTCGGCGTCGTTCATCAGCGGCAGGTTGACCACGCCGGGGAACGCCCCCTTGGCGAACTCCACCGGCGCGCGCACGTCCATCATTGGGACGTCGTTGAGGAAGATGGCGCGGTAGTCGTCCCGGTTGAGCGCCGTACTGGCAGCCATCAACGCACCTCGACCGCGAAGGTCTGTCGCTCGGTCAACTGCCCGATCGACTGCAGATTCATGCCCAGCTCGGTCGCCACCGCGAGAAACTCGGCCTCCCCGTCTGGCGTGACGGCCACCAGCAGCCCGCCACTGGTCTGCGGATCGCACAGCAGCTGCTTTTGCGCCTCGGTGATCGGGGCCACCTTCTCGCCATAGCTGTCGAAATTACGACCGGTGCCGCCCGGCACACAGCCCTCGGCCAGATAGTGTTCGACGCCCGGCAGACGCGGCACCGCCGCATCCTCAACCCAGGCGCTGAGCCCACTGCCATCGGCCATCTCCACCAGATGCCCCAGCAGACCAAAGCCCGTCACATCGGTCATGGCCTTCACACCCGCCAGCTTGCCAAAACGGCTGCCCGCGCGGTTGAGCGTGCACATCCAGTCGCGCGCCAGGCCCACATCCTGCGGGCGCAGCTTGGCCTTCTTCTCGGCCGTGGTCAGGATGCCGATGCCCAGCGGTTTGGTCAGATACAGACGGCAGCCTGCCGTGGCCGTGTCGTTGCGCTTGAGGTGGCGCTTCTCGACCACGCCGGTCACGGCCAGCCCAAAAATCGGCTCGGGCGCGTCGATGGAGTGGCCGCCGGCCAGCGGGATGCCCGCCTCGTCACAGATGGACCGCCCGCCGCGCACCACCTCGCGCGCCACCTCAGGCGGCAGCACATTGACCGGCCAACCCAGGATGGCGATCGCCATCAAAGGGTCGCCGCCCATGGCGTAGATGTCGCTGATCGCGTTGGTGGCGGCGATGCGGCCAAAGTCGAACGGATCATCGACGATGGGCATGAAGAAGTCGGTGGTGGAGACCACGCCGCGCTCGTCATCGAGCGCATACACCGCGGCGTCGTCGCGCGAGGCGTTGCCCACCCACAGTTTGGGGTCGAGATGCTGGGCCCCGCTGCCCGCCAGGATCACGTCCAGCACCTTGGGGCTGATCTTGCAGCCGCAACCGGCTCCGTGGCTGTACTGGGTCAGGCGAATGGGCTCGGACATCGGGGGCTTTCTCAAGAAGGACAACGGTCGTGTACTGTAGCAATGGGCGCTCTGGACGGGGCTCGCCCGAGACAGCCACCTCCCCGGCAGTGTGGCCTGCTGCGGGCCCGCCAGACGCAAAAAAGCCACCCGGAAGGTGGCTGACATGCTGACACGGTTGGCGCGCCCGGCTGGGATCGAACCAGCAACCCCTGCCTTCGGAGGGCAGTACTCTATCCATTGAGCTACGGGCGCAACATGTCGGATTCTAGCAGGGGTCTGTGTGGGTGCGTTTCGTACAAGCCGGTGCTCGACCTATAATGTCCCTTTCAGATGGCCGGTCTTGCCGGTCTGACGTCACCCCCTCACTAACCAGCGCCTCCTGAACACCCCATGAGCCAAGCGCCCCAAACCCAAGAGTCCGGTCATCAAGGCCCGATCAGCACCCCCCAGCAACTGATGGTTGCCGTGGCGGCTGCGTTCATCATCCCGGTGGCCATCATTGCGCTGCTGGTCATGTACGTGTCGTCGCACAGCCAGAAGGCCGCTGGCACCGACGCCCTGAGCGCCCAAGCCACGGCCGACCGTATCATGCCCGTGGGCACCGTGCAGATCAAACTGGCCTCGGCCAACGCCGGCCCGCGCTCGGGTGAAGAGGCCTACAAGGCACAGTGCGCCGCCTGCCACGACGCCGGCATGCTGGGCGCCCCCAAGTTCGGCGATGCCGCCGCCTGGGGTGGTCGCATCGGTCAAGGCCTGGCCACGCTGGCCACCCACGCCATCAAGGGCTTCAACGCCATGCCTGCGCAAGGCGGCGGCGACATGAGCGACCTGGAAATCACCCGCGCTGCCGCCTTCATGGCCAACGCCGGTGGCGCCAAGTTCGAAGAGCCTGCAGCCCCCGCTGCCGAGGCCGCATCGGCCCCCTGAGCGTCTTCACGCTGATCGATCAAGCCGGCTCTTGCAGCCGGCTTTTTTCATGGTGTGTTCGCTGAAACCCGCCCATCAGGACGATCACACCGGTGCCGGCTCGCGCACAAAGCCAAACCGGGCTGGCATGTCGGCGAACGCGATCTCCTGAGGCTCGCCCCACACACCAGCGGCCACCGCATCGGCGGCCGTCGCCATGTCCATGGAACGCACCACGCCGAGCCCGGTGTCGGTCAGCAGGTACAGGCGACCGTGCTCGTCCAGCCAGCACGACTGCACCTTGCCCACGTCCTGCCCGGTGTGGGCCTGCACCTCAAAACCACTACCGTGCGGGTCGGGCTCACCGGCCGACAGGCGCCGCACGCCCAGTACCAGGGGTGCCAGCTCCAGCTGCAGGTACACCCGCTGGGGGCCGTTCTGGAAGAACCAGGCCCCGCGTTCATCAGCCAGATAGTTGCGGTGGATGAAGGCCTTGAACTTCTCGTGCTCGATCAGGCTGCCCTTGATCTGCGGAAACGGTCCGGCCGCCTGGGTAGGGGCGTCGCGCAGATACCAGTCGCCGCGCGCGTCCAGCGCCAGCCAGCCGTAGCAGTTCGGCACATTAGGCCACTTCAACATGGCGGCTTTGACGATGTCGTCCATGACGTCCTCACAAATGTTGGGCCAGCCAGCGGCCCACCGCGCGCGGCAGGTCGGCCACATGGCCGGGAAAGCGCCCCTGCGGAAAGCCCACGTGCCCGCCTTCGTCCGGCTGCCACAGCGTCACCGCCGGCCCCACCTCATGCGGGCACGGCAGGCTCGCTGCCGGCACAAACGGGTCATTGCGGGCATTGAGCACCAGGGCCGGCACATCGCGCATCGCACGCAGGCCCGGTTTGGCCGAGGCACGCTGCCAGTAGTCCTCGGTGTTGGCAAAGCCATGCACCGGGGCCGTGTAGGCATTGTCGTATTCGTACAGATCCCGCGCCGCCAGCAGGGCGTCCAGCTTCACCACGCCCGGGTGGGCGCGCGCCTTCAGCAGCGCCTTGGGCTTGAGCGTGCGCATGAACATGCGGGTGTAGACGTGGCGGTTGAAGCCCCGCCCCAGCGCCTGCCCGGCCGCAGTCAGGTCCACGGGCGACGAGATCGCCACCACCGCCTTCACCACCGACCCCGCCTGGCTGCCCGCCTCCTGCGCCCAGCGCAACAGGGCATTGCCCCCCAGGGACACACCCACGGCCAGCATCGGCCCGGTGTGGCGCAAGGCCAGGCGGCGCAGGACCCAGTCCAGCTCCTCGTGGTCCCCCGAGTGGTAGGCCCGCACGGTGCGGTTCATCTCGCCTGAGCAGCCCCGGAAGTGCGGCACCACATAGTCCCAGCCCTGCACCTGTGCCCAGTGGGCAAAGGCACGTGCGTAATGGCTTTGCGACGAGCCCTCCAGGCCATGGAACAGCACCAGCAAGGGCCGCAGGGGGGGCGCACCCGAGGGCGCCACCAGCCAGTCCACATCGATGAAGTCCTCATCGGGCGTGTCCCAGCGCTCGCGCCGATAGCGCACCGCCTCGCTCACCTGATCGGCACGCGGGTGGCTGTAGAGCGCCGGCCAGATGGTCTGGACATTGCCACCCAACGCCCCGGCGCCCTTGAGCCAGCGCGGTGCCTGGTAGTGCAGCATGGCCGGCTCAGTGCAGGGTCGAGCGCGGCTCGGAGATGTCCGGCAGGTCCTGCGGCATGCCGGCGCTCGCGTGGTGGGCCACCATGCGCCAGCCCTGCGGTGTGCGCAGGTACACATTGGTGGCGATGACGAACGCCGTCTGCAGGCCCTCGGTGCTCATCACCTGCACCTTCTCGGTCACATGGTGCACCGCGCACACGGCGCTCTCCATGCTGCGCACATGCTCGATGGTGATGTGCACCGGCCCGGTCGCCAGCGTGGCCGCAAAGGCCGCCCGCACCGCCACCGTGCCCACCGTGCGCGGACCACCCGGCGACACGCAGGCGATCTCCTCGTCGTCGGCCCAGCAGGCCATCACCTTGTCCACGTCACCGTGGCGCATGGCGTCGTAGAACGAGGCCTCGGTTTCGTCGGCCGTGGTCATCAGGGCCTGGGTTGCCTTCAGCGCACGCGGGTCTTTCATGGCAAGCGTCCTTACTTGAACACCACGGTCTTGTGACCGTTCATCAGCACACGGTGCTCGGCGTGCCACTTCACGGCCCGCGCCAGCACGACACACTCCACATCCCGCCCCACGGCGGTGAAATCTTCCGGGGTCAGGGTGTGGTCCACCCGCTCCACGTCCTGCTCGATGATCGGGCCTTCGTCCAGGTCGGCGGTCACGTAGTGGGCCGTCGCACCAATCAGCTTCACGCCGCGGTCATGCGCCTGATAGTAAGGCTTGGCGCCCTTGAAGCTGGGCAAAAAGCTGTGGTGGATGTTGATGGCGCGGCCCTTGAGGAAGCCACAGAACTCGGCGCTGAGGATCTGCATGTAGCGCGCCAGCACGACCAAGTCGATGCCTTCCTGGCTGACCAGGGCTTCGACCTGCTGCTCCTGCGCGCGCTTGACCTCGACGCTCGAGCCCGTGGGCAGCGGCAGGTGGTGGAAGGGGATGCCATAGCTGGCGGCCAGCTCGGCGTAGTCCGGGTGGTTGGAAACGATGGCCGGGATGTCGATGGGCAACCAGCCCGAACGCCAGCGGAACAGCAGGTCGTTGAGGCAATGGCCATGCTTGCTGACCATGATCAGCACACGCGGCTTGCGCGCCAGCGCATGGATGGACGCCGTCATCTGGAACTGCTCGCGCACGTGCGAGAACAGGCTCTCGAGCGTGCGGGCATCGGCCAGGTGGTCGGGCGCGGCAAAGTGCACGCGCATGAAGAACAGCCCGGTGCCGTCCTCGCTTTGCACGTCGCCAAACTGCTGCGAGTCGATGATGTTGCAGCCGGCCTGATACAGCAGGCCCGACACCGCGTGAACGATGCCGGTGGTGTCCCGGCAGGACAGGGTCAGAACGAATTCGTGCGTGGTCTTCATGATGGAGAACGATTGTAGGCGGGGCGCATGACGGTTGCGGCGCGCGCACCCGATGCACTCGACGTGCGATCAACGCGCATACAGGCCCTCGATCTCGGCGGCGAAGCGGGTCATCAGGTTGTTGCGCTTGAGCTTGAGCGTGGGGGTCATCATGGTGTTCTCGACGGTCCAGGGCTCCAGTGTCAGGCACACCTTGCGGGGCACCGCATAGTGCGGAAAGCTGGCCGCGGCCTGCTGGATGCGCGCGAGGGCCGCCTTCACCGCGGCGGGCGCTTGCAGGCTGAGTGGGTCTTTCGGGTCCAGCTGCAGACTCTGCGCCAACTGCGCCCACACCTGTGGGTTCATCACCACCACGGCGGCGATGAAGGGGCGCTGCTCACCCAGCACGAAGGCCTGCTCGAACAGCGGATCGCCCGTCAGCGCCTGCTCCAGGTCACCCGGCGGCACCTTCTCACCGGTCGAGGTGACGATGATCTCCTTGATCCGACCCAGGATGCGGATGCGGCCGTCTTCGATGGCGGCCTGGTCGCCCGTGCCCAGCCAACCCTCGTACGACAGGACCTTGGCGGTGTCTTCCGGGCGGTTCAGGTAGCCCTTCATCACGCTGGGGCCGCGCACCTGCAGTTCACGGTTCTCACCAATGCGCACTTCCACGCCGGGCAAGGCACGTCCCACGGAGGACGGGTCGTTGTCGGTCGGCAGGTTGCAGGCCACCACCGGCGAGGTCTCGGTCATGCCATAGCCCTGCACCAGGGGCATGCCCACGCCCAGGAAGCAGCGCGCCACCGCCGGGGACAAGGGCGCGCCGCCGCTGACGGCCACGCGCAGGCGGCCGCCAAATTGCGCCAGCAAGGGTTGCGCGGCCAGCTTGTCCAGCAGCGGCCACACCAGGCCATCGAACACTGCCCACGGAGAAGCGGGCACTGGCAGGCCCTGCTGGCGGCAGAAGCGTCGCCAGCCCACCGCCTCGGTCCAGCCAAACAGGCGGGCTTTCAACGGCGAGGTGGCCAGTACCTCTTGCAGGCGCGCCTGCACCCGCTCATAGATGCGGGGCACCGACACCAGCACCGTGGGGCGCACGTTGCGCAGGTCTTCGCTCAGCTGCGCCACCGAGCGCGCGTACACCACACAGGCCCCGGCCGCCATCGGCAGGTAGTAGCCCGCCGTGCGCTCGAAGGTGTGCGACAGCGGCAGGAAGGACAGGAACACGTCATCGGGACGCGGCTGGATCACCGCCATCACCGCCTTGACGTTGCTCATCACATTGCGGTGCGTCAGCATCACGCCCTTGGGCTTGCCGGTGGTGCCCGAGGTGTAGACGATGGCGGCCAGGTCATCGGCCTTCGGGCTCAGGGCACTGCGGATGGGCATCGCCGCCACCGCTTGCCCCGCCACCAGCCAGTCGCGCAGGCTCAGCACCTGCGGACCCGACGCGACCGGTGCAGCCGGCACGGCGTTGTCGCACACCACCACCGCTCGCAACGCGGGCAGGTCGGCGCCGACGCCGGCAATCGCCTGCCACTGGCTCACGCTCTGCACCACCAGCAGCGACACGGCACTGTCCGACAGGATGTAGGCAATGCTGGCTGGGTTGTCGATGGCATGCAGGGGCACGGGCGCCCCGCCCTGCGCCAAGGTGGCCAGGTCGATGCTGACGGCATCCAGGCCGTTGGGCAGCAGGATGGACACGCGCGCGCCCTGCGGCAGGTCCATCGCCTGCAGCGCGGCCGACCACTGGCTCACCCGCTGCGCCACCTGCGCCCAGTCCAGCGCCACCCAGGCCTGGCTGTCGGTGTCGAAATGGCGGTAGGCCACCGTTTGCGGCGTGAGCCTCACCCGCCAGGCCAGCAGATCGGGCAGGGTTTGCAAGGCATACAGATCGGAGAGCACCTCGGACATGGTCGGTTCCTGGCAGGATCGGAAAGGGTCAGAAAAGACAAAGCCCGGGCGAACCCGGGCTTGCAGCAGCGCAGTCAGCGGCCAGGCACCTCAGTGCCCGTGCACGTGCTCGCCGTCCTTGAGCTTGTAGACGGTGCCGCAGTAAGGGCACTTGCCTTCGCCGGTGGCCACCACGTCAATGTAGACGCGCGGGTGGTTGCTCCACAAGGCTTGCTTGGGATTGGGGCAAAACACCACGCCCGGCCCTTGCAGGTCGGCCGCGCCCACTTCCACGACGGCTTTGGGAGACTGAGTGTTTGTGCTCATGTTCAGCGTCCTTGGCAATCAGACCAGGGTCAGCCAGTCGGCGTACTTGGCGTTGCGGCCATAGACCACGTCGAAATAGGCCGACTGGATCTTCTCGGTGATGGGGCCACGCGAGCCCGAACCGATCTGCACGCGGTCGAGTTCGCGGATCGGGGTCACTTCAGCGGCGGTGCCAGTGAAGAAGGCCTCGTCGGCGATGTAGATCTCGTCGCGGGTGATGCGCTTTTCCTTGAGCTCCAGGCCCAGGTCCTTGCAGATCGCGGTCACGGTCTTGCGGGTGATGCCGTTGAGGGCACCGGCCGACAAGTCGGGGGTGTAGACCACGCCGTCCTTGACCACGAACACGTTCTCGCCCGAGCCTTCGGAGACGAAACCGGCGGTGTCCAGCAGCAGGGCTTCGTCGTAGCCGTCTTCGGTGGCTTCGAGGTTGGCCAGGATGGAGTTGGTGTAGTTGCTCACCGACTTGGCCTGCGTCATCGTGATGTTGACGTGGTGGCGGGTGAAGCTCGAAGTCTTGACGCGAATGCCGCGGTTCATGCCGTCTTCGCCCAGGTAGGCGCCCCAGGGCCAAGCGGCGACCATCACGTGCACCTTGGCACCCTTGGGGCTCACGCCCATCTTCTCGGAGCCCAGCCAGATCAGCGGACGCAGGTAGCCGCTTTCCAGGTTGTTGGCCTTGATGATGTCGATCTGGGCCTGCATCACCTCGTCGAGGGTGAAGGGCATGGGCATGCGCAGGATCTTGGCGCTGTTGAACAGGCGCTCGGTGTGCTCACGCAGACGGAAGATCGCGGTGCCCTTGTCGGTCTTGTAGGCGCGCACGCCTTCGAAAGCGCCGCAGCCATAGTGCAGCGTGTGGGTCAGCACGTGGATCTTGGCGTCGCGCCACTCCACCATCTTGCCGTCCATCCAGATCTTGCCGTCGCGATCGTCCATCGACATGGGGGGAATCCTTCTCAAAGGTGTCGCCACCCGTGTGGCGCTCATCGAACTTTTGATTGTAGCGCCCAGCAGCCCTCAGGCCGATGCCTCAGAGGCCGCTGCAGCCGCCTTCACCAGGCGTTCGCTGCCCCGCTGGCGGAAGTCGGGCACGCGGTGACGGGTGTGGCGCGCGATCATCAGCTCTTCGTTGGTCGGGATCACCCAGACGGTGACCGGGCTGCCCTCCCGGCTGATGCGATGAGGTTGCCCCGGCTCGGCGGGCCCGGCCGTGTTGGACGCCTCGTCCAGTTGAACACCCAACCAGGCGGCATCGTGGCAGATGCGCGCCCGGATGGCCGCCGCATGCTCGCCGATGCCGGCCGTGAAGACCAAGCTGTCCACCCCGCCCAGGGCCGCGGCCAGCGAGCCCAGTTCGCGCCGGATGCGGTAGACGTACAAATCGATGGCCTCACGGGCGGCGGGGTGCGTGCTGGCCAGCAAGGTGCGCATGTCCGACGACAGGCCCGAGACGCCCAGCAGGCCCGACTCCTTGTAGAGCAGGGTTTCGATCTGACGGGCGTCCATGCCGCGCTCGTCCATCAGCCAAAGCAGCACGCCCGGGTCGATGTTGCCGCAGCGGGTGCCCATGGGCAGGCCGTCCAGCGCGGTGAAACCCATGGTGCTGGCCACGCTGCGGCCCTGCTGCAGGGCGCACATGCTGGCGCCATTGCCCAGGTGCATCACCACCGTGCGCCCCTTGGCGGCGTGGCGGTCCACCTGCGGCAGGCGCGAGGCAATGTATTCATACGACAGGCCATGGAAGCCATAACGCTGCACGCCGGCGTGGTGAAACTCGCGCGGCAGGGCAAAGCGTTGCGAGACCTCGGGCGCGTGGGTGTGGAAGGCCGTGTCAAAGCAGCCCACCTGCGGCACGCGGGGCGCCAGCTTCATCAGGGCGCGCACCGGGGCGAGGTTGTGCGGCTGGTGCAGCGGTGCCAAGGGCACCAGCTCGGCCAGCTGCTCGACCACCGCGGGGGTCAGCGCCACCGGCTCCTGAAAGGCCACGCCCCCATGGACGATGCGGTGCCCCACCGCCACCACCTCGATGCGGTGCAAAAACTGCGGCATGATTTTGAGCAGGTGCGCCAGGGCCGCTTCGTGGTCGAAGCCTTCCTCGCCCGACCAGCGCTGGTCAAGCAGCACCTCCCCACGCACATTGGCCACCTTCAGGCGTGGCGCGGTGCCCAGGCCTTCGATCTGCCCGTGGAAGAGGTGGCGAAAGATCCGCGCGGTGAACACCTAGAACTTCAAGCTCGACGAGCCCGCGTTGAGCACGGCAATGGCGTCGGTGGTCATGCTGAGTGCCCTCCCCTCACGCCGCCACAATGGCCTTGGACTGGGTGCGCGCGTGCGCCAGCAGCTTGAGCACTGCGGTGGACGCCAGGCGCATGCGCACCGAGTCGGCCCGGCTGGTCAGCACGATGGGCACCCGCGTGCCCAGCACGATGCCGGCGCTGTCGGCCCCAGCCAGGTACTGCAGCTGCTTGGCCAGCATGTTGCCAGCCTCGATGTCGGGCACGACCAGGATGTCGGCCTGCCCCGCCACCGGCGAGACGATGTGCTTGGTGCGGGCCGCCTCCAGGTTCACGGCATTGTCAAAGGCCAGCGGCCCGTCGATCAGCCCGCCGGTGATCTGACCGCGATCGGCCATCTTGCACAGCATGGCCGCGTCCACCGTGGCCTGCATGTCCGGGTTGACGGTTTCCACCGCCGCCAGGATGGCCACCTTGGGCTCGGGCACCCCCAGCACATGCGCCAACTCGATCGCGTTTTGCACGATGTCGGCCTTCTCGCGCACCGTGGGCGCGATGTTGACCGCCGCATCGGTGACCAGCAGCATGCGCGGGTAGGCCGGCACGTCCATCACGAAGACGTGGCTGACGCGGCGCGCCGTGCGCAGCCCGGTGGCCGAGGCCACCACCGCCCCCATCAGCTCGTCGGTGTGCAGGCTGCCCTTCATCAGGGCCTGCACCTCGCCCGCACGCGCCAGCGCCACGGCGGTGTCGGCGGCGGCATGGCTGTGCTCCGTGTCCACGATGCGCCAGGGCGACAGATCCCAGCCGCCCTCTTGAGCCACCGCCCGGATTTTGGCCTGCGGGCCCACCAGCACCGGCTCGATCAGGCCGCGTTGCGCCGCCGCCATGGCCCCGCCCAGCGAATCGGCATCGCAAGGGTGGACCACCGCACAGCGCACGGCCGGCAGGCCCTCGCAGGCACGGAACAGGCGACCGAACACGTCGTTGGGATGCTGAGCATCCGCGCCCGATGGACACGCGGCCCCAGCGGGCGCGATGGGAGGCTGAGAAAGGTTCGTCATCACAGAGAGCATGGGGTCAGAAGCCAAGGGCCACAGAAGCGTCGGATCTTCCAGGGTCATGATGACAAGCATAGGACGGAAAACATCAGAAACCTTCCACGCCCACGGTCTTGTACCCCTCATTTGCGTTTTAAGACGACTGGTCATATTATTTAACCCATGGCCCGCACCGCTGACAAAACCGACATTCCCCGCCGCCTCACCGCAGAGGCCACGAGCTGTTCACGCGCTGCGGCTACCACGCCACCGGCATCCAGCAGATCACCGACCAGGCAGGCGTGCCCAAAGGCTCGTTCTACAACCACTTCGAGAGCAAGGAAGCCTTTGCCGCATCCATCATCGAACACTACGCGCAGTGGGTGGACGAGGCCTGGGAGCGCTGCCTGAGCGACGCGCCCCCGGGCGCACACGATGCCGTGCGCCATGTGTTCACGCGCTTCATCGCGCACCACGAACAGCAGGGCTGCCAGGGCTGCCTGGTGGGCAATTTCGCCGCCGAGGTGGCCGAGACCAGCGCCCTGTGCTGCACCGTGCTCAACGCGGCCCTGTCGGGCTGGCGCGCGCGCCTGGCCGAGTTGCTGCGCCGCGCCCAGACCGAAGGCAGCGTGCGCACCGACGTCGATGCCGACACCCTGGCCACCTTCTTCTGGGACGCCTGGGAAGGGGCCCTGCTGCGCATGAAGATCGAACACCACACCCAAGCCCTCAAGGACACGGTCGCGCTGATGCTCGACCACCTCCTGCGTCCTTGATTTTTTCTTTCCACGGAGACCTTTGCATGAGCGACCTGTTCCAGCCCTTCCAACTGGGGCCCATCACCCTGGCCAACCGCGTGGTCATGGCCCCCCTGACCCGCAGCCGCGCCGAAGCCGGCAACGTGCCCGGCCCGCTGACGGTCGAGTACTACACCCAGCGCGCCACCATGGGCCTGATCATTGCCGAAGCCACCCAGGTGTCGGCCACGGCCCAGGGCTACCCCAACACCCCCGGTCTGCACACCGCCGAACAGGTGGCCGGCTGGCGCAAGGTGACCGATGCCGTGCACGCCAAGGGCGGCAAGATCTATGTGCAACTGTGGCACGTGGGCCGCATGTCGCACACCGCCTACCAGCCCAACGGCCAGGCCCCGGTGGCCCCCTCGGCCATCGCCCCCAAGGCCAAGACCTTCGTTCCTGGCCAGGGCATGGTGGACTGCTCCACCCCGCGCGCCCTGGAAACCGCCGAGATCCCGGGCGTGGTCAACGACTTCCGCACCGCCGCGCGCAACGCCATCGAAGCCGGCTTTGACGGCGTGGAAATCCACGGTGCCCACGGCTACCTGCTCGACGCCTTCCTGCGTGATGGCTCGAACCAGCGCACCGACCAGTACGGCGGCAGCATCGAAAACCGCGCCCGCCTGCTGCTGGAAGTGATGGCCGCCGTCACCGCCGAGATCGGCGCCGACCGTGTGGGCGTGCGCCTGTCGCCTGTCTCGCCGGTCAACGACTCCAGCGAAAGCAACCCGCAGCCGCTGTTCGAGTACGTGGTGCGCGAACTGGAGAAGCTGCACCCCGTGTACCTGCACATCGTCGAAGGCCACACGGGCGGCCCGCGTGACAACGCCCCGTTTGACTACGACGCGCTGCGCAAACTCTACAGCGGCGTCTGGATGGTCAACAACGGCTACTCCAACACGATGGCGCAAGACGCGGTGGCCAGCGGCCACGGCGACCTGGTGTCCTTCGGTCGCCCCGCCCTGTGCAACCCGGACCTGGTGCGCCGCCTGAAGGAAAACGCGCCGCTCAACGAGCCGTTTGCCGATGCGGGCTTCTACGGTGGCAGCGGTGCCCACGGCTACACCGACTACCCCTTCCTGCCAGCCTGACGCCAGCGGGCACCGAGACAAGCCCAGGGGGTTTCGGTGTCAGGAACCCGGACAGCACCGTTCCATCTTCTATAATGAAACGCGCGCTGTCATCGCCCTTCGCCCGCACGCTGCCCTTCAACGAGGAGGCAGCGTGCCCGCGGCCCGGGGCGGCATCCAGCGGTTGAGCGCCAGCTTGAGGGTGTAAAACACCGCGACCGACCCGAGGAAATCACCGGTCGCCATGACCCAGAAGCCCGACCAGTCATGCCCCGCCGGATCACGCAAATGAAACCAGACGTGATGCATCAAGGGACTGGCCAGGGAATACACGACAATGCAGATCAGCAGTTTGCCTGCCGTCAGGTTGACCAGACTGCCTTGCAGGCCAAAAAAACGTCGCGCCATGACGTACACGATGTAAGGCGCCACGGCCGCGATGATCCCGCCCACGAAAGAGCGGGGAAAATCATCCGGGAAGAAAAGCCAGAAATTGACGCACCAGGCAGACAACAACAGGCCGATGGCCCCCGAGAATCCAAACAGCAAGGTCGCCAGCAGGCGCACCCCGGCCGGCAGGTAAACCCAGTTGATGCCGGGGATGAATTCGAGCGTCTTGAAAAGGGCATGGTTCGCCCCCACCATCGTCAAGAAGGCGACAAAGGTAACCATGATCATGCTCAGGTGAAGACCGAGCCGTGACAGGATTGTCATAAAATATATACGCTCTAGGGTATTCATCATAAATCAGGCCCTTCAGACCCCTCCTACAAGGAAGTCCCCGCTGTGACCCGCCCTGCCGACATTTACCTGCGCTTTCTGAAGCTGGCCGAAGCCGTGCGGGGTCTGCCGACCCTGGCACCCCTCGACCCGCTGGAAGAGCGCATTCTGGAACTGGTGGCCCGCACCAACCAGGCGCAGCAGCGTTTGTGCGTGCGAGACCTGATCGGCACCAGTGAACTCGGCTCGCCCGCCACCTTGCATTCGCGCCTGAAGTCCATGCGCGCCAAGGGCTGGATCGCCTTGGCCGACACCGAGGACGCTCGCCGCAAGCAGGTGGAGCTTACCTCCGCCGCCCTGACGCATTTTGACAAGCTGTCAGAGTGCCTGGTGCAGGCCACCCGCCCGTGACGGGCGCGGCGCCACGCAGCGCCACCACCTTGACGGTCACCGACACCCTGCGCCAGCGCCTGCGTCTGGCGCTGCCTTTGCTGCTGCTGTCCGGGCTGATCGCGGTCATGGGGGTGTTCGCCTACCTCTCGCTGGCCGAAGAAATCCGCCGCGAAACCCACCGCACCCTCACCGTCATCGCCGAGCAGAAGACCCAGCAGATCGAAGAGCTGCTCGACGAGATCCGCACCGATGCGCGCGTGAACTTCTCGGGCCACTCGCAGCTCGAAGCCCTCTTTGCACAATGGCTGTCCAGCCAGCGCCACAACGAACAGCTGCTGGCCCAGATGCAGAACGTGGCCCGTGAGGGCGTGCGCGTCAAAGGCTGGCAGGGCCTGGCCGCCGTCGACGCTCAAGGGCGACCGGCCTTCGTCGCGGGCCAGGCCGACCTCGGCCCGCACACCGCCCTGATCGCCGACATCCTGCGCCGCCCACGCATCGAGCTGGTCGACCTGCACCGCACCGCTCAAGGCCAGGTGCATTTCGGGGTGCTCGCCCCCATCGGCTCGGGTCCGCAAGGCCCCCTGGGCGTGGCCTACCTGAGCTGGCGAGCCGACGAAACCCTCTACCCCCTGGTCAGCACCTGGCCCGTGCCCACCCGCACGGCCGAAACCTATCTGGTGCGGCGCGACGCCGCCCAGGTGCGCTTCGTCTCGCCTTTGCGCCACCGCCCGCAGGCCGAGCTGGCCCTGACCGAGCCCCTGGACACGCCGAACCTGCCTGCGGGCCGGGCTGCCAAGGGCGAGCGCGGCATCCTGTCAGGCGGGCGGGACTACCGCGATGTGCCCGTGCTGGCCTACGCCTCGGCCGTGCAGGGCACCCCCTGGCTGATGCTGGCCGAAATGGACGAGCGCGAGGCCTACGCCGGCATCCGCAACATGGCCTGGGCCACCGGCATCGTGATGGGTCTGGGCCTGCTGCTGGTCGGCTCGGTGGCCTTCCACGCCTGGCGGCGCTCCCACCAACGGCAGGAGTTGCATGCCCTGCGGGCGCGCCAGCTCGCCGAGTCGCGCTTTCGCGTCATCTTCGAGCAAGCCCCGCTGGGCGTCGCCCTGGTCGACTCCCAGACCGGCTTGCTGCTCGAAGCCAACCAGCACCTGACCAAGATCATCGGCGTGTCCCCCGACGACCTGATCGGCGTCGACCCGCAGCGCTATACCCACCCCGACGACCATGCCCTCTCACAGGAGCACATCGCGAGCTTGAAGGCGGGCCGGCTGGCCAGCCACACCTTCACCAAGCGCTATGTCCGCCCCGACGGCACGGTGGTGTGGGCCAGCGTGATCGGCGCCCCGATCCAGGTCGATGCCGCGGATGCGCCGCGCCACCTCTTTATCGTCGAGGACATCAGCGAGCGCAAACGCCACGAGCGTGAGCTGCGCGAAGCGATCGAGGCCGCCGAGGCCGCCAACGCCGCCAAGAGCGAGTTCCTGGCCCACATGAGCCACGAGATCCGCACGCCCATGAACGCGGTGCTGGGCCTGGCCCAGGTGCTAGAGCGCGAACCCCTGCCCGAGCACCAGCGCGACATGGTGGTGCGCATCCGCACGGCCGGCCAGTCGCTGCTGGCCCTCCTCAATGATGTGCTCGACCTCTCCAAGATCGAGGCCGGTCAGCTGCGCCTGGAGCCACGTCCTTTTGACCTGTCCAGCCTGCTGGCCAGCCTGGACAGCCTGATGGGCCAGCTCGCCCGGGCCAAGGGCCTGACGCTGCACCTGATCGCGCCGCCGACACCCCTGGGCCCCCTGCTGGGCGATGGCCTGCGCCTAGAGCAGGTCCTGCTCAACCTCACAGGCAATGCCATCAAGTTCACCGAGCGCGGTGAGGTCAGCGTCACCGTGCGCGTCTGCGACCAGACCGAGCAACACTTGCGCCTGCGCTTCGAAGTGAGCGACACCGGCATCGGCATCCCCCCTCAGGCCATCGACCGGCTGTTTGCGCCCTTCACCCAGGCCGATGGCGGCATCGGCCGGCGCTTTGGCGGCACCGGCCTGGGTCTGTCCATCTGCAAACGCCTGGTCGAGCTGATGGACGGCGAGATCGGCGTGCACAGCGAGGCCGGCCACGGCAGCACCTTCTGGTTCGAGTTGCCGCTGCCGCGTGCCAGCGCCGACGCGATCGCCGCGCAGCGCACCCCGCCCACCGTGGCGGCCTCCGGGCCACGGTTGGTCGGCGCCCAGGTGCTGGTGGTCGACGACAGCGCCATGAACCGCGACCTGGTCGAACGCGCCCTGCGCCTGGAAGGCGCCACCGCCACCCTCGCGGCCGATGGCCAGCAGGCCGTGCAGATCCTGCGCACACGCCCGCAAGGCTTCGACGCCGTGCTCATGGACGTGCAGATGCCCGTGATGGATGGCCTGACCGCCACGCGCGTGATCCGCGATGAGCTGGGCCTGCGCACCTTGCCCATCATCGCCTTCACCGCGGGCGTGCGCGACGACCAGCAGGCAGCCGCGCGCACAGCCGGCGCCAACGACGTGCTGCCCAAACCCATGGACCTGGACCAGATGGCCCTCGTGCTCGCCACCTGGATCACCCCGACACCCGTACCCGCCGCTGAGCCGGCCCTCGCTGCGACGCCCCCAGAAGCCCCTGCTGACATGGATCACGAGTTCCCCGACATCGAAGGCATCGACCACAAGCGCGCCTCGCAACGCCTGGGCGGAGACCGCGAGATGTTCCTGGACCTGCTCAAGATGTTCGTGGCCGAGTACGCCGAGGCCGTGGCACGCACCCGCGCCGACCTGGACGCCGGCGACCGCGTGCAGGCCGCCCGGCGCATGCACACCCTGCGCAGCAGCGCGGGTTTTCTGTGTGCCCTGGAGGTGATGGACGCGGCCGGTGACGTCGAAGACGCCATCGGCACCGACGATGGCAGCCTGGCACCAGCCCTGGGCCACTTGGAGCGGGCCCTGAGTTCGCTGCTGGACGCCAGCGCCCCCTGGTGCTGACATCCCCTCACCGCTCCGCGCCTGGGCTGGGGCTTGCAGCCCAGCATTTGGCCCATACTTGAGCTGTTGCAGACGCTGCGGCGCACGCAACCCCAGGCCCTCGGGCCCGGCTTCCTTTTTCTTGAACCAGTGAGTCCGATCATGCAAGTTTTGCTGCACACCGACAAGAACATCGACGGCGGCGTCCGTACCGCCGAGTACCTCGAATCCCTGGCCAAGGACGAACTGCACCGCTTCGGCGAACACATCACCCGCCTGGAAGCCCACCTGGCCGACGCCAACAGCCACGCCAAGGCCAACAAGGACGACATCCACTGCACGCTGGAAGCCCACGTCAAGGGCCTGCAGCCCGTGGTCGTGAAGGACCATGCCGCCAACGCCCACCAGGCCATCCACGGCGCCATGGACAAGCTCAAGCGCGCCGTGGGCACCGCCCTGGAAAAGCACGCCCCCCGTCGTGACGCCACCCTGGCCGTGCCGGAAGCCGACGACGCCGCCAACGCATGAGCGACCACTACGCCGCCCTCGGGGTGGCACCCAGCGCCACGCTGGCCGAGATCAAGAAGGCCTTTCGCCAGCAGGCGGCGCTGCACCACCCCGACCGCAATCCCTCGCCCGACGCACCCGCCCGCTTCCGGGCGGTGCAACAGGCCTACGACGTGCTGTCCGACCCGGACAAGCGCCAGGCCTACGACGACAATCGCCGTCGCAACCTGCTTGATGACCCGCTCGCAACCGCGCAGGACATCTGGCAAGCCTATTTCCGCCCCCTGATCTGATCCCGACGTGAGCCTTTCTCCCTTTTTCCGCCAACTGCGCTCGGCCTACGAGGCCGAACTTGATGACCTGACCTCCGACTCGGAAGGCCGCGGCGTGCTCCGCCAGCGCCTGGCCGAAAAGCGCAAGGAGTTGGGCTTCCTCGTCAAGATGATCGAGATCAGCCCTGAGATGGTGGCCGTGGTCTTCCACCAGGCTTTCCGTTTCGTGCAACCGGCGGTGCTCAACCACCTCCTCAGCTGCGATGCCGACGACCTGCCCGACTGGGACGCCGTGTCCGACGCCGTGGAGTTGGCCCCCTGGGCGCAAGACCTGGTTGACACCATCCTGGCCGAGCCCGCTGGCCCCTGGTTCATGACCCTGGCCGTGGCCCTCGAGTACATGCACAGCCGCCCTGGCCCCGTCGCGCGCGCCACTGCCGACGACGAGGACACCGACGGTGAAGACAGCGATGACCGCGAAGACCGTGATGACGACGATCGCTACGACGATGACGGCGAGGCCGACCCGCACGACCGCGATGCCGCCGGCGCCTACTGGCTGGCCGACCAAGGCTTCGACCGCAAAGACTGACCCCGAGCCGAGCGCCCTGCGATGACCCAACACCTTGCCCTCATCACCAAGACCCAGAGCCTGATCGCCGCCGGTGACATCGTCGGAGCCGAATCGGCGCTGGCCGAACTGGCCGACACCGAAGGCGACCGCGCCCTGGTCGTCGTGCTCGACCAGCTGCCCGCCAAAGACGTGCTGGCCGTGATCCGCGAGTTCGACACCTCGAAGGAATCGGTGGTCAACCTCGTCATCACGCCGGAGCAGTTCGCCCGCGCCGTCGTGATCGAAAAGCGCTACAAGGATCTCAGCCACACCCACCTGCGTGGCATGGTCAACTCGGTGATCTTCCGGGAAGACGCCGACCCGATCGAGTTCCTCCACGCGCTGGCCGCCATCGAAGGCGGGGCCGAAGCCCTGGCCAACTACTTCTCTGAAAAGTGGAGCCGCGTCGAGGCCTTTGCCCGCACCGGCCGCTTCGATGCGGTCGATGACGACGGCGAGATCCTCAGCGAAAGCGAGCTGATGGCCTCGGCCTACGCCCGCCCCGTGCTCGACCACGACGAGGTCGCCGACCAGGACTGGATGGAGCTGGCCTGGCTGATGCGCTACGAGTGCCCCGACCTGTTCACCGAGATGCTGCTGGTTCTGCGCGCCAAGGTACGTGCCTTTGAAGCCGGTCGCCCCGAGTTTGAAGACGACGAGGAAGAAGACCGCAGCAAGGTGGAGACCAGCGAGACCGATTTCGGCCGCGTCACCACCGTGGTGCTGGACTCGGACGAAGAATCGGCCATCTGATGTCGGACACGCCCGCCTCCCCCTCCTCCGCTGGCGTCTCGCTCTACGACGCGCGGCCCTTCTTCGAGAAGGCCCTGCAGTACGGCCTCCAGCACGGCCTGATCCCACAGACGAAGCTCGACGAGATCGCCCGCAGCGCGCCCAAGGGCATGGTGCAGATCGCCGCCTACTTCGGCAGCGAGTTCCTGCGCCCCGAGCTGGAGCGCGCCCGTGACCGCATCGTCAACCTGGTGAGCCTGTACCTGGAAGACAGCTGCGACGGTGACCTGCGCCGCGCCGCCGAATCGCTGCGCGACCACAGCTTTTTGTCGCGCTCCAAAGGCGGCTCGGACATGCTCAAGCGGCTCATCGTGATGCCGCAGACCAGCCACTTCGGCATGAACGAACGCCAGGAGTTCTCCGACGTTCACATCCCGCAACTGGCCAAGTGGACGCTGCGCCCGCTGGCCGAGTACCGCGCCGAACTGGCCCGCCGCACCCACGCCGCGCAGCTGATGGCCGCCGCTGAATGGCTGGCTGAAGACCTGGGCCTGGACGAAGACGAGCTGAGCGACGCCGGCCCCGAGGCCGAAGCGGTGATCCGCACCGCCCTGCTGGTGCTGAGCACCGGCCACACCGAAATGCCCGACTGGCGCGCTCTGGGCCACATCGTGCTCAAGCTGCGCCAGCGCCATGGTGAAGACGCCAGCGGCATCCGCATCACCGTGCCTGCCGAGTTGCCCGTTGAACTGCACCCGGTGGTGGCAAACGTGCGCCGCAGCGTCATGCGCGACCTGCCCAAGATGCTGGATGCGGCCACGCCCATCCGCAAGCTGTTCCAGCAGACCCCGGCCTTCATGGGCCGCTACTTCTGGCTCGACAGCGGCTTGGCCGAAGTCGATGCCCACGAGCGCACCGCCTCGGCCACCTGGAAGAAGATCACGGCCGGCAACGACGACGAGCCCTCGCTGCTCACGCTCTTCCTGTGTGTGGCTGCCGAGAGCCCGCCCAAGACCCTGCTGACCGAGCGCATGGCCGGCACGCTGATCCGCAAGATTCGCAAGAGCGGCTGGCAGCCCGAGCTGGCCGAACAGTACATCCAGACGCATGCGCCGGCCGCCTACCAGGCGGACTACCTCAAGCTCTGGCACAGTTTCATGGATGAAGCCCGTGCGCCCCTGCTCCGTGACGTGGACGACGGCATCCAGAACGCCTTGGCACTGTTGCGTCGGGAATGTCACGTCAAGGCCAGCTGACAGGCTGAGGTTGTCCACCTGGCGCTCATGATCCGCGTTGAAGATCCTGTCTGCCACTTTGCTCATCGACCTGCCATGCGACTTGCGAGCCTCCTCCCCCACCCTTCCCCCAGCGCGTCGCCGCTGGCGCGCGCGCATGGGCGAGTGCCGGCTCGCCTGACTGTTCGCGTGAGGCTCGCCTTGCTCGGGCTGCTGGCGAGCCTGAGCGGTGTGGGTTCTGCGACGGCCGCGCTGCCATCGGCCGATGCCGTGTTTTTCCAGGAAGCCTCGGAGTGCACGGCCGGCTTCAAGGCCCGCGTGGTGCAGCACCTCAAACAGCCGCCCTCCGAAGCACGCAACCAGGCCATCCTGAAAGACACCGAGCATGGCTTCGTCTTCATCGGCGTGGCCTACAAGAAGGGCTTGCGCAACCCCGAGGCCGACCAGATGCTCAAGGTTGCCGAAGCCCGCTGGAGCCAGCTGAGCGCAGCCCAACAGGCCACCCGCCTGAGCCGCTGCACCCAGCAGGCCGACCAACTGATGGCCGACGTGTCCGGCCTGGAGCGCTTCCTGGTGCGCAACCGGGCTCAGGCCCGCGTGGACAAGCTGCTCGCCAAGGAACAGCGCCCTGCCAAGCCCTGACGAGCACACTCCTGTCGTCCTCTCTGACGCTTTTCTGATTTGGCGCAATACGCCTTATGCACCCACCGCATAAGGACATTGCGATTTCGTCGTTCGTGGCATGAAGGTTTGTCGGTACAGTCGCACCCCAGACACCCCAGACACCCCAACCCGTACCCGTACAAGCCTTCAGAGGATGACGTTCATGTCCCAGCTCTTTCCCGCCTCGCCCCTCCGCGCTGCCGCCCTGGCTGCCCTGTGCGTGGCTGCCCTGCCCCAATCGGCCCTGGCCACCAACGGCTACTTCTCGCATGGCTACGGCGTGAAATCCCAGGCGATCGCTGGCGTGGGCATCGCCCTGCCGCAAGATGGTCTGACGGCAGCGACCAACCCGGCCGGTACGGCCTTCACGGGCAACCGTCTGGACGTGGGGGTGAACCTGTTCAATCCGAGCCGCAGCTCTGAAATCACAGGCAACGGCGCAGGACTGAATGGCAAATACAGCGCCGACGGCCGCGATCTCTTCCTCATCCCTGAGTTTGGCTACACCCGCCAGATCGACCCGCAGCTGAGCTTCGGCTTGGCTGTGTATGGCAACGGTGGCATGAACACCAGTTACGACACTAGCCCGTTCAGCGCCCTTGGTGAGGCAGGCCCAACCAAGATGAATCTGGAGCAGCTGTTCATCTCTCCCTCGGTGGCCTGGAAGGCGACGCCAAACCATGTGTTCGGTGCGGCACTGAACCTCGCCCACCAGCGCTTCTCGATCCGCGGCCTCACACCCTTTGCTCAAGCGGGCTTCAGTTCAGCTCCAGACAATGTGCACAACCAGGGCACCGACACCTCCAACGGCGCAGGTGTGCGCCTGGGCTGGATCGGCCAGATCACGCCTGAACTGCGTCTTGGCGCTACCTGGGCCTCCAAGATCCAGGGTCGCTTCGACAAGTACAAGGGCCTGTTCGCCGAGCAAGGCGGCTTTGACATCCCCGCCAACTACGGCGTGGGCCTGTCTTGGCAGCCCGCACAGAACTGGACCCTCGGCCTCGACTACCAAGTGATCGAACTCAGCGACGTCAAGTCGGTGGGCAATCCCTTGAGCAAGCTGGTGCCGGGCGTCAATCAACTGGGAGACTCTGACGGCCCCGGCTTCGGCTGGAAAGACGTCAAGGTGGTCAAGCTCGGCGTGATCCACCAGCTCAACGATGCCTGGACCCTGCGCGCCGGCTACAGCCACGCCACCCAGCCCATCCCCAAGAGTGAAACCTTCTTCAACGTGCTCGCCCCCGGCGTGGTGCAAGACCACCTGACAGCCGGCTTCACCTGGAAGGCCAGCGCCAACAGCGAGTGGAGCGCCCACTACAGCCACGCCTTGGAAAAGACTGTCAAGGGCTCCAACTCGATGACGGCCTTCGGTAACGGTGAGACCAACATCCGCCTCAAGGAAGACATCATCGGCGTGTCTTATGGCTGGAAGTTCTGACGCTCACTTTCTGAGCCTCAATCTCTGACACACCGGCAGGCCGCCACAAGGCCTGCCGGTTTCCTGCTTTTCTGGAGTCTTTTGACATGAGCAACTTCACCCCTGTGTCCGGGTTGATCGGCGGCCTGCTGATCGGCTTGTCCGCCGTGGTGCTGCTGGCGGGCACCGGCCGCATCGCCGGCATCAGCAACATCGCGCACGGTCTGGTCGATGCCTGGCGCACCCATCAGGCCCGCAGCGTCTGGCTGTGGCGCCTGCTGTTCGTGCTCGGCATGGTCGGCGGCAGCTGGGCCTGGTTTGCCTTCACCGGCCGCACGGCCAACCCTCGCACCGACATCTCCCCCGTGCTGCTGATCGTGGCCGGCCTGCTGGTCGGCTATGGCACCTCGCTGGGCAACGGCTGCACCAGCGGCCATGGTGTCTGCGGCCTGGGCCGCCTGTCGCTGCGCTCGCTGGCCGCAACCGGTGTCTTCATGGCCACCGGCATCGCCACCGTTTTCGTCACCCGCCACCTGCTTGGCCTGTGAGCCCCCGGAGAACCCCATCATGATGCAACCCCTTGTGAGCCTGGTGGCCGGTGTCGTGTTCGGCCTGGGCCTGGCCATCGCCGAGATGACCAACCCCTTGAAGGTGCTTGACTTCCTCGATCTGGCCGGCGCCTGGGACCCCAGCCTGGCCTTTGTCATGGGTGGCGCGGTGCTCGTGACACTGCTCGCCTTCCGCTTCATCCTGCGTCGCGCGGTGCCGTTCTACGGTGAGCGCTTTCACCTGCCCACGCTGACCCAGGTCGACCGCAAACTGCTCGTCGGCGCCGCGTTGTTCGGCATCGGCTGGGGACTGGTCGGCTACTGCCCCGGCCCTGCCCTGGCCACCGTCCTGTCCGGCAACACCGAGTCCTGGCTGTTCGTGCCCGCCATGCTGGTGGGCGGTGCCCTGCAGCGTTGGCAACGCCGCCGCACCCAGCCCTGATGCGGCGTGACGCCCCATGCCGGGCGACATCCTGATTGCGCAGTCCTTGCCGGCCTGCCATAGTGACCGACATCGTCATCGACAGGCGCCCTCCGGGGCGCCTCGTCACGTCACTGCTCCCAGGACTCCCGGATGCCCGCCACCCTCACCCCCACCGCCGATCCCATTGTCATCGTCAGCGCGGCCCGCACGCCCTTGGGCGCGTTTCAAGGCAGCCTCGCCAGCCTGAGCGCACCGCAGCTCGGCGCCCAGGCCATTGCGGCCGCCCTCGCACGCAGCGGCCTGCCGCCTGAAGCCATCGACGAGGTCCTGCTGGGTTGCGTCCTGCCCGCCGGCCTCGGCCAGGCCCCGGTACGTCAGGCCGCTCTCGGGGGCGGTCTGCCCCTGTCCACCGGCTGCACCACCATCAGCAAGGTCTGCGGCTCCGGCATGAAGGCCACCATGCTCGGTCACGACCTGCTATTGGCCGGCAGCGCCCAGGCGGTCGTGGTCGGCGGCATGGAGTCCATGAGCAACGCCCCCTACCTGCTCCCGAAAGCGCGTGGCGGCCAGCGCCTGGGCCACGGCCAGATGATCGACCACATGTTCTTCGACGGCCTGGAAGACCACTACAGCGCCGCCACCCAGGGCCGCCTGATGGGCACCTTCGCCGAAGACTGCGCGCGCCACTACGGCTTCACCCGTGAAGCCCAGGACGCGTACGCCATCGCCTCGACCACCCGAGCACAAACCGCCCTGCGTGACGGTCATTTCGACTGGGAGACCGCAACCGTCACCGTGACCGGACGCCACGGCGACACGGTGGTGCAGCAAGATGAACAACCGCCGAAGGCCCAGATCGACAAGATCGCCCAGCTCAAGCCGGCCTTCGCCAAGGACGGCACAGTCACTGCCGCGAATTCCAGCTCAATCTCCGACGGTGCCGCGGCCCTCGTCCTGATGCGCCAGTCGGCGGCGCAAGCCCAGGGCCTCACGCCTCTGGCGGTGATCCGCGGCCACGCCGCCCACGCCCAGGAGCCCGCTTGGTTCACCACCGCCCCCGTGGGGGCCATGCGCGCGCTGCTCAACCGCCTCGACTGGACCACCGCGGACGTGGACCTGTGGGAGATCAATGAAGCCTTCGCCGTGGTCACCATGGCCGCCATGCATGAGCTGCAACTGCCCCACGAGCGCGTCAACATCCACGGCGGCGCCTGCGCCCTCGGCCACCCCATCGGCGCCTCCGGCGCCCGCATCCTGGTGACCCTCCTGGGTGCGCTGCGCCAGCGTGGCCTGCAACGCGGCATGGCCAGCCTGTGCATTGGTGGCGGCGAAGCCACGGCCATCGCCATCGAGTGCCTGTGAAAGGCATCACACCATGATCCTCAACCACGAACAGACGCTGCTGCGTGACACCCTGCGCGCCTTCGCCCAGGAGCGCCTGGCCCCCCACGCCGCCGAGTGGGACCGCCATCACACCTTCCCGGCCGACGCCTTGAAAGAATTGGGCGCTCTCGGCGTCATGGGCATGACGGTGCCCGAGGCCTATGGCGGCGCCGGCCTGGACTACATGAGCCTCGTACTGGCCATCGAAGAGATCGCCGCCGGCGATGGCGCCACCTCCACCATCGTCAGCGTCCAGAACTCGCTGCCCTGCGGCATCACCGCCAAGTACGGCAGCGAAGCGCAAAAGCAGCGCTGGCTGGTGCCGCTGGCCAAGGGCGAGGCGCTGGGCTGCTTCTGCCTGACCGAGCCCCACGTCGGCTCCGACGCCTCGGCCATCCGCACCACCGCCACCCTCGACGGCGACCACTGGGTGCTCAACGGCGTCAAACAGTTCATTACCACCGGCAAGCACGCCGATGTCGCCATCGTGCTGGCCGTCACCGACAAAAGTGCCGGCAAGAAAGGCATCTCCTGCTTTCTGGTGCCGACGGCCACGCCCGGCTACATCGTCGCCCGCGTCGAAGACAAGTTGGGCCAACACGCCAGTGACACGGCCCAGATCATTTTCGAGAACTGCCGCGTGCCCCGCGATGCCCTCATCGGCGCCCCCGGCGAGGGCTATCGCATCGCCTTGTCGCAACTGGAGGCCGGGCGCATCGGGATCGCCGCCCAGTGCATCGGCATGGCGCGCGCCGCCCTGGAAGCAGCTGTCGCCTACGCCCGCCAACGCGAATCCTTCGGCAAACCGCTGATCAAGCACCAGGCCGTCAGCTTCCGCCTCGCCGACATGGCCACCCAGGTCGATGCCGCGCGCCTGATGGTCTGGCGCGCCGCGCAACTGAAAGACGCCGGCCAGCCCTGCCTGACCGAGGCTTCCATGGCCAAGCTATTTGCCTCTGAGATGGCGGAGAAGGTCGCCTCCGACGCCATCCAGATCCACGGTGGCTATGGCTACGTGAGTGACTTCCCGGTTGAGCGCATCTACCGCGACGTCCGGGTCTGCCAGATCTACGAAGGCGCCAGCGACATCCAGCGCATTGTCATCGCCCGGGCCATGGCCCAATCGACTTGAGCGCGGGCTGAGTCGGGCCGCAACGTCGCGACGTCACGCACCCAGCAAACCAACAACACCAAGGAAAAAGGCCCTCTTGCGAGGGCCTTTGAACTTGGTTGCGGGGGCCGGATTTGAACCGACGACCTTTGGGTTATGAGCCCAACGAGCTACCAGACTGCTCCACCCCGCGACAGAGGTGACGCGCCAGAAGCAACTTCTGACTTCACGATGCCGACCACAAGGGGCGCACCGTGCACTGGTTTGAGAAAGCTGCTGATAGAGCCACTTTCTCAAGGCTTTCGCCAAATTTTTTGGTTGCGGGGGCCGGATTTGAACCAACGACCTTTGGGTTATGAGCCCAACGAGCTACCAGACTGCTCCACCCCGCGACAGAGAAAGTTATTATGACACAACTTGTGCCACTTGACCAGTGGCGTCCAAAAAAAGGCCGAAATGGCCCCAGATGCCCCGCCACCGCACTGGCGGATCCGGAGGCACGTCGCGAAGGACGCCAACCGTTCAGCCAAGAAAAAACCCGCCACGCTTGCACGTGACGGGCTTCAGGCGGTCAAACGCCAGTGTGCTTATTCAGCAGCGGCTTCAACAGCAGCTTCTTCGGTGCGCTCAACCAGCTCCATGTAGGCCATCGGAGCGTTGTCGCCCACGCGGAAGCCCATCTTCAAGATACGGGTGTAGCCGCCCGGACGCTTGGCAAAGCGGGGGCCCAGCACGTTGAACAGCTTGACGACGTTGTCGCGGTTACGCAGACGGTCGAAAGCCAGACGCTTGTTGGCCACGGTCGGCTCCTTGGCCAGGGTGATCAGCGGCTCGACAACGCGACGCAGTTCCTTGGCCTTGGGGACGGTGGTCTTGATGGCTTCGTGCTCGATGAGCGAGTTGGCCATGTTGCGCAGCATCGCCAGACGGTGCGACGAAGTGCGGTTCAGTTTACGGAGTCCGTGTCCGTGACGCATGGTGCTAGTCCTTTCTTACTTATAAAAACCGACGGCCGTTTCAAGGTACCGCCGGGTGCACCGCGTGATCCGGTGTGGATCACGCTCTTTCAAAAATCAACGCTTGTCGAGCCCTTGGGGCGGCCAGGCTTCCAGGCGCGAGCCCAAAGCCAGACCACGAGAAGCCAGAACTTCCTTGATCTCGTTGAGCGACTTGCGACCCAGGTTCGGGGTCTTGAGCAGCTCGGTCTCGGTACGCTGGATCAGGTCGCCGATGTAGTAGATGTTCTCGGCCTTCAGGCAGTTCGCCGAACGCACGGTCAGTTCCAGCTCGTCCACCGGACGCAGCAAGATCGGATCGAACACGGCGCTGGACTTCGGCGCATCGATCAGCGTCTGCAGATCGTTGCCTTCCAGGTGCGCGAACGCAGCCAGCTGTTCCACCAGGATCTTGGCGGAAGCGCGGATCGACTCCTCAGGCGTGATGGCGCCGTTGGTTTCGATTTCCATGACCAGCTTGTCCAGGTCAGTACGCTGTTCCACACGGGCGCTCTCGACCGTGTAGCTCACGCGGCGAACCGGCGAGAACGAGGCGTCCAGCACGATGCGGCCAATGGCCTTGCTGCTTTCCTCGCCATAGCGACGGACGTTGCCCGGCACATAACCACGGCCCTTTTCGACCTTGATCTGCATGTCCAGCTTGCCACCTTGCGACAGGTGGGCAATCACATGACCGGGGTTGATGATCTCGACGTCGTGCGGCGTCTGGATGTCAGCGGCCGTGACCGGGCCTTCACCATCCTTGCGCAGCACCAGCGTGACTTCGTCACGGTTGTGCAGGCGGAACACCACGCCCTTGAGGTTCAGCATGATGTGAACCACATCTTCCTGAACGCCATCGATGGCGGAGTACTCGTGCAGGACGCCAGCAATGGTGACTTCCGTGGGCGCGAAACCGACCATCGACGACAGCAGCACGCGACGCAGCGCGTTGCCCAGGGTGTGACCATAGCCGCGCTCGAACGGTTCGAGCGTGACCTTGGCGCGGTTACCGCCCAGCGGTTCCACCTGGATGGCTTTGGGTTTCAGCAAATTGGTTTGCATGAGGTCTTCCTGTCAATACCCTCGGCTCGTTACACCGATAAGGCCGCTGGACCAACCGGAGCACCTGCTCCGGCCCTGAAATACAAATGCACAAGGCCGCACGACACGACGCAACGCCGTGCAGTGCAGCCTGTGGGGTGCATCAACGAGAATACAGTTCGACGATCAACGATTCGTTGATGTCGGAGCCGAACTCGTCGCGGTCCGGGCTCTTCTTGAACACGCCTTCGAGCTTGGTGCCGTCGACCTGGACCCAGCCAGGGATGCCGATCGACTCGGCCAGCTTGTAAGCTTCCTGAACGCGCACTTGCTTCTTGGCCTTTTCACGCACAGCGACCACGTCGCCGGTTTTGACCAGGAAGGACGGGATGTTCACGACTTGACCGTTCACGACCACACCCTTGTGGCCCACCAGCTGGCGAGCTTCGGCGCGGGTAGAGGCAAAGCCCATGCGGTAGACGACGTTGTCGAGACGCGATTCCAGCAGGGTCAGCAGGTTGGCACCGGTGTTGCCCTTGCGACGCTCGGCTTCAGCGAAGTAGCGGCGAAATTGCTTCTCCAGCACGCCGTACATGCGCTTGACCTTCTGCTTTTCACGCAGTTGCAGACCGTAGTCCGAAGTGCGCGAGCCCGAAGTGCGGCCGTGCTGGCCAGGCTTCGTGTCAAACTTGGCCTTGTCGCTGATGGGGCGACGGGCGCTCTTCAAAAACAGGTCGGTGCCTTCACGGCGGGCCAGCTTGGCCTTGGGTCCGAGGTAACGTGCCACTTTTCGTGTCCTTGTAATCTGTCTGACGTCAGCCATGGGCCGACGCGAGTCTGGCGGCGATGAACACCTGCGCAGACGGTGGGCTTATCGGTCACGGCCCGGACGACAAATCGCCACAGCCGCGCAACCGCAAAGAGCCTGCCATTATAGCAAGCGAGTTGCACTCTCCGAGCACCCGCAAAGGCGCGTCAGAAATACACAACGAAACAACCTCGCTGGCCATGTCACCATGACCTGCGAGGTGTGGAGCGACCCGCCGGGAAGGCGGGCCTGCAAATCACATCAGATGCGACGACGCTTCTGAGGACGGCAGCCGTTGTGCGGCACGGGCGTCACGTCAGAGATCGAAGCGATGCGGATGCCCAGCGAAGCCAGAGCGCGCACCGACGACTCGCGACCAGGACCGGGGCCCTTGATCTCGACATCGAGGTTCTTGATGCCTTGCTCCTGAGCTGCGCGACCTGCCACTTCAGCAGCCACCTGGGCAGCGAACGGCGTGGACTTACGCGAGCCCTTGAAGCCTTGACCACCAGACGAAGCCCAAGACAGGGAGTTGCCCTGACGGTCCGTGATGGTGATGATGGTGTTGTTGAAGGATGCGTGCACGTGGGCAATACCGTCAGCAATGTTCTTGCGGACCTTCTTGCTCACACGACGTGCAGCGCTGTTCGCAGGTGCTTTAGCCATGATTTATCTCTCTTGAACTCAGTCGCTTAGCCTGATCACTTCTTGCCAGCGATCGCCTTACGCGGACCCTTGCGAGTGCGAGCGTTGGTGCGAGTGCGTTGGCCACGAAGGGGCAGACCACGACGGTGACGGAAGCCGCGGTAGCAGCCCAGGTCCATCAGTCGCTTGATGTTCATCGAGAGCTCGCGGCGCAGGTCACCTTCAATGGTGAGCTTGCCCACTTCTTCCCGAATCTTTTCCAGGTCGCCGTCGGTCAATTCCTTGATCTTCTTGTTGAAGGGAATGCCGGCCGCCGAGCAGATCTTCTGCGCGGTGGTGCGACCAATGCCGTAGATCGAAGTCAGACCGATTTCGGTATGCTTGTGCGGCGGAATGTTGATGCCAGCAATACGTGCCATAACTGTCCTCTGAACGCTTGTGTCGTCGCCAGGTCAGGCGGTTAGCCTTGACGCTGCTTGTGACGCGGGTCGGTGCAAATCACGCGAACCACGCCCTTGCGGCGGATGATTTTGCAATTACGGCACATCTTCTTGACGGATGCCGAGACTTTCATGGTCTTCTCCTGAACCGTTGATCTCTCAACGGAAATTCGCCCACGTTTCCGGGGTCAACTAATTCAAGCTCACTTCGCCCGGAACACGATGCGAGCACGACTCAAATCGTACGGCAAGCAGTCAACGTCACTTTTGGCCAGAGCAATCCGCGATTGTAATGCAAAAGCGGAACGCTTGGAAGTGATGCAGCCAGCTGGCCCTCATCCAAACTGTGGTGAAGAAGCACGTGACACCCATTCGAGGAGATCAGTGCCCTGACTCAACCAAGCGAACAACTCGCCTGGTCCTTCATGACACCAGCTGAGCTGGTGCGTTTCAGTTTGACTTGAAACTTGCCTTCTTCAGCAGCGAGTCGTACTGCTGAGACATGACGTAAGACTGAACCTGAGCCCAAAAATCCATGGTGACAACCACGATGATGAGCAAGGACGTCCCACCGAAATAGAACGGAACGTTGTACTTGAGCACGAGGAACTCGGGCAGCAGGCACACGGCCGTGATGTACACCGCACCCACCAGGGTCAGACGGCCGAGAATCTTGTCGATGTAACGGGCAGTCTGGTCGCCGGGGCGAATGCCAGGAATGAAGGCGCCGCTCTTCTTCAGGTTGTCTGCGGTTTCTCGGCTGTTGAACACCAGGGCCGTGTAGAAGAAACAGAAGAAGACGATCGCAACAGAATACAGAATCACGTAGATCGGCTGACCAGGCGACAACATGCCAGCGATGTCCTTGAGCCAACGCATGCTGTCACCGGTGGCAAACCAGCTCACTGCGGTCGTCGGCAGCAGGATGATCGAGGAAGCGAAGATCGGGGGGATCACGCCAGCCATGTTGATCTTCAAGGGCAGGTGCGAAGACTGACCACCGTAGACACGGTTGCCAACCTGACGCTTGGCGTAGTTGACCAGGATCTTGCGCTGACCCCGCTCGACAAACACCACCAAGTAGGTCACCAGAACCACCAGCGCCAGGATGAAGATGGCGGCCGGGATGCTCATGGCACCGGTGCGGATCAGCTCGAACAGACCACCCATGGCAGAGGGCAGGCCCGCAGCGATACCGCCAAAAATCAGGATCGAAATGCCGTTGCCCAGCCCGCGTTCGGTGATTTGCTCACCCAGCCACATGAGGAACATGGTGCCGGCAGTCAGGCTGATCACCGCAGTCATGCGGAAACCAAAACCAGGGTCGATCACCAGACCAGGCGTGCCCTCCAGGGCCACGGCAATGCCGAAGGACTGGAACAAGGCCAAGCCAAGCGTCGCAAAACGCGTGTACTGGGTGATCTTGCGGCGGCCGGCCTCGCCTTCCTTCTTCAAGGCTTCGAGGGTCGGTACCACATAGCCCATCATCTGCATGATGATGGACGCAGAAATGTAGGGCATGATGCCCAGCGCGAACACGGTGAAGCGCGACAGCGCTCCGCCCGAGAACATGTTGAACAGACTCAGGATGCCGCCTTGCTGCCCCTTGAACAACTGTTGCAGCTGCGCCGGGTCGATACCGGGCACGGGGATGTGCGCCCCGATGCGGTAGACCACCAAGGCGAGCAGCAGAAAGACCAAGCGACGTTGCAGGTCGCCATACTTACCGCTTTGAGCCAGTTGTGTGGGAGAAGTTGCCACGCTGAGTCCGTTCTCTGTCTTAAGTTCGCGTCGTGTCCGTTGGCTTATTCAGCCAGCGAGCCACCAGCAGCTTCGATCGCAGCCTTGGCGCCGGCGGTCGCGCCGATGCCCTTGAGCACAACCTTGGCCGACAGTTCGCCCGACTTGATCACCTTGACCACCTTGGCGATCTGGGGGATCAGGCCGGCTGCCTTCAGCGACAGAACGTCGACTTCAGCCGCGCCCAGAGCTTGCAGCTCGGACAGGGTGATTTCGGCGTTGTACTTCAGCAGGTGCGACTTGAAGCCACGCTTGGGCAGGCGACGTTGCAAAGGCATTTGACCGCCTTCGAAACCCACCTTGTGGTAGCCGCCCGAACGCGACTTCTGACCCTTGTGACCGCGACCAGCGGTCTTGCCCAGGCCAGAGCCGATGCCGCGGCCAACACGGCGCTTGGCATGCTTGGCGCCTGCGGAGGGCTTGATGCTATTGAGTTCCATGGTGTTCCCCAGTGTCAAAGTGCTTACAGCACCACGACCATGTAGCTGATCTTGTTGATCATGCCGCGGACAGCAGGCGTGTCTTCCAGGACAGACGTGCTGTTCATGCCACGCAGACCCAGACCACGCACGGTGGCGCGGTGATCGGCACGGGTGCCGATCGGGCTGCGCACCAGCTTGACGGTGACAGTTTTCTTTTCGCTCATCTCAGCTCTCCCGCGATCAGTTGAAGATGTCTTCAACGTTCAGACCACGCTTGGCAGCGACTTCGGCCGGGGTCGTCGCCTTGTTCAGGGCGTCGAACGTGGCGCGAACCATGTTGTAGGGGTTGCTCGAACCGAGGCTCTTGGCCACGATGTCGGTCACGCCCATCACTTCAAACACAGCGCGCATCGGGCCGCCAGCGATGATGCCGGTACCGGCGGGCGCCGGGGCCAGCAGCACCTTGGCTGCACCGTGTTCGCCACGGATGTTGTGGTGCACGGAACCGTTCTTGAGCGAGACCTTGACCATGTTGCGACGGGCTTGGTCCATCGCCTTTTGCACGGCCAGAGGCACTTCACGCGCCTTACCCTTGCCCATGCCAACGCGGCCATCGCCGTCGCCGACCACGGTCAGGGCTGCGAAGCCCATGATCCGACCGCCCTTGACCACTTTGGTCACGCGGTTCACCTGGATCATCTTCTCGCGCAGACCGTCGTCGCGACCTTCGTCCGCTACCTTGGGTTGAAACTTAGCCATTTGAAATTCCTTCCGGTTGCCGACGCGGCTTAGAACTGAAGACCGGCTTCACGCGCGGCTTCAGCCAAGGCCTTCACACGACCGTGATACTGGTAACCAGCGCGGTCGAAAGCGACCTTCTCGACGCCAGCAGCCTTGGCCTTCTCGGCGATGCGCTTGCCGATCAAGGCAGCAGCGGCGGCGTTGCCACCCGAAGCCTTGAGTTGCTCGCGCACTTCCTTCTCGGCGGTCGAGGCGGTGGCCAGGACCTTGCTGCCGTCGCCAGAAATCACGCTGGCGTAGATGTGCAGGTTGGTGCGGAAGACCGTCAGACGCACAGCGCCTTGCAGGGCGATGCGGGCACGCGTCTGGCGTGCGCGACGCAGGCGCTGTTCCTTCTTGCTTGTTGCCATGATGAATCAGCTCCTTACTTCTTCTTGGTCTCTTTGATGACCACACGCTCGTCGGCGTACCGGATGCCCTTGCCCTTGTACGGCTCTGGCGGACGGAAGGCGCGAATTTCAGCGGCGATCTGACCAACGACCTGGCGATCGGAACCCTTGATCAGGATTTCGGTCGGGGCCGGCGTCTCAACCTTGATACCAGCAGGCATGTCCTTCACCACGGGGTGAGAGAAACCGATCTGCAGGTTCAGCTTTTGACCTTGTGCCTGGGCACGGAAGCCCACACCCACCAGGGTCAGCTTCTTCTCGAAACCCTTGCTGACACCGTTGACGGTGTTGTTCAGCAGGGCACGGAAGGTGCCGGACATGGCATTGGCGGCGGCGGTGTCGTTAGCCGGGGCCACCTTCAACTGACCGGCTTCGTTCGAGACGACAACCAGGCTGTTGGCAGGCAGGCTCAGCGTACCGAGGCTGCCCTTGACGGTGACGGCGGCTGGGGTGATCTGGACGTCCACACCTTGAGGGACGGCGATCGGCATTTTTCCAACGCGGGACATTGCGATTGCTCCTCGATTAGGCGACGTAGCAGAGCACTTCACCACCGATACCGGCGGCGCGAGCCTTGCGGTCGGTCATCACACCCTTGGGGGTGGTCACGATTGCCACACCCAGGCCATTCATGACCTGAGGGATGTCGTGACGGCCCTTGTAAATGCGCAGACCGGGGCGAGAGACACGCTCGATGCGCTCGATGACCGGGCGACCAGCGTAGTACTTCAGCGAGATTTCCAGCGTGGGCTTTGCAGCCTCGCCGGTGACGGCGAAACCGTCAATGTAGCCTTCGTCCTTCAGGACCTGGGCAATCGCGACTTTCAGCTTGGACGACGGCATGGCAACACCGGTCTTGGAGACCATTTGGGCGTTGCGGATGCGTGTCAGCATGTCGGCGATGGGATCACTCATGCTCATGGGATAACTCCTGTTCGTGACCTGCTGGGATTACCAGCTCGCCTTGGTGACACCGGGGATGTCGCCAGCGAAAGCCAATTCACGGATCTTGGTGCGACCCAGACCGAACTGACGGAAAGTGCCACGGGGGCGACCAGTCAGGTTGCAGCGAGCGCGCAGACGGGTCGGGTTGGCATTGCGGGGCAGCTTTTGCAGCTCAAGACGGGCGGCGTAACGCTCTTCTTCCGACTTCTTGGCGTCATCGATGATGGCCTTCAGTTCGGCGTACTTTTGTGCGTACTTGGCAACCAGCTTTTCGCGCTTTTCTTCGCGTTGCTTCAAGGATACTTTTGCCACGATGTACCTCAGTTCTTGAACGGGAACTTGAAAGCAGCCAGCAGAGCCTTCGCTTCGTCGTCGGTCTTGGCCGTCGTCGTGATGCTGATGTTCAGACCACGGATGGCGTCGATCTTGTCGTATTCGATTTCCGGGACAATGATCTGTTCCTTGACGCCGACGTTGTAGTTGCCGCGACCGTCAAAAGAACGACCCGAGATACCGCGGAAGTCACGAACGCGAGGCAGCGAGATGGTGACGAAACGGTCCAGGAATTCGAACATGGTGGCACCACGCAGGGTGACCATGCAGCCGATGGGCATGTTTTCGCGGATCTTGAAGCCGGCGATGGGCTTGCGGGACATGGTGACCACGGGCTTTTGGCCAGCGATCTTGGTCAGGTCGCCGACGGCGTGCTCCATGACCTTCTTGTCCGACACGGCTTCCGAGACACCCATGTTCAGGGTGATCTTGGTCAGACGCGGCACTTCCATGATCGACTTGTAGCCGAACTTGGCCATCAGGTCGGGGACGACCTTTTCGCGGTAAAACTGCTGCAGGCGAGCTTGTGTTTGAGCCATTTTTGACCTCAAGCCTTGATTTCTTCGCCGCTGGACTTGTAGACGCGCACTTTCTTGCCGTCTTCCAGGAGCTTGATACCGACGCGGTCAGCCTTGCCGGAAGCAGGGTTGAAAATTGCCACGTTGGACTGGTGGATGGGCATGGTCTTGTCAACGATGCCGCCGGTGGTGCCCTTCAGAGGGTTCGGCTTGACGTGCTTTTTGGCAACGTTCACGCCTTCGACCAACAGATGGTCGACATCCACGCGAGCGGACACAGTGCCACGCTTGCCTTTGTCACGGCCGGTCAGAACAATGACCTGGTCGCCTGTCTTGAGCTTGTTCATAAGAGCTGTCCTTTGCGTTGCGCCGAGGGATTACAGAACCTCGGGAGCCAGCGACACGATCTTCATGAAGCGCTCGGAACGCAGTTCACGCGTCACGGGGCCGAAGATGCGGGTGCCGATCGGCTCCAGCTTTGCGTTCAGCAGCACGGCGGCATTGCCATCAAACTTCACCAGAGAGCCGTCTTGACGACGAACACCCTTGGCAGTGCGGACGACCACAGCGCTGTAAACCTCGCCCTTTTTGACGCGACCACGCGGTGCAGCTTCTTTGATGCTGACCTTGATGATGTCGCCAATACCGGCGTAACGACGCTTTGAGCCACCGAGCACCTTGATGCACATGACGCTCTTAGCACCCGTGTTGTCAGCGACGTCAAGTCGCGATTGCATTTGGATCATGGTGTACCCCAACTTGGCCCGATCGGCTGCGCAAACCACTTACGCAACAACGAACGGTCAGTCTTGGGCCCGTAGAACGGGCGGATCTGCAAAAGCTCACAACCTCGTGAATCCTGCCGCAGCGCCTGCTTGTTGCAATTTGAGTCTTACAACGAGCCAGCGAGGGTAACCAGGCCGAAATTGATCGCTTGAGCAGCGAAGCCTTGCATTATGCATGAGGAGCCGACACGGGGTCAAGCACTTCCTGCAAAAAATCGCAAGGGGCGAATCGTCCCTGCGCTGACGTGCGCCGGGACGGTGGAAATCAGGCGGTGCCGCCGACAGTCAGGCCTTCGATGCGCAGTGTGGGCTGGCCGACACCAACCGGCACGCTCTGGCCTTCTTTGCCGCAGGTGCCCACACCGGGGTCGAGCGCCAGGTCGTTGCCGATCATGCTGACACGGGTCATGGCGTCGGGACCGTTGCCGATGAGGGTGGCTCCCTTGACGGGGTACTGGATCTTGCCGTTTTCGACCCAGTAGGCCTCGGAGGCGGAGAAGACGAACTTGCCGCTGGTGATGTCGACCTGGCCCCCGCCGAAGTTGACGGCGTAGAGGCCGCGGTCGATGGAGGCGACGATTTCCTGCGGATCCTTGTCACCGGCCAGCATGTAGGTGTTGGTCATGCGGGGCATGGGCAGGTGGGCGTAGCTTTCGCGGCGGCCGTTGCCAGTGGGCGCGGTCTTCATCAGGCGGGCGTTGGTGGCGTCCTGCATGTAGTTGCGCAGGATGCCGTCTTCGATGAGGACAGTGCGCTGAGTCGCGTGGCCTTCGTCATCGATGTTGAGCGAGCCGCGGCGGTCGGGGATCGTGCCGTCGTCGAGGATGGTGACGCCCTTGGCGGCGACGCGCTGGCCGATGCGGCCGGAGAAGACGCTGGAGCCCTTGCGGTTGAAGTCACCCTCCAGGCCGTGGCCGACGGCTTCGTGCAGGAGGATGCCGGGCCAGCCGTTGCCGAGGACGACCGTCATTTCGCCAGCGGGGGCAGGACGGGCTTCGAGGTTGACGAGGGCGGCGTGGACGGCCTGGTCCACATAGGTCTGGGTGACGGCCTGGCTGAAGTAGCCGAGGTCGTAGCGGCCACCGCCGCCGGCCGAGCCGACTTCGCGGCGGCCGTGCTGTTCGGCGATGACGGTGAGGGAGAGGCGGATCAGGGGGCGGACGTCGGCGGCCATGGTGCCGTCGGCGCGGGCGACCATGACAACGTCGTATTCGCAGCCAAGGCCAGCCATGACCTGGACGATACGGGGGTCCTTGGCGCGGGCGCGGCGTTCGACGTCTTCCAGCAGGGCGACCTTGGCGGCGCTGTCGAGCGAGGCGATGGGGTCGAAGGCCGGGTAGAGGGTGCGGCTGGGGGCGACGCGAGGCTCACCGACCTTGACCTTGCGGCTTTGACCGGCTGCGGCGATGGTGCGCACCGTGCGGGCCGCGTCAAGCAGGGCCGCTTCCGAGATGTCATCGGAGTAGGCGAAAGCGGTCTTCTCGCCGGAGATGGCGCGCACGCCGACACCCTGGTCAATGCCGAAGCTGCCGGACTTGACGATGCCCTCTTCCAGGCTCCAGCCTTCGCTGCGGGTGTACTGGAAGTAGAGGTCGGCATCGTCCACGCGGTGGGCGGTGATGACCTGCAGGGCCTTGAGCAGGGTGGACTCGTCCAGCTGGTAGGGAGCGAGCAGCAGCTCACGGGCAGTCTGGAGGCGGGCGATGGTGGCGTCAACGGCGATCATGGGCGCATTGTAGGCATGGCGGCGTGCGGCTGCGCGGCGAAGACGCGAAGCCCTCCCTGCCAGCGTTTCAGAGTGCCAGCAGGGCCTCGACGCGGCGGCGCTCGTCAGGGCGGAAATGAATCTGAATGTGCGCGTCGATGGCCTGGCGCCGCTGTGACCAGGAGAGCTCGGGGGCGGCTTGCAGGCGCGCCCATTCGCTTTGCACGGTCTGCAGGCGACGGGTCCAGTCAACCCATTGCGCGTCGGCCTGAGCGAGGCGATCGGCCGCGGCGGCGCCGTAGCGCGCGACGCGATCGGTGTGGACAGCGTGAGGGGGGCCTGCGGCGGCGCCCGGCACAGCGGATGGGACGGGCAGGCCCGGGTCGGCCGGCAAGGGGGCGCCGCGTTCGAGGTGTGCAAGATCGCTTCGGGCCTCGGTTTCCTCGGAGGCGAAGAAGGCCTGGGCCCAGGTGTCGCCGAGGATCTGGCGGCGGGTGCGCTGCTGTTCGTCGAGCAAGGCGCGCCAGGTGGCGAGGTTGTGGGGGTCAAACACCGTGCGGTAGGGGTGGGCACGCAGCGTCAGGTAACGATCCCAGAGGGCAAGGACCTCGGCCACCGGCGCGGGGCCGTGCGTGCGCTTGACTTCGTCTGCCACGAGGGCACGCAGGTCGTCGGACGCGACTTCGCCCTGGGCGAGCAGGTAGTACTCAAAGCGGTGACGCAGGGCCTCGCAGGGCTGAACTTGCCCGGCGCGCACGCACCAGTCACCGGTGGGGCTGGTGCCGGCCAGGGAGCCGTGGCGAAACAGGCGCTCGCGCGTTTGCGCCGGGGTGAGGCCAGCGGGCATCGGCGCGGCGGCGGCATGCCCCGACGTGATGAGGGGGGCCATGCCGGACGCGGCGCCGGCCAGCTCAGCGCGGCCCGCTTGCACGGACGGCGCCGACTCACCGCCCCTCTTGAGCACGCTCCAGGTCAGCATCAAAGCGGCCAGCAAGCCCGCGCCCGCCAGTCCCCAGACGATCAGGGGGCGCCGAGAGATCATCAGCAGGGGACGAATGGGGCTCACGGTCAAGGGCAACGAGACGAGGGGGCGCTGCTGCGGCGGACGGCTTACAGGCCGACCTGCTTGAGGCGGTTGGCGTGCTGGACGTAGAAGGCCAGCGGGCTGGGGGCGTTGCGGCCGACCAGACCGAAGACCTGGTTGATCTCGTCGAGGTGGTTCCAGTCGTAGTTGTCCTTCAGGACCTTGCCCCAGTGGCTGGCGCAGCGGCCCACGAGGCCGTCGTGCGCCTCGGTGAAGTACTGCGAGGCGAAGGTGTCGAGCAGCGCGTCGGAGATGTCCCAGAAGTTGGTTTTGACCGACGTGCCGGAGACGGAGTACCAGCGGATCGGGTGTCCGTCGACGGCGGCGACCTCGGGGCCGCTGCCGCAGGGGGTGGTCGGCGCACCGGCGGGGAAGCGGGCGTTGAACTTGGCCAGGCCCGTGGCGCTGAGGGAATCGACGGCGTCGCGCAGGTTGACGTCGGAGGTGCTGGGGGTGCCGTTGAGGAAGGAGATCAGCTTGGCCAGGGTGGTGGCGGTTTGCTCGAACAGGGCCCCCGGGGTCATGTTGGCTTCGAGCTGGTCGGCCACTTGGGAGCCGAAGTTGGCGCCGGCCACGGTGGTGACGCTGGCGACCATGGCAGGCATGACGCCCGCGGCGTAGCGCACGGTGGGTCCGCCATGGCTGTGGCCGATGAGGTTGAACTTCTGGGCGCCGTCACGCGCCGCCCATTGCTGCAGCTGACGGATCAGCTCTTCGCCGCGGTATTCGGTGGTCTGGGCGGGGTTGACGGAGGCGATGTAGACGGTGGCGCCCTCTTTGCGCAGGGCCTCGGGGATCTTGTACCAGTAAGGGATGCCGAGGACGGTGTTGAAGCCCATGAAGCCGTGGACCAGCACGATGGGGTGGCGGGTCTGGGCGGTGGTGCCGGCCTGGGCGACGGACAGTGTCGCAAGCAGCAGCAGCGCGGTCAGGCCGCGACGAAGGAGGGACAAGGTCATGGAGGGCTCCCGGTGAGTGCGCCATGTCAGGCGCACGGTAGCCCAGACTGTCATTTGGGATACGGGCGATGTCACAACTGGAGAACCCTGATTTCGCGGGTTGCTCCGGACCCCTGCTCGCGGGAGCGAGGGGCGCGCGGTGCGTCAGCGGGCGTCGTCGGCCTGGCGGTAGGTCAGGGCCTGCTCGTACAGGGCTTTGCGCGGCAGGCCGGTGACATCGGCCAGCAGGCCGGCAGCCTGCTTGACGGGGAGGTGTTGCACCAAGGCTTGCAACAGCGTGGCCTGCGCGGGCGTGAGCAGGGTCTCGGCCGCCTCTTCGGGCTGGGCGTGCACAACGATGACGAATTCGCCGCGCTGGCGGTGGGCCTCGGCGGTGAGCCAGGCGGGGAAGTCGGCGACGGGCAGCGTGGCGATTTCTTCAAACTGCTTGGTGAGTTCGCGGCACAGCGTGAGGCGGCCGTGCGGCAGCACCTCGACGAGGTCACGGGCCAGTGCGTCGATGCGGTGCGGGGCCTCGAAGAGCACCACGCTGTGGGACTGACCGAGCACCTCGCGCAACTGGGCCTGGCGGGCGGTGCCTTTGGCGGGCAGGAAGCCGAGGAAGCGAAAGCCCTGGGCGACGGTGTCGCCGGCCACACTCATGGCGGTGGTGACGCTGCTGGCGCCCGGCAGGGGCACAACGGTGAGGCCGGCGGCCTGTACGGCTTGCACGAGGTGGGCGCCGGGGTCGGAGACGGCGGGGGTGCCGGCGTCGCTGACATAGGCGACGCGCTGACCAGCCTGCATGAGCGCGATCAGGGCCTGGGCGCCGCCAACTTCATTGTGCTGGTGCAGCGGCAGAAGGCGCTTGTCCATGCCGAGGTGGCGCAGAAAGCCGCCGGTGACACGGGTGTCTTCGCAGGCGACGACGTCGGCCAGCGTGAGCGCCTGGACGGCGCGCAGGGTGATGTCGGCCAGGTTGCCGATGGGGGTGGCGATGAGGTAGAGCGCGCCTTTGGGATACTGTTGGCCGCCGGCCACGTGTTGGGCCGCCTGGAGCAGCAGATTGGCATCGATGGTCACGACAAAGTCCCGGGGAGATGAGGCGGAGGAACGGGCGCTGCAGCATTTGCTGGCGCAGGGCCTGACGCTGGTAGAGCGCAATTATCGGGTGGCGCGCGGCCCGAGCGCACGCGGGGCCGAGGTGGACCTGATCATGCGCGCTCCGGACGCGGAAGGGACGCTGGTGTTCGTGGAGGTGCGACAGCGCAGTGCACGCACCCATGGCGGGGCCGCGGCCACGGTGACACGGGGCAAGCAGCGGCGCTGTGTATTGGGCGCGCAGTTTTACCTGTCCACCCTCAAGGTGTGGCCGCCGTGCCGCTTTGACGTGGTGGCCATCGACGGTGAGGACGTGACCTGGCTGCCCGCTGCCTTTGATGCGTCCTGACGTCATGAGGCTGGGACTGGCAAACCCTGGGTATCATCCCCGCCATGCCGGATTCCTCCTTTCAGCAGTCTTATCTGCAGCAGCCTTTGCTGGAAACCGCCGACTGGCTGTATCAGTCGTCCGAGCGGTTGGCCCAGCAGTTGAATTACGCGGCCTTGGCCCTGATGCACACCATCACCTCGGGCGGCAAGGTCCTGTGCGCCGGTGAAGCCGAAGCCGCCTGGCTGGCCCAGCAGGCCGCCACCTGGCTGGTGCGGGGCACGGGGCGCGAGCGCCCTCCCCTGTCGGCCGTGGCCCTGGTGCCACCGGCCGGACCGATGCAATCCACCTTGGCGCAGCAGGTGCGTGCACTGGGCCACCCCGGTGATGTGTGGCTGGCGTTTTCGCTGGAGCGCGATGACCCCGATCTGCTGGCCGCCACGGAAGCGGCCGCGGAACTGGACCTGACTTTGGTGGTCTTCACAGGAGAGGCGGCCCGCACGCTGGGGCCGCTGTTGCGTGACACGGATGTGTGGGTGCCCTTGCCGGGCACGCGCGAATCCACCCTGTTTGCGATCGCCTGGCTGGCCCTGGAAGGCCTGTGTGCGGCCGTGGACACCCACCTGCTTGGAGAGGATGCCTGATGACCCGTTTGACTTTCACCCCCACCGTACTGCGCTGGACCGCGGCCTTGGCCGCTGCCCTGAGTCTGTCGGCCTGCGCCCCGCTGGTGCTGGGCACCGCCGTGGGGGGCGCGTTTGTGGCCACCGATCGCCGCACCTCGGGCATGCAACTGGAGGACCAGGGCATCAAGATCAAGGCCGCCAACCGCATTCGGGAGGTGCTGAAAGACCGCGGGAATGTGAACGTGAACGCCTACAACCGTCGGGTGCTGCTGACCGGTGAGGTGCCGACCGAAGCCGACCGCGCGGCGGCTGTGGCCGCGGCCGCACAGACCGAGAACGTGGCCGGGGTGGTCAATGAGCTGATCGTGAGCCTCAGCAGCACGCTGACCTCACGGTCGAGCGACGTGCTGGTGGCCACCAAGGTGCGTGCCACGCTGGTGGACGCGCGCGACCTGATGAGCAATGCCTTCGACGTGGTGGTCGAGCGCGGGGATGTCTACCTGATGGGCATCGTGACCGAGCGCGAAGCCAACCGCGCTGCCGAGCTGGTGTCGACCATCAGCGGCGTGCGCCGGGTGGTGAAGGTGTTCGAGATCATCAGCGAGGACGAGCTGGCGCGCAAGCTGCCCAAGCCGGTGAGCCCGGCCGCCAGCGACAGCACGCAGCCTTGAGCGGGCTTCGGCCGGGCTGGTGAAGCCCGGCGCCCGGTCACCGGGGGCGCACGCGGGGTGCGTGCGCCGATGCCGAGAGATCAACGCAGGCGCTTGATCAGGCTGGAGGTGTCCAGGCGGCCGCCGCCCATGGCCTGCACATCGGCATAGAACTGATCGACCAGCGCCGTGGCGGGCAGGCGCGCGCCCAGGCGTCGGCCTTCGTCGAGCACCAACCCCAGGTCCTTGCGCATCCAGTCCACGGCAAAGCCGAAGTCGAACTGGTCGGCGATCATGGTGGGGCCGCGGTTGACCATCTGCCAGCTGCTGGCGGCGCCCTGCGAGATCACGTTGAGCACCTGGTTCATGTCCAAGCCGGCTTTTTGCCCGAAGGCCAGCGCTTCGGCCAGGCCTTGCAGCAAGCCGGCCACGGCGATCTGGTTGACCATCTTGGCGAGCTGGCCCGCGCCACTGTCGCCGAGGTGGGTGATGGCGCGAGCGTAAGCCGCGATCACGGGCTGGACGCGGGCATAGGCCTCGGCATCGCCCCCACACATGACGGTGAGCACGCCGTTGAGGGCGCCGAGGTTGCCGCCGGACACCGGGGCGTCAATGAAGCTGATGCCGCGCGCGTGGGCGGCCTGCGCGAGCTCGCGGGCGACTTCGGCCGAGGTGGTGGTGTGATCGACGACGACCGCGCCAGGCGCGAGGCTGTGGAACACGCCTTGCGGTCCGGTGCAGACCTCGCGCAGATCGTCGTCGTTGCCCACGCAGGTGACGACGATGTCGGCGCCCTGAGCGGCTTCACGCGGGGTGGCGGCGGACAGGCCACCATGCGCCTGCACCCAGGCAGCCGCTTTGGCCGCGGTGCGGTTGTAGACGGTGACACTGTGGCCGGCACGCTGAAGGTGGGCGGCCATGGGGGCGCCCATGGTGCCCAGGCCGATGCAGGCGATGCGGCGGGCTGGGGTGGGCTCGTAGGTCTTGTCGGCGACGTTCATCGGGCTCTCCGGGATGGAGAGCCGATTGTGTCAGAGCGGCGCCAGACCGCCCGGAGTGAAGGCGCCGATCAGACGATCTGGAAGTGCTCGGTGCCGGCCGACAGATCCTGGTTGCGGGCGCGCTGGCTGTGCAGCTTGATCTGCAGGCGCAGGTCGTTGAGCGAGTCGGCGTTGCGCAGCGCGTCTTCGTAGGTGACGTAGTTGCCCTCGTAGAGGTCGAACAGCGCCTGGTCGAAGGTCTGCATGCCCAGCTCGCGCGACTTCTTCATGATCTCCTTGATCTCGCCCACCGAGCCCTTGAAGATCAGGTCGGCGATCAGCGGCGAGTTCAGCATCACTTCCACGGCGGCGATCCGGCCCTTGCCGGCTTCGCGCGGCAGCAGACGCTGCGACACGAGGGCACGCAGGTTCAGCGACAGGTCCATCAGCAGTTGGTCGCGACGGTCTTCGGGGAAGAAGTTGATGATGCGGTCAAGCGCCTGGTTGGCACTGTTGGCGTGCAGGGTGGCCATGCACAGGTGACCCGTTTCGGAGAACTGGATGGCGTGCTCCATGGTCTCGCGGTCGCGGATTTCACCCATCAGGATGACGTCGGGGGCCTGACGCAGGGTGTTCTTGAGGGCCTGTTCCCAACCCTCGGTGTCGATGCCGATCTCGCGCTGCGAGACGATGCAGTTCTTGTGCGGGTGCACGAACTCGATCGGGTCTTCGACGGTGATGATGTGACCGTAGGAGTTCTCGTTGCGGTGGTCCACCATGGCGGCCAGCGAGGTGGACTTACCGGAGCCGGTGCCGCCCACGAAGATGACCAGACCGCGCTTGGCCATGGCCACATCCTTGAGGATCAGGGGCAGGCCCAGGCCGTCGATGGTGGGCAGGTGTGCCGGGATGACCCGCAGCACGATGCCGACCTGGCCTTGCTGGATGTAGGTGTTGACACGGAAGCGGCCGATGCCGGTGGGCGCGATCGCGAAGTTGCACTCCTTGGTGCGCTCGAACTCGGCGGCCTGCTTGTCGTTCATGATCGAACGCGCCAGGGCCATGGTGTGCGAGCCACTCAGGGGTTGGGGCGAAACCTTGTTGATCTTGCCGTCGACCTTGATGGCAGGCGGAAACTCGGCCGTCAGGAACAAGTCGGAGCCGCCCCGCGAAATCAGGAGTTTGAGCAGGTCGTTGATGAATTTGGAGGCCTGGTCGCGTTCCATGGTGGTGTCCTGATTTTGTGGGGTCGGTGAAAGTCAGCGTGCGTCCGGCGGCGACCGGGATCAGCCCGGGAAGTTCTCGGGGATCTTGGCCTTGGCGCGTGCCTCGGCCGGCGAGATGATGTTGCGACGCACCAGGTCGGCGAGGTTCTGGTCGAGGGTCTGCATGCCCTGGCCGCTGCCGGTCTGGATGGCCGAGTACATCTGGGCGATCTTGTTTTCGCGGATCAGGTTGCGGATGGCCGAGGTGCCGATCATGATTTCGTGGGCGGCGACACGGCCGCTGCCATCCTTGATCTTGCACAGCGTTTGCGAGATGACGGCCTGCAGCGACTCGGACAGCATGGCGCGCACCATTTCCTTTTCGGCGGCGGGGAAGACGTCGACCACGCGGTCGATGGTCTTGGCGGCGCTGGAGGTGTGCAAGGTGCCGAAGACCAAGTGGCCGGTTTCGGCGGCGGTCAGGGCCAAGCGGATGGTTTCGAGGTCGCGCAATTCGCCCACCAGAATGCAGTCGGGGTCTTCACGCAGGGCCGAACGCAGGGCGTTCGAGAAGCTCATGGTGTGCGGGCCGACTTCGCGCTGGTTGATCAGGCACTTCTTGGCCTCGTGCACGAATTCGATCGGGTCTTCCACCGTGAGGATGTGACCGTACTCGGTTTCGTTGAGGTGGTTCACCATCGCGGCCAGCGTGGTGGACTTGCCCGAGCCGGTGGGGCCGGTGACCAGCACCAGGCCTCGGGGCTTGAGCGCCAGGTCGCCGAAGATCTTGGGGGCGTTGAGCTGCTCCAAGGTCAGGATCTTGGACGGAATGGTCCGGAACACGGCGCCGGCGCCGCGGTTCTGGTTGAAGGCGTTGACGCGGAAACGCGCCAGGCCCTGGATCTCGAACGAGAAGTCGCACTCCAGCGTCTCTTCGAAATGCTTGCGCTGCGCGTCGTTCATGATGTCGTACATCATTTCGTGGACCTGCTTGTGGTCCAGCGCATCGACGTTGATGCGGCGCACGTCGCCGTTCACCCGGATCATGGGAGGCAGGCCTGCCGACAGGTGGAGGTCAGAGGCCTTGTTTTTGACCGAGAAGGCCAGCAGTTGGGTGATATCCATGGATGATGTCGACCTGTCATTCGTTACAGACCCATTATGGCGACGATCGCGAACAACCTGCAACTCGTACGAAACCGGATTCAGGCAGCGTGTGCACAAACGGGGCGTCCTGCCGACAGTGTCACGCTGCTCGCGGTGAGCAAAACGTTTCCAGCCGTAACGGTGCGCGACGCATTTCACGCTGGGCAGCGCTGGTTTGGTGAAAACTATGTGCAAGAGGCGCTCGACAAGATCGCCGAGCTGGCCGACCTGCGTGAGCAGATCACCTGGCACCTGATTGGCCCGCTGCAGAGCAACAAGACCCGCGTGGTGGCCGAGCACTTTGACTGGGTGCAGAGCGTGGACCGGCTCAAGATTGCACAGCGCCTGAGTGAGCAGCGCCCGGCGCATCTGCCGCCCTTGCAGGTGTGCATTCAGGTGAACACCAGTGGCGAGGAGAGCAAGAGTGGCGTGGCGCCCGGCGAAGCGCTCGCCCTGGCACAGGCCGTGGCCGCCCTGCCCCGTTTGCAGCTGCGTGGGGTGATGGCGCTGCCCGCGCCCTCGCCCGACCCGGCGGTGCAGGCCGAGGCGCTGGCGCAGGTGCGCGTGGTGTTTGAGCAACTGCGCGCCGCCGGGCTGGCGTTGGACGTGCTGTCGATGGGCATGAGCGGCGACCTGGAAGCCGCGGTGGCGCAGGGTTCGACCATGGTGCGGGTGGGCACGGCGCTGTTTGGACAGCGTTGAGACCGACGGGTGGCGGGCCGGAGTCGGCCGCGATTGCGGCATGATGACGACCATGAGCACCTCCATCGACATCGCATTCATCGGCGGGGGCAACATGGCCACTGCCATCATCGGCGGCCTGTTGCGCCAAGGCACGGCCCCCACCAGCATCCTGGTCATTGATCCGGTGGCCGAACAGCGTCAGCGCCTGACCGACACCTTGGGCGTGCAGACGGCCGCCGGCCCGGACGAGGCCCTGCGCACGGCACGCACCGTGGTGTGGGCCGTCAAGCCGCAGCAGTTCAAGGACGCGGCGCAGAGCTATGCCCCGTTGACCAGCCAGGCCCTGCACTACAGCGTGATGGCCGGCCTGCGCACCGACGACATCGCCCGCCTGCTGGGCACGCCGCGCATCGTGCGCGCCATGCCGAACACACCGGCGCTGGTGGGCCAGGGCATGACGGGCATGTTCGCCCGTGCCGAAGTCAGTGCCGACGAACGGGCGGCCATCGAAGACATGGTGCGCTCCACGGGTGCGCACCTGTGGGTGGCGCAAGAAGCCGATCTGGACGCGGTGACCGCCTTGTCGGGCTCGGGACCGGCCTATGTGTTCTATTTCATTGAGGCCATGATGCAGGCCGCGCAGGACATGGGCCTGAGCGCCGAGCAAGGTCGCCTGCTGGCCCAGGCCACGTTTGCGGGCTCGACCGCCTTGGCTCAGCAGTCGGACGTGAGCCCGGCGGTGTTGCGTGAGCGCGTGACCTCAAAGGGCGGCACCACGTATGCGGCGCTGACCCATCTGGAGTCGGCTGGCGTGAAAGACGCGTTCGTGGCCGCGATGCGGGCGGCGCAACAGCGGGCCGCCGAGTTGGGCGACGAGTTCGGGCGTTGACCCTCAGCCGCGCAACGCCAGATCGGCGGCCACGCCCACCCACACACTGAAACCCAGCCAGTGGTTGAGGCGGAAGGCCTTGAAACAGGCCAGACGTTCACGGCCCTTGATGAGCGTGAAGTGGTACAGCGCCTGGGCCGCAGCCACCACCAGGGACAGGTCGTAGACCCAGCCCAGGCCCGCCAGCTGCCCCGCCTGCCACCAGCAAGCGATGCACAGCGCGTACAGCGTCATGACCCCCGCCACGTCGAAGCGCCCCAGCGTGATGGCCGAGGTGCGAATGCCGATCTTGAGGTCGTCGTCGCGGTCGACCATGGCGTACTCGGTGTCGTAAGCGATGACCCAGGCCAGCTTGCCAGCCAGCAGCCACCACATCACCGGCGGCACCTCGTTGCGCACGGCCGTGAAGGCCATCGGGATGCCGAAGGCGTAGGCCACGCCCAGCACCGCCTGCGGCATGGCAAAGAAGCGCTTGGTGAAGGGGTAGACGATGGTGACGGCCAGGGCCCCGAAGGACAGCGCCACGGTGGCGGCATTGGTGGTGAGCACCAGCGCGAACGAGATCAGCGCCAGCACCACACCGATGAGGACGACCTCCTTGACGGAGATGCGGCCGCTGGTGAGCGGGCGCTGGGCGGTGCGCTCGACGTGGCGGTCGAAGTCCTTGTCGGCGAAGTCATTGACGGCGCAGCCAGCGCTGCGCATCAGGATGGTGCCAGCGGTAAAGACCGCCAGCAGGTGCCAGCCCGGAAAGCCTTGCGCGGCGATCCACAGGGCCATCAGGGTGGGCCACAGCAGCAGCAGCCAGCCCTGAGGGCGGTCCCAGCGGATCAGGTCAAGATAGAGCGACCAGCGGTCGCGCAGGGTCAGGGTGGCGGCGGTGTTCACACCGGAATTATGGCGTGACCGGCTGGGCTGTGGCGGCGCTCTGCTGCTGCGCCACCCAGCCCCCGCCCAGCGCCTTGTAGACGCCGATGTGGGCCTGCTGACGCGCCAGCTGGGCCGCGATCAAGGCCTGCTGGCTGTTGAACAGGGCACGCTGGGCATCGAGCAGGTCGAGTTGGCTGGCGACGCCGGTGTCGTAACGCAAGGTGGACAGGCGCAGACGGGCGGCCTCAGCCTGGGCCTGGGCCAGTTGCGCTTCGGCCTGTTCGGCGTAGCTGCGGCGGGCCACCAGGGCGTCGGCGACCTCCTTGAAGGCGGTCTGCACGGCCTTGTCGTACTGGGCCACGGCGATGTCGCGCTTGACCTCGGCGACGGCCACGCCGGCCTTGGCGCGACCTGCGTCGAAGATCGGCACGCTCAGGGCGGGGGCAAAGCTCCAGGCGTTGCGGCCGTCGTCGAACAGCCCGGACAGCGAGTCGCTGACCACGCCAGCGCTGGCCGTCAGGCTGATGCGCGGGAAGCGCGCCGCGCGGGCGGCGCCGATGTTGGCGTTGGCGGCGATGAGCTGTTGCTCGGCCTGCGCAATGTCCGGGCGCTGCAGCAGCACCTCGGACGACAGGCCCACCGGCAGCTCGCTCAGGCCGGGCCACAGGGTGGCGAGCACGGCCTGGCTGGCCGCCTGGGTGTCAGCACTGCGACCCACGGCCTGGGCGTCAAGCTGAGGCACGGGCGGCAGCAGGTCGGCCGGGGCGGGCGAGCCCAGCAGCAGGTTCAGGGCGTTGAGGTCCTGCGCCCACTGGCGCTGGGCCTGGGCCCGGGTCACGCGGGCGGCCTCGACCAGGGATTGCGAGGAGCGCAGGTCCAGCTCGTTGAGCACGCCGTGGTCGAACTTGAGCTTGAGCAGCTTGTAGGAGTCTTCGCGCGTTTTCAGGGTCTGCTCGGCCAGGGCGAGCTGCCAGCGGTCGGCCCACAGGGCGTAGTAGCTGTTGGCCACGGCGGCGACCAGGCTGATGTGGGCGGTCTTGCGCGCCTCTTCCGAGGCCAGCACCTGGGCGGCAGCGGCCTCGCTGAGCGCCTTGACGCGGCCGAACAAATCCAGCTCGAAGGCAGAGACCGTCACCCCACCGGTGACGGTGGTGGTGATGTCGTTGGGCGGATTCGACGAAGGGCCTCGTGTACCGCTGACGACGCCACTCAGGGTGGGGAAGCGGTCGGCGTTCTGGATCTGGTAAGCGGCGCGCAGCTGCTCGATGTTGAGCATGGCCACGCGCAGGTCACGGTTCTGGTCCAGCGCTTGGCGGATCAGGCCTTGCAGCCGGGTGTCCGGGAAGTAGCTGCTCCAGGGCAGCTCGGACACCTGGGTGGCAGCCGCCGACGGCGCCGACGCAGACGCCGCAGCCGAAGTCGCGGGCAGCTGCTCGGGCACGGCCAAGGCCGGGCGCTGGTAGTCGGGCGTGAGCGAGCAGGCAGCCAGGCTCAGCAGCGCCGCCACGGCGATGGCGGGGCGCAGCAGGCGAGTGGTCTTAGTCATGAGCGGTCTCCACATCGGAAGCAGGGGCAGCGGCGGACTTGCCCGGGAAGAAACGCCGCACCACCACGAAGAACACGGGTACAAAGAACACGGCGAGGACGGTGGCCGCGATCATGCCGCCCATCACGCCGGTGCCGATGGCGCGCTGGCTGGCCGAGCCAGGGCCCGACGCCAGCACCAGGGGCAACACGCCGAGGATGAAGGCCAGCGAGGTCATGATGATCGGACGGAAGCGCAGGTGGCAGGCCCGCAGCGTGGCGTCGATCAGGCTCATGCCCTTTTCCTGCAACTCCTTGGCGAACTCGATGATCAGGATGGCGTTCTTCGCCGACAAGCCGATGATGGTGATCAGGCCGACCTTGAAGTAGACGTCGTTAGGCATGTCACGCAGGTTGGCGCCCAGCAGCGAGCCCAGGATGCCCAGCGGCACGACCAGCAGCACGGCCACGGGGATGGACCAGCTTTCGTACAGGGCGGCCAGGCACAGGAACACCGCCAGCAGCGAGAACACCAGCAAGATGGTGGCTTGCGAGCCCGACAGGCGCTCTTCACGTGACAGGCCCGTCCACTCGATGCCAATGCCCGGGGGCAACTGATCGACCAGGCGTTGCAACTCGGCCATGGCGTCGCCCGAGCTGTAGCCCGGCGCCGCCGCACCCGAAATCCGCATCGACGGATAACCGTTGTAGCGCACCGCCTGCATCTGCCCGCTCACCCAGCGGGTCGTGGCAAAGGCCGACAGGGGCACGCTCTGCCCGCTGCTGTTGACCACGTTGATGCGCAACAGGTCTTCGGCCTGCATGCGGTCCTTGGCGTCGGCCTGCACGATGACGCGCTGCATCCGGCCGGCGTTCGGGAAGTCGTTGATGTAGGCCGAACCCAGCGAGGACGACAGCGAAGCGCTGATCGAGCCAAAGTCCACGCCCAGGGCATTGGCCTTGTCTCGGTCGATGTCGATCTGCAACTGAGGCGCGTCTTCCAGACCTTCGGGGCGCAGGCCCGTCAGGATGGGGCTTTGCATCGCCATGCCCAGCAACTGGTTGCGGGCGGCCAGCAGGGTGTCATGGCCCAGCGAGCCGCGGTCCTGCACGCGCACGGCGAAACCGGTGGCGTTGCCCAGCTCCATGATCGGCGGCGGCACCAGAGGGTAGATGAAGGCGTCGCGCACCCCCATCAGCGCCCCGAAGGCGCGCTTGGCCAGGGCCTGCGCGCTGTGCGCCTCACCCACACGCTCGTGGTGGTCCTTCAGGGTCACGAAGGCCAGGCCGGCGTTCTGGCCGGAGCCGGAGAAGCTGAAGCCGATCACGCCGACCACAGACTTGACCTCGGACTGCTTGAGGTAGAAGCTCTCCACCTGCTTCATCACGGCTTCGGTGCGCTGCGCCGTGGCCCCTGCGGGCAACTGCACGAGGGTGATCAGACTGCCCTGGTCTTCGTCCGGCAGGAAGGAAGTGGGCATGCGCACATACATCCAACCCACGGCCCCGACGATGATGGCGTAGATGATCAGGGTACGGCCACCGCGCTTGACCAGGCGGGCTGCCCAGCTTTCGTAGCCGTGCGTGGTCGAGCTGAAGGCGCGGTTGAACCAGCCGAAGAAGCCTTTCTTCTCGTGGTGATCTTCGGCGGCCGGCTTGAGCAGCGTGGCGCACAGCGCGGGAGTCAGCGTCAAGGCCAAGAAGGCCGAGAACAGGATGGAGGCGACCATCGACAGCGAGAACTGCTTGTAGATGTTGCCCACCGAGCCCGAGAAGAAGGCCATCGGGATGAACACCGAAACCAGCACCACGGTGATGCCGACGATGGCCCCGCTGATCTGGCCCATGGCCTTGCGGGTGGCCGCCAGGGGGGACAGCCCCTCTTCGACCATGATGCGCTCGACGTTCTCGACCACCACGATGGCGTCGTCCACCAGGATGCCGATGGCCAGCACCATGCCGAACATGGTCAGCACGTTGATGGAGAAGCCGAACACCGACATCACGCCGAAGGTGCCCAACAGGGCCACCGGCACGACCAGCGTCGGGATCAGGGTGTAGCGCCAGTTCTGCAGGAACAGGAACATCACCAGGAACACCAGGATCACCGCTTCCACTAGGGTCTGTACGACCTGGGTGATGGACAGCTTGATGAAGCCCGAGGTGTCATAGGGCACGGAGTAGTCCACGCCCGAGGGGAAGTACTTGCGCAGCTCTTCCAGACGCGCCTTGGCCGCGGTGGCCGTGGCCAGCGCGTTGCCGGTGGGCGAGAGCTGGATGGCCATGCCCAAGGCAGGCTTGCCGTTGAGGCGGGCATACGCGCTGTAGCTTTGCGCCCCCAGCTCAACCCGGGCCACGTCTTTCAGACGCACGGTGGCGCCATCGGCCTTGGCGCGCAGCACGATGTTGCCGAACTGCTCGGCGTTGCTGAGTTGCCCTGCCACCACCACGGTGGCCGACACGGTCTGCTCGGTCAGGTTGGGCAACTCGCCCAAGCCCCCTGCGGGCACCAGTGCGTTCTGGGCGCGGATGGCGGCATTGACCTCGGCCACGCTCAGGCCGTAGGACACGAGCTTGGCCGGATCGACCCAGATGCGCATCGCACGCTCGGTGCCGAACATGGTGACCTGGCCGACGCCAGGCACGCGCTGCATTTCGGGCACGATGTTGCGCGAGGCGTAGTCCCCCAGCGCCACCGGGTCGTAGGCCGGGTTGCTGGACGACAGCATCACGAACATCAGGATGTTGCTGCGGGTCTTTTCAACCTTCACGCCCTGCTGCGTCACCGCACTGGGCAGGCGCGGCGTGGCGCGCGCCAGGCGGTTTTGCACCTCGACCTGGGCCAGGTCGATGTTGGTGCCGGACTCGAAGGTGACCGTGATGGCTGCCGTGCCGTTGGCCTGGCTGACCGACTCCATGTAGGCGAGACCGGGCGCGCCGTTGAGCTCCTGCTCGATGACGTTGACCACCGCTTCGTCGAGCGTCTTGGCCGAGGCGCCGGGATAGACGGCGCTGATGACGACCGACGGCGGCGCCACGGTCGGGTACTGGGCCACGGGCAGCTGCGTGACCGCCACTGCACCGAACACCAGGATGAAGAGGGCGATCACCCACGCAAAGATGGGCCGATCAATGAAGAAACGTGACATGCGCGCGCTCCCTTACTTCGAGGCCGCAGCCGATGCGGCGGGCGTGGCCGAGTCGGGCGCCGCGCCCATGCCGGCTTGCGCGCTCGGCTGCTGCCAGGGGACGGCCTTGACGGGCGCCTTGGGGTTCATCATCTTCTGGAAGCCGTCGACCATGACCTGCTCGCCGGTCTTCAGTCCACCCAGCACCACCCAGTTCGTGCCCTGGGCCCCGCCCAGTTTGACCTGGCGGGGCGCGACCATGCCCTTGTCGTCGACCACCATCACGGTGTCCGCCTGCGGGCCACGCGTGACCGCCTGCTGCGGCAGCAGGATGCCGCCGTCCACCTGGGCCTGGGCCAGGCGCACGCGCACATACATGCCGGGCAGCAGCAGACCTTCGGGGTTGGGCAACTCGGCGCGCAAGGCGACCTGCCCCGAGGTGGCGTCCACGCTCAGGTCAGAGAACAGCAGCTTGCCGGGCAGGGGGTATTCGCGGCCGTCGTCCAGCACGATGCGGATCTCGGCGGCGTCGGCGCCGGCGCGCTTGAGCGAGCCGGCCTTGAGTGCCTCGCGCAGCTTGAGAACTTCGGTGGCGGGTTGGGTGAAGTTGACGTAGAGCGGGTGGACCTGCTGGATCAAGGCCAGTTGGGTGGCCTCACCCTGCCCCACCAGCGCCCCCTCGGTGACCAGGGCGCGGCCGATGCGGCCCGAGATGGGCGCCGTCACGGCGGCATAGCCCAGGTTGATGCGGGCCGTCTGCACGGCGGCCTTGGCCGCGGCGACATCGGCCTGGGCCTGGCGCTGCGCCACCTGGGCGTTGAGGAATTCTTGCGGGCTGATGGCCTTGGCGGCTTGCAGCGGTTCGTAACGCTGCACCAGGGCACTGGCCTGCGCCAGATTGGCTTCGGCCTTGGCTTGGGTGGCTTGGGCGCTGTCGAACGCAGCCTGGAACGTGGCCGGATCGATCTGGAACAAGGGCTGGCCGGCCTTCACGTCGGCGCCTTCGGTGAACAGGCGCTTTTGCAGGATGCCGGGGACGCGGGCGCGGACCTGAGCGGTGCGCACCGCCTCCAGGCGGCCGGGCAACTCGCTCATCACCGGCACGCTTTGCGGCTGCACCGTGATCACGCCCACTTGGGCGGGCGGCATGCCACCGGCCGGCGCGCCACCGGGTGCGGCCGCCTGCTTGTCACCACATCCTGCCAGCATGGCCAGCGTCACGACGCCCAGCGCCAGCCCCCCCATCGACCGCCCGCGACGTCGGCGCATCGCAGCAGTGGGTTGCAGGGGAGAAAACGCGGTCACATCTTGACTGGCCATGGGGCACCTCGTGGAACACAAGTCGGGTCGACAATACAAGACTGAAATATACATACATTCTTGTATGTATGTGTCCGAATGAACGATAATCCCCGTACTGTCGACTGGTTTTATGTCACCGCCATGCGCCGAACCAAAGAAGATGCACAACACACCCGCGAGGCCCTGCTGGACGCCGCGGAGTTGGTGTTCGCGCAACGCGGGGTGTCGCGCACGTCCTTGCAGGAGATAGCCAAGGCTGCCGGGCTGACCCGGGGCGCGGTGTACTGGCATTTCAAGGACAAGGCGGAACTGTTCAATGCCATGATGGCACGGACCGCCTCACCCATGGAAGAGGCCGCCCAGACCCTGGTGGACACCCCCCTGCCCCCGCTGGCCGAGCTCAAGCGCACGGCCATGGACGCGTTGACCCGCATCGCCCACGACCCGCGCACCCGTCGGGTGTTCGGCATCGCGACCCAGAAGGTGGAATACGTCGACGACCTGATGGGCGTGCGCGAGCGGCATCTGGAAATCCACCAGACCTGTCAGGATTGTGTGCGCACGGCGGTGGAGCGCGCCCAGAACCTGGGCCATGTGTCGGCGCACCTGGATCCGCAGGTGATCGCCATGAGCTACCAGGCCATGCTCAACGGCCTGATCAATCACTGGATGCTCGACCCCGAGGCCTTTGACCTCGTGGCCTGTGGCGAGCAGAGCCTGGACCTGTTCATGGGCGGCCTGACGCAGGCGCCTGCGCTCTGCGCCACGGACTGACGCACCGCGTCACCGGCGCACTCAGGCCGCGCGCACCGCCCCGTCACTGCTTTCGTCGAGCGAACCGCCCAGGTGCTGGTCATCGGCCCAGCCCACCAGCGTGAAGCCCTCGGGGCTGTAGAGCAGGCGGTTGATGGTGGCATTGCCCACCTTCCAGGCCCGCGGCGCGTCGAGCGCAATGCGGTTGGCCGCCCGGTAGAAGCAATCGAGCACGCCCCCGTGGGCGACCACGGCAATGCACTCACCCGGGTGGCGCCTGGCCAGTTGGGCCAAGGTGCCCACGCAGCGGTCGTAGAAGGCCTGCAGGGTTTCGCCCCCGTCCGGACCAAAGGCCGGGTCACGTGCCAGCCAGCGGCGTGTCTGCTCCGGCCAGCGCAGCGCGATCTCATCCCGCGTCAAACCCTCCAGATGCCCGAAATGCCTCTCGCGCAAGCCGGTCTCCAACCTCAGGTTCAGACGCTGAGCCTGGGCAATGGCCTCGGCCGTGGCGCGCGCCCGTTGCAGATCGCTGCTGTAGACCGCCTGCAGAGGCTCGCCGTGCAAGGCCTGCGCCACGCGGGCGGCCTGCCACAGGCCGGTGTCGTTCAAAGGGATGTCGGTGTGGCCCTGGATGCGGCTTTCGGTGTTCCAGGCGGTTTCACCGTGACGGATGGCGAGGATGCGGGTGGCGTGCTCAAGCATGCGCCCATGATGCCTCAGGCGTGCTGCGGCGCACAATCCCCGCCCTGATCGAAGGGCGGCAAAGGACTAGACGCCCCAGACAATGGGCTTGTCGGCCGCGTGGGCTTTCTCCAGCATCTGGATCAAGGGCCAGGCCCGCAGACGCAGGCTGACCCGCTCGCCCTGAAAGTCCGCCCCGCGCTGATCACCCGCATCGCGCTCGTCCGGGTCCTCGTCGCGCTCGATGTCGCGGCTCGCCTCGTCCTCGGCGACCTCATCGCCCAGCGCGCGCAGGATCTGCAGCGCCGCCGGCATGTCCTTCGTTTCAATGATGCCCTGGGCCGCTGGCGCCTTGCCCAGCAGCTTCAACAGCGATTCGGCATGGGCCTGGACCATGAACAGGTCGCCCGTGGCCTGGGATTTGAACGTGATGGACATGGTGAACCTCCCCTTGTGGCAGGGTCGAGATTTTGGGGGACGCGGCATACTGACCGCTGCATGCCTGCACCGTATCACGGCGCAGCCCTTGTGTCTGCCAGAAAGTAGCCCGCCATGTCCACGCCCACCCACCTGCTGTACCTGCACGGCTTTCGCTCCTCGCCGCAGTCGGCCAAGGCGCAGTTGCTGGGCCGCGCCATCGCGCAACTGCAAGGCCAGGGCCACAACCTGACCTGGCTGTGCCCGCAACTGCCGCCCTCGCCGGCCGACGCCCTGGCCGAGCTCAAGGCCCTGACGCTCGACTGGCCGCACGAGGACATGGTGGTGATCGGCTCCTCGCTGGGCGGCTTTTATGCCACCGTGCTGGCCGAAGCGCTGGACTGCCGCGCGCTGCTCATCAACCCGGCCGTGGCACCCGCGCGTGACCTGGCGCGCTACATTGGCGAGCAGACCAGCTTTCACAACCCGGCGGATCACTTTTTCTTCCGCCCCGAGTTCATCTCCGAATTCGAGGCCATGGACCCCTACCCCATCACCCGTCCGGAGCGCTACCACGTGCTGGTGGCCGAGGGTGACGAGGTGCTGGACTGGCGCGAGATGGTGGCCCATTACCTGGGCACGCAGCTGACGGTGCTGCCCGGCAACGACCACGCCATCAGCGACTTCGCCAACCACTTGCCCACGGTGCTGGGCTGGCTGGGCTTGCCTCTGCCGCAAGCCTGAAACATCCGGCGCGGGCGCCGCCCCCATCTCAATGGGACAATCACGCTTCCACCCTCGCGAGATTCCATTTCGATGTTTGCCCTTTTTGATGACGCCGGCAAGTTCCTGGCCGGTCGTGTGATGTCCGAAGCCGACAGTTCGATGCAGATCGAGCTCGATTCGGGCAAGCGCGTGAAGGTGAAAGCCGCCAACGTGCTGCTCAAGTTCGCCAAGCCTGCACCCGCCGAGCTGATCGCCCAGGCCGCCGCGCAAGCCACCGACATCGACGTGGACCTGGTGTGGGAAGTCGCCCCCGAAGAAGATTTCGGCTTTGACGAGCTGGCCCGCGAGTACTTCAGCGACAGCGCCGATGCCGTGCAGCAGGCCGCCATGCTGATGCGCCTGTTCGAGACGCCGCACTACTTCCACCGCCGCGGCAAGGGCCGCTTCAAGAAGGCCCCGGAAGACATCCTCAAGCAGGCCCTGCTGGCCATCGAGCGCAAGAAGCAGATCGCGCTGCAGATCGAGCAATGGGCGCAGGAACTGGCCAGCGGCCAATGCCCAGCCCCCATCAAGGACCAGCTCTACAAGATCCTGTTCAAGCCCGACAAGAACGGCGCCGAGTACAAGGCTGTGGTCGAGGCGGCCAAACAGACCCAGCGTGCCCCGCTGGATCTGCTCAAGGACGCAGGCGCCATCGACAGCCCCTACCAGTTCCACTGGAGGCGCTTCTTGTTCGAGAACTTCCCCAAGGGCACGGGCTTCCCCGCGCTGGAAGCCCCACCGATCAAGGACGAGCTGCCCCTCTCGCCCGCCCAGGCTTTCTCCATCGACGACTCGATGACCACCGAGATCGACGATGCCCTGTCCGTGCAGGGCTTGGGCAGCGGCACCGTGGTGTTCGGCGTCCACATCGCGGCGCCCGCGCTGGCCATCTTGCCGGGCAGCCCGGTCGACGGCGTGGCGCGCAACCGCATGTCCACCGTCTACATGCCGGGCCACAAGATCACGATGCTGCCCGACGACGTGGTGCAGACCTACACGCTGCAGGAAGGGCGTGACTGCCCCGCCGTCTCGCTGTACGTGACCTTCGACGAGGCCACGCTGGCCGTCCAGGCCACCGAGACCAAGCTGGAGCGCGTGCCCATCGTCTCGAACCTGCGCCACGACCAGCTCGACGGCGTCATCACCGAGCCGACGCTGACCGGCGAGGCCCCGGCGACCTATGCGCACGCGGCCGAACTGGCCTTTGCCTTCCGCCTCGCCAAGCACCTCAAGGCCCAGCGCGAGGTGGTGCGCGGCAAGCCCGAAACCTTCAACCGCCCCGACTACACCTTCAAGCTGGTGAGCGAGGCCGGCACCAACACCATGCACGACGGCATCGAGCCCACCGGCGTCGAGCAGGTGCTGATCGGCACGCGCCAGCGCGGCGCACCGCTGGACCTGATCGTGGCCGAAGCGATGATTTTGGCCAACAGCACCTGGGGTGGCTGGCTGGCCGAGCTGGGCGTGCCCGGCATTTACCGCAGCCAGGCCAGCCTGCAGCCCGGCATCAAGGTGCGCATGAGCACCAAGGCCTTGCCGCACGCGGGCATGGGCGTGGCGCAGTACACCTGGGCCACCTCGCCGCTGCGCCGCTATGTGGACCTCGTCAACCAGTGGCAGATCGTCGCCTGCGCCAAGAACGGCCGCACCGCCGCGCTGGCCGCGCCCTTCAAGCCCAAGGACGCCGAGCTGTTTGCCGTCATCTCCAACTTCGACACGGCCTACAGCACCTACAACGGCTTCCAGTCGGCCATGGAGCGTTACTGGACCCTGACCTACCTGGGCCAGCAAGACATCACCGAGCTCGACTGCGCCGTCATGGTCAACGGCCTGGTGCGCGCTGACAGCCTGCCCCTGGTCTTCAAGGCCATCGGCGCCGACAGCCTGCCGCGCCACGCTCGCGTACGGGTGCGTGTGACCGGCGTTGACCTGCTGACCCTGGACGTGCACGCCAGCGTGATCGCCCGACTCGACGAAGCCGGCAGCACCACGGATGAGGGTGACTCCGAAGGCGAAGGCGACGAAGAGGTGCTCGACAATGCAGGACCGCTGACCCTGGCCATCGACGTGAGCGATGCCGATGCCCCGACGGGCGATGCCGCCCCGGCCTGAGGTCTCTTGAACTGAACGCTGACGACTGGACGTGCACCGGATGCTGGACCGCCTTCGATCTCTGTGGAGCCGCCTGACCCTGCTGCAAATCTGCCTGGGGATCTCGGTGGCGGTGCATGTGGCCCTGCTGGGTTTTCGTTTTGTGGACCCGGAAGGCTTCAACCGCACCTTCAAGGACACCCCACTGGAGGTGATCCTGGTGAACGCGGCCAGCGAGGAAGCCCCCGAAAAGGCCCAGGCGCTGGCCCAGCAGAACCTGGCCGGCGGCGGCGAGGCCGACAAGGGGCGCGCCACCTCGCCTCTGCCGCCCTCGCAAGACGCCACGCTGGGCGATGCGATGGACGAGAGCCGGCGCATGATCCAGCAAATGCAGCGCGAGCAGCAGAACCTGCTCACCCAGGTGCGCCAGGAACTGGCCGCCCTGCCCCCGCCGCAGCCGCGCGACCAGGCCGAATCGGCGCAAAGCCGAGCCGAAGAGGAGCGCCGCCGCCAGCTGACCAAGCTGCTGGCCGAGATCGAAAAGCGCATCCACGACGAGAACGCCCGACCGAAGAAGCGCTACCTGAGCCCCGCCACCCTGCGCTCGGTGGACGCGCTGTACTACAGCGCCTTCCGCACCCAGGTGGAGCGCGCGGGCACCACCTACTTCCCCATGGAAAAGGGACAAAAGCTCTATGGGGAGCTGGTGATGGAGGTGTGGCTCAACCGTCAGGGCAAGGTGGTGGACGCCATCGTGCTGCAAAGCTCGGGCAACGCAGTGCTCGACAAGCGGGCCCGTGCCATCGTCATGCAGGCGGGCCCCTTTGGCGCCGTCCCGGCCGAGGTCAGCGCGGGCAATGACCTGCTGCTGATTTCCTCGCGCTTCCGCTTCACCCGCGATGCCGGCCTGGAAGCGACCACCACGAAGGTCGTCTCGAACGCGGCGCCCTGATTTCCTGTTTTTGTCACGATGAGCACCTCCCCCCCTGACCGCTACGCCGTCGCGGGCAACCCGATCGCCCACAGCCGCTCGCCCCTGATCCACACGCAGTTTGCGCAGCAGACCGGCCAGGCCATGGTGTACGAGCGCCTACTGTGCCCGCTGGACGACTTCCCGGCCACGCTGACCCGCTTTGTGCAAGAAGGTGCCCGAGGCTGCAACGTGACCGTACCCTTCAAGTTCGAGGCCTTCGAGATGGCCGCGCGCCGCACACCACGCGCCGAGCTGGCCCAGGCGGCCAACACCTTGCGTTTTGATGCCACCGCCGACGGCGGCTGGCTGGCCGACAACACCGACGGCGTGGGCCTGGTGCGCGACATCACCGTGAACGCCGGCGTGCCGCTCGCAGGTGCGCGCGTGCTGCTGCTCGGCGCGGGTGGCGCCAGTGCTGGCGTGCTGGGACCGCTGATCGAGGCCCGCCCCGCCGAGATCGTGGTGGCCAACCGCACGGCCGACAAAGCCCAGGCGCTGGTCGATCGCCATGCGGACTGGGCACGCCAACACGGTGTGGCCTTGAGCGCGCGCTCACTGGCTGAGCCAGGCCAGGCGTATGACGTGTTCATCAACGGCACGGCCGCCAGCCTCTCGGGAGGCGGCATCCCGGTGGGCCCGGAAGTGCTCAAGCCAGGCAGCCTGGCGCTGGACATGATGTACGGCCCCGCCGCGCAGGGCTTCCTGGACTGGGCCCGCGCCCACGGGGCCGTGGCCCGTGATGGCCTGGGCATGCTGGTGGAGCAGGCGGCCGAGTCGTTTGCGCTGTGGCGCGGCGTGCGCCCGGATACCGCCCCCGTGCTGACGGCCATGCGCGCGCTGGTCGATGGTGCCGCCCCTCACTGACGCAGAAGGGCGCGCCCATGACCTCCCCGATGCGCGCCGTCTGGCGCATCCTGGCCCTCATCGTGCTGGCCGGCCTGAGCCTGCAGCTCTACTTTGTGGCGCGTGTGGCGCTGATGGCTGTGCTCGCCCCCGAGTCCACGACCTTCCAGCGCAGCGAGATGCGCCGCATCGTGGCCGACACCGGCACGCTGCTTTGGAGCCAGAGCTGGCGTGATGCCGGCCAGATCTCCGACCACCTCAAGCGCGCGGTGATCGCCTCCGAGGACGCGAACTTCGTCGACCACGCGGGCATCGAGTTCGAGGCTTTGCACAATGCCTGGAAGAAAAACAGCCGTGCCGAAGAACGGGCCGAACGGGCCCGTCAGGCCGCCCTGGCCCGCCATGAGCGGGCTGTGCAACGGGCACTGAAGCGCGGTCGCACCCCACCCCCACCGCCCGCGGCCGCGCAGGCGGTGCCCAAGGTGATCGGCGGCTCCACGATCACGCAGCAGCTGGCCAAGAACCTGTTCCTGAGCAAGGAGCGCAATTTCCTGCGCAAGGGCCAGGAGGTGCTGATCACCTTCATGCTCGAAGGCCTGCTCAGCAAGGAGCGCATCCTCATCGTCTACCTCAACAACGTGGAGTGGGGCGAAGGCGTGTTCGGCGCCGAAGCCGCTGCGCACCACTACTTCCGGGTCGATGCCGCCCGGCTGGCGCCCATCCAGGCCGCTCGGCTGGCGGTGATGCTGCCGGCGCCCAAGCGCTTTGAAAAACAGCCGCGCTCGGGCTACGTCATGGGTCGTGCGGGCACCATTGCCGCCCGCATGCGCGACGTCGAACTGCCCTGATCAGGCCGCCGGGCTGGCCGAGCGCCGCGCCTGCGCGGCCGCCTCGTCGGCGTACCGGGCCATCAAGGCCTCGCGGCGCGGGCCGTACCAGTTGATGCGACTTAGGTCACCCTGGTAGTGGCGGATCACCCGCTTGTCCATCACGGCAAACCACAGCGGCGGGAAGTAGGCCAGCAGGATCATCGCGGCGTAACCGGCAGGCAGTTGCGGGCTCTCTTCGAAGTGGCGCAGGGCCTGGTAGTGGCGCGTCGGGTTGGCGTGGTGGTCGCTGTGGCGCTGCAGGTGGTACAGGAACAGGTTGGTCACCATGTGGTTGCTGTTCCACGAATGCTCGGGCAGGCAGCGCTCCACGCGGCCATCGGGCAGGCGACGGCGCAGCAGGCCGTAGTGCTCCAGGTAGTTCACCACCTCCAGCAGCGAGAAGCCGTACACCGCCTGGATCAGCAGGAAGGGCAAGGCCACCCAGCCGAACACGGTCAGCACGCTCCCCCACAGGACCACCGACATGGCCCAGGACTGCAGGTTCTCGTTGGACAGGCTCCACACGCCCTTGCCCGAACGCGCCAGGCGCTCGGCCTCCAGGTGCCAGGCCGAACGCAGGCTGCCCACCACGGTGCGCGGCCAGAACGCCCAGAAGGTTTCGCCCATGCGCGAGCTGGCTGGGTCGGCCGGGGTGGACACGTTCTTGTGGTGGCCGCGGTTGTGCTCGACATAGAAGTGGCCGTAGAAGGTGGGTGCCAGCGAGATGCGCGCCAGCCAGCGATCGAGCTTGCCCTTCTTGTGGCCGAGTTCATGCGCGGTGTTGATGGCCACGCCGTTGACCATGCCCACGCTGATGGCCAGGCCCAGCAGGTGATGCCAGGGCAGATCGCCCGTGGCCGCCAGCCAAGCGCCGCCCACGGTGGCCGCCAGTTGCAGCGGCACGAAGGCGTACAGCACCCAGCTGTAATAGCGGTCCTGCACCAGGCCGGCCAGGGCGGCCTCCGGCGGGTTGGCGGCGTCTTCGCCAAACAACCAGTCCAGCGCCGGGATGATGGCATGCACCAGAATGACCACGAACCACAGCGCCCACACCGAGCGGGTCTGCGCATAAATGGCCAGCATGGCCAGACCGATCAATGGCACAGCGGGGCCGAGCAGCCAGAGGTAGCGCTTGGGGTCCGACCACGCGGCGCTGGGCGCTGGCGTCGGTGTGGGGGCAGATTGAACATGAGACATGGGGCACTCCTGTGGAATGCCTTCAGTGTCTGAAAATTGATCTGCGGCAGGAATCCGCGCCCCTCCGCCCGACCATCGCAAGACGCCGGCCGACTCTCGGGGCAAACCCGAGCCCGCTTGGGTTCGCGGCATCGGCGGTCGTGTAGGAGGTGTATCGCGCGGGTCATGCGGCGTTTTCGCCAGGACGCCCACACCGCGTGCCATGGCATGCTGCAGGACAATGGACACGCTCAGCCTGATTCTGGACGACATGCACTTCGATGGCGTCGTCTTCGCCTCCACCCACAACACCGCGCCCTGGGCCTGGTCCCTGGCCACGCCCGGCCTGGCGAGCTTTCACATCGTCACCAGCGGGCAGGCCTGGCTGATGCGCGAGGGCCTGCCGCCCACCCTGATCCAGACCGGTGACCTGTTCGTGCTGCCGGCCGGCGGCGCGCACCGCATCCAGGACAAGCCACAGACCCTGGCCGTGCCCGCCGACCTGCTGCCCATCATGGCGCAGGGGGCCACCGACACGCCGCAGTTGCACGGTGGAGGCGGGGTGGCCTGCACCCTCATCAGCGGCCACGCCCGCTTTGACGTGGGCATGGCCGCCCCCTTGATCGCAGCCCTGCCCACCGAGATGCACGTGCGCGGCCTGGGCGAGGCGCCGCCGCTGTGGTTGGCCATCGGGCTGCAATTCCTCGCGCAAGAGGTGGCGGCGCGACGGCCCGCGCAGCAGGCCATCATCAACCGCCTGGGCGACATCCTGTTCATGGAGTGCATCCGTGAGCATGTGGAGTCGGTCCCGGAAGGTTCCGGCAACTGGTTGGCGGCCCTGAAAGACAGGGCCCTGTCCAGCGCCCTGGCCCAGATCCACCGCGACCCGCGCCGTGCCTGGACGGTACCCGAACTGGCGGCGCACGCCTGCCTGTCGCGCTCGGCCTTTGCAGAGCGCTTCAGCCAGGTGCTGGGCGAGCCACCGCTGACCTATCTGACACGCCACCGCATGCGCCTGGCCGCCCGCCATCTGGGCAGCAGCGCCTTGCCAGTCAGCCAGGTGGCGGAGTTGGTGGGCTATGCCTCCGAAGCCGCGTTCAGTCAGGCGTTCAAACGGGCGCATGGGGTGTCGCCGTCGGTGTGGCGGCAAGGTGCGGCAGTCAGCGCCTAGCTGGGTGCACCAACACAAAGGGCTGCACAACGGCAGCCCTTGTTCATCGCCTCACGCACCACGGTCAGGTTCCGCGGCCGCATGACTCAGCTCACCGGCGGTGCGTCCCCGAGCCGCCCAGCAAGGTTGCGACCTTGCGCTTGGGCTTGAGGAAGCGCGACAGGCCCGAGCCGCCGCCGCTGGCCGGTACCGGCGCGGTAGCCGCGCTCTTGCTCTCCCAGGCCGGGTCGGCCGAGGGATCGGGCTCGTAAGGCTTGTCAAAGAAGGGGTCGGAGGACGCGCGACGCACCGGCGCAGCGCGAACCGGACGCTCTTCGCGCTCTTCGCGCCCACCGAAGTCACGGGCTTCACGACGGTAGCTGTCACGCTCACCGCGCTCGCCCCGGTCGCTGCGCTGGCGGCGCTCCAGCTCGAAGGTCTCAACCTCGGGCTTCTTCTTGATCAGCTTTTCGATGTCGCCCATCAGGCGCGCATCCGAGCCCGTCACCAGGGACACAGCCAGGCCGCTCGCACCGGCACGACCGGTACGACCGATTCGGTGCACATAGTCTTCGGCGTTGAAGGGGATGTCGTAATTGAACACCGCCGGCAGGGCCGCGATGTCGATGCCGCGCGCGGCCACGTCGGTGGCCACCAGCAGGTCCACCTCGCCGCGCTTGAAGGCGTCCAGCGCCTTGATGCGCTCGTCTTGCGACTTGTCGCCGTGCAAGGCGGCCGTGCGCAGACCGTCACGCTCGAAGGTGCGGGCCAGGCGGGCAGCGCCCAGCTTGGAGTTGACGAAAACGATGGACTGCTTGATGTCGCGGTCGCGCAGGATCTGGCGGATCACGTGGCGCTTGTCGTCGTCTTCGACGCGGTAGAAGCGCTGCTCGACGTTGGTGGCGGTCTGGTTGGGACGGGCCACTTCGACCAGCACCGGGTCTTGCAGATAGCTCTGCGCCAGCTTCTTGATCTCGGGCGAGAAGGTCGCCGAGAACAGCAGGGTCTGGCGGGTCTTGGGCAGATAGCTCAGGATGCGCTGCAGGTCGGGCAGGAAGCCGATGTCGAGCATGCGGTCGGCTTCGTCGAGGACCACGTACTCCACCTGCGAGAGGTTGCAGTTCTTGGCCTCAATGTGGTCGATCAGGCGGCCCGGGGTGGCAATCAGCACCTCGACGCCGGCTTTCAGCTCGACCGTCTGCTCTTTCATGTTCATGCCGCCAAACACCACGGCCGAGCGCAGGTTGCACTTGCTGGCGTAGGTCTTGACGTTGTCGGCCACCTGGATGGCCAGCTCGCGCGTGGGCGCCAGCACGATGGCGCGCACCGGGTGGCGCGCCGGCGACATGCTGGCGTTCTCGTGCTTCATCATCTTCTGAAGCAACGGGATGGAGAAGGCGGCGGTCTTGCCGGTGCCGGTCTGGGCGGCACCCATCACGTCGCGCCCGGCCAGGACCAAGGGGATGGCCTTGGCCTGGATCGGCGTCATCGTGGGATAGGTGATGGCGCTGAGGATCTTGGGATCCAGGGGCAGCGTGTCAAACCGGGCGGGGGCTTCGGGCGCAGCCTGGGGGGCGGCGCTCACCTCGGCCGTCACGGCCGCGTCTTGGGAGAGGTTTTCATTCATCGAGGCCGGATTATCCGCTTCTTGCTGCTTTTTTGCGCAGTTTTCTTGCGAACGCCCCTCAGAACGTGTAGCCGACCTGCGTTTGGGTGCCGCCGTGGGCCGCTTCGGCCTGCTCCAGCAGGCGCGCGAGCGGGCCCAGGCCCTGGTAGCGCGAGGCCACGCGGTGGGCGTAGGTCCACACGCGGGGGATGTCGTCGAGGTACTGGCGCTTGCCGTCGCGCAGGGCCAGGCGGGCAAAGATGCCCAGCACCTTGAGGTGGCGCTGCAGGCCCATCCATTCGAACTGGCGCCAGAAGTCGCCGAAATCGTCGGCCACGGGCAGGCCGGCCTTGCGGGCCTTTTCCCAGAAGCGCACGGCGTAGTCAAGCTGGATGTCTTCGTCCCAGATCACATAGGCGTCGCGCAGCAGGGACACCAGGTCGTAGGTGAGCGGCCCGCGCACGGCGTCCTGGAAGTCGATCACGCCCAGGCGCGCCTTGGGGTCGGCCGGGTCGGCCATCAGGTTGCGGCTGTGAAAGTCGCGGTGCACGAAGCCGGTGGGCTGGGCCAGCACCTCGGCCTTGATAAGGGCGAAGGTCTGGGCCAGCATGGCGCGTGTGGCTTCGTCCAGCGTCAAGCCACGCAGCTGGGTCAGGTACCAGTCGGGCAGCAGGTCCAGTTCACGCTGCAGCAGGGCGTCGTCATACGGGGGCAGGCTGTCGGCGGGCACGGCCTGCAGGCGCACAAGCTCGTCGATGGCACTCATGTACAGGGCACGGTTGTGAGAGGCCGGGCCGTGGTCGTAGTCGGTGGCCTCCAACGTGGCCAGGAAGGTGTGCTGGCCCAGGTCGGACAACAGCATGAAGCCCTGGGCCTCGTCCCATTCCAGAATGTGGGGCACGCCCACGCCGCCGGCTTCCAGCAAGCGGGCCACAGCGACGAAGGGGTGGCAGTCTTCCTTGTCGGGCGGGGCGTCCATGATGATGAGCGTGCCGCGTGGGGCGGTGGGCGCGTCCACGCGGAAGTAGCGTCGGAAGCTGGCGTCGGCACTGGCCGAGCGCAGGCTGTCGGGCTGCAGGCCATGGCGGCTCGCCTGGGCGGCCAGCCAGGTTCCGAAGGCCTGCTGACGGGCCGGATCGGCCCAATGGATGTCGAAAGCAGACGGGGCCGAAGCCGGTGTGGACGACGCAGATGTCATGGAGGACTCAGAGAACGGTCAGAAGGCGAAGGGACATGAAATAATGCACCGATTTTAGGCAAGGCCAGCCCGCACCTGCGCAGGCCCCGCCGCCGCCCCTTTAGCGACGCGCCATCGTGACCGTGAATTCCCTCCTGGCCTGCTCTTCTCGACGCCCTGGCGTCCTGCCCACCCGCTGGACCCCGACCGCTTGCGCGGCCGGTCTGGCGCTGGTGAGCCTCACGCTGACGGCGCCCGCCCGCGCTCAGACGGTGGACCCGTCCCCGCCCAATTTGCTGGCGCAGGCGGCGGCTTCGACCCCGACCAGCGCCCGTGCCGCCGCTGCGGCAGTGGCGACGCCGGCCAGCGCGCCCACCCTGCCCTTTTCGCTGCCCCCCATCGTCACGGGCGGCAAACAGGGCAAGGAGCCGATGTATTTCGAGGCGGACCACCTGGAAGGCGAGGCGGGCGAGCGCACCCGCGCCACCGGCAAGGTGCGCCTGCGCCAGGGCGACCTGTCGCTGCGGGCCGACGAGCTGACCCACACCCAGGCCGACAACACGGCCCGGGCCGTGGGCAAGGTGCGCGTCGAGCGCCAGGGCAACATCTTCATGGGCCCGGAGCTGTCGCTGCAACTCGACCGCCTGGAAGGCGAGTTCGTACGCCCACGCTTCTGGTTCGCGCGGCCCCAGGCCGGCGGCAGCGCCGAGCTGGTCGAATTCCTGGGAGAAAAGCGCCTGCGCGCCACCCGCACGACCTACAGCAGCTGCACCCCGGCCAACACCGCCGAGGGCCTGCCGGGCGAGCCCGACTGGTCGCTGCAGACCAGCAGCGTCGACCTGGACATGGCGGCCGATGAAGGCGTCGCCCGCAATGCGGTGATCTGGTTCAAGGGCGTGCCCATTCTGGCCACGCCCTACCTGAGCTTCCCGCTGAGCGACGCCCGCCGGTCCGGCCTGTTGCCGCCCAGCTTCTACTTCGACAGCAAGAGCGGTTTCGAGCTGTCACTGCCCTACTACTGGAACATCGCCCCCGATCAGGACGCCACCATCGCGCCGCTGCTGTCCACGCGCCGTGGCCTGGGCCTGGACCTGGAATACCGCTACCTGGCGCCCAATGACAAGGGCGTCCTGAACTTGTTCGGCTTGCCGAACGACCGCGTGGCCGACCGCTCACGCGGCATGGTCGACTTCACCCACCAGGGCAGCCTGCGCATGGGCAACTCGCCCTCTCAAACCGTCTACGACGTCCAGCTGCTGCGCGTGTCCGACGATGAATACTGGCGGGACTTCACGCACAACCTGAAGAACAAGACGCCGCGCCTGTACGACAGCCACCTGCGGGTCGAGCAGGTGCTCAATGAACGCAACTGGGGGCTGGGCGACAGCCAGACCAGCTTGTACGCCGGGGTGCAAAGCTGGCAGACACTGAAGGACCTGGACCCGAAGTCCGACCCGATCGACAGTGCCATTGACGCCCCCTACCGCCGCACGCCGCAGATCGGCATCCGCAGCCGCAGTGGGGTGGACCAGGCTCTGAACTGGCAACTGCAAGGCGAGTTCAACCGATTCACCCACCCCGACGAGCAGAAGGTTTCGGGCAACCGCCTACACGCCGTCGGGCAACTGGACCGCTCGTTTGACCTGGGGCCGCTCACACTCACGCCTCGTCTGGCGCTGCACAGCACCAGCTACGACCTGGACAAGGTGCCAGGCAGCCCCCAGCGCAGCATCACGCGCACCATCCCCACCTTCAGCCTGGACGCCCGCACCGAGCTGGAGCGCCCGGTCGAGCTGTTCGGCCGCCAGCTGACGCAGACGCTGGAGCCGCGTGTGCGCTACGTGCGCACCCCCTATCGCGACCAGAGCATGCTGCCGCTGTTCGACAGCGCACCGCGTGACTTCAACCAGTACGCCATCTTCAACAGCGACAACAACGACAACGCCTACACCGGCGTGGACCGCATCTCCGACGCCAACGAGATCACGCTGGGCGCCACCTCGCGCCTGCTCGACCAGAACGGCGGTGAGACCCTGCGTTTGGGCGTGGTACAGAAGTGGCTCCTGTCCGAACAGCGCCTGAACCCCTATGGCGCCGACCCCATCAAGGCCGGCCTCTCCGACACCCTGCTGCTGGGCTCGACCTCCGTGTTCCCGAGCTGGTACCTCGATGGCAGCACCCAGTTGGGCGCCGACAACCAGGCCACGCAGCAGGCCACCCTGGGCGTGCGCTACTCGCCGGGAGCCTGGCGCACCGTCGGGGTCACCTACCGCTACAACCGCGACAACAGCGAGCAGATTGAAGTGGGCTGGCAATGGCCGCTGGGTGGGCGCAAGCCGCCGCTGCAGGAGCTGATGGCCAAGGTAAGCTCGCCGGATGTCCCTAAGCCCGGCCAGCTGCTGGGCGGCGGCAACCAGTGCGGTGGTGCCTGGTACAGCGTGGGCCGGGTGATTTACGACAAGCGTGACGACCGCTTCACCAACACCCTGGCGGGTTTCGAATACGATGCGGGCTGCTGGATCGGCCGCTTCGTGATGGAGCGCGTGGCCCTCGGCCAGAGCGAAGCCACCACCCGTTTCATGTTCCAACTCGAGCTCATTGGTCTGTCCCGTCTGGCCCTGGGCTCCAACCCGCTGCGCACCTTGCAGACCAGCATCCCGGGCTACCGCCTGCTGCGCGATGAAGCGCCGCAGCCGCCCGCCCTTGCACCCCAGCCTTTCCTCGACGATGACACACCCCTTCCGTAAGCCCCGTCTGCGCCCCCTGGTTCAGGGTCTGTGCCTGAGCCTGCTGCTCACCAGCCTGACCTCGGCCCAGGCTCAGTTGCGCAACCCGGACGCCCCCTCGGTGGTGCCGCGCATTCCGGGTGCACGCCAGTTGAGCACCGACCTCAAGCTGCCTGGCAAGCCGACCACGGCCGACTACATCGTGGCCGTGGTAGACCAAGAGCCCATCACCCACCTCGATGTCGACAAGCGGGTGGCGCGCATCCAGGAAACCGCCCCGGCCGGCAGCCGCCTGCCCCCGCCCGATGAGCTGCGCCGCCAGGTGCTCGATGCGCTGATCGACGAGAAGGTGCAGATCTCGCACGCGCGCACGGTGGGCCTGAACGTCCCGGACGCCGAGGTCGATGCGGCCATCGAGAACATCGCCGCCCAGAACAAGCTGAGCCTGCGCGAAATGCAGCGTCGCATGGAAGCCGACGGCCTGGACTACCCGCGTTACCGCGCCAGCCTGCGTGAGCAAATCCTGCTGCAGCGTCTGCGTGACCGCGAGGTCAACGCCCGCATCCAGATCAGCGACAGCGACATCGATGCCTTCCTGGCCACCGACCCGGCCGCGCAGACCGAGGTCGCCCTCAACCTGGCTCACATCCTGATCCCGGTGCCCGAGCAGGCCACGCCCGCCCAGATCGAAGCCCTGGCGGCCAAGGCGCGCCAGGTGCAGGAGCAGGCGCGCAGCGGCGGCAACTTCAACCAGTTGGTGCGCACGCACTCCGCCGACACCCAGACCAAGGAGCAGGGCGGCGCTTTCGGCATGATGCCGGTCAGCCGCTTGCCGGACCTGTTCGTCTCTGCGGTGCGCGACCTCAAGGTCGGTGAAGTGGCCCCCGTGGTGCGCTCCAACGCCGGCTTTCACATCATCAAGCTCGTCGAGCGCGAGAACAGCGCCGAGGCGTCCTACACCCAGCAGCGCAGCCGCCACATCCTGCTGCGCGCCAACCCGAAGGAATCCACGCAAGCCCAGGTGGCCCGCCTCGCCGAGATCCGCAGGGAGATCGTGAGCGGGGGCGCCGGTTTTGCGCAGATGGCCCGCCAGCACTCACAGGACGGCAGCGCCGCCAACGGGGGCGATTTGGGTTGGGCCTCGCCCGGCCAGTTCGTGCCCGAGTTCGAGCGCGCCCTGACGGCCCTGCAAGCTGGCGAAATCTCGCAACCCATCGTCAGCCGCTTCGGGGTGCACCTGATCCAGCTGATCGAACGCCGCGAGGTCAAGCTCACCGACGCGCAAAAGCGGGAAGCCGCCCGAGCCGTGCTGCGTGAGCGCCGCTTCGAGTCGACCTACGAAGACTGGGCCCGCGAGCTGCGTGCCGCCGCCTGGGTGGAAATGCGCGATGCGCCCTGACACCCGTTCCAAGTCCGCCCGCCCGAGCGGCCAGCGCGCCGTACAGGGGGGGGGCGGCCACATTGCCCGCAAGCGCTTTGGCCAGAACTTCCTGGTCGATCATGGTGTGATCGATGAAATCGTGCGCGCGATCGCGCCCCAGCCGGGCCAGACCCTGGTCGAGATCGGCCCCGGCCTGGGCGCCCTGACCAACCCGGTGGTCGAGCGCAGCGAAAAGCTCACCGTGATCGAACTCGACCGCGACCTGGCCGCGCGTCTGCGCAAGCGCCCCGAGCTCAACGTCATCGAGTCCGATGTGCTGAAGGTGGATTTCGGCCAGCTCGCGCAAGAGGCGGGCCAGAAGCTGCGCCTGATCGGCAACCTGCCCTACAACATCTCCAGCCCCATCCTGTTCCACCTGCTGCCCTGGGCCGATCAGGTGGTGGACCAGCACTTCATGCTGCAAAAGGAAGTGGTCGACCGCATGGTGGCCACGCCGGGGAACAAGGACTACAGCCGCCTGAGCGTGATGCTGCAGTGGCGCTACCAGATGGAGTGCGTGGTCGACGTGCCGCCGGGTTCGTTCGACCCGCCGCCCAAGGTGGACTCGGCCGTGGTGCGCATGATCCCGCTGGCGGATCCGCCCGCGGTGGACCTGCCCGAATTCACCAAGATGGTGGCCGTGGCGTTTTCGCAGCGCCGCAAGATCCTGCGCCACACGCTGGGCGCGTGGATCAGCGAGCACGGCATCGTGACCGATTTCGATCTGCAACGCCGCGCAGAAGAGGTGCCGGTGACCGACTACCTCGCCCTGGCGGCGTTGAAGAAAGCGAAAGGCGCCGAGGCCTGAGCTTTCTGCTGCATCAACCGTGCCAGGCTGAACGCACCAGCCGTGTGCACGGGCAGCGCTTGTGCTTGCCATGGCGGCCCTCAGCGCCAGCCTCGCTACACTGCCATCCATGCAGATCTATCTCGTTGGCGGCGCGGTGCGCGACCGCTTGCTGGGCCGCCCCGGGGGCGACCGTGACTGGGTGGTGGTGGGCAGTACGCCCGAGGCCATGGTGGCGGCCGGTTTTCGGCCGGTGGGCAAGGACTTCCCCGTCTTCCTGCACCCCGACACCCAGGAGGAGTATGCGCTGGCACGCACCGAGCGCAAGCATGGCCACGGCTACCACGGCTTCCAGGTCTACGCCGCCCCCGACGTCACGCTCGAAGACGACCTCGTCCGCCGCGACCTGACCATCAACGCGATGGCCGAGGATGCCGAGGGCCAGGTCATCGACCCGAATGGCGGCCAGCGCGACCTGCGCGCGCGCGTGCTGCGCCATGTCTCCCTCGCCTTTGCCGAAGACCCGGTGCGCATCCTGCGGCTGGCACGCTTTGCCGCCCGCTTCGCCGACTTCAGCGTGGCCGACGAGACGATGGCGCTGATGCGCCAGATGGTGGCCGAGGGCGAGGTGGACCATCTGGTGGCCGAGCGCGTGTGGCAGGAGCTGGCCCGGGGCCTGATGGAAGAGCGCCCCTCCCGCATGTTCGAGGTGCTGCGCGACTGCGGGGCACTGGCGCGCCTGCTGCCCGAACTCGACCGCCTGTGGGGCGTGCCCCAGCGTGCCGACTTCCACCCCGAGATCGACACGGGCGTGCACGTGATGATGGTGCTGGACATGGCCGCCCGGCTTCAGACCCCCTTGAGCGTGCGCTACGCCTGCCTGGGCCACGACCTGGGCAAGGGCACCACCCCGGCCGACATCCTGCCGCGCCACCTGGGCCACGAAGGCCGCAGCGTGCAACTGCTGCGCGCCGTCAACGAACGGCTGCGCGTGCCCAACGAGTGCCGCGAACTGGCCGAGGTGGTGGCGCGCGAGCACGGCAACATCCATGGCAGCCTGAACTTTGGCGCCGCCGCGGTGCTGCGTCTGCTGGGGCGTTGCGACGCCTGGCGCAAGCCACAGCGCTTTGCCGAGGTGCTGCAGGCCTGCGAGTGCGACGCCCGCGGCCGCCTGGGTTACGCCGAGCAGCCCTACCCGCAAGGTGCACGACTGCAACGGGCTCTGGCCCTGGGACAGGCCGTGGACACCGCACGCGTTTCGGCCGAGGCCCTGGCCCGGGGCCTGAAAGGTCCGGCCATCGGGCAGGCCATTGACGATGCCCGGGAGGTCGCCCTGAGCGCGGGACTGGACACGGAGCGGCCAGACTGCAGCGCGCCACCCAGCGCCTGAGGAATACCCAGGCATCGACGCCGGCATCGCACCGCCCGCCACGCAGCGGAAAGCTGTCGCGTCTTCACCCCCGCCCGAGGGGGGCGAAGCAACCTGGCACGGCGACCAGGCCGGGGGCCGCCTAGACTGGTCCGATGAGCCCTCCTGCCTCCGACCGTGCGCCCGCCGCACCCCAACTCGTCCGCCTCACCGACTGGATCCCGGCCGCCTGGCGCACCGTCCGCACCGACCTGCGTCTGCTGCTCAAGGGCCTGATCGGCCTGCTGCGCCTGCGCCCCACCCGCCTGGGCTCCATCGGCCAGACCTTTGCCCAACAAGCCGCCCGCCACCCTGAGCGCCCCGCCGTGGTCTGTGGCGACCGACGCTGGACCTATGCCGAGTTCAATGCCTGGGCCAACCGCTGCGCCCATGCCCTGCAGGCGGCCGGCGTGAAGTCAGGTGACAGCGTGGGCGTGCTGCTCGACAACCGCGCCGAGGTGCTGGCCTGGGTGCTGGGCACCGTCAAGCTGGGCGCCATCGCCACCCTGCTGAACAACCAGCAGCGCGGCGAGGTGCTCGCGCACAGCCTGCGCCTCAGCACCCCGGCCCTGGTGGTGGTGGGCGAAGCCTGCGCCGATGCCCTGCACAGTCTGCCCCCTGCCGAACGCGCCACCTTGTGCGAACGCTGGTGGTGGGAGGGCGAGACGCCCCCACCCGACAACCTGATCTGGGCGCAGGAGCGCCTGGCCGTGGCCCCCAGCCACAATCCGCCCGAGACGGCCACCATCCGCCTGCATCAGCCGGCCTTCCACATCTACACCTCGGGCACGACCGGCCTGCCCAAGGCCTCGGTGATGTCGCACTACCGCTGGCACCGCTGCATGTCAGGCATGGGCGTGATGGGGCTGCGACTGCGCCCCGACGACGTGCTCTACTGCCCCTTGCCGCTGTACCACAACAACGCGCTGACCGTGTCCTGGGGCGCCGTGGTCGGGGCCGGTGCCAGCCTCGTGCTCGTGCCCAAGTTCAGCGCCTCACGCTTCTGGGACGACGTCCGGCGCTATCAGGCCACATCGTTTTGCTACATCGGGGAGCTGTGTCGCTACCTGCTCAACCAGCCGGCGCGCCCGAACGACCGGGAGCACCGTGTGCGCGCCATGATCGGCAACGGACTGCGCCCGGAGATCTGGGACGCCTTCCAGCAGCGCTTCGGCATCGGGCACATCGCCGAGTTCTACACCGCCAGCGAATGCAACCTGGCCTTCATCAACGCCCTGGGCCTGCCGCGCACCACGGGGCTGTGCCCGCTGTCCTACGCCATCGTGCGCATGGACCTGGACACCGAACAGCCCGTGCGCAGCGGTCGCCGCCAGCACATGAGCCGGGTCCAGCGCGGCGAGGTCGGGCTGCTCATCACCGAGATCACCACCCGCGCGCCGCTGGACGGCTACACCGATGCCGAGGCGACCGAAGCCAAGGTGCTGCGCAACGTGTTCAAGAAGGGGGACGCCTGGTTCAACACCGGCGACCTGGTGCGCCACCAGGGCCTGCACCACATGCAGTTCGTCGACCGCCTGGGCGACACCTTCCGCTGGAAAGGCGAGAACGTGGCGACCACCGAGGTGGAAGGCGTGCTCGCGCATCAGCCGGAAGTGGCCGAAGCGGTGGTGTACGGGGTGACGGTGCCAGGTGCCGATGGGCGGGCGGGCATGGCGGCGCTCACCCTGTGCGATGACGCGGCGCCTTTCGATGGGGCGGCGCTGGCACGAGCGCTGTACGCTCAACTGCCGCACTATGCGGTGCCGCTGTTCCTGCGGCTGCGCGACGACCACGCGGTGACCGCGACGTTCAAGTACAGCAAGGTGGCACTCAAACGGGAGGGCTATGATCCGACCGTGGTCCACGATGCCTTGTATGTGCTCACACCGGGTGGCTACGTGCCCATGACGGGCGAGCTCTGGCAGGCCTTGTCAGCGGGCACACACCGGTTCGACTGACGCTCGGCATCTCAGCGCATCCGCTGGATCGCCCGGCTCAGTCCAAGATTGAATTCAGAACAAGGTTCAGACGAAGACGGCCAAAAACCCCCTGCGACCGGCAAGGCGCAGGGGGAAAAAGGCAACATGGAGAGAGGATCAGAAATCAGTCAGCCTGACGACGCAGGAAGGCCGGGATCTCGATCTCGTCCATGCCGTTGCTGGCCAGGGCGTCGACCTTGGCTGCCGCTTGCGTGCGGCCACTGCGCCACACGCTCGGGGTGTTCAGGCCGCTGAAGTCACCACCGGCGCTGGCACGGCCCATGCCCAGACCGCTCGGGTGCGGGGCCACCGGGTCGGTCAACACGGGGATGTTGTCGGTGCCGGTGCGCAGGGCGCTGTGCACGACGGTCATCGGGGCGGCGGCACGCTTGGCCGAGCTCAGGCCCGTGGCGATCACGGTCACGCGCAGCTGGTCGCCCAGGCTTTCGTCGTAGGCGGTGCCGTAGATCACATGGGCGTCTTCGGCGGCGTAGCGGCGGATGGTGTTCATCGCGTTGCGCGACTCGCTCAGCTTGAAGGTGGCCTTCGAAGCGGCGATCAGCACCAGCACGCCACGGGCGCCCGACAGGTCGATGCCCTCCAGCAGCGGGCAGGCCACGGCGGCTTCGGCGGCCTTGGTGGCGCGGTCCGGACCACCGGCGGTGGCGGTACCCATCATGGCCTTGCCCGGCTCGCTCATCACGGTCTTGACGTCTTCGAAGTCGACGTTCACCAGGCCGGGAATGTGGATGATGTCGGAGATGCCACCGACGGCGTTCTTGAGCACGTCATTGGCCTTGCCGAAAGCTTCTTCCTGGGTGACGTCGTCGCCCATGACTTCCAGCAGCTTCTCGTTGAGGACGACGATCAGCGAGTCGACATTGGCTTCGAGCTCGGCCAGGCCTGCGTCGGCCTGCTTCTGGCGACGGTTGCCTTCAAAGTCGAAGGGCTTGGTCACCACGCCGACGGTCAGGATGCCCATTTCTTTGGCCACGCGCGCGATCACGGGCGCCGCACCGGTGCCGGTGCCGCCGCCCATGCCAGCGGTGATGAACACCATGTGGGCGCCATCCAGCGCGTTACGGATGTGGTCCACAGCCTCTTCGGCGGCGGCCTTGCCAGCTTCAGGCTTGGCCCCAGCGCCCAGGCCCGAGTTGCCCAGTTGCAGCAGCACTTCGGCGCTGGAGCGGTTGAGCGCCTGCGAATCGGTGTTGGCGCAGATGAACTGCACGCCTTGCACACTCTCGCTGATCATGTGTTCGACGGCGTTGCCGCCACCGCCGCCCACACCGATCACCTTGATCTGTGTGCCCATGTCAAAGTTGTCGATCATCTCGATGGCCATGTCGTACCTCTCTCTTGTCTAACGGTTGCCGGTTGAATTGAGTAAAACTTTTTTTAGAAACTGCCTACGAACCAGTCGCGCACGCGGCCGAACAGGGTCTGAACCGACCCCACCTGCTGCGCCGCCTTCATCCCGCGCGAACGCGCGAGCCTTGCCTCTTCGAGCAAGCCCATGACGGTGGCCGAGCGCGGGCTGGCCACCATGTCGTGGAGGGGGCCTGCGTACAAGGGCGTCCCCTTGCGCACAGGCTTGAGGAAGATGTCTTCGGCCAGTTCGACCATGCCGGGCATGACCGCCGAGCCGCCCGTCAGGACGATGCCCGACGACAACAGTTCCTCGTAACCAGAATCGCGGATCACCTGGTGAACCAGCGAGAAAATTTCTTCAACGCGCGGCTCGATCACGCCGGCCAGGGCCTGACGCGAGAGCATGCGCGGCGCGCGGTCGCCCAGACCGGGGACCTCGACGTGTTCGTTCGGGTCGGCCAGCAGTTGCTTGGCCACGCCGTAGTCCACCTTGATGTCCTCGGCGTCCTTGGTCGGCGTGCGCAGCGCCATCGCGATGTCGCTGGTGATCAGGTCACCGGCGATGGGGATGACGGCGGTGTGGCGCACCGAGCCATCGGTGAAGATGGACACATCGGTGGTGCCCGCGCCGATGTCGACCATGGCCACGCCCAGCGACTTCTCGTCTTCGGTCAGCACGGCCGAGCTCGACGCGCTCGGGTTGAGCACCAGTTGCTCGGCTTCCAGACCGCAGCGGCGCACGCACTTGACAATGTTCTCGGCAGCGCTTTGTGCCCCGGTCACGATGTGGACCTTGACCTCCAGACGGCCGCCGCTCATGCCGATGGGCTCTTTGACCTCGTGCCCGTCGATGATGAACTCTTGCGGCTCGACCAGCAGCAGGCGCTGGTCGTTGGGGATGTTGATGGCCTTGGCCGTCTCCACCACACGCTGCACGTCGATGGGTGCGACTTCCTTGTCGCGCACGATGACCATGCCGGTGCTGTTCTGACCGCGGATGTGGCTGCCGGTGATGCCGGTCCAGACGCGGGCGATCTTGCAGTCGGCCATCAGCTCGGCCTCTTTGAGCGCTTGCTGGATGGACTGCACGGTGGCGTCGATGTTGACGACCACGCCGCGCTTGAGGCCGTGGCTGGGCGCCATGCCCAGGCCAGCCAGACGCAGGTCACCGCCGGGCATGACTTCGGCCACGACCGCCATTACCTTGGCAGTGCCGATGTCGAGTCCGACAACCAGATCCTTGTATTCCTTGGCCATGGTGTGTTTGCGTTAACGGGTTGAAGACTGAGGTTTTGGGGGAGGAGCTGCGCCATCGGGCAAGGTCGTCAGGCCACGGAGCTTGACGGCATAGCCTTGCGGATAGCGCAGGTCGGCTTGAGACAGGGGCGCCGGGTAGTAACGGCGCAGTTCGGGCAAGGTGGCGACAAAGCGCTCGGCCCGCGCGAGGATGGCCTCGTCGCTGCCGCGGCCCAGCACGATCTGGGCCTCGTCGTCGAGCTGCAGCGACCACGAACCCCGGTCGCTCAGCTTGAGCGTGACGACCTCGCCCAGGGGTTTGAACACGTCCTGCAGCTGGCGCAGCATCTGCAGCATGTGGGCGGCCTCGCTGGCGCCGGTGTTGGCCGGCGCCTCCAGCGTGGGCAGGCGCTCGTCCTCGACGTCGCCGAGGTTGGCATCGAACACCTCGCCAAAGGTGTTCACGAGCTGGTCCTCGCTGTGGGCCTGACGCCAGTAGGCGGCCGGCTTGTGCTCTTCCAGCGTGACACGCAGCTGGTTGGGCCAGACGCGGCGCACCACGGCCTTGCGCACCCAGGGCACCGATTCGAAGATGGCGCGGCTGCGCACCAGGTCGGCCTGGAAGAAGCTGCCATACAGGCGCGGCACCGTGTTGGCGCGCACGGTGACCAGGTTGTTGCGCGTCAGGTCACCCTCGATCTGCACACGTTGCAGATCGAAGTACGGCAGACGCCCGAGCTTGAGCAACCCGGCGGCCAGCAGCATGAGCACCGCCACGACCACCAGCGCTGCGGCGGCCGCGTTCATCCAACGGACGTCTTGCGGCGTCTCGTCGGGCGAGCTGTAGCGGTTGAGGGCGGCGGCGGCCAACATGGTGGGGCTCGATCAGTCCAAGGTTCAGCGGGTGGAAGAGTCCAGGCTGGCCGAGGCCAGCAAGTGCAAGCACAGTTGTTCGTAGCTCAACCCGGCCACCTTGGCCGACATGGGCACCAGGGAGTGCCCGGTCATGCCTGGGGAAGTGTTGATCTCGAGCAGAAAGGGCTGACGGTCGGACTTGCGGATCATCACGTCGGCACGCGCCCAGCCCCGGCAACCCAGCGTCTTGAAGGCCCGCACCACTTCGCGCTGGATCTCGGCTTCTTCGTCGGCGTCCAGCTGACTGGGGCACAGGTACTTCACGTCGTCGGTGAAGTACTTGTTCTGGTAGTCGTAGTTGCCACCGGGGGCGACGATGCGGATCACGGGCAGCGCCTGGGCCTGACCGTCGACGATGAGCACCGGGCAGGTGGTTTCTTCGCCCTCGATGAACTGCTCGCACAGCACCTCGGGATCATGCTGGGCGGCCGCGGCATAGGCGGCGGCGCACTGCGACACATCGGTCACCTTGGTCAGACCGATGGACGAGCCTTCGCGGGCGGGCTTGACGATCATGGGTGCGCCCAGCGCGATCAGGGCCTGCTCGCACTCATGGGCATTGGCCACCAGACGCCATTCCGGCGTGGGCAAGCCCTCGAAACGCCAGATGCGCTTGGTCATCACCTTGTCCATGGCAATGGACGAGGCCATCACACCGGAGCCGGTGTAGGGGATCTTCAAGAGTTCGAGCGCGCCTTGCACGGTGCCGTCTTCGCCACCGCGGCCATGCAGGGCGATGAAGCAGCGGTCCACGCCTTCGACCTGGAGCTCCTGCAGCGGACGCTCGGCGGGGTCGAAGGCGAAGGCGTTGACGCCCTGCGATTGCAGGGCTTGCAACACGCCCGCGCCCGACATCAGCGAGACGTCGCGCTCGGCCGAGGTGCCGCCCAACAGCACGGCGACCTTGCCCAGGTCAGCGGGGTTCACCGTCGGTGCCGAGAGGTGAATGGTGCTCATGATCAGTTCTTGTCCTTCAACAGTTCAGCGGTCTTGCCGGCCACGGTGCCGATCGAGCCGGCACCCATGCAGATCACGACATCGCCATCGCGGGTGTTGTCGGCAATCGCCTGGGGCAAATCGTTCACGTCGTCGACGAAGACCGGCTCGACCTTGCCGGCCACGCGCACCGCACGAGTCAGGGCGCGCGCATCGGCGGCGACGATGGGGGGCTCTCCTGCCGCGTACACCTCGGTCAGCAGCACGGCGTCGGCGGTGCCCAGCACCTTGACGAAGTCTTCGAAGCAATCGCGCGTGCGGGTGTAGCGGTGCGGCTGGAAGGCCAGCACCAGGCGGCGGCCGGGGAAGGCCCCCCGCGCGGCCGCGATGACCGCGGCCATCTCGACCGGATGGTGGCCGTAATCGTCGATCAGCGTGAAACGCCCACCGTCGGCAGCGCGGTGCTCGCCATAGCGCTGGAAGCGCCGGCCCACGCCGGTGAAGGCGCCCAGGGCACGGATGATGGGCTCGTCGGCCAGGTCGATCTCGGTGGCCACGGCAATCGCGGCCAGCGCATTGAGCACGTTGTGCATGCCGGGCAGGTTGAGCGTCACCTGCATGTCGGGCAGGACCACGCCATTGCGGCGCTGCACGGTGAAGCGCATCTGGCCGCCGGGCAAGGCTTCGACATCGACCGCACGCACCTGGGCATCTTCACCGAAGCCGTAGGTGATCACGGGGCGTGAGACCATCGGGATGATGGAGCGCACGCCAGGGTCGTCGCAACACAGGATGGCCGAGCCGTAAAAGGGCATGCGGTGCAGGAAGTCCACGAAAGCCTGCTTGAGACGGGCATAGTCGTGGCCATAGGTCTCCATGTGGTCGGCGTCGATGTTCGTCACCACTGCCAGCACGGGCATCAGGTTCAGGAAGGAGGCGTCCGACTCGTCGGCCTCGACCACGATGAACTCGCCCTTGCCCAAGGCCGAGTTGGCCCCGGCGCTGTGCAGCTTGCCGCCGATCACGAAGGTCGGATCCACACCGGCTTCGGTCAGGATGTCGGTCACCAGCGAAGTGGTTGTGGTCTTGCCGTGTGTGCCGGCGATCGCGATGCCCTTGCGCAGGCGCATCAGCTCGGCCAGCATCACGGCGCGCGGCACCACGGGGATGCGCTTGGCGCGTGCGGCGATGACCTCGGGGTTGTCGCCCTTCACCGCCGTGGAGGTGACCACCGCCTCGGCGCCTTCGATGTGCGCGGCGTCATGGCCCACATGGACGCGGATGCCCAGCGAGGCCAGACGGCGCGAGGTGGCGCTGTCGGCCTGGTCGGAGCCCGAGACCACGTAGCCCAGGTTGTGCAGGATCTCGGCAATGCCGCTCATGCCGGCGCCACCAATGCCCACGAAATGGATGTTCTTGACGGCGTGCTTCATGGGGACGCCTTTACGGTAGAGGGTTTCACGTTTTCTTCGATGGCATCGGCCACGGCGGCGGCCGATTGGAGACGGGCCAGGCGATGGGCCTTTTGGGCCATGGCCAACAGTTCAGGGCGTTGCAGGCCTTGCAGGCGCTGGGCCAGCGAGGCTGCCGTGAGTTCGGCTTGCGGCAGGTGCACCGCGGCACCATGCTCGGCCATGTACTCGGCGTTGTCGCGCTGGTGCGCGGTGGTCGAGACCACCAGCGGGATCAGCACGCTGGGCACGCCCGCGGCGCACAGCTCGCTGACGGTGATGGCGCCGGAACGGCAGATGATGACGTCGCAGTCGGCCAGGCGCTGCGCCATGTTGTTGATGAAGGGCAGCACCTCCGCATCGACCACCGGGTCGAGACCGGCATTGGCGTAGCTGGCCTTGACGGCCTCGAGGTTGGCCATGCCGGTCTGGTGGGTGATGCGCGGGCGCTGGTCGGCCGGGATCAGGGCCAGGGCTTGCGGCACCACGTCGTTGAGTGCACGCGCACCCAGGCTGCCACCGACGATCAGCACGCGCAGCGGACCGGTGCGATCGGCAAAGCGCTCGGCCGGCGGCGCGATGGCCTCGATCTCGGCGCGCACAGGGTTGCCGGTGACGCGGGCCACTTTGTGACGGGCGGCGGGGCCGTCGAAGCCGCAGGCCAGCACGTTGGTGATCGGCAGCAGCGCCTTGTTGCTCAGCAGCAGCGCGGCGTCAGCGTTGACCATCACCAGCGGCAGGCCCCGGGCCTTGGCCATCAGGCCGCCGGGGAAGCAGACATAGCCGCCCATGCCCAGCACGGCGCTCGCCTGACGGGCCTTCAAGATGCGGGCGCATTCGGCAAAGCCCTTGAGCAGCTTGAAGCCACCCAGCAGCGTGCCCTTGGCCCCCTTGCCGCGCAGGCCGTTGAAGGAGATGGTGTCGAGCGGGATGCCAGTGGGCGGCACCAGGCGGTTTTCCATGCCGCCTTCGGTGCCCAGCCAGCTCACGGTCCAGCCGCGGCGCTTCATTTCATCGGCCACGGCCAGGCCGGGCATGATGTGGCCGCCGGTACCGGCCGCCATGATGACGAGGTGACGAGCGGTCGTGCTCATGCGCGCCCCCCCCTCATGAGTTGGCGATTCTCCATGTCCACCCTCAGGCAAATGGCCAGCGCGATGGCGTTGAGCAGCAGGCCCGAACCGCCGAAGCTCATCAGCGGCAGGGTCAGGCCCTTGGTGGGCAGCACGCCCAGGTTCACGCCCATGTTGATGAAGCCCTGGCCGCCCATCCACACCGCCACGCCTTGCGAGACCAGGCCCGCGAACACGCGGTCGAGCGCGATGGCCTGACGGCCGATGTTGAACAGGCGCACGACCAGCCAGAAGAAGGTCAGGATCACGGCCGAGACGCCGACAAAGCCCAGCTCTTCGCCGATCACGGCGAGCAGGAAGTCGGTGTGGGCTTCGGGCAGGTAGTGCAGCTTTTCCAGGCTGGAGCCCAGACCCTCGCCAAAAATCTCGCCCCGCCCGAAGGCGATCAGCGAGTGGGTGAGCTGGTAGGCCTTGCCCAGCGCATTCTGCTCCGACCAGGGGTCGAGGTAGGCGAAGATGCGCTCGCGCCGCCAGGGGCTCAGGCCCACCATCAGGCCGAAGGCCCCGATCAGCACCCCGGTGATCAGCGCGAACATGCGGCCATTGACGCCGCCCAGGAAGAGGATGGCCATGGCGATGGTGGCGATCACCATGAAGGCGCCCATGTCGGGCTCGGCCAGCAGCAGCACGCCCACCAGACCGACGGCCAGGGCCATCGGGTAGACGGCCTGCACAAAGCGCTCCTTGACGTCCATCTTGCGCACCATGTAGTCGGACGCATACAGGACGATGGCCAGCTTGGCCAGCTCGGAGGGCTGGAAGTTCATGATGCCCAGCGGCAGCCAGCGCCGTGCGCCGTACACCACCTTGCCGATGCCCGGGATCAACACCAGCACCAGCAGGAACAGCGAGAACAGGAACAGCGGCCGCGCCAGACGCTCCCAGCTGGCCATCGGGATCTGCGTGACCACGGCCGCCAGGGCCACGGCCATGACCATCGAGATCAGGTGGCGCTGCAGGAAGAAGGTGGGCGTGTAGTTGGCAAAGCGCGGGCTGTCCGGCAAAGCGATGGTGGCCGAATAGACCATCACCAGACCCAGCAGCATCAGCGACAAGGTCACCCAGACCAGGGCCTGGTCAAAGCCCATCATCCGTGTCGGCTGGCCCGCATTGACGTTCACGTGGTCGCGCACCGGCAAGCTGCCGACGTGGTCAGCCGAGCCCCGGCCCAGACGGGCGCGCACGGCCGCCATCAGGGCAGTCCAGGGCATGCGGCGGACGCTCGACTGGCTCATGCCATGTCTCCCCGCTCAATCGCCAGTTCACGCACGGTGGTCACGAACACCTCGGCGCGGTGGGCGTAGTTGCGGAACATGTCCAGGCTGGCACAAGCCGGGCTCAGCAGCACGGCGTCACCGGCTGAGGCCTGCTCGAAGGCCCAACGGGTGGCCGCCTCCAGGCTGTCGTGACGGGCCATCGGCAGCGCCTCGCCGGTGGGCGTGCGGACCTCGGCCAGCACCGCTTGCAAAGCCGGTGCGTCCTGACCGATCAGGGCCACGGCGCGCGCAAAGCGCCCCACCGGCTCGGCCAGCGGACCGAAGTCCTGGCCCTTGCCGTCGCCCCCCAGGATGACGACCAGCTTGCCTGGCGCCAGATCGGCCCCCAGGCCCAGCAAGGCCGCCACGGTGGCGCCCACATTGGTGCCCTTGGAGTCGTCGATCGCGTCCACGCCACCGACGGTGGTGACGTGCTCGACACGGTGCGGCTCGCCGCGGTACTCGCGCAGGCCGTGCAGCATCGGCGCCAGAGGGCAGCCAATCGCCGTGGACAGCGCCAAGGCCGCCAGGGCGTTGGACGCGTTGTGGCGCCCACGGATGCGCAGCGCGTCGGCGGGCATCAGGCGTTGCAGGATGATCTCATGCTGCTCACCCTTCTTGAGCTTGAGCGTCGGATCGGCCTCGCGGGCGCGCACCAGCCAGGCCATGCCGGACTCGGTCACCAGACCGAAGTCACCCGGATGCTGAGGCATGTCCAGACCGAAGCGCACCACCTGGCGGTGCACCAGTTTGGCGGGGCGGCCACGCACGCCCGACTTGATGACCTCGGGCGGCGGGACCATGGCGGCCACTTCCGGGTCATCGCGGTTGATCACCATCACGGCCTGTTTGCCGTAGATGCGGGCCTTGGCGGCGGCATACGCGGCCATCGAACCGTGCCAGTCGAGGTGATCCTGGGTGATGTTGAGCACCACGGCCGCATCCGGCTCGAAGTTGCTCACGCCATCGAGTTGGAAGCTCGACAGCTCCAGCACCCAGGCTTCAGGCAAGACTTCAAAGGTCGGGGCAGCGGGCGTCGGCGGGGCCAGTTCGATCAGCGGCGCATCGGCGTCCTCGCTCAGCGGTGCCACGGCGGGCGCCTCCTCGTCGGGCGATGTCACGTCGGCGTGCGCCGGTTCGTCATCGGCCGAAGCCTCGATGACCGACGAGGCATCGCCCTCACCCAGATCGGGCTCGGTCTGCACCGACGTGGCGCCCGACTCGGCCTGACCGGGCAACACAGACGCATCACCACCGAAAGCCAGCTCGGTCTGCTCGGCCGCCGACTCACGTGCCGGCTCGGCGTCCAGCGCCACACGCAGCGTGTCGAGCAAGGTTGGGCCGATGTTGCCGGCCATGCCCACGCGCAGGCCCGCGCGCTCGATGAGCTGGGCGGTCAGCGAGGTCGTCGTGGTCTTGCCATTCGTGCCAGTGATGGCCACCACCTTGGGTGCATAGCCCAGATCGGTCTTCAGGTCGGCCAGGGCCGAGGCGAACAGCGACAACTCACCGCGCACCGGGATGCCCAGCGCGTCAGCGCGGGCCGTCAGCGCGGCCACGGCCGGGTCGTTGGGCATCAGTCCCGGGCTCTTGAGCACCAGGTTCACGCCGTCGAGCAAAGCCACGTCCAGGCCCTGGTGCAGTGTGGCAGCCGGCACGTCGGCGGCCAGCGTGCCCGCCTGCGGGGGCGTCGCACGCGTGTCGGCCACGCGCACGTGGGCGCCGCACCGGGCGCACCAGCGCGCCATGGCCAGGCCCGAGTCACCCAGACCCAGGATCAGCACGGTGAGGTCACGAAGGTAGTGCATGGCGTTCGATCAGCGCAGCTTGAGGGTGGACAGGCCCAGCAGGCACAGCAGCATGGTGATGATCCAGAAGCGGACCACGACCTGCGTTTCTTTCCAGCCGGATTTTTCGAAGTGGTGGTGCAGCGGCGCCATCAGCAGGATGCGGCGGCCTTCGCCGTACTTGCGCTTCGTGTACTTGAAGTAGGTGACTTGGGCCATGACGGACAGGGCCTCGACCACGAACACGCCGCCCATGAAGGCCAGCACGATTTCCTGGCGCACGATGACGGCGATGGTGCCCAGGGCGCCGCCGAGCGCGAGCGCCCCCACGTCACCCATGAAGACCTGGGCCGGGTAGGCGTTGAACCACAGGAAGGCCAGGCCCGCGCCCGACAAGGCCGCGCAGAACACCAGCAACTCGCCCGCGCCGGGAATGTGCGGCAGCTGCAGGTACTTGGCGAACACGGCGTTGCCGGTGACGTAAGCGAAGATGCCCAGGGCGCCGGAGACCATGACCACCGGCATGATGGCCAGGCCGTCCAGGCCGTCGGTCAGGTTGACCGCGTTGCTGGTGCCCACGATGACGATGTAAGTCAGCACCATGAAGCCCCACACGCCCAGCGGGTAGCTGATGGTCTTGAAGAAGGGCACGATCAAGTCGGCCTTGGGCGGCAGCTCGTTGGAGAAGCCCGAGGCCACCCAGTTGCCGAACAGCTCGATCACGCGCAGCGCGTTGACCTCGGAGACGCTGAAGGCCAGGTAGATGGCAGCAATCAGGCCGATCACCGACTGCCAGAAGTACTTCTCACGCGAGCGCATGCCCTCGGGGTCCTTGAGCACGACCTTGCGCCAGTCATCGACCCAGCCAATGGCGCCAAAGCCCGTGGTCACGATCATCACGATCCACACGAAGCGGTTGGCCCAATCGAACCACAACAGCGTCGACAGGCCGATGGACAGCAGGATCAGCACCCCGCCCATCGTGGGCGTGCCGCGCTTGGCGAGGTGGCTCTGCATCCCGTATTCGCGGATGGGCTGGCCGACCTTGAGCTCGGTGAGCTTGCGGATCACATAGGGGCCCAGGACCAGGCCGATCAGCAAGGCGGTGACCGACGCCATGACCGCGCGGAAGGTCAGGTACTGAAAGACCCGCAGGAAGCCCCACTCGGGGTTGAGGCTTTGCAGCCACATGGCCAGGTTAAGCAGCATGGGCAGCTCCTGTCAGGGCGGCGACGACTTGTTCCATCTTCATGAATCGAGAACCTTTGACCAGCACCGAGCCCACCGCAGGGGCCTGGTCTGGGGTCGGCAGCGCCGCGACGAGGTCGGCGCCAGTGGGGAAATGACGGGCGGACGGGCCGTAGGCCTGCGCCGCATGGGCACACAGCTCACCGGCCGTCCAGACATGTTCGATGCCGCGTTCGCGGGCGTAGTGGCCGACTTCGGCGTGGAAGGCAGGGCCTTGTGAGCCCACCTCACCCATGTCGCCCAGCACCAGCCAGTGCGGGCTCGGCAAGCCGGCCAGCATGTCGATGGCGGCGCGCACGGAATCGGGGTTGGCGTTGTAGCTGTCATCGACCAGCGTGATCGCGCGACCATGCAGGCTGAGCGAACGCAGCTGCGAGCGGCCCTTGACGGGCTCGAAGGACTGCAAGCCTTGCGCGATCAGGCTCAAGGGCACGCCCGCACCCAAGGCAGCGGCCGTGGCGGCCAGGGCGTTGCGCACATTGTGCTGACCGGCCATGTGCAGGTGGAACGTGGCCTCGCCCATCGGCGTGCGCACGCTCAGCTGCCAGTGTGGCTGGGGCTCGGCCACCCAGTCGGCAGCCGCCAGCGTGACGGCGGCCTCGCCCTCGGTGGCAAAGTCGATGACCTGGCGGCCCTGGGCCAGCTCGTGCCAGATCGAGGTGTAGGCGTCATCGGCCGGGAAGACCGCCACGCCGTCGCACGACAGGGCCTGCAGCACGGCCCCGTTTTCACGCGCCACGGCCTCGACCGTGTGCATGAACTCCTGGTGCTCGCGCTGGGCGTTGTTGACCAGGCCCACGGTGGGGGCGGCCAGCGCGGCCAGCTGCGCGATTTCCCCGGGATGGTTCATGCCCAGCTCAACCACCGCACAGCGGTGCACGCCTTCGCGCAGGCGCAGCAAGGTCAGCGGCACACCGATGTCGTTGTTGAAGTTGCCCGCCGTGGCCAGGGCCGCATCGGCGTCGCCTTGTGCCGTCATCCAGGTGCGCAAGATGGCCGCGATCATCTGGGTGACCGTGGTCTTGCCATTGCTGCCGGTCACGCCGATCAGCGGCATCTCGAAGCGGGCGCGCCAGCCGGCGGCCAGCCAGCCCAGTGCCGCCCGGGTGTCGGTGACGGTCAGGCCCGGCAGGCCGCACTCGGTGACGCCACGCTGGCCGATCACGGCAGCAGCCCCCGACTGCGCCACCTGAGGCAGGAAGTCGTGCGCGTCATAGCGCTCGCCGCACAGGGCCACGAACAGGTCACCGGTCTGCAGGGTGCGGGTGTCGGTGTGCACGCGACCGATCGGCGTGGTCGGGTCCCCGGTCAGCACCGCATCGGGCAGCAGGCTGTGGGCCAAACCCAGGGTCATCATCGGCGTGCTCATGGCTCACCTCGCTGTGCCAGTGCGGCCACGGCCTCGTCGACATCGCTGAACGGGGTTTTGACCCCGGCGATCTCCTGTGTGGCCTCGTGGCCCTTGCCGGCCAGCAGCACCACATCATTGGCGGCTGCATCACGCAGCGCGTGGCGGATGGCGGCCCGGCGGTCGTCGATCACGTCGATGCGCTCGCGGCCGGCCACGCCGGCCAGGATCTGCGACAGGATGAAGGCAGGCGACTCGCTGCGCGGGTTGTCGCTGGTCAGCACGACCTGGTCGGCGTACTGCTCGGCCACGGCGCCCATCATCGGGCGCTTGACCGGGTCGCGGTCGCCACCGCAGCCGAACACGCACCACAGCTTGCCACCGCGGGCCTCGGCCACCGGACGCAGGGCGTGCAGCGCCTTGAGCAGGGCATCGGGCGTGTGGGCGTAGTCCACGAGCACCAGCGGCTGATGGGCTCGCGCGGGGACCAGTTGCATGCGGCCCGGCACCGGCTGCAGACCGCTGCAGGCCTGGGCCGCGTCGGCCAACGAAACGCCCAGGGCGCGCAAGGCGCCCAGCACGGCCAGCAGGTTGGCCACATTGAAACTGCCGATGACGGGGGCATGCACCACGCCGCGCGCGACCACGTCGTGCAGGGACTCGGCGCGCTCGACCACGGTGAAGCGCACGCCTTGTGCCTCATAGCTCAGATCCTGAGCCTGCAGGCGCACTGGGCCCTGCAGGCCATAGGTCCAGACATCGAGGTGCCGGCTGCGGGCATGATCGGCCAGCCCCTGGCCCATCGGGTCATCCTGGTTGATGACGGCGGCCTTCAGGCCCGGCCAGTCGAACAGCGCACGCTTGGCCAGCCAGTAGGCCTCCATGCTCTCGTGATAGTCGAGGTGGTCCTGCGTGAAGTTGGTGAACTGCGCCACGGCAATGTGCGTGGCGTGCAGGCGCAGCTCTTCGATGCCGATCGACGAGGCCTCGATGGCCGCGGCCTGCAGGCCCTGGTCGACGAAGCGACGGAAGGTGGCGTGCAGCGTGATCGGATCGGGGGTGGTCAGGCCGGTGGACACCACCGCGCCCACCTCGCCCACGCCCAGGGTACCGACGACCCCACAGGGGCGCCCCAGCGCGGACAAGGCCTGCGCCGTCCACCACGAGGTCGAGGTCTTGCCATTGGTGCCGGTGACGGCCACCACCTGCAACTCGGCGCTGGGCTCGCCATAGAAGCCATGGGCGATCTCGGCGCTGCGGGCCTTGAGACCGGGCACGGCGGCCACCCGGGGATCGTCAAAGCCAAAGGCCTCCACGCCCTCTGCCTCGACGAGGCAGGCACGTGCGCCCTGGCTCAGGGCCTGCGCCACGAAGGCACGGCCATCGCGGGCGGCGCCCGGCCAGGCGATGAAGCCCAGCCCCCCAGCCGCGCCCGGCGCCACCTGACGGCTGTCAACCGTCAGGGCGGTCACGCCCTGCGCGCGCAACCAGGCCAGCGCCTGGGTGGTGTCTGCGAGATGAAGAAGGGTTTGACTCATCAGAAACTCTCCACTTCGCCGGGCTCGGTCGAGATGATCTGCGACTGCACCTCGATGTCGGGCAGCACCCCCAGGCGGTTGAGTGTTTGCTGCACCACCTGGCTGAACACCGGCGCGGCCACCAGGCCGCCGTAGTACTGCCCGTTGCTGGGCTCGTCGACCATCACCGCGACGATGATGCGTGGCTTGCTGATGGGCGCGATGCCCACGAACCAGGAACGGTACTTGTTGCTCGCATAGCCGCGGCCTTCCTGCTTGTGCGCCGTGCCGGTCTTGCCGCCCACGCTGTAGCCCAGGGCCTGGGCGCGAGGTGCGGTTCCGCCCGGGCCGGTCGACAGCTGCAGCATTTCGCGCACGGCGCGGGCCGTCTCCGGCGAGATCACCCGGGCGCCACGCACCTGCACCGGCTCGTCCTGCGCGGCAGGCGCCGGATGTGACGCGACCGCCTCCGGGCGGAAGGCGGTCTTGAAGGCGAGCGTGGGGCGGGGTCCATCCCCCTCGGCCGTGAGCGGTGGCCGCTCTCCCTCCCCCTGATCCCGTTTGATCATGCTCATGGGGATGAGCTCGCCATCGGTGGCGAAGATGCTGTAAGCCTGCGCGATCTGGAACAGGCTGGACGACAGGCCGTAGCCGTAACTCATCGTGACCTGCTCGATGCGGCGCCACGATTTATAAGGACGCAAACGACCCGAAACCGCGCCGGGGAAACCCAGTTGCGGCTTCTTGCCCAGGCCGACGGACGAGAACATCTCCCACATCTCGCGCGGCTGCATCTGCAAGGCCAGCCTGGCGGTGCCGACGTTGCTGGACTTCTGGATCACCTGCGCCACCGTGAGGTCGCCCTTGGGGTGGGTGTCCGAAATGGTCGAACCGTCGATGGTGAGGCGCCCGGCGGCCGTGTCCAGCACGGTGGTGGGCCGCACACGCCGGGTTTCCAGCGCCAGCGCCACGGTGATGGGCTTCATGGTCGAGCCGGGCTCGAAGGTGTCGGTCAGCGCGCGGTTGCGCAGCTGCGCCCCGGTCAGGTTACGACGGTCTTCCGGGGTGTAGCTGGGCACGTTGGCCAGCGCCAGCACCTCGCCGCGCACGGCGTCGAGCACCACCACACTGCCAGCCTTGGCTTTGTGCGCCTTCACGGCGTCGCGGATGCTCTGGTAGGCGTAGAACTGAATTTTGGCGTCGAGCGAGAGTTGCACGGCCTGGCCATTTTCAGCCGGCACCAACTCGCCCACCGACTCGACGGCACGGCCCAGGCGGTCCTTGATGACGTGGCGCGAACCATCGCGGCCGGCCAGCTGGTTCTGATAGGCCAGCTCGATGCCCTCTTGGCCCTCGTCTTCGATGTTGGTGAAGCCAACCACATGGGCCGCGGCCTCGCCTTCAGGGTACTGGCGCTTCCACTCGCGCAGCTCGTACACGCCCTTGATCTTGAGTGCGGCCACGGACTGTGCGACCTCGTCGTCCACCTTGCGGCGCAGCCAGACGAAGTTGGGGTTGGACTTCAGGCGCTTTTGCAGATCGGCCGGCGGCATCTTCAGCAGGCGGGCCAGTTCACGGACCTGCTCGGGCGTGGCCTTGAGGTCTTTGGGGATGGCCCACAAAGACGGCGCGGGCACGCTGGAGGCCAGCAGCTCGCCATTGCGGTCGAGGATGCGGCCGCGGTTGGCCTGCAGCTCGATGCGGCGCTCGTAGCGGTTGGCACCCTGCTGCTGGAAGAAGTCGTTGTGGATGATCTGGATCCAGGCGGCACGCCCGATCAGCACGGCAAAGCCCAGGCCGATGGCGCCGATGAGGAACTTCACGCGCCACACGGGCGTGCGCGAGGCCAGCAGCGGGCTGGTCGCGTAACGCATGGTGGGCATGGCCGCCGGGCCCTGCTTGCGCGGGCGACGGGCGACGCGACGCCACAGGTCAGCCAGGCGGCTCATGGGGCCACCTCCTGCACCTTGGCGGGCGAAGACGACAGCACCTGCCCCGACTCGGACAGCGCCACATAGTGGGTGCGTGCCGGCGAGTTGTCGAACATCTTGAGCTTGTCGCGCGCGAGCTTTTCGACGCGCAGCGGCGTGGCCTGGGCGCGCTTGTCGACCTGCAGGCGCTCGAACTCGATCTGCAGTTCGCTGGCCTGGGCGCGGGCCTTGTCCAGCGCGACGAACAGGCGGCGCGACTCATGGCTGCTGCCAATGAGCCAGTAGCTGCTCAGCAGCAGCGCCACGACCAGGGCGATGTTGAGGCGCAGGGTCATCGACGCCCTCCTCGTCCACCGGCCCTGGCACCACCCTTGCCACGCGGTGCGCGACCTGCTGACAATTCAGGCTCCGGCATCCAGGGCACGTCGGTGCGTTCGGCCACGCGCAGCACGGCCGAGCGCGAACGCGGGTTGGCCGCCACCTCATCGGCCGACGGCTTGACGCGTGCGATGGCGTGCAGCATCAGCGGCTTGGGCGTGGCAAAGGGCACGCGACGATCGACCTCTTCCTTGCTGTGCTTGGCGATGAAGGTCTTGACGATGCGGTCTTCCAGTGAGTGGAAGCTGATGACGGACAAGCGTCCGCCGGGTGCCAGCATCTTCAGGGCAGAGGCCAACGCGTCTTCGAGCTCGCCGAGCTCGCGGTTGACGTGAATCCGAAGAGCCTGGAAGGTACGGGTGGCGGGGTCTTGGCCGACTTCACGGGTTTTGACCGTACGAGCCACGACCGCGGACAACTCGCCTGTGGTGCGCACAGGCTGGCCTTCATCGCGACGAGCGACAAGCGCCTTTGCAATGGGCCAAGCAAACCGTTCTTCTCCATAGGTGCGAATCACCTCCGTCAGTTCGTCGACCGAGGCCCGAGCCAGGAAATCGGCCGCGCTCTCGCCCTGGGTGGTGTCCATGCGCATGTCGAGCGGCGCATCGAAACGGAAACTGAAGCCGCGCTCGGGGTTGTCGATCTGAGGCGACGACACACCGATGTCCATCAGCAGACCGTGCACCGGCCCCAGGCCCAGATCGGCGATCACCTCGGCCCACGACGAGAACGGCGCGTGCACGATCTGGAAGCGCGGATCGGTGATGGCATCGGGCCCTTGCGTGGCATGGGCAATGGCTTCGGGATCGCGATCGAGCGCGACCAGGCGGGCCTCAGGCCCCAGCTTGGACAGGATCAGACGCGAGTGACCGCCGCGGCCAAAGGTAGCGTCCACATAGACGCCCTGTGGGTGCGGACCGACGGCCGGATCCCACAAACCATCGACTGCCTCGTGCAGCAGAACGGTCCGATGCTGCCAAGGGGAAGTGACCTGTTGCATCGCGTCAGAAGGTGAAGTCCTGCAACGCGTCGGGCATGGCTTGCGCCATGACTTCGGCCTCGTGCGCGGCGTAGCGCTGCGCGTCCCACAACTCGAAGTGGCTGCCCATGCCCAGCAGCATCACGTCCTTGCTCAGGCCGGCGGCGGCACGCAGCTCGGGAGCGACCAGCACACGGGAGGCGGCGTCGATGTCCACGTCCTGGGCGTTGCCCAGAAAGATGCGCTTCCAGCCCGAGGCGGACATGGGCAAGGCGGCGACCTTGTCACGAAAGACCTCCCACGCCGGGCGCGGAAAGACCATCAGACAGCCCTCAGGATGCTTGGTGAGGGTGAGCTGGCCATTGCACAGGGCTTGCAGGGCGTCGCGATGGCGCGCCGGGACGGCCAAGCGTCCCTTGGCGTCCAGCGACAGCGCTGATGCTCCCTGAAAGACCAGACTCACACAAAACCCCACGAATTTGCACTAAATCCCACTTTACCCGATGCCGACTCACTCGAACAGTCCAGAAGCGAAAAATTTCCAATGAAATCAAAGACTTAGAGTTGATTTGTTGGCAAATTGTGCGAGAAAAAGTCGTTATGAATCAACGACCTGCAAAAGGGTCTGGAAGTGCTTCATGAGGAGCATCCCCCATCAGCGTGGGGTAAACACTCCCCTCGATCGGGCCCCGTTCATCCTCACGACCTGAGCCGGATCAAGGCCATGGTTGCGAATGAATCGCATTTGTCGCGGGAGTGGTCGTGGGCCCGGCGCTTGTCGGCCGCCGCCTTCAAGACGTACACTGTGCGTTGCTCCGGGGTGTGCCGCACACGTGATGTGTGTGGGCGCTGAGATGGCATCGTGCCGAACCCGCTGAACTTGATCCGGTTCATACCGGCGAAAGAAGAGCCGTCTCTGCCAGAGGCCCGACCCGGTGCCGAAGGTGGGTGCCGCCCTTCCAGTGTGCGGCACGCCGCCACTGGCCAGGCCTGTTTGTGCACCCCACCCTCGTCTGCCCGTTGACGGCCCCTTGCGGCGTCCCTCGGAGCTTGTGTTGCCCCACTTGCTGCCCAGGAGAGACGCCCATGAATGCCCCCGACCCGATCGTTGCCCAGCAGGCGCTGGCCGAGCTGACCCGCCTGACGCGCGAGCCCCTGCCCGCCTCCCGCAAGGTCTATGTGGAGGGCCGCCACCCTGGCGTGCGCGTGCCGATGCGCGAGGTGGCGCTGACCAACGGGGAGGGCGTCACCCTGTACGACTGCTCGGGCCCCTACACCGACCCGAACGTCGAGATCGACGTGACCCGCGGCCTGCCGCCGGTGCGAGAAGCCGCCGTGGTGGCACGCGGCGACACCGAAACCTACGCGGGCCGCAGCGTGCAGGCGATGGACGACGGCCTGCAGCCCGGCGAGCGCCATGACGCGCACATGGCCGCCTTGCGTGCCGCCGCTCAAGGCCTGCAGCGCCAGCCCCGCCGCGCCCAGGCCGGCGCCAACGTGACGCAGATGCACTACGCGCGCCGCGGCATCGTCACGCCCGAGATGGAGTTCGTGGCGCTGCGCGAGAACCAGCGACGCCTGGACCTGGCCGAAGACTGGCGCAGCCGCTACAGCCAAGATGCCGAGCGCGAAGCCCGCCTGCGCGGCCACCCGATGGGCGCGATGATCCCGCGCGAGATCACGCCCGAGTTCGTGCGCGATGAAGTGGCCCGGGGTCGCGCCGTGATCCCCGCCAACATCAACCACACCGAACTGGAGCCGATGGCCATTGGCCGCAACTTCCTGGTCAAGGTCAACGCCAACATCGGCAACTCGGCGGTGAGTTCGTCGATCGAAGAAGAAGTGGAGAAACTGGTGTGGTCGATCCGCTGGGGCGCCGACACCGTGATGGACCTGTCCACCGGCAAGCACATCCACACCACGCGCGACTGGATCGTGCGCAACAGCCCGGTGCCCATCGGCACGGTGCCCATCTACCAGGCCCTCGAAAAGGTGGGCGGTGTGGCCGAGGATCTCAGCTGGGCCATCTTCCGCGACACGCTGATCGAGCAGGCCGAGCAAGGGGTGGACTACTTCACCATCCACGCCGGCCTGCGCCTGCCCTTCATCCCGATGACCGCCAACCGGCGCACCGGCATCGTCTCGCGCGGCGGCTCGATTCTGGCGAAATGGTGCATGGCCCATCACCAGGAGAACTTCCTGTTCACGCACTTCGAAGAGATCTGCGAGATCATGAAGGCCTACGACGTGACCTTCTCGCTGGGCGATGGCCTGCGCCCGGGTTGCCTGTCGGACGCCAACGACGAGGCCCAGTTTGCCGAGCTGCGCACCCTGGGCGAGCTCACGCAGATTGCCTGGCGGCACGATGTGCAAACGATCATCGAAGGCCCCGGCCATGTGCCCATGCACCTGATCCAGGCCAACATGGACGAGCAGCTCAAACACTGCCACGAAGCGCCTTTCTACACCCTGGGCCCGCTGACCATCGACATCGCGCCGGGCTATGACCACATCGCCTCGGCCATTGGCGCGGCCATGATCGGCTGGATGGGCACGGCCATGCTCTGCTACGTGACGCCCAAGGAGCACCTGGGCCTGCCCAACCGTGACGACGTCAAGCAGGGCCTGATCGCCTACAAGATCGCCGCCCACGCGGCCGACATCGCCAAGGGCCATCCGGGGGCGCGGGCGCGCGACGACGCACTCTCGCAGGCGCGCTTCGACTTCCGCTGGCAGGACCAGTTCAACCTGGGTCTGGACCCCGAGACAGCGCGTGACTTCCACGACGAGACCCTGCCCAAGGACGCTGCCAAGGTGGCGCACTTTTGCTCGATGTGCGGGCCCAAGTTCTGCTCGATGAAGATCACGCAGGAGGTGCGCGAGTTCGCCCAGACGCAAGGGCTCAGCGCGCAGCAGGCGTTGACGCAAGGCATGAGCGAGATGTCGGCGCAGTTCAAGGAAGGCGGCGCGCAGCTCTACATCCCGATCCAGCCAGCCCCCACCCAGGCCTGAGCCCGCAAGGAGTCTGTCATGCAAAGCACACTGGGGACCCACCCTGGCCCGCGTCTGCGCATCGGCATCGCCGGGGCCGGACTGCTGGGGCGACTGCTGGCCTGGACCCTGGCCCACCAGGGCCATCAGGTCAGCGTCTTCGACCCCGCCGCGGGGCCACACCCCTCGTTCGACGGCCAAGGCGCGGCCGGCTTCACCGCCGCCGGCATGCTCAGCCCCCTGGCTGAGCTGGAGACCGCCGAGCCCGATGTGGCCGAACGCGGCTGGGATGCGATCACGCGCTGGGCCGAGATCCGCGCCGACATGGCGCTGCGCCAGCCAATCGCCCCTCACTTTGCCCGCGAGGGCAGCCTGATGGTCGCGCACCGCCCGGACCTGGGCGCGGCGCGACGGGTGCTCTCCCGACTCGATGCGCTGACGCACGAGCGGGCCGCACCGTATCGACCGCAAGCGCTGGATGCACCCCAACTCCAGTCACTGGAGCCCGACTTGCACAGCACCCTGGGCCCGCTGCACGCCTGGCTGCTGCCCGGCGAAGGGCAGATCGATGCCGCGGCCATGATGCAGGGCCTGCAGGCCGATGCGCCGGGCGTTGCCTGGCATTGGGGACGCGCGGTGCGCCAGATCGGCCCCGGCTACCTGAGTCTGGCCGATGAGGCCAGCCCCCCGAGGCGGCGCTTTGACTGCGTGTTCGATGTGCGCGGCGTGGGCGCCCGTCCCGAGGCACCCGTGCGCGGGGTGCGCGGCGAGGTCGTCTGGCTGCATGCGCCCGGGCTGGAGTTGCAGCGGCCCGTGCGCCTGCTGCACCCGCGCCACCGCGTCTACATCGTGCCGCGCCCCGGCGACGTGGTGCTGGTCGGGGCCAGCGAGATCGAAAGCGAAGACCGCTCGCCGATGTCGCTGCGCAGCGCCGTCGAGCTGATGGCCGCCGCCCACAGCGTGCTGCCCGGCCTGGCCGAGGCCCGCATCCTGCGCCTGGACACCAACCTGCGCCCCGCCCTGCCCGACAACCGCCCCGAGGTCCACACCGAGCCGGGCCTGGTGCGCCTCAACGGCCTGTACCGCCACGGCTGGCTGCTGGCCCCCTCGGTGGTCGACGAGGCCCTGGGGCGCATCGGCCTGGGTCCGACGCAGGACCTCATCGATGCCACCGCACCGCGTCCCCACGCCCTTGCCCCCCTTGCCGTGTGATGCCATGTCCGACCTGATCACCATCCACAGCGACCACGGCCCCGTACAGCTGCCCGCCGGCAGCACGCTGGCCACCGCCCTGACTCACATCCTGAGCCTGACCGGACAGGACGCCCACGGCGTCGCCACCGCCGTCAATGGCGTGTTCGTGCCGCGTGCCTCACGCGCCAGCCACCCGCTGGCCGATGGCGACGCGGTGCTGTGCTTTTCACCCATCACCGGAGGCTGAACCGATGTCATCCACGCCCCACCCCACCGACGACACCTGGCAGATCGGCGACACCCCCTTGAGCAGCCGCTTCCTGTTGGGCACGGCCGGTTACCCGTCGCCGGACGCCCTGCGCCTGGCCATCCTGGCCTCGGGCAGCCAGGTGCTGACCCTGGGCCTGCGGCGCACCCTGGCCGTGCCCGGCAGCAGCGACAACGGCTTTGTGCAGATCATCCGCGACACCGCCCGCCAGCACGGCGCCCACCTGCTGCCCAACACCGCAGGCTGCCGCAGCGCCCGCGAGGCCATCACCCTGGCCCACATGGCGCGCGAGCTGCTGGGCACCCACTGGATCAAGCTGGAGGTGGTCGGTGACGAACAGACCCTGCAGCCCGACCCGTTCGAGCTGGTCACGGCTGCGGCACAGCTGGTCCGCGATGGCTTCGAAGTGCTGCCCTATTGCACCGATGACCTGGTCAGCGCACGTCGCCTGGTCGATGCTGGCTGCCGCATCCTCATGCCCTGGGCCGCCCCCATCGGTTCGGGCCTGGGCCTGCTCAACCCCTGGGCGCTGCGCACCTTGCGCGCCCGCCTGCCCGACATCACCCTGATCGTGGACGCGGGCCTGGGCGCCCCCTCGCACGCTGCCGCCGCGATGGAGCTGGGCATGGACGCGGTGTTGCTGAACTCGGCCGTGTCACAGGCGCACGATCCGGTGCGCATGGCGCGCGCCTTCCGTCGTGCGGTGCAAGCGGGCCGGGATGGCCATCGCGCGGGCCTGATGGCCACCAGCGACGTCGCCATCGCCTCCACGCCAGTGAGCGGCCAACCCTTTGTCCTGCCATGAGCGCCGACCTGCCTGCCGACCTGCCTGCCGACCTGCCGCTCGCGCCGGAAGCTGCGCTGGCGCCCTCATACCGTGCGGGTCCGCCGGTAGTCTGGAGCATTGCGGGACTGGACACCGCAGGCGGCGCCGGACTGAGCGCCGACCAACGTGCGGCCGACGCCCTGGGCGTGCACCTGTGCCCGGTGGTGAGCGCCTTGACCGCGCAGCATTCGCGCGGGGTCGAGGCGGTGTTTCCCGTGCCCGCCGAACAGCTGGAGCGCCAGCTGCAGGCCCTGGCCGGCGACCTGCCGCCGCGCGCCATCAAGACCGGCCTGCTGGGCAGTGTGGCCGCCATCGAGGCCGTGGCTCGCTGGGTGGACCGATGGCGTGCGCTGGCCCCGCCCGGCGCCGACCCGCATCGCCAACTGGCCCTGATCGTGGACCCGGTGCTGGGGGCCAGCGCGGGTGGCGCCGCGTTCAGCGACGACGCCATCGTGGCCGCCTACCGGAGCCTGCTGCTGCCCCGCGCCACCGTGCTCACACCCAACCGGGCCGAGGCGCGGCGCCTGCTGGGCAAGCCCGCCGAACATGGGGGGCCGGCCGACGCTGTGCCGGACCTGGGCCGCGCCCTGCGGGCTCTGGGCGCACACAGCGTGGTGATCACCGGCGGCGATGCCCCCACCGGGACGTCGCACGGCGGCACTGCGGCATCGGCACACTGCCTGGACTGGCTGGACACGCCTCATGCCCGGGGCTGGCTGACCGCGCCCCGCGTGTCCACACCCCACACCCACGGCACCGGCTGCACCTTGGCGAGCGGCGTGGCAGCGGCCTGGGCGCTCGGCCATGTGGCAGCCGACGCCATCGTGCTGGCCAGGATGCTCACGCACCACGCCCTGATGCGTGCGCATGCGGCGGGCCAGGGCGCCGGCCCGGTGAAGGCCGACGCCGACTTTGCGGTCGGCGCCGCGGCGGGTGGTGCCCCCCTGCCCTGGCTGGGTCTGGGGGAGGCGCTGCCCTGGCAGCTGACGCTGGGAGATGCCCGAGGCGAGGTGCCGTCCCCGCTGTTCCAGCCCTTTGTCCCGCCCGCCGACGGGCTCTACGGCATCGTACCGGACAGCGACCAGTTGGGCCACGCCCTGCAGGCGGGTTGGCGCTGCGTGCAATTGCGCCACAAGACCCGCGCAGGCCTGTGGCCACACCTGCACGAGAGCCTGGCAGTCAGTCAGGCCCATGGCGCGACGCTCTTCGTCAACGACCACTGGCGGGAGGCGCTGCAGGCCTTGCGCGACCGCCCGGCAAGCCAGACCTCCGAGCCCCCCCCGCCCGCCGCCGTGGGCCTGCACCTCGGCCAGGAAGACCTGCTTGCCCTCGACGAGGCCGACCGCCACACGCTGCTGACCGCACGCCACCGCCTCATGCTGGGCCTGAGCTCACACAGCCTGTGGGAGCTGGCCCGCGCTGCCGGTTGCGGTGCCAGCCTGATCGCCTGCGGACCGGTCCAGCCCACCACCACCAAGGACATGCCCTGGCTGCCGCAAGGCGCCGACAACCTGAGCTGGTGGGTGCGCCACAGCCCGGCCCCGGTGGTGGCCATCGGCGGCCTGCTCACCCCCGAGGATGTGGCCGACGTGGCGCGCTGCCACCCTGCCGCCGTCTGCATCGTGCGGGGTCTGGGGCACAGCCCCGCCGAGATGCGCGCCCGGCTGCCTGCGCTGCAGCAGGCCTGGCAGCGCGCTCGCCACACGTCCCAGCCCGAGGCCCCGCCCCTGCCTCACCCCTGCCTGCCCACATCCCCCCGGGTAAGCCCCGAAACAGGAAGATGCCCCCCGGTATGACAGACGCCTACACTGAGGCTTTCAGGACGACGAAGCCCTTGGCTCCGCCGCCTGGGAAAACCATCCAGCCCACATGACGTCACGACCTCCGCCTACCGCCCGTTCCGCGGCGCGACGCCATCACGTCGCGCTGATGCTCATCCCCTTGTTGGTGCTGGTGCTGGTGACCGGGCTGGCCATGGCCGCGGTGCAGGTTCAGGCCGCGGTACGGGCCTTCGAACGCAGCGCCAACCAGACCGCCAACGTGCACCTGCAGGCCGTCAACGCCCTGCTGCGCTACGCCCATGATCAGCGTGAGAGCGATTGGCAGCACTACCGGGAGGTCATGCGCATCCCGGAAAGCGCGCAGCAGACACGACGCCTGCTGCTGCAGCACGGCCCGGAGGCGCTGCCCGAGGTCGAGAAGAGGATGATCGCGGCCGGGAGGGAGCCTGGGGACGTGGCGGCCATGCTCCGCCTCTACCGCTGGGTCGGCCCGCGCTTCATGTCCGACACCACGCGCATGGGCTGGCGCCAGACCGACGCCCTGATGGACAGGCTGGAGCAGGAAGCCCAGCATCTGCACGCGGCCGCCCAGGCCGGTACCGACCCGATCGCGACCGACACTCCGGCCGTCCTGCAGCGCATCCACGCGATCGACACCAGCTTGCGCGCCACCGACCTCAGCCTGTCAGCCTCCTGGGCACGGGCGGCACGGTCCACCACCTTGGTGCTGCAGGTCGGTATCGGTCTGATCGCGGCGGTGCTGGCCTTGCTCAGCGCGCTGCTGATCCGGCGCAGCCTGGCCGAGCAGACCCACTACACCCGCGCCCTGAGCGAAGCCCATCGGCGCTGGGAGCTGGCCTCCCATGCCGCCGGCCTGGGCCTGTACCAGCTGGACGCGGCCACCGGTGACATCCAGCTGGACGGCACGGCCGCGGCCATGCACGGCCTGGGCGACCAGCCATGTGCGCTGAAGCGCGACGCGTTGCGCGCGCTCATCGTCGAGGAGGATGTTCTGCGCACCCGGCAAGAGGTCGATGAGGCCCTGCAGGTCGGCGACGACTACCGCATCACCTACCGCGTGCGCCAGCCGGATGGCCAGGTGCGCACGCTGGAAGCCAGCGGCCGGCGCATCCAGGCGGGCCGCCCTCAACACATCAGCCTGATCGGCGTGCTGCGGGACGTGACCGAGGCGGCCAACCAGGCCGAGCAGGCCTTGAGGCGCGAAGCCGCCGAGCGCGTGGCCCAGGAGCAACGCGCCTTTCTGTCCCGCCTGAGTCACGAGCTGCGCACCCCGCTGAACGCCATCCTGGGCTTTGCGCAGTTGCTGGGGCTCGGCGACCGCGCCTCCTTGGGCGATGCCCAGCGCCAGCAGGTGCAATGGATCTTGACCGCCGGCCAGCAGCTGCTGGCCCTGATCGAAGACGTGCTCGACCTCTCCAAGGTGGAGGCCGGCGAGATCACCCTGCACCTCGAGCGCGTGGACGTCAACGCCCTGGTGCGCGAGTGCCTGCCCCTGCTGGATGCCGCACGCCAACAGCATCAGATCACGCTCCTGAACCGGGCCGCAGAAACGCCCTTGTACGCCCAGGTCGATGCCCAGCGCCTGCGCCAGATCGTCATCAACCTGCTGAGCAATGCCTGCAAGTACAACCGCCCGCACGGCCATGCGACGATCGACACCCGGCTGGACGACGGGGAGGTCGTCATCGACATCAGCGACGACGGCATCGGCATGCGCCCCGAAGATGCGGCCCAGCTCTTTCAGCCCTTCAAGCGGGTGGCGTCGGCCATGGGCCACGCCGAAGGCACTGGCCTGGGGCTCTACATCGTCAAGCAACTGGTCGAGCGCATGCAAGGCCAGGTGAGCGTGGTCAGCGAGCTGGGGGTGGGCACCCGCTTCAGCGTGCGCCTGCCCCAGGCCTGAGGCTCAGGGCGGGCCCACAGCGCCTCACAGGCCCTCGTCCGACAGCCACTGGCGCAGCGTGCGCACCATGTCGCGGTCGTTGTGCAACCAGGCATTGTGACGGTAGTCGTTGTAGTAGCGCTCTTCCTCGCTCTGCTCGGCCAGCGCTTCGTACACAAATCGCAGCACCATCTGCCCGGCTTGAGGCTCTTCAATGCGAATGGTCAGCCGGATCGGGGCGGTGTCGCCATGGGTCTCGGGCGTGAAGACGAGTTCGGCGTGCGGCCTGGCGACCACCACGTCGCGGAGCGTGTGCGGACCGAAGACCTGGGTGCGCGCATACACGCCCGGCTCGGTTTCGCGCCAGGTGCAGGACTCGGGCCCCATGGGAAAGCGCTGGGGCTGCTGCACGCGCAGCATCAGGCCCTGCCAAAGCTGCTCGCGCGTGAAAGCGGGCGCCATCAGCTGCAGGCTGGTCGCCGGGGCATTGACTTCGATGAGGTGTTCAAAACGCATGGGGCGAAGCTTACCGCTGACGCGATAACCCTGTTGCGTCAACACATTGCGCATGACGTCAAGACAGTCACCCGGCAAGGAGACTAAACTGGCGCTCGCTTGTGTTTCAACTCCAGCCGCGTTCAAGCGCGGACCTCGCCATGTCCCAGTGCACGACCTCGTCTTCTGCAGCCCCGGCCGCCGCCCCCTCGGCCCAGCCCATCAAGCTCGTGCCGCCGAAGTCGGTGCTCAACAGCCATGGCTGCGGCGGTGCCTGCACCGATCCGGATTTCGCCGACGGCCGCTGGCCGCGCGCCAAGGTGCTAGCTGTTCAACCTGCCCTTCAACGACCTGCTGTGGCAGGCCCAGCAGGTGCACCGCGCCCACTGGGATGCCAACGAAATCGAACACGCCACCTTGCTGTCGGTGAAAACTGGCGGGTGCCCGGAAGACTGCGGCTACTGCCCGCAATCGGCCTCGTACGACACCGGCGTGGAAGCCAGCAAGCTGATGTCGCCCGACGAGGTGCGCGAGGCCGTGATCGCCGCGCGCGATGCCGGCGCCAGCCGCTTCTGCATGGGTGCCGCCTGGCGCGCCCCCAAAGACCGCGACATCGAGAAGGTGGCCGAGCTGATTGGCGTGATCAAGCAGGAAGGTCTGGAGGCCTGCTGCACGCTGGGCATGCTGACCGACTCGCAAGCCCAGTCGCTCAAGGATGCCGGCCTGGACTATTACAACCACAACCTCGACACCGCCCCCGAGCTGTACGGTGACATCATCACCACGCGTGACCTGGAAGACCGCCTGCACACGCTCGAACACGTGCGCAAGGCCAACCTGAAGGTGTGCAGCGGCGGCATCGTGGGCATGGGCGAGACCCGTGAAGGCCGCGCCGGCCTGATCGCCCAGCTGGCCAACCTGCCGGTCTACCCCGAGTCGGTGCCCATCAACGACCTGGTGCGTGTGCCCGGCACCCCGCTGGCGGAGACCCCGCAGCTCGATCCGCTGGAGTTCGTGCGCACCATCGCCGTGGCTCGCATCACCATGCCCACCGCACGTGTGCGCCTGTCGGCCGGCCGCCAGGCCATGAGCGAAGCCGTGCAGGCGATGTGCTTCCTGGCCGGCGCCAACTCGATCTTCTACGGCGACAAGCTGCTGACCACCGGCAACCCCGAATTCGACAAGGACCAGGCGCTGATGGCCAAGCTGGGCCTGAAAAGCGGCAAGGCCGTGACGGCCAAGGCCCAGGCGGCCTGAGCTGGCGGCGAGGCCCGGCGGCCTGGCGGCCTGGGCCCAGTCGGCGTTGGAATAAATGAGCAATCCAGGCGGCCATCCCGCTCCGCCGGTGGGCGTCGGGGTACGCTTGCAGATTGTTTCATCCAGCCCCCCGGAGACCCTGCCCGATGGCCGCGCCCACTTCCTCGCCTCGCCCCCGCCCTGCCGCACGCCGCCCCACCTCACGCCGGGCTTCGGCCGGCGACATCAGCACCGCGCTGACCCCTGAGGGCCTGGCACAGCAGACGGCCGCCCAGGCCACCGAAGCGAGCCAGATCGCCCAGGTCGAGGCTCTGCGCGACATCGTCACGCAAACGCCACCCGCCACCTTGGCCCACGCGCTGGAGGCCGTGCTCAAAGGCGCCTCGCCCGATGACGCCGAGGTGCTGCGCGCCGCGCTCAAGGGCATGCTCGACGAGCCCGAGGTGACCGTGCACCCCGACGAGGAGCTCAGCCCCCACTGGCGCGATGCAACGGCCTACCCGTATCGCAACCTGATGTCGCGCAAGAATTACGAGAAGCAGAAGTACCGCCTCCAGGTGGAGTTGCTCAAGCTGCAGGCCTGGGTCAAGACCACCGGGCAGAAGGTCGTGATCCTGTTTGAGGGGCGCGATGCCGCCGGCAAGGGCGGCACCATCAAGCGCATGATGGAACACCTCAACCCGCGCGGTGCGCGCGTGGTCGCGCTGGAAAAGCCCAGCGATGTGGAGCGCGGTCAGTGGTACTTCCAGCGCTATGTGCAGCACCTGCCCACCGCCGGCGAGATCGTGCTGTTTGACCGCAGTTGGTACAACCGCGCCGGCGTCGAGAAGGTGATGGGCTTTTGCTCCGAAGCCGAGTACAAGGAGTTCATGCGCCAGGCGCCCGAGTTCGAGCGCAACCTGGTGCGCTCGGGCGTGCACCTGATCAAGTTCTGGTTCTCGGTGAGCCGTGACGAGCAGCGCCGCCGCTTCAAGGAGCGCGAGACCCACCCCCTCAAGCAGTGGAAGCTCTCACCGGTGGATCTGGCCTCGCTCGACAAGTGGGACGACTACACCCACGCCAAGGAGGCGATGTTCTTCCACACCGACACCGCCGATGCGCCCTGGACGGTGATCAAGAGCGACTGCAAGAAGCGCGCACGCCTCAACGCCATGCGCTACGTGCTGCACAAGCTGCCCTACACCAACAAGGACCTGCACCATGTGCCCATGCCCGATCCGCTGCTGGTGGGGCGCGCCAACGTGGTCTATGAAGAGGGCGAGCACGACGGCGACTCGCCCGACAAGGCCTGACGGTTCGGGGCCCGCCGGCCCGTCTCGATGCTCAGTCGAAGATCTCGCTGAGCCAGGACTTGGGCTTGCGGTAGCCCTGGCGGCTGTGCTTGCCAAAGTCGGAATCATCGAAATCGCGGTGGTGCGGCGGGCGCTGTGGCGCCTGGGGCTGTGCCGGGTGCGGCGCGTGGGCGGCCGGTTGCGGCGCATAGGCCGCCTGCGGCAAGGGCGCCGGGGCCGCCGCCACGGTGGCGCTGCGCTCGATCAGCTTGTCCAGCTCACCGCGGTCAAGCCACACCCCGCGGCACTGCGGGCAGTAATCGATCTCCACGCCCTGGCGCTCCGACATGACCAGGGTGACATCATGGCAATGGGGGCATTTCATCGGGGGCTCCTCGGCAACAACAGACAAGGCCCCGACGATAGCGCCTCGCACCCTTCGTGAACACCAGAAAAATCCACGCGCATGATGCGAAGGATTCGATAGATTGACCGCGACTTAGAATTTCAACGACCCCACAGACGAAGCACACACATGAACAAGGTTTACGCCTGCATTGACGGCCGCGCCAACACCTCCGCCGTGATCGATGCAGCGGCCTGGGCGGCGCAGCGCCTGTCCTGCCCCCTGACGCTCGCCCACGTGATCGAACCCCAGCCGGTGCTGGCCACCGGCCTGGACGCCAATGCCGCCATCGGCCTGGGCGCCCCCGACGTGCTGCTGCAGCAACTCAGCGAGCTCGATGCCCAGCGCACCCAACTGGCCCAGCAGGCCGGCCAGCGCATGATCAGCGCCGCGCAGGCCCGTGCCAGCGCGGCCGGCCTGAGCGCCGTCGACAGCGTGGTGCGCACCGATGAGCTGAGTGATGCCACCCTGAGCTGGCAGGCCGACGCCCGCGTCTTCGTGCTCGGCCAGAACCGCGACACCGCCCCGCGCGGACGCCGCCACCTGGACCACCACATCGAGCGCGTGGTGCGCAGCGTCAGCCGCACGGTGATGGTGGTGCCCAGCGAGGCCTTCACCGCCCCCGACCAGATCGTCGTGGCCTACGACGGCAGCCCCACCGCGCAGCGCGTGGTCGAGCGCCTGGCGGCCAGCCCCATCCTCACCGGCCTGCCGGTGACGCTGTTGATGGTGGGGGCCGACACCCCGGAGCACCGCGCCACCTTGCTGACCGCGCGCCAGAAGCTGGAGGCCGACGGCCGCCACGTCGAGACCCTGCTGTCGCCCGGTGAGCCGGAAGCCGAGATCCTGAACCTGCTGGGCCAGCGCCCACGCAGCCTGCTGGCCATGGGGGCCTACGGGCACTCGCGCATCCGCGAGTTCATCGTCGGCAGCACGACCACCACCTTGCTGCGTCTGAGCCCGGTGCCCGTGATGGTGCTGCGATGAGCACGCCCTCGGCCCTGAAGTCCGCGCTGTTTGTCGACTTTGACAATGTGTACTCCGGGCTGCGGCGCCTGGACGTGGCCTATGCCGAGGCCTTCGCCAGCGACCCGCTGCGCTGGCTGAACTGGGTCACGACCCAGCTGGCCATGCCCCTGGCCCCCGAGGCCCCGGTGCAGCGGCGCATCCTGGTGCGACGCTGCTACCTCAACCCGGTGATGTACCAGCGCTTTCGCTTCGGGTTCAGCAAGGCCGGCTTCGAGATCATCGACTGCCCGCCCATGACCTCAGCGGGCAAGACCAGCACCGACATCCACATGGTGCTGGACATGGTGGACGTGCTGCAAAGTCCCACGCATTACGACGAGTTCATCGTGTTCTCGGCCGATGCCGATTTCACGCCGCTGCTGCGCAAGCTGCGCCGTGACGACCGCCGCACCACCATCTTCGCGGCCGGCGCCACCTCGGCGTCTTACGATGCCTCGTCCGACCTGATCATCGACCCGGACGCCTTCGTGAGCGAGGCCCTGGGCTTTGGCGACGAGGACACCACCCCCACAGCCCCGCCGGACTTCGAAAGCCTGCTGTCACAGGCCGAAGCCCTGATCTGGTCGGTGATGGACAAGTCGCCCGAGCCCATCATGCTGCCGGCGCTCACGCGCATCCTGGCCACGCAGGTGCCGGGCCTGACCGACTCGCGCTGGGCCGGGCGTGGCACCTTCACGGGCTTTCTGCGCGATCTGACGCTGGAGCCGCTGCGCATCGACCGCGAGAACAACTGGCTGTACGATCCGCGTCGGTTGCGCGGCGCCGCCCCCGCCGAGGCGCCTCGCAACGGGCGGACGGACGCACCACCGAGCGCCCCCGCGGCAGCCTCCGCTGCCCCGTCCGACCCGCGCGCGCAGATCGAGCGCCTGCTGGCCGACGCCGTGGCCAGTTCGGCCCGGCCCGTGGCGGTGGCCCGACTGGCGCACTTGGTGCGCCAGCACATCCCCGGCATCGACACCGACTGGCTGGGCCACGGCACCTTCAAGCGCCTGCTGGAGACACTGCACCCGCCGGGCGTCGAGATCTCGTGGTCGCACCTGGGGGGGCATGCCCTCGACCCCCAGCGTCACAGCCCGGACTTCCTGAGCCAGTCGGCGGCCACCGCGGGCGACCAGCCCTCGCGCGACCCGCGCTGGCCGCAGGTGGCACCCATGCTGCAGGTGGCCAACCTGCCCGCCATGCCGGGCTACAAGTACCGTGCGGTGCTGCAGGCCCTGTCCCATGCTTTGGCCGAAGGACCCTACGCGCTGGCCCACACCAGCAAGCGCATCCACGAGCGGTGTCTGGACGCACACGTGAGCGTGAGCCGCCCCGACATCCACGCGCTGCTGCGGGCGCTGCTTTTCAACGGCTTTGACCCGACGACGTCGGCCACCTCGTTCGACGACCTCGTGGCCACCACCTGTGGGGTGGCGCTGGCCGCATGCGAGCGCGAGGGCATGACCATCAGCGACGCCGACCGGGCCGCCCTGCTAGGCTGGGTGGTGAGCGAGCAAGGCGCGCCCTGAGGCGCCGCACCCAGCACAACAGGAGACGCACGATGTTTGAATCGGCCGCCATCGGGCACAAGATCAGCAAGGACGTTTACAAGGCCGAGGTACCCGCCTTGCGCGCCGCCTTGCTCGACGCGCAGATCGAGCTGTTTGAGCGCAAGAAGATGCCCGTGCTGGTGCTCGTCAGCGGACAGGATGGCGCCGGCAAGGGCGAGACCATCAACCTGCTCTACGAGTGGATGGACCCACGCTTTCTGTCCACCCTGGCCTTTGCCGACCCCACCGACGAAGAACGCGAGCGCCCGCACATGTGGCGCTACTGGCGCTCGCTGCCGCCCAAGGGCCGCATCGGCATCTTTGCCGGCTCCTGGTATTCCGATCCGATCCGCGAGCGTCTGCTGGGCCACATGTCGCTCAAGGAGCTGGACGCGCGCGCCGACCAGATCAACCGCTTCGAGGCCATGCTGGTCAACGAGGGCGCCCTGGTGCTGAAGTTCTGGTTCCACCTGACCAAGGACGCGCAGCGCAAGCGCCTGAAGTCGCTGGCCAGCGACCCCCGCACCGCCTGGCGTGTGACCCAATGGAACTGGGACCGCCTCAAGACCTTTGACAAGCTGCAAGAGGCTGCCGGCCACATGCTGCGCATGACCAACACGCCGCAGGCGCCGTGGGTGGTGCTGGACGGCAGCGACGACCGCTACCGCCACCTGACGGTGGGCAAGGTGATGCTGGACGCGATCCGCGCGCGCCTGGCCAGCCCGGAGCCCGCCCATCCCCCGGTGGCCCCGATGGTGCGCGTGGACACCGACGGGCGCAATGTGCTGACCGAGCTGGACCTGACGCTCAAGATGGAGGAGCGGCAGTACGAGAGCGAGCTGTCGCGCTGGCAGGCACGCCTGTTCGAGCTGATGCGCGATCCGCGCTTCAAGGACCGGGCGCTGGTGTGCGCCTTCGAAGGGGCCGATGCCGCAGGCAAGGGCGGCGCGATCCGGCGCATTGCGTCGGCGCTGGACGCGCGCCAGTACCAGATCGTGCCGGTGGCCGCCCCCAACGAGGCCGAGAAGGCCCAGCCCTATCTGTGGCGCTTCTGGCACCACCTGCCCCGCCGCGGGCACCTGACGATTTTTGACCGCACCTGGTACGGGCGCGTGCTCGTGGAACGTGTGGAAGGTTTTTGCAGCGAGAGCGACTGGCTGCGCGCCTACAACGAGATCAACGACTTCGAGCACGAGCTGAGTGCATCCGGCATCATCGTCATCAAGTTCTGGCTGCAGACCAGCCGCGACGAACAACTGCGACGTTTTGAAGAGCGCGCCAAGGTGCCCTTCAAGCAGTTCAAGATCACGGAAGAAGACTGGCGCAACCGCGAGAAGTGGGACGCCTACCAGCAGGCCGTGTGCGACATGGTCGAGCGCACCAGCACCGGCGAGGCGCCCTGGACGCTGGTCGAGTCGGACGACAAGCGCCATGCGCGGGTCAAGGTGCTGCGGACCCTGTGCGAACGACTGGAGGCCGAGCTGGAGCGGGGGATGCCCGACGGGATGCATGCCGGGGCCTGGGACCGTGGCCTCGGACCGGAGGCGGCCACGGAGCGGCACGGCAAGGGCAAACACAAAGCCAAGCACAAGGCCGGCAAAGCCCGCAAGGCCGGACGCGCCAAAAAGGACTGATCAGGCGGTCGTGGGCGGCGCCCCGTCGCTGGCCACCCTCCCATCGACCAGTTCGATGACGCGGTCGCAGCGCCCGGCCAGGCGCGGGTCGTGCGTGACCACCAGAAAGGTGGTGGCGACCTGTTCGTGGATGCGTCGCATCAGCGCGAACACCTCGCTGGACGAGGCGGTGTCGAGGTTGCCGGTGGGCTCGTCGGCCAGCACCAGCTTGGGTTCGAGCATGAGCGCCCGCGCCATGGCGACGCGTTGCTGCATGCCCCCCGACAAGGCGCCCGGCACACGGTCCATCGCATGGGCCAGGCCCACGGCGTCGAGCAGGCTGCGGGCGCGTTCGCGCTCACGCGGCCCGATGCCGCCATCGCGGGCCAGCACGGGCATCAGCACGTTTTCCAGCGCGGTGAAGGCCGGCAGCAGGTGGTGGAACTGGAAGACGAAGCCCAGGGTGTCGCGGCGCAGGCGGGTCAGGGCCTCGTCGTCGAGCTCGGCGACCGACTGGCCATCGAGCACATAGCGGCCGCTGGTGGCGGGCTCCAGCAGGCCGAGGATGTTGAGCAAGGTGCTCTTGCCTGAGCCCGAGGGGCCGATCAGGGCAGCGAACTCGCCGGTGGCCAGGCGCAGGTTCAGGCCATGCAGCACCTCGGTTTCGTTGGGCTGACCGACGTTGTAGCGCTTGCGCAGGTCGGTGAGCACCACCAGGTCGCGGCCAGCCCGAGATGCCGAGGCCGGCGCGGCGGCAGACACCTCGGATGGGGTGGGCAATGAGGACGATGCAGTCGATGCGGGCATGACAGGCTGGGGGAGGCCGGGCTGGCTCATGTCGTGCGCCTCACATCCGGATGGCCTGGGCCGGGTCCATGTGCGCGGCCCGGCGTGCCGGGGCCACGGCGGCCAGCACCCCCGCCACGCTGGTGATCAGCACGATCTGCAGGGCCATCGCGGGCGGCAAGGTGATGGCGAACAGCGGCAGGCCATCCGAGCCTTTCACGAAGGCCGTGAAGCCGGCGATCAGGCCGGCGGCCAGCAAGACGCCGAGCAGGGAGCCCAGCGTGGCCACCAGCACGCCTTGCAGCAGGAACACCCGCAGGATCTGGCCGCGGGTGGTGCCCATGGCGCGCAGGATGCCGATTTCGCGCTGCTTTTGCACCACCGAGACCACCAGCACGCTGGCAATGCCCAGCACCACCACCAGCATCACCACGGTGCGGATCACGGCGGTGCTGACGCTTTGCGCGCGCAGGGCCGACACCAGCTGGGCATTGGCCTCTTGCCAGCTTTCGACCTTGTTGGGCAGCTCGCGGGCGAGTACCTTGGCCAGGTCCTGCGCGGTCCAGACATCGTCCAGGCGCAGGTCGATCTGGGTCACGCCGCCGGGCAGGTTCAGCAGGGTCTGGGCCGAACGCAACGGCACCAGCACCATGCGGCGGTTGAGGTCCTTGATGCCCAGATCGACCAGACCCGTCAGGCGCACCGTGTCGAGGCGCTCGTTGATGACCACGGTGATGCGGTCGCCCACGCGCACGCCCAGGTCCTCGGCGAGGGTCTGGCCGATGATGGCTTCGCCAGGCGACAGGGTCAGGGTGCCGGCCACCAGTTTGCTGCGCAGGTTGACGATGCGATCGTAGCGGCTCAGTTCCACGCCGGACAGGGCGATGGCGCGGGTGGCCTCACCGCGCTGGGCCAGGGCCGCGCCCGAGGTCATCGGAGACACGGCCGAAACGCCCGGGCGCTGTGCCAGCAAGGTGGCGATCGCCTGCCAGTTGGTGATGGTCTGGAGGCGCTGGGCGCGCGCCTGGGTGTCGCTCCAGCGCACACTGCCCACCTGTGGCGCGAGGGCCGGGGTGACGCGCTCTTCCAGCGGGGAGACGCTGATGTGGGCCTGGGCACCCAAGGTTTTCTCCAGGGTGTTGCGCTGCAAACCGGTGATGAGGGCCGAGATGTAGGCGACCACGGCCACGCCTGCGGCGACGCCCACGATGATGAGCAGGCTCTGGAAGCGCCCCTCGGTGAGGAAGCGCACGGCCACCCGCCATTCGAAGCCCAGCGCGGAGAAGGTCGGGGGGCGCACGATACAGCCCGTTTCAGCGGCTGAAGGTCTGGGAGATACCGCCCTCGGCGCGGTCGCGCGAGACGCCGCCTTGCGAAGGGGCCGGAGTGGCCTTTTGCGCAGCGTTCTGTTGCGCGGACTCGGCCTGCGTGAGCGCACGCACGCGGGTGCCCGGGGTCACGGTTGGGTCAAGCAGCACCTGCTCGCCCGCACGCAGACCGCTGCGCACCGCGACCTGGTCCAAGGTGCGCAGGCCCAGCGTCACCTCACGCACCTGGGCACGACCGTCTGCCAACACCAGCACGGTGGCCCGGCCATCGCTGGCACGGGTCTGGGCGCCGTCGGCCGCGTCGCGCACGGCCTGCAAGGGCAGCGCCAGTACCGCGGCTTCACGGGCGGTGACCACTTCGATGGACAGGGTCATGTCTTCGCGCAAGAAGGCGGGGCGCTCGCCCTGCAGGCGCAGCGTCACCTCGACCGCGCCGCTTTGGGCATTGACGGCCGGGGCGAGCCGATCGACCACGGCCTCGAAAGGCTGGGCCGGGTAGGCATCGGCCAGCACGGCGGCGCGTTGGCCGACCTGCAACTGGCCAAGGTAGCGTTCGTCCACCTGGGCGACCAGTTCGGTGGGGCCGTCCACCGACAGGGTCAACAGGCTTTTGCCGGCCTGCACGATCTGGCCGGGCTCAACGCTGCGCACCAGCACACGACCGGGGCCAGGGGCGCGCACGGTGGCCTGGTCGAGCTTGGCACGGGCCACCTCGACCGCCGCCTTCGCCGCCGCCAACTGGGCCTGGCTGCCGGCGCGCTCGGCGCCTTGCGGGCGATTGGCCTGCACCTGCACGCGGGCCGCATCACGCTGGGCGCGGGCCACGGCCACGCTGCGCTGGGCCTCGTCCAGGCGGGCCTGGCTGTAGAACTGTTGGGCGACCAGCTCGCGGGTGCGGGCCAGATCGCGCTCGGCCTGCAGCACGGTGGCCTCGGCCTGAGCCAAGGTGGCCTCGGCACTCGGCAGCGCCAGGGCCTGCACGCTGCCCAGTCGCGCCTGGGCCTGTTGCGCGCTGGCCTGGGCCTGCAGCCAGGCGGCACGCCATTCGTCGGCCTCCAGCTCGATCAGGGCATCGCCCTGGGCCACGACGTCGCCCTCGCGCACGCGCACCTGCTGCACCCGGCCGGTCAGTGTCACGCCCACATCCACACGGGCCGGGGTCTTGACGCGACCGGTGAACTGCAGGGTGCGCACCAGGGGCTGGGACGCCACGGTGATCACGGCCACGGCTTGGGCCCGCCCCCACAGCCCCGCCGCGATCAACCCCAGCAGCACCACGGCGGCGATCAGCCACCAACGAGGTCGGGTCCACCAGGATGAAGACGATGCAGGCATGACAGGCGGGTCAAGGGGGTGAGTCGGGGACGACGGGGGGCGAACTCAAAGTGTGCCCGAAATCACCGCCCCGCTTGCCGACTCAAAACGGCGGCAAGCCTGCGTCAGGGGCGGCGCTGTTGTCCGTGGCAGCTTGGGCGGCTTGCCAGCGCGCCTGCCAGCGGGCGTTCTCGGCGCGCAGGCTGGCCACGGTCTGCAGCAGGCGGGCGATGGTGGCCTCGGGCGCTTCGCCGGGGCGAGGGCCGTCGTCCACCTCGGGCGCTGGGGCGCTGTGATCCGAAGGCAGGTCACCCTCGGTCTGAGGTGCTCGGGCCATGCGGGCCGCAGCGCGGGCCTCGCGCACCTGGCGGGCGGCCTGCTGCAGCTCTTTCTTGCCCCCGGCCACGGCGGCGACCTGCTGTTCGACCGGCAGCGAGGCCACGGTGGCTGCGGCATTGATGGAGATGGTGCCGGCCTTGACGGCCTCGACCAGCTCGGGCGCGGCGGCCTTCTGGATCTTCTCGATCTGGGCGACGGTGGTGCTGCTCAGGCGGGCCACGCGGGCCAGTTCTTCGCGGCTGGGGATGGCGGGCTTGGCGGCCTCGGCGTCCCCGCCCTGCCCTGATTCAGCGGCCTCACGCTCGGCCTGGGCCGCAGCGGCTTCGGCCTGGGCGGCGGCCAGCCCCGCCTGCACGGCCTGGGTGCGCGCACTCAGGATCTCCTTCTTGCGCAGCGCCAGCACGCCGCGCTGGAAGTCGGACACGCTGCGTCGGCCCAGGTGCTGGTCGATCATCCACAGGTGCACGTCTTCCATGCAGGTGAAGCGCGGGTTCTGCACGGTCTGGAAGGGGAGCCCGTGTTTCTGGCAGATGCCATAGCGGTTGTGGCCGTCCACCAGCACGTCGCCCCACAGCACCAGCGCGTCGCGGCAGCCTTCGGCCAGGATGCTGCGCTCGAGCGAGGCATGCTCCTCCGGGGTCAGCGGATCGATGTAGGCGCGCAGTTCCTCGAGGACGGTGATGTTCATGGTGGGCAGACAGACAGGTAGGGGCGGTGCGCGCCCGGAAGGCAGGCTCTCGGCGTGGCCAGAGGGGCCGCAACCGAAGGGGCGCCATTGTAGTGAGGCCCCGGTGGCGGGGCGCGGGGCGAGTGCTGCCGGTTCAACCCGGGATCGAAATCAACCCAGATCGAACTGCGCACGCAAGGCGTCGCAAAAGGCCGGCGTGCCGCTGAGCGACAGGCTCACAGTGTGGCGCGGTGTGCCGGGCGGCTGGGGCTCGACGCTGATGCGGCCGGTGCGCTCGTCAAAGCACAGGGACTCGGCCGCGGTGAACTCGCGCTGGCCCTGCAGGTCGTGGTCCCACTCGAAGCCTTCGGCCACGGGGCCGTGCCCGTCGGGGAAGGTGCGAAAGGCCCAGGCCAGCACCTCGGCCACCTCGGCATGCACGGCGGCCACCTGCGAAGGGCTCACCGAGGCCAGGGTTTCGAAGGTGCCGATGCCCTCGGCGTCTTCGCTGTAGTCAAATTCCAGGTAGTTCAGCGTCATGCGCGCCGAGCTTACGCCGAATTCCTACGCGGCGTTCGCCTGGGCGGCCTGTTCGGCATACCAAGCCAGGCAACCGGGGTTGGCCATCGCCTCGGGGTTCACCACCTTGCGGATGTCGTGGCCCAGGAAGAGCTTCTTGATCGGCACCTCCTGCTTCTTGCCCGACAGCGTGCGCGGGATCTCGGGCGCCTGCCACAGGTCGTCCGGAATGAAGCGCGGCGACAGCGTGGTCTTGATGGCGTCGTGGATGCGCTCACGCAAGGCCTCGTCCAGCGTCAGCCCGTCGCGCAGCACCACGAACAGGATCATGCGGCTGGGCCGGCCCAGGTACTCCAGGTCGATCACCATGGCGTCGAGCACCTCGGGCAGGGCTTCGACGGCGGCGTAGATCTCGCTGGTGCCCATGCGCAGGCCGTGGCGGTTGATGGTGGCGTCGCTGCGGCCGTAGATGATGCAACTGCCGTCCGGGTGGATGCGCACCCAGTCGCCGTGGCGCCAGATGCCGGGGTAGACGTCGAAGTAGCTCGACAGGTAACGGGCGTTGCCACTGTCACCCCACAGGTAGAGCGGCATGGACGGCAAGGGGCGCGTGCAGACCAGCTCGCCCACCTCGTCGATGACCGGCCCGCCCGCTTCGTTCCAGGCTTCGACGGCGCTGCCAAGCTGGCGGCAGGCCAGACGCCCGGGTTGCTGCGGCAGCTCGCGGTGGCTGCCGATGAAGACACCACAGAAGTCGGTGCCGCCCGAGATGTTGTTCCACCAGATGTCGGGCGTGCCCAGGCGCGCGAACTGCGCCGTGCCCCAGCGCTGCACGTCTTCGGACAAGGGCGAGCCGGTGGAGCCCAGGGCGCGGATGCGCGTGAGGTCGCCGCAGGCGGTCAGGTCGATGCCGGCCTTCATGCAACCGGCATAGAAGGCCGCCCCCGCGCCGAAGTAGGTGACGCGGTGGCGGGCCGCGAAGCGCCACAGCACCGACCAGTCGGGCGCGTCTTTCGAACCGGCGGGGCTGCCGTCGTACAAGCAGATGGTGGCGCCATCGAGCAGGCCACTGACCTGGCTGTTCCACATCACCCAGCCGGTGGTGCTGTACCAGTGAAAGCGCTCGCCCAGGCTGTTGGGCGCGTAGCTGCAGCCGACATCGCCCAGCTTGCGCGAGGCCGCGCTCACCATCACGATGCCGCCGTGGCCGTGCACCAGGGCCTTGGGCAGGCCGGTGGTGCCGCTGGAATAGACAATCCACAGCGGGTGGTCGAACGGCAGCCACTCGGGCTCGAAGGCGGCGGTGGCCGCGTCGTCGCGGGCAATGGCTTGGGCGAACTCGCGCTCGGCCGCCACGTGGTGGGTGGCGTAGGGGCTGCGCAGCACGATGAGGTGCTCGACCGTGGGCAGGTCGGCGCGCAGGGCCTCGACCACGGCGCCGCGGTCCAGGGCCTTGCCGGCATAGTGGATGCCATCGACGGCGATCAGCACGCGCGGCGTGATCTGCGCAAAGCGGTCGGCGACGGCCTGCGTGCCCATGTCGGGCGCGCACACGCTCCAGATGGCCCCGACGCTGGCACAGGCCAGGAAGGCGACCACCGTCTCGGGCGTGTTGGGCAGGTAGGCAGCCACGCGGTCGCCACGCTGCACGCCCAGCTCGCGCAAGGTCAACGCCAGCGACGCCACCTGGCGGCGCAACTCGGGCCAGCTGAGCTCGCGCACCTCGCCCAGCTCGTTCTCGCTGACGATGGCGGGAAAGCCCGCAGCGTGGGCCGGCGCCACATGGCTGAGCACGCGCTGAGCGTAGTTGACCTGGGCGCCCTCGAACCAGCGTGCGCCCGGCATGCGGGCATCGGCCAGGGCCGCGGTGTGCGGCGTGGGCGAAACCATGCCGTCGTAGTCCCACAGGCTTTGCCAGAAGGCTTCCTGGTCGGTGACCGACCAGCGCCACAGCGCGTCGTACGAATCGAAATGCAGGCCGCGTTCGGCGGCCAGCCAGTCCTGGTATAGCCGGATCTGGGGAACGTAGGGAGGCGTCATGGGGCGCAGGTCCTTTGGAGGCAATCGTCGCAATTTAGCCCCACACACCCGGCCGCGCCATGCTGGATAAGCCTGAGTCCGCACATCCCCTGTGACCGAAAAGCCGAAACATCCTCCGCATTCGCCACCGCCCGGGTGACAATCACGACACGCTCACCGCCCCGCGACATGAAGCTTTCGACCCCCTACATTCGCCTGGTTCTGGAAGTCACCCTCGCTGCGGCCCTGATCGAGCTGGTGATCATGCGGCTGGTGCCGCTGAGCCTGCCAGGCGTCAGCGGCTGGCGTGAAGCGGTGGCCGATGCGGTGCTGCTCGTGCTCGCCCTGGCCCCCATCGTGTGGTGGCGCAGCGTGCGGGCCTTCCAGCGTCATGCCCGCCAGGGGGGCCACCCAACCCTCGCGCTCGATGCGGCCGGCAGCCTGGGCCTGAGCCTGATCGTACTGGTCACCGGCATGCTGCTGAGCCTGTGGGCCGGCCAGCGCACCGGTGCCACCATCGAAGACCAGGCCCGCGAACGCTTCGGGCGGATCTCCGCGCGCTTGGAGCAAAGCATCCACCAGCGCTTTGCCATGCCCCTGTTCGGCCTGCGCGGCGCGCACGGCACCCACAATGCCAGCGAGAAGCTCGACCGCGCCTCGTTTCGCAACTATGTCCATGCCATCAACCTGGATCAGCAGTTCCCGGGGGTGCGCGGCTTTGGCTACATCGTCAAGGTGCCGCGCAGCGAGATGAGCGCATTCGAACGCGCCGAGCGCGCTGACCACGCCGAGACCTTCACGGTCAGCACCCAGGGCACCGCGCCCGATCTGTACGTGATCAAGATGATCGAGCCCTCGGCCACCAACCAGGCCGCTCTGGGGCTGGACGTGGGGTCCGAGCCGGTGCGCCGGGCCGGGGTGCTCCGTGCCATTGAGACGGGACAACCGACCCTGACCGGGCCGATCACGCTCAAGCAGGACGAACGACAGCGCCCGGGCGTGCTGTACCTGCTGCCGCTCTACCAGGGTGCCTCCCCGCCGCTGAGCGCAGCCCAGCGCCGCGACAGGCTGGTGGGCATCTACTACGCGCCCATCGTGATCGACGAGCTGATGCAGGGCCTGTTCGACACCAGCGACCGGCAGGTCAACGTCAGCCTGAGCGACGAAACCGATGTCGACCCGGTCGAGATGTTCCGCGCCGACGGCCCCGCCGCGAGCGAATACAGCCAACGCTTCCAGGCCCGACGCACCCTCTCGATTGCCGGACGTCAGTACGTGCTGCGCACCCAGGCCAATGCCGCGTTCGAGCAGCGCGTGGACCGCAGCACCCCGAGCTGGATCGTGCTGGGCGGCTCGCTGCTGAGCGCCTTGCTGGCGCTGGCCACCTGGATGCTGGCCAGTGCCCGGGCCCGCACCGAAGCCCAGGCGGCCCGGCTGACGGCCGACCTCGAACGCCTCGCCGAGGTGGCCCGCCGCACCTCCAATGCCGTGATGATCACCGACCCTGACATGCGCATCAGCTGGGTCAACGAGGGTTTCACGCGCCTGTACGGCTACAGCTTTGACGAGGCCAAGGGCCAGTTGATGCGCACACTCGTTGGCACGCCCGACTGCCCCACCGAACGGCTGGTCGAGCTCGACGCCGCCTTGGCACGCGGCGAAGGCTGCCGGGTGGAGCTGCTCAACCGCGGCAAGGACGGCCACACCTTCTGGATCGACACCGAGATCCAGCCCCGCCGCACGGCGCAGGGCGAGTTGCTGGGCTTCATCGAGATCGCCCAGAACATTTCAGACCTGAAAGAGGCCAAGCGCCGGCTGGAGGCCGCCCAACGTGACACCGATGCCTTGCTGCGCACCCTCAACGCACATGCGCTCATCTCCGTCACCGACCGCAGCGGGCACATCGTCGAGGTCAACGACGCCTTCTGCGCCCTGAGCGGCTACAGCCGGGCCGAACTGCTGGGCCAGACCCACCACATCAACAACTCGGGCGTGCACGACCGCGCCTTCTGGGCCCACCTGTGGGAGACGGTCACGGCCGGTCGGCCCTGGCGTGGCGAAATCTGCAACCGCGCCAAGGATGGCTCGCTGTACTGGGTAGACAGCGTGATCGCGCCCTTCCTCGATGCCGACGGCCGGGTCGAACGCTTCGTCGCCATCCGCCACGATGTGACCCTGCGCAAGCTGACCGAGCAGCAGCTGCGCGACACCAGCACCTTGCTGACCAATGTGCTCAATGCCGCGTCCGGCATCGCGGTGATCGCCACGGACGCCGACCTGGTGATCCGCGTGTTCAACACCGGCGCCGAGCGACTGCTGGGCTGCCCCGCCAGCGAGATCGTGGGCCAGGCCACCCCCTTGCGCTTCCATGACCCGGCCCGCATCGCTGCGCGGCGCGCCTCCGTGCGGGCGCGACTCGGCAACATCGAACCCACGCCGCAGCAGCTCCTGATCGAACCCGGCGTGTTGGGCCAGGTGCGCCACCTCAACTATGTCCGTCAGGATGGCAGCCTGGTGCCGGTGTCCAGCGTGGTCACCGAGATGCGCTCCGCACAGGGTGAGCTCACGGGCTACCTGGGCATCGTCCAGGACCGCACCCAGAGCCTGGAGTACGAGACCTCGCTGCAGCAGGCCAAGCAGGTCGCCGAACAGGCCAGCGCGGCCAAAGGCCAGTTCCTGGCCAACATGAGCCACGAAATCCGCACGCCCATGAACGCCATCCTGGGCATGCTGCGCCTGCTGCACAAGACGGCGCTGGACGCGCGTCAGCTCGACTACACCAGCAAGGCCGAACGAGCGGCGCAATCGCTGCTGGGCCTGCTCAACGACATCCTGGACTTCTCCAAGATCGAAGCCGGCAAGATGAGCCTGCACCCACGGGCCTTCTCGGTGGCCCGTCTGCTGAGCGACCTGCACGTGGTGATGTCGGCCAACCTGGGCGACAAGCCGGTGGCCCTGCACTTCGTGCTCGACCCCGCCCTGCCCGACCGCCTGGTCGGCGACGATCTGCGCCTGCTGCAGGTGCTGATCAACCTGGGCGGCAACGCCATCAAGTTCACCCACCAGGGCCAGGTTGACGTGACGCTGGACGTGCTGTCGCAAGACGACGAGCAGGTGCGGCTGCGCTTTTCGGTGCGCGATACCGGCATCGGCATGAGCCCGGACGCCCTCTCGCGCATCTTCGAAGGCTTCTCGCAAGCCGAAGGCTCGACCACCCGCCAGTACGGCGGCACGGGCCTGGGCCTGGCCATCAGCCGGCGCCTGATCCAGCTGATGGGCAGCCAGGTGCTGGTGCGCAGCGAGCCCGGACAGGGCAGCACCTTCTGGTTCGACCTCGCGCTGCGCCTGCCCACCGCCGCCGATGCCGACCCCAGCTCCCCCATGCCGCTGGACGCCCTTGCCCCCACGCGCCGCCTCGCCGGCTGGCATCTGCTGCTGGTGGAAGACAACCCCAACAACCGCCAGGTCGCCAGCGAGTTGCTGAGCGACGAAGGCGCCGAGGTCAGCATGGCCCACAACGGCGCCGAGGGCGTGCAGGCGGTGCTCAACGCCCCGGACCTGATCGACGCGGTGCTGATGGACGTGCAGATGCCCGTGATGGACGGCCTCACGGCCACGCGCACCTTGCGTGAGGCCCTGGGCGAGGCCGCCCCGCCCATCATCGCGATGACCGCCAACGCCCTGCCTGCCGACTTGGCCGCGTGCCGCGAGGCGGGCATGGTGGCCCACGTCGGCAAGCCCTTCGACCTGAACCACCTGGTCGAGACCGTGCTGACCCATGGCCGTCGGGCGCTGGCCCCGGCCGCCAGCGCCCCGGCCATGCGGGTGCGCAGCCTGACTCCCACCTTGCTGCCGGCCGCCCAGGCCGAGGCCCAGGTGCAGGGCGTGGCCCTGGACGCCGCCCTCGCGCGCCTGGGCCACCGACAGGACGTGTACCGGCGCCTGCTCGCGCGGTTCTGCGAGCAACTGCCGGACGCCGTCGCGCAGGCCCGCCAGGACTGGGCCCAGCATGACGCCCACGCCCTGCGGGCCTGGCTGCACGGCTTCAAGGGCCTGGCCGGCACCCTGGGCCTGCACACGCTGCAAGCGCTGGCGGCGGCGGCCGAACAGGCCTGCCCAGCGCCCCTGCTCGACGGGCCGCGTCCCGCCTGGCTGGAACAGCTGCTGAGCGCCATGGAGACCGCCCACACCCGCCTGCCCGCGCTGCTGGCCGCCCTGCCCCCACCCACGCAGGCCGCCACCGACGCCCTGGCACCCCTCGACCGCACTCTGTTGCACACGCAGCTGCAGGAGCTGATTAAACTGCTGCAACACTCGGACATGACCGCGCTCGACTGCCACGCCCGCCTGCAGGCCGCCCACGGCCCGGCCCTGGGCGAGGCCTTGACGCCCCTCAACGACGCGATGGCCCACCTGGACTTTGCCCAGGCCATCGAACACGGTCAGCATCTGCTGACCACCTGGCCCCTGGAGTGACACGGATGCTGCCTGTCGATGCGGCCCTGGCCGATCTGCTCAAAGAGCCCGAGCGCAAGCCCCGGCTGCTGGTGGTCGATGACCAGCCCACCAACATCCAGGTGCTCTACCGCGTCTTTGCGGACGACTGCCAGGTCTTCATGGCCACCTCGGGCGCGCAGGCCCTGCAGACGGCGCGCCAGGAAAGCCCCGACGTCATCCTGCTCGACGTGATGATGCCGGAGATGGACGGCTACGAGGTCTGCCGCCAGCTCAAGCAGGACAGCGCCACCCGCGACATCCCGGTGCTCTTCGTCACGGCCCACCACGAAGCCCAGGAAGAGACCCGGGGCCTGGACGCCGGCGCGGTGGACTTCATCACCAAGCCCATCAACCCGGCGGTGGTGCGCGCGCGGGTGCGCACCCACCTGACCCTCAAGCGCCAGACCGACCTGCTCAAGCGCCTGGTCTTCATCGACGCGCTCACCCACGTTTTCAACCGCCGCTACTTCGATGAGCGGCTGAGCGACGAGTGGGGTCGGGCGCAGCGCACGGGCAAGCCCCTGAGCCTGATCCTGGTCGACGTGGACTTCTTCAAGCAGTACAACGACGAGCTGGGCCACCAGCGCGGCGACGAGGCTTTGCGCCAGGTGGCCCATGCCCTCACCGAGACGGCCCTGCGCCCTGGTGATGTGGTGTGCCGCTACGGCGGCGAAGAGTTCGCCTGCCTGCTGCCCGACACCGACCTGGACGGCGCCCGGCAGGTGGCCCAACGCATGAAGCTGGCCGTGCGCGAGCTGGCCATCGCCCACCCCGCCTCGAGCGTCGCCGAGGTCCTGACCATCAGCGCGGGCCTGGCCGTGCGCGCCCCCACCTCCCGCGAGGATGCGGCCGCCCTGCTGGCCCTGGCCGATGCCCAGCTCTACCGCGCCAAGGCCGAGGGCCGGGCCCGGGTCTGCCACGCGGTGCTGGACTGAAGCCTGCCCTCGCTCACGCCGCGCGGCGTGCCTGCTCGAGCATGAAATCGATGAAGGTGGACGCCGCCCGCGTGTGGTGCCGGTTGGGCATGTAAAGCATGTACATCTTGGTGCCGAAGATGCTGAGCTTCCAGTTGTCGAGGGCGGTGACCATCTCGCCGTGCTCGACCAGGTCCTGCACCACGTAGTCGGGCACCAGGCCCACGCCCAGGCCGGCCACGATGGCCTCGCGCAGAAACAGGAAGTTTTCGCTGGTGAGCGTGGGCGACAGCGGCACCTCGTGGCGCTCGCCCTCCAGATACGCCGCCAGGCGCAGCTGCCGCCCCACCACCGCCGAGGTGATCAGCGGCGCGCGCGAGAGGTCTTCCAGCGTGGCAGGCATGCCCTGGGCCTGGGCATAGCCCGGTGTGGCGCACGCCACGTAGCGCACCGAGCCCATGTCGCGGGCCACCAGATTGTCAGGCGGGTCGGTCATCACGCGCACGGCAATGTCCACCTCGTCGCGCATCAGGTCGACCACGCGGTTTTCAAACACCACGTCCAGCACGATCCCGGGGTAGGCGCGCTTGAAGTCGATCAGCCAGGGCGCCATGACCAACTGGCCGTAGCCGCTGGGCACGCTCAGGCGCACCCGCCCCTGCAGGGTCTGGCCCAGGGTGGTGACGGTTTCACGCGCGGCTTCCAGCTCGTTGCGGATCTGGCGGCCGTGCTCGTACAGCCGCAGCCCGATCTCAGTGGGCTCGATGCGGCGGGTGGTGCGGCGCACCAACTGCTGGCCCACAGCGCGCTCGAACTGGTTGAGGTGGTAGCTCACGTTGGCGCGGCTCATCTTCAGGCGCCGGGCGGCCTCGGAGAGGTTGCCAGCGTCGAGGATTTCGACCAACATCGACAGGGACTGCAGTTCCATAGCGCAATAGAGCGGCCCGTCGAGCGGGCCAACTGTCAAATTTTGCTTGACAGTCTGTCAATGCCCGAAGGGATTGTCAAGACAGCGACCCTGTCGAACAATCCGTGTCAACCTGCTGGCCGTCCGGCCCGGGTCGTTTTCTGCTCCAAGAAAGAGACACACCATGGAACCCACCGCTGCCGCGCCCGTTGTCCAGACCACCGTGAGCGACCACATCGCCCTGGTGACCCTCTCCAACCCGCCCGTCAATGCGCTGAGTACTGCGGTGCGCCAAGGTCTGCAACAAGCGATCACCGCGCTCAACGGCAACGCCGACGTGCACGCCATCGTGATCACGGGTTCGGGCAGCAACTTCATGGCCGGCGCCGACATCCGCGAATTCGGCCTGCCCCCGCAAGCGCCTTCGCTGCCCGATGTGTGCAACCAGATCGAAGCCTCGGACAAGCTGGTGATCGCGGCCATCCATGGCGCCGCACTGGGCGGTGGCCTGGAAATCGCCCTGTCGGCCCACTACCGCGTGGCCGTCGAGACCGCCAAGGTCGGCCTGCCCGAAGTGAACCTGGGCCTGCTGCCCGGCGCCGGTGGCACGCAACGCGCGCCGCGTCTGGCCGGTGCCGCCGCCGCGCTCGACCTGATGCTCAGCGGCCGCCACGCTGGCGCCAAGGAAGCGCTGCGCCTGGGCCTGATCGACCACATTGCGACCAGCGATGACATCGCCGCCGAAGGCATTGCCTACGCCCGCAGCCTGCTGTCGGACGGTGCCCCGGTGCGCCGTAGCAGTGAGCAAACCGACGCCCTGGCCGACCGCGCCGCGCAGCAAGCCGCCATCGACGCCGCCCGCGCCGATGTGGCCAAGAAGAAGGGCCTGTTCTCGCCCGCCAAGATCGTGGACTGCGTGCAGGCCGCTCTGGACCAGCCCTTTGCCGAAGGCCTGGCCGTCGAGCGCGAGCTGTTCACCCAGTGCCTCAACAGCCCGCAGCGTGCCGGTCTGGTCCACGTGTTCTTTGCCGAGCGTGAAGTCACCAAGTCGCCCGAAACCCAGTCCGCCCAGCCCCGTCCCTTCCAGAAGGTCGGCGTGATCGGTGGCGGCACCATGGGTGCCGGCATTGCCGTGTCCCTGCTGGACGCCGGCTTGAGCGTGACCATGATCGAGCGCGATGACGCCGCCCTGGCCCTGGGCCAGTCGCGCGTCGCCAAGGTCTACGACGGGTCCATCGCCAAGGGTCGCCTGAGCGAAGAAGGCAAGGCCGCCATCCTGGCGCGCTTCAACGGCTCGACGAGCTACGACGCGTTGGCCGATGCCGACATCGTCATCGAAGCCGTGTTCGAAGACATGGGCGTCAAGAAGGCCGTGTTCGCCGAACTCGACCGCGTCTGCAAGCCCGGCGCCGTGCTGGCCACCAACACCTCTTACCTGGACATCAACGAGGTCGCCAACAGCGTCTCGCGTCCGCAAGATGTGGTCGGCCTGCACTTCTTCTCGCCGGCCAACATCATGAAGCTGCTGGAGATCGTGGTGCCCGCCAAGGTGAGCGCCGACGTGGTCGCCACCGGCTTTGCGCTGGCCAAGAAGCTCAAGAAGGTGCCCGTGCGCGCTGGCGTGTGCGACGGCTTCATCGGCAACCGCATCCTGGCCGTGTACCGCCAGGCCGCCGACTACATGATGGAAGACGGCGCCTCGCCGTTCGAGATCGACGCCATGGTGCGTGCCTTCGGCTACCCGATGGGCCCGTACGAAATGAGCGATCTGGCCGGTGGCGACATCGGCTGGGCCACGCGCAAGCGCCGTGCCGCCACGCGTGACCCCAAGGCCCGTTATGTGCACATCGCCGACAAGCTGTGCGAGCGCGGCTGGTTCGGCCAGAAGACCGGCCAGGGCTGGTATGTCTACGAAGCCGGCACCCGCGGTGGCAAGCCCAACCCGGCGGTCGAGCCCATCATCGCCGAAGAGCGCGCCAAAGCCGGCGTGACCCCGCGCACCTTCACCCGCGAAGAGCTGGAGCGCCGCTATGTGGCCGCCATGGTCAACGAAGGCGCCAAGGTCGTGGCCGAAGGCATCGCCCTGCGCCCGCTCGATGTGGACGTGACCCTGGTCTATGGCTACGGCTTCCCCCGCTACAAGGGCGGCCCGATGAAGTACGCCGACCTGGTCGGTCTGCCGCAGATCCTGGCCGACATCGAAGCCTTCGCCAAGGAAGACCCGCTGTTCTGGCAACCGGCCCCGCTGCTGGTCAAGCTGGTGCAGGAAGGCAAGAACTTCGACAGCCTGAACAAGGCCTGACCCGCCGCTCACCGCAGAACACCTAGGAGACCCGCATCATGCGCCAAGCCGTCATCGTGTCCACCGCACGGACCCCCATGACCAAAGCCCACCGGGGCGAATTCAACGTCACCCCCGGCACCACACTGACGGCCTTTGCCGTCAAGGCCGCAGTCGAGCGCGCTGGCATGGACCCTGCCCTGATCGAAGACATCATCATTGGCTGTGGCTACCCCGAAGGCCGCAGCGGCCGCAACCTGGGCCGCACCAGCGCCCTGCGCGCCGGCCTGCCGCTCACCATCGCTGGCGCCACCGTCAGCCGCTTCTGCGCATCGGGCCTGATGGCCGTGGCCACCGCGGCCAGCCGCATCATCGTGGACGGCGCCCCGGTCATGGTCGCTGGCGGCATGGAGAGCATCTCCGGCCTGCGCCGCCCGGACGGCACCGGCCTGGAGTCGGGCATCGACCCCTGGCTGCTGGAGCACAAGCCCGATCTGTACATGACCATGATCGAGACGGCCGACGTGGTGGCCCAGCGCTACGCCATCAGCCGTGAAGCACAGGACCAGTTCTCGCTGGCCAGCCAGCAAAAAACCGCCGCCGCACAAGCCGCTGGCATCTTCAAGGAAGAGATCATCTCGGTGACGACCACCATGGGGGTGACCGACAAGGAAACCAAGGAGGTGTCCTACAAAGAGGTCTCGATCGATCACGACACCTGCAACCGCGCCGACACCACCTACGAAGGCCTGGCCAAGCTGGCCCCGGTGCGTGGCC
>NZ_JAVEYN010000003.1:0-193769 GCF_034003525.1 Aquabacterium sp.
TGACTACATCCAGTTCTACAACCAACAGCGTTTGCATTCCAGCCTGGACTATTTGCCACCGGCCGCTTTTGAACGCGGCCACCTAACTGCAACCAGTGTCCAATAAAGTCGAGCAAGCGCCCGCTGATACGGCCCATCGCTTCGGATACGCCTTATGGGCGCCAGTTAACTAGTTCCACAAGGGCTTCCCCGTCTGTCAAGCAAAATCATCCCCATGAATCACCGAAGGTGATTCATTTCATTCAAGACAATCAAACCAATCAGGGATCAGTCGCGCGGATATTGCCCAGGATAAGGACGGCGGTACTACAAACGGCCTTTATTGCAGCTGGCTGCTGCGGGCCCTGATGAAAGACGCACGCGGGGGCTCCATTCGTTAGTCAAGGTCGCCAATGGCGCCTTCCTCAGGTTATCGAGCACTCCCCGCGCAGGTCCAACCTTGGCACATCAACGCGGCATCACACCATGAATCAGTTTTGGGCTACTTGCTCCCCTTGGCGTCGTTCAGCCTATCGGCTCGAACGCTTCGCCTTTGCTGAGCATCGCCCAGGCCATTCGCGCATTTTTTGCAGCCACGGCCACCACAGCTTTCCAGTAACCCCTTCTGTTAACCAGCTCAGTCACCCAGCGACTGAGGCGATCCGTCTTCTTTTTGGCAGCAACCACCACCGATCGCGCACCCAGGATCAACAGCATGCGCAGGTAACTGTCACCGGCTTTGGTAATGCGGCCCAGCCTCTGCTTGCCACCCGAGCTGTATTGCCCCGGCACCAGACCCAGCCAGGCGGCCAGTTGCCGGCCGCACTTGAAGTCGTGTCCGTTGCCAATGCTGGCCATCAGGGCCGTTGCCGTCTTCTCGCCGATGCCGGGCATCCCCATCAGCCGTCTGCAGCGCTCATCGAGCCGGTGGACTTCACTGAGCAAACCGCGAATGCGGTTGATCGTTGCCATGCGTTGTTCGACGAACCCTTGTCGTACACGGTGAATCGCCAGTCGGGCCTGCGCGTCGTCGCTCTTGACCGGTACAAATCGCATGTGCGGGCGCTGCACCGCTTCGCAGATCGCCTGGGCGTCAGCCGCGTCGTTCTTGCCGCGTCGACCACTGAGTCGATATGCCGCCACGAACTTCGCCGCGATGATCCGCACATCGCGGCCGAACTTGGCAAACTCTCGCGCCCAGTAATGCGCGCCCGAGCACGCCTCCATCCCAATCAGGCAAGGCGGCAGTTTGGCCACCAACTCCAGCAAAGCATCGCGCTTGACCGTCGGTCGCACCAGCACCGCCTTACCCCCCGCATTCACACCATGCACAGCAAAAACATTCTTGGCGAGATCAATGCCGACAGCAATAATGGCCATGGACTTCCCCTTCCGAGTGAGTTGATGAGATTCGCAACCCCATCGTGGCACTTGATGCCGTTTGCCGCAAACCGCGGCTAGCTCGGGACGGGGAAGTCCCTTTCATTAGTTAGGCCAGGTCAATAGTGGTAGCGCAATTGGGCAATCAGCATTGAATCGCCATCAATCTTGTAAACCATGCGGTGTTCGTCGGTGATTCTTCGAGACCAATATCCAGCCAGCGCGTGCTTCAAAGGTTCAGGCTTTCCGATTCCGGCAAAGGGTTCGCGCTGCGCCTCTTTGATCAGCTTGTTGATGCGCTCAACCATGCGCCTGTCTTGTTGTTGCCAGTAAAGGTAGTCATCCCATGCGGCATCTGCGAAGATCAACCTCATTCGGCCAACTTCTGTTCTGTGCCTGCTCCAGCGTTCAACTGCTCAATGGCACCCATCAGTCGCTTGGCGTTGGCGGGGCTACGAAGCAAATAGGCTGTTTCTTCAAGAGCGGTGAAGTCCGCAAGGGAGAGCATCACAACGGACTGTTGCCCGTTGCGAGTGATGATGAGCGCTTCATGGTCTTCGCACACGCGATCCATGGTGCTGGCCAAGTTGGCACGGGCAGAAGAGTACGAGATAGCATCCATGATCGGAGGGCCCCTTTGTTGTACGCATAATTGTACAGCTCGGAGGTGACAACTGTCCAGCACTCAGTCCAGGCAACGCGGTCGAACTGTAAGTTCAACGTGGATGCCAACAGCGGCCATGCCTTCGGCATTTTATTGGCCGCTGTCGGTTGCATCACGCACCTCTGATCTGATCAATTCCATGCGACATCAACAGACCGCAGCCAAGCGCGCACGCGCAATCCTTCGTGTGAAAGAACGCCTCATGGTGGATTCGTTTCCACGCATGCAAATGGGGCTGATCGTGGCGCTGACGGGCGGCTTTGGCTTGCTGGCCTCGTTCACCTTGCTGAACCTGGGCATGCATTCGATGGCCGCACGGTATCCGCTCGCGCTGTCGTTCGCCTACCTGTTTTTTCTGTTCCTGATCTGGCTGTGGCTGCGCACGAACGCCGAGGAATATGGCGACGTCCCTGACCTGTCCGGCCTGTCCCCCCAAGGCAGTGCCTCGGAATGCGCAGCCGGCTTCAAGAGCGAGGGCGGCGGTGACTTCGGCGGGGGAGGCGCAAACGGCTCCTTCGATGGCCCGGTCCACACCGCCGAAGATGCGATCTCCACGCCGCTGGGTGGCGTTCGCGAATCAGTCGGCTCCATTGCAGAGGCAGACGAGTTGGCGATTCCCCTTGTTGCCATTGCTTTGGCACTGGGTATTGCGCTGGCATCGTTCTATGTCGTTTACATCGCTCCAGCCATCTTTGCCGAGGTTCTGGTTGATGGTGCGCTCTCGTATGCCTTGTTTCGCCATCTGCGAGGCCAGAGTCCTCGGCATTGGCTGTCCAGCACACTGCGGCACACCGCCCTTCCGTTTGTGGCAACCGCTGTGTTCCTGGCGGTCGTGGGTGCCGCCATGGCGGCCTACGTCCCTGAGGCCACATCCGTTGCTCAGGTCATTGCGCACGCCCGCCAACCATGAACGCGCTTCCTGACCCACTCGGCTACTTGCTTGCGCCCGTTCTGGTTCCGTCTCTGCATGTCCTGTTCACGCCATTTTGGGCAGTGCTGGGAGGGGAGGCGGAGTTGTGGGCCTCGGCAATGGCCTGGCAGGTGATCGCCTGGTTGGGTCTCATGGCGTTCTGTCTGGCAACCCTCGGCCCGGCTCTGTGGGTTGCGCGTCGACACGTCCATTGGTTCCCGCACCGTACACTGGGTCGTCAACAAAAAGTAGCATTGGGCGTGGCAGGCTCTGCCTTGGCGTCACTGCTCCTTGTCGGCCCCATCAAAGGCTTACAGTCCGTCCCTGGCTCGTGGGTATTGGCGTACTTCGCGTCGGCGTGCTTCCTCTCTGGCCTTTACACGAAGCGCACCGCTGACACCCTCCACTGAATCATCAAACGATTGCCACCCCATGCCAATTCGCCCTTTGCTCCGCTTTGTCGCCCTGTCGTTCCTGGTCGCACAGGGCGCGCACGCACAGCCTGCCCTGTTGCAAGTGCACGGCTCCGGCGAGCAGGTGTACAAGAAGGTGTGCATTGCCTGCCACGACGCCGGCGTCGCCCACGCGCCCAAGCTGGGGGACCGGGAAGCCTGGGCACTTCTGATCGCCGAGGGCCAGCACGTCTTGACCGGTCACGCCTGGGTGGGTGTGCGTGCGATGCCCGCTCGTGGGGGCAGCGCGGAGCTGTCTCTGGCTGATTTCTCGCGTGCGGTGGCCTTCATGGCACGGTCTGCGGGTGCAGACTGGCAGGATCCCGACACCCAGCTCTTGCTCAAGATCGTCCACGAGGCCGACAAACGCCTCGTGCAGACGATCAAGGAACAAAAGGCGATGCAGCGGGAGTTGCACCGCATTGCCAAGACCTCCAAGTAAACACGCATCGGCGAAAGGGTGGCTTGCCCTGAGCCACCCTGGGTCGCAGAATGGGCTTTCCTACAACCTCTCAGGGGAGCCACCATGTCAGTCGCCAAGGTCATTGAGGTCATTTCCAAGAGCAAGATCAGCTTTGAGGATGCCATTGCGCAGGGTGTGTCACGTGCATCCGAAACGGTCAAGGAGGTGACCGGGGCGTGGGTCAAGGATCAAAGCGTCGAGGTCAGCAACGGGAAGATCGTTTCTTACACCGTCATGCTGAAGATCACCTTCGTGCTCAAGGCGAAGGGCAAGTCCAAGTAAGCGGCCCCGAGGCGACACGTCTTTGTCACCCTGCGAGCGCATGCTGGCTCGCCACACCAACAGGGAGAGCACCATGGGATTTTTCAGCAGCATCCTGTCCAAGCTGGGCATCGGCAAAGACGAGGCCCCGGTCGCCACAGCGCCAACGGCCGTCCCTGCGGCCACACCCACCTCGGCACCCGCCGCAACAGCACCGAGCGGCCCGCCCCCACACCAAGCCATCGAAGTCGTCGATGTGGTGGCACAACTGGAGCAACGCGCAGCCGCCAGCGCGCAAAAGCTGAACTGGCGCACCTCGATTGTCGACCTGCTCAAGCTCCTCGACATCGACAGCAGCCTGACCGCGCGCAAGGAACTCGCCACGGAGTTGAACTGCCCTGCCGAGCTCATGGGGGACTCGGCCAAGATGAACATCTGGCTGCACAAGGCGGTGCTTGCTCGCATCGCGGCCAACGGTGGCAACGTGCCCACGGAATTGCTGGACTGAACCGGCGCCACCCCATCAGCAAAGGAGCAGCCTCATGCAGATCACCGACATCCTCGCCCAGATGGGTGGACTCCAGTCCATTGCCAAGGAACTGGGCATCAGCGAAACCCAGGCGACCAGCGCCGCCGAGGCCCTGGCGCCCGCCATTCTGGGCGGCTTCAAGAAACAGGCGCAGTCACAGCCCGGCGGCCTCGAAGGGCTGGGCGGCTTGCTGGGGCAACTCGGTGGCAGCGGCCTGCTGGAACAGGTGCTGAGCCCCCAGCCCACGGACGTGAGTCGAGGTAATGATGTCCTCGGTCAGATCTTCGGCTCCAAGGATGTGAGCCGCGCGGTGGCGCAGAACGCGGCCTCGCAGTCAGGCCTGGACCCGTCCCTGCTCAAGAAAATGCTGCCGATGCTGGCCATGCTGGTGACCGGCTACATGGCCAAGCAAGCCGGCGGCGGGGCCTCCTCCGCTCAGCAAGCCCCTTCTGAGGGCGTTCTGGGCGGTCTGGGAGGCGGCCTTGGCGGTTTACTGGGTGGCCTGCTCGGTGGCGGTGCGAGTGGCGCCAGTCAGGGCGCCCCAGCATCGGGCGGGCTCGCCTCCATGCTGGACCTGAACGGCGACGGCAATCCGCTGGACGACATCATGGGCATGATCGGCAAAATGACCCGCTGATGCGCGCCTGGCATAGTTCGTGAAAGGGGTACAGACATGGGTTGGATCATCTCCTTGATCATCGGTGGCATCGTCGGCTGGCTGGCGAGCATGGTCATGAAGACCGATGCCCAGATGGGCTGGATGGCCAACGTGCTGGTGGGCGTGGTGGGCTCGATGCTGGGCTTCTGGATTGCCGGCGCGCTGGGCATGGCGCCCGCCGGCGGCATCATGCGCTTTGTGATCTCGATCGCGGGTGCGGTGTTGTTGATCTTCATCCTGCGCAAGCTGGGCATCTTTCGGTGAGCGTGACGCGAGCGGGCGTCGCTTCGTGGTAAGTTTCCGGGCGGGCACGCATCGCGCGCAGCCTTCCCTTTCGAATCGCCCATGAAGATCACGCCCACTGTTCTCACCGCGGCTTTGGCCGGCTGCCTCTCTGCGTTTTGCTGGCCCTGGCTTTGGCCGCTGTTCACAGACCCTGGTTCGTCGGGCAGCATGGGGCTGGTGTTGGGCATGCTGGTGTTTGTGGCACTGCCCGCGCACATCTTTGTCTTCGGCTTGGGCGGCAGCCCCACGCAACGGGGGCGCTCCGTCGACATCGGCTTGCTCAAGCGCATCGGCGCCTGGTTGAGCGCGGCCATTCTCACGGCTGGCGCGATGTCGCTGCTCGGCGCACCGGCTGTGCCCTTGGCCTGATCCCTCATTCCCACGTTTTCTCAGATGAAACTGGACTTGGCCCGTATCCAGGCGCAGGCGGTCGTGCTGCTGCGTCGCGCGTTGCACCATCTGCGCCATCCCACACGCCGCGGCATCCTGTGGGGCTTGGCGGCCATGCCGGCGCTGTGCCTGCTGTATGTGCTGGTGCTCATTCCGTTCACGCCCAGCATCAGCGACATCCGCAAAGCCCGCATCAGCGAGCCAGCCCGCATCCTGTCGGCCGACGGCCATGAGATGGCCGTGTTCAAGCGGGCCAACCGTGCCTGGGTGACGCTCGACGACATGTCGCCGCACTTGGTCAAGGCCCTGGTCGCCACCGAAGATCACCGCTTTTACGAGCATTTCGGGCTGGATTGGCGCCGCACCGCTTCGGCAGCCTTGAGCACCTTTGGAGGTGACCGCCAGGGGGGCTCCACCATCACGCAGCAGTTGGCGCGCAACCTCTACCCCGAGGAGATTGGCCGCGCTCCCACGCTGACCCGCAAGCTCAAGGAAGCCATCACGGCGCTCAAGATCGAGGCGCTGTACTCCAAGGACGAGATCCTGGAGACCTATCTGAACACGGTACCGTTTCTGTACAACGCCTTCGGCATCGAGATGGCGGCGCGCACTTACTTCGACAAGCCGGCCCGCAAGCTGGACGTGCTGGAGAGCGCCACCCTGATCGGCATGCTCAAAGGCACCAGTTACTACAACCCGGTGCTCAACCCCGAGCGGGCCGAGCAGCGGCGCAACACGGTGCTGTCGCAGATGCTCAAGCGCGGGGAGTTGAGCGAGGCCGAGTTCAAGCGCCTGAAAAGGCGCCCGCTGCGTCTGGACTTCGAGCGGCAGACGGAGCCGCCGGGCGAAGCGCAGCACTTCATGCAGCAGCTGCGCAAGTGGCTGATCGAGTGGGCAGACCAGAACGATTACGACATCTACGCCGACGGCCTCGTCGTGCACACCACCATCGACTCGCGCTTGCAGGCCTGGGCCACGCAAGCGGTCCAACGTCAGGGGCGGCAGTTGCAGTCGGTTGCCGACAGCGCCTGGGCGCCCTCCTCGGTCTGGTCCATTGATCTGGACCTGGTGCAGGCCTTTGTGCGCGAGTCGAGCCAGTACAAGCAGGCCCGAGACGCCGGCCAGACCGATTCCGAAGCCATGGCGCGCCTGACCGGCGATGCCGCCTTCATGAAAGCCTTGAAGGCAGAGAAGACCCAGGTGCAGGCGGGGTTCATGGCGCTGGACCCGCAGTCGGGCGAGGTTCGCGCCTGGGTGGGCAGCCGCGATTTTGAGCAAGACCAGTTTGACCACGTGCAGCAGGCGCGTCGCCAGCCGGGCTCCACCTTCAAGCCCTTTGTGTATGCAGCGGCGTTCATGAAGGGCGCCAAACCCACCGATACCTTGCCCGATCAGGCCATCGAGATCGAAACCGAGGGCGGCGACATGTGGCGCCCCACGGACAGCCGTCCGCCCAGCGGCCGCAACATCACGCTGCGCAGCGGTTTGGTCTACTCCAAGAACATCATCACCGCGCAGTTGATGCAGCAGGTGGGGCCTGACAAGGTGGCCGATCTGGCGCGCAAGATGGGGGTGAACGAGAGCCCGCTGGAGGAGGTGATGTCCTTGTCCCTGGGTACGAGCCCGGTCACCTTGTATGAAATGGTGACCTCCTACGGCACGATGGCCAACGGCGGGCGCTACATCGCCCCGCGCTTTGTGACCCGCATCGAGAACCGCGAAGGCAAGGTGCTGGCCGAGTTCGCCATGCCCACGCCCAAGGTGGTGCTGCCGCCCGAGGTGGACGCGACTTTGCTGGACGTGATGCGCGGTGTGATCGACAAGGGCACCGGCTCGGCCATTCGCAGCCGCTACGGCTTGCGGGCCGACCTGGCGGGCAAGACGGGCACGACGCAGAACAACACCGATGGCTGGTTCATCATGATGCACGGCCAACTGGTGGGCGGCGCCTGGGTGGGCTTCAACGACAACCGCATCACCTTGCGCAGCGACTATTGGGGGCGGGGCTCGCAAAGCGCCCTGCCCATCGTGGGCGAGGTGTTCCAGCAGGCGCTGCGCAACCGGGTGATCGATGCCAAGCTGCGCCTGGGTGAACACGACCCCACGGTGATCAAGCGCGTCAACGACTGGCTCGGTGACGTCTTGCAGCCGACCGCACCGGCCAGCGCTGCGAGCGAGGCCGAGGAAGAGGTCACGGTGGGCGATGAGCCGGTGATCTCGGCGGAGGTGGCCGCCAGTGCCGTGACGCCAGCGGCCAGCGGCGCCGCGCCCGCCAGCCCTGTGGCCAGTGAGCCGGTGGCGGACAACGCGTCGGCGCCACGCCCCTCAAATGAAGGGGACTCCGAGGCCAATTGAGCCAGCCACCCGGGTGATGATCCCTAGCATGACCGTGTGGGCGCCCTCCTACACTGGCTCGGTTGTTTCACTGCCCGAGTCTGCGTTCATGCGCCATCTTTCCCTGACCTTGCTGGCTTCGGCCCTGTTGTGTACGGCTTCGGCATCCTGGGCCCAGGCGCGCAAACCGTCGGCACCGGCCGCGAGTGCGGCGCCTGCATCGGCCTCACAAGCCGAGTCGCGCTCGGAGTTGGAGATTGACCCGAACGAGCCACACATTCAGGCCGCGATGAAGAAGGGGCGCGCCACCGCGAGCGAGGTGCTGAAAGTGGGCGCCACGGGCGACGAGAAGCGCTACGAGAACGTGGCGGTGCGTGTGCTGGTCAAAGAGGGCAAGCTGCAAGAGTTCATCTGGCTGCAGCCTTTCGAGAAAACCGACAAAGGCTATGTGGGCTATGTGGCCACGGTCCCCGTCACCCTCCAGCGCATGCAGGTGCGCATGAGCTACACCTTCCAGCCTGAAGACATCGTGGACTGGATGTACACCGACAAGCTCAAGAAGACGATGCACGGCCAGTTCATCACCTGCGCGCAGGTCAAGAAGCACGCGCCGCAGGATGCGCCGGTGCTGAAGCGCCGTTACGGTTTGGACTGCTCGCGCTGAGTCTCGGCCCGGATGGGCAGCACCTTGCGTCCCATCCCTCCGGCGTGACGGGCACGCAATTGACCGCATCCGCCATCCACATCCTGCCCGGCTGAGTTGCGCAGCTTGGTCAGAATGCCGCGCTGGTGCAGGCTGCGTGCAATCGCCGCGGCTTTTTCCCATGAAGGCCGGCGATAGGGCAACTCCGGCACGCTGTTGTACGGAATCATGTTCATCAGCGCGTACTTGCCCTTGAGCAGACGCACGATGCCCTCGAGTTCTTCTTCGGTGTCGTTGATGCCGTCCAGCAAGGTCCACTGGTACTGGATGGGGTAGCCGGTGGCGCGGGCGTAGCGCTCGCCCTCTTCTACCAGTTCTTCCGGGGTGATGCGCGGCGCCCGGGGCAGCAGTTCGGCACGCACGTTGGCCTTGGTGGAGTGCAAAGACAAAGCCAGCGCCGGCTTGACGCGGCCTTGGGGCAGGCGCTCGAAAGCCCGCGCATCGCCCACGGTGGAGAACACCAGGTTCTTGTGGCCGATGTTGCCGACCGTGCCCAGCAGGTCGATGGCCTCCAACACGTTGTCGAGGTTGTGCGACGGCTCGCCCATGCCCATGAAGACCACTTTCCTGACCGGGCGCAGCGTTCGGGCCAGGGCAACCTGGGCCACGATCTCGGCGCTGCCGACCTGCCGCAGCAGGCCTTCTTTGCCGGTCATGCAAAACACGCAGCCCACGGCGCAGCCAATCTGGGTCGAGACGCACAGGCCATCACGCGGCAGCAGCACGCTCTCGGCCATCTGACCATCGGCCAGCTCCACCAGCAGACGCGCGGATCCGTCGTCACCGGGGTGTTGCGAGCGCAAGCGGGCCAGGCCTTCCAGCTCGGCCACGATCAAGGGCAAGGCTTCGCGCACCTCTTGCGGCAGGAAGTCTTGCAACTGGCGACGGCCGCTGTCTTGTGGCAGGGCCTGAGACCACAGGCGCAGCACGCGCTGCTCGTGGATGGGTTTGGCGCCCAGGTCACGCAGACGCTGGCGAATGGTGTGGATGCGCATGGGGGAGACGAAAATCAGGCGCCAGTGTAGGCACTTTTGGCCTGCGTTTGCCTGCGGGGCGCCTCAAGACCTGGGTGGGGCACCGAATCCCTGGGTAAGCCACTCTTGCCACTGCTTCCGGGCCGACGCCACATGAGGCTGGCGGATCGGGCCGTAGCCCTTGATGGTCTCAGGCAGCTCGGCGATCTGACAGGCCAGTGGCAGGTTGGCCTGAGTCAGTCGAGGCAGGATCTGCGCGATGGCCTGCAGATACTCGTCCAGCACCTGCCGGGCCTCACGGTGTTCGGCACTGTGGCGCAGCGGGTCCAGCCAGGTTCCCCGCAGTCGGCGTGCCCAGGCCAAGCCGTGCAACACGCCGCGCCAGGCTGGGCCAAAGGCTCGCTTGCGCGGTCGCCCGGCGTCATCCAGATCCGGGTTCGACATGGGTGGGGCCAGGTGGTACACCAGTGTCCAGGCGCCTTCAAACTGGTTCGTGATGCGCTGGCGGAAAGCGTCGGACGTGAGAAGGCGGGCCACCTCGTACTCGTCCTTGAAGGCCATGAGCTTGTAAAGGTAGCGCGCCACGGCCAGGCTGAGACGGTTGGAGCCCAGCTTCTGCTCAGCAGCCCGCACCTGGGTCAGCACGTCCAGATAGCGCTGTGCATAGGCCTGGTCCTGATAGTCGACCAGGCGACTGTGTCGGTCCTGGATCAACGCGTCCAGCGTGGCAGCGACCTGTTGTGCGCTCCCGCCCACCCCTCTGCCCAGCCATTGCACGGTTTGCGTGGGCGCAGACCAGCGCGACACGCCGGCTGGGTCATGTGCAGCGTGCCTTCCCCAGGCAAACGCCTGCAGATTTCGCTCGACCTGGGTGCCGTTGAGCGTCAGTGCGCGCTCGATGGAAGCGCGCTGCAAGGGCACCCAGCCCATCTGCCAGGCAAAGCCCAGCAGCAAGGGGTTGGCGTAGATGGCGTCACCCAGCAGGCGCTCGGCCAGCACCACCGCGTCGATGCGTTGCAGGTGCTCGGGGCCAACGGCCTCGTTCAACACCTGGTCGCACTGCGCCGAGGGGAAGGCCCAAGCCGGGTCGTGCAGCACGGCGGCGGTGGGAGTGCCATGGCTATTGAGGGCCAGGCGGGTGCGCCCGCGTTGCATGACCGACAGGGTGGCCTCGTGCGCCGTCACGATGGGGTCGCAGCCCAGGACCAGATCGGCCTCGGCCATGCCCACCTTGGTGGTGTGGATGGCGCGCTGGTGTTCGGCGATCTGCACGTGGCTCCAGGTGGCGCCGCCTTTCTGGGCCAATCCGGCGGCTTCCTGCGTGACCACACCTTTGCCCTCAATGTGCGCCGCCACGCCCAGCAACTGCCCGATGGTGATGACGCCCGTGCCGCCGATGCCTGCGACCACGATGCCGTAGGGCTGGCTGCAACCCGGCAGAAGGGGCTCGGTCAGCGGTGGGAGGCTGGCCAGGTCGGGCGCTTCTCGAGAAGCCTGCTTGCGTCGCAACTGCCCGCCCTCCACGGTGACGAGGCTGGGGCAAAAGCCTTTGAGGCAGGAGAAGTCCTGGTTGCAGCTGCTCTGGTTGATGCGGCGCTTTCGGCCCAGTTCGGTCTCGATCGGCTCCACACTCAGGCAGTTGGACTGCACAGCGCAATCACCACAGCCTTCACAGACCTCTTCGTGGATCACCACGCGGCGGGCCAAGGCCGGTTCGGTGCCGCGTTTGCGGCGCCGGCGCTTTTCGGTGGCACAGGTCTGCTCGTAGATCAGCACGGTGCAGCCCGGCACGTCGCGCAAGGTCTTCTGCACGGTGTCCAGGCGGTCGCGGTGGTAAACCTGCACGCCGGGCGCCAGGTCAGCGTCGGCATGGTAGTGGTCCGGTTCGTCGCTGACCACGGCGATCTGCCGCACGCCTTCGGCTTCCAGCTCGCGCGTCATGGCAGCGACGCTCAGGGTGCCATCGACCGGCTGGCCGCCCGTCATCGCCACAGCGTCGTTGTAGAGGATCTTGTAGGTGATGTTGACCTTGGCTGCGATGGCCTGGCGGATGGCGAGCAGGCCGGAGTGGAAGTAGGTGCCATCGCCGAGGTTGGCGAACACGTGGGGCTCGTCGGTGAACGGCGCCTGGCCGACCCAACTCACGCCCTCCCCGCCCATTTGCGAGAAGGTGCGGGTGTCACGGTCCATCCACATGGCCATGTAGTGGCAGCCGATGCCCGCCAGCGCCCGCGAGCCCTCGGGCACGCGCGTGGAGGTGTTGTGGGGGCAGCCGCTGCAGAACCAGGGCGGACGATCGACCTGGGTAGAGGAATGGGCCAGGGCCTGCTCTTTGGCCTCGATGACGCGCAGGCGCTCGGCCACGCGGGCGCGCAAGGTGGGGTCGGCATCGCGCAGCAGGCCCAGTTTGTCGATGCGCTGGGCCACGGCCTTGGCAATGAGGGCCGGGTTGAGGTCGGCCTTGGCCCGCAGCAGCCAGCGCGAGGCCGGATGCGGGTGCGACCACTCGCCGCCGCTCACGTCCCCATCGGGTTCGTTGAACTTGCCCAGCACATTGGGGCGCACGTCTTCGCGCCAGTTGTAGAGCTCCTCCTTCAGCTGGTACTCGATCATCTGGCGCTTTTCCTCGATGACGAGGATTTCGCGCAGACCGGTGGCGAACTCGCGGGTGATGCTGGCTTCCAGTGGCCAGACCACGGCCACCTTGTGCACGCGCAGGCCGATGCGCCGGCACGCTTCGTCGTCCAGTCCCAGGTCGTGCAGGGCCTGGCGCAGGTCGTTGTAGGCCTTGCCGCTGGCGATCAGGCCCAGCTGCGCGTGGTGGCTGTCGAGCACGGTGTGGTTGAGCCGATTAGCCCGGATGTAAGCCAGTGCGGCGTACCACTTGTGGTCCATCAGCCGCGCTTCCTGCTCCAGAGGCGTATCGGGCCAGCGGATGTGCAGGCCACCGAGCGGCATGTCGAAGTCATCCGGCAGGAGAATCTGTACCCGGTCTGTATCAATCGACACGGTGCTGGACGACTCCACCACCTCCTGGATCGTCTTGAGCCCAGCCCAAAGGCCCGAGAAGCGGCTCATGGCCAGACCGTGCAGCCCCAGGTCCAGAATCTCCTGCACATTGCTGGGGAAGAACACCGGCAAGCCGCAGGCCTTGAAGATGTGGTCGCTCTGGTGGGCGACGGACGAGCTTTTCGCCACATGGTCGTCCCCCGCCACGGCCAGCACGCCGCCATGCCGCGCTGTGCCCGCCATGTTGGCGTGCTTGAACACGTCGGCACTGCGGTCCACCCCCGGCCCTTTGCCGTACCAGATGCCGAAGACGCCGTCGTAGCGACGCGGCCCCGGGGTCAGGTCCAGTTGCTGGCTGCCCCACACGGCGGTGGCGGCCAACTCTTCGTTGACAGCGGGCTGAAAGACGATGTGGTGGCGCTCCAGGTGGGCCTTGGCCGCCCACAGGGCCTGGTCATACGCTCCCAGGGGGGAGCCACGGTAGCCGCTGATGAAGCCGGCAGTGCGCAGGCCGTCGAGCGCGTCGCGCGTGTGTTGCAGCATGGGCAGGCGCACGAGTGCCTGGATGCCGCTCATGTAGACGCGGCCCCGCTCCTGGGTGTACTTGTCGTCCAGCGACAGGTCGGCAAGGACTTGCAACGACGAATGGGGGACGGGCGCATTCATCACGACCTCCTGAGGTCAGCGATGGGGTCAAGCGGCGCTCACAGCGCGCCCGCCTGACGGGGTGACGTGACTGCCTTTTGGGTCAGTTTAGGACGGGCGGCATCGCCTGACCCGAGTGGTTTTACCGAGACAATGCACCGCCAGTTTGGCCCTTTATGCGTTTTCCGGTGAAGCCAAAGCGGGCTGATTCCTTGCCGCGCATCGATTCCGCGTCTATCGTGTCACCTCGTCCTGAACGCACCTCGGCGTGAAGGGCCGCCACAAGATCAATTCTGGAGATGTGAATGAGCAACCCCGAGTGGAAGTTTGAAACCCTGTCCGTGCACGCCGGCTACTCGCCCGACCCGACCACCAAGTCCGTGGCCGTGCCCATCTACCAGACGGTGGCTTACGCCTTTGACAGCGCCCAGCACGGCGCCGACCTGTTCGACCTGAAGGTGCCGGGCAACATCTACACCCGCATCATGAACCCGACGCAAAGCGTGCTGGAAGCGCGCGTCGCGGCCCTGGAGGGCGGCATTGGCGCCCTGGCCGTGGCCTCGGGCTAGTCGGCCATCACCTACGCCATCCAGACGATTGCCGAAGCCGGCGACAACATCGTGTCGTCCACCGCGCTGTACGGCGGCACCTACAACCTGTTCGCCCACACCCTGCCGCAGTTCGGCATCACCACCCGGTTTGCCGACCACAAGGATCCGGCCAGCTTTGAGGCGCTGATCGACGATCGCACCAAGGCGGTCTTCGTGGAGTCGCTCGGCAACCCCGCTGGCAACGTCACCGACATCGCCCGCATCGCCGAGATCGCGCACCGCCACGGCGTGCCGCTGATCGTGGACAACACCGTGCCCTCACCCTACCTGTGCCGCCCCATCGAGCACGGTGCCGACATCGTGGTGCAGTCGCTCACCAAGTACCTGGGCGGCCACGGCAACAGCCTGGGCGGCGCCATCATCGACTCCGGCAAGTTCCCATGGGCCGAGCACAAGGCCCGCTTCAAGCGCCTGAACGAGCCTGACCCGTCCTACCACGGCGTGGTCTACACCGAAGCACTGGGCGCTGCGGCCTACATCGGTCGTGCCCGCGTGGTGCCGCTGCGCAACACCGGCGCCGCCATCTCGCCGTTCAACTCCTTCCTGATCCTGCAGGGCATCGAAACCCTGGGCCTGCGCATGGACCGCATCAGCAGCAACGCCCTGAAGGTTGCCGAGTTCCTGAAGGCCCACCCGGCCGTGAAGTGGGTGAACTACGCCGGTCTGCCCGACCACCCGGACCACGCCCTGGTGCAGAAGTACCTGTCGGGCCAGGCCTCGGGTCTGCTGACGTTTGGCGTGCCCGGTGGCCGCGAAGGCGGCGCGCGCTTCCTCGACAAGCTCCAGCTCTTCACCCGCCTGGTCAACATCGGCGACGTGCGCTCGCTGGCCACACACCCGGCTTCGACCACCCACCGTCAACTGTCGCCCGAAGAGTTGGCCAAGACTGGCGTGAGCGAGGAAACCGTGCGCCTGTGCGTGGGCATCGAGCACATCGACGACCTGCTGGCCGACCTGTCGCAGGCCCTGGCCGTAGCCGGCTGACGCGGCCCCCCCCGCCCTTCCACAAACCTGGCCTGCGGGCCAGGTTTTTTTGTGCCGATGACGCACTGCTAAGGCGATGACACCCCACGGTCACACGCCGAGTGACACAATATCGCCCTTGAGAAAATAGGCCCGATGGCCAGAGGTCTCGTGTGATTGTTCGCCCCCGTCCCAATTGGCTGCGCATGCTGTTCGTCTGGCGCGGGTCGATCCTGAAGAAGATCCTGCCCCAATTGGGATTCACCACCGCGCTGTCGATCGCGGTGGTCATCTTCCACGGTGAACTGCTGCATTGGAAAGTCACCCTCACCGCGGTGCCCTTCTCCCTGGTCGGGGTCGCGCTGGCCATCTTCCTGGGCTTTCGTAACAGTGCCAGCTACGACCGCTACTGGGAGGCCCGAAAGCTGTGGGGCAAGCTGCTGACCGACAGTCGCAACGCCGCACGCCAAAGCGTCAGCTTCATGCCGGGTGACCCGCGCCCCTTTGCCTTGGGCATTGCCGCCTTCGTGCACGCCGCGCGGCATCAGTTGCGCGGCACCGACCCCACCGCCGACATGACCCGCCTGCTGCCCGCTGAGGTGGTGAAGCAGCTCGAAGGACGGCGTACCCCCGCCTTGCAGATCATGATGTGGCTGTCTGGCCAGGTGAAACAGGCCCATGCCGATGGCCAGTTGCCCCCTATCCTGGCGGCGCAACTCGACAACTCACTGTCTGGTCTCAACGACGCCTTTGGCGGCTGCGAGCGCATTGCCTACACGCCCCTGCCCTTCACGTACTCGGTGATCCTGCACCGCACGGTGTACCTTTACTGCCTGATGCTGCCCTTCGGCCTGCTGGACTCGATCGGGATCATGACGCCCTTGATGGTGGCGTTTGTGGCCTACACCTTCTTTGCCATCGAGGCACTGAGTGACGAGATCGAAGAGCCCTTTGGCACCATGCCCAACGACCTGGCCCTGGATGCCCTGTCGCTGAACATTGAGGTTCACGTGCGGGAGATGCTGGGCGATCGAGACCTGCCCGCCCCCATGGAGCCGCAGGATTACCTGCTGACCTGAGCTGGGCCAACGCGCGCACGCGTCAGGCGTCAGCCCTCGGCCAGCAGCCCCAGCAGGCCACTGGCCCGCTGCGTGGGGTGCTGGATCGCACTGGCCAACGCACCCGTATCGGGGGCCACCAGGGTGAAGGCCTCGCGTGCACGGGTGATGCCGGTGTAGACCAGCTCACGCTGCAGCATGCCCAGTCCATAAGGCGGCAGCACCACGGCGGTGTGCCGGAACTCGGAGCCCTGGCTCTTGTGCACCGTCATGGCAAAGGCGGTTTCCACATGAGCCAGTCGGCTGACACCCACCGAGCGGATCTCGGACCCATCCATGAAGTAGGCACGCAGCGGTGCCCCGCGTGTCACCGGGCGAAGTGCAATGCCGATGTCGCCATTGAACACGCCCAGGGTCGGGTCATTGCGGGTGACCATGACCGGGCGGCCCTCGAACCATTCACCTGAGGGTTTGAGCCAACCCGCACTGACCAAGGCCTGCTGCACAGCGCGGTTCAGCCCAGCCACGCCCCATTCACCCTCGCGCACCGCGCACAGCAGGCGAAAGCGATCGAACGCGGTGAGCACCTTGCGCACCCATTGCGCATGCGCCGCCTCGTCGCCTGCCTCGGGCCGCTCGGCCATCGCCTTCAGGTACTCGGCATAACCGCCTTCGGCCTGCGGGCGCCCTTGCAGCGCCAATTGCACGGCCACTTCAGGGCCTGTGGCCGCCAGGTTGCGCACGGCGCCCGTTTTGTCTTGCGACAGGATCGCGTGGCTGCCCCGCACATCGCCCTGGTTGACCGCCAGGGCCAGTTTGCCGATGGGCCCACCGAAGCGGCGGCTCTCCCTCAGCATCACGGTCTGCTGAGCGAGCAAGGGCGCCGCGCCACTGTGGTCTTGGTAGATCAGATCCAGGTCCTGCCCCGCCACGTCGCGGGCGTAACGCAGGGTCTCCGGATCGTAGCCCCCCTGCTCGGCGTCGCGACACAGGTCGCCCAGCACCGCACCGGCCTCGACCGAAGCGAGTTGGTCCTTGTCGCCCAGGAAAATCACGCGTGCGGTGGCCGGCAAGGCATCCAGCAAGGCGGCCATCATCTCCAGGTGGATCATGGAGGCCTCGTCCACGATCAGCACGTCCACATCCAGCGGGTGGCTGGCGTTGTGGCGAAACTGCCGCGTGTCCGGCCGGGCGCCCAGCAAGGCGTGCAGGGTCCGAGCGGCACCCACCCGCTGCGTGAGCGCGTTCAGGTCGACCCGATCGCCGATGGCGTCTTGCAGTTGGGCCAGCGAGGCGTCAATCGACTGTTTGAGGCGGGCCGCAGCCTTGCCCGTGGGCGCGGCCAGGGCCACGCGCAAACGCTGGGCATCGGCATCGACTGCGAACAGCAAGGCCAGCAAGCGCGCGGCCGTATAGGTCTTGCCAGTGCCGGGCCCGCCGGTGATCACCGACAGATGCGCCCGCAAGGCCACGGCGCAGGCGAGTTTCTGCCAATCGGTGGCCGGGGCATCGCCCTCGGTGGCTCCTTTGGCGTCTGCACGCGATGGCGGTGGAAACAATTGGGCCAGCCAGGTTCGCGTCACCACCTCGTTCACCCGCACCCGCTCCGACACCCGTTGGCGCAGCTGTCGCGCCACGCGGCACTCATAGTCCCAGTAGCGGCGCAGGTACAGCACCGGCGCAGCCTCACTGCCGCCCAGCACAAGCGGCTGACCCTCGTCGGCATCCGGGCTGGCGTCCTGATCGGCAGACCGACGCGCATCGCGCACCACGCGGCTGCTGCGCAAGGCGTCCAGCCAGCCGTTCAGGGTCGCGGGCAAGGTGGACCACAGCGTGTGCAAGGCTGCCTGCGCCTCAGGTGGGCCAGCCAGCAAAGCCACGGGCGGAGCGACCACATGGGCCAGCGGCAGGCAGGTGTGGCCTCGCCCTTCCATCTGGGACAAGACGGCCGCCGCCACCAGCACCGCAGGTGGGGCTTCAGGGTCGCGCTCGGCCAGAAAGGCCGAGAGCGCCGCATCCAGCCGGCGCAGCCATCCCGCTTCGGCCCATTGCGCCAGGGTTTGACACATCGCGCTCATGCGGCATGCTCCTCATCGGCCAGCAAGGTGTCCAGCGCGTCCAGCAAGGGCCACGCGGGCGGCATCACATAGGCGCCACGCTCGGGGCCATCAATGCCCCGCAGGAAGAGGTACACCGCGCCCCCCAGGTGTTCGGTGGGCTCATAGGCATCCCCCAGGCGCACCCGCAGCAGGCGGTGCAAGGCCAGCAGGTAGATGGCAGACTGCACGTCGTAGCGATGTTCTGCCATCGCGCCTTCCAGTCGGTCGTGGGTGTAGGCGGCGCCCCGGTCGCCCAGGTGGTTGGACTTGTAATCCAGCACCCAATAGCGGCCCTCGTGCTCGAACACCAGGTCCGCAAAACCCATCAGCATCCCGTGCAGTTCGCGCTCGGGCAAAGCCGGTCGCTCCCGCCCACCCAGCAGATACATGCGGCACAAGGCGTCAATGGTCTGGGCCTGCAAGCGGCCCGCCGGCAACCAGAACTCCATTTCGGGCAAGCGGTGCTGCAGCGCTTGCAGGCTGGCGCCCACACCCGGCAAAGGCAGGCTCACCACGGCTTGCAGCCACTGAGCCACCTCATCGGCCTGCTCCAGGCGCCCAGCCCGCTCGCACTGCCGGCGCAGGCGCTCGGCCACATCCGGGCGGATCACGGCGAAGCCCTCGGCGGCCAGCCACTCCAGCTGGTCGTGCAGGAAGTTACCGGCCACGGCGCCTTTGGTGAAGCGATGCCAGGCCGGCACGTCGTTCGCGGCCTCCTGCGTCGCATCCGCTGTCCCTGGGAGCTCTGCCGCAGTCTGAGCCCCGCGGGCCGACGGGTCACTGCCGTCCCCGCCCGCCTCCGCCTCGGCGATCGGCCATTCGTCATCGGCAGGCCGCAGCGCAGCGACGGGCGCCGGCGAGGTCACCACACTCCCCAGGGAACGCACCAGCGCCGAGAAGCTGCCAATCGTCCAGCGCCGGTCAAACCGCGCCGTGTAGACCGCCGGGGCCTGCAAGGGCACCACCGCTTCGTCGCGCTGCAGCGGGGTGCGCGCCACATGGATCGGCAACGGGGTCAAGGCGATGTGGGCATCCCGTGCCGCGAAGGCCTGCAGACGCGCCATCAAGGCTTCGGGATCGGTCTGGCTCGGACCGGCCAACAAATAGCCCGAGGCACTGAGGTGGTTCGCGCACTTGGGGCTGCGACCATCGCTGACGGCGGGCAAACCCACCCACAGGGCATGGCGGGCCCGCGTCAAGGCCACATACAGCAGGCGCAGGTCTTCGCGCAGACGGTCGCGGTCGGCGGCCTCTTTCACCTCGGGGTCAGACAGGTTCAGCACCAGGCGGCGCTGCCCAGCCTCATCGAGCAGGTGCACAAAGGCCGTGCGTGACGGGTCCACCTTGCGGTGCGCCGCCGCAAAAGGCAGGCACACCACCGGGTACTCCAGCCCCTTGCTCTTGTGCACGGTCACCACCTTGACCAGGTCGGCATCGCTTTCCAGGCGCACGATCTGCTCTTCGCTGCCGCTGCGCCCCTCGTCGATCTGCATCGCTAGCCATCGCACCAGGGCCTGTTCGCCGTCCAGTTGCGTGCTGGCGTTCTGCAGCAACTCGGCCAGATGCAGGTAGTTGGTCAGGCGCCGCTCGCCCCCCGCTTCCGCCAACCAGCGCGCCGGCAAGTCCAGCCGGTGCAAGGTCTGGCGCAACATGGTGAGCACGCCCTGGTTCTGCCAGATACCGTGCAGCTCGCGCAGGGCTTCGCTGCGGGCGTCAAAGGCTTCATCGTGGCTGGCCAGGTAGGCCAGCTCGTCCAGGCTCAGGTCCACCATGCGAGTGGCCAAGGCGGCCCGCGCCAGCCGCACATCCAGCGGCGAGGCCACGGCGCGCAGCCAGTGCAGCAGATCGCGCGACTCCTCGCTGAGGAACACCGAATCCTTGTCCGACAGGTACACCGAAGCCACCTTGCGATGACGCAGCTCTCGGCGGATGGCCTCCGCCTCCTTGCCGTCGCGCACCAGCACCGCCACGTCCGCGGGCCGCAAACGCTGAAAAGATTTGCCCTCTTGCGCAAAACCGACTGCCGGGTCGTTCAGCCAGGTCACGATCTGTTCGGCGCAGCAGGCGGCATAGGGCCGCAAGGCCTCCTTGGCCGGGCGCACCGCGTCGAGGGCATGAACCACCTGGATGGCAGGCAGCGCACCCTGACCATCCACCAACACCTCGTCGCGCCCCTTGGCCTTGACAGGTACAAACGGCAGCACGCTCTCCGCCTGCCCCGCTTCACCAAACAGGAAAGCCCCAGGCCCATCCCGTTCCTCCGCCTGCTGGAACCACGCATTCACAGCGCCCACCAGCGCCTGGGTCGAGCGGTAATTGGTGTCCAGCACATAGTGCCGACCTGCCGTGGCGCGACGTGCGGCCATGTAGCTGTGAATGTCGGCGCCCCGAAAACCATAGATCGACTGCTTTGGGTCCCCGATCAGCAGCAGCGCGCTGTGTCGGTCGTGCTCGGCAGTGCGATAAATCTGATCGAAGATACGGTACTGCAGTGGCGAGGTGTCCTGAAACTCGTCCAGCATCGCCACCGGATACTGGGCCAGCACCCGCTGTCGCAAGGTCTCACCGTGCGGGCCAGCCAAGGCCGCATCCAGGCGGTGCAGCATGTCTGCAAAGCCGAAGGTGCCGGCCTGTCGCTTCAGATGCGCCAGGCGCTGCCCCACCCGTGCCGCCCCATGCAGGCGGATGGGCGTGCGCACATCGGGCACGTGCCGCAGGCTCTCCAGCAATTGCGCAAAGGCTTCAAAGTCATCGGGCAGCTCGACGCCCGGTGCCGACGCCTTGCGCGCCTCCAGCAAGCCCTCTGGGCTCAGGCGATGGCAGGCAGCCGGGGTCAAGCCGTGGGCATCCAGATCAGGATCGTCCGCCCACGCTGCGAGATTGGCCAACCACCCTTGGTAGTTGGTGGGCGCCAGTTTCCGGCGATCCCACTGGCAGTCCTTGGCCGATGTTTGTCCATCCAACCAGTCCCGCATGGCCTCGGCACGCTGCGGCCATCCAGCCTTGAGCTCATCCAGTCGCTGGCGGCGTTGCCGCTGGCTCTCGCGCAAGCAGTCCGCCAGGCTGCCCTGGCCCGCGCCCTTCGGCAACTCCTGCTCGTGCAGACGCTCCACGTCGCGCTTCAAGGCCCGCACATCCGCCCACACGCTCAGCACCACGGCCAGCTCATCGCTGCTCAGGCTGTAGCAATGCTGGCGCCAGTAGTCCTGCGCAGCCTCGGTCAGCAGCGCCTCGGCGTCGGGCTCCAGCGTTTCGTCAAACAGGCAGCCGCTGTCGAACGCATGCTCGCGCAGCATCCGCTGGCACCAGGCGTCGATCGTGTGCACCGAGGCCTCGTCCATGCCTTCCGCCGCCATCGACAGGCGCCATGCGGCCTGACTGCGGGCGGCCTCATCGGGATATGCCGCTAGCAAGTCCCTCAACATCGGGTCGACCTTGTCGGCGGGCACTTCGCCACGGAAGCAGCGCGCCGCCTCGACCAGGCGTGCGCGGATGCGATCCGACAGTTCACGGGTGGCCGCGCGGGTGAAGGTCATCACCAGGATGTCGGCCGGCAGCAGCGGACGCGGAAAGCCGTCCTCGCTGCCATGCCCCAAGACCAGACGCAGGTACAAAGCCGCAATCGTCCAGGTTTTGCCCGTGCCCGCGCTGGCCTCGATCAGCCGGCTGCCCCACAGCGGAAAACTCAAAGCATTCAAAGGCTGTCTCATACCTGCTCCCCAGTGCGCGACGCCGACGTTCCCGATCCCGTGTCGGCCATCGGCGTTTCGTGCAGGCTGACCGTGACATGGGTCGTGGCCCAGGCAAGCACCCGCCCCCACACCTCCTGCGCCAAGGCTTCAAAGCGCCCGTCATCGGCCAGCGCCTCAAAATCTGGATACAGGCGCGACCAGCATGGGTCCTCGTTCTCGGCACTGCGCATGTAGCCGCCCTCGTACACGACCTCCGGGTCCTCCGATTCGCTCACCTTGGCCAGGGCCGTGCGCATCGGCAGCGGAATCGGCGCATTCAGGCCGGTGCGCCACACAGTCAACAAGGCACGCAGGTCGTCGTGCGCAACGGCAGGGTCCATGGGCTGGCACAACAGCGTCGCATCGCTGCCCACCAGCACGCCTTGCACCGTCACGCCGCCACAGGCGGCCACCAGGCTGCGCACCCAGGCCAGCCGCAACTTGTCATGGCGCGGCTGCGGTGTCTCCTTCTTGCTGGCCTTGCCTTTGGCCAGCTTGCCCGCCGACAGTTCCAGCCAGGTCGGCACGGCCTCCGCATCTTCGGTGAGGCGCAGGTGATCCAGCCAGTCTTGCAGCACCACGCCGGCCTGTTCGATCCCCACCGGTTGACGCGTCGCAGGATGCGGGTGGCGGGCCACCTCACGCTGCCACGCTGCCAGCATCGGCAGCAAGGTGCTTTCCAGCTCCTGCTCGGTCCACTCACCCAACGCGCCCATCGGCAAACGCCCCGAGCGCCGCAGACGTTCCAGACGCGCCCGCACCTGGTCGCGCAAGGCTGCCAGTTGCGCCGGCTCATCCGCCACGGCCTCCTGCGACGCCAGCCACGCATCAAGGTCGGCCAACACCTCGTCCATCAAGCTTGACACCAGCTGATGCTCTTCCAGCGCGTCCAGCCCGAAAGACTCTTCGTCTTCCGGCTCAGCATCCATGTCGTGGAACACCACATTCAGGCGCTGCCGAAAGAACACCTGCGCCGGGTTGCGCAGGAACTGAGCCAACTGGGCCATCGTCACCGGCACGTTCGGATCAGGCTCGAACGGTGGCAGAGACGGGATGGACGCAAGGAGATCTGGCGACGCATCAGCCGAGCCCAGCTCACCGGCTGCGTCATCATCCAGATCGCCAGCCACATCGCTGTGCGCCGCATGCCATTCCCGTGCATGGGTGAACAGGCTTGCCCCCTGCTCGAAGTAACGGCGGCTGAACGGCTGCAAAGGGTGCTCCGTCGTGCGTGGCCCCAACACATCACCCGCCCAACCCGCAGCCAGATAGTCACGCAACTGTGACACCAGCACCGAAGGCGGCTGCTCGGTGTTGTCGCGCACGCTGCGACCCGTCCAGCTCACGTACAACTGGCGCCGCGCCGACAGCACCGCCTCCAGCATCAGCTGCCGGTCGTCATCGCGCCGCGAGCGGTCGCCAGCGCGGTTGGTGCCGGGCTGCAGCATCAGGTCAAAGTCGATGCGCGTGGCGCGACGCGGATAGTCGCCATCGTTCATGCCCAGCAAGCACACCACCTCGAACGGAATCGCCCGCATAGGCATCAAAGTACAGAACGTGACACCGCCCGCCTTGAAGCGCTTGTTCACGGTCGGCTCATTGAGGGCCGACAACCAGGCCTCACGCGCCACGTGCAGGTCCACCGGCGCATCGAACTCTGCCTGGGCACAGGCATCCAGCCAGGCACGCAAGGCATCGTCCAGCGCCGACACAATCAGACGGTCGTTGTCATCCTGAGCCGCGGCCATGTCTGCCAAGAGCGCACGACCGCGCTCGGCCCAGGTCGTCGGCGTGGCCGGCTCGCTCAGCACCTCGCGCCAGTGCGACAGGCGCGCCAGCAAACTGGCCAGCGCCCCGGCCAGCTCGGCCTCCAGGCCACCCACTTCCGGGTAAGCCTCGATGCCATCGAACACGCCTTCCCCGGCGGCGTAGCCCAGCAGCATGCGTCGCAAGCCAAACCATCCGGTGTTCTGCTCTCCGCAAGCGGACAGGCCCAGCTGCCCACGATGCACCTCGTCCAGCCCCCAGCGTATCCCTGCGCCGGCCATCCACTGCGTCAGCCTGGGCAGGGCATCGGCACTGATGCCGAAGCGCGCCGCCACCGCCGGCACATCCAGCAGGTCGCGCAACTCGCTGAAGCGGCAGCGCTGCTGCGGCAGGCGCAACAGCCATTCCAGCGCCGCCACCAAGGGGCTGCTGGAGCGCGCGCTGAGGTCGGCAATGTCAAACGGGATGTAGCGGGCATCGTGGCGCCCGTACTGCCCGAACACGGCCCGGATGGCGGGCGCCACCAGGTCGATGTCGGGCACCATCACCACCACGTCACGCGGCTGCACCGGCGACACCGACGACGCCGTGTCCGCAAACAGCTGCAGCAGTTGGTCGTGCAGCACCTCCACCTCGCGCATCATGCTGTGCGCGGCATGGAAGACGATCGAGCGGTCGTCTTCACGCACAGCTCGCTTCGGGTGCTCCGCCATCGGCGTCAGATCGCGGATGCGTTGCTGCACCTGCATGAGCAGCGGGGCATCTGCGGCCTCGTCCTCGTCAAACAGGTCCACCCGCGGGATGGCAAAGCGGGCCTGCGCCTGCCGCACGTCATCGAACTCGTCGAGCTGTCGCACGAAGTCACGACTCTGCCGTCCCCACGCGGCCAGCAAGGGGTGCGCGTGCGCGTGCATCTGGTCCAGCGACAACTGAGACAGGTCCACATCCCCGCGGAAGGCATGGCGCCGACGCGCAATGCCCCGCAACAGCTCCCGCCCATCCATGATGTCGGCCCAGTGGAAGCGGCAGGGGTTGGGAATGGCCATCAGCACCTGGCTGTGCGCGCTCAAGGCCGCCAACACCTGCAAGGTCGGCAAGGGCACGCTGGTCATGCCGAACACCACTACACGCCGCGCCACAGGGCTGACCGGTGGCACACCTTGTTCCAGAGCCTGCAACACCCGCTGATGCACCCGCGGCCGAATGCTCTCCAAATCCGCTGGCGCCAAAGTGGCCAGCAGGGCGCGCCACAGCTTGGGCTGCCAGCCCTGCTCGGGCGGCACCGGCTGCATGAGTCGCCCCGGTGTCGGCAGCACATCCCGCCCCTCGGCCCAGGCCTCCAGCCAGTCGGCCCGGTACACCTGGTACTGGTCAAACAGGTCGGCCAGGCGGCTGGCCAGTTGGTACAAGCGATCAGGCTCGTCGCCTTGCAGAAAGCCCGCCACCGCTTCAAACCCGGGAGCGTGCATCCACTGCGGCAACAAATGCATCAGGCGCCAGGTCAGCGGTGCCTTGTCGGTGGCGCACTGGCTGGGCACCTGGTCGCGCCCCAGCACCTGCCGGTAGGTGCGCCACATGAAACGCGCCGGCAACTCCACGCGCATGGCCGCGCACACCCCGCCATCGCGGGCCAGCGTCATCTTCAGCCACTCGGCCATGCCGGCGCTCTGCACGAGGATGACCTCTTCTTCAAGGGGCGCCAGCGGACGTTGACGCAGCCACGTCAACACCGCCTCGGCCAGGGCCTCGGAACGGTTGCCGTGCAGGGCCAGCAGGCCCGTCTGGATGTCAGTGTGCATGGATGGGGAGCAGGATGAATTCACGCTCATCTTCCCCGATTCCTGGCTCATGGCGTGAGCCAGGATGGAACAAGCGCGCGGGAGCGCCCATTGTCTCTGATGCACCACAGCGGTGCCACAAAGATGCCGACCGTCACAGCGCGAACTGGCTCCACAAAGCAAAACGCCGACAAGTACCAGACTTGTCGGCGTTCACTTATGCGGTGGGGTGGCTAATGGGACTCGAACCCACGACAACCAGAATCACAATCTGGGACTCTACCAACTGAGCTATAGCCACCGCAGAACAGAATTAAAGTATAGCGCGATTTCGTACCTTTTTACAAGGCCGACGCAGATTTTTGCGCCGCTGTGGCCTTCTCCACCACAGTCTTGCCTTCGTTCAGGTACTCGACTTTGTACTCGCGCTTGAGGGCGCGGTAGTAGGCGTCGGCTTCGGCACGGGCCCAGTAGCCGCTGAACTGAGCCTGCATTTCCTTCAGCTCTTCAGGCTTGACCTCCAGGGGCACCACCTTGTTGACCTTCAGCAGGGCCACGCCCTCATCACCCAGGCTCACCACGGTCCAGGCCGGCAGTTGCTTCTCAGGCACGCGCAGGGCGGCGTCCAGCACCGCAGCCGGCTGAGCAAACACCGTGCTGCGCGACATCTGCACCGCAGCCGGCAGTGCCGCCTTCTCGGGCGACTGCTTCCACAGGGCCATCTTCTGCTCGGCATCGGCACGTGCGGCCTTCAGGGCCTGCGCCGTCATCCAGCGCTCGCGAACCTGCGCCTGGGCCTGCTCGAACGGCATCAGCGCGGCTGGGCGGTATTTCACGATGCGAGCCGACACCAGCTTGTTCGTGCCCACTTCCACCGCTTCGGTGTTGTGGCCCTTGCTGCGGTTGGCAGGATCGAACAGCGTCTCCAGCAGGCGACGGTTCGACAGATCGCCCTGCTCCTTGGCGCCCGGCTGACGCAGTACACCATTGGCGGTCTGCACGGCCAACTTCAGCTCATCGGCCACCGGCTGCAGGCTGTCCGACTGCTCGTACACCATGTTGGTGAACTTCTCGGCCGCCTCGGCGTACTGGCGCTGGGCCAGTTGCTTGCGGGCATCGTCTTCGATCTCGGCGCGCACGGCCTCGAACGGCTTGGTCTCGCCACCGCGCACAGCCGTCAGCTGGATGATGTGGAAACCAAACTCACTCTCGACAATGCCGCTGAGTTGGCCAGGCTTGAGGCCATAGGCCGCGTCTTCAAACGGCTTGACCATGTCGCCCCGGGCAAAGAAATCCAGGTCACCGCCGTTGGCGCCCGACCCAGGGTCGTCCGAATTCTTGCGGGCCAGTTCGGCGAACTGCTTGGGGTCCTTCTGCAGTTGTGCCAACAGCTGCTCAGCCTTGGCGCGAGCAGCCTTCTTTTCGTCCGCCGTAGCGCTGGCCTCGGCCTTGATGAGGATGTGGCTGGCACGACGCTCTTCCGGCGTCGAGTAACGCTGGATGTTTTCCTTGTAGGAACGACGCAGTTCGTCTTCCGACACCGACACGCGCGCCTTCAAGGTGTCCAGATCCAGTACCACGTACTGCACATCGGCTTGCTCGGGCGTCGTCAGCCATGCGGCGTTGGCGGGGTCCTTGTAGAAGGCCTGCAGCTGTTCCGCCGTCGGATTCAACTGGCCCAGGTAAGCCTTGGGCTCGAACTTCACCCACTGCACGTCACGCACCTGGAACAGGGCATCCACGGCAGCGCGGGTCGACAGTTGCGAGCCGTGGCTCGACATCTGCACACCACCCAGCACCTGGGCCACGGTCAGCTCTTGGCGCAGCATGGTTTCGAGCTGCAAAGGCGACATGCCACGGGCTTCCAGCAGGGCCTTGTTGACCGTGCCATCGGGGTTGCGCAAGGCCGCAAACTGCGGGTCGTTGGCGAAGATGCGCATGATGCGGCCCGCCGGCACGGTCAGGTGCTGATCGTTCGCGGCCATCAGCAGCACGTACTCGCGAATCAGCGCGTCGAGCGACTGCTGCTTCACCTCGGGCAGGTCAAACAGACTCATGTCCAGATCGGGGCGCTGGGAGCGCTGACGCTCCACAAAATTGCGGTGCGCGTTGTCCCACTCCTGTTGAGACACCTTCTGCTTGCCCACCTTCGCCACGGTGCCGGCGTTGTCAGTGAACTGCGAATACCCTTCCATGCCCACCAGCACGAAGGAAGGCAGGATCAACAGAACCAGGATCAGCTGGAGGATGCGGGTGTTTCTGCGAACGAAATCAAACATGGCTTTGGGCCAGTTGGAAGCTGGCCTGCGGTAGCTTGGGAATCGGTGCCACGCCGTCAAACGTGGCCCAGATAACACAAAGGCGAACCGTGGTTCGCCTTGCTGGAGTGCGCCTGGATTGGTGGGTGCTGAGGGGTTCGAACCCCCGACCTACGCCTTGTAAGGGCGCCGCTCTACCAACTGAGCTAAGCACCCAAACGCCTCTAAGCCGGCTATCTTACATTAATTGAGCGCGTCCTTCAGGGCCTTGCCTGGGCGGAACTTGGGCACCTTGGCCTTTTTGATCTTGATCTCGGCGCCGGTACGCGGATTGCGGCCGGTGCGCGCGGCACGGGTGCTCACCGCAAAGGTGCCAAAGCCCAGCAAGGACACCGTGTCACCCTTCTTGAGGGAAGCCTGGATGCCACCGATCACGGCCTCCAGCGCACGCCCCGCGGCCGCCTTCGAGATATCAGCCTGTTGGGCAATGTGTTCAATCAACTCGGACTTGTTCACAACCACTTCCCTTCACAGTACAACGAAAAAACTCTGCGCGTTCAGCGTGATTTGGCCCGGATGTCGGGCAACGACTTTTGCAGGTAGTAGATCATCGACCAGATCGTCAAGGCGCATGCGATGTAGATCAACCAGGTGCCCAGGACGCGGCTGTGGAACAGCCCTAACACGTCGGCATCCAGCAACAGCAACACGATGGCCGACATCTGCGTGGCCGTTTTCAGCTTACCCAACATGTGCACGGCCACGCTGCCCGAGGCGCCGATTTTGGCCATCCACTCTCGCAAAGCAGAAATCGCGATTTCCCGACCAATGATGATGAAGGCCACCAGGGCGCTCACCCGGTCGAGATCCAGCAGGATCAAGATCGACGCGCACACCAGGAACTTGTCGGCCACCGGATCGAGAAAGGCTCCGAACGCCGAGGTCTGGTTCAAGCGACGCGCCAGCCAGCCGTCCAGCCAATCCGTGGCGGCCACCACCACGAACAAGGCGGCGGCGGTCACATTGATCTGTGCCTGCGTCCAAGGCAGATAGAAGACGGCCACGATGAGCGGAATCGCCACGATTCGCGCCCAGGTGAGCATGGTGGGCAAGGTGAGAAACATGCCCGCATTGTGCCGTGAACCACGGCCCTCGTTGGCACTCACCGGCGATCCAGGGTCATCGGTTTGAACTGACGTTGATCATTGAACAGAAACGTCTCATTGAACTTCCAGGGCCGCGGCAGCCGGGAGACATTGCCAAACGGCGCGGCACGGCGCACGGCCTGAATGGCGAGTTGCACCGTGTCCCGTGCCTGGCTGGGGTAGCGCATGACATCGATGCGGCGCACGGAGCCGTCGGCATTCAACTCGATGGTCAGCACCGGGATGGCCAGCAGCACCTGAGGGGACGCCCCCATATAGCTCACATCCGGACTGGCCGCCACCATCCGCCGCGCGGCCTGCTCCCGTGCCTGGGCCCAGTTCCGGGGCGTTTCGGGCGGGTCCAGCTTGACCACACGGGGTGCACCCGGACGAGCTGACTCTGCGGCCGGCGCCTCCGCCTGCGGCGTCTTGGGCGACGGCTTCGTCCCCTGGTCCGAGGGCATCAAGCCACAGCCTGCCAGCCAGGCCGACAAGGCCATCGCACCGAACAGGCTGGCGCGTGCACCAGACCCGTCAGCGCAGAGCCTTGTAGATCTCTTCTGCCAACTCATGCGAAATCCCCTCCACGCTTGCCAGCTCTTCCACGCTCGCGGACGCCACGCCTTTGACGCCGCCAAACCGCTGCAGCAGTTTCGCACGGCGTTTCGGGCCCACGCCAGCAATGTCTTCCAGGCGACTGCCGCCGGTGCGCACACTGGCCCGCCGCGCACGCATGCCAGTGATGGCAAAACGGTGCGCCTCGTCCCGAATCTGCGCCACCAACATCAGCGCCGCTGAACTGGGTGACAAGGCCAACTTGGGACGTCCGTCGGCAAACACCAGCTCTTCCAGGCCCACCTTGCGGCCCTCTCCCTTTTCCACGCCCACGATGATGGACAGGGGCAAACCAAGGGTTTGAAACACGTCGCGGGCCATCGCCACCTGCCCCTTGCCCCCGTCAATGAGGACCAGGTCGGGCACGCGGGCGGCCTTGGTGCCCGCTGCGCTGTAGCGCCGCTCCAGGGTCTGTTTCATCGCCGCATAGTCATCGCCCGGGGTGATGCCCGAGATGTTGTAGCGGCGGTACTGCGAGGGTTGCATTTTGTGACCCTCGTACACCACACACGACGCCTGCGTGGACTCGCCCGCCGTGTGGCTGATGTCGAAGCACTCGATGCGCAAGCCCGCCAAGGGGTCGTGCACCGCATTGGCCGGCGTGGCGGGCGCCGCGGCATCGCCTTCCTCGGGCGTCTCGGCAGTGGCATCCAAGCCGGCTTCACGGGCATCCAGGTCCAGATCCAGGTTGAGCGCTTCCACCAGGGCGCGGGTGCGTGCCTGCTGTGAGCCCTCCTCGCTGAGCAGGCGCGCCAGCGACAGTTCGGCCCCCTTGATGGCCATCTCCAGCCAGGCCCGTCGCTGCTCGCGAGGTTGGTGTACCACCGTGATCTTGCGTCCGCCCTGCTCGGACAAGGCCTCGATCAAAGCCGGGTTGACCGGGTGACTCAGGATCAGCAAGGACGGCACCGCCCCGCCCAGGTAGTGCTGCGTCAGGAACGCCTCCAGCACCCGGACCTCGGTGGCCTGCACCAGGGCCTCGGCGTCACGCCCATCGGCCGTACCGGCGACATTGGTTGCAGACGCCGAGGGCTCGCCTTGCGACTCGCCACCACCAGGCTCCTCCGCCTCATCGGGCACCAGCACATGGTCCTGCACATGCACCGGAAAGTGCGCCCGGTCGCCCAGATGCCGGCCACCCCGCACCATGGCCAAGTTCACACAGGCGCGACCGCCCAGCACCTTCACGGCCAGCACGTCCACATCCTTGTCCATCACCGTGTCCACCGACTGCTGGTGCAGCACGGTCGACAGTGCCTGAATCTGGTTGCGGAACTCCGCCGCCTTCTCGTACTCCATGCGCTCGGCGTGCTCCATCATGCGGCGCTGCAGGTCGGCCATCACCGCCTCGGGCTCGCCCAGCAAGAAGCGTTCGGCCTGCGCCACGCTGTTGCGGTAGTCCTCGTCGCTGACCAGCCCCACACAGGGGCCGCTGCAGCGCTTGATCTGGTACAGCAAGCAAGGCCGCGTGCGGTGGTTGTAAACCGAGTCCTCACAGGTGCGGATCTGGAACACCTTCTGCAGCAACTGGATGGTTTCCTTCACGGCCCAGGCGTTCGGGAACGGTCCGAAGTAGCGGTGCTTGCGGTCCACCGCACCCCGGTAGTAGCTCATGCGCGGAAACGCGTGCGAGGCAATCTTCAGGTAGGGGTAGCTCTTGTCGTCCCGAAACAGGATGTTGAAGCGCGGGTTGAGCGTCTTGATCAGGTTGTTTTCCAGCAGCAGCGCCTCGGCCTCGCTGCGCACCACCGTGGTCTCCATCCGCACGATCTTCGAGACCATGTGCCCGATGCGCGTGCCGCCGTGGTTCTTGTGGAAATAGCTCGACACCCGGCGCTTGAGGTCGCGCGCCTTGCCCACGTACAGCACATCGCCCTTGGCGTCGAAGTAGCGGTACACCCCCGGCAGGGCCGGCAAGGTGCTCACTTCCTGCAGCAGGCGTGCCCAGATCTGCTCTCGCTCCGCATCCGCCCCCTGGTTCGGGCGCTCCTTCGATGCATCCTGTACGTCAATCGGCTCACTCATGGGGTGCGATTGTCCCCGAGCCCGCGACCTCCCGGCATGCGGGTTGCCATAATCCGCGCCATGCTGTGGGATCTTTTCTGTCGCGTCATCGACAACTTCGGTGACATGGGGGTGTGCTGGCGCCTGGCCTCTGACCTGGGCCAGCGCGGCCACGAGGTCCGCCTGTGGGTGGACGACCCCAGCGTGCTGTCATGGATGGCGCCGCAGGTGAGCTGGCAGCACGACCCCAGCCTGGGGATGGAAACCGGCTGCGGCCAGCCCGGTGTCACCGTCTGCCATTGGGCAGATGCCGAAAGCCTGCCCGCCGACATCACCGCCGCCCCCCATCCCCTCCTCCCTGGCGACGTCGTCATCGAAGCCTTCGGCTGCGACCTGCCGGAGGCCTTTGTGGCCCGCATGCAGCGCCCCGCACCGCCGCATTGGGTCAACCTCGAGTACCTCAGCGCCGAAGACTATGTGGAGCGCAGCCACGGACTGCCCTCCCCCATCTGGCACGGGCCCGGCGCAGGTTTGCGCAAGCGCTTTTTCTACCCTGGATTCACACCCGCCACGGGGGGACTGCTGCGCGAGCCCGACCTGCTGACCCGACGCGCCGCCTGGCACGACGGAGCCCGGCAGGTCTGGTTGCAGCGCCACGGCATCCCCTGGACGCCCGGCGAACGGGTGGTGTCCATTTTTTGCTATGCGAACGCCCCGGTGGCAGACTTGCTCACGCAACTGTCAGCGCTGTCAGCCCAGCCCACCTCGACAGACGAGTTCGCCGCGCCCGCACCTCTCACGCACGTCCTGCTGGCGCACGGCCATGCCACGCAACTGGCGCAAGCCTGGCTCAGCACCGCCCCCAAACCACCTTTCGGTGTGCACCTGCACCCCCTGCCCGCCCTGCCGCAACCGGAGTTCGACCACCTGCTGTGGTCGTGTGACCTGAACTTCGTGCGCGGTGAGGACTCTGCCGTGCGCGCCCTGTGGGCCGGCAAACCCCACGTCTGGCAAATCTACGAGCAAGACGATGGTGTGCACGCCGACAAGCTCAACGCTTTCATGAACCGCTGGATGGCCGAGTGGCCGGCTGACGTGCGCCAGCAGGTGACGGCCCTGTGGCAAGGCTGGAACGGCCTAGCTCCCCTGCCTGCCGCCCTGCCCGACTGGACGCCCGACCGCGCGCCTTGGGCCCGACACACCTTGATGGCACGCAAAACCCTGCTGAAACAAGCGGATCTCGTCACCCAACTGGTTCAATTTGTCAGCGAGGCGGGGTAAAATAGCTGGCTTTGCTTCTGGCAGGTTTCCCCGTGCAAATTCACCTTTGCAGCCATCGGGAGGCTGGGAGCGTCTCCGTATTTGCACAGACCCTAATCGGGAATCCACATGAAACTCGCACAAGAAATCCGCGCTGGCAACGTGATCATGCAGGGCAAGGACCCGATGGTCGTCCTGAAGACTGAATACAGCCGTGGCGGCCGCGGTGCTGCCACCGTGCGCATGAAGATGAAGAACCTGCTGAACGGCGCTGGCGCCGAAGTGGTCTTCAAGGCTGACGACAAGATGGACCAGATCATCCTCGACAAGAAGGAGTGCACCTACTCCTACTTCGCCGATCCGATGTACGCCTTCATGGACGCCGAATACAACCAGTTCGAAGTCGAAGCCGAAAACATGGGCGACGCCGTGAACTACCTGCAAGACGGCATGGAAGTCGAAGTCGTGTTCTACGACGGCAAGGCCATCTCGGTCGAACTGCCCACCAGCGTTGTGCGCGAGATCGAGACCGAACCCGCCGTCAAGGGTGACACCTCCGGCAAGGTCATGAAGCCCGCACGCATCGTCGGCACCGGTTTCGAAATCCCCGTGCCCCTGTTCGTCGACTCCGGCGACAAGATCGAAATCGACACCCGTACCCATGAGTACAAGAAGCGAGTCTGAGCCCCCTCGGTCTCACGCCCCACAAAAAGGACACCTCGGTGTCCTTTTTTCATGCCCGGTGCCACCTCTCACGCATGACACCCGGCCGCATCACCCGCGCATCAAGGCCGTTGATGCGCCAAGGCCATGACCTCGGACGGCGGCAGATCCTTGAGCTTGTGGTCTGACCAGACCTGGCGCCAGCGGCGCGCGCCCGGCAAACCGTGGTACAGCCCCAGGATGTGACGGATCACCTGCGGCCAGCGTACTTCACCATGCGCCCAACCCGCAGTGCGCGCCATCTCACGCTCGGTGTAAGCCACCATCGCGGCTTCGACCGCCTCACGCGTCAGGGCCTGCTCACGGGGCGGCAAACCGAACAACAGCTCGTCCCATTCGGCCATCAACCAGGGGTTGTGGTACGCGGCGCGCCCCACCATCACACCGTCCAGCGCCACACCATCGATCATCGCCCCCGGCTGCAACTGCGCCACACAGCTGGCGTTGTCGGCCAGGCCGCCATTGAGCACGATGGTCAGGTGGGGGAAGTCGCGCTTGAGTTGATGAACGAACTCGTAACGCAGCGGCGGAATCTCGCGGTTCTCTTTCGGGCTCAGGCCCTTGAGCCAGGCATTGCGCGCGTGAACGATGAACACCTCGCAACCGGCGTTGGCCACCGTGCCCACGAAGTCGCGCACATAGTCATACGACTCGATCTGGTCAATGCCAATGCGATGCTTGACCGTGATGGGCACCTTCGGATCGCCCCCCACGGCGTCGATCATCGCCTTGACGCAGTCGGCCACCAAAGAAGACTCGTTCATCAGGCAGGCACCAAAGGCCCCCCGCTGCACCCGCTCGCTCGGGCAGCCGCAGTTCAGGTTCACCTCGTCATAGCCGAACTGCTGGGCCAGTTTCGCGCAGTGCGCCAGGTCAGCCGGCTCGCTACCGCCCAGTTGCAGGGCCACCGCATGCTCTTCCTGGTTGTATTCCAGGAAACGCAGCATGTTGCCGTGCACCAGCGCCCCGGTGGTGAGCATCTCCGTATAGAGCCGAGCGTGAGGGCTCAGCAGGCGATGGAAATAGCGGCAATGGCGATCGGTCCAGTCGAGCATCGGCGCCACGCAGGCACGCCAGGGGCTCAGTTCTTGGGGAGGCAAAGTGGTCACAGTCACAAAAAGAGCTCGGTCAGGGGGCGCGGGCCAGGGTCGGGTCTGAACGGCGTCCCGACCAACCCCATGTACAAGCCCGTATTTTCTCAGCTACATTGGGTTTTGTCTGATGACATCCAGTGAGGCCCTCATGAAGCACATCCTGACCACCTTGAGCGTGCTGACTGCCTTCGCTCTGGGCGCCTGCACGACCACACCCCGTCAGTACAGCGGCGACGTCATGGTCAGCACCGCGCAGGCCACCGAGCGCTGCGAGATCCTCGGCGAACTCTCCGGCTCCTCTGGACTCACCGGCCTGTTCGGCCTCAAAGGCGTCGACGACATCCGCCTCGATCTGATGCGCCGCGCCGAGGCCATGGGGGCCACCCACGTCGTGTGGGGCAAGCCCAACGTGGGCTACTTCAGCACCACCGAAACCGCACGCGCCTACCGCTGCAAGTAGCCTTCTGCCCGCCTTCACAGCGGGTCGTGCAGGTCGCGCAGTGGGTGGGCATGCGGCGGCCACACCGCCTCGAAGAATGCCTCGATCATGGCCGGCGTCACCGCCTCCACCGTCGACGGGTTCCAGCGCGGCTGGTGATCCTTGTCGACCACCAGCGCCCGCACGCCCTCCACTGTCTCACTGGCCGCACCGGGGCGCAACTGGAAGCAATGCCTGACCATCGTGCGCTCCATGCGGAAGACATCGGCCAAGGGCATGCTGCGCCCACGGCGGATCTGCTCCAGCGTCACCCCCATCATCAACGGTGAATGCCCCGCCATCTGCTGGCGCACCTGCGCGGCCCACTCGCTGTCATCCGCCAGCAAAGAAGCCCAGATGTCTTGCAAGGTGTGCTGACTGAAATGCCGGTTGATCGCCTCGAGATGCACGGTCACGGTCGCCTCCGGCAACTGCGTCAAGCCGTGCAGATCCAGGTGCGCACGGCAGCGACCCATCAACTCGTCGCTGCCATGCGCCGGTCGCGCCCCCAACTCGGCCAGCATCGATGGCCATGCGTCAGAGCGCGCATGCACATCGGCAAAGCCCAGGGTCAAGGCATCCGTCACATGCAGATGCGGCCCGACCATGCCCAGGTACTCGCCCACGGAGCCCACGCAGCGCGACAGAAAGTAGCCGCCCCCCACATCCGGAAACAGACCGATGCGGGTCTCGGGCATCGCCATGCGCAGCGACTCGGTCGCCACCCGCAGGTCGCCCCCCTGCGCCAGGCCCATGCCGCCGCCCATCGTCACGCCTTCCATCCAGGCGATCGTGGGCTTCGGGTAACTGTGGATCAGGTGATCCAGGCTGTATTCCTCGGTAAAGAAGTCTTCCACCGCCGCATCCCCCGCCAGCGCCGCATCGTGCATGAAGCGGATGTCACCCCCGGCACAAAAATGCGTCACCGGATGCTTGCCGCCTTCCGCAGGCCGTGGCGCGCCGCGCAGCAAGACCGCATGCACCGCCGGGTGTGTGCTCCAGCCCCGCAGCACCACCGTCAACTCACGCACCATTTCCAGCGACAAGGCATTGAGCGCCCTGGGCCGATTGAGGGTGATGACCCCCAAGCCACCCACGATCTCCGTCTGAATCACACGCTCCATCTCATCCCCCTGGCATCCAGCAAAAAAAAGGCCGCGTTGTCACACGCGGCCTTTTTACCTCAATCCGTCAGAGCGGATCAGGATTCGCGCGCAGCGCGCTTGCGGTCATGTTCCTTCAGGTGACGCTTGCGCACACGGATCGACTTGGGCGTGATCTCGACCAACTCGTCGTCATCGATGAAGTCCACACCGTATTCCAGCGTCAGTTCGATCGGCGGCGTGATCTTGACCGCGTCTTCCTTGCCGGACACGCGGAAGTTGGTCAGCTGCTTCGTACGCGTGGCGTTGACGACGAGGTCGTTCTCACGGCTGTGGATACCCACGATCATGCCTTCGTACACGGGGTCGTTCGGCTTGACGAACATGCGACCACGGTCGTCCAGCTTGCCCAGGGCGTAGGTGAAGATTTCACCGTCGTCCATGGAGATCAGCACGCCGTTCTTGCGTCCGCCGATTTCGCCCTTGTGCGGCTCATAGCCGTCGAAGATCGACGAGATCAGGCCCGAACCACGGGTCAGGTTCATGAACTCGTTGCTGAAACCGATCAGGCCACGAGCCGGAATGCGATATTCCAGGCGCACACGACCATGGCCGTCCAGCTCCATGTTGATCATGTCGCCCTTGCGCAAGCCCAGGGCTTGCATCACGCCGCCTTGGTGCTCTTCTTCCACGTCGGCGGTCACCAATTCCATGGGTTCGCACTTCACGCCATCGATGTCTTTGAACATCACACGTGGCTTCGAAACGGCCAGCTCGTAACCTTCGCGGCGCATTTCTTCCAGCAAGATGGTCAAGTGCAATTCACCACGACCGCACACCTCAAAAACACCGTCTTCATCGGTTTCCTTGACGCGCAGGGCCACGTTGGAGCGCAGCTCCTTTTGCAGGCGGTCCCAAATTTGGCGGCTGGTCACAAACTTGCCTTCACGACCTGCCAGAGGCGAGGTGTTCACGCAGAAGTTCATGGTCAGGGTGGGCTCGTCAATCTTCAGCATCGGCAGAGGCTGAGGATTGGCCGGATCGGTCACGGTTTCGCCGATGCCAATGTTTTCAATGCCGCTGATCAACACGATCTCGGAAGGACCAGCTTCAGTCGCTTGCACACGGTCCAGGCCTTGGAAAGTATGAACCTGGTTGATCTTGCCGGTGTAGGCCTTGCCATCAGGGCCAGCCATCACAGCCACTTGTTGACCTGGCTTCAAGGTACCTTGGGTGATGCGGCCGACGCCGATACGACCCACGAATGTGGAATAGTCCAGCGCCGAGATTTGCAGTTGCAGAGGTGCAGTTGCATCACCCTTGACCGCAGGCACGTGCTCCAGAATGGTGTCGAACAGGGCCGACATGTCTTCGCCCCACTTGGCGCCAGGCTCGCCCTCTACCTTCGAAGACCAGCCATTGATGCCGGAGGCATACACCACGGGGAAGTCCAACTGCTCGTCGGTCGCACCCAGCTTGTCGAACAGGTCAAACGCAGCGTTCACCACCTTGTCGGGGTTCGCACCGGGCTTGTCCACCTTGTTGACCACCACGATGGGCTTCAGCCCCAAGGCCAATGCCTTCTTGGTCACAAAACGCGTTTGAGGCATCGGGCCTTCTTGCGCATCGATCAGCAACACCACGCCGTCGACCATGGACAGGGCACGCTCCACTTCACCACCGAAGTCCGCGTGGCCTGGTGTGTCGAGGATGTTGATGTGGGTGTCTTTCCAAGACACGGCACAGTTCTTGGCCAGGATGGTGATGCCGCGTTCACGTTCGATGGCGTTGTTATCCATGACCGTGTCGACCACTTTTTCGTGCTCGGCAAAGGTGCCAGACTGGCGCAGCAGTTGGTCGACCATGGTGGTTTTGCCATGGTCAACGTGGGCGATGATCGCGATGTTGCGAATTTGAGTGCTCATAAAAGCTCTTTGGTCCTAAATCAAATTTCTGAGGCTGACGCCGCCGCCACGGAAGGCGCTGACTGGGTCAGCATGCCTTCCACCTCGGTCGGACTCAGCAGGCGCGTAGGGATCAATTCGCCGCCCTTGATGTGGGCACTGCCCAGCAACACGCGGCGATCCGGGAGGCTGCCCGGCTCAGGATGGGGCCCATACACACGCACCTGGGGCGCATCGGCCAAACGGGTTCGCCGGCGCAAGCCGGTGAGAAAACGGGCAGCCTCAGGCTCACTCAAGAGCACTTCCGGCCAATCGTTCAACAAAATATCGGCGGGCAGCAAGTGCGCATCGCGCTCGGCTTCGCTCATGGCCGTCAAGGCCTCCAGCGTCACCGCGCCGTTCAGGCTCACACCACCACTGCCCGTGCGACGCAGCCCGATCAGGTGCGCACCACACCCGAGCGCCTCGCCAATGTCCTGCGCCAGGGTGCGAATATACGTCCCTTTGCTGCATTGCACATCCAATTCCAGCACGTCACCTTGCCAGCCGAGGATGTCAATGCGGTGAATGGTCACCTGACGTGGCGGACGCTCGATGTCGATGCCCTGCCGCGCATACTCGTACAGCGCCTTGCCTTGATGCTTGAGCGCCGAATGCATCGGCGGCACCTGCTCGATCGGGCCGGTGAACTGCTCGCAGGCCTGCGCAATGCGCTCCGCGTTGACCTGCTCGGGCGTCACCGGGCGTGTCTGCAGCACCTCGCCTTCGGCGTCACCTGTGGAGGTGGTCTCCCCCAACTTCAGGGTGGCCGTGTAGCGCTTGTCGGCGTCCAGGGACACCTGAGAAAACTTCGTGGCCGCCCCGAAACACAAGGGCAGCAGGCCTGTGGCCAAGGGATCCAGCGTGCCGGTATGGCCCGCCTTCTCCGCCCGCATCAGGCGGCGCACCTTCTGCAAGGCATCGTTGCTCGACAGGCCCAAAGGCTTGTCAAGCAGGATGACGCCATGCAGTTGGCGACGTGGCTGACGCGGTGGCTTGCTCACGTGGGCGTGCCCTCGCCTTCATCGTCCTTTGCCTTGTCGGCCACGGCGCGGGTGATCAAGGCATTCAACTCGGCCGCACGCTCGGTCGTGCGATCAAAGTGGAAATGCAGAGTCGGAACCGTGTGGATCTGCAGGCGCTTGAACAGGCCATTGCGGATGAAACCCGCCGCCTCGTTCAAACCCACTTCGCAGGCCACCGGGTCGCCCACCAGCAAGGAGAAGAACACCTTGGCATGGGCGTAGTCGGGCGTCACCTCCACGTGGGTGATGGTGACCATGTTGCTGATGCGCGGATCCTTCAGATCGCGGATCAGCTCGGCCACGTCGCGCTGAATCTGGTCATTGACCCGATGGCTGCGATTGGGAGTAGCTTTTTTATGGCGCATGGTGAATTCCTGCTGTCTTGGCGGTCGGTGCTCGGAAACACAAACCCCGCCTGACTCAGGCGGGGTTGAGGGGCAGAGCTACCTGCGCGCTGATTACAGCGTACGGGCCACTTCCTTGATTTCGAAGAACTCGAGGACGTCGCCTTCCTTGATGTCGTTGTAGCCCTTGATGTTCAGACCACACTCGAAGCCCTCGCGAACTTCCTTGACATCGTCCTTGAAGCGCTTGAGGCCTTCCAGCTCGCCGGTGTAAATGACCACGTTCTCGCGCAGCAGGCGCAGCTTGGCGCTGCGACGCACCACGCCGTCGGTGACCATACAACCCGCGATCGTGCCGATCTTCGAGGCCACGAAGACCTGACGGATCTCGGCCGAGCCGATGACTTCTTCGCGCTGTTCCGGCGCCAACATGCCACCCATCGCTGCCTTCACATCGTCCACGGCGTCGTAGATGATGTTGTAGTAGCGCAGGTCCACACCGTTGCTGTCGGCCAGCTTGCGAGCGCCCGAATCGGCACGCACGTTGAAGCCAATGATGACCGCCTTCGAGGCAATCGCCAGGTTGACGTCCGATTCGCTGATGCCACCCACCGCAGCGTGCACAACCTGCACACGCACTTCAGGCGTGGACAGCTTGAGCAGCGAGGCCGCCAGCGCTTCTTGCGAACCTTGCACGTCGGCCTTGATGATGAGGGCCAGCGTTTGCACGTCGCCCTGCCCCATGTTCTCGAAAATACTTTCGAGCTTGGCGGCTTGTTGCTTGGCCAGCTTGACGTTGCGGTACTTGCCTTGACGGAACGTGGCAATTTCACGGGCACGACGTTCGTCAGACAGCACCATGAACTCGTCGCCCGCAGACGGCACTTCTGCCAAACCTTGGATTTCGACCGGGATCGACGGGCCGGCTTCGGTTGCCGCCTTGCCGTTCTCGTCCAACATGGCACGCACACGACCGTAGCTCGCACCGGCCAACACCACATCGCCGCGCTTGAGGGTACCGGACTGAACCAGCACGGTGGCGACGGGGCCACGGCCCTTGTCCAGACGCGCTTCGATCACCAAACCCTTGGCTTGCGAATCCTTCGCGGCGGTCAATTCCAGAACCTCGGCCTGCAGGAGGACTTGCTCCAGCAGTTCGTCGATGCCCTGACCTGTCTTGGCCGACACGTGCACAAACGGAGAATCACCGCCGTACTCTTCGGGCACAACCTGCTCGCCGACCAACTCCTGCTTCACGCGATCAGGGGCTGCACCGGGCTTGTCGATCTTGTTGATCGCCACCACGATGGGCACACCCGCCGCCTTGGCGTGGTGAATGGCTTCCTTCGTCTGGGGCATGACGCCGTCGTCGGCCGCCACCACCAAGATCACCAAGTCGGTTGCCTTGGCACCGCGAGCACGCATGGCCGTGAAGGCTTCGTGACCCGGGGTGTCGAGGAAGGTGATCATGCCGCGCGGCGTGTTCACATGGTAGGCACCGATGTGCTGCGTGATGCCGCCGGCTTCGCCCGATGCCACACGTGTGGTACGGATGTAGTCCAGCAGCGAGGTCTTGCCGTGGTCGACGTGACCCATGACGGTCACAACCGGCGCACGCGGGAACACCTCGGCAGTTTGATCGGCGTGTTCTTCTTCCAGGAAGGCATCCGGATCGTCCAGCTTGGCGGCGAAGGCCTGGTGACCCATCTCCTCGACCACAATCATGGCCGTTTCCTGGTCCAGTTGCTGGTTGATGGTCACCATCTGGCCCAGCTTCATCATCTGTTTGATGACTTCGGAGGCCTTCACCGACATCTTGTGTGCCAAATCGGCCACCGAGATGGTTTCGGGAATGTGGACTTCGAGGATTTGCGGCTCGGTCGGTGCCACGAAGGTGGACTGGCTCTCGCCACGGTCATTGCCGCGACGACCACCACGCCCGCCAGGTGCCTTCCAGCCACTGCGCGAGGCGCCTGCATCGCTGCGACCCTTACTGGCTGGTGCGCCACGCTTCTTCTCATCGGCCCAGCTCGACGACAACTTCTCGGACTTGACCGATTTCTTGTCGCCCGGCTTGGCTGCGGTTGTCCCCGGCGCAGCGGCGCCCGGAGCGCCCTTGGGCTTGTGAATGGTGCCCTTGATGGCCGCTTCGGCCGGCTTGGGCTCTTCCTTCTTCGCCACGAGCACCTTCTTGGGTGCGTTCATCATGGCGCGGATGGCCGCAGCTTCGGCTTCAGCCGCCTTGCGGCGTGCAGCCAGATCGTCAGCGCGCTTCTTCTCTTCGGCCTCGATGTCAGCGGCCTTGACCACACGCACCGCGGTGGGCTTGACCACTTCCGGAGCCGGAGCCGGTGCCGCAGCAGGGGCTGCAGCGGGCTTGCTGGCCTCGGCGGCAGCCTTGGCAGCCTGCTCGGCTTCTGCAGCCTTGGCTGCAGAAGCAGCCTCTGCGGCTTCGGCAGCCTTGGCGGCTTCAGCAGCCTTGGCCAGGCCACTGCGGGAGCCACGTTGGGCGGCAGCCGTCAGGGCCGCAGCCTCGGCGCGACCGGCCTCCAGTGCGGCAGCACGGCGAGCGGCTTGCGCAGCCTTCTCGGCAGCATCTTGCTCGGCCGTCTTGGCAGCAATGGCGGCGGCGGCAGCCTTGGAGCCTGCCTTGGCATTGGCCGCCGCAGCTTCCTGCTCGGCCAGTTCACGCGCAGCACGTTCAGCGGCGGCACGCGCACGCTCTTCGGCCTCTTCGCGCTCACGGCGTTCCTGCTCTTCGCGCTGACGACGGGCTTCGGCGAGTTGCTCTTCCTGAACGCGCAGGGCTTCAGCCTGGTTGCGCGCTTCTTCTTCGCGACGCGCCAGTTCAGCCTCTTCCTGAGCGGTTTGAGCGGTGTCATCGACGGCGTCATCACGCTTGACGAAGACACGCTTCTTCTTCACTTCGACCTGAATGGTGCGGGCTTTGCCTGAGGCGTCAGCCTGCTTGATCTCGGTGGTCGATTTGCGGGTCAGCGTGATCTTCTTGCGATCTGCGCCACCGGCAGAGCCGTGGGCAGTACGCAGGTGTTCCAGCAGACGCTCTTTATCGGCCTCCGTGAGCACGTCTTCCGGCGTTGCCTTTTGCACGCCAGCAGACTGGAGCTGATCCAACAGTGTCGCAGCCGGGCGATTGAGCTCCGCGGCGAGTTGTGCGACGGTGGTCACGGCCATGTGTTTGTATCCTTGCGATGAGCTTGCTTAAATGAGTCGAGAGGTCGGCGTTGGACGGGGTATCAGGCGAACCAGTGCTCGCGCGCCTTGAGAATGAGGGCGCGCGCCTGTTCGTCTGCCACACCAGTGATCTCGGTGAGTTCGTCCACTGCCAGATCGGCCAGGTCGTCACGGGTGTGGATGCCTGCGTCGGCCAACTTCGCGAACAGCTCAGGGGTCAAGCCTTCCAGGCCCTTGAGATTTTCCGACAAAGTCTCGACTTCTTCTTCCTTGGCGATTTCCATGGTCAGCAAAGCATCTTTCGCGCGGGTACGCAGCTCATTGACCGTGTCTTCGTCAAACGATTCGATTTCCAGCATTTCCTGCAGCGGCACGTAGGCCACTTCTTCCAGGCTGGTAAATCCCTCGGCGATCAGGATATCGGCCACCTCGGCATCGACGTCGAGCTTGTCGACGAAGAGCTTACGGATGGAGTCGGATTCCAGAGCCTGCTTCTGTGCAGACTCTTCCGCCGACATGATGTTGATACGCCAGCCCGTCAGCTCGGAGGCCAGACGGACGTTCTGCCCACCACGACCGATGGCGATTGCGAGGTTTTCCTCGTCAACCACCACGTCCATGGCGTGCTGTTCTTCGTCCACAAAAATGGACTGCACATTGGCCGGTGCCAGTGCACCGATCACGAACTGGGCCGGGTCTTCGGACCACAGCACGATGTCCACGCGCTCGCCTGCCAGTTCGTTGGTGACGGCGGTGACACGAGAGCCGCGCACACCAACGCAGGTGCCGATGGGATCGACACGCTTGTCGTGCGAGAGCACGGCGATCTTGGCGCGCGAGCCAGCGTCACGCGCACAGCTCTTGATCTCCAGCAGGCCTTGCTCGATTTCGGGCACTTCCTGACGGAACAGCTCGATCATGAAGTCAGGCGCACTGCGCGACAGCATGATTTGCGGGCCACGGGCCAGTGTGTCGACGCCCAGCATGTAGGCGCGAACGCGGTCGCCGGTGCGCAGGTTTTCCTTCGGGATCATCTCGGTGCGCTTGAGGCGACCTTCGACACGACCCGATTCGACGATGATGTCACCCTTGTCCAGACGCTTGACGGTGCCGACAAAGATTTTTTCGTCACGCGACAGGAAGTCGTTGAGCAGTTGCTCACGCTCGGCGTCACGGATCTTCTGCAAGATCACCTGCTTGGCAGCCTGGGCACCGATGCGGCCGATGGGCACGGACTCGATGGCTTCCTCGATGTAGTCATCGACTTCGATGTCAGGGATTTGTTCCTGGGCTTCGAACAGCAAGATTTCAGCATCGGGCAGTTGCAGGCCGGCCTCGTTGGGCACCACGTGCCAACGACGGAAGGTTTCATAGATGCCCGTTTCGCGGTCGATGGCCACACGGATGTCCACCTCACCTTGATAGAGCTTCTTGGTCGCGGAAGCCAGGGCGGACTCGACCGCGCCAAACACCACGTCACGGTCCACGCTCTTCTCACGAGAGATGGCATCTACCAGCATCAACAGTTCACGATTCATTTCTTCTGACCTCCGAGTTCTTGCGCCTCATCTACGGCAACTTCACCGGCCGCCGGGGTTGCCACCCGACGACTACGCCCTTTGAAACTCACGGCAGGCACCAGCCGGGCCTCGCGGATTTCATCGAGCGTGAAACTTAAAACCTGATCGACCGGACCCTGGACTGCGTCCGGGCCTGCCTTGGCCTGTTCTTTGGCCAATTTCTTGGCTGCCGTCTTGGACAAGGGCTTGTCTGCATCGGGCGAGCGCAGCACGAGGCCCCAGGCCTGCCCTGCCTCCACCTGCGCCGGATCCGCATCCTGCGCTGCACACAAGGTACCGCTGTACTTCTTGGCGCCCTGGAATGGCACCTTCAGGCTGATCGCGACCTGCTCGCCCACAAAGCGCGCAAAGTGCGCGGGGGTCTTGAGCGGGCGATCGACACCGGGGGAGGACACTTCCAGGCGGCTGTAATCGGCGTCCACCGTCTCCAGCGCATACTGCAACTGACGGGTCACCTTCTCGCAGTCGTCCACCGTCACCAGGTCGCCGGGCAGATCGTAGGCCTGATCAGGAAAACGATCGATGTACACGCGCAGCAACCCGCCAGAACTGCGTTCGCAGTCCACGAGTTCGTAGCCGAGGCCGGATACGGTGGTTTCAACAACTTTGAGCCAGGTCATCCAATGAAAAACGGTCGAGCAAAAAAAATGGGCTGGAAAGATCCGCCCATTCGTGACAAACACGAGACGATCCACTTTGCACCCGACGCGACTGATGCCAGCATCGGACAAAGCAACCAATCCTGCATTTTAGCCTGAGGAAAGCGTCACAGCAAGGCATGTGCGTTAATTTCGTGTTTTGCGCCGCACCCGTGCCAAAATCGCCCCCTCGTTAAGCATTCTGTATGGAGACCCCATGGGATTTCTCGCTGGCAAGCGCCTGTTGATCACCGGCCTGCTGTCCAACCGCTCGATTGCCTATGGCATCGCCAAGGCCTGCAAGCGCGAAGGCGCTGAACTGGCTTTCAGTTATGTGGGTGAGCGCTTCAAGGACCGGATCACCGAGTTCGCCAAGGAGTTCGACTCCGAGCTGATTTTTGACTGCGACGTCGGCAGCGATGAACAGATCGATGCGATGTTCGCCGATCTGTCCAAAACCTGGCCGAAGATCGACGGTTTCGTGCACGCCATCGGTTTCGCCCCGCGCGAAGCCATCGCCGGCGACTTCCTGGAAGGCCTGTCGCGCGAAGGCTTCCGCGTGGCCCACGACATCTCGGCCTACAGCTTCCCGGCCATGGCCAAGGCGTCCCTGCCCTACCTGAACGAGGGTGCCTCGCTCTTGACCCTGTCCTACCTGGGTGCCGAGCGCATTGTGCCGGCCTACAACACCATGGGTCTGGCCAAGGCTTCGCTGGAGGCGAGCGTGCGCTACACCGCCGGCAGCCTGGGCCCCAAGGGCATCCGCGCCAACGGCATTTCCGCCGGCCCGATCAAGACCTTGGCCGCTTCGGGCATCAAGGGCTTCAGTAAGATTCTGAGCGTGGTCGAAGAAAACGCGCCGCTGCGCCGCAACGTCACGATCGATGACGTGGGCAATGTGGCCGCCTTCCTGCTGTCGGATCTGGCTGCGGGCGTCACGGCCGAGATCACCTATGTGGACGGTGGTTTCAGCAAGGTGATGGGCGGCGGCGCTGACGCAGCCTGAGCTGCGTCAAGACATCGCTTGCAAGGGGCCTCAGGGCCCCTTTGTTGCTTTTCAGACATGATGGGGCTTGGCAAAATGCCTTTAACACCCCAAGGAGACCGCATGAACCGCTCAGAACTGGAAGCGCTGCTCAAGAAGTTGCAGTCGGAGTTGGCATCCGGCCAGCCTGTGGACGAGGAGCTGCGTGCCTCGTTGCGCAAGCTCGATGAGGACATCCTGCAGGTGCTGGGCGCCGGCAGCCCGCTGTCCGAGACCGAGAACGACGAAACCCTGGCCCAACGTGCGCAGGAAATCGACGCCCGCTTTTCGGCCGAACACCCCTACCTGGCCAACACGCTGCGTGATGTGATGGACCTGCTGGGCAAGATGGGGATCTGACCCCGCTCAGTGTCGGTGCGACGGGTGCGCCGGCACCGCAGACAGCAAGGTGCGGGTGTAGGCGTGCTGCGGCCGCTCCAGCACCTGCTGGGTGTCGCCTTGCTCGACGATGCGGCCGCTTTGCATCACCGCCACCTGGTCGGCCAGGTAGGCGACCACGCTCATGTTGTGGGTGATGAACAGCAGGCTCAACCCCAATTGGGACTGCAACTCGCGCAGCAGATTCAGGATCTGAGCCTGCACCGACACATCCAGCGCCGAGGTGGGCTCATCGCACACCAGCACCTGAGGCTCGACGGCCAAGGCGCGGGCAATCGCGAGGCGCTGACGCTGGCCACCGGAAAACTCGTGCGGGAAGCGCTGCAGCGCATCTGACCGCAAGCCGACGCGCTCCACCAACTCGACCACCTGCCGCAGACGCCGCTCGGCCGACCAGTCAGAGCGCAATGAACGCATCCCCTCTTCCAGGATGTCGGCCACCCGCATGCGCGGGTTGAGCGAGGCGAACGGGTCTTGGAACACCATCTGGATGGCCTGACGGGCCGAGCGCAAGGCCGCTGCCGGCATGGTCAACAGGTCGTCGCGTCCGGGGCCCTGATGCAGCCAGACCTGGCCGCTCACGCGCACCTGGGGCTGGCCACGCAGCAACTGCACGATGGCTCGACCGGTTGTGGTCTTGCCGCAACCCGACTCTCCCACCAGCGCCAGGGTCTGGCCTGCGCGCAAACTGAAGGACACGTCCTGCACGGCGGCCACCTCATGGGGCTTGCGGAACAGTCCGCCGCCGCTGCGGAAGATCACGCTGAGCGACTGCACGTCCAACAAGAGGGGCGATGGCGCCTGCGCATCACCCGTCGTGGCAACGGGCTGAGGGGCCGCCTCTGCTGCCCGGCCCGACCCACCGGCTGGCTGGCGCACGACGGCGTCGTCCTGGCTCAGCGGATACCAGCAACGCACCTCGGCTCCCTGATCGCCCGCGGCCGCATCCAGCGACGGCGCCTGCTCACGGCAACGGTCCTGAGCCCGGTCGCAGCGCGGCGCAAAGCGGCAGCCAACAAAGGTCTGCCACAAGGGGGGCACCGTGCCGCCGATCGTCACCAAAGGCTCGCCGCGGCGCTCGGCATCGGGCAGCGCCTGGAGCAGCATGCGCGCGTAGGGGTGACGCGGTTGCGCAAAGAAGGTGGCAGCAGGCGCCTCTTCGATGATCTGCCCGGCGTACATCAAGGCCACCCGGTGGGCCATGTCGGCCACCACACCCAGGTCATGGGTGATCAGCAGCAGGCCCAGTTGGCGCTCCTGCTGCAGGGCCTTGAGCAGGTCCAGCACCTGCTTCTGGATGGTCACATCCAGCGCGGTGGTCGGCTCGTCGGCGATCAGGTAACGGGGCTCGGCCGCCAGCGTCATCGCGATCATGACGCGCTGCTTCTGCCCCCCGCTCATCTCGAAGGGGTAGCTGTCGATGCGGCGCTCGGGCTCGGGAATGCCCACACGGCGCAGCCAGTCCACGGCTTTGTGCCGCGCCGCCGCACCGCGCAAGCGGGTGTGCGCTTCGATGGCCTCGACGATCTGGTCGCCCACCCGCATCACCGGGTTGAGGCTGGTGGCGGGCTCCTGAAAGATGATACCCACGTGCCCGCCACGGATGCGGCGCATCTCGCACTCCGGCAGGTAGAGCAGCTCGGTGGGCTTGCCGTCGGGAACGTCGGTGCCAAGGTCCACCTGCCCCTGCTCGATGCGCCCGTTGTCAGGCAGGAGGCGCATCAGCGCCAGGGCGGTCATGCTCTTGCCACAGCCGGATTCGCCCACCAGGGCAAAGGTTTCGCCGCGCTCGAGGGTCAGGCTGAGGCCGTCGAGTGCACGCACCAGGCCCGCTTCGGCATCCAGCGTGACATGAAGGTCATGGGTCTGCAGCATCGGAACCTCAGGCTGGGTGAACGGCCGCACGGGGGCGTGCGCGATAGACACGGGCCCGCGGATCGAAAGCATCGCGCACGGCATCGGCAAACAGGTTGGCCGACAGCACAATGGCCACCATGAACACGAAGGCGGCCAGGAAGGACCACCAGACGATGGGGTCGCGCGACATCTCGACGCGCGCCTGGTTGATCATGCCGCCGAAGCTGTTCATGGACGGATCGACGCCCACGCCCACGTAGGACAGGACCGCCTCGTAAAGGATCAGGCCGGAAAACTCCAGCACCGTGGTGATCAGCACCAGGTGCATGACGTTGGGCAGCACGTGGCGCTGCATGATGCGCCAGTGGCTGACGCCGAAGGCGGTGGCGGCTTGCACGTACTCCAACTCGCGCAGCTTGAGGGTTTCAGCGCGAAGCAGGCGGCACAGACCGGCCCAGCCGGTCAAGCCCAGGATGAGGCACAGCAGGAAGATCTTGAGGTCGGCGCGCTCCAGGCCGGTCTCGAACAGTTCAGGGTGCTTGTCGAGGAAGACCTGCACCATCAGCACGCAGGCCGCGATCAGCAGGATGTTGGGTACCGACGAGAGCACCGTGTAGATGTACTGGATGACATCGTCGACCCAGCCCTTGAAATAACCCGCGGCGATGCCGAACACCAGCGCGAAGGGCAAGGTCGCCAGGGTGGCCAGGCTGCCGATGACAAAGGCGGTGCGCACGCTCTTGAGCGTCATGTACAGCACGTCATTGCCGGTGCGGTCGGTGCCCAGGACGTGATAGCCCTGCCCCCAACTGAGCGCCAGGCCCCACCCCACCAGCACCGCCATCACCGAAGCGGTGACCCAAGCGGCCCGCCATGCCAGGGGCTGGGCTGCCGTGGTCGCGTGTGCTCGCGCCGTACGGACCAGCAGCCACAGCAGCAGGCTCACAGCCGCACCGCCCAGGGTGCCCCAAGTCAGGCGCATCGCGATGTCGCCCGCCCAGTCACGCTCGGGCTCGGCCAGGCCTGCCCCGCCGTACCGAAGGCGCGGGTAGGCGCGCGCGGGCAAGGTGGGCACGCCGTGTTCATCTAGCACGGGCTTGTCGTCGGCCTGTGGTGGCACCGACTCCTTGCTGAAACCATGCGTGGCCAGGGGCTGGGAGTAGCTGTTCTCGCGGCTCGCGATCAGCTTGGCCAGGCCGATGTCCAGCACGGACTCGGTGCGGGTGTCGTAGGCACGCACACCGCCAACCACATCGGGCAAGGCGCGGCGGAAGTGCAGGCTGTCTGCCAGGGTCATCAGCAGCATCACACCCAGCAGCACCGCCGACGCCATGGCCGAGGGTGTGACAAACACGCGCCGCCAGGTGGCGCGCAGCGCGGCGTCCCGGCGCACCTGGCGCACATACAGGCCCAGGCCGAGCAGCATCACCCACAAGACCACATCGGTCCACAGCGTCACAAATTTGAAAGGCAGATCCATGTCAGGGCTTCCTCACTGCATCCGCACACGCGGGTCGGCCAGCGTGTAGGCCACATCGATCAGGATGTTGGAGACGATGTAGAGCACCGAACCCAGGAAGACCATGGCCCGCACGATGGCGAAATCCTGGCTCGCGATGGCGTCGATCGTGTACGAACCCAGCCCAGGAATGCCGAAGAAGCTCTCGGTCAGCAGGCCACCCATGAACAGCCCCGGCAAGGCACTGCCCGAACTGGTGATGATGGGCAACATGGCATTGCGCAGCACGTGGCGCCCCATCACCGCCGTCTCGGCCAAACCCTTGGCCCGGGCGGTGCGAACATAGTCCTTGCCGGCCTCTTCCAGGAACAGGGTGCGGAAAAAGCGCGCCTGCCCCGCCAGGGAAGCGACCAGCATCAGGCAGATGGGCAAGACCAGGAAGCGCACGGCATCGAGCCCACCAGCATAGCCCGAGATGGGGGCAAGCCGGGCCACCCGGGAGAACAGATACTGGCCGACGATGATGTAGAACAGGCTGGAGATCGACATCATGACGACACAGGCCACCACGCCCCAGAAGTCGACCCGCGTGCCGCGGAACATCACGAGCCACAGCGAAAAGATGACGCTGGCCAGCAAGCCCAGCACGAAGATCGGCACGGTCAGCCTCAGGCTCACGCCCATGCGCTGTGCGATCTGGTGCCCGATGTCGCCACCGCTGGCGTTGTCAGCGCGGCCGAAGTCGAACACGAACAGCGACACCGAGCGCTCCCAGAACACGGTCTGGGTGAGCTGATCGGTGCCTTGCGCCTGGTCGTTGAAGAGCATGGGCTTGTCGTAGCCCCGCTCCACCTTCCACTTCTCGATCTGGTCGGGCGTGACCCGCTTGCCGCCAATGTTCAAACGCGCCATGTCGTCGGGCGTGTTGACGGTGAAAAACAGCAGGAAGGTGATGAGGTTCACCCCGATCAGGATGACCAGGCCATAGCCCAGGCGGCGAAGGATGTACGACAGCATCACCGACCTTTCTGTGTCGAAGCCAGCGGACGCGGCAAGGCCGTCTGCTGGTCACGCGCCCGCAAGATCTTGACCGCTCCCCAGACCATGGCCAGCAGGACGGCCAGCACGGCCACCACCGGCCAGTAGACCGGGTGGTTCCAGTCCTTGAGGCTGCGGCTGCGCTCGGCGATGTCAAGCCGGTAGTACTGAGCCTGGTCCCGCACCATGATGCTGGGCTTGCCGTTGTGCACCCAGCGGTGATAGGCGCCCGAGGAATAGGGGAAGTACGCCCAGGACCAAGGCGAATCTTCTTGCAGGATGCGCACCATCTTGTCGATCACGGCCTGTTTGGCCGGGCCATCGTCCATGAAACGCAAGGTGCTGTAGAGCCGGTCGTACTCCGGGTTCTGGTAATTGGCGGCGTTTTCGCCGTCGTGCACCGACTTCGCGCCCGGCCCGTACAGCAGGAACAGGAAGTTCTCGGCATCGGGATAGTCGGCCAGCCAGCCCCAGGTGAAGATCTGGTGCTTGCCGCGACGCACCTTGTCCTGGAACTGGTTGTAATCGGTGGCCCGAATCTCGAGCTGGATGCCCAGCTTGGCAAATTGCTTGGCCGTCCAGTCCAGGTTGGCCTTGCTGTCGGGCGTGGTGGCCGCCCCCACGTCGTAGTTGAGCACCAATGGCTTGCCGGTCTTGGCATCGCGCCCATCGGGGTAGCCCGCCTCGACCATCAGCTTGCGGGCGTCCTCGATCGGGCGGCGTACCGCCTGGCCATTCACCCAGCGATGAGTCACCGGATTCACACCCTCGGCCGTGCCGTGCCGCGAGCCAAACACCCCGCCTGGCAATGGGCCCTGTGCCACCTCCCCTGCAGCCTTGGGGAAGATGCGGTTGAACTCGTCCCAGTCGATGGCAATCGACAGGGCCTGGCGCAGCTTGCGGTTGCGCCGCTGTTGCTCAGGGGTGTCGCCCTTGCCCACCACCGGGTCGAGCCAGTTGAAGCCCATGTAACGGCTGGACAGGTCGACCGTGCGTGACAGGACAATGCCCTTGTCGGTGAACTCCTTGTGGAAGTTCGGCGAGTCTTCCATCTGGATCTTGTAGGCATTGCCGTAGCTCATCTGGTCGAACTCCGGCACGTCCAGATAGCCCTGGCGGAACTTGGCGTCCTGCGGCACGGCTTCTTTTTCGATGTTGAAGACCAGGGTGTCGATGAACGGGGTCATCTTCCCGCAGTCCTTCAGGCGCCCTTCGGCCTTGTCTTGCGCCGTGCCCTCGCAGGGGTAAGGCTCGCCCCGGTAGTTGGGGTTGCGCTTCATCACATGCAGGCGGTCCTGCACGAACTCGGCCATCATGTAAGGGCCCGTTCCCACTGGCCAGCTGTTCAGCGACAGGCCGTTGCCAGCCATGCCAGGCTGGGCATAGAAGGCATCGGCTTCCCAGGGAATGGGGGCCAGGAAGGTCATCGCCATCCAGTACTTCCACTGCGGGTACTTGCCGTGGATGCGGATGCGCAGCGTGTGCGAGTCCAGCGCCTGGGCGCCGGACAAAGGCCAGCGACGGAAGTCCAGAAAGGGCTTGTCCTTGCTGGTGGGCGGCACGCTGGCGCGCAGCTTCTGGTCTTCGGTGCGGATGAGCTTGCCGTAGTCCGCCAGGCCCACCACATATTCCGAAAAGATGCCGAAGACCGGTGCCGCCGTGCGCGTGGTGGCGTGGCGTTTGATGGCGTAGACGAAATCGTCGGCCGTGAGTTCGCGGGTGCCGGTGTGCTCGAACGCCCAGGGGCTGCGCTTGTCGGCCACCTGCTCAGCCGTCAGCTGATGATAGCGGTAGCGACCCTGCGCATCTTTGGCAAAGGCCGGGTGCGGTGCAAACTTCACCCCGTGCTTGATGGGGATGTCGTAAACGCTCTCTGCGATCTGGCTGGCCGGAGCGGAATCGGGCAGCGCCCGCCCCTTGCTATCAAAGTAGCGCGGCTGCACCACGGCAGCGGCCGTCTTGGGCACCAGGGTGTAGGGCCGCTTCAGGTAGTGGTAACCGTAGAGCGGCTCGTAAATTTGGTAGGTGTAGGGCGTCTCGTTGCTGCTGTAGGACGAGGTCGGGTCCAGATAACGGGGCGAACGCTCGTTGAAGGCCGTGTACAGCGTGTTGCTGTCTGCCGCGCCTGCCGGATAGGGGCTGTTGTTGCAGGCAGCCACGCTCAGGGCCAAGCCGAGCGCGACGCCGAGGCGCCCTGACCCCAGCAGCCTGCCCAGCAACGATACCTTCCTGTTCAACCCTGTCCCGCTGTGTGTCATGACTTGATTGTGTCCGAGCCGCACGCCGTGCACGCTGAGGGTTTCACCACATCACCAGAACGTCGCGTCCTTGCACCACCACGTTCACCTTGCGCCCAAGCGGCAAGCACAGCTTGGTGGGCACGTGCCCGAAGGGCAGGCCGGTGAGGATGGGCGCCGACGTCAGCGTGCGCAGATAGGCGATCACTGTCTTGAGGGTGTAGCCCCGGTCCAGCGGCGACTTCTTGAAGCCGTTGAAACTGCCCAGCAAGATCGCCTTTTGTTGATCGAGAATCCCGGCCTGGTGCAGCTGCAGCAAGGTGCGCTCAAGGCGGTAGGGATGCTCGTTGATGTCCTCGAGAAACAGCACGCCGTTCTTGATCTTGGGGAAGTGCGGCGTGCCCAGCATCGCCTGCAGCACCGCCAGATTGCCCCCCCACAAGCGCCCGCGCGTCTCCAGCCCATCGAAACCGGCTTCGGTGCGAAAGCCCACAGCTTCGAGCTCACCGGTCATGGCCTCCACAAACACTTCCTGGGTGACGTCGTCCCCCCCCTCCGGGCTGTCCGCGCGGCCGAAGTCATCGTTCGCCATCGGGCCGGCCCAGAAGCCCGCGGTGACGCCCTCTTCCACCGTCTCGGGGCCTGCCGCCTTGTGCGCCAGCGCCGCCAGTTGCAAGGCCGTCACATCGCTGTAGCCCACCCAGGCCGTGCCCTGCTCCACACTGCGGGCAATCAAGGGCCATTCGATCTGGTCCAGCAGGCGTGTCAGGCCATAGCCGCCACGTGTGGCGAGCGCCACATCGGGCGCTGCCTCGGCCACACGGTGGATGGCGGCCAGACGGGTGGCGTCATCCCCTGCAAAGCGTTGGTGCTTGCTCAGCGTTGAGGCATCGAGCGTGGGCGAGAAACCCAGCGCGGTCAGACGCTTGAGTGCCTTGCGCACAGGCGTGACAGCCGGTACGACGCCGGCGGGACTGTAGATGATCAGGGAGGGGCGGGTGTCAGTCATCCTGACATTCTCACCGACGAAACCACCCTTCCATCATCGCGGTGGCCACGGGCCGACAGATCGTTGACGATGACAGAGTCGCCCTCCGTCAAGGCGGCGTGAGAAATCGCTCTTCAGCGGCGCAGGGACAGTCCCATCACGCGCACTCGCCACAATGCCATGCATTCCCGGCACCCGGCCAGCACCGCCAGGCACAACAGCAGGCAACGGAACATCGAGGCGCGGAGTGAGGGCATGGCGTGTCAATAAGTGTGTCGAGGGAGCCTATGCGGTCCTCGTGTCAGCGCCATGACAGACCACCCGCCCTGTCGCACGCCTGACATGGAAGCGCCTCAGCATGCCGTGTGACGCGCCACTTTCCTTGCTGCCAACTTGCCCCACGACTCCCTGCCCGAACTGGATGAACTGCATCGCGTGATCGAGATGGGGGGCAGTCACGTCACTTCGCATGCGCTGTGCACCGTGCACGCTGGTGCTCGCCGCTACGAGGTCACGGCGGTGACGCTGGGACGTGATGCGCCCGACGTGCCGGCCATCGCTTTCATCGGTGGCGTGCATGGGCTGGAGCGCATCGGTGCACAGGTGGTGCTGACCTACCTGGCCAGCCTCGTGCAGCGCCTGAAGTGGGACAGCCTGCTGCACCACGAATTGAGCCGCTTGCGCCTGGTGTTCGTGCCCTTGCTCAACCCGGGGGGGCTGAGCCTGGGCACCCGCGCCAACCCCAGCGGCGTGGACCTGATGCGCAACGCGCCCATTGAGGCCCGGGAAGGCGTCCCCTTTCTTGTAGGGGGGCAGCGGCTCAGCTCGGCCTTGCCCTGGTATCGCGGCCCACTGGGCGCCCCCATGGAGGTGGAGGGTGTGGCGCTGTGCCAACTGATCACCCAGGAGTTGCTGCCCCGTCCCTTCAGCCTGGTCGTCGACTGTCACTCAGGCTTCGGCACCGAAGACCGCCTCTGGTTTCCCTTTGCCCACACCCGCGAGCCCATCGCCCACCTCGCCGAGGTCCATGCCTTGAGGCGGATCTTTGACCAGACCCAGGCGCACCACCCCTACGTCTTTGAGCCGCAAAGCCATCAGTACCTGACGCACGGTGATTTGTGGGACCACCTGTACCTGCAATCTCGCGCGCTACAGTCCGGTCACGTCTTTCTGCCCCTGACCTTGGAGATGGGCTCGTGGATGTGGGTGAAAAAGAACCCTCGCCAGCTCTTCAGCCGCCACGGCATCTTCAACCCCTTGATCACCCATCGACAGAACCGGGTCCTGCGACGCCACCTGAGCATGCTGGACTTCATGGCGCGCGCCACCGCCAGTCATCTGCGCTGGATGCCCCTGGGTGACGAACGCGAACTCCACCATCGACAGGCTTTGGCCCGCTGGTATCCACAACAGCCTCGACCCAGACGCAAAATGAAAGCACCCCCATGAGCACCTGGATCCTGCTGCGGGGGCTGACGCGTGAACAAGCCCACTGGGGCGACTTTCCCGATCTGCTGCGGCAAGCCCTGCCCTCACACACCCGCATCCTGACGCCCGACCTGCCCGGCAACGGCGCGCTGTGGCAATCGCGCAGCCCGTGCGCCGTGCCCGACATGGTCGACCACGTCAGGCAGGCACTGCAGGAAGCCGGTCATACGCCCCCGTATCACGTGCTGGCGATGTCACTGGGCGCGATGGTCACAGTGGACTGGGCTTTACGCTACCCCGAGGAGCTCGCGGCAGCCATCCTCCTCAGCACGAGCTTGCGGCCCTTCAACCCGTTTTGGCAACGACTGCGCCCGCGTCAATACGGCCGCATGTTGAGACTGCTGAGCTGTCGTGCGACCAACCTGGAGTGGGAACAGGCCATTCTGGCAATGACCAGCTGCCACGCCGCCGACCCGCAAGCAACCGTGGCGAGATGGGTGGCTGCGCGCCTCGCGCACCCGGTCAGTGTGGGCAATGCCATGCGGCAGTTGGTGGCCGCGGCTCGCTACCGCGCACCGCACAACCAACCCAGCGTGCCGATGCTGCTGCTCAACGGCCAGGGCGACCAGCTGGTTCACCCCGCCTGTTCACAGGCCCTGGCACAGGCCTGGCAACTACCCTTGATCACACATCCCACGGCGGGGCATGATCTGCCGCTGGATGCGGGGCCGTGGGTGGTGTCGCAGGTGCAGGCGTGGCTGGCGCCTCGCCACCCATGACCTGCTCGCCGCCCAGCGCTTCCAGCAGATCCGGAATCAGCTGGATCAGCTCCCCGGTGGCAATGGCCGCGTCGGCATCGAAGGTTTCCCCCTTGTCCACTGCCACCGCCCCTTCGAAGACCACGTCCAGAAATGCCACCTTCTTGAGCGCCATGGATTCGGTCAGGATGAAGGACACGCGGTCACGCCAGGTCAGGGCCACGCGGGTGGGCACCTTGCCGCTGAAGATGTGTTGCTTGACCTCGTCGGTGTCGAGATTGTGCCGCGCGTAGCGCACCACCGACTTCATCTCGTCCGTGGACTTGAGCTCGCACTCGCGGTCGATCGTGAAGTTGTAGGGCGGCTCGCCCGTTCCCAGCCAATGCGTCATCGCCACCGTGGGCGACATGGCCGTCTGTATCAGGCTCATGGACAGGCCGTGGAAAGTCTGTGCCAGCAGGGTCACTACCTCATCGGCCTTGGACTGGCTGCCGGTGTCCAGCATCAACAACCGCTCCTGCGGGGCAATCCACACCCGGGTCGTTGACTGCTTGGTGAAGGCCATGGGCAGCAACTCGTGCAGTGCCTGCTCCTTCAGCTCCTTGACCTGCTTCTTACCCGGCTTGCGTCCCGTCTGCTCTTCGATCTGGGCAGCAATCTCTTCCGTGCGCTTCTTGATCACGGAGCCCGGCACCACGCGCTGTTCCGTCATCAGCTTGAGCAGGATCTGGCCGTCCACCACTTCGACCAGAGGCGCATTCGCTTCGCCTCGTGGCTCCACCCAGCCCATGGACTTTTGCTGCGAGGCCCCGCACTCGACGAAGCGCCCCTTGTCCAACTCTGCCTCGATCTCGGCTGCAGTCGCAGTCCAGTCGGGGCCCATTCGATACACCGTCAGATTCTTGAACATGGTGGTCGTCCTGTGATGTCGTGCACTCAAAAAGAAAAAACCCCAAGTGACGGATCACTTGGGGTTCGATCTTGGCGGAGACGAAGGGATTCGAACCCTTGATGCAGGTTTTGCCCACATACTCCCTTAGCAGGGGAGCACCTTCGGCCTCTCGGTCACGTCTCCAGCAACAGCAGGCATTCTAGCCTAGAAATTTGAGCCTTCTGCCTGTTGTGCTCAAAACAACAATCAAGCCTTCACGTCGTCCAGACCGAAAGCCTTGTGCAGCGCGCGCACGGCCAACTCCAGATACTTCTCGTCGATCACGACCGAGGTCTTGATCTCGCTGGTGGTGATCATCTGGATGTTGATGCCTTCGTCCGACAGCGTCTTGAACATCGTGCTGGCGATGCCCACGTGGCTGCGCATGCCGATGCCGACGATCGACACCTTGGCGATCTTGGCATCGCCCACGACGTCACGGGCACCCAGCGCCGGCAGCACGTTGGCCTTCAGCAGCTCGACCGTGCGCGCGTAGTCGCCACGGGGCACCGTGAAGGAGAAGTCGGTCTTGCCATCGTGCGACACGTTCTGAATGATCACGTCGACTTCGATGTTGGCCTCAGCCACCTTGCCCAGGATCTGGTAGGCGATGCCGGGGGTGTCGGGCACGCCGACCACAGTGATCTTGGCTTCGTCGCGGGTGAACGCGATGCCCGAAACAACGGCTTGTTCCATTTTCTCGTCTTCCTCAAAACTGATGAGCGTGCCCGACTTGGCCTCTTCGGCCAGATCGATGTCCCAGGGGGTGAAACTGGACAGCACACGCAGGGGCACACGGTATTTGCCGGCGAATTCCACCGAGCGAATTTGCAGCACCTTGGAGCCCAGCGATGCCATCTCCAGCATCTCTTCGAAGCTGACGCTCTTGAGGCGACGGGCTTCGGGCACCACGCGCGGGTCGGTCGTGTACACGCCATCCACGTCGGTGTAGATCAGGCATTCGTCGGCCTTCATCGCCGCGGCAATGGCCACGGCCGACGTGTCCGAACCACCGCGCCCCAGCGTGGTGATGTTGCCGTTCGGGTCCACGCCCTGGAAGCCGGTGATGATCACGACCTTGCCGGCGTTCAGGTCAGCACGCACGCGGGCATCGTCGATGCTTTCGATGCGAGCCTTGGTGAACGCCGAGTCGGTCTTGACCGGCACCTGCCACCCGGCATAGCTCACCGATTGCATGCCTTCAGCCTGCAGTGCGATGGCCAGCAGGCCCACAGAAACCTGCTCGCCGGTGGAGGCGATCATGTCGAGCTCGCGCGGGCTCGGGCTGTCAGACAGCTCCTTGGCCAAGCCCAGCAGACGATTGGTCTCGCCGCTCATGGCCGAGGGAACGACCACGATTTGATGCCCGGCCCGAACCCACTTGGCCACGCGCTTGGCCACGTTGCGAATGCGCTCCGTGGAGCCCATCGACGTGCCGCCGTATTTGTGAACAATCAGTGCCATGTCAGATGTTGTTGGAAACGATCGCGTGTCAAACACACATGTCTATCACCCAGCTCACGCGATCAAACTCTCAATTTTACCCGGACCCCACGCTGATGTCGGCATCGACCCCAGAAAGTACCCGGAATCACTGCGAAATGGCGTCTGGCAACCACTCAATGGACCACTGCGGCGTGCCCTCGGGCGCTTGGACCCGGGCGTCGATGCCCAACCCTGGGACATAGATGAGTTGCTCCCCGGCAAACACCAGCGGACCGCCCCGCTGCCAGGCTGGCACTCCCAGGGCCTGGAACTGTTTCTTCAAGGATCGGGGCGGACGCCCTGCCCCCATCTGAAACTGCTCCCCACCCACCCGCTGGCGCAAAACCACATCCGCCAGCAGCGACCGCGGCACCCCGCCTGAGGACACCTCGCGCACGACCAGGCATCCGCCCCACGCCGCCACGGGCCAGCCTCCCGCTGCGCGCAAGGAGAGTTGCACCTCCTCACGCTGCCCAGCCTCGACCTCAGGCGCGACATCACCGCCCCAACTCAGCACCCCGCGGTAGAGCGACAGCTTCAAAGCGGACCACTGCGCCGCCCCTTGTCCACTCAACATCCTGGGCGCCTCCTCGGCCAGACGCTCGACCCACGTGGCCGGCATCACCTGCCCGGAGACCTGACGGTACCAGTGGCGAAGGGTTTCGCGCCGCAAGGCCCCGGACTGCACCGCCCACCGGCGTGCATCGAGCGCCGAGGTCATCGGTGTGGCGACATCGTCGGCTCCTGCGTCCACAGGCTGCGCGAGCAGCGGCGGCAGGGCCTGCAAACGCCATGCATCTACCACCGGCAAGGCATCCGCCAGGCGCCGCGCCGACGCCGCCAGATTCACCTCGGCATCGGGAAAGGCACTCACCAGTGCGGGCCAGACCGACAAGCGCAGCAGATTGCGCGCATACCGCGGGTCCGCATTGCTGTCATCGTCGATGTAGGTCAGCCCGTACGCCGCCACATAGGCTTCGATGGCCGACCTGGCGTGATCCAGCCAAGGCCTCACCCAGCGTACACCCTCACGGATCACATCACGCGGGATCCCGGCCAGTCCGGCCAGCCCGCCGCCGCGCAAGGCTTGCAGTAACAGCGTCTCGGCCTGGTCCTGTCGGTGGTGCGCCAGCAGCAGAAGGTCGGCGCCTGCCTCCTGGGCCATCTCCTGCAAGGCGGCATGGCGCGCCGCACGGGCCACAGCCTCAACGCTGTCGCCCGCACTCAGGCGCAAGCCGACGCGGCGACACAGCAGGCGAAGCGGCAACCCCTCTTCAACCCAAGCCTGGCAGACAGCCTCGGCGTGCTGCAGCCAGTCATCGGCCTGAGCGCTCAAACCGTGGTGGACATGCAGCGCCACCACCGTGACGCCCGGCCAGTCGCGCGCGGCGACGGCGGTGGCGTGCAACAAGGCAGTGGAATCGCGGCCGCCGCTGTAGGCTACCGCGACACAGACGGGCTCCAGGCCCGCCATCATCCCGCCCTCACCCGAGGATCAGGATTCCTTGGTGTCGTTGAAGCGACCATAGCTTTGCAGTCGGTCGTAACGCGTCTGCAGCAGATCCTTGATCTTCATGTCGCCAACCTGGCGCATCGCGTCGTTCAGGCCACGCTTGAGGTTGGCGCAAGCCTGCTTGTAATCGCGGTGCGCGCCGCCCACGGGCTCGCTGACGATCTTGTCGATCAGACCCAGGGCTTTCAGACGATGGGCGGTGATGCCCAGGGCTTCGGCGGCATCCGAGGCTTTGTCCGAGGTCTTCCACAGGATGGAGGCACAACCTTCGGGCGAAATCACCGAGTACACCGAGTACTGCATCATCAGCACCTGGTCGGCCACACTGATGGCCAGCGCGCCACCCGAGCCACCCTCACCGATGATGGTGGTGATGATGGGAACTTCCAGACGCGCCATCTCAAAGATGTTGCGACCAATGGCTTCCGACTGGTTGCGCTCTTCGGCGCCGATGCCAGGGTAGGCGCCCGGCGTGTCCACGAACGTGAACACCGGCAGGCCGAACTTCTCGGCCGTCTGCATCAGGCGCAGGGCCTTGCGATAGCCCTCCGGGCGCGACATGCCGAAATTGCGCATCGTGCGCTCCTTCGTGTCGCGGCCCTTCTGGTGGCCCAGAACCATGCAGGGCTGGCCGTTGAAGCGTGCCAGGCCACCCACGATGGACAGGTCGTCAGCATAGTGACGGTCGCCGTGCATTTCCTGGAAGTCTGTGAACAATTCGTTCACGTAGTCCATGGTGTAGGGGCGCTGCGGATGACGCGAAATCTGCGTGACCTGCCAGGGCGACAGCGTCGAGTAGATGTCCTTGGTGAGCTGCAGGCTCTTCTTGCTCAGGCGGTCGATCTCTTCCGAGATGTCGACGGCCGATTCGCTCTGCACGTAACGCAGTTCTTCAATCTTGGACTCCAGCTCAGCGATCGGCTGCTCGAACTCCAGAAAGTGTCGTTTGCTCATGGCAAATTTCCTTCTTCACGCCGTTAGGCGTCAATACTCCACGGGCAGCGGATCAAGGCTGCGCCACAGATACCAGGTCCCCACCGTTCGGTAAGGAGCCCAGGCTTCGGCCACGTCGCGTGCTTCGGCACGCGACACTGGCTCACCACTGAAATAGCTCATGCTGATCCCTTTGATCAGCCCCACGTCGTCGAGGGGCAGCACATTGGGCCGCATGAGATGGAAAATCAGAAACATCTCGGCCGTCCAGCGACCGATGCCACGGATGGCCACCAACTCGTCGATGATGGCCTCATCGCCCATCTGCTGCCAGTCGTCGACATGCAGGCGATTTTCGTCAAAGTGCAGCGCCAGGTCACGCAAATAATCGACCTTGCGTGCCGACAAGCCCACCTGACGCAGGTCTTCGGGCTCCTGGCGCAGCACATCGGCCACCGGGATGGGGCCGCGAAAGCCGACATCGTCGTGCCCCAGCAAGGCCAGCAAGCGGTTCCACACCGACTGCGCCGCCTTCACCGAAATCTGCTGTCCGACGATGGAGCGCGCCAGCGTGGTGAAAGCATCACCACGGCTGTACAGACGCGCGTGCCCGTGCTCGGCCACCAGCTTGCGCATGACGCGGTCGCGCTTGGCCAGATGCTTACACGCCTCATCCCAATACGACGGGGTGACGAGCGCATCGGCCGACACATCGGCTGCCGGCGCAGCCACTTTGGGTGCAGGACTCCCCATCAGGCTTTCACCCAGGTCGTGCCTTGCGGGCCGTCCTTCAACTCGACGCCCTGCGCAGCCAGGTCTGCCCGAATGCGATCGGCCTGCGCGAAGTCGCGCGCTTTCTTGGCCTCGGCACGCGCCACGATCAATGCCTCGATGGCCGCGGCATCCAGTCCCCCGGCCTCAGCGCCGCCTTGCAAATACGCCTTGGGCGACTGTTGCAGCAAGCCCAGACAGGCAGCCAGGCCTTTGAGCAGGCTTGCCGCCTCGGCGGAACGCGTGCGGTTGACCTCGGTGACCAGATCGAAGAGCACCGACACGGCAATGGGCGTGTTGAAGTCTTCGTCCATGGCCGCCTTGAAGCGTGCCGCCTGCGGGTGTGACCAGTCCACCGCGACCGCTGCCGTCGCGTCCACACCAGCTGCATCCAGCGCCGTGTACAACCGGCGCAGACCGGTGCGCGCGTCGTCCAGCCCCGCATCGCTGAAGTTGAACGGACTGCGGTAGTGCACCCGCAGCATGAAGAAACGGACGGTTTCGCCGTCGTAGTCCTTCAGCACGTCACGGATGGTGAAGAAGTTGCCCAGCGACTTGGACATCTTCTCGTTGTCGACGTTCAGGAAACCGTTGTGCAACCAGTAGTTGACGAAGGGCTTGCCGGACGCGCCCTCACTCTGCGCGATCTCGTTTTCATGATGCGGAAACTGCAAGTCGAGTCCGCCGCCATGGATATCGAAATGCTCGCCCAGCAGCGCGCAGCTCATGGCCGAGCACTCGATGTGCCAACCCGGGCGGCCTGCGCCGAACGGTGAAGCGTACTTGGCGTCTTCCGGCTCCTCCGGCTTGGCCGCCTTCCACAACACGAAATCGAGTGGGTCCAGCTTGCCATCGTCCACCGCCACGCGCTCACCGGCACGCAACTGGTCCAGTGACTTGCCCGACAGCTTGCCGTAGCCATCGAACTTGCGCACGGCATAGTTCACGTCGCCATTGGTAGCCCGGTAGGCCAGGCCCTTGCTTTCGAGCTTGCCAATCAGGTCGAGCATCTGTCCAACGTACTCGGTCGCGCGCGGCTCGTGCGTCGGGGGCTCAATGCCCAGTGCGGCGATGTCTTCGTGCATCGCGCGGGTCATCTCGTCGGTCAGCTGGCGGATGGTGATGCCACGCTCCACCGCACGACGGATGATCTTGTCGTCGATGTCGGTGATATTGCGCACATAGTTGACCTGGTAGCCCGAGACCTTCAGCCAGCGCTGCACGACGTCGAACGACATCATCATGCGGGCGTGCCCGACATGGCAGTAGTCGTAAATGGTCATGCCGCAGACGTACATGCGGACCTGCCCGGGCGTCAGGGGCACAAAAGACTCGATCTGACGCGACAGGCTGTTAAAAAGACGCAAACTCATGGGAAAGATGGGATCGGGGTGCGGCGCCATGCCCACAGGCCTGCAGTCAAGACGCGGGCAAGGCGGCAGCATCTGACGCCAGAACCGCTCAGATACAATCCAGCGAGTATAGCGGGATGACCTGTGTTCAGGGGGAACCCTCCGGGGTGCGCCCGGATGGGCTGTTATTCTTGAGCTTCCGTTGCGCGCGATCTGACAGGTCTGTCCAGCCCTGTCTGCCGCCGGCACCCCGCGCACAGTGCGCTTCACGAACACACACTGATTTGCCCATGTCTCTCATGCAAGCTGCTGCGTCCCGATTCGGGCTGCGTCTGACGTCCCTCGCGGCTCAATGCCTGACCGTCGCCGCCTTGTCGATGACCACGCTGAGCGTCCGCGCAGATGACATCGCCGATGTCCAGAAGTTGCTCGCCGCCGGCAAGAACACCGAGGCCCTTCAGAAGGCCGACCAATACCTCAACGGCAAGCCCCGCGACCCGATGATGCGCTTCTTGCGTGGCATCAGCCTGTCGCAGGCCGGCCGCTCTGCCGAAGCCGTGACGGTCTTCACCAAGCTGACCGAAGACTATCCCGAGTTGCCCGAGCCTTTCAACAACCTGGCCGTGCTCTACGCGCAGCAAGGTCAGTATGACAAGGCCCGCAACGCGCTGGAAATGGCCATCCGCACCAACCCCAGCTACGCCACTGCTTACGAGAACCTGGGCGACGTCTACGCCAAGCTGGCCAGCCAGGCTTACTCCAAGGCCCTGCAGATCGACACCCGCTCGGCCGTGGCCCCCAAGCTCGCCATGGTGCGCGACCTGTTCCCCAAGGAGCGCAACAGCATCGTGGCCGCAGCCGGTGGCAGCGCCACCCAGCCGGCACCGGTCGCCGCACGGCCCACGGCAGTGACGCCCCCGCCTGCCGCCGTCACGCCGCCCGCGCCGGTCGTGACTCCGCCCAAGCCGGCCCCGGCGCCCGTGGTCGCCAAGCCTGAACCGAAACCCGAGCCCAAGCCCCAACCCAAGGCCGATGACAAGGCCGCCGAGCGGGAAGTGGCTTCTGCGGTGGAGCGCTGGGCCGCGGCCTGGAGCCGCAAGGACATGAACGGCTACTACGCCGCCTACACCCGCGATTTCGATGGCGGCAAGGGTTCGCGCAAGGCCTGGGAGGCCGAACGCCGCGCCCGCATCGTCAGCAAGCGCAGCATCGAGGTCGACGTCTCGAACATCAATGTGGACATCAAGGGCGACAAGGCCTCGGTGCGCTATCGCCAGGCCTATCGCGCTGACAATCTGAACATCAACAGCACCAAGCGCCTTGAGATGGTTCGCTCGGGCGGCAAGTGGCTGATTGCGAAGGAAAGCGCCGGTTCGTGATGAAGTATGTGTCCCGCCGAACACCTGTTTCGGCCTTGCTGCTGAGCCTGGCCCTGGGCCTGTGTGGCAGCGCAGCGGCTCGCGATCAAGACACCCCGCGAGCCCGGAAAGCACCTCCGGCGGCATCGAAGGCCGCGCCAAAGGCATCCAAAACGCCCCAAGCGTCTTCGCGGCCTGCCCCCGCGCCTCGCGCCCTGCCCCGACAGTCGGCCAGCGCCGAGGCGCGCCTGCTGGAGATCTACCGCCTGATCGGCAGCGCGCAAGCCGATGCGGCGCTGAACAAGGCCGAATCGCTGGTGCGCGATGTGCCCAATTTCCAGTTGGCGCAACTGGTATACGGTGACCTGCTGCTGGCGCGCACCCATGCCTTGCCTACCATGGGCAATGCCCCGGCCGCACTGGCAGGCAAGGCGCAGGAGCGCCTCACACAGCTTCGCGTCGAGGCCAACCGCCGCCTGACCGCCTTGCGCGAGCGCCCACCTGAAGGCTCCCTGCCCGCGCAGTTCATCGCCCTGCCCAGCACGACCCGCCACGCCATCGCCGTCGATGCCAGCCGTTCGCGCCTGTACCTGTTTCAGAACGGCCCGAACGGCCTGCGCCTGATCGCTGACCACTACGCCTCCATCGGCAAACTGGGCCCCGAAAAGAGCTTCGAAGGCGACCAGCGCACCCCGCTGGGCGTGTACTACATCACCAGCCGCCTCAACGCCAGCCAGTTGACCGACTTCTACGGGGCCGGCGCCTTGCCGCTGAACTACCCCAACGAGTACGACCGTCGCCTCGGGCGCACCGGCAGCGGCATCTGGCTGCACGGCGTGCCCAGCGACAGCTACGCCCGCAGCCCGGAGAGCACCGACGGCTGTGTGGCGCTGGCCAACCCCGAACTCCAAAGCATCCTCGACCAAGTTCAGCCGCGCACCACGCCCGTCGTGATCGCGCGTTCGCTGCAGTGGGTCACACCGACCAAGGTCGAGCCCCAGCGACGCAGCCTGCAAAACATGATCGAAGGCTGGCGCGTGGCCCGCGCCAGTGGCGACATCGGCCGCGTCATGTCCTTCTACTCTCCCCAGTTTTCCAGCGGCAAGCAGGACTTCACGCGTTGGCGCCAGTCTGTCGAGCGTGACGTCAGCCAGTTACGCGGCAAAACCATCGAGCTCAAGGACCTGGCCATCCTGGGCTGGCAGGACAAGGGCGACATCCTGGTCGTGACTTTCGGAGAAGTCGCTGAAGGTCAACGGGCAGGCGCCGTCAAACGTCAATACTGGGGCAAAGAGGGTGGCCTCTGGAAAATCTTCTATGAAGGAGTGATCGGATGATTCGCAATGTGATCGTGGCCAGTGTCATCGGCCTCAGCGCCCTGGTCGCGCAGGCGCAGACCGTCCAGCTCAGCACCAGCCAGGGTGACATCGTCATTCAACTGGATGCGGCCAAGGCCCCCAAGACTGTGGCGAACTTCCTGGCCTATGTGAAGGCGGGGCACTACAGCGGCACCATCTTTCACCGCGTGATCGACGGCTTCATGATCCAGGGCGGCGGCATGACCCCGGACATGCGCGAAAAGCCCACCAACCCGCCGATCCCCCTGGAAAGCAACAATGGCCTGAGCAATGTGCGCGGCACCATCGCCATGGCCCGCACGGGTGTGCCAGACTCGGCCACCGCGCAATTCTTCATCAATGTGAAGGACAATGCCTTCCTGAACGCCTCGGGCCCCACCGCGCGTGACGGCTATGCCGTCTTCGGCAAGGTGACCCAGGGCATGGACGTGGTGGACAAGATCCGCAAAGTCAGCACCACGCGCGTGGGGCCGCACAGCGACGTCCCCGCCACGCCCATCATCATCAAACAAGTCTCCATCGAGAAATAAGCATGACCAAGACCGTTGAACTGCAAACCACCGCCGGCACCATCCGCCTGGAACTGGACGACGCCAAGGCCCCGATCACCGTGGCCAACTTCCTGGAATACGTGAAGGCGGGCCATTACGACGGCACGATCTTCCACCGCGTCATCAAGGGCTTCATGATCCAGGGTGGCGGGTTCGAGCCTGGCATGAAGCAAAAGCCGACCAAGGGCGAGATCCAGAACGAAGCCAACAATGGCCTGAAGAACGACAAGTACACCATCGCCATGGCCCGTACCAGCGCCCCGCACTCGGCCAGCGCCCAGTTCTTCATCAACGGCACCGACAACGACTTCCTGAACTTCAAGTCGGAAACGTCGCAGGGTTGGGGCTATGCCGTGTTCGGCAAGGTGGTTGCTGGCAGCGAAGTGGTTGATGCGATCGAAAAGGTCAAGACCGGCCGCAAGGGCTTCCATGACGACGTGCCGCTCGAAGACGTGGTGATCACCAAGGCTGTCGAAGTCTGATTTCATGGGGAAGCCCCCCTTCCCCCCGCCGGAAATCCTCAATGCACCGCCCTCGTGGCGGTGCATTGATTTCATCTCCGACCTGCACCTGCACGAGGACCTGCCACGCACCACGGCCGCGCTGGCGGCCTACCTGCACGAGACGCCGGCCGATGCCGTGCTGATCCTGGGTGACCTGTTCGAGGCCTGGGTGGGCGACGACATGCGTCAGCAAGCGTATGAACAGGCCTGCGTCGACATGCTGCGCGAGGTCGGTCAGCGGTGCCACCTGGGCATCATGGTGGGCAACCGTGACTTCCTGCTGGGCGCCGACATGTTGGCCGACTGTGGCGCGCACCCCTTGCACGACCCCACAGTGCTCAGCGCCTGGGGACAGCGCGCGCTGCTGATGCATGGCGATGAGCTTTGCCTGGCCGACACGGCCTATCTGCGCTTTCGCGCCCAGGTGCGTCAGCCGGCCTGGCAGTCCGCTTTCTTGTCTGCACCGCTGAGTGCACGCCTGGACCAGGCGCGTCAGATGCGGGCGGCCAGCCAGGCGCACCAGCAAATGCAGACCGCCACGGAATGGGCCGATGTGGACGAAGCAGCGGCCGGCGCATGGATGCAGGCGGCCGACGCCAGTGTGCTGATCCATGGCCACACCCACCGCCCTCAGAGCCAACCCTTCGGCTGTCCAGGCGGCGTCCGCCATGTGCTCAGCGACTGGGATCTGGACCACGGCCAGCCCCGCGCGGAAGTGCTGCGCTGGACCGCCAGCGGGTTCACGCGCATCGCGCTGACCTGACACCTCAAAGCCGACACCCGGAAATGAAAAGGGCCAGCAATGCTGGCCCTTTGTCATGGTGAGGCGCCACCGAGACCGGTCACGCGCCTTGTTCGCCTTGATCAGGCGGCCGTCGCCGGCTCGGGCTTGGCCTTGTCGCTCTTCTTGCCAGAGGACTGGATGTCGAGCTTGATCTCGGCTTCGGCATCGGGCTTCTCGACCACGTCCACCGTCAGGCGGCCGCCATCGACCAGTCGGCCGAACAGCAGCTCGTCGGCCAGTGCACGACGGATCGTGTCCTGGATCAGGCGCTGCATCGGACGGGCACCCATGAGCGGATCGAAGCCGCGCTTGGCCAGGTGACGACGCAAGGCATCGGTGAAGGTGACCTCGACCTTCTTCTCGACCAGTTGGCTCTCGAGTTGCAGCAGGAACTTGTCGACCACCCGCAGGATGATTTCCTCATCGAGCGGCTTGAAGCCCACGATCGCGTCCAGACGGTTGCGGAACTCCGGCGTGAAGGCCCGCTTGATATCGGCCATCTCGTCACCCGACTCGCGCTGCGTGGTGAAGCCGATGGTCGACTTCTGCAGGGTTTCCGCGCCCGCATTGGTCGTCATGATGATCACGACGTTGCGGAAGTCGGTCTTGCGGCCGTTGTTGTCGGTCAGGGTGCCATGGTCCATCACCTGCAGAAGGATGTTGAACACGTCCGGGTGCGCCTTCTCGATTTCGTCGAGCAGCAGGACGGCGTGCGGCTTCTTCGAGATCGCCTCGGTCAGCAGCCCACCCTGGTCGAAGCCGACATAGCCCGGCGGCGCGCCGATCAGGCGGCTGACGGCATGGCGCTCCATGTACTCCGACATGTCGAAGCGGATCAGCTCGATGCCCAGGATGTAGGCCAGTTGCTTGGCCACCTCGGTCTTGCCGACCCCGGTGGGCCCGCTGAAGAGGAAAGAGCCGATCGGCTTGTCGGGCTTGCCCAAGCCGGAGCGCGCCATCTTGATCGCCGCTGCCAAGGCATCGATGGCCACGTCCTGACCGAACACGACGCTCTTGAGGTCGCGGTCCAGCGTCTTCAGCTTGGAGCGATCGTCGCTCGACACACTGGTCGAAGGCACGCGGGCGATCTTCGCCACGATGTCTTCGACCTCGGAGCGCGTGATGGTCTTCTTTTGCTTGCTCTTGGGCAGGATGCGCTGGGCCGCGCCGGCCTCGTCGATGACGTCAATGGCCTTGTCGGGCAAGTGACGGTCGTTGATGAACTTGGCCGACAGCTCCGCGGCCGCCTGCAGGGCGTTCAGGGAGTACTTGACGCTGTGATGCTCCTCAAAGCGCGACTTCAGACCCTTGAGGATCTCGATGGTCTGCTCGACCGAGGGCTCGGCGACTTCCACCTTCTGGAAACGACGCGACAGGGCCGCATCCTTCTCGAAGATGCCACGGTACTCGGTGAAGGTGGTCGCACCGATGCACTTGAGTTGCCCCGAGCTCAAGGCGGGCTTGAGCAGGTTGCTAGCATCGAGCGTCCCGCCCGAGGCTGCCCCGGCGCCGATGAGGGTGTGGATCTCGTCGATGAAGAGAACGGCCCCGGGCTGCTCCTTCAACTGCTTGATCACCGCCTTCAGGCGCTGCTCGAAATCGCCCCGGTACTTGGTGCCGGCCAGCAAGGCGCCCATGTCGAGGGCGAACACCTCGGCATCTGCGAGCACATCGGGCACGTCCTTCTGGGTGATGCGCCAGGCCAGGCCTTCGGCGATCGCGGTCTTGCCCACACCGGCCTCACCGACCAGCAGCGGGTTGTTCTTGCGGCGACGGCACAGCACCTGGATGACACGCTCCACCTCGGCGTCACGACCGATGAGCGGGTCGATCTTGCCGTCGCGGGCCTGCTGGTTCAGGTTCTGGGTGTACTGCTCCAGCGGAGACGCCTTGCTCTCGCCTTCTTCACGTTCGGCTTCGCCCGCCCCCGCACCGGGCTCGGGGGCCGACCGCGACGACTCAGGCGGATCGGTCTTGCGGATGCCGTGAGCGATGAAGTTGACCACGTCCAGGCGGGTCACGCCCTGCTGATGCAGGTAGTAGACGGCATGCGAGTCCTTCTCGCCGAAGATGGCCACCAGGACGTTGGCGCCCATGACCTCCTTCTTGCCGTTGCCCGACGATTGCACGTGCATGATGGCGCGCTGGATCACACGCTGGAAACCCAGCGTGGGCTGCGTATCCACCTCGTCCGTGCCACCGACGGTGGGCGTGTTGTCACGAACGAACTGGTCCAAGCTCTTACGCAGTTCATCTGTATTGGCGGCACAAGCTTTCAACACCTCGGAAGCTGAAGGGTTGTCGATCAAGGCAAGCAGCAGGTGCTCGACCGTGATGAACTCATGGCGCTGCTGACGGGCCTCGACGAAGGCCAAGTGCAGACTGACTTCCAACTCTTGCGCAATCATGCGGTCTCCATAATGCACTGCAAGGGATGCCCGGCTTCGCGGGCGGCGGCAAGAACGAGTTCGACCTTTGTGGCCGCGATGTCCTTGGTGAAGACACCGCACACACCACGACCCTCGTGATGGATTTTTAGCATGATTTGAGTGGCCGATTCGATGTCGTGGCGAAAATGGGCCTGCAATACGTAAACAACGAACTCCATCGGCGTGAAATCGTCATTGAGCATCACGACCTGGTAGAGCTTCGGGGGCTCGACCTTCTGCGCCTGCTTCTCGACAACGACCGCGCCCTCCCCCTCGCCGCCCGGTGCGGGAGGCTGCGCAGAGGCACGCTGGTGTGAAGAAATGATCATGAAATGATTCTACGGGAGCACGGAATTCCTGCCCTCTCATCTTGGGTTCACCCTGGCAGATTCAAGGTCGCCCCTGTCCGAACATCCAAGGGAAAGCACGCATAGGTTCGTCACATCTCGATGCTTGACAGTGCCGCACAGGAGTCCAAAAATGTGAACAAATTAACAGGAGGGAGCCCATCATGGCCACAGGAGTTGTCAAATGGTTCAACGATGCCAAAGGATTTGGCTTCATCGAGCCGGATCAGGGAGGGGGCGATGTCTTCGCGCACTTCTCCGCCATCCAGATGGATGGTTTTCGCACACTGAAGCAGGGTTCACGCGTGCAATATGAGTTGGTAGCGGGCCCCAAGGGCATGCTGGCCCAGAACATCCAGCAAATGGACGGCGCGGTGTCCGACACCACGCCCGGCGGACTCGATGATCTCCACTTCCGAGATCACCCCAGTTCGGTGTACAGCCTGCCCCATTGACCGCACCGGTGCCTGTCATCCACCGCTGCAGCATGGCCCGCCTCTGGCGGGCTTTTTCATGATCGGACGCGAATGCGGCACCCTTTTCGGCATTCCCGCATGACAAGGTCCTGAGGCACGCAGATGTTTTATGTCTACAGCCCCATTGGCCAGGTGTTTTCCGGCACCCTGGAGCAACTTCGCAAGACCCGGGCCCTGACGCCAACGGCCAAGGTGCGAGCCTCTGCCGCCGTGGCCACTGGCCTCGATGAAGACAGCCAGGGCTACGGCAGCACGGGCACGCCGCTTGGCGCACAGCACGCGCTGCAAGCCTATGCCCCACCAGCCCGCCAGCCTTTGAGCCTGGTCGGGGATGTCATGCAACGCCCCTCCCATGTGGTGCGTGCGGATGCCAGCGTGCGCGAAGCCTGGCAAACCTTGAAAGACCACGGGATTGGGCAGGCCCCGGTGGTCGATGCCCAGGGTGCCCTGGTGGGACTGGTCAGCCGCGCTGAACTGCTGCCACCGCAATGGCTGGCCCCCTCGGTGGACGATGCCGCCGCGTGGCAGACCATGCTGCGTCACCCCGTCAGCCACGTCATGTGGTCGCCGGTTCCCAGTGCCCACGTGGACACCGATTTGCGACGCGTGGCGTCGCTGCTGCTGGAAACCGGCCTGCCAGGTCTCCCAGTGACCGAAAACGCCGGTCAGGTGATCGGCTTTGTTTCCCGCTCGGACCTGCTACGCGCCCTGGCCACCGATCCGCCTCTGGATCTGTGGAGCTGAGCCGCTTCGCCTAGGCGGATGCAAAAAGCCCCTGACCCGCGCGTGCGCATCAGGGGCTCGTGTCGGTCAGACCGGCTGCGTGGCACGCAGCCGCCTGGATCACATGTGCTCGATCATGACCTCACCGAAGCCCGAGCACGACACCTGGGTGGCGCCGTCCAGCAGGCGGGCAAAGTCATAGGTCACGCGCTTGCTCAGAATCGACTTCTCCATCGAGGAGATGATCAGGTCAGCGGCTTCGATCCAGCCCATGTGGCGCAGCATCATTTCGGCCGACAGGATTTCGGAACCGGGGTTCACATAGTCCTTGCCAGCGTACTTCGGCGCCGTGCCGTGGGTGGCTTCGAACATGGCCACCGAGTCAGACAGGTTGGCGCCCGGAGCGATGCCGATGCCGCCGACCTGCGCGGCCAGCGCGTCAGACACGTAGTCGCCGTTGAGGTTCAAGGTGGCGATCACGCTGTACTCGGCCGGACGCAGCAGGATCTGCTGCAGGAAGGCGTCGGCGATGGCGTCCTTGACCAAGATGTCCTTGCCCGTCTTGGGGTTCTTGAACTTGCACCACGGGCCGCCGTCGATCAGTTCGGCACCGAACTCCTTCTGGGCCAGGGCATAACCCCAGTCACGGAAGCCGCCTTCGGTGAACTTCATGATGTTGCCCTTGTGAACCAGGGTCACGCTGGGCTTGTCGTTGTCGATGGCGTACTGCAGGGCCTTGCGCACCAGGCGCTCGGTCCCTTCACGCGACACAGGCTTGATGCCGATGCCCGAGGTCTCGGGGAAGCGGATCTTCTTGACGCCGAATTCGTCCTGCAGGAACTTGATCAGCTTCTTGGCCTTGTCGCTCTGGGCTTCGAATTCGATGCCGGCGTAGATGTCTTCCGAGTTCTCGCGGAAGATGACCATGTCGGTCTTCTCGGGCTCCTTCACTGGCGAGGGCACGCCCTTGAAGTAACGCACCGGGCGCAGGCAGACGTACAGGTCGAGTTCTTGACGCAGGGCCACGTTCAGCGAACGGATGCCACCGCCCACGGGCGTGGTCAGCGGACCCTTGATGGAGACCACGTAGTCCTTGAGGACCTGCAGGGTTTCTTCCGGCAGCCAGACATCCGGGCCGTACACGCGGGTGGACTTTTCACCAGCGTAGATTTCCATCCAGTGGATCTTGCGAGCGCCTTGATAGGCCTTCTCGACTGCCGCATCAACCACCTTGATCATCACGGGGGTGATGTCAAAGCCAGTGCCGTCACCCTCGATGTAGGGAATGATGGGGTTGTTGGGAACATTCAGGGAGAAGTCCGGGTTCACCGTGATCTTCTGCCCACCTTCGGGCACTTTGATGTGCTGATACATGATGTAGGTCTCCGCGTTTGGCGTTATCCGTGAATCCGGTGCCATGGATGTCGGCAACGGTCGATTTTGATTCTACTGCGCACCCTCGTGTATCGCATCACGCGCTAACACCAAGGTCACGCCTGCCCTGCCCCGCTCAGGCGCACCAGGCCTGCCACTGCGCCACCAGTTGGTGAGACACCGCCCAGGCAGCAATCAGTGCCAGACTCAGGCCCGCCAAACGCACGGCCCAGCGTGGATCGATCAAGGTGGATGGCGCGGAGGTGGCGCTCTGCCCTGCAGGCGCGGCGTTCGAGACGGCCTCATCCCTTGATCTGAACCACAGGATGGGCACGACGGCCGTGGCGGCACCACTCGTCGCCGGCTGACGCTGTGCGCTGAGGCGACCCAGCCACTTGAGCAGGGCCGGTGCGGCCCACACACCGACGCCACTGGGCACCGCAAAGGCCAACATGACGGCAGCGCCCCCCCAGGGCTCGGAGGCCAGCGCGGCCACCATCAGGGCGGCATACAACAGGCCACAAGGCATCACGGCCCAGGCCATGCCGGCGATCAAAGGCAACACAGGGCGAGACGCGCGCAACCAACTCGGCGTCCCATCGCCCATCAGCTTGTGACGCGCACGGTGGTAAGCCTGCTGGCCCCAGGCATTGACCTGGCGGGGCACATGGCCGGTCCACAACAGCCACAGACCGAGCAACACGGCCGCGAGTTGCAGCATCACCCAGATCGGCTGCAGCATGCTGATCTGTTGTCCCCAGCGGGAAATCAGGCCCGCACCGGTTGAGGCCACCAGGCCCAGGAGCATGTAAGCCAGGCACCGCCCCACCAGGGCCAGCAGCGGCACGCCGCGAGGCAAGGCGGCCGCGCACGGCGCCCCACACATGGCAGCGCAGTGCGCAATGCCACCCAAACCCATGAGGAAAGCGGTCAACAACAATCCGGTCAGCATGTCAGCTCCCGGTGCGCGTGTGCAGACTCAGATGATGCGCGAGAAGCGCTCCAAGGTCTTGTCGGCCTGGATGTAGCGGTCGAACACCATGGCCACGGCCCGCACAAAGTACCACCCCAGCGGGGTCACACGCACACCGTCAGACTCCATTTGCACCAACCCCGACTCGACGAGCGGCTCCAGCAGGCGCAGTTCAGCCTCGAAGTATTGCTTGAAATCGATCAGGTAGGCGAGCTCAATGGATTCATAGTCGACACGGCCCTGGCACATCACGGCCATGATCACGGCGCGGCGCACCAAGTCGTCGCGTGACAGGGTCAGGCCACGCACGATGGGCAATTCACCACTGCGCAGCGCATCGTAGTACTCGTCCAGCGTCTTGGCGTTCTGGCAGTAGTGGGCACCGACCTTGCCTATGGCCGACACGCCCAGCGCGATCAGGTCACTGTCCGGATGCGTGCTGTAACCCTGGAAATTGCGATGCAGGCGCCCTTGGCGCTTGGCGACGGCCAAGCTGTCGTGGTGCAGCGCGAAGTGGTCCATGCCGATGTAGTCGTAGCCGGCCTGGCCGAAGGCTTCTATGGCGGTCGACAGCATGCCGATCTTGTCTTCGGCCTTGGGCAAATCTGCGGCGTTGATGCGGCGCTGAGGTTTGAAACGCTGCGGCAGGTGGGCGTAGGCGTACAGCGCAATGCGGTCGGGCTTCAGGGAACTGACCTGCTGCAAGGTGCGCTGAAAGCTCTCCGTCGTTTGCTTGGGCAAGCCGTAGATCAGGTCCATGTTGATGGACAAGAAGCCCTCATCACGGGCGGCCTGCAGGAGCGCGGCCACCTGCTCGAACGGCTGAACGCGGTGCACGGCTTGCTGCACGTCGGGGTCGAAATCCTGCACGCCGAAGCTCAGGCGATTGAAGCCCATGGCTGCCAGGCGCTTGAGTCGGGCCGCGTCAATGGTGCGGGGGTCGATCTCGATGGCGTACTCGCCTCCTTCCACAAAGCGGAAGGCGGTACGCAAGGTGGCCATCAGGCCGTCCAGCTCTTCGTCCGTCAGGAAGGTAGGTGTGCCGCCACCAAAGTGCAATTGCGACAAGGGCTGCGGCGCGCCCAGTTGAGCGCTGACCAACTCGATCTCGGTGCGCAGCGCTTCCAGATACTCTGTGGCCCGTTCGTGATGCTTGGTGATGACCTTGTTACAGGCGCAGTAATAACAAACCGACTCGCAAAACGGAATGTGCACGTACACTGACAAAGGCGCTGCCGCGCCGCCAATGACACCGCCGCCTTCTGCTCGCTGCTGCAGTGCCTGACGGTAGTGGGCAGGTCCGTAAGCCTCTACGAACCGGTCCGCGGTCGGGTAAGAGGTGTACCGCGGCCCGTTGACGTCCAGCCGCGACAGCATGTCGCGTGACACAACGGGCGTGTAGGGCACAACGGAAATCAGGACAGGTTCGCTCATGTGGGCCACTGTGCCAAACTCGCGGGCATCAGGGTTGATCTAACTCAATTTCTCAGCCGTCATTGCGGCAACAATCGGGCAGGCTTTGAGGTTACTCATGTTGAACAGTATTTTTCCGATCACCGACGTCACCGGCACCAGTGCTTCCTCGAACCAGCTTCAAGGCCAACAGGGTGAATCCTCAGATACACAGACCTCTTGCGGGGGCGTCAAGCTCGACGCCTTCAAAGTGGCCTGCTCGAGCTGCAACCTGCGTGAGTTGTGCCTGCCCGTCGGCTTGACCCAGCCTCAACTGAGTCACCTCGACTCGCTGGTCGCCACACGTCGCACGGTCAAGCGTGGGGACGCCCTCTTTCACACCGGTGATGCATTCCGCTCGGTCTATGCCGTGCGCACCGGCTTCTTCAAGACGCGCGTGTCGTCCGAAGATGGTCGCGATCAGGTGACGGGTTTTCAGATGGCGGGAGAACTGCTGGGCCTGGACGGCATCAGTACCGACCGCCACGCGTGCGACGCCATCGCACTGGAAGATTCGCAGGTGTGCGTGATTCCCTACGGGCAACTCGAGGAGTTGTCGCGCGAGTTCTCGGACCTGCAGCACCAGTTCCACAAGATCATGAGCCGCGAGATTGTGCGCGACCATGGGGTGATGCTGCTGTTGGGCAGCATGCGCGCCGAAGAACGCCTGGCTGCTTTCCTGCTCAACCTCACCCAGCGCCTGCATGCGCGCGGCTTCTCGGCCTCGGCGCTGGTGTTGCGCATGACGCGTGAAGAGATCGGCAGCTACCTGGGTTTGAAGCTCGAAACGGTGAGCCGCACCTTCTCGAAATTCCAGGACGAGGGTCTGCTGGAAGTGAAGCAGCGCGACATCCGCATCACGAACGAAGCCGGCTTGCGGGCTCTGGTGAACAGCGTGAAAGGCTGAGGCCACAGCCCCAACATACAAAAGCCCGCTTAGTGCGGGCTTTTTGCTGTGCGCTTCACACGTGCTGAGCGGTGCCGTGGCGTGAACGACGCCGACGCTGGTGGGGCGCCTCACCATCAGACGAATTGCCGCGTTGTGCTGCCCCTGCCATCCACTGTGAGGCGGCGGCAGCCGCCGCAATCAAGGCCCAAAACACGAAAAAGGCCAGGCTATAGACCGTGGCGGGTTCAGGATGCCAGTTGCCGAAACTCAGCGTGGCTGGGTCCAGCACACTGAACAGCAGCATTTCCAGCACACCGGCCATCACGAAAGCCGGCCACAGAACCTGAGCGGCGCGAAGCGAATTGTTTGTCATGCCCTGCTCCTGATGGTTGGGAGACATGACACATGGTGCGCCTGCACGCCCCATCCTTCAGCAGAAGAAACCCTAGGGTGCAGGCGGCACCACGCTCACTTCTCGGCGGGCGCCGTGGGCGTCGCGTCTTCGTTGGCGTGGTTGCGCGCCTTGGAGGCCGGCGCCTCTTTCTGGGTCGGGGTGGCCGAGGTGTCCAGCACGGGGTCGACGTTCTTGACCGCGATGCCGACGGTGATCAGCGCCGCCACCACCACCACGGCCGGCCCGCCAATGACCATCCAGACGATGGGCAGGCGGTACCAGGGCGGGTTGTCCACCGGCGTGGACGGGTTTTGCATAGAGAGAGGCTGTGTCATGTCATGTCCAAAATGTGTGAGGGTCAGCGCGGAACCATGAAGGTGGTCTTTTCACGGACATCGACCTGGGGCGCATCGCCCTGGCGCAATTGTTCCACCAGGATGGTGACGCCGGTGGCACCCGACCCCATGCGCGCGCCCACCTCGGGCGGGATCCGCACAGCGATGGGCACCCAGCGGGCTTCGGCTGGGCCAAGGACGACGTTCTCACCGCCTTGCACCTTGGCCTGATTGAGTTGCTCCACACCCACGCGATAGCGTTGCGTGCGCTCGCTGGCGTTCATCAACTGCACGCGGTAGACGTTCTCGATGTAGCCCTCATCGACCACGCGGGCCAGTGCGCCACGGTCACGCACGATGTCGACGCGGAACGGCGGGCGGCTGTAGAGGCTGGTCACGAAGGCCGCAACCACCAGCACCAGGATACCGGTGTAGATCAACACGCGCGGCCGGGTGACCCGCCCCCACATTTCGCTGGTGCCCCAACCCTTCTCCATCGCATTCTGCGTGGAGTAACGGATCAGGCCGCGAGGCGTGCCCATCTTGTCCATGACGGTGTCGCACGCGTCAATGCACGCGGCACAGCCAATGCACTCGTACTGCAGGCCCTTGCGGATGTCGATGCCTGTGGGACAGACCTGAACGCACAAGGTGCAGTCGATGCAGTCACCCTGCCCCATGGACTGGGCGTTGGCCTTGCGCGAGCGGGCACCGCGGGGTTCGCCGCGCTTCTCGTCATAGCTGATGATGAGCGTGTCACGGTCGAACATGGCACTCTGGAAGCGCGCATACGGGCACATGTATTTGCACACCTGCTCGCGCATGAAGCCAGCGTTGCCATAGGTGGCAAAGCCATAGAACAGGATCCAGAAGGTCTCCCAGGGGCCGAGGCCGAAGGAGATCACCGATTGCCAGAGTTCGCGAATCGGGGAGAAATAGCCCACGAAGGTATAACCAGTCCACAGCGCGACGGCAATCCACGCGGCGTGTTTGGCGGCCTTGCGCGCAAACTTTTCAGCCGTCATGGGGGACTTGTCCATCTTCATGCGCTTGGCACGACTGCCCTCGATCTTGTTCTCGATCCACATGAACATCTCGGTGTAGACCGATTGTGGACAGGCGTAGCCGCACCACAAGCGCCCTGCCACCGTCGTGAACAAGAACAGACCATAGGCCGAGATGACGAGCAAGGCGGTCAGGTAGACCAGGTCTTGCGGGTAGAGGACCAGATTGAAAAGATAGAAACGGCGGGTACCGAGGTCGAACAGCACCGCCTGACGGTCGTTCCAGTACAGCCAAGGGGTGACATAAAACACCAACTGGGTCAACCACACCATGACCCACCGCCAGTTGGTGAACCAGCCGGTCACCTCACGGGCGTAGACTTTCTCGCTCTTTTTGTAGAGGGAAACGATCTCCTCACGACGTACGGCCTTGGCGGCATCGGACGTGGCCTCTTCGGCCTTGATGGGGATCACGCGTTGAGGCGTTTCGGTGGAATTTTGTGGATCGGTCATGGCGCAAATGAAAAAGCGGAGGGGCTGAGCCAGATACCCAGAAGGGTATCACGCACCAACCACCACCGCTTGAATTTACTGCGACTCTTGATGAGCATCAAGTTGGAAACCCGATACCCATCCGGAGTGCAACTGGCTTACTTGGCCTGAGCTGTCTGTGTCGGACGCGACAGACCCCAGACATAGGCGGTCAACACCTTGATCTGGTCTTCGGACAGACGACCAGCCTGGGCCGGCATGACGTTGGTCTTGCCGTTGTTGATCATGCGAATGATCGCCTCTTCACCCCAGCCGTGCAGCCAGATCTTGTCGGTCAGGTTGGGCGCGCCCAGAGCCTGGTTGCCCTTGCCGTCTGCACCGTGGCAGGCAGCGCAAGCAGCCTTGAACTTGTCCTTGCCCAGTTCGGCCAGGATCGAGTTGTGGCCGCTACCGGACAGGCTCAGCACGTAGTTGGCAACCTGGCGAACTTCCTCAGGACCACCGACGGCAGCCGCCATCGGGGGCATCATGCCCTGACGGCCGTTGTGCAGAGTTTCGCTGATCTTCTCAGGCGAACCACCGTGCAGCCAGTCGGTGTCGGTCAGGTTGGGAAAGCCCTTCGAACCCTTGGCGTCAGAGCCGTGGCAAGCCGCGCAGTTGTTCAGGAACAGGCGCTCACCAATGGCCACGGCCTTGGGATCACGTGCCAGGTCTTCCACCGCAGCGGGACGGAAGGCAGCGTAGATCTTTTCCTCCTCGACCTTGGCCTTGGCGATCTCGGCCTCGAGCTGACCCTTGGAGGACCAGTTCAGGGTGCCCTTGTTGTTACCCAGGCCGGGGTACAGCGCCAGATAACCAACCGCGAACACCAGCGTGAAGATGAACAGGAACAACCACCAGCGAGGCAGCGGGTTGTTCAGTTCACGCAGGTCTTCGTCCCAGATGTGACCCGTGGTCTTGTCAACATTGCCCTGTGCGTCATAGATGACCTTGTGTTTGGCGGCACCAATGAGCACGAAGGCGCAATAGACCAGACCGAACACAACGATCCCGACAACGTACCAGGACCATCCACTCGAAATGAAGTCGCTCATGTCTGAGCCTCCAATCAATCTTCTGCGAGAGGCAGGCGACCTGCCTCTTCAAACTGAGCCTTGTTGCGGCGCGAAAACGCCCACACAGCAATGCCCACGAAAACGCACAGACACACCACGGTGAAAATGCTTCTTGCAACGATGATGTCCATGTGCGTCGCTCCTTACTTGACTGCGGTACCGAGGACCTGCAGGTACGCGATCACGGCTTCGAGTTCGGTCTTGCCTTTGACCTCTTCGTCAGCTGCCTTGATCTCGGCGTCCGTGTAAGGCACGCCCACCTTGCGCAGGGCTTCCATACGGGGCGCCACCTTCAGGCCGTCTTCCACTTTGGCTTGAGCCAACCAGGGGTAAGCCGGCATGTTGGACTCGGGCACCACGTCACGCGGGTTGTTCAGGTGAACGGCGTGCCATTCATCCGAGTACTTGCCGCCCACGCGGTGCAGGTCAGGACCGGTCCGCTTGGAACCCCACTGGAAGGGGTGGTCGTACACGAACTCACCGGCCATGGAGTAGTGACCATAGCGCAGCGTTTCCGCGCGGAAGGGACGGATCATCTGTGAGTGGCAGTTGTAGCAACCCTCACGGATGTAAACGTCACGGCCAGCCAACTGCAGCGCGGTGTAGGGCTTGAGGCCATCGACCGGCTGGGTGGTGCTGCGCTGGAAGTACAGCGGCACGATCTCGACGAGCGCACCGACCGACACGACCAGCAGGGTCAGCACGATCATCAGGAAGTTGCTGGTTTCAATCTTCTCGTGGGAGAAGAGCTTGGGCTTGTGATTGTGATCAGCCATGTTCTTGTCCTCCTCAGGCGTGAGCGGGCTGAGCGATCGGCGCATTGACTGCGCGACCGGCCATCGCCGTCATCACGGTGTTCCACAGCATCAGGATCATGCCGCCCAGGTAGAGCAGGCCACCCGCAACGCGGATCACGTAGAAGGGATAGGTTGCCTTGACGCTTTCGACGAAGCTGTAGACCAAGGTGCCGTCCGGGTTGACCGCACGCCACATCAGACCTTGCATCACGCCGGCAATCCACATCGCGGCGATGTACAGCACGATGCCGATGGTCGCAGCCCAGAAGTGCACGGAGATGGCCGAGACGGAGTACATCGTGGTACGGCCGAACATGCGCGGGATCAGGTAGTACAGCGAACCCATCGAGATCAGACCCACCCAGCCCAGAGCGCCGGAGTGAACGTGACCCACGGTCCAGTCGGTGTAGTGCGACAGGGAGTTCACGGTCTTGATGGACATCATCGGACCTTCGAAGGTGGACATGCCGTAGAACGACAGGGCCACGATCAGGAACTTCAGGATGGCGTCGTCACGCAGCTTGTACCAGGCACCCGACAGGGTCATGATGCCGTTGATCATGCCGCCCCACGAGGGTGCCAACAGGATCAGCGAGAACACCATGCCGACGGACTGGGTCCAGTCAGGCAGCGCCGTGTAGTGCAGGTGGTGAGGACCCGCCCACATGTAGGTGAAGATCAGCGCCCAGAAGTGCACGATCGACAGGCGATACGAGTACACGGGCATGCCGGCTTGCTTGGGGATGTAGTAGTACATCATGCCCAGGAAGCCTGCCGTCAGGAAGAAGCCCACGGCATTGTGGCCGTACCACCACTGAACCATGGCGTCTTGCACACCGGCGTAGGCCGAGTAGGACTTGGTCAGGGAGACGGGGATTTCCGCGCTGTTGACGATGTGCAGCAGGGCCACGGCAATGATGAAGGCGCCGTAGAACCAGTTGGCCACATAGATGTGACGGATCTTGCGGGTGCCGACGGTTCCGAAGAACACGATGGCATACGCAACCCACACCAGCGTGATCAGGATGTCAATGGGCCATTCCAGCTCGGCGTATTCCTTGCCGGTGGTGAAGCCCAGAGGCAGCGAGATCGCGGCCAGCAGGATGACCAGTTGCCACCCCCAGAAGGTGAAAGCAGCCAGAGGACCTGCGAACAGGCGAGTTTGGCAAGTGCGTTGAACCACGTGGTAAGACGTGGCAAACAGGGCGCAGCCGCCAAACGCAAAAATCACCGCATTGGTATGCAGTGGTCGAAGTCGGCCGTAGGACAGCCATGAAATGCCGAAATTGAGTTCCGGCCATGCCAGTTGGGACGCGATCAGGACGCCGACAGCCATGCCGACGACGCCCCATAGGACGGCCGCAATGGCGAACTGCCGGACAACCGTATCGTTGTACGTGGCAGAGTGGGTGGTTGCCATCTCTTCTTCTCCTTTGTTACAGCGTGAATTGTGGGGCCAAAGCAAGGGTTATTTTTGATGCGCCTCAACCTTGTTCTTGTCTTTTTGCTCATCTTGCAAGATGCGCAGTCCCTCTTGTTCGATGTCCTCGAATTGTCCGCTGTGCACAGACCAGCCCAGCACGACCAGGATGGCGAGGACCAGCAAAACGGAAACGGGAATGAGGACGTAGAGGATTTCCATGATCGCGATGTCCGCTTCTTCAATGGCGGCCGGGGCCGAGTCTAAGTGCATTCAGCACAACGCCCAATGAGCTCAGCGCCATGCCGAGGCCTGCCAGCCAGGGCGGCAGAAGCCCCATCAGGGCCAGCGGGATGCACGACGCGTTGTAGATGGCCGACCAGGCAAGGTTCTGACGAACGATGCGCATGGCCTGTCGGCTGATGACAACAGCCTCGGGCAAGCCCAGCAGGCGCCCCCCCAGGATGATGAGGTCGGCTTGCGACTGCGCCAAGGCAGCCCCCTGATCCAGCGCAATCGACACGTCGGCTTTGGCCAACACCGGGGCATCGTTGATGCCATCGCCGACCACGGCCACCCGATGTCCCTGGGCCTGCATGCGGGCGATGACGTTGAGTTTGTCTTCCGGCGTGGCCTGGGCCTGGGCCACCGTCATGGCATCGCCCTGCCCCAGGTGCTGGGCGGCGGCATGCACGCGGGCACTCTGGTCCCCCGACAGCAAGGACGAATGGCAACCCAGTTCACGCAGGCGCTGCACCGTCGGACGCGCCTCGGCTCGGAACACCTCGTCAAAGACAAAACCGGCCACGGTGTCAGGGTGCAGCGCGCCATCGGCACCGACGGCAGCCATCCACACCCGTGCGTCGTCGTGCTGCATCCACCAGCCTGGCGCCTGACCGGACTGCGGCGCCACATCGGCCAGCACCCAGTTCAACTGCCCCAGGCGCCAGACACGCCCCAGCGCATCGGTGGCCTGCACCCCTTTGCCGGCCTGCTCGCGCACATCGACCCAGGACGTGGTGGGCCAACCGCCAGCATCTTGGGCGGCCTTGACCAGCGAGCGGGACAGTGGGTGCTGCGAATAGGACGCCAAGGCTGCCGCCACGCCCCAGCGCTCGACCTGCGCGGCGGGCAAACCATGGCTTGTTGGCACACGGCCTTCGGGGGTCGCGATCGAGACAACCGACAACTCGCCCTCGGTGAGCGTGCCGGTTTTGTCGAAATAGACTTCGTCAATGGCCGACAAGGCCTCCAGCGCATCAAGACGGCGGACCAGCAAGCCCTTGCGAGCCATGGCACCGGCTGCAGCGAGCAAAGCGGACGGCGCGGACAGTGACAAGGCGCAGGGGCAAGTCACCACGAGCACCGACACGGCCACCCATATGGATTTGGATGGGTCGATCCACTGCCAGGCCAGCGCACCGCCGGCCGCCAGCAGGATGACGCCCCATAGAAAGGGCGCGGCCATGCGGTCGGCAAAGCGCATCCAGCCAGGCTTTTCGGTCATGGCCTGGTGCACCAGCGAGACGATCTGCTGGTAGCGGGTGTCGGGGCCCAGGCGCTCGATGGCCATCCACACGGGCGAGCCCATGTTCATGCTGCCGGCCACCACGGTTTGTCCGGCACGCCGGGGCAGCGCACGCGACTCGCCGGTGAGAAGGGACTCGTCCACCTCGGTCTCTCCGAGCAGGATCAGGCCATCTGCCGGGAAGGCCTGGCCCACGGCCACCCTCACCCGGTCGCCGTGCCGCAAGCTGGACAAGGGCGTCGACGTGACGGAGGCGGTGCTCAGGTCGTCATCCGGGTTGTCCGCACGGTCGACCGCTTCGGGCAGGCGCACGCACATGGATTCGAGGGTCTGGGTGACCCGCTCGCGTGCCCGCGATTCCAGCCAGCGGCCCGCTAGCAGGAAGGTGACAAACATGGTCAGCGAGTCGAAATAGGCTTCGTGACCGAACACATCCCGGCTGCCGAAGGTGACCCCGGTGCTGACCACAAAGGCGCCCATCATGCCCAGAGAGACTGGGGTGTCCATCGACACCCTGCCCTGCCGCGCCGCACGCCAGGCGCCGGTGAAGAAAGGACCGCAGGAGAACAGCATGACGGGCAGGCTGAGCACCCAGCAGGCCCAGTTCATCAGGTTCCACAGATCGGGCGGGATCACATCCTGGCCGGCCACATACTGCGGCCAGGTGATCATCATGACCTGCATCATGCAGAAGGCGGCCACCGAGAGACGCCACAGGAGCACGCGCCGCTCGCGCAGGCGCTCATGCCCGGCGCGGGCAGCCCCATCGGGCCAAGCCCGATAACCGACCTGCTGCACGGCGACGACCAACTCCGACAGCTTCACCCGCGCCGGATCGACCAGGATGCGCGCACGTTGCGCGGCCGATTGCACCTGGACTTCAGACACGCCGGGCACCTTGCGCAGGGCGTCTTCAATGGTGATGGCGCAGGCGGCGCAATACATGCCGGACAGGCCCAGGCCGATGCGACGCTGGCTGCTGCCCATCGGGATCTCGACGATGCATTGCTGGAGGAGATCGGGGTCGTCGAGGCCCGCCTGCTGCGCGGGCGTGAGCACGGCGGCGGTGGCACCGCCTGTTTCGGTCGCGACGTTGTTCATGAGCTCACTGATACAGTGGTGGTGGCGGACGCCCAGCGTGGCCAATCCGTGACTGTAAACCTAAACACAGATCAACAAAGGGTTAGCCCTGATGATGGACTTGAGGATGCCTCGGATTGTGGGCGGTGGCCTGCGGAACATGCTGCGCCGCTCGGTTGTGACGATGGCCAGCGTGTGCCTGACCGGCGTCTTGTGGAGTGGCGCGGCGCTGGCTCAGTCGCAGCCTCAACGCCTGCCCACCCTGACCATGAGCGCTGGCATGCACCTCATCAAGGCCGAGGTGGCCTTGACGCCCGAGCAGCACCAGATCGGACTGATGCACCGAACCAGCATGGGCGCCAACGAGGGCATGCTGTTCGTGTTCGACCGCCCGGGCCAGCAGTGTTTCTGGATGAAGAACACGCTGATCCCGCTGCAGATTGCCTTCCTCGCGGATGACGGGACGGTGGTCAACCTGGCCGAGATGAAGCCACAGAGCCTGGACAGCCATTGCTCGACGCGCCCTGTGCGCTTCGTGCTGGAGATGAACACAGGCTGGTTCAGCAAGCGCGGCATCCAGGCCGGCGCCCGGTTGCGTGGGGAGCCGTTTGGCACCCCACGCTGAAACCAGATCACGGCGAACTCCGCCACCGGGTCGCTGTCACTGAGTTCACCGGGCTCATGGAGGTCATTGGGTTTTGGCCTGAATGCGCTCGCGCAGTTTGGGCAGCATCGTCAAGGCGGCTTCACGACCGGCTATGATGGACAGGCTGCGCGCCCCGAAGTCGGCGCTGCCCACGCCTTGCAGTTTGGGTCGCATCACCACATCGGCCTCGGCCATTTCCCACTGGCTGATGGCGTGCCCCATGATGTTGAAAGTCTGCAGCAGGATGTCGACCGCCCCCTTGGTGGACTGACCTTCCGGAATGGCGGAGATGTCGACCGCGATGATCACGTCCGCCCCCATCTGACGGGTGTAGCGCACCGGCACGGGCGAGACGGCGCCGCCGTCGATGTACTCCCGCCCCCCGATCTTCACTGGAGAGAAGACCGCCGGCACCGCACTGGAGGCACGCACGGCCGTGCCGGGATCGCCGCGCCGGAACAGGATGGGCTGCCCGCTTTTCAGATCGGTGGCCACGATGCCCAATGGCGGTCGCATGGCCTCGATCGAGCGACCGCCCGTACTGGTGCGCACGAACTTGGCGAGCGCCTCGCCCTTGAGCAGCGAGCGCCCCGGGAAGACCCAGTCGGTGATCGTGGACTCATCGAGCGTCATGGCCATGTGCCCCAGCTCGGCCGGCGTCTTGCCTGAGGCATAGAGCGCTGCGACCACGCTGCCGGCCGAGGTGCCCACGATGACGTCGGGCTTGATGCCGTTTTCTTCCAACACCTGCAGCACCCCAATGTGGGCGAAACCACGGGCGGCGCCACCACCGAGGGCCAGGCCGATTCGGGGGGGCTTGGGCGCTGGCTTGGGCTGAGACACCACAGGGGCGGAAGGCGTCGTCGCAGGGGGCGTGGCCGGCGACTGGCCCGGCAGGATGTGCCCACAACCCGTCACCAGCAGCACCATGCCGAGGGCGCAACTGGAGCGCAGCACCCTCTTATATGCATTTTGGCAATAAGTACCATTCAAAAAAATTCTTCTCATATATATAAACGCTGGATAGGATCCGACTCTGCCGATTGTGGCGCCATCTGTTTGCCCCTGCTTCATGAAGATCCGCAACCTTGACCTGAGCGACAACCCGATCAACGCCGAACACCAGGCGTTGGGTCTGCCGCCGGTTGAAGACGACATCACCCACCCGTCGCGGCACCCGGTCCTGCGGGTGACGGTGTGGGCCGTGACGTTCATGTTGATCGGCGTGGTGGCCTTTCTGGCAACGCAACTGTTCAATGGCACCCATCACGCATCGGGCCGGGAGTTGATCAAGGAAACCTTGACCGGGGATGCGTTCTGGAAGGCGGTGGCCGTGGGCCTGCTGGCTCAGACCGTGGATGGCGCTCTGGGCATGGCCTATGGCATCACGTCCACCAGTTTTCTGCTGGCCACGGGATCGACCCCGGCGGTGGCCAGTGCCAGCGTCCACATTGCCGAGGTGTTCACCACCGGGGTGTCGGGCATCTCGCACGTGAAACTGGGCAACGTCAACCGCAGCCTGTTCCTGCGTTTGCTGATTCCGGGGATGCTGGGCGCCTCGCTGGGTGCCTGGACGGTGTCCACTGTGGACGCCGCCATCATCAAGCCTTTCATCTCGGCCTATCTGTTCCTGATGGGGCTGTACATCGTCAGCAAGATCTTCCGCACCATCCAGGTCCGCAAGGAAGCGCCCAAGCACGTGGCCAAACTGGCCCTGGTTGGCGGCTATGTCGACTCGGTGGGGGGCGGCGGCTGGGGCCCCGTGGTCACGACCACGCTGGTCGGCACCGGCCAGGACCCGCGTACCACGATCGGGTCGGTGAACCTGGCGGAATTCTTCCTGACCTTCATCAGCGCATCCGTGTTTGCCGTCTTGATTGATGAGACGCCCTGGCCCACGGTGGCCGGCCTTGTGGTCGGCGGGCTCTTTGCCGCCCCCTTTGCGGCCTACCTCACCAAGCGCCTGCACACCAAGACCCTGTTGGCCATCGTCGGCAGCGTGATCGCCCTGATCAGTACCTACAATTTGTACCGGGCGCTTTCCTGAGGTTTCGTACCACAGAGAGATCAGCCCTTTTTTTCTTTGACCGACCATGTACCAGTACACCGAATTCGACAAGCAATTTGTGCGTCAGCGCGCTGCACAGTTCCGCGATCAGCTTGAGCGCAACCTGGCTGGCAAGCTGGGCGACGAAGAGTTCCGTCCGCTGCGCCTGCAGAACGGCTGGTACGTGCAGCGTCATGCGCCCATGTTGCGCGTTGCCGTGCCATATGGGGAGCTGTCGTCCGCACAGATCCGGCAGCTGGCACGCATTGCGCGCGAGCACGACCGCGGCTATGCCCACTTCACCACGCGCCAGAACGTTCAGTTCAACTGGATTCCGCTGACCCAGAGCGCCGACGTGATGGACTTGCTGGCCGACGTCAACATGCACGGCATCCAGACCTCGGGCAACTGCATCCGCAACATCACGGCCGACGCCATGGTGGGTGTGGCAGAAGACGACCTGATTGACGCACGCCCGTACTGCGAAGTGCTGCGCCAGTGGTCGACCCTGCACCCCGAATTCGCCTTCCTGCCCCGCAAGTTCAAGATTGCCGTGAACGGCGCCAAGGAAGACCGCGCAGCGACGTTCTGGCACGACATCGGCTTGCATCTGGTGAAGAACGATGCGGGCGAAGTGGGCTTCCGCGTGTTGGTGGGTGGCGGCATGGGCCGCACGCCGATCACGGCCAGCGAAATCAACGCCTTTGTGCCCTGGCAGCAGATTCTGGTCTACATCGAAGCCATCGTGCGCGTGTACAACCGCTACGGTCGCCGCGACAACATGTACAAGGCCCGCATCAAGATCCTGGTGAAGGCCGAGGGCCAGAAGTTCTTTGACCAGGTCAATGAAGAGTTCCAGAACATCCTGACCCGCGATGTGGACGGCGCCGCCCACTTCATTCCCCAGGCCGAGTTCGACCGCGTGAACGCCAGCTTCGCGTTCCCGGCGGCCGTGCAGGCGCATGTGCCGGCTGGCAACGGTCTGCCGGCCGATGCATCGGAAGCCGAGCGCAAGCAGTTTGCCAAGTGGCTGGAGCGCAATGTGCGCGGCCACAAGGTGCAGGGCTACAAGAACGTGACGCTGTCGGTGAAGCGCCCTGGTCAGGCCCCCGGTGACGTGACCGACACACAGATGGACGCGATTGCCGACATGGCCGACCGCTTCAGCTGCGGCGAACTGCGCGTGACCCACGACCAGAACGCCCTGCTGCCCTTCGTGCGCGAAGAAGACTTGTACGCCCTGTGGCAAGCCGCCAAGGCCGCCACACTGGCGTCGCCCAACATCGGTTTGCTGAGCGACATGATCGCCTGCCCTGGCGGCGACTTCTGCGCGCTGGCCAACGCCCGCTCCATCCCCATCGCCAACGACCTGATCGCGCGCTACCAGGACCTGGACGAGCTGTACGACATCGGTGACATCGACCTGCACATTTCGGGTTGCATTAACTCCTGCGGCCACCACCACAGCGGCCACATCGGCATTCTGGGCGTGGACAAGGACGGCTCGGAGTGGTACCAAGTGACCCTGGGTGGCTCGGACGGCTCCGACCACGCGCCCACCAGCGTGGCGGGCAAGGTGATCGGCCCGTCGTTCTCGGCCGATGAGGTCACGGACGTGATCGAGGCGGTGATCGAGACCTATCGCACCCAGCGTTCGGCCAACGAAAAGTTCATCGACACGGTCAAGCGCATCGGCATCGATCCGTTCAAGACCGCCGCCAATGCCGTGCGTCGCACCACCGCCAAAGCAGCCTGATTCAGCCTCGCAGAAGGACACACCCCATGAAATTCGTCGACATTCACCATGACCAGTGGCACACCGTGGGCGGTGAAGATGGCCCGGTGTCTCACCCGCCGATCAAGAGCTACAGCCTGCTGACGCTGGGCCAGTGGCACGCCGTGCGCGAGCAATGGCCCGCACCGGGCACCCCCGATCACAAGCCCGTGGGCGTGATCGTGCCCAACGACACCGACATCGAGACGCTGGAGGCCGATGTGCCCAAGCTGTCCCTCGTGGTGCTGAACTTCCCGAAATGGGTGGACGGCCGCGCTTACACGCAAGCTCACATCCTGCGTTCGCGCTATCGTTTCCAAGGCGAGATTCGCGCCTCGGGTGAGGTGCTGGTGGACATGATGTCGCTGCTCAAGCGCACCGGCTTTGACGCCGTGGTGCTGCGCGCCGACCAGGACCGCGCCGCCGCCGAGCGCGCACTCGGCTTCTTCGCCGCACGTGGTCATTACCAGGGCGACGTGCAGGTGACCAAGCCCGTGTTCGCCCGCTCCAACTGAGCCAGGAGCGCAACATGAGCGAAACCTCATCCTTGATCGGCGGGCCGGCTCCGGCAGGTTCGGCCATCACGCTGTACAACCAGCCCAGCGCCGACTATGCGGCCAAGGTGCATGCCACCATCGAGTTGCTGAAGGCTGCGGCCATCGAGCACCCCGGCAAGGTGGTGCAAGCGACCAGCCTGGGTGTGGAAGACATGATCGTGACCGATCTGATCGCCCGCTACCAGTTGCCGATTGCGATTGGCACGCTGGAAACCGGCATGCTGCACCCGGAAACGGTGGCGCTGATCGGCACCATCGAGACACATTACGCCGACGCGGGCCTGCACGTCGAGGTCTACAAGCCGGTGGCCGAGGCCGCGATCACGTTCGTGAAGCAGCACGGCGAGAAGGCGATGTACGAAAGCATCGACCTGCGGAAGGCCTGCTGTGGCATCCGCAAGCTGGAGCCGCTGGGTCGCATGCTGGCCGAGCGCAGCGCCTGGATCACCGGCCTGCGCCGCGAGCAGTCGAACAACCGTGGTGACATGGCCGCGCGCGAACAAGACGACAAGGGCCGCACCAAGTTCAACCCGCTCATCGAGTGGACCTGGGGTGACGTGTGGCACTACGTGGCGGTGAACCACGTGCCCTACAACCCGCTGCACGACCAGTTCATGCCCAGCATCGGCTGTGCGCCCTGCACGCGCGCCATTGCCGTGGGAGAGGACTTCCGCGCCGGCCGCTGGTGGTGGGAGGACGAGAAGGCCAAGGAATGCGGCCTGCACGTCCACCAGAAGTGATCCGCCCGACATGATTCAAGAGTGAGAAAACAATGAACGCCCCTGTGAATGTGAACCAACTGTTGGCGGATGTGGACCACCGCCACCTGGACGCGCTGGAAGAAGAGGCCATCTTCATCCTGCGTGAAGTGGCTGCCAGCTTCGAGCGTCCGGGCCTGCTGTTCTCCAGCGGCAAGGACTCGTGCGTGGTGCTGCACCTGGCCGAGAAGGCCTTCAAGATGAAGAACCCGGAAACGGGCAAGCTGGAAGGCAAACTGCCCTTCCCGCTGCTGCACGTGGACACCGGCCACAACTTCCCCGAAGTGATCGAGTTCCGCGAACAGCGCGTGGCCGAAATCGGTGAGCGCCTGATCGTGGCGCACATGGAAGACTCCATCAAGCGCGGCACGGTGCGCCTGGCGCACCCGCTGGAGTCCCGCAACGGACACCAGACCGTGACCCTGCTGGAAGCCATCGAAGACAACCGCTTCGACTGCCTGATCGGCGGCGCCCGTCGTGACGAAGAGAAGGCCCGCGCCAAGGAGCGCATCTTCTCGCACCGCGACAGCTTCGGCCAATGGCAGCCCAAAGAACAGCGCCCGGAGTTGTGGAACCTGTTCAACACCCGCATCAAGCCGGGCGAGCACTTCCGCGCCTTCCCGATCTCGAATTGGACCGAGCTGGACGTGTGGCTCTACATCGCCCGCGAGAACATCCCGCTGCCGGGCATCTACTTCAAGCACCCCCGCCAGGTGATGCGCCGCAAGGGCCTGTTGGTGCCGCTGACCGATGTAACGCCCGCCCTGCCCGGCGAAACCATCGAGACGGTGGACGTGCGCTTCCGCACCGTGGGTGACATGACCTGCACCTGCCCGGTGGAGAGCGATGCCGCCAGCCCCGAAGACATCGTCGCTGAAACTCTGCACGTGACCGTGAGCGAGCGTGGCGCCACCCGCATGGACGACCGCACGTCCGAGGCCTCGATGGAGCGCCGCAAGAAGGAAGGTTATTTCTGATGAGCACCGTGATTCACAACGAAGCCAGCGAAGAGCTGGCGCACAAGGCCCTGCGCTTTTTGACTGCAGGCAGCGTGGACGATGGCAAGAGCACCCTGATCGGCCGCCTGCTGTTTGACAGCCGCGCCATCCTGGCCGACCAACTGGACGCCCTGGAAAAGCGCGCTGCCGGCGCCCCGATCGACCTGTCGCTGCTGACCGACGGCCTGGAAGCCGAGCGCGAGCAAGGCATCACCATCGACGTGGCCTATCGCTACTTTGCGACCAAGACCCGCAAGTTCATCATCGCCGACGCCCCCGGTCACGAGCAGTACACCCGCAACATGGTGACGGCTGCCGCCGGCTCGGACGCTGCGGTGGTGCTGGTCGACATCACCAAGATCGACTGGAAGGCCTCGCCGGTACCCCTGCTGGCGCAGACCCGTCGCCACAGCCTGCTGGCCAACCTGCTGCGCGTGCCGAACATCGTGTTCGCCATCAACAAGCTGGACGCCATCGAGCAAGACACCGAAACCGCGTTCAAGAACGTGAAGGCCTCGCTGGAAGCCTTTGCCGAGCAAGCGGGCATCGTCAACAAGGGCGTGATCCCGGTGTCGGCCCTGCGTGGTGACAACGTGACCACCCCGAGCGCCAACTGGCCTTGGTACCAGGGCCCCACCCTGCTGCAGGTGCTGGAACAGCTGCCGCCGAGCGACGAGCGCCATGACGGCGCCCTGCTCCACCCTGTGCAGTATGTGACCCGCGACAGCGTGGGTGAAGGCGAAGCCTCTGCCTCGGGCACAGGCCACCAGTACCGTGCGTTCTGGGGCCGCATCGCCCACGGCGCCGTGAAGGCCGGTGACGAAGTGCAGATCTTCCCATCGGGCGAGACCGCCATCGTGGCCGAAGTGCGCCACTCGGCCCTGGTCGTGGACCGCTGCGAAGCGGGTCAGTCGGCTGGCATCGTGCTGGACCGTCAGGTAGATATCTCGCGTGGCGACTGGATCCACACCCCCGGCAGCATCAAGCCGACCGCCGAGTTCAGCGCCACGCTGGCCTGGCTGGACACCGAGCCTGCCGTGGTCGGCCGCAAGTACTGGGTGCGCCATGGCAACCGCTGGGTGCAAGCTCGCATCACCGCGATCGACAACCGCCTCGACATCCACACCCTGGCAGACCAGGATGCGCACGAACTGGCCGTCAACGAGATCGGCACCGTGCAGATCCAGACGCAGCAGCCGCTGCCGGTGGAAGCCTATGTGGACAACCGCGTGGGCGGCGCCCTGATCGTGGTGGACCCAACCACTAACCGCACCAGCGGCGCGCTGCTGGTCAAGGCTGCCTGATCGCGCGGCCCGGGTCTTGCTGGAGAAGGCATCATGACTGATACCCGCTCGACCCCTGCTTCGTCCTCCTGCGCCCGCGTCGTTTTCATCGGCGCCGGGCCGGGAGAAGCTGACCTGATCACCGTGCGCGGTGCCCGCTTGCTGGCCCAAGCCAAGGTGGTGCTGTTCGACGCCTTGGCCGACGCGACCTTACGCGATCTGGCCCCAGACGCCGAATGGGTGGACGTGGGCAAGCGCGGCTTTTCCGGCAAGCCGGGCAGCGACTTCAACGGCCAGACGCGCATCAACCACCTGTTGGTAGAGCATGCGCGCGCCGTGGGTGCCCAATTTGGTGCTGATGCCATCGTGGCGAGGCTCAAAGGGGGCGACCCGAGCCTGTTTGGGCGCCTGGAAGAGGAGCTGAGCGCCTTGCGTGACGCCCAGATCAGCACTGAAGTGGTGCCGGGAGTGACTTCGGCCCTGGCCGCCGCCGCGGCCACCCAGCGCCCGTTGACCCGACGTGGCACCGGCCGCAGCGTCAGTTTCACCACGGCGATGACCCGCACGGGCGACCTGAAGTGCGGCATGGGCCCAGGGCAACGCGCGGACACCGAGGTGTTCTACATGGCGGGGCGCCAACTGGCCCCTCTGGGCAAAGGTTTGCGCGATGCCGGCTGGCCTGCCGACACCTTGGTGAGCGTGGTGTCCAGGGCGGGGTGGCCCGACATGCGCCACACCCTGCACCATGTTGGCACCTTGGACGAAGCCAGCGCCATCCACGCCGGACGCCCCACTTTGGTGATCGTTGGCGCTGGCGCCACTGAAATTCCTGAACAACCCTTGACCCATATCGCCCTTTGCGGCGAAGGCTGATCAAGGTGGGGCGTGTTTGCCCCGGTAAAATCTAACATTCACCTTTAACCGATACAAGAGACCTGACATGACCCACGTCGTCACCGAAGCCTGCATCAAATGCAAATACACGGACTGTGTGGACGTGTGCCCGGTGGACTGCTTCCGCGAAGGCCCCAACTTCCTGGTCATCGATCCTGACGAGTGCATTGACTGCGCCGTGTGCATCCCCGAGTGCCCTGCCAACGCCATCCTCCCCGAGGAAGATGTGCCGGGCAACCAGCAGCAGTTCATCCAGATCAACGCCGACCTGGCCAAAGCCTGGCCCAGCATCACCAAGCGCAAAGACCCCCTGCCTGACGCCGACGAGTGGAAGGACAAGACGGGCAAGCTGGGTGATCTGATCCGCTGAACGGAGCGGTGAACATGCCGTCGATGGTGGACACCGATGCCGTGGTCATCGGGGCTGGACCGGTGGGCCTGTTTCAGGTCTTCCAGTTAGGCTTGCTGGGCCTGAAGGCTCACCTCATCGACGTGCTACCAGAAGTCGGTGGTCAGTGCGTGGCGCTGTACCCCGACAAACCCATTTACGACGTTCCCGGCGTGCCGCTGTGCACCGGCCGGGAATTGGCGCGCCTGCTCCTGAACCAGGTGCGGCCTTTCTTGCCTCTGAATGTGGCATCCGGCCAGTGCGAACAGGTCCACCTGGGGCACTTGGTCAGCGAGGTGCAGGCTGAAGGCGATGGGCATTTCCTGGTGCAAACCGACCACGGCCTGCAGTTGCGAGCACGCTCGGTGTTTGTCGCCGCAGGCGCTGGCGCGTTCGTCCCCCGCACACTCAACCTCCCCATGCTGGAAGGGGCGAAGAACGTTCACTACCACTTGGACGACGCCACGATCGGCGCCTTGGGCGGCCAGCATGTGGTGGTTTCCGGGGGCGGAGACGAAGCACTCAGCGCAGTCGTGGCCTTGACTGCCCTGCCAGATGGCCAGCGCCCATCTGAATTGACGCTGCTCCACCGTCGAGACCAGTTTCAGGCTGAGCCGGAGCTGGACGCTCAGGTACGCAACTTGTTGGCATCAGGTCGGGTGAAGCTGGTCGTGGGCATGCCCACCGATGGCGTCGCTCAAGACGGCGGCGTTCGGTCTTTGACGGTGCTCGGGCCTGACAGCGTCGCCCGTGAGTTGACTCTGGATCATCTGCTGGTGCGCCAGGGCATGAGTCCCAAACTCGGCCCCGTCAGCCAGTGGGGCATGAGCCTGGAGCGCAAACAGGTGAGCGTGTCACCTGCCACCTTTGAAAGCAGCACGGCAGGCATCTACGCCGTAGGGGACATCAACATCTACCCCGGCAAAAAGCGCCTGCTGCTGTGTGGCTTCCACGAAGCCACCTTGGCCGCCCATGCGGCTGCCGCGACCTTGAACCCAGAGGCGCCGCAACACCTGCTCTACACCACGACGAGCCCCCTGTTGCACCAACGGCTGGGCGTTCTGCAGGGACATTGAGCCCGCACTTCCGGACAGCGCCCGACTGGGCATAGAATGCGACCTTCGCTAGGGGTGCGTTGCCGATGTTGACATCGGTACACGCTGAGAGAGTCCCTTTGAACCTGAACGAGGTCATCCTCGCGTAGGGAAGCACAAGCCGAACCCAGATACGCCTGCACAGGCGCGTCTGCGCTCGCTGCAGCCCCACCGAGACGCCTCATCTGTCTTTGCCGCGGAGCTGTACAGAATGCGTCGTTTTCCATCCCCCCTCCCCCATCGTCACCTGGCCTTGACGCCATTGGCTGTGGCCGCTTGTAGCTTGTGCCTCAGTCTGGGCGCACAGGCTCAAAATACCGCAGACGACGCGTCCACCCTGCCCTCGGTCGGCGTGACTGCGGCTGCCAAGCGTCAAGCCAAGGCCAGCATTGCCGGGCTGGGTGAGGGCCCGGCGTGGCAACAACCTGTGCAAGCGCAAACCTTCAGCGACGAGATGCTGAAGGACGCGCAGGTGAAGCGTCTGGCGGACTTGACCAAGCTGGATGCGAGTGTGACGGACTCGTACAACTCGGTGGGGTACTGGGACTACCTGTCGGTGCGAGGCTTCACGCTGGACAACGGCTACAACTATCGCCGTGAGGGCTTACCGGTGAGCGCAGAGACGCGTTTCCCATTGGAGAACAAGGCCAGCCTCGAAGTGCTCAAGGGCACCAGCGGCCTGCAATCGGGTGTGAGTGCGCCGGGTGGCTTGGTGAACATGCTGGTGAAACGTCCGGAAGGTCGTGTTCGCAGTGCCGGGGTTTCCGTCGACGACGCCGGTGAAGTTCGCACCCAGATCGACCTGGGGGATCGCTTTGGCCTGCAAGGCGAGTTCGGCGTGCGTGTGAACGCGGCGGTGGCCAAGCTGAACACACATGTCGACAACACCGAGGGGCACAGCCGCTTGCTGGCCGTGGCGGCTGACTGGCGCTTGAGCCCGGACACCCTGATTGAGGCCGAGATTGAGCACAGCTATACCAGTCAACCAAGTCTGGCTGGCATGAGCCTGCTGGGCAACACCCTGCCGTCGGCGCGGGCCTACAGCCGCAATCTGAACCTGAACAACCAGCCCTGGTCGCAACCGGTGGAGATGACCGGCACCACAGGCACCGCGCGCTGGACACAGAAGCTCAACAGCGACTGGACCTCTGTGGTGACGTATGGCGAGCAACACCTGCGGATGAATGACCGCATGGCGTTCCCGTTTGGCTGGACTGACTACGGCGACCCTTTGGACGATGATGATGATGCGTACTACTACAACTTCAAAGGCGACGGGACCTTTGACCTGTACGACTATCGCTCCGAGAACGAAAAGCGTCTGACGCGCGCCCTCAAGGGGGAGTTGCGTGGCGCGCTGTCGTTGGGAGGCATGCGCCATGAATTGCGCCTGGAAGTGATGCGTGCGCTGTACAGCACCGATCTGAAGCCACAGGCCTACAACTATTCGGGCGAAATGAATCTGTCTTCCCCCTACGCGCCACAGCCCGCAGCGCCAACCATGAACGACGCCAGTCCGAATCGCTCTGAACGCAGCACGGAGTTGGCCATTCAAGACACCATCCATCTCGCTGAAGACTGGAAAGCCTGGATCGGTTTGCGCCACACGCGCCTGAACCGCTACAGCATTGAAACGGACGGCAACAAAGAAGTCCGCATTCAGCAAAGCCTGAACACCCCATGGGCTGCTTTGGGGTGGACTTTTGCTCCCAAAACGCAGGCCTACGTGAGCTGGGGTGAAGGCCTGGAAACCAAGGCCGCCCCCCGACTCATGGAGGATGCGCTGGACAACTCCGGCCAGATCCTTCCCGCCCTCAAGAGCCGCCAGATCGAGCTCGGCGTGAAAGGGCAATATGCCCATGATGGGGTGAGTGCACAGTGGGGCACCAATTTGTTCGAGATTCGCCGCCCCCAAGCCGAGACGGTGGGCAACACCTACCAACTCGATGGCGATGCCCGCCACCGCGGCATCGAAGGCTTCTGGCAGGGCCGGATGGGAGCCTGGGGCATGGGTGGCAGCGTCATGTTCATCGACGCGGAACGCCGAGGCAGCCAGCTCGAAGGCGTGAGCGGCAAGAACCCGGTGAACGTGCCGGAGCGTGCCATCAAGCTGTCGGGCAGCTACAGCTTCCACACACCCTGGGTCACAACCATTCAGGCCGATGTCGTGCACGAAGGCCAGCGCTGGGTAGACACCGCCAACACCATCCGACTGCCCTCCTGGACCCGTGTGGACCTGGGCGTGCGCGCGGTGCAGCCTTTGTCAGCGCAGCGCAGCATCACCTGGCGCCTGGGCGTGGTGAATGCCTTCAACAAGCGTGCCTGGAAAGAAGCGCCCTCGATGTTCGGCGGTCACACCTATCTGTTCCAGATGCCCGAGCGCACCCTCACCGCATCGGCTCAGATTGATTTTTGATTGACCTGTCGTTGATGGGAAACGACAACAGATTGAGTCGGCGTGACAAAACATGCTATAGTTTCGTTCTCGGTTGATTGACGCAATGCAGACATCAACCTGATCCCCGATAGCTCAGTCGGTAGAGCGCCGGACTGTTAATCCGTAGGTCCCTGGTTCGAGCCCAGGTCGGGGAGCCAGAAATTCAAGACGGCTTTGCGCGCCGATATGCAAAGCCCGACATCGTTTGATCCCCGATAGCTCAGTCGGTAGAGCGCCGGACTGTTAATCCGTAGGTCCCTGGTTCGAGCCCAGGTCGGGGAGCCAAATCAAGGCCCGTGAGCGCAAGCTTTCGGGCCTTTTTATTTGCGCAATGCAGGTATAACCTGGCATCGCTTTCTCGGCCCAATGAATTCAATGGTGCCGACATGCATCCAGCGTCAAGATTCGACTTTGACAAATGGACGCGCGCGACTTGCGGCGCACCCATCGTCGGATCAATTGGGCCTCTTGCATGAACGTCCCCACCGAAGTGTCGCTGCAGGCATTGGCGCGCCTGATTCAAACGAACCAGCTGGATCCAGACCGGTGGGTCACCTTCCCCGAGCATGGGTTCCGACACTATGTGCTCTGGCAGCATCCCGAAACGGGTGCGCGCATTGCGCTGCTGGAGGTAGAGCCTGGGGGCGGATTTCCGGTGCGGCACAGCCATGCCTCCAACCAGTTCATGTACTGCATTAGCGGGGACTACGAGTACACCCATGCCCACGTCCGTTTGAAGAGTGGCTCGTTCTACATGAATCCGAAGGATCACCCCCACGGCCCCACCCTGGCGCACACGCGCAGCATCTTGCTGGAGATGTACGACGGTCTGAACGCTTATGAGACGCCGGTCTTCCACGATGACGAGTTCATGCAAGGATTTCTGAACTCGGCTTGATCAGAGCTGGATGGCGACATCTTGGTCCGCCCGGCACGGTTCATCACTGTGTCAGGCGAACTGTTTCGCTGGGCAACTCGCCGTAGCGCTGGCGGTAGAGTTGGGCGAAGCGGCCCAGCTCGTAAAAGCCCCATTGCTGGGCAATGTCGGTGATGCTGGACTTGCGGGTGGGATTCAGAAGCTCCTCGCGCACCTTTTCCAGGCGCAGTTGCCTGAGATAACGCATCGGGCTCTCGCCCCGGTAGCGACGAAAGCCTTCGTGCAGGGACCGCATGCTGGCGCCGGTCAGCTCCGCCAGGGTGAGCATGGTGATGGGATCGGACAGGTGAGCCCGCATGTAGTCCTCGGACACCTTGATGATGCGCGGCACGACGTCGATGGGGGCTTGCAGGTGCGCGGATCCAAGGGAGTTGGGCTGCATCGTCAGCAAGTTCATGTACAGCATCTGCTCGAACTGGCTCGACACCATGGGCAGCTTGAACAGATCGGGCTGCTTGCACACGTTTCGAAAAATTTGCCCGGCAGTCAGTTTGAGAGCAAGCCCGCCACCCTGGGTGGTGTCAATTTCTGGGCTGAACTGAATGGGCGAACCGGGGCTGTGGCGCCCCAAATGTGAGGCATAACGCTCCAGAGCGTGCCGATCAATGCGCAAGACGAGTTTGTGGCAGTCGGCACTCCAGTGCATCGTCAGGCGGTCTTGGGGGCCATGGATGGTGGCGCCACCGGCCTTGATATAAGCGGTCTGTCCACGATTGAGCTGGCGATCTTCACCCAGCAGCGGCAATTGAAGCAGATAGAAGGAGCCCAGTTCTTGCGTCAGGATCTGCACCGAGGCGCCGTAACCCAGGACGCTGAAGCCCAGGGCGCCCATGGTCGCGTAGCGATGCTTGTAGTCCACATGGCCGCGGCGTTCCATGCAACGCAGTTCGTGGTCGTTGAAGACGCCCGCCACCAGGCTACGGGTTTCATCCAGATCCTGCGACTGCAGTGACTTGAAATGACTCGACAGGTTCGCCATCGGCACCATGGGTGGGATGGGGGCGCTTGGCGCCCCGCAGGAGAGGAGTGGACAACACCCATCACGTTAGCGAATGTTGTGCCAGCATCACTCCGGACATCCCCTAGCGTGGTTCAGACCTCTGCCAAGACTTCGGTGCACGCATCGATCATGCGCTGAGCGCCCTGCTCGTCAAAGTACCAACTGGCCATGGTGCGGGGGTCATTGAAGCCGGCGGCCAGTTGCTGTGCCAGTTTGGGACTGCCCTGGCAGGTGCCCAGGATGTTCAGGACGTGCGGGGGGGGCGCCATCATGGTGTTGGTGAGGCGGGCCGACCATTGCGCGCTCTCCCAATTGGCGTCGGCCACGCGCTGCATCCAGGCCCGGTCAAAGTGCTGCTCGCCGTGTGCGGCAATGGCCTGCATCAGCATGGTGGCACCCTTGCTGGCGTTGTTGGAGCCTTGGCCCGTCATCGGGTCGTTCAGCACGTGGGTGTCGCCAATGCCCAGCACGCTGCGGCCAGATGGCAGTGTGCCCACGGGCTTGCGCACGGTGGGCGTCACGCCGCCGGCCAGGATGCCGTTGTCGTCGGTCAGGCGGACATGTTCGAAGCGATGGGCTTCCCAGGGGAAGTAGGTGCGGATCAGCTCGAGGGTCAGGGCCAGATGCTCCTCAGGTGTGGCAACACTGCTCCAGCGGTCCATCGGGCCGCCCGGGATGCTCTCGACGTTGATGATGTCGCAGGGGCCGCTGAGCGTGAGGCCGGGAAAGTGCACCAGTTCGCCGACACCAGGGTTGACGTTGATGTTGACGGCGCCAAAGTCTTCGCGCGGGATCATGCCGTGGACATAGGTGAGCGCTGTGATGCGCTGCGGGGCTGCAAACTGCGAACGTGCAGCATCGCGCTCGAACAATTGGCCCAGCTCACCTTTGCCCGTGGCCACCAGCAGCAGGTCGCTTTGTTCGGCGAGTTGCTCGGCCAGAGGGATGTCCACATCCTGAATGCGCAAGGTGCCGCCGCGAAGCTCGAATTCGTTCATCCAATGGGGAATCTTGACGCGCTGGTCCACCGACTGGCCTTCCGGCATGCGAGTGCGGAAGTCGATCATTACGCCGGCGTCTTCCTTGCCAGCGCGAACGTGCATGCCCTGGATGGGCGGGCAGCTGTCGTCCCAGAACAGCAGACCCTGCTCACGCTCCTGTGTGACGGCCAGGTTGTACATGGACTGGCTGGACAGGATCTTCCCCTTGGCGATCTCGTCAGCGGTGCGGTTGGAGTAGATGGTGACGTGGTGCCCTTGACGAAGCAGGCCAATACCCAGTTGCAGGCCGGCATGCCCTGCGCCGATGATGGTGATGTTGCGCATGTGTATCTCCGTGATCTGGTTGTTCAACTCGTCGGGGGGTGACGAGAGACTCAGTTTTGGACAGACACATCGCGATGGCTATGCGCTTTCGGCGGCCGGTATGCAGATTCCGCAGGAATGTGAACCGCGCCAATGGCAGACGCTCAGCGGCGGGGGGCGTTAACCATCACCTGTGAAGGCCGCGTGACCTTCTGATCAAACGGGTGGAACGCATCGCCCACCGCATGCAGGATGCGCTTCACGTACTTGCGCGTCTCCTGGTAGGGCGGCACGCCTTTGTAGCGCTCCACCTTGCCCTCACCGGCGTTGTAGGCGGCCGCCACCAAGGCCACGTCGCCCTGAAAGTAGGCCAGCAACCAGCGCAGGTAAGTGAGCCCACCGCGGATGTTCTGCGCCGGATCGAAGGGGTTCTTGACGTTGAAGCGCTCGCTGGTTTCCGGGATCAGTTGCATGAGGCCCTGGGCATTCTTGGGGGACAGGGCCTGGGTGTTGAAGTTCGACTCGGCCGCCATGATGGCCAGGGCCAGTTGGGTGTCCACTTGGTAACGCGGGGCCAGTTTCTGAACCAGTTTCAGGATGTGGCGCGGCGCGATGGCTTCGTAGTTGACGCCGGGCATTCCTGGCGCCTCGTCGTCACTGACCTCCACGGGACGCAGACATTCGGGCACTTCCTGGGTTGGGCCACCCACCACGGTCAGCATGCGTTGGGCCTGTGGGAGCCCCTGCTCGGCGGCGGCCTGGAAGAAGTAAGCGGCGGCCACGTCATCACGCGGACCGCCGCGGCCGTTGGCATGCATCCAGCCCAGGTTGTACTGGGCCTGGGCATCACCCAGACGGGCGCTCTGGCAGTACAACTGGCGTGCCTGCTCGGCGTTGCGCGCCACGCCCTCGCCATGTTCGTAGGCGATGGCCAACTCACGCAAGGCCTCGGCGGACTGCGGCGGGGCATCGAGCGCCCAGGCGGGCGCCAGGGCCATGGCACCATACATCGCCAGCCCCCAGAGACCTTGCTTGGAGAAAATCGGACGCATGTGTGCAGTATGCACACCTGGCCGCGTTTTGCCAGGGTTAACCCAAGCTCTGGGATCCCCCAGATGGGCTATCCGACGCGCGCTCAGGGCAGCAAGCTGGCGCGGATCAGCGTGATGGCCTGACGGGGCACGTAGACCTTGCCGGTCTGCTCGGCAAGGACGACGATGCCTTCGAGTTCGTGCGTGCGATCTGCCAGCAGCAGTTCGTTCTTGTGGATGGGCAGACGCACCTCGTCCCCTTGGCGGTTGCGCACCCGCAGAAGCGGGTTGGCCGCCTGCGTGCGATCCAGTTCGACCTGCAAGCCGAGGGCAGACAAAGCCGGCACGGCTTCCACGAACAGGCGCTCCTGCAGAGCCTTGAGCTCGAACCCCATGACGCGGGCCATGTGGTGGGCCAGGCCCGTGTTCTCCCACAGCCCGCTGACGCGGCCAGGGCCAAAGCTGTACAGGAAGGGGTCGCCACCAGTGTGGCCGTTGGTGGTCCAGCCCACCCCGGCCCGCGAAGAGAGCATCGGGCCCAGCACGTACTGCAGCCAGGATTGCGGTGGGGCGGTCTGGATGCCCTGCACTTCTTGCGCGCTCAGGTCCTCGATGCCCCAGTGGCGTGCCAGCACGTCACGGATGTGCGCCTCGGACTTGTCCTGGGCCATGAGCCGCGCCAGGCCTTCGCCCGTGAGTTGCGCGCGCCGCAGTGGCGCGACCAGGCTGTCGTCGTCGGTGGTGGCGTATTTCGCAGCCTCCCGACGGCCGATGGTCAGGCCGCCGTTACCGTGGTCGGAGGTGCTGATGACGAGGGTCTGGCCATCGGCGCGCGCAAAGTCCAGTGCCACTTTCACGGCCTCATCGTAGGCGCTCAGGTCGCTGAGCACCCCGGAGGGGTCGTTGGCGTGCGCCGCCCAGTCGACCTTGGAGCCTTCGACGAACAGAAAAAAGCCGTGACGCTGCCCCTTCTCGCTGCGCGACAGCACCTCGATGGCTTTGCGGGTCATCTCGGCCAGCGAGGGCTGGTCGGGCTCAAACCGGGCGCGGTCGAGGTCGTAGACCATGTCATCGGCCGCGAACATGCCAAACAGCTTGGCGCCAGTGGCCGCCCGCATCTGCGCACGGGTGCGGACGTAGTCGTAGCCCTTGTCTCGGAGCACCTTCACCAGGTCTTCGTTGTCCTGACGAACACCGCGGCCATCGGCCATCGGCAACAGGTATTGCTCCCCGCCCGCCAACACGACGTCGATGTGCTGGTAGACCTGTTGCTCGCCGATGTCGGCGTAGCGACTGCGGTCGTGGGTGTGCGCGCTGAACGACGCCGGCGAGGCGTGCTGGATGTTGGCCGTGGCGACCAGGCCGGTGGCCCGCCCGGTGAGGCGTGCGCCTTCCAGCACGGTGGGCAGGGGCGCATAGGCCTGGTCCGGGTTGGCGTTCACGCCGGCAATGGTCACCCGCCAGGGAGACACGGCAATGCCTTTGTCGGTGCCTTTGTGGCCGGTAGCAAAGGCCGTGCCGCCAGGAGCGGAGTCGGTGATGATGGAGTCGGCACCATAGGTTTGCACGGCACCGGTGAGGATGTCGTCAGAGGCCAGGCGCGTGCCCTTGATCCAGCGTGTCAACGCCCAGGCCTCGTTGGGTGTGCCGTCGCTCATCATGAAGATGACGTTGCGCACCGGCGGCGATGAGCTCGCTTCGGCCTGAGGCACGGGGGCGTGGCCGCAGGCCGCCAGGGCGGCGCCCAGCGCAATCGTCAGCAAGAAGTGTGAAAAGCGTGTGCGCATGAGCCACTCACCGGGTCAGCGCTGCGGCGAGGCCACGCGGGACCAGTTGCCGTCGGCTTGCCAGACCTCGATGGTGCAGTCAGAAGCCGGCACGGGATCGATGCTGCCGTACCACTCTGAAAAGGTTGCCTCGCAGGCCTGCGCCTGTTGCGCCAAAGCCTGCCAGCGATCTTTGCTGATGCGAGCCTGCTTGCGCAAGATCTCGCCGCTCAAGAGGCTGCGGGGCGGCACGCCCAGGCGGTACACGCCGTTGCCGAGCTGTTGCATGACGGGCAGTATCGGTGGCTGGGCCACGCCGTTGACCTCCAGGCGCTTGGCCGCGGAGGGCTCGTAGCGCTGGTTCAGCGAGAACCAGGCGACCGGACATTCGACGGCAGGCGTGTCGGGCTGGTCGTGCGGCAGGATGTAGCCGTTTTCGAGGATGTGCAGCAAGTGGCTGCCCAGTGTGTAGTGCCAGGCGAGCACCGGGGCGGAGTCTTGTTTCATCAATGCAGGTTTCAACGCCACAGCATCACGGGCACGGTGGAGATGCTGTTGGCAGGGGCGCCGTCGATCAGCTTGCGGCTGATGCCGAGGTAGACCAGCGTGCGGTGCTTGGCATCCCACATGCGGACGACGCGGGTTTCTTTGAACAGGATGGAGGTGTCTTCGCTGAAGACGGTTTCGTTCTCGGGAAGCTTGGCCGGCAAGGTGATGGGGCCGGTCTGCCGACAGGCTAGCGAGAACTGGCTGGGATCTTCGGCCAAGCCTAACGTGCCTTTGACGCCGCCCGTACGGGCCTGGCTCACGTGGCAGGTGACGCCGGGCACCTTGGGGTCTGCGAAGGCTTCGACGCAGACCTTGTGGTTGGCGCCCCAGAACTTCCAGGCCGTGGTCACACAGCCCACGGTTTCCGCTTGAGCGGAGGTCAGTGCAGCGAGGGAAAACAGGAGCGCGGCGGGAGCACGGATTCTCATGAGAGCATGATAGTCGCCTCTGTCCCCACCCTGTCGCCACATGGGGTCATGCGTTTGCTTTACGGTTCGTTCACATGACTCGGTCAGAATCCACAGAACCGTTCCAGAACTTGAATCACGATGTCGTTTCCTGCCTTTGGCGCCCCCGCGCACCCACCCCGCCCTTCGACCGCAGCCCCCCGCCCTGTTTTGTGGCTCGCGCTGGTGAGTGCCCTGGCCTTGTCAGCCTGCGGCAACCAGGCAGACGAGCGCAAGCCAGGCCAGAAGGGACCAACCACCGTCGGCGTGCTGGTGTTGAAGACCGAGGCGCAAGCGCTGAGCACGGAGCTGCCCGGCCGCACGGTGGCCGTCCAGGCGGCCGATGTGCGCCCTCAGGTGAGCGGCATCATCCGCCAGCGCCTGTTCAACGAGGGCGATACGGTGAAGGCCGGGCAGGTGCTGTATCAGGTTGATGCGAAGACCTACGAAGTGGCTGTCGCGAGCGCCAAGGCGGCGGTGGCCAAGACCCAGGCTGCGGCGAAGCTGGCCGAGTTGAACCACCAGCGCAATGCCGACCTGGTGAAGCAGCAGGCGGTGAGTCAGCAGGTGTTTGAAGAAAGTCAGGCCGCCATGCGCCAGACCGCTGCCGAGTTGGCGGCCGCACAGGCGGCTTTGGCGCAGGCCCAGATCAACCTGGACTACACCCGCATCGTGGCGCCGATTGGGGGCCGTGTGGGACTGTCGAGCATCACCCTGGGTGCGCTGGTGACGGCCAATCAGGCCACTGCGCTGACCCAGATCACGCAGCTCGACCCGATGCACGTGGACATCACGCAGTCGAGCACCGATGTGCTGCGCCTGCAACGCGAACTGGCGGCCGGGCACTTCGAACGCCACCCCTCGGGTGCTGCCCAGGTGCGCATCGTGCTGGAGGACGGCAGCGTGTACCCGCACGCTGCCACCTTGAAGTTCGAGGGCGTGAACGTGAACACGTCTACCGGGGCGATCACGCTGCGGGCGCAGGTGCCGAACCCCGACCGGGTGCTGCTGCCCGGCATGTATGTGCGCGCACGCCTGGCCACCGGCCTGGTGCCCGATGCCCTGCTGGTACCCCAGCAGGCGCTCAAGCGAGAGTTGAGCGGCAAGGCCAGCGTGATGGTGGTGAACGCCGAGAACAAGGTGGAGCGCCGCCCGGTGGAGTTGGCCGAGGCCGTGGGGCAGCGCTGGCGGGTCACCAGCGGCCTGAAGGCGGGCGAAGCGTTGGTGGTGGATGGCTTTCAGCGCATCAAACCGGGCGACGCCGTGAAGACGGTGGATGCCTCGGACAAGGTGGGGGCTGTGGCTGCACCGGCGTCTGCCGCACGCTGAGGGGCATAGCATGGCGCACTTTTTCATCAACCGGCCCATTTTTGCGTGGGTGATCGCCATCGTGATCATGCTGGGTGGGGGCATGGCCCTGAACACCCTGCCGATCGAGCAATATCCGGACATTGCCCCGCCGCAGGTGAGCATCAGTGCCACCTACACCGGCGCCTCGGCCGAGACGGTGGACAGCTCGGTTTCCCAGGTCATTGAGCAGCAGCTCAAAGGCATCGACAACCTGCTGTACATGTCGTCGTCGAGCGATGCCTCGGGGGCGTCGCGCACCACCCTCACCTTCATGCCCGGCACGAATGTGGACCTGGCGCAGATGCAGGTGCAAAACAAGCTACAGCAGGCCATGTCGCGCCTGCCACCCGCCGTGCAGAGCCGCGGCGTGACGGTGACCAAGGGCGGCAGCGACTACATGATCGTGTACCACTTCGCCTCATCCGACCCGGCTGTGAGTGCGGTGGACGTGGGCGACTATGTCACCAACAACCTCCTGGATGTCATCGGGCGGGTGGACGGTGTGGGCGAGGTGCAGGTGTTCGGCACCAACTACGCCATGCGCATCTGGATGGACCCGGCCAAGCTGGAAAAGTACGCGCTGATGCCCTCGGACATCGCCAACGCGATCCAGGCACAGAACACCCAGGTGTCCGCGGGCAAGCTGGGTGAGCTGCCCGCCCTGCCCGGCCAGCAACTCAACGCCACGATCACGGCGCGCAGCAAGTTGCAGACGGTCGAGCAGTTCGAGAACGTGCTGCTGAAGTCGGCCCCCGATGGCTCGGTGGTGTTGCTCAAGGATGTGGCCCGGGTGGAACTGGGCAGCGACAACCCCAGCGCCGCCTCCACCCGCAACGGCATGCCGGGCGCAGGCATGGGGATCGTGCTGGCCGATGGGGCCAACGCCATGGCCGTGGCCGACGCGGTGCACGCCAAAGTCCAGGAACTGTCGGCCTTTTTGCCGCCCGACCTGACGGCGTTCGTGACGCGCGACTCCTCGCCGTTTGTGCGGGCGTCCATCCAGGAGGTGATCAAGACCTTGCTGGAGGCCATGCTGCTGGTCTTCCTGGTGATGTACCTGTTTCTGCAGAACTTCCGCGCCACGCTGATCCCGGCCATTGCGGTACCGGTGGTGCTGTTGGGCACGTTTGCGGTACTGTCGGTGGCGGGCTACTCCATCAACATGCTCACGATGTTTGCCATGGTGCTGGCCATCGGCCTGCTGGTGGACGACGCCATCGTGGTGGTGGAAAACGTGGAGCGGGTGATGAGCGAAGACGGCTCCTCGCCCAAGGAAGCCACCCGCAAGTCGATGCGCGAGATCACGCCGGCCCTGATCGGCATTGGCGTGACGCTGTCAGCGGTGTTCGTGCCGATGGCGTTTTTTGGCGGCTCGACGGGTGTGATCTACCGTCAGTTCTCGGTGACGATCGTGGCGGCCATGGCGCTGTCGGTGTTCGTGGCCCTGACGCTGACCCCCGCCCTGTGCGCCACCTTGCTCAAACCCCTGCCCCCCGGACAGCACAGTGCCCATGGGGGCGTCCCGCGCAAGGGTCTGCTGGGCCTCAATGACCGCTTCTTCCAGTGGTTCAACCACCACTTTGACCGCACCTCGCACCGCTACCAGCGTGGTGTGGGCGGGGTGCTCACGCGCGCCAAGCGGGTCGGTCTGGTGTACCTGTTGCTGTGCGGGGTGACGGCGGTGCTCTTCATGCGCCTGCCCACCTCCTTCCTGCCCAACGAGGACCAGGGCCTGATGCAGGTGCAGGTGAACCTGCCGCCGGGTGGCTCGGACGCACGCCTGCGTGAGGTGCTCAAGGAGGTCAATGCCTACATGGCAGCGCAACCGGATGTGATCAGCTTCAACGCGGTGATTGGGCGCGGGGGAGACCAGAGTTCGGCGCGCGGCTTCATCCGCCTGAAGGACTGGAGCGAGCGCCCCCTGCCCTCGCAACATGCCGAGGAACTGGCGCGCAAGGCAACGCGGGATCTGAGCAAGATCCGCGATGCCCGCATCATCGTGAGCCTGCCGCCGGCGGTGCGCGGCCTGGGCAGCACGGCCGGCTTCAATTTCCAGCTCAAGGACCTCAATGGGCTGGGGCACGACGCCCTGGTGAAGGCGAAAGACACCTTGCTGGCCAAGATGCGTGAGCGCGACGACGTGATCATCAATGTGCGCTCAACCAACCTGGACGACACGGCCCAGCTGGGCGTCATCATCGACGACCGCAAGGCGGCAGCGCTGGGCCTGGCCACGTCGGACGTGAACGCGGTGTTGAGCAGTGCGCTGGGCGGCACCTACCTGAACGACTTCCTGCACAACGGACGTGTGAAGCGCGTGTACATGCAGGCGGATGCGCCCTTCCGGATGCTGCCGCAAGACATTGGCGACTGGACGGTGCGCAACAAGAACGGCGAGATGGTGCCCTTCTCGGCCTTTTCCGAGACGACCTGGACAGGTGGCCCGCCCGAGGTGCGCCGCTACAACGGCAGTCCGGCGTTCGAGTTCACGGGTTCGACGCCTGCGGGCGTGAGCTCGGGCGATGCGATGGCCGCCATCGAAGCCTTGATGGCCGAGTTGCCGCCAGGCATCGGCATGGAGTGGACGGGAGCCTCGCTGCAGGAGCGCATGTCTGGCGAGCAGGCGCCCCTGCTCTATGCCTTGTCCATCCTGTTCGTGTTCCTGTGTCTGGCTGCCTTGTACGAGAGCTGGACGGTGCCGCTCGCGGTGATCCTGTCTGTGCCCCTTGGCGTGATCGGGGCGCTGATCTTCACCGGGGCACGCGAGTTCGCGAACGATGTGTACTTCCAGGTGGGGCTGCTGACCACGGTGGGCTTGGCTTCGAAGAACGCCATCCTGATCGTGGAGTTTGCGACCAAGCTGCAAGAGGAAGGCCGCGCGCTGTTTGACGCGACGCTGGAAGCCGTGCGGCTGCGCCTGCGGCCCATCATCATGACCTCGCTTGCCTTTGGCTTCGGGGTGATCCCGCTGGCCATTGGCACTGGGGCGGGTGCCGCGGGCCGTCAGGCCATTGGCACAGCGGTGCTAGGTGGCATGGTGTTCTCGACCGTGCTGGGCCTGTTCTTCGTCCCGGTGTTTTTCCTGCTGGTGCGCAGCTGGTTCAAGTCGAAAAAGGCTGAGGCCCCGACCGCCTGATGCCTGAGCCGGGTCGTGGTGTCGTTCGCCTCAACCCGCCGCCCGGCACGGGGGCCACACTTCACAGTGGGTTGTCGGCCACCGCGTCGGGCTTGCTGGGCGACGGCTCGGCCGGCACCGTTTCACGGAACGGCGGCACTTCGCTGGCCACCGTGGGAGTGGGTGCCAGGTCAGACATGGCCGACAGGCGCTGAGACGCCTTGTGGCCCTGCTCGACGGCGCGCCGCAGGTCGCTCAGACGCGCCAGCCAGTCGTACACCTCGGTGACCTGAAACTGGCCGCCCGCGCCGGCGTGCAGCAGATGGGCCTTGGTGGCCTGATAGGTGTCCTCGAAAGCATCGCGTGCCTCGCTGGCCAGCCACTTGCCTTCGGCGGAACGGGCTTCGCTCTCCGGATCGGCAGCCTTGAAAAAGGCCAAGGCGGCAAGGAAGACCGGCGCGACGGTCGTGGGCAGGTCGGCAGCAGGGATGCCGCCGGGGATGCCCGCCGGGTGCCGGTTTGAGGCAAGCGCCCCCAGCTCCACCGTGCGCACATCGTGCGCACCCAACACCCCGACGTGGTACATGACCCGTGACAGCGTGTCGAAGTGAGTGGCAATGCGCAACAGCTCGGGCAACTTGTCGGCCACGTCCTGGTGCAAGGGCTGGCGGCTCATCTGGCTGACGAAGCTGCCAATCTGCTTTTGCAACTGCTCGACCACCGCCAGCTTGCGCGCCAGGCGGGTCTCCGACTGCGGTGGGGGCACCGTGCGCGGCAAGTGGGCGGGATTGAGCTGGGTGGCATCGGTTGCCAGCTGGAGGGCGAGGTGTCCCATGCGAGCCAGCTCACGCCGCAGCGCCTGCAGCGCCAGGGCCGGCACGGACGCCACGTTCATGTCCAGATAGCGGGGACGCAGCTCGTCCTCCTCCACCGTCTGGAAACGGCCTTGCAGGAAGCGCACCAGTGGCGTGGACAGTGGCCACATCAGCAGCACCCCCAAAGCGTTGAAGCCGGTGTGGAAGATGACCAGTTGCGTGACCGGGTTGCCATCGCCCACAAACTGCACGCCGATGTAGTGGATGAGCTTGAGCAGCGGCGACAGCAGGGCGAACGCGACGACGGCGGTGACGACGTTGAAAAACACGTGCGCTGCAGCCAGTCGCCGGGCATTGGGCGTGGCGTTGATGGCCGCGACGATGCCGGTGAGCGTGGTGCCGATGTTGGCACCGATCACGATGGCCGCTGCGATCTCGAGCGTCACCATGCCGCCCGCAACCGCCGTCAAGGCAATGGTCAGCGTGGCCGAGGAGGCCTGCAAGATGATGGTGAGCAGCAGGCCAATGAGCACGGCCGTCAACATGCCACCCAGATCACGCCCCATCTCGGGCAGGTCCGCAGGGCTCAGGCCGCCAAAACCTTCTTTCAGCAGGTCGATGCCCAGAAAGAGCAGACCGAAGCCGGCCAGGGTGCCGCCCAGCCCACCGCGTCGCGTGCCCTCACCCGAGAGCTTGAGGGCCATGCCCACGCCAATAAAAGGCAGCGCGAAGGCGTCGATCTTGAACTTGAATCCAATCAAGGCCACCAGCCAGCCTGTGACCGAGGACCCCAGGTTGGAGCCGAACACCACCCACAGCGCCGAGGTGAAGCTGAGCAGACCCGCATTGACAAAACCGATGGCGGCCACCGTCATGGCGGTGGAGGACTGCACCAGGGCCGTCACCAGGATGCCGGTGAGCAGACCATAGAGGCGCGTGCGCGTCCATGCGGCCAGGATGCGCTCCAGGGCGCCGCCGGCAGCGAGCTTGAGCCCGTCGGTCAGCATGGTCATGCCCAGCAGGAACAGGCCGATGCCGCCAAGAAGGTTCACGATCAACAACATGGGTCAGGCAGGCTCCGTCATGGCAAAGGCGTCAAAAGGGGTTGCAATAAGGGGCGCCATCTTGCCACGCTCATCACCCCAGGCCGACTGGGGATGATGCCCGTTGCGCAGGTCCAGACGCCCAGGCGCGGTCCGCCCGTCTCAGTCGGCCAGGGGAGCGCGGCGCTCCAGGGCTTCCAGCCCACGGCGGTCGGCCGCAAGCCTGACGGCATCGTCGATGCTCAGCACCGTCAGCTGGGTGGCGGGCAGGTCGGCGCGCTGCAGGACCTCGTGCGCATGGCGCTTGAGGCGGGCCAGCATCACGTGCTGCCCGGCCCGGTCGAGGTCGTGGCAAAGGTCGCGCAAGGCCTCAACGCTGGTGCCGTCGAGGTTGGGCGACTCCTCCAGGCTCAGGATGAGCGTGTGCCAGCCTGGGCGGTGACGCAGCACATGCCGCACCTGGCCCAGCAGGCTCTCGACGTTGCCGAAGAACAGTGGCGCCTCGGGGCGCAGGATCACCAGGCCCTCTTCCTGCTGGGCAGCGGGGTAGATGGCCCGGTCGATGAAGTCGTGGGAGTCTTCCATGCGGCCCAGCTCCACCACTCGGGCTTGCGCCAGGCCGCGCAGGGTCATGAACAGGCTCACGCCGATGGCCAGCAGCAGGCCGTCGAGCACGCCCAGCCAGAGCACGGCGGCCACGGCGGCCAGTGCGATGAGGCGGTCGCGGTGCCAGGTGAAGTAAGGCTGAAAGAGGCTGGGCCTGACCATGTGGCTGAGCGCGTAGACCACGATGGCGCCCAGCACCGGCTCGGGCAGGTCTTCGATGTAGGGCAGCAAGGTGAGCACGACGATGAGCAGCACCCCCGCCGCAAACAGCCCCGACCATTTGGTGCGGGCACCACTGGCCTCGTTGGCCACACTGGCCGAATAGCCCGCCCCCACCGGCATGCCGTGCAAGAGGCTGCTGAAGACGTTGGCGACACCCAGGGCCATCAGGTCGCGGTTGGGCTCGTTGCGGTCGCCGTGGCGCAGGGCGAGCGTGCGGATCGAGCCATATGACTCAGCGTACAGGATGAGCACCATGGCCACGGCCAACTCGCCCAGGCGCAGCCACTGCAGCCGATCCAGCTCAGGCATTGGGTAGAGGGCCACGTTCACCTGAATGTCGCCCACGCGGATGACCTCCCAGTCGGCCAACGGCCCCCAGCGTTGCAAGACGATGCCCAGCACCATCACCACCAGGGCGACGGGCACGCGCTGCTTGAGGCGCCCCAGAGCCAGCATGAGGACCACGGCACCACCGCCCACCGCCAGACTGGGCAGGTGCCAGTGTGCAAACTGGAGGGCCAACTCAGGCAGCAGGTGCTGCAGATCGGGCGCCTGAATGTGCAGGCCCACGAGCTTGGGCGCCTGCTTGAGGATGATGACCAGGGCCAGCCCGAAGGTGAAGCCGCGCAGCACGGGTTTGGCGATGAAGGCCGACACAGCCCCCACCCGGGCCGCCGCACCGACCAGAAAGAGCACCCCCGTGAGCAACACCAGCCCGGATGCCAGGGCCAGGCGCAGCGCCGGGTCGCCCCCGGCGAGGCTGCCGGTGGCCGCGAACAAGACGGCGGCCGACGACGAGGTCGCCGAGACGATGGCAAAGCGACTGCCGCCCAGCAGGCCGTAGCACAGCAACCCCACGAACAAGGCCATCACCCCGGCTTCGGGCGGCATGTTGCCGATGCCGGCGTAGGCCACTGCCTCGGGCAGCAGCAAGCCGGCCACCGACAGGCCCGCGATCAGGTCCCGCCAGGTCGGTTGACCGGGCGACCAGCGTTGCCACCAGTAAGCCAGGGTGTGAGCGACCATCAGAGGTCTCGCTGCAAGGCCTCACCAGGACGGCTGGAAAAGCGCTCCAGCGCGGTCTGGCGTTCGATGTCGATGCGTGCCGAACGCCCGCCGTACACGTCTTTCTTGAGCCACTCGCATTCGGCGTCCAACGCGGCCTGATTGCCCACCTGCGTGTGCCAGGCCTTGCGTTCGGCATCCCAGCGGTAGCCCCGTGCCCGCAAGGCATCCTTGCTGGCAAACGGTGAGCCGGTGGCCTGCACGCGGTAGCTGGTCGACTGCGCCGCCGCCAGCAGGCGCGCCAGCCCGGTCTCGCCGGTGTTGGGCAAGGGGGCAGCCAGCACGGCCAACAGGGCGTGGCAGTCCATCTCGGCACGGTGGGCGTCGTAGAAGAAACCCAGCTCGTGCGCCAGGAACTCGAGCTTGGCCGAGCCGCGGCCCTGCGCCTGCCAGTCAATTTCAGCCACGGAGCAGGTCCAGGGCAGTTGCGCAAAGGCGGGCAAGCGGGCCTCGACGAAGCCTCGGTCGAAGCGGGCGTTGTGGGCAATGACCAGATCCACCCCCTTCGTCAGTTCGGCGATGCGGGCCTCGTCCAGGCGCTTGCCAGCCACCATGGCATCGGTGATGCCGGTGACGCGGGTGGCCTCGGCCGGAATGGGTCGCCCAGGGTCCTCCAACTCGTCGAATACCTCCTGTACCTGCAGGGGCAAGCCGGTGGCCTGGTCCACGTCCACCAGGATCAGGGCCAGCTCGATGATGCGGTCGCGGCTGCTGTCCAGGCCGGTGGTTTCGGTGTCGAGGATCAACACCTTGGCGATTTCACCCTGACGCTTGTGGCCGAACTCACGCCGAGGCTTGAGGCGGCGCAGCACGCGGTAGTCGGGGTGGCCATCGAGCACCTCGGCCATCGCTTCGGGGTCGGCGAAGCTGGCATCCAGCAAGGGCGTGGGGTTGGGGGTGCGGGCCATCGTGTCACTCCCCCTGCATCAGCGAGTCGAGCGTCAGCTCGAAGGCCGGACCGAAGGTATCGAGAAAGTAGCGCAACTCGGGCGTCATGTGCTCGTCCATCTTGGCGCGCACCTGCTGGGCGGCCTGCTCGAACTCCTGGTTGCCGTAACGCAACTCGGCACGGCATTTGAGCCAGGCGGCCAGGCGGTCGGCCGACTTGACGAGACGCGCTTCGTGGTCGGGCCACTCGTGGTGGTCCATGGCGCTGCGGATGGCGGGCAGCAAGGCCGCGGGCAGCAGTTGCAGCATTTCACTGCACACCTCGCCCTCCAGGTGCTGGGTGGCGTGGCGCATGGCAGGCGAGTATTTCACCGGCGTGGGCAGGTCACCGGTGATGGCCTCTGTGGCGTCATGGAACAAGGCGCGCGTGGCCACGGCGTTCGGGTCGACGTCGTTGCCCAGTACATCGCGGCTGATGACGGCCAGAGCGTGCGCCAGCACGGCCACCTCCCAGCTGTGCTGCGCCACGTCTTCTTCGACCGCATTGCGCATCAGGCCCCAGCGCTTGATGAAACGCAGGCGAGACAGGTGAGCGTAAAAGGGACTGGGAGGCACGGCAAGCTGAGACATGGAGACGCTGACGACAAAGGAATGCGGGAAAGGCTCCCATCTTCGCCTAAAACGCAGCCGCCGCATGGGTTGGGCCTACGCAGGCCGAGGGGAGGCACCTGACTTGTGGGCAGCCGCCCGGCTGACGCACAATGGGTCGTTCTCACCCCATTTTCCTGGCATGTCGGACGACATCGGCAAATACATCGTTATCGGGTTTGTGTTGCTGTTTGGCGTGCTGGCCTGGCGCGCCTGGCAGATTCGCCAGCACAGCCCTGAGTGGCCCTATGTGATGGGCGAGGTGACCGTGTCGCGCGCCTACAGCCAGAACGACTTTGGCGAAGACCTGGGCACACCCAGCCACCGGTGGCAGACCGAGGTGCAGTACCGCTACGAGGTCAACGGCGTCCCCCACACGGGCAAGCGCTTGCGGGCCTTCGGACGACACCACTTCACCCAGGAAGAAGCCGAGGCCGAGATTGCGCCCTTTCCCGTGGGCAAGCAGGTGAAGGTGTATTACGACCCGGCCAAGTCTGGCAGCAGCGTGTTGATCCCGGGTTGAGGCTGGGCGACACGGGATTCGGCGCACCTGAGGCCGGGCCTGCACCGTCCCCTGCCAGCCCTCATTGCATACCCCACTGGGTATGTATATACTCGCAAGCAGTTCAATCAAGGAGCCGTCGATGGCCTTCCCGCTCGCACGACACTGTTGCCTCTCTGCCACCTTGCTGCTGACTCTGTCGGTGTGGACACCTGCGCAGGCCGCCGCCCCAGTGGTGCCCACCTTGAAACTGCAGGCGCAGGCACAGGGCCTGGAACGCCAGTGGGAAGGTGTGATCCAGGCTGTGCGCCAGAGCACCGTAGCCGCTCAGGTGCCCGGCAACGTCACGGCCCTGCTGGTCAAGGCCGGTGACACTGTGAAGGCAGGCCAGGTGCTGGCCCGCATCGACGCCCGGGACACGTCCGCAGGCCTGCTGCGCAGCCAGGCCGATGTGGCCCAGGCCGAGGCCCAGTTCAACCAGGCCCGTATGCAGTGGGAACGCAGCCAGCAGCTGAAGGCCCAGGGCTTCATCAGCGATGCGGCCCTGGACAGCGCCCGCGCTCAGTGGCAAGCCGCCCAGGCCGGCGTGGCGGCGGCGCGTGCTGGCCGCTCGCAGGCCGCTTTGGCCCAAGGCTTCACCACCGTGACCGCCCCCTTTGACGGACGCGTGCTGAACACCCATGTGGAAGTGGGCGACCTGGCCGCGCCCGGCCGCCCTGTGCTGACCTTGTATGCCCCCCGCCCACTGCGCGCCGTGGTGCAGGTGCCCGCCTCGCAGGCCGATGCCGCGCGCACAGCACAACGTGTCGAGGTGGAAGTGCCAGTAGCGGGTGGTCAAGCCGCGTGGCTGAAGCCGACCCAGGTGGTGTCCCTGCCGGGCGCCGACCCGGTGTCCCAGACCGTGGAATGGCGACTGGACTTGCCCGAAGTGGCCGCCCTGCCCGGCCAGACCGTGCGAGTGCGCTTTGCCGATCTGAAAGCCCCCTCTGCCCCGACTGCAGGCGCATCCACGCAGGCTACAGCGCCCCTGACGGTGCCGGCTCAGGCCGTGTTGCGCCGTGGTGAGCTGACGGCCGTGTATGTGGTGCGGGGCGATCGCTTCATGCTGCAGGCCGTGCGCACTGGCACGCCAGCCACCTCGACCGGTCCTGTCACGCTGCTGAGCGGCGTGCGCCCGGGTGATGTCATCGCGGCCGATGCCCTGAAGGCCGGCCTGGCCAACGCCACACCCGCCAAGCCATGAGCCAGCACCCCGACGCCACCCCACCCGCCCTGGGCATTGCCGGGCGGCTGGCCCGCACCTTCCAGAGCAACGCGATGACCCCGCTGCTGGCCATCGTGGCCATGCTGCTGGGGCTGTTTGCCGTGCTGGTCACGCCGCGCGAGGAAGAGCCACAGATCAACGTCACGATGGCGAACGTGATGGTGCCTTTCCCGGGCGCCTCCAGCACCGACGTGCAGAACATGATCGCCCGGCCTGCCGAGCAGGTGCTCAGCCAGATCGCCGACATCGAGCACACCTATTCCGTCTCTCGCCCCGGCATGGCGGTGATGACCGTGCAGTTCAAGGTGGGCGTGCCGCGCACCGAAGCCCTGGTGCGCCTGTACGACGTGCTCAACGCCAACCAGGACTGGCTGCCCCGCAACCTGGGCGCCCTGCCCCCCATCGTCAAACCCAAGGGCATTGACGATGTGCCCGTGCTGGGCGTAACACTGTGGAGCCGCGACCACCAGTCGGGACTGGAACTGGAACGTGTGGCCCGCACGCTGGAAGCTGAACTCAAGCGCGTACCTGGCACCCGCGAGGTGCAAACCATCGGTGGCCCCAGCCAGGCCGTGATGGTGACCGTGGACCCGAGCCGCCTGCGGGAGCGCGGCGTGGATCTCAACGGCCTGCAACAGTCGCTGGCCGCCGCTAATCTGAGCCTGCCTTCGGGTGCCGTGCTGGCCCCCCAGGCCAATGGCCGCAGCCAGTTGCTGACCATCGAGACGGGTGAATTCCTGCGCTCGGCTGACGATGTGCGCCAACTGGTCGTGGGCGTGCACCAGGGCAAGCCGGTGTACCTGCATGAAGTGGCCCAGGTGGAGGCCGGCTCGCAGCAGGCCAGCCGCCACGTCTGGTACACCCCTGGGCAGACACCCGCCGACACGCCCGAGGCGGCCTTGGCGCCTGCCCCCGGCGGCGCCTACCCGGCCGTCACCCTCATCGTGACCAAGAAGCCCGGCCAGAATGCCGTGGACGTGGCCCGCGCCGCCCTGGCCCGCCTGGACAACCTGCGCAACACCGTGGTGCCGGCCGATGTGGAAGTGACCGTGACCCGCGACTATGGCGTGACCGCCGAGGAAAAGGCCAACAAGCTGATCCAGAAGCTGGCGTTTGCCACCGGCTCGGTCATCCTGTTGGTGGGCCTGGCGCTGGGCCGTCGCGAGGCCGTCATCGTGGGCGCGGCGGTGATCCTCACCCTCACTGCCACGCTGTTTGCGTCTTGGGCCTGGGGCTTCACGCTCAACCGCGTCTCGCTGTTCGCCCTGATTTTCTCCATCGGCATCCTGGTCGATGACGCCATCGTGGTGGTCGAGAACATCCACCGCCACCAGCAACTCACACCTGGCAAGCCGCTGCGCGAGATCATCCCGCTGGCCGTGGACGAGGTGGGGGGCCCCACCATCCTGGCCACGCTGACCGTGATCGCCGCCCTGCTGCCCATGGCCTTCGTGAGCGGCCTGATGGGGCCGTACATGAGCCCCATCCCCATCAACTCCAGCCTGGGCATGGCGCTGTCGCTGGGCATCGCCTTCACGGTGACCCCGTGGCTGGCGCTCAAGCTGATGAAGTCGCACGGTGGGGCCCACGATGCCCATGGTGACGACACACCCCATGCGCCCAGCGGTTTGGCCGCCAAGCTGCAAGCCGTGTTCCACCGCGTGCTGATGCCGCTGCTGGTACACCGCGGCAAGCGCTGGACCATGGGCCTGGGCGTGCTGGCCGCGTTGATGGTGTCGATTGCCCTGGCCACCATCCCGTCGTCTGGCATCGGGGTGGTGCTGAAAATGCTGCCCTTCGACAACAAGAGCGAGTTCCAGGTGGTGCTGGACATGCCCGCTGGCACGCCCGTGGAAGACACGGCTGCCGCCTTGCAGGACATGAGTGCCTTCCTGGCACAGCAGCCTGAAGTGCAGAACGTGCAAGGCTATGCCGGCACGGCCTCGCCCATCACCTTCAACGGCCTGGTACGGCAGTACTACCTGCGCGCCGACGCCGAACAGGGTGACCTGCAGGTCAATCTGGTGGACAAGGCCCACCGCCACGAGCAAAGCCACCCGATTGCCCAACGCCTTCGCCCCGAGCTGGAGAAGATCGCCAGCCGCCATGGCGGCCGCATCAAGGTGGTGGAAGTGCCGCCGGGCCCGCCCGTCATGTCGCCCCTGGTAGCCGAGATTTACGGCCCCGACGAAGCCGGCCGCCAACAACTGGCCCAGCGCGTGGCGGGGGCCTTTGCCGGCACGCCCGACATCGTCGGCGTGGACACCAGCCTGAAAGAGGACGCCGAGCGTGTGTTCCTGCGCGTGCAGCGCCAACGTGCCGAGTCCCTCGGCATCCCGGTGGCCGTGGTGGCGCAAGCGGTGCAATCGGCCCTCTCGGGTGCGGATGCCGCCTTCCTGCACGACGGCCAGGCCAAGCTGCCGGTGCCCGTGCGCATCCAGCTGCCGCGTGAATCACAAGTGGGTCTGGACACGCTGCTGGGCCTGCCCCTGCGTGCGGCCAACGGCCAGCTGGTGCCCTTGTCCGAACTGGTCCGCGTGGAGCGTGGCCGCATCGACAAGCCCCTGTTCACCAAAGACCTGCTGCCGGTGAGCTATGTGTTTGGCGACATGGCCGGCCAACTCGACTCGCCGCTGTATGGCCTGTTCGCCATCCGCGACAAGCTGGCCGCGGCCGCTCTGCCCGACACCGGCGGCATCGACGAGTACTGGATTCGCCAGCCCGACGATCCCTTCCGTGGCTACAGCCTGAAGTGGGACGGTGAATGGCAGATCACCTACGAGACCTTCCGCGACATGGGCGCAGCCTATGGCGTGGGCCTCATCCTGATCTACCTGCTGGTGGTGGCACAGTTCAAGTCCTACCGCACGCCGCTGATCATCATGGCGCCCATCCCGCTGACCATCATCGGCGTGATGCCGGGCCACGCCCTGCTGGGCGCCCAGTTCACCGCCACCTCGATGATCGGGATGATCGCCCTGGCCGGCATCATCGTGCGCAACTCCATCTTGCTGGTGGACTTCATCGAGCTGCAAGTGGCCCAGGGCATGGCCTTCAAGGAAGCCGTCGTCTCCTCGGCCGCCGTGCGAGCTCAGCCGATTGCACTGACCGGCATCGCCGCCATGGTGGGCGCCTTCTTCATCCTCGACGACCCCATCTTCAGCGGTCTGGCCGTGTCCCTGATCTTCGGCATCCTGGTTTCCACCCTGCTCACGCTGGTGCTGATCCCGGTGCTGTACTACGCGGCCTACCGCCGCAAGCTGGAAGCGGCCTGAGAGCGCTTCCCCCACACTTTTCAAGGAGTTTCACATGACCGTTGAACGCATGATCCGCATCATCGCCGGCCTGTTCATCATGCTCTCACTCGCGCTGGGCGTGGAAGGCAGCCCGCTGTTTGTCTCGAAATGGGCCCTGGCTTTCACCGCCTTTGTGGGCGCCAACCTGTTCCAGTTCGGCTTCACGAACTTTTGCCCGCTGGCCATCATTTTGCGCAAGCTCGGCTTCAAGGATGCAGCGTGCTGCTGACACATCCCTGACATCTGGCTGCGGCTCAGCTTGAAAGGCGTTGCACAATGACTGATCGACGTACTTCCACCGCACAGGCGGACGACTGCAACATGGCAGCCCTGAACAACGAAAAGAGCCGCACCGACATCCTCAACCGACTCAAGCGCGCCGAAGGGCAGCTGAGAGGCATCCAGCGCATGATCGAAGAAGGCGAATCCTGCCTGCCGATCGCCACCCAAATGGCCGCCGTGCGCAAGGCGCTGGACAGCACCTACGTGCGCATGACCGTCTGTTTCATGGAGCAACAACTGCAAGACAAGCTGGGCACCCCGGCTGAAGGCAGTCCGGAAATGGACGACATGTTCGGCGAAATCGAAAAGCTCCTGGGCAAGATCCGCTGAGCCCCTCTCCCACTCACTGTTCATGACAGCTCATCCTCCTGCCCACCACACCCCTGTGGTGGGCGACCAGGCTCGCCGCGTCGAAGACTCGCTGACCGAGCTCAATGCGCGCATCGCCGTGCTGGCCAAGGTGCTCGGCGCCGACCTGGGATCGGAGACGGACATCGAACACATCCTCAAACGGGATCACCCTTTCTTCCGCCTGTCCGCAGGCCAGAGCACCACGCCCAGTGCCAGCGACCGGCGACTCAAGCGTGAGTGGGAAGAGTTGCGGGGGCTGCTGGCTTTGCGCTGCGACCTGATGGCCCAGACGGTGAACGAGCTGGGCCTGGAGACAACGCGCCACATCACCCTGCAGGTTCAGGCCCGCCGAGACAAGGAAGGGCTCAAGCCCGACTCGGACGGCTTCCACCTGCGTCACCGCCTGACCGACCTCCCCTCTTCTCATCCCAACGGAGATACCAAGTGAGTACGTTCGACCACACCGGCCTCATGCAAGACATCAACAGCTGTCTGGCGCCGTTTCGCAAGTCCCAGTCTGAGGCCATGCGTGGTTTCGGCCAGCTGGCCCAGGCGGCCATGGCCGAGGGCGCCATCAGCGCCAAGAACAAGGAACTGATCGCTCTGGCCATCGGTGTGAGCCAGCACTGCTCGGGCTGCATCGGCTTCCATGTGAAGGCCCTGCACAAGCTGGGTGCCACCCGCGCGGAGCTGGAAGAGATGCTGACGATCGCCGTCTACATGGGCGGCGGCCCCTCGCTGATGTACTCCGCCGAGGCGCTGCGGGCCTGGGACGTCGTTGCCGGGGCCGTGCCTGCCTGAAGCAGGCGTCCCCCAGCGTTTCAGCACCGGGTATACCCTGTAACCCACCTGCACCCTGAGGTTCAGCATCTCTCTGGTACCCACAAAGGTATGACACAGGGAGAGCGGCATGGCACACATCGTGATCTTGGGTGCAGGCTTGGGCGGCTTGCCAATGGCCTTCGAGATGAAGGAACAGGCCCGAGAGACGGACACCGTCACCGTCATCTCCAACAGCCCCACATTCCATTTCGTCCCGTCCAACCCATGGGTCGCGGTGGACTGGCGCGATCGCGATGAAATCGAGTTGCCCATCGCACCGATTCTGGAGAACAAAGGCATCGCCTTCATCCCGGTGGGTGCCCAGCGCGTGGACCCTGAGCACAACAAGGTGCGCCTGGACGATGGGCGAGAGGTGGACTACGACTATCTGGTCATTGCCACCGGGCCCAAACTGGCCTTTGACGAGATCGAAGGCCTGGGGCCGGAGGGCTTCACGCAGTCCGTTTGCCATGTGGACCACGCCGAACACGCCAAAGACGCGTGGATGAAGTTTGTGACCGATCCAGGTCCCATCGTCGTGGGGGCGGTACAGGGAGCCTCGTGCTTTGGGCCTGCCTATGAGTACACGATGATCATGGAGACCGACCTGCGCCGGCGCAAGATCCGCGACAAGGTGCCGATGACCTATGTGACGTCCGAACCCTACATCGGCCACCTGGGCCTCAATGGCGTGGGCGACAGCAAGAGCCTGATGGAGTCCATCTTCCGTGACAAGGCGATCCGCTGGATCTGCAATGCCAAGGTGACGAAGGTGGAGCAAGGGCAGGTGCACGTCACCGAGCATGACGAGGACGGCAAGCCCAAGAAGGACCATGTGCTGCCCTTCAAGTACTCGATGATGCTGCCCGCGTTCAAGGGCATTGACGCCGTCTTTGGCATTGAGGGCTTGGTCAACCCCCGAGGCTTTGTGCTGATCGACGAGCACCAGCGCAATCCGCGCTACCCGAATGTGTTTGCGATCGGCGTGTGCGTGGCCATTGCACCCACGGAGCCGACACCCGTTCCCACGGGCGTGCCCAAGACGGGCTTCATGATCGAGTCGATGGTGACGGCCACGGCCCACAACATCCGTGCCTTGCTGGACGGGTTCAACCCCAGCCAGAAAGCCACGTGGAACGCCGTGTGTCTGGCCGACTTTGGCGACCGCGGCGCGGCCTTCATCGCCCTGCCCCAGATCCCGCCGCGCAACGTGAACTGGTTTGGCGAGGGCTATTGGGTGCACCTCGCCAAGATCGCCTTCGAGAAGTACTTCCTTCGCAAGATGAAGAAAGGCACTTCAGAGCCGATCTACGAGAAGATCGTGATGCAGGCGATGGGCATCATGAAGATGAAGGACCACTGAGCGCAGCGCGGCTCAGTCTTCCAGCAGGCTGCGCAGCATCCATGCGGTCTTCTCGTGCACGTCAATGCGCTGGGTCAGCACGTCGGCGGTGGGCTGGTCATTGGCCTCGTCCACCACAGGGAACAGCTTGCGGGCGGTACGGGCCGTGGCTTCCTGGGCTGCCACCAGGTGACGGATCATGTCGGTGGCCTTGGGCACGCCGTCCACTTCCTTGATGGAAGCCAGCTTGACGAACTCCTTGTAGGTGCCCGGTGCGGCAAAACCCAGAGCACGGATGCGCTCGGCGATCAGGTCAAGGGCGTTCCACTGCTCGGTGTACTGGTCCATGAACATGTTGTGCAGGCTGTTGAACTGCGGACCGGTGACGTTCCAGTGGAAGTTGTGGGTCATCAGATACAGGGTGTAGCTGTCTGCCAGCAGGGCCGACAGGCCTTCGGCGATTTTCTTGCGGTCAGCTTCGCTGATGCCGATGTCCATCGACAGCTTCTTGGATTGCTTTGCCATCTTCTTGCTCCTGAAAAAAAGGGGCGGCACCACGTTGCTTGTGCCATGGTGACACCATACCAAAAACTCACACAACCCATGTGTGATCAGATCAGCTTTGCGCACGGCCAACACGGCCAACACGGCTTCATCGGTGCATCACCCCGGTGCCGGCGCCAGTGAGGAACGCAGGAAGCTCATCATGCGTTGCACGTGATCCGGGCCCAGTCCGTGGGTCAGGTCATGTCCACCCGGTACAGCCAGGCAAGCCTCGGCACCCACGCCGCACGCTTCAGCCAGGCGCAAGGCATCTGTGAAGGGCACGGTCTCGTCGTCCTGGCCATGCACAAACAGGATGGGACAAGTGATCGCACCAGCACTGCGCAGCGGTGCAATCTCGTCAAAACGGGCGCCGATCACTTCCTGCACGTGGGAAAGGATCCAGCGTCCCGGCCAGCGAGACGGAATACGCATCTGCGCCAGCCAGCGCTGCATGACCTCGGCCGGGTGCGCAAATGCGCTCAGGCTGATGACCGCGCGCACGGCGGGCTGGCGTGTGGCGGACAGCAAGACCGCCCCCGCGCCCACGGAGTGACCGATCAAGGCCAGGCGCGAAGCATCCACCTCCGGCTGCTGGCGTAGCCAGGCCAGGCCGGCCTCCACGTCCTGCGCAAACCGTGGCAAGGACTGAAAGTCCACGGCACTGCTCAAGCCATGGCCGCGTGCATCCAACACCAGCAGGGCCAAACCGGCCTCATGCAACCAAGGGGCAGCCGGCAACATCAGCCCTGCATGCGCACCCCAGCCGTGCATCAGCACAGCCCCTGGCGCCAACACCCCCTGTGGGCCAGGCGGAGCGATGTACCAGGCAAACAGACGACTGCCCCCCTCCCCTTCGATCCAGACCGGGCGAATGTGCTGCCCATCCAATGCCAGCCCCTCGGGCATCACCGAATGCTCAAGACGCGGTGCGCGCAGTCCCCACAGCAAGGCGCGATGCGCGAGGGCCTTGAACAGGTTCATCGCGACGCCTCGCTGCGCTCGATGCGACGCAGCAGACGCACATGCATCGGGCGCGTGAAGTCGGCACCTGAGGGGCCACAGTGCGGCGCAAAGGCCCGAGCCACCCGGGCAATCAATTCATCGGTCAAGGCGTGGTCGGCAAAGGTGGGTCGCATCATGCGCTCTTCAAACTCATTGAAGTCCGCGTAGTGCACGGGCATGTCAAAGCGTCGCTCAGCCACCTGCTCCCACGGACCGTGAGCGAGCGCCCGGTCCACCGCAGACTGCGCGGCGGCACGCACTTCCCCCTCGTCATTGAACAGGCGCACGATCTCGTTGAGCGGGCCGTCGTACACCGGCTCCGAGACATACAGGTGCCCGCCCGGGCGCAGCACGCGTGCCACTTCGCTCAATGCCTGGTCCAGCAAAGGTAGAGGCACGTGGTGCAAGGACTTCAGCATCAGCGCCAGGTCGAAGGACGCATCCGCAAAAGGCACCGCTTGCGCGCCTGCGGCCACGAAGCTCAGTCCTTCTTGAGGTGCCGCCAGGTTCTTGGCATGTTGGCGCTCGTCCACTTCCAGCCCCGTGACATGACTGGTGGGGTAGGCCTGCACCAGTTGGCGGGCCAGCCTGGCATTGCCGCAGCCCAACTCGATGATGCGTTGGCCCTCCAGCATCACCAGTTCGGCCAAGATTTGCAGTTCATTGTGGATCAAGGGAGATTTTGCTGAGGGAGACATGTCGGTATCACGCTAGAAGATCATTCGGGCATCAGGACGCCTCACGCAATGCGCGCAGGCGGGCTTGGAGCGCCGGTTCACTCAACACCCCGAAATGGAGTTCAACGATGCGGCCATCGGGGTCGACAAACAAGGTCGCCGGCAAGCCGGCCACTCCCACGGCAGGCCCTAATTCCGAGGATGAGTCGAGCCACACACCTTGCAAGGGCAGCTGGGTGCTGCGCAGGTAGGCCTGCACGTCTTGAGTTGACTCACCCTGGTTGATGAACAGAAACTGCACATCGGCTTCGGTACGCTGCAGGCGCGCAAAGATGGGCATTTCCTGCCGGCACGGCCCGCACCACGAGGCCCAGAGGTTGATGACCCGCAACTGCCCGCGCCCAAGGCTGGGCAAGGCCTGCACGGAGCCATTGGTCGGGTGGTACACCCGCACTCCAGGCAAAGGAGGCTGCGCATCATCCGGGCTCAAGGCCCAGCTCGCAGTCCCCCACACCAGGCTGCCCGCCGCCACACCCAACCCCATGGCTTGGCGCCAGGCTGGCCGGCGCCAAGCCTTCCACAGCAGCCACAATAGTCCGGCGGCCCATCCGCTCCAGCCATGCCAGCCGCCATCGCGAACATCGAGCACAGCCAGTGGGTGAGGAAGGTAAAGGTCGGCGTTCAGCCCCACATGCACCAGACGCGCCCACAGCAACCCCCACCAGGCCGCATGCACAAGCTCATCGCCCGGACGCTCACCGACTGGCAAGCCTGAACGTCGATGAGCCCAACGGCCCGCCAGCCAAGCACCCAGCCACACGGCCACAATCAAAAGCAAAGGGGCCACCGGCAATGCCAGTGGCCCGAGCGAGAGGGAGTACAAGTTCGTCTCAGTCGAAATGATCAGAATGGCATCAGTGTGCCGGACGGCGCACCGACAAGATTGGCCACAACAGCACCGTCACGATGGCGCCTGCTGCCCCGGACAAACCCAGCAAGGTGAGCCAGTCAGCCCAATAGCCCATCTCAGAGACCCCAGACTTCAGCGATGCGGGCACGATGAAAAAGGCCACCACAGCCACCACCAACCCGATCAGCATGGCACGCCCGAGGCCACCTGCCCAGTTGACCCTGCCACTGAACTGAGCGCGAGCCATCAAGGCCAGCCATGCCAGCAACAACACCGCCAGGACCGGCATCGCAGGCAGCATCAACTCCCAGGCGATGTTCATCATCAGCCAGATTTCATACATGATCAACTCCTCGTGAGTGGTTGCAGACGCCGCCTCAGGCATGGCCCTTGAGCACGGACAGATACGCTGGCTTGAGCAAACGCACCTTCATCAGCCACGCCAGGAAGCTGTCTTGCAAAGGCTCGATGCCCGGCAGTGAGGGCACCAGCCGCCCCTCGTAGTCAAACTCCACCAACAGCGCGGAACCCTCGCGGATCAGCAAGGGACACGAGGTGTATCCGTCGAACTGCTCATTGGCCTGACGGCCTGCAATGACTTCCACCAGGTTGTGCGCGACGATGGGGGCGCTCTTCTTGATGGTGGCGGCCGTCTTGCCGCGGGGCGTGCCGTTGATGTCTCCGACGCCGAAAACATTGGGAAAGCGTTTGTGTTGCAAGGTGGCTTTGTCCACGTCTAGCCAGCCGCCAGCAGCCATGGGCCCCTGCTTGACGGCCAGATCGCTGTTGCGGACTGCATCGGGCGCACGCATGGGTGGCACCGCGTGCAGAAAGTCGTAAGGCACAACCAGGTCCGGCGCATCCGGTACCGCAAACGTGGCCTTGCGCCCCCCAATGTCCACGGCTTTGAGCCGGTGCTGGTAGACCACGTCAATGCCCAGCTTGCCCCAACGTTCAAGCACATTGTCATTGACCGGCTTGACGCCAAAGATGCTGTCTTTCAAGGCGGAATGGAAGGTGACCTTGGACTTGCCCAAGGTGCCGGCCTGCAGCAAACGATCTCGCACCATGAAGGTCAGCTTCAAGGGCGCGCCTGCGCACTTCAACGGCGTGGCAGGCAGGGTCATCACCGCCTCACCGCCCCTGGCCGTGAAGGCCTGCATGGCCTTCCAGGTGTTGAGCGCGGCCTGCGGGCTGGGGTACACGCTGCCCAGGCCGTTGCTGCCTATGGCCTGCACATCCATGCCCTCGATGAGAGACCAGTCCTGATGGGTGCCCGTGGCAACCACCAGGTAGTCGTAGCGCACCTTCTGCCCCCCCGCGGTGATGACCGTGTTGGTCTGGGGGTCGAAGCCTGCGGCCATCTCCTGAATCCAGTTGAGCCCGCTGGGGTGATAGTCGGCGTTGCGGTTGATGACCTTCTCAACCGGCCAGATACCGGTGCCCACGAGGGTGTAACCGGGCTGGTAGTTGTGCTCCTGCTTGGCATCGATCAGGGTCAGGCGTGCGCCGTCGAGCATGCTGGACAGACGGTTGGCCATGGCAATGCCACCCAGACCGCCACCCACGATGACGATGTGCGCCTTGGTGCTGAGCTTGGCCGCCCTGACGGGTGATGCGCCTGACACCAAACCTGCCACCAATGGAGCGGTTGCCGCCAAGCCAAGCACATCTCGGCGCGACGCCATCGCTTGCGTCGCCGTATGTTGACCCGGATCGCGGGACTTGCGTGTGTCACCCATCGGAACCTCCTGAGCACGGTTGCGTGATGGCCAATGATCACGCCTCAGTCACATTGTTTACATACCCCACAGGGTATACAAGAGGGTTTTCACTGAGACGCGTGGAACAAGCAACGGACCTCTGAATGAACGGCGCCCCGGCAACCCAAAGGACTGCCGGGGCGCTTGTTCAACTCAAAGCATCAAGCCAGGTCGAAGCGATCAGCATTCATGACCTTGGTCCAGGCAGCCACGAAGTCTTGAACGAACTTCGCTTTGTTGTCGTCCTGGGCATAGACCTCTGCGTAAGCCCGCAGCACAGAGTTCGAACCAAACACCAGGTCTGCGCGAGTGGCCGTCCACTTGGTGGCCCCCGACTTGCGATCGACGATGGCATAGCTGTTGCGGCCCGTGGGCTTCCAGGTGTAGGCCATGTCGGTCAGGTTGACGAAGAAATCGTTCGTCAGTGCGCCCACGCGGTCGGTGAAGACCCCGTGCTTCGTCCCGCCGTAGTTGGTGCCCAGCACACGCATGCCACCGACCAACACGGTCATCTCGCAAGCCGTAAGACGCAGCAGTTGCGCACGGTCGAGCATCAGCTCTTCAGCACTGACGACGTAATCCTTCTTGAGCCAGTTGCGGAAGCCATCGGCCAGAGGCTCCAGCACGTCAAAAGACTCGACGTCAGTCATGTCTTGAGACGCGTCACCACGGCCCGGCGTGAAAGGCACGGCCACGTCCACACCCGCAGCCTTGGCAGCTTGTTCCACACCCAGGTTGCCGGCCAGCACGATCACGTCGGCCACACTGGCACCGGTCTCGGCAGCGATCTTTTCGTACACTGCCAGCACTTTGGCCAGACGTGCGGGCTCATTGCCTTCCCAGTCCTTCTGCGGCGCGAGGCGGATGCGGGCACCATTGGCGCCACCGCGTTTGTCAGAGCCCCGATAGGTGCGAGCGCTGTCCCAGGCGGTGCTGACCATGTCACTGATGGACAGCCCTGCTGCGGCGATCTTGGCCTTGACGGCGGCCACGTCGTAGCCAGTCTTGCCGGCCGGGATCGGGTCTTGCCAGATCAGGTCTTCTGCCGGTGCATCGGGCCCAATGTAGCGAGACTTCGGCCCCATGTCACGGTGGGTCAGTTTGAACCAGGCGCGAGCGAACACTTCGGAGAAGTAGGCCGGATCCTTGTGGAAGCGCTCCGAAATCTTTCGATATTCGGGGTCCATCTTCATCGCCATGTCGGCGTCGGTCATGATGGGGTTGTAGCGGATCGACGGATCCTCCACATCCACCGGCTTGTCTTCTTCCTTGATGTTGATGGGCTCCCACTGCCAGGCACCGGCCGGGCTCTTCTTCAACTCCCACTCATAGCCAAGCAGCAGATCGAAGTAGCCGTTGTCCCATTGCGTCGGATGCGTGGTCCAGGCGCCCTCGATCCCGCTGGTGACGGTGTCCCGGCCGATGCCACGGCTCTTGTGGTTGTTCCAGCCCAGGCCCTGTTCTTCCAACTCGGCACCCTCAGGCGCCGGGCCGAGGTTGGCTGCACTGCCATTACCGTGGCACTTGCCCACAGTGTGACCACCGGCGGTCAAGGCCACCGTTTCCTCATCGTTCATCGCCATGCGGGCGAAGGTCACGCGCACGTCATGAGCCGTCTTGAGAGGATCAGGTTTGCCGTCAACGCCTTCCGGGTTCACGTAGATCAAGCCCATCATCACGGCCGCCAGCGGGTTCTCGAGATCGCGCTCGCCCGAGTAACGGCTGCCCTTGGCACCCGTAGGAGCCAACCACTCCTTCTCAGAGCCCCAATAGGTGTCCTTCTCGGGGTGCCAGATGTCTTCGCGACCGAAGGCAAAGCCGAAGGTCTTCAAGCCCATCGACTCATAGGCCATGTTGCCGGCCAGGATGATCAAGTCAGCCCAGCTGAGCTTGTTGCCGTACTTCTTCTTGATCGGCCACAGCAGGCGGCGAGCCTTGTCGAGGTTGGCGTTGTCAGGCCAAGAATTGATGGGGGCAAAGCGCTGGTTGCCCGTGCCACCGCCGCCACGGCCGTCAGCAATGCGGTAGGTACCAGCCGAGTGCCAGGCCATGCGGATCATCAGGCCGCCGTAGTGACCCCAGTCAGCCGGCCACCAGTCCTGGCTGTTGGTCATCAGGGCCTTGAGGTCCTTCTTCAAGGCGTCCACGTCCAGCTTCTTGACTTCTTCACGGTAGTTGAAGTTGGGGCCCAGCGGATTGGTCTTGCTGTCGTGCTGGTGCAGGATGTCGAGGTTGAGGGCCTTGGGCCACCAATCCATGTTCGTGCTACTGGCCGAAGTGGCGCCGCCATGCATGACGGGGCACTTGCCGGTCGAGCCAGAGTTTTGTTGATCCATGTCGATCTCCTTTGCTGGATTCAATGGGGGAGAGGTGAGCCGCCCAGCGTGATCACACACTGTTCAGTGACCGCGCTGGGGAGTGCGTAATTCACTGTAGCCCTATTTTTTTGCATCCACCCTCATAGCATCATCGCGAATCCTCATGACAGGCATAGAGGTTTCCATCACCTGGGACCATGAGGCAGTGAGCCAGTCAGGTCAACCACTGTGGTCGCAGCAGCATGACCGCACCCAGTACCGCCATGACCACGCCGCTGATCAGCTTCAAGCGCCGGCCGGCCTGTTCAGTGAGTTTGTCATTGGCCAGGGCATACACCGCCGTGCCCACCATGAGGCTGTCATCGGCGATGTAGCCCAAGATGTACAGCGCCAGGTAGGCGTAATGCGCCGATGGGCTGAGTGCTTGCTGCGTGAGGATGGCCGTGTACATGGCCGGCAAGCCTGCGGTGCACAGCAACTCGACCAGGTTGACGGCCACCGCCAACGACGCCACACCCAGCATCGCCAAAGGCAGGGAATGCGCCTGCATCACGCCCCGCATGCGACGGTACAGCGTGGGCTTGGCACGCTCGGGAATAGAGAAGGACACGCCGACCCGGCCCACGGCATAGTCCTTGATGTTGACCGCTGCGATCACCAAGGCCAGACAGGCCAAGGCCACTCGCACTGGCCCCGTTAGCCCCACCGCCTGGAACAGGTTCAGCCAAGCGGCCATGAAGGCGTAGTACACCGCCCCACTGACCAGCACGAAGGTGCCCGCAATCAAGGCCATGCGGCGGCGGTCTCGCAAGCGCACCAGCAGCGAAAGCAGAAACAACAAAACCCACATGGCGCAGGGGTTGAAGCCGTCGATCAGGCCCACCATGACGGTGAACAGCGGCAACCCCCAGTTTTGCAGGCGCGCCAACTCACTCGTCCAGCTCTGCATGGTGGGAGGCACGCTGGCGCCAGCCTCTGAGGCAGCGAGCGCAGGCGATGTGGGTGAATCCAGCGTCGCGTCCACATCGGCCAGCCAGCCTTGCAAAGCAGGCCCGGAAACCTCTGCCTCACCAAAGCCCACCGTGAGCTGGCCACGGTAAACAAAAGTCGGCACACCTGGGGGCCAGTATCCCGCCATTTGGCTCAAGCGATGCAGTTCCAGGCGCGCAGCCGGATCTTCATCCACCTGACGCAACACCACGCGCACGTCCACGCGCGCGCGCTGCAAGACGGGCAGATAGTGTTTGGCTTCGGCGCAATGGGGGCAACCTTCGCGCACATAGACCACGAGTTCGCGAGGCCCCGCAGCGCTAGCCCCTGACTCGGCAAGAGCAACCTCTCCCGCCCGCACCTGCCCAACTGCCGCCCAGCCGACGAGCCAAGCCAGCCACAATGCAAAAACCACTCTCAGCAGGCGGGGCAGCGCGACACCCATGACCAGCACCGATCAATCAAACGGACGAGAACAGCATCGCGGGAATCTCCTTGTGGCTGGTGAGGGTTCACGACACAATACCTCGGCGGCATGATGCATCTTTGCGGCGCATCAAGCCCAGGGCCTGCTGACGGTTGACCCACGAGACCGGCTCAGACCAACCCCAAACGCGTTTCATGGGGGCTGCCACCCGACGCAAGATCAACAAGGTGGCGCCTGGTGCCCAGGAGGCGGTTGAGAGGAGCGCATGCATTGCGTTTCAAGTTTGCATCGGAGGTCTGATGCGTCAGTGGGTGTTGAGCAGATGATCGGCCATGCCGGCAAAAGCTGCTTCCAGCTTCTCGCGGAAGGCCTCGTCAGGGACCTGCTCCTTGAGCGCCTGCCGCATGCACAACATCCACTCGTCCCGCTCCACGGGGCCGATGGCGTAGGGGTGATGTCGCATACGCAGTCTGGGGTGCCCCTTTTTGGCCACATACAGGGGCGGGCCACCCAGCCATCCGGACAGGAATTCGAACAGACTTTCCTCGCTGCCTGCCAGGCTTTCAGGATGTATCTGCCTGACCGTGTAGGCTTCCGGCAGTTCGTCCATCAAGGCATAAAAGCGCTGGACCAGACGGCGTACGCCCTCTGCGCCACCGAGTTGCTCGTAGGGGTTCATGCAGGCAACCTCACAGACATCAGAACGACAGGGTCTTGACCCCAGCCTTCAGCACATGGCTCATCACGTCAGAGGGATTGGCAGGGGTCACACCTTCCATCAGGTCTTTGGCTTGGCGCCCCTTGTTGGGCAGGTAGAGCGCGCACACCTCCACCTTCGCGCCGCCCTTGATCACGCCCTGCAGCATCTGCTGGGGGGTGGCGTTTTTGGGCTTGAGTGGCGCATCCTGCGGCTCGCCTTGCAGCGCCATGTCGGCCGCATCGTCGCACAGCAAAACGCGAACCGGCACTTTCTGAGCCAAGGCTTGGCCAGCCAGCACCAGACCGGCACCCTGAGCCATGGTTTCGTCGCTGGAAATGTTGACAAACAACTCCGTAGCCTGAGCCGCAGCCGAGAGGCCGCACAGCGCGGCGACAAGCAGTAATGATTTCTTCATCATGAGTCTTTCCAAAGGGTGCAGAAGGGCCAAAGAGCGCGTAACAAGAAGAGAAAAGAAACCTCAGGGCACAGGCAAACGCAGCGCCCTGCGGACGGTGGCGTCATCGGTCGCGAAGACAATGCCGGTCACCTTGCCCTCTTTGAGGGTGATCAAGGTCACTGCGTCGTCCTTGACGGGCCAGTCAGCCGTGAGCTTGTCATCCATCACCACCCCCAGGAGGAAGGGCTCATCGCGCAGGCTGGGCAAGGCCATGGTGCGGGTGATGAAGGCGGGCATGCGGCTCATGTTGGCCAGGTACACCGCACGGCGGGAGGCCAGAAAGTCCGGGCCCTGCTGTTTGAGAATGGCTTGCAGCCTGGACGAGGCCTCGCGGCTGGCCGAGTAGATCAGCAACTCGGCGTTGGCCGGCACCTGCCAGTCCTGATCGTGCTGGTCTTTCACGGCCAAGGCAGGCAAAGGCTGACCGACCACGACGGGGGCGGCAGTCGCCCAGGTCACACAGGCCATGAGCCCGGCGGCCAGGGTCAAGCGAAAACGGAGGTGCATGGGAGGACGTTTCATCGGTACTGCTGCAGATAGCGTTTTTCGAAAGCACGCTTGGCCCAATGGAACAAGCGAGATGAGGGCAGCATGATGTTGCGTGTGGGCGTGCGGTAGATCAGCGTGCCGTGGTCCACCGCATCGACGATGCAGATCAACTCGACCTTGAAGGTGACCGATGAGGGCCGCCCCGCCAGGTCGGCCAACAGGTTCACGGCGGCCGCACGCGCTTGCAGGTCAGCCATGTGAGCCTGCTTGGGCATCCAGTCGGGGCCGGGGAAGCTGCCCGAGTCACCCACCACATAGACACCTGGCCAGTCGGCCACGCGGCAATGGGCATCGGCCTGAACCAGCCCCCCGGGTGAGCGCGGCAAATCGGTGTGGTCGAACCATGCATTGCCGGTCATGCCGGGCATGAACAGGATCAGGTCGGCGCGGAACTCGCCACCTGCGGTGACCACCTTGTCGGCATCGAAGCGCACCATCTTGTGCCCAAGGTGGGTGTGAATGCCGCGGCGTGCCATGTCAGCCAGCAGGTGCTGCACGGCTTTGGGCCCGAGGCGGGCGCCCGGCTCAGAAGACGGATTGAAGAAAGTCAGCTCGAAGCGCTCGCGTCGCCCTTCCCTGCGCAACTGCTCGTCGATGCCGAACAGAAACTCGAACATCGGGCCACCCCGCACGGCTGTGGGCTCGTTGGGGTTGCCTGCAAAGCCGATGGCGATGTGCCCGCCCTGCATGGCCTTGAGTCGGTCACGAATGGTCTCGGCCGCCGCGATGCCCTCGCAGGGCGTGATGGCGTGCTCGATGCCGGGCAGCTTCTTGATGAAGCGGCCACCCGTGGCGATGACCAGGGCGTCGTTGCGCACCGGGCCTGCCGTGGTCAGCACCACGCGCCCCTGCTCCGCCAAACCTTCGACCTCGGCCTGGATGAACTGGACGTTCATCCGCTGGAAGAAGTTGTGCAAGGGCACCACCAGATCTTCACGACGGCGCAGGCCGCAGGGAATCCAGATGATGCCGGGCAGGTAGTGCAATTCGGCGCGCGGGGCAATCACCGTGATGCGCACATCGCGGTCGTGCTTGCGCACCTCCCGCACGGTCGAGAGCGCAGCAAAGCCCGCCCCGAGCACCACCAGGTGCCGGGTAGAGGTCTGATCGGACATGGAAAACCTTTCAGTGCACGGAATGAATCGGCTCAGCGCTCACCCTTGGCGCGCGCTTCCTCGTTCTCGCCCCACATGGCGTTGAGGATGGCCAGCAGCACAGCGAAGCCCACACCCAGAATCCAAGCGAAATACCACATGACTGTCTCCTCAGGCTTTGGCGTCGTCTTCGCCGATCAGGATCCGTGTGTCCGACACGTAACGGTGCGGCGGCACCTCCAGGTTGGTCGGTGCGGGCTTGTTTTTGTAAACCCGCCCCGCGCCGTCAAAAGTGCTGCCGTGGCAAGGACAGAAGTAGCCGCCCGGCCATCCCGCCTCGACACTGGGGTTGTTGCTACCCGCCGGAACCGAGCTGGGCGAACAGCCCAGGTGGGTGCAGATGCCGACCGCCAGGAACAGATCCGGCTTGATCGATCGTGTCGCGTTCTGCGCATAAGGCGGCTGCTGGGGCTGCTCGGAAGCCGGGTCTGCCAGCTTCTGATCGTGCCCTTCCAGCTGGGCCAGCATCTCGGGGGTGCGGCGCACCACCCAGACAGGCTTGCCACGCCACTCCACCGTCATCATCTCGCCCGGCGCCAACTTGGAGATGTCGACCTCCACCGCCGCCCCTTGCGCCTTGGCCCGCTCACTGGGCTGCAAGGTCGAGACAAAGGGAATGGCCGTGGCCACGGCGGCCACGCCCCCGGCAGCGGTGGTGAGCTTGAGCCAGTTGCGTCGGCTCTCGACGTCTTGCAGATCCAGACTGTGTGCATCACTCATGGTGTGCTCCTCTCGGCTCAGTAGGCCGCATGGTCGTTCTCGCGGATGTAGGCCTCGGTGACCTTGCCGCGCATCACGCTGTAAGCCCAGCTCGTGTACATCACGATGAGGGGCATGAAAATCAGGGTGGCCCAGAACATGATCCCCAGGGTCAGGTGACTGGAGACGCTGTCCCACACCGTCAGGCTGGCGTTGGGCATGGTGCTCGAGGGCATCACGAAGGGGAACATGCTGGCACCGGCCGTGCCGATCACCCCCACGATGGCCAAGGACGAGCAAACGAAAGCCGTCAGGGTATGACGTGCTCGCAGCAAGGCGGCTGCCGCCAAAGCCCCCACCACGCCCAGTGCAGGCAGGATCCACAACAGGGGCTGCTGCCCATAGTTGGCCATCCAGGCACCGGCTTCGCGCACCACGGTCTTGTCCATCGGGTTGGGCAAGGCCGAGGGGTTCACCACCGAGCTGATGCGGTAGCCGTCAATGCCTTGCAGCCAGATGCCGGCCCCCACAAAGCCCAGCACCATGACCACGGCCGCCCAGGTGGCGCCCTTGATGGCGCGAGCCTGGATGACCCCCTCGGTGCGGTGGGCCAGGTAGGCGCCACCGTGCATCGTGATCATCGCGCTGCTCACCACCCCGGCCAGCAAGGCGAAGGGGTTGAGCAGTTGCCAGAAGCTGCCGGTGTAGGTGGAAATCAGGTACTCGTCAAAGCCGAAGGGCACGCCTTGCAGCAGGTTGCCGAAGGCCACACCGAAGATGACCGGGGGCACGAAGCCGCCAATGAACAGACCCCAGTCCCACACGCTGCGCCAGGTGGCGTTGTGGATCTTGCTGCGGTAGTCAAAGCCCACGGGGCGGAAAAACAAGGCCCACAACACCGCCAGCATGGCCCAGTAAAAGCCGCTGAAGGCGGTGGCATACACCAGCGGCCAGGCCGCAAAAATGGCCCCACCGCCGGTGATGAACCAGACCTGGTTGCCGTCCCAGTGCGGGCCGACGGTGTTGATGACCACGCGGCGCTCGACGTCGTTCTTGCCGACGAAGGGCAACATGCTGCCGACGCCCATGTCATGGCCGTCCATGATGGCAAAGCCGATGAGCAGCACGCCCACCAGCAGCCACCAGATGATCTTGAGGGTTGGGTAATCCAACATGGTGTGACTCCGTTTGAACTCAGGCGTGAGCGGTGTGATGTGCAGCTTCGTTGTCGTAGCGACCGGTACCCAGGCTGCCCGGACCCATGCGGGCGAACTTGACCATGAGGTACATCTCAACCACCAACAACACGGTGTAGAAGCCGACGAAGCCAATCAGCGAGCCATACAGGCTTTCCACAGTCAGGGTGGAGACGCTCATGTGCGTGGGCAGGACACCGTAGATGGTCCAGGGTTGACGGCCATACTCGGCCACGAACCAGCCCACTTCACAGGCGATCCAGGGGACCGGCAGCATCCACAACGCGGTGCGCAGCAGCCAGGGGCGCTTCATGAACGTGCCCTTCAGCGAGGTCCAGAAGGTCAGCGCGAACAGGGCCAACATCGCAAAACCCAGGCCCACCATCACGCGGAAGGACCAGAACATCGGCGTGACACCCGGCACCGTGCTGTCCACAGCCTTGTCGATCATCTCGGCGGTGACCTTGTTCATGTCGTCGGTGTACTGCTTGACCAGGAAGCCGAAGCCCAGATCCGCCTTGTACTGTTCGAACACCTGCTTGGCACCCTCGTTGTTGCGGTCCTTGCGGATGGCCTCCAGGGCCTTGACGGCTTCGATGCCGCGGATCACACGCTCACGGTTCTTGGCCTTGATCTCGTGGATGCCGGGAATCTGCTTGTCCACCGAGCGGGTACCGATCAGGCCCATGACGTAGGGAATCTCGACTTCCCAGTCGTTCTTCTGCTCGGCTTCATTGATGCCAGCGATCAGCTTGAGGCCTGCGGGGGCCGGTTCGGTTTCCCACATGGCTTCGAGTGCGGCCATCTTGGTCTGCTGGGCCTCGCCCACGGTGTAGCCCGACTCGTCACCCAGCACGATCACGCTCAACACAGAGGCCAGGCCGAAGGCCGACGCCACACGGAAAGAGCGCTTGGCAAACTCCACGTCACGGCCCTTGAGCAGGTACCACGACGAGATGGACAGCACGAACATGGCGCCGGTCACATACCCCGCCGAAACGGTGTGAACGAACTTGGCCTGCGCATCGGGATTGAAGATCACAGCCCAGAAGTCGACCATCTCCATCCGCATCGTTTCATAGCTGAATTCGGCCCCCACGGGGTTCTGCATCCAGCCATTGGCGATCAGGATCCACAAGGCAGACAGGTTGGTACCCACGGCCATCAGCGTGGTCACCAGCAAGTGTTGCGTCTTGCTCAGGCGGTCCCAGCCGAAGAAGAACAGGCCAATGAAGGTGGACTCCAGGAAGAAGGCCATCAGGCCCTCAATGGCCAGCGGGGCGCCAAAGATGTCGCCCACGTAGTGAGAGTAGTAGGCCCAGTTGGTGCCGAACTGGAACTCCATCGTGATGCCGGTGGTCACGCCCAGCGCGAAGTTGATGCCGAAGAGCTTGCCCCAGAAGCGGGTCATGTCCTTCCAGATGACCTTGCCGGTCATCACGTACACGCTTTCCATGATGACCAGCAACCAGACCATGCCGATGGTCAACGGCACGAACAGGAAGTGGTACATCGCTGTGGCGGCAAACTGCAGCCTTGACAGGTCAACCAGTTGTTCGGATATCACTTGAAGACTCCTTGAGATGAAACGACACCTGTCGGGTAGAGACCGATGCAGGCCCCTCGACCCAGACCGGAAGGCACAACAAGACGAGAGGTGGCAGGCGTCATACCCCCATCTGTATACATGAACCGTGCCAAGCAGGGCCTCACCACAGAACTAAGGCAAATCAAAGACTTGGGGCTGCCTGACTGACAAGACACCGCCAATTTGACCGCCAAAGTGACACAATGGACTGCCAACATGACAGACACCTGTCACACGAAAGGAACCACTGCCATGTCCGAAGACCTGCCCGCCCTGATGTCCTATCTGGATGGCTTGCCGGAGCCCCACATCGTGTTCGACATGGATTACCGCATCGTGTCGGCGAATGCGGCTTATCTGCGCGAGTTTGCGCAGGGGCAGGACGTGCGGGGGCACACGTGCTTTGCTGTGTCTCATCACTTTCAAACACCTTGCGATCAAGCTGGTGAAAGCTGCCCCCGAGCGCGGGCGCTGGTCTCGGGGCAACGCGAACGTGTACTGCACTTGCACCATACCCCATCGGGTGAGGCCTATGTCAACATCGAACTGGCGCCCCTGAAAGACCGGCGAGGACGCACGCACTATTTCATCGAGAAGATGGAGTCGATGGCGCTGAGCCAGGGCAACCGGGCTGAACAGGGCATGGTCGGGCGCGCACCGGCTTTCCGAGCCACCCTGGAGATGGCGCTGCGGGTGGCCCCCACTGCTGCCAGCGTGCTGCTGCTGGGCGAATCTGGCACTGGCAAGGAGTTGATGGCCAAGGCCATCCACGAGGCCAGCCCTCGGGCCAATGCGCCCTTCGTCGTCGTGGAATGTGCCAGCCTGAGCGAAACGCTGTTTGAAAGCGAACTGTTCGGCCATGAAAAAGGCGCCTTCACCGGCGCCACATCGGCCCGCCTGGGCTTGGCCGAATCCGCCAATGGAGGCACCCTCTTCCTCGACGAAGTGGGCGACATCCCCTTGAGCATGCAGGTCAAGCTGCTGCGTCTGCTGGAAACGGGCACCTTCCGCCACGTCGGCAGCAGCGAGTTGCGACACACCGACGTGCGGGTGATCGCGGCCACCCACCGCCCCTTGCGGGAGATGATCTCCCAGCAGCAGTTCCGCGAAGACCTGTACCACCGCCTGAGCACCTTCCCCATCCGCCTGCCCCCCCTGCGCGAACGACGTGAAGACATTCCCCTGCTGGCCGAAACACTGCTGGCGCGTGTGGCGCCGGCTCGCCATCTCAGCATTTCATCCGCTGGACAGCATCGGCTGATGAGCCACCCCTTCAGCGGCAACATCCGCGAGCTGCGCAACGTGATGGAGCGCGCCGCGCTGTTCTGCGATGGTGAAGTGATTGAGCTGGCACACATCGAGCAGGCCCTGGCGGCCGATGCCTGGGCGCCATCCGCAGGCACCCCGGCGCCGATGGCGCTCTTGCCGCACACCACAGCCTTACCCACTTTGGCCCTGACGTCTGCCCAGCGCCAAGCCATGGCAGACGCGGCCTTGTGGGAAGCCGCCCAGGCCCATCGTGGCAGCCGCGCGGAGTTGGCGGCCCGCCTGGGCATCAGCGAGCGTTCGCTGTACCGCAGGCTCAAGGCCTTGCAGGCACAGGGCAAACCGGACGATGCGGGTGGATAGTTGCGTGGTTCGATCAGCCTTTGCGAGATGCGTATGATCGCCACACACAATGCAGCATGTCAGACACAACCGACACCGACACTCACGCCACGGCCCTGCGTGAGTTGAGCCGCCTTCACGGCCGCCATCCCCTCTGGTCCATGCTGGCGATGGCAGCCGGCACCGTGCAGGCAGCCGCCACCATTGCCCTCGCTGCACTGCTGGCTCAGGTGCTGCACGGCACCATCATTGCCGGCCAAACCTTCGAAACGCTGCGCACAGCCTGGCTGCTGATGCTGCCTTGCTTTGCCGTGAAGGCGCTGGCCGGTTGGGCGCGTGAAGAGGCCGGCATGCGCCTGTCGCTGGCGGTGCGCCACTCGGTTCGCCAGGCCTTGCTCGACACCTTGCACCGTCTGGGCCCTGCCTGGATGGTGCGACAGCAGGCTGGCAGCCTCAGCACCCTGCTGATGGAGCAAGTGGAGGCCCTTGACGGCTACTTCGCCCGCTACCGCCCGCAGCAGTGGATGGCGGTGATCACGCCCCTCATGATCCTCGCGGTGGTCGCGCCCTTGAGTTGGATCGCCACGCTGATCCTCGCTGTGACAGCCCCGCTGATCCCGGTCTTCATGATCCTGGTGGGTTGGGGCGCACGCCAGCGCCAGACCGAGCAATTGCAGGTGCTGCAACGCATGGGAGGGCACTTTCTGGATCTGATCCGGGGGCTGCCCACGTTGCAGCTCTTCAACGCCCACCATCGGATGGGCGAGGAAGTGGCCCTGGTGGCCGACAGCTTCCGCCAACGCACCATGCGTGTCCTGCGCCTGGCCTTTTTGTCAGGGGCCGTGCTGGAGTTCTTCGGCTCTGTGGCGATCGCCCTCACGGCGGTGTACTTCGGGCTGTCGCTGCTGGGCATGCTCGACATCGGGCTGTACGGACACAAGCTGGATTTGCGCCTGGCGCTGTTCGTGCTGCTGCTGGCGCCCGAGTTCTACCTGCCCCTGCGGGAGCTGGGCACGCACTACCACGCCCGTGCCGAGGCACTCGCTGCCGCGGGTGAGCTGATGGCGGTGTTTCAGGCTGCGTCGCCCCAGCCAAAGGGAGGTACCGTGCGGCTGCCCTCTACCCCACCCTCCTTGCATTTGCAGGACGTCACTTTCTCGCATCGGGAAGGTGAACCCGTCCTGCAAGGCTGCACCTTGCAGGTGGCGCCGGGAGAAACGGTCGCCATTCAAGGGCCCAGCGGGGGCGGCAAAACCACACTCTTGCGGTTGCTGCTCGGTCAATGGCGCGCGGGCTCGGGTCGTGTCTTGATCGAGGGCCACGCCATCGAGACACTGGACCTGTCGGATTGGCGTGAGCGCGTGGCCTGGATGGGGCAACCCCCCCGCTTGATGGCCGACACCCTGGCGGCCAATCTGCGGGTGGCGCGTGCAGATGCCTCCGACAGCGAACTGACCGAAGCACTGGCGTTTGCGGGCCTGGAGAGCTGGTTCGCCGCCCTGCCCGATGGCCTGGCCACCCCACTCGGCGAGGGCGGCCGCCCCATGTCAGGTGGGCAGTTGCGCCGCCTGGCACTGGCCAGGGTGAAGCTGCGCCGCGCAGACGTGTTGCTGCTCGACGAGCCCACCGCCAGCCTCGATCCAGACACCGAGGCTGCCATCGTCACCCGCATTGCCGAGCTGGCGCAAGGCAAAACCACGGTACTGCTGACCCACCGCCCTGCCCCGCTGCGCCTGGCGCAACGCGTTTTTCATCTCTCCCATGGCCAACTGGAGGCCGCCACATGACCGGCCCGATGACAGTGAAAGCCGGCTGGAAAGCCCTGGCACCTTTTGTACGGACCCCGGCGAGCGCCGGTCGCTGGCTGGCCCTCGGCGGCGTCCTGGCGGTGCTGACCCTGGTGGCCAGCCTGGGCTTGCTGGGCCTGTCGGGCGCCTTCCTCACGGGGGCGGCCATCGCCGGCCTGCTCCCAGCCACAGCGGCGGTGTTCAACTTCTTCATGCCTGGGGCTGGCGTGCGTTTCTTTGCGGTGCTGCGCACCGTCTCGCGCTGGGGTGAGCGGGTCACCACCCACGAAGGCGTGTTTCGCTGGCTGGCCGGTCTGCGGGTCTGGCTCTACGGGCGCCTGTCCCGACTCTCTCCGAGCCAACTGGCCGGGCGCCACAGTGGCGACCTGTTGAACCGCCTGATGCGGGACATCGATGCACTCGACAACCTTCACCCGCGCGTGCTGATGCCCCTGGCCGCGGCCGCCTTGGTGCTTGGCACCCTGGTGGGCGTGTTTGCGCTGGTGGCTCCAGCGCTGGTGTGGCTGCCGCTGTGCGTGCTGGTTGCCACCGTGGTGATCCTGCCACTGGCCGGCTGGCGGCTGGGAAGCCGCGTGTTGCCCAGCCTGATCGAGAAGCGCGCCACGCTGCGCGCCACCTTGCTGGACGACATCGAAGGCCTGGAAGACTGGTCCCTGCACGCGCCAGCCTGGGCTCAGCAACGTGCCCGCACACTGGCGACCAGCGATGCCTGGCTGCGTACGCAGCGTCAGAGTGCACGGCGAGCCGCGGCCCTGCGCGCGGCGGTCACCTTGGGCGTGGGCCTGGTCGCCTGGGTGGCGCTGGGATGGCTGACCTCAGAGCCCACCACCTCCCGCGTGAGCGGGCCTTGGATCACCGCGCTGGTGCTCTTGCTGCTGGGCTGCGCCGAGGCCTTGCTGCCGCTGGCGGGCGCCTGCCTTGACCTGCCTGGCACCGCCGCCGCCGCACAACGGGTCCAACAACTGGCCGAACAAGCACCCGCCCAGCGCTTCGTGGCGCATGGCCCCCAGCCTCAGGACGGGTCCATCCACATCCACCAGTTGTGCTTTGCCTGGGATGCGCACACCCCGGTCTTCCACGATTGGGCGCTGGACATCCGGCACGGCGAGCATGTGCTGATCACCGGTGAAAGCGGGGGCGGCAAAAGTACCCTGATCCAGTTGCTGACCCGCTTCGCAGAGCCACAAAGCGGCAGCATCGAAGTGGGCGGCGTGGCGCTGTCCGAACTGGACGAAGTCACCTTGCGGCAACACATCAGCTGTGCCACGCAGTTCACCTGGGCCAAGACGGCCACACTGGCCGATAACCTGCGGCTGGCCCGCCCCGAGGCGACCGACGAGGAACTAGAGTCAGTGCTGGCCCTGGTGGGGCTCAACCCCAGCGAGATGGGCTGGCAAGACGGCCTGCACACCTGGGTCGAAGAAGGCGGAGCCAGCCTGTCAGGCGGACAAAGGCGACGCCTGAGCATTGCCCGCGCTCTGCTTCGAAACGCGCCCATCACACTGCTGGACGAGCCCAGCGAAGGCCTGGACCTGGCATCAGAGCGCGAACTGGTTCGAGGCGTGACGGCCCACCTTCGTGGGCGCACCCTGGTGTGGATCAGCCACCGAGAAGACCTGTATCACCGCTTCGACCGCGTGATGCGCGTCCCCGCCTGAGAGCAAAAAACAGGCCGCATCGCGGCCCGTTTTGCATGATCGATGGCCCGCAGGCCTTGCATCACTTCTTCATCTTGCAGGTCGACAGACCGAAGGGCAGATAGGCCGGGCACCAGCCGCTCAGGCCCGTGGCCAACGGCACCACGCCGATCCAGCCCCATGCACCCACCGTCTCGGTTGCGGCCAGACCGATCAGCACCACACCCGCCGCAATGCGGGCCACACGGTCGATACCACCAACGTTTGCTTTCATGCTCATTCTCCTGGGTTAAAAAACTCACTGTCTGGTTTGCAGTGCATCCCAAGCGTGCTGTGCACTCAAGAAGATACGCCCTGCAAACCGCTTGTCAAGCGACACACGATGCAGACGGTCCATCACCGGCCCCTTCACCTCGGCAAGGTAAAGCGATCGCCCTTGCGCCGTCTGCGCGTCATCAAATTCGATCAGCGACTGGAGCGCCGAGTGGTCGATGCGGTTCACCGCCGACAACAGCAGCACCAGACTGTGCACCTGTGGACGGCGACTGAGCATGTCGCTCAGCCCCATCTCCACGTGCTGGATGTTGGTGAAGTCCAGGCTTTCGTCCACCCGCACCACCATCACACCTGGCAAGCACTCCACGTCGTAACGCTGCACGTTGCGGAAATGCTCGGTGCCGGGCAGACGCCCCACTTCGGCCATGTGCGGCTGGCTGTGGCGCCAGATCATGGCGCCCAAGGACCAGGCAATGCCCAACAAGATGCCCGACTCGAAGCCCAACAACATCACCCCGGCCGCCGTGCTCAGAAACGCCCAGGCCTCGACCCGGTCGTAGCGCCAGGCGTCGCGCAGACCCTGCCACCGCACCAAGCCTGACACGGCCATGATGATGACGGCGGCCAGCGCCGCCTTGGGCAACCAGGCCAGCCAGGGCAGGAACATCAGCATCAAGGCGCCCAGCAACACAGCAGTGAACACACCCGCCAAAGGGCTGCGAGCCCCTGCCGCCTCATTCACCACCGAGCGCGACAGCCCGCCAGCCACGGCCATGCCGCCCACCAGACCGCTGCCCACATTGGCCAAGCCCAGCCCGAGCAGCTCACGGTCGGCATCGATACGCTCGGTGTGTTTGAGCGCGAAGGTTTGCGCCACCGACATGCTGCTGACAAAGCTCACCAAACTGATCAGCAAGATGGGCATGACCAGGTTGGCCAAGGCCGTGACAGGCACCTCGCTCAAGGACGACAGCGCCCGCACCGCCCCACCGAGCTCGACGTTCACCGCCCCCACCTGGGCCACATGCCACTCGGTATGACGGTTCACCCACGCCGCCGCGAAGCTGGCCAGCACCAGCACCACCAGCGGCCACAGGCGGGACACCACCTGGCTGGCCGAATCCCGCATCCCAGCCATCCGCATCATGCGCGCCATCACCCGCGGCCCCAGCCACAGCAAGGCCATGGCACCCAGGCCAATCAGCACGCTGCCCGTCTGCACATCCGAGCGCCAGGCGCCGCTGCTGTCCACGAGATGCTGGCGCACCCCCGCCACCAGATCAGGCACCGTCTGACCCAGGGAAGACCACCCCAGGATGGGCGCCACCTGCCCGGCCATGATCAACAAGGCCGACGCCACGGTGAAGCCTTGCACCACCGGTCTTCCCAGCAACTGCGACAGGAAGCCCATGCGCAAGCGACCCATCAACAACATCAGCAGGCCGGAACCCAGGCCCAACGCGGCGGCCAGGGCCACATACACCTCGGAACCCGGCACTGCCAGCGGCGTTAGCGCCTGCACCATCATCAAGGACGTGATGGCCGCCGGTCCCACAGACATGCTCGTGCTGCTGCCGAATACCGCATAGCCCAACAAGGGCAGCAAGCTGGCCATCAGGCCCACATGCGGTGGCAAGCCAGCCAGCATGGCGTAGGCCAGGCTTTGCGGTACCAGCATCACGGCGACCACGAGGCCCGCCGTCAGGTCCTGAGCCAGCCATGCACGCCGCCACGCGCGCACCCAAGGGGGCGGCATGGACCACGGTGCGCCGCTGCTCAGCCGCACGCCCTGGTGGTCTGGTCTGGACTGAGACAGGCTCACGCAGGGCGCCCCACGCGACAACCCACGGCCTGGAACAGCACATTGGCGCGACCACCCGCGGCACAGAAGGCCACGATGGGGTGCGGCAAATCTGCGCACAGGGCCTGGTAATGCATGACCTGCTGGGGCGTGACCATCATGGTCGCCACCGGAAAGTGCACGTAGGCCATACCGGCCGCCTTGGCCGCCGCCTCGATCTGGGCGCTGGTGGGCTGGCTCGGCCCACCCTCACCGTCCGGACGGTTGTTGATGATGCTGCGATACCCCTGACGGGCCAGCACTGCCACATCGTCCACCGTGATCTGTCCACACACGGTGAACTCGGGACACAGTTGCTGGGTTGAAACACTCAGGGTCATGGCTTTCTCCGCAAATTGAGTTGAAACGGCAACAAAGAAATCGAACAAGAGAAACCGCAAGACTCAGCACGTGCCGCCTGACATCGCCGCACCACACACCCGACTGTGCAAGACCTGCATGACAGCCGCCGCATCGGCACTGACCAGTCGGTAGTAGATGTGCTTGCCCTCGCGACGCGTGTCCACCAGGCCTTCCTGTCGCAACACACCCAGTTGCTGCGACAAGGTCGGCTGACGGATGCCCAGATCGGCCTCGAGCGCACTGACGCAGAACTCGCCCTGCGCCAGACGGCACAAGAGCACCAGCCGGTCGGTGTGCGCCATCACCTTCAACAAGGCGCACGCCTTCTCGGCCGACGCCTGCAGCGCGACGAGATCAGGGGGCGGCAAGCTCACGGCCTGGGCCGCCGGTGTTTCAGGCATGGACACTTTCATGATTTTCATTATGTTGACAGATATATTGTTTGTCAATAAAGTGAAGCATCCACTTTGCAAGAACCTTGTGCCATGACCGCCCTGCTCCCCCAAGTTCAATCCTTTCTGGACCCGGCCACCAGCACCTACACCCATGTGGTGTACGACCGTGCCGGCGGGCATGCGGCCATCGTGGACCCGGTGCTGGACTTCGATGCCCGCAGCGGCCGCACGGCGCACACCCGGGCTGATGAAGTGATCGCCTTTGTGCGCGCCCAGAACCTGACGGTGGACTGGGTGCTGGAGACCCACGCCCACGCCGATCATCTCTCTGCCGCACCGTACGTCAAGGCACAGGTGGGTGGCAAGGTGGCCATTGGCGGCGCCATCCAGCGCGTGCAAAGCGTGTTCAAAACCCTGTTTCACCTGGAGCCCGAGTTCGCGACCGACGGCTCACAGTTTGATCACCTGTTCGCCGATGGCGACACCTTCACCATTGGCGATCTGACCACCACCGCCTGGCACGTGCCTGGTCATACCCCGGCCGACATGGCCTTTGTGGTGGGCGATGCCGTCTTCGTGGGCGACACGATGTTCATGCCCGACGTCGGCTCGGCCCGCTGCGACTTTCCCGGCGGCGATGCGCACCAGCTCTTTCAATCGGTGCGCCGCATCCTGGCCTTGCCGCCCCAGACTCGACTGTTCATGTGCCACGACTACCCGCCTGCCACCCGCGAGTCGCAAGCCATGTGCACCGTGGCGGATCAGCGCCAAGGCAACATCCACGTGCGCGACGGCATCTCCGAGACCGAATTCGTGGCCATGCGCCAGGCTCGTGATGCCACCCTGGCCATGCCCAACCTGATCCTGCCCTCGGTGCAGGTCAACATCCGCGCGGGGCACCTGCCGCCGGCAGAGTCCGATGGTCGCCACTACCTGAAGCTGCCCGTCAACGTTTTCTGAAGTTCAACTGAACGAGGTTTCACAATGGCCCAAGGCATTCACCACGTCACCCTGACCCAGCAGCAGGACTATCAGTTCCGCATCGAGTTCGAAGGCAACATGCCTGCCCTCATCAGCGACGAACCCGCCCCTCTGGGCGGCGGCACCGGCCCTTCGCCCGTGCAAATGCTGTCGGCTGCGGTGGGCAACTGCTTGTCCGACTCGCTGCTGTTCGCGCTGCGCAAGTTCAAACAAGCACCGGACCCCATCCGCGCGGAGGTGACCTCTGAGGTGGGCCGCAATGCCGACGGTCGCATGCGTGTGCTGAACATGACGGCCGCACTGCACCTGGGCGTGCCGGCCGCTCAACTCGAACACCTGGATCGCGTCCTGAGCCAGTTCGAAGCCTTCTGCACCGTGACCCAGAGCGTGGGCCAGGGCATCCCCATCACCGTGCAGGTGTTCGACGCCACGGGCGCTCAACTGAAGTGAGCCTCGCGGGGGCATCACCGCCCCCGTGCTCAGGCCTGCCGCCGCCACACCCAGCGCGTGACTTGCGCTGGTCCCTGGTGGAACGGGCCTTCGTCCAGCGTGACCGGACCTTCCGATGCCACCAGTTCCTCACCCTTGAGACCGGCGTCTGCCAGATCGGAACGCAGCCCTTGCAGGGTGTAGAGCATGTCCACATCCTTCGGCCCACCGCTGGTCAAGCCAAGCTGATTCGGGTGAAAGGCCTCCAGGATCAGCACACCGCCGGGTCTCAAGGCACGGGCCAGGTCGGCCATCACCTTGGGGCGCAAGCTGGACGGCAGGTGCAGGTACACCACCGCCACCGCGTCCACCGAATCCGGCTGGGGCGCCCACTCGGCCAGATCGGCCAGCACGGTGGTCACCTGCACGCCGCGCTCGGCGGCCAGAGCACGGGTCTTGTCCAAACCCACGCTCGAGGCATCGACCGAGGTGACATGGTGACCCTGCTGAGCCAGCCAAACACCATTACGGCCTTCGCCATCGCCCGGCACGAGCACCTGCGCGCCCGCTGGGATCAAGCCAGCCTGCGCGGCGAGAAACACATTCGGCTGCTGACCGTACTTGTAGGCCGCATCCGCAAACTTTTGATTCCAGAACTCACCTGTGGACATGCGCTGAACCTCGGTCACATCTTGCCCGCAGGCGACACCGTCGGGAAACCTTGGCGCACCCAGCCGGTCATGCCACCACTCACAAAGCGCACATGGCCATAGCCCCCCCCGCTCGCGCAGGGCCTGCAAGGAGGCACGCGAGCGATTCTGCGTGGCGCAGATCAGGTACACGGGCTTGGACGGATCGGTCGGCACCTCGGCCAAGCGCTGTGCCAGTTGACTCATCGGCAACAAACGCGCCCCCGCCGCCACGCCTTGCGCGTGCTCATGTGGCTCGCGAATGTCAATGAGCACCGCCGCCCCGCTCTGATGTGCATCGCGTGCCTGAGCGACGCTCACCGCATCGGCCGGATCAGCGGCCTGCGAACAGGCTGCCAACGCGGACATGGCACATACCAGCCAAGCTCGGCGGCACAGAGTGATTGAAGGTGGTGACATCACAGACCTCATACGGTGCAGGGTATACAAGCAAAGATACCACAGGCGGATTTTTGACACACATCAGTTCGGCGCCCAGCCACCTCTGCCTAGAATGCACGCATGTCACCCCTGATCCACACGCTGCGCCACCGCACGCGCCTGACCGCCTGGTTGGGCTTGCTGGCATTGTGCGCGCAGTTGCTGGCTGGGGGTGTCAGCAATTGGCACATGGTGCAGCGACTGGCAGGAGCGCCCAGCCTGCTCGACATCTGCTCCTCCACCGGGGGCACCCGTGGCACCCAGGACCCTGCCACCGGCACGGGTTCGGCCGCGCAGCACTGCCCCTTCTGCCTGGCAGCCAGCGGTCCCGCCCTGGCCCCCTCCCCCACCTTGGCTGTCGCGCTTCTGCGCCCTCAGCACGACACCCCGCCGAGCAGCTCAGCCGGCATCCTGCCCCGTGCCCCCGACTTGCGGCACGCGCGCACCCGCGCCCCACCTTTCTTCGCTTGATTTGCTTTTGACTTTGTTACCCGCGCGAGTCGGCCTGTGGCTGGTTCGCGTGGACGTCGTTTGCACACGAAGAAAGACCTTTCATGTCGACCTCATTCCGCCCGACCGTCCTGGCGCTGTCCCTCGCTGCCGCTTTCCCTTTCCACGCGCTCGCTCAGGCCGATCTGGCCGGCTCATCCACGCCCGGCACCACCGCGCCTGACGCACAGTTGGCCGTGCTGCCCCCTGTGGTGATCACGGCCCCCACCATGCAGACCCCGCTGGTGACCCAGTTCAACCCGCGTGACCCGCAGCAGCCTCTGCCCGCCAACGATGGCGCCAGCCTGCTCAAGACCATTCCCGGCATGAGCGTGATCCGCAAAGGCGGCACCGACGGTGACCCCTTGTTCCGCGGCATGGCCGCTTCGCGCCTGAACATCCTCATCGACGGTGAACACATCCTGGGCGGCTGCGGCATGCGCATGGACCCACCCACGGCCTACGTCTTCCCCGACACCTTCGACAAGGTCAGCCTGATCAAGGGCCCGCAATCGGTCGAACACGGCCCCGGCGCCTCAGCAGGCACCGTGCTGTTCGAACGCAAGCCCACCTACTTCCGACAACCCGGCGCCGAGTTCAAGGCCGCCGTCACCGGTGCCAGTTTCAATCGCTACGACACCTATGTGGACGCCAAGGCCGGCACCCCCTTGGGCTACGTGCAAGTACAAGCCACCGAAGCCGCCTCGGGCGACTACGAAGATGGCGACGGCACCCAGGTCAACTCGGCCTACCGCCGCCGCAGCCTGAGCGCTGCCATCGGCTGGACGCCGGACGAACACACCCGCCTGGAGCTGTCCGCCATCGAAAGCCGGGCCAAGGCTGCTTATGCCGACCGCAGCATGGACGGCAGCAAGTTTGACCGCAGCAATGTGGGCCTGAAGTTCGAGAAGACCCACATGAGTGGCGTACTCAACGCCGTCGAGGCACAGGTCTACTACAACTATGTGGACCACGTGATGGACAACTACACCTTGCGCACGCCCACCGGCACACCGATGACGTCCAACCCGGATCGTGAGACCACGGGGGGGCGTATCGCCGTGACCCTGCGCCCTGACGATGTCCACAAGATCGTTCTGGGCGTGGACCAGCAGGCCAACATCCACACCCTGCGCAAGAGTGGCATGGGTGGGGATCTGGTGAACTCTTACGCCAATCAAACACGGATGGAAGACGCCCGCTTCCACAACCTGGGCCTGTTCGGAGAAGTCACCCACGTGCTGAGCAACGAGCAGCGCGTGGTGGGTGGCCTGCGTCAGGACCAGTGGGAAGCACGTGACCGCCGCACCACCCTCAGCAGCGGCATGATGAACCTGGGCGCCAACCCCACGGCCAACCAGACACGCGACAAGACCCTGCACAGCGGCTTCCTGCGCTATGAGCAGGACCTGGGCGAACACACCCAAAGCTACGTCGGTCTGGGCTACACCGAGCGCGCGCCCGACTACTGGGAGTTGTTCAGCAAGGAGTCGCTGACCAGCATCAGTGCATTCGACCGCGTCAACCCGGAAAAAACCACCCAGATTGACGTGGGCGTGACCCACCAGCAAGGCCCCTGGGACACCTTTGCCTCGGCCTACGTCAGCCAGGTGCAGGATTACATCCTGATCCAGTCGAACGTCGTCAAGGGGATGCGGAGCACCACCGTGGCCCGCAACGTTGACGCGCGCACCTGGGGTGGCGAAATCGGCGCGCACTACCAGTTCACCCCCCAGTGGACCGCCCTCGGCAGCCTGGCCTACGTCAACGGCCAGAACCGCACCGATGGCCGCGCCCTGGGTCAAATCCCACCGCTGGAAGCACGACTGGGCCTGAACTGGCAGCATGGCGCCTGGTCGGCTGGCAGCCTGCTGCGCCTGGTGGCGTCACAACACCGCTATGCCGTCAACGAAGGCAACATCGTCGGGCAAGACCTGGGCCGCACCGGTGGCTTCGGCGTGGCTTCGCTCAACGGCAGCTATGCCTGGAGCAAGGCGGTCAAGCTCAGCGCGGGCATCGACAACCTGTTTGACAAGACCTACGCCGAGTCCATCAGCCGGGGTGGCGCGAACGTCAGTGGCTACGACACCACCTATCGCATCAACGAACCCGGCCGCACCTGGTGGCTGAAGATGCAGGTGGCGCTGGACTGACGCCGCGGCGGCGCCAAGATCCGCCCCGCCCCGGGCTCGCATCAGCCCGTCGCCCCTGCAACTTCAGGGGGGCGGCGGGCCGATGCGCGCTGTGGTTTCACGGACAATCTGACACTGTCGCCTCGCTGACCGCCCCCGCTTATGCCCTCTGTCGCGCCCACCGCTGTCACCCCCGCTGACCTCAGCACGCCCTCCCTGCGGGTTCTGCCCCCGGATGACGCGCAGCGCCGTGTGCTGCACAACGAGGTGCACGCCCGCCCGTCGGCCCGCATCCGCATGCCGGCCCTGGTCGTATACGTGGCCGTGCTCAACGAGGGCATCACGCGCGAGATGGAGTGGCAGCACCTGCGCCAGCTCCCCGGCCAGGAAGGCCTCACGCTCGAGCACCTGTCGGGCAACTTCCAGCGCCTGCGCTTTGCCAACCACACGCTCAAGTGGGAGCGCCACACCGAGTTCACCCGTTACTCGCTCGTACAGGCCCTGCCGGAAGACGCCCTCGCCCATGGCGACGACGACACACTGATCCGCTCCCTGGTGCTAGCCCCCCAGTGGCTCGCGACCATCCCCGGGCGCACCGTGGCCGCCATCATGATGGCCATGGTCGAAGGCGATGTCGATGACCTGGAAAGCATGCGCCAGACCAGCGAGTCGTGGATCGAAGGGCGGGAGACCATGGCCTCGCTGCTGGGTCTGCGGCGCTCCTGCGTGATGACCGACTTCCGCCTGCGCGACAGCGGCTTCGAACACCTGCTGGTCATCTCGCCGCCCGGCACCACCGAGCTGCGCGTGGGCCGCATCTCGCAGCGCCTGCTGGAGCTGGAAACCTACCGCCTGATGGCCTTGCGCGGCCTGCCCGTGGCCAAGGAGATGGGCCCCTTGCTGATGCAGGCCGAATCCCAACTGGCCGAGATCATGGCACGCATGGAAAATGCCGACACCTCGGACCAGGAGTTGCTCAACACCCTCATAGGCCTGGCAGCGCGCATCGAGCGCGCCACGGCCACGCACATGTACCGCTTCTCGGCCACCATGGCGTACCACAGCCTGGTCGTGCAGCGCATTGAGCAACTGCATGAAACGCCCATCCCCGGCACGCAGACGGTGGGCGAGTTCATGCTGCGCCGCCTGTCACCGGCCATGGCCACGGTGCAGGCCACCTCGCAGCGACTCAGCTCGCTGTCACAGCGGGTGGAGCGGGCCAGCGCCTTGTTGCGCACGCGGGTGGACATTGCCACCGAGTCGCAAAACCAGATGCTGCTGGAAAAGCTCACCAAGGGCCAAGAGCTGCAACTGCGTCTGCAATCCACCGTGGAAGGCCTGTCGATCGCGGCCATTGCCTACTACGTGGTCAGCCTGATTCTGTACGTGGGCAAGGCTGGCAAGGCAGCCGGTCTGCCGCTCAACCCGGAGATGCTGGCCGGCGCGCTGATCCCGCTGGTGCTGGCGGGCGTGTGGTGGGGCACCCGCCAGATCCACAAGAAGCTGACCCACAGCGCCGGACACTGAGCCCGGTCACACACGAGCGGTTCGCCGGGCCGACGCTCAGTCCCAGCGCCAGGACCAGATCAGGTCGGCCGCATTGTCCACACCGGCCTGCAGGCGCAGGGTGAAGCGCCGCGCCAGGGTGTAGATCAGTTGCCAGTTGCCGCCGGTGGCGTTGAGGTTGCGCTCGTAGCCCACATACCAATAGCGCGACACCTGCTTGCCCACGTTGACCACGGTTTCGCGCACCGCCCCATCGGTCTGGCGCACCGAAAACTCATCCAGACCCAGCATGCCGATCAGGTTGTCCGACGGCGACGAGCCCTCGCCGGACAGAAGCGCCACGGCCGCAGTCTGCAGCAGGCCGATGTCAGCACCGCCCAGGCCTGTGGGCGCCCGACCCAGCACCAACCAAGACAGCTTCTCCGTCTCGGACATGGCCGGCTCCGAATACAGGCGGATGCGCGGGTCTTGCGCCGTCCCGGTGATGGCCACCCCCACCTTCACATCGCTGTTGCTGGCCACCGCCGACTGCGCCCGCATGGCCAGGATGTCCAGGCGCGGGTTCTCGATCGGGCCGGTGAAGGCCAGGGTGCCGCGCTCGACCACGAGCTTTTGCCCATACGCTGCATAGGTGCCATTTTCAACGCGGATGATGCCGTTGAGCAAGGGGCGGTTTGAAGGGGTCGTGACCTTGAGTGCGCCTTTCAACAGGGCATCCAGGCCCATGCCCTTGATGCGCAGATTCTGACCCAGGTCCACGTCCAGATCGGCCATCAGCTTGCGCTGCGGTGTGCGCTTGGGGCCACCTTGCGAAGCCGCATCGGCCCCTTCACCCACCGGGCGCGCGTTCGCCGGGCGATTGACCACCGTCACATCGTCGCCCACCGTGGGGGCCGAGGACTGGCTGATGTCGATCAGGCCCTCGTCCACCTTGGCGCGCCCGTCCACCTCGATCGTCTCCGTGCCCAGAGCGGCATTGATGTTCGCACTGACCACCAGGCGCCGGTCCACCCGCTGTAACAGCGGGAAGCGGTCGGCCGTCAGGCTCAAGCGCGCCTGCGGGATTTCGCCGAAGGTGCCCTGCCCCTGCGCAGTGATCAGACCACCCGCCGCGCCACCGCGAGCTTCGAAATGCTGCAACACGATCAAATCACCCCGCAGCGACATCAGCAGTTTGCCCTCGCTCAGGCTGACGCCCAGCAAGGCTTGCCCGCCGCCGAGGTTTTCCCCCACGATCTGGCCGCTGTAGCGCGGAGCGCCCAAGGTGCCGGCCAACTCTGCCTTGGCCTGCACCTGACCGCTGACACGCCAGCCCGCAGGAATCCAGGTGCCCCAGGGGCGCAGGTTGCCGATGGTCAGGTCCAGTTCGCCATGCAAGGGGTCGCTGCCCTGCGGCCCCGCAATCGGGTTCTGAGCCTGCACCACCTGACGCCCCACCAGTTTGCCCAGGGAGCGCCCCTCGAACAACTCGGTCAGCGTCCAGACACCCTCACGTGCCTGCAGTTGCACCTTGGCCTCCCGAATACCCAGACGCTGCGCGCTGTTGCCCTCGATGGTGGGCTCCGACAGGCTAAGGTCGCCCGACTTGCGCTGCACGGTGGCATCCACCCGCCAGGGCTCCTGGCGGCTGTGCTTGAGCTTCATGTCGCCGCTCAGGATCAAGTCGCCGCCCCAGCCCGCCTGTGGCTGCCAGCGCCCGAGCAACTCGGGCAGGTTGAAGGCCTCCAGTTCCATGTCCATCTCGGCCACACCCACCGGATCGCGATGTCGGTCGGCCCAGGTCCAGGCACCTTGGCGCAGGTGCAGCACAGCGCCCATCAGGTTCATGCGGGTGCTGCCCAGCGTCACGCTCTCGGCGCGGGCATCTTGCCGCCATTGCACCGGCATGGGCTGCAAGCGCGCCACTTCGCGGCCCGGCGCCTCACCCAAGTGGATGGCCAAGTCCTGAATGCGGCCCTGCCAGGCATGGACTGCGTCGGTCCAGGTCAATCCGCCTTGCAGCGCAAGGTCCAGCCTCAGTCGCTCGGGCTTGGGCGGGGCCGTGCTCTCGTCTGTGCTCGGCTGCACGGGCGGCTTGCGCGTCAAGGTGGCATGCGCCTCACCTTGGTGAGACTGGACCGAGCCGTGAAGGCGCAGGGTGGCCTCCATCAACTCAACGCTGGCCGCGCGCACCTGGCTCACCTGGACTTGTGCCTTGACCGGTGAGGTCGGGTTGCGCATGTCCAGCCCCCAGTCTGCCTGCACCGAGGCCACGGCAACGCCCTCCCCCTCCTTGGGCACCCAGCGCAGACCGCTCACACGGGCCTGCCCCTCGCTGCTCACCCGAGGCCAGAGGCCCAGGCCCTGGGTGTTCAAGGTCACCTCACCTGACAGCTGTCGCGCGCCCACCAGGGCAGCCAGCGGTTGCAGGCTCTGCAAGGTGGTGGCATTGACCTGCGCCTGCCAATGCGGCGATGCGGACACCTCGGGCCGGCCTGCCTCCCCCGGTTGCCAAGGCAGTTGCACCTGTGCCTTCGCCAGATTGCCAGCGGCATCGAGGTCGAGGTTCAGGCTCATGACCTGACGCTCACGCGGCGACTGCCATTGCACCGTGCCCTTGAGGGGCACCCCGGCCAGCCAACTGGGCGCGAGCTGGGCATTCAAGCTGCCGCGCCAGTCGGCGTCCAGCTCGAACTGCGCCTGGGCAGACAGCTGATGGCGGCCGCTGGCCTCCGTCGGCCACGGCAACCACAGTCTCGGATCAAAGGAGCGAACATTCAGCGCCCCTTTCGTTTGCCAAGCCGGCGCGGCGGGCGCGGACGCTCGCGCTGCGCCCTGTCCTGCGGGTTCGTCTGGCCGGGTTGCCCCCGCCTGAGACCAGCGCCACTGCGCCTCACTGAGCACCGCACTCGCCTCACCAGAGTTCAGGGCCAGACGCGTCACACTCACCAGCCCGGGTGCATAGTGGGCCTCGGCCGTGGCCTCGACCGGGCGCATGCCCGGCGGCATGGCTTTCGCGCGCTCAGGCGTGGCATGCTCCGGCCCGTACGCCCCCTTCAAACGCGCCGTCAGCGTGGCTGCCGTGTCGCGCCACGAGGACCTTGCCCCCTCTGGCTGACTTCCCGGCACCAAGGTCAGATCGCCTTGCAGCTGCAAGGCAGGCGCCAGGCTGTGCAGCGCCTGGGGCTCCAGTTGCGCCATTGACAGCTTCAGGCTGCGCCCCTGACCCCAGCCACCGCTCAGCTGCACCTTTGCGTGCTCCTTGCCACGCACGCGAGGCAAAGCCAGTTGCCAGTCCACCTGGAGGGCGTCCAGCACATCGTCAACCGACCGGGCCTCGGTGGCCTTCGCCATCCGCAGTGTCCCCTGCCAGTCCGCCACGGGCAAGCGTTGCGCGTCCCAGGCACCGCTCAAGCTGTTGTGCAGGTTCACACGCCCCAACAGATCGGTGTGCCCCCTGCGGGTGGCCCCCTGCGGTTCGATGTCCAACGTGCCTTGCAAGGCCGTGCGCGGCAATCCTGCATGCAGATCGGCCAGATTGAGGCGCTCCAGCCTCGCCTTCAGACGCGACACCGGCCAGGCTGCAAAGGGCTGCACCTGGGCGCTCACGTCCACCGCCTGTTCCGCCTGATCGGCACGCTGCAAATGCGCCTGCGCAGTCACGCCAAGGTCCGTCAACGCGCCCTTCAGCCGCACATCGGCACGGCCCTTCAGGTCGCTCGACACCGCGCCGGAGGCCTGCAATGCGGCGTCCACCGCCATGCGACCGCGCACGTTCACATCGGCTTTGCCCTGTACCTGCCAATCGCCCCAGGCCAGATGCTGCAAGTGGATGCGATGGCGCGTGGGCAGCACCCCGTCGTGCAGTGCCACCGCCGCGTCCAGCCCGGTCAAAGGCACGGCGCCCAGCAGGTTGCTGGCAAATGCCCCCACCTCCACGCGCCCCAGGTGCACCGACACCGGCAAGCTCAGATTGCGGGGGGCCTGGGTCGGTCCTGGCGATGGGGGGCCGGCCACCCAGTTCAGGCGCGCTTGGCGCACCTGCAAACCCTGGGCGCGCACACCCATCCACCAGCCCACCTCCAGATCAGGGACCAGCGTCAAACCCTGCCAGGCCGGCGCCTCCAGATGCAACAAGCCCCCTCGCGGCAGGTCCACCTCCACGCGCTCGGCCTGAAAGTTGCCCAGCAAGGCTCCCTGGGGTGCGGTCACCCGCACGCCCACGCCAGACAGCGACGTCAACAGCCGCTGCGTGGCCCACTCGGTGTGGGCCAGGCCCCAAACGGCCACCAAGAGGGAGAACACCACGGCCACCGCCGACAGCGGCACCCACAACCAGCGCCACGCCGTGCGCCGACGCGGCGTCGCCACGGGTGTGTCCGCAGGCGCATTTCCAGGTGGGTTCGGCACCGGGTCGGGCATGTCAGGCGCCTCGCTCACAGGCTGATCCCCACGCTAAAGTGCACCCGAAACTGCCCGGTCTCGGTGCCCCGTGCCAGGTCCAGGCGCAACATGCCCACCGGGCTGCGCCAACGCACGCCCACGCCATAACCCACATTGGGCCGCAGATCGCCCATGCGCTCAGCCGCATCGCCCACGTCCACGAACACCGCGCCCAGCAAGCTGGGCATGCGCTTGACGATCGGATGCGCCAGTTCCACGCTTCCGGTGGCCAAGGCACGCCCCCCGGTGATGACGCCTTCTCGCGTCACGCCCAAAGAGCGGTAGGCATAGCCACGCACAGAGTCATCCCCGCCCGCGCGGAACAGCAAGGTGTCCGGCACGCTCACCGCATCGCCCGCCGTCACCTGCCCCGCCTCAGCGCGTGCGGTCAGGTGCCAGTCGGCCGGCAAGGGCTGGTAGGCCGTCACCCGGCCATAGGCCCGCAAGAACGTGCCGGTGTCATTGAGGGCCGAGTAGGTCTGGCCCAGGGTCAGCTCCGCCAGGCTGGTGAAGCCTTTTGTGGGCAGGACCTGGTTGTCCACATGACGCCAGATCCATTGCGTGGTGCCACTCAAGGCCGAGGCGTTCGACACCACCACCTGGTCGCGCGAGGTCACACGCGCATGCTGGTAGGCCAGATAGTGGGTGCGCTCATGCAGTTCGCCTTCTTCCAGCACACCGACCCGAACGCGCTGGCTGCTCGTCTCGGCATCGTCGCTGTCCAGCAAGCGCGAGGCCTGCCCCGACACCAGGCCCCGCACGCGCCCTGGCCAGGGGTGGGAGGTCAGGTCCAGTTGTCCACGCGACTCGCGCTTACCAATCTGCAGTGAGGTCTTGGCCTGCCAGCCCAGGCCCCAGGCATTGCGGTGCAGATGCTCGCCAGACACGCGCGGCCCGGTATCGCTGCTCGCCCCCACCCCCACGGTGGCGGCCTGCAAGGGCAACTCACGCAACTGCACCACCACCGGCGTGGCATCGGCCTGGGTGGGGTCAAACCCCGTGGTCACAAAGATGTTCTCGAACAGGTTGAGCTTCTGGATGCGCTCCTGCCAGTCGAGCACCATCTTTTCCTCGTAGGGGTCGCCCTTCTTGAACGGCGCCAGGTTCAACACGGCCGACGCCGGCTGCCGGTGCAAACCCTCGACGCGGATGTCACCGAACACGAAGCCCGGCCCCGAGTCGGCCACCAGGAAGATCTTGGCCGTGCGCGCGGTCGCATCCACCGTCACCGAGGTCCCGCTCCACGACGCCGTGGGATACCCCTGCGCCCGCAGCCGCGCCAAGGCACCATTCTTGGCCGACGACCACACGCTCTGGCGAAACACCTCACCCACGGGCAGGCCCCACTCGGCGGCCAGCCTGTCCACCAAGGATTGCGCCCGCGGGTCTCCATCGGACAGCGCGACATCCAGCGCACCTTCGTAAATCATCTGCACCTTGCTGATGCGGGTGCGCTCACCGGGGACCACCTTGAGCGTGACGACCACCGGCTTGCCCTCCACCTCGTCATCGACCCGGGTCGTGATCTGGGCACCGAAATAGCCTTCGGCTTCGAGCAGGCTGCGCGCCTCGTCGGGCGCCGAAATCACCAGGCGGCGCAGTTCGTTGCGGCTGATGCGCAAGGCATCGTTGCCAACGAGTTCACGCTGAAAACGCGCGAGCTCCAGGTGCTGCGTCAGCAAGGTATCCAGTGGTTCGGGGGCGTCGACCTTCAGTTGCCACACCAGCGGCGGCAGACGCCGGCGTGGCGTGACCACCGTGGCGGGCGCAGCATCGGCGTCCTCCACCTCCGGCGCGGACGCGGCCGGCGCGGGGGACACTGGTGTGGTGGGCGCCGAAGGGGTGAGCGGCGAAACCGGCCCAGGGGGCGCCGCGCCTTGCGCCGTGGCACACAGGGGCACCGCGCTCAGCCACAAGGCGATCGCAGGCCACAACCCCGGTTTCACGGACCCCAATTGGCTCATTTGCTCAGCAAACGCATGGCGCTTTCGAGCCCTTGCAGGCTCATGGGGAACATGCGTCCCCCCATCAGCTGGTGCATGATGGAAACGCTCTGGCGGTAGTTCCACACCCCAGGCGGCTCCGGATTGATCCAGACGTGGTTCGGAAAGGCGTTCGTCAACCGCCCGATCCACTCCGCGCCTGGCTCTTCGTTGTTGTATTCCACGCTGCCGCCGGGCTGCAAGATCTCGTACGGGCTCATGGTGGCGTCGCCCACGAAGATGAGCTTGTAGTCCTTGTTGTACTTGCGCAGGATGTCCCAGGTCGGGATCTTCTCGGTATAGCGGCGGTGGTTGTTCTTCCACATGAAGTCGTAGACGCAGTTGTGGAAGTAATAGAACTCCAGGTGCTTGAACTCGGACTTGGCCGCCGAGAACAACTCCTCCACCCGGTGGATGTGGTCGTCCATCGAGCCGCCCACGTCCATCAGCAACAGCACCTTCACGGTGTTGTGACGCTCGGGCACCATCTTGATGTCCAGCATGCCGGCATTGGCCGCCGTGGCCTGGATGGTGTGATCCAGATCCAGCTCCTCGGCCGCACCTTGGCGCGCGAACTTGCGCAGGCGGCGCAAGGCCACCTTGATGTTGCGGGTGTCGAGCTCGATCGTGTCGTCGTAGTCCTTGAACTCGCGCTTGTCCCAGACCTTGACCGCGCTGCGGTGGCGCGAGCGGTCTTGGCCGATGCGGATGCCTTCGGGGTTGTAGCCATAGGCCCCGAACGGCGAGGTGCCGCCCGTGCCGATCCACTTGTTGCCGCCCTCGTGGCGCTCCTTCTGCTCTTCCAGCAGCTCCTTGAGGCGGTCCATGAGCTTGTCCCAGCCCATGGCCTCGATCTTGGCGCGGTCTTCCGGGCTCAGTTCGCGCTCGAACTTCTTGCGCAGCCACTCCAGCGGCAGTTCGCGCGTCAGGTCGATGGCCTGGGTGGCCCCCTGAAAGTACGTGGCGAAGGTGCGATCAAATTTGTCAAAATGCGTTTCGTTCTTCACCAGGGTCATGCGCGCCAGGTGATAAAACTCGTCGACCGAGGGGCCAATGACCTCACCCTTGATCGCTTCGAGCAAGCTCAGGTACTCCGGGATCGTGACCGGCAGCTTGGCGTTGCGCAAGGCGAAGAAGAAATCGATGAGCATGGGCTTTCCAGAAAGTCGCTGCGCTATTTTCACCTCGGATTAACCCAAACGAAAGCCTGGGGCCTCTTGGCAACCCAGAAACTCCCCGCCCCCAATGGAAACTCGCCATTTGCTGCTGGCCTTTGTCCTGCTGACCCACACGCTCACCACGGGCCTGTGGTGGACGGCCGGGACCTGGATGGGGCTGTCCAGCCGCGCGGCGCGCTACTGGCTGATCGCCACGCTGGGCAACGGCGTGGCCCTGTGTCTGATGCTGGTGCCCGGCAGCGGGCCCGCCCAGCTCCGGGTGCTCACCGCCTGTTCGCTGGCGGCGCTGGGCGCCATCTGGCTGCGCCAGGGCCTGCAGGTGTTCCTCAAACTGCCTCACGCCGAGACCCGCCAGCTGGCCTTGAGCATGGCGCTGATGGTGTTCAACATCCTGGTCTGCGTCCCCTTGGGCTGGCAGACGGCCGGGGTGGTCGTCAGCGCGTGCGTGGTCGCCGCCACCATGCTGTGGAGCGCCCGCGAGATCTTCCACCCGCTGCGCCAGGAGTTCAAGCGCGGCACGGCCTGGGCCGCCACGCTGATGTTCGTCACCGTGGCCCTGGGCGCCGCGGTCACGGGTCTGAACCAATTGCTGCCTCACTGGCCGTGGCCCTGGCTACAAAGCCCGCTCGACACCCGGCAGTTTGTGCTGACCTTCCTCAGTGTGACGCTGTCCATCTTGACCAGTTTCGTGCTGGGCTACATCGTGGTCATGCGCCTGGTAGCCCGACTCGAACACATGTCGCTGCACGACGGGCTCACCGGCTTGCTCAACCGGCGCGCCATCGAAACGCTGCTCGAGCGCGAAGCGCAGCGCCTGGAGCGTTTCAACCAGCCTTTCGCCATCCTGTTGATCGACATCGACCACTTCAAACGCGTCAACGACCGCCTCGGCCACCCGGCCGGCGACCGGGTCCTGATTGAGGTGGCGCGACGCCTGCAGGCCGAGGCCCGCGAAGTCGACCATGTGGCGCGCTATGGCGGAGAGGAGTTCTGCGTGCTCTTGCCCCACACCGAGCACGAAGGCGCCCTGCTGGCAGCCGAACGCCTGCGTGAAAGCGTGTGCGAACGCCCCATCAACTGGGACAATGCCGCGGTGACGGTCACCATCAGCATGGGGCTGGTCTGCGCCAACGACCCGCAGGAATCGCTGCAGGCGCTGCTGCGGCGCGCGGACGCAGCCCTGTATCAGGCTAAGGAAGGCGGGCGCAACATGGTGGTGTCCGCCCCCTGAGGGACGCCACCGCCATGCCTGACGCCCCGCACGTCTGAGTTCCAGCGTGGCCGACCACCACGCCCGCCCGAGCCTCAGCGGTTGTGGCGGGCCATGTGAACCAGTTTCTCGAACAGGCTGAGGTCTTGCTCGTTCTTGAGCAAGGCGCCCACCAACGGCGGCACGCTGACCTTCTCATCCTTGGCCTGCAGCACTTCCAGCGGGATGTCTTCGGCCACCAGGAGCTTGAGCCAGTCGATCAGCTCCGAAGTGCTGGGCTTCTTCTTGAGGCCCGGCAGGTTGCGCACTTCGTAGAAGTGGCGCATGGCGGCCTGCAACAGGTCCTGCTTGATGTGGGGGAAGTGCACCTCAACGATCTGCTTCATCGTCGACGCATCCGGGAAGCGGATGTAGTGGAAGAAGCAGCGGCGCAGGAAGGCGTCAGGCAGGTCCTTCTCGTTGTTCGAGGTGATGATGACCAGGGGGCGGTGCTTGGCCTGGATCAGCTGGCGAGTCTCGTAGCAGTAGAACTCCATGCGATCGAGTTCACGCAGCAAGTCGTTGGGGAACTCGATGTCGGCCTTGTCGATTTCGTCGATGAGCAGGGCGACCTGCTGCTCAGCCTCGAAAGCCTGCCACAGGGTGCCTTTGACGATGTAGTTGTGGATGTCGCGTACCTTCTCGTCGCCCAACTGGCTGTCGCGCAGGCGGCTGACGGCGTCGTACTCGTACAGGCCTTGCTGGGCCTTGGTGGTGGACTTGATGTGCCACTGCAGCAGCGGCATGCCCAGGGCTTCGGAAACCTGTTCGGCCAACATCGTTTTGCCGGTGCCCGGCTCACCCTTGACCAGCAAGGGCCGCTGCAACTTGAGGGCCGCATTCACGGCCAGTTTCAAGTCATCGGTGGCGACGTATTGATCGGTACCTTGGAATTTCATGCGCTGACTCAACAGGGTTGCTACTGTGTTCGAGTATAGGCGGAGCCCCAATAATGGGTTGCACGCCCGTGTTTCACTCAGCAGCCATTTTCCACTGCCCGCCATGCAAACACTGCCTCACCTGCTTCGTTCTTTCGGCGTCTTGACCTCCGCAGCCTTGCTGTCGTTTGGCGCATGCGCCCAGAACGTCACAGCGGGAGATGCCCAAGCGGCACGCAGCAAGGTCGCCATGTGCATTGGCTGCCACGGGATCCCGGGCTACCAGTCCAGCTTTCCCGAGGTGCACAAGGTGCCCAAGATTTCGGGCCAGAACGCCGCCTACCTTGCCGCGGCCCTGACGGCCTACCGCAAGGGTGACCGCAAGCACCCCAGCATGAAGGCCATTGCCACCTCGCTGAGCGACCAGGACATTGCCGACCTCGCGGCTTATTACGCCGCACACGGGCAGGATTTGCCACCCAGTCCCGCCAAGGGAGGCGCAGCCAGCCCGGACGTGCAGGCACTGCTGACCCGAGGCAACTGCGTGGCGTGCCATGGCGAGAACCTGAACAAGCCCATCGACCCGTCTTACCCTAAGCTCGGCGGCCAGCATGCCGACTACCTGTACGTGGCGCTCAAGGCGTATCACACGACCAACAACCCGAACATCGGGCGCGCCAACCCCATCATGGCGGCGCAGGTGCTGGCTTTCACGCCCAAGGAGCTCAAGCAGTTGGCGCAACACATCGCCTCCCTGCCGAGCGACCTCAAGACGGTGCCGCAATCGAAACTGCGTTGAACCTCCGACTGAGCCCCAAGCACTCAAGCAAAAGCCCGCTCGAAAGCGGGCTTTTGTATTGAAGGGACAGACGCTACGCCCGCCCCCTTCCTCGCTCAGGCTGCGCTCACGCCGCATCCACCCAGAGCTTGTGGTCAGCGAGCATCTTGGCGATGACCAAGCCATCTCCGGCACCAGCATCCAGGCCCATGTCGGTGCGCAGGTTGACGCCTTCCAGCACGATTTCCTGTGTGATGCTGCCCTGACCATTGACCAGATCGCCGTTCACGCTGATCTGGATGAGGGTGTTCGCACCACTGGTGTCGAAATGCAGATACTGCGTGAGGTTGCCCGTGCCACCGTCGGTGTGCTCGCCCTGCAGCAGATCGCGCAGGTCCAGCACATCGCCGCCGGCCGCGTGCGCCGCCACGTCGAAGTCTTCAATGCTGTCCACGGTGGTGTGGCCATTGACGACATCGCTGAGGCGCCACGCAAACACATCGCTGCCATCGTCCCCGTTGAGGCGATCGTCGCCCCGACCACCGATCAGCACGTCGTCGCCAGCCAAGCCTTGCAGCGCATCGTTCCCGGCCTGACCGAGCACATCGTCATCGCCCGAGGTACCAGTGACCGCGCGGCCTTCGTTGTCGGTGATGGCCACATCGTTCCAGTTGACAGGGTTCATCACCTCGCCCTGCACCACGGTGGCCTGCAGGCGGAGGTATTCCACCGGCTCCGTGTACATGTCTTCCAAGGTGACCACGCGCACTTCGATCTGGGTCTCACCGGGCTGGAAGCTGAGCGGACCGCTCACGGCCTCCCATTGCTGAGTGGCCACGTTGAAGAACTCCAGGTCGGTCGACGAATCGAGTCCTGGCTGCGCAGCGTCACTGGGCGAATCGGCGGGCTGCAACGCCAGGGTCACGGCCACGACGTCGGCAGCGGCGGACGTCAGGTTCACCGTGAAGTGAGCGGCTTCACCCTCGATGGCGTCGGTCGCATAGACCACCATATAGGGCTTGTCGTTGTCGGTGACGGCCGCGTCGTTGGAGTTGAAGGGGTTGGCCGTTTCGCCGCTGGTGACCGTCGCCTTGAGCTGGATGAACTCGACACCCTCGATCTCGGTGTCGTCAAACGTGGCCACGCGCACCTGCAGTTGGGTCTCGCTGGCGGCAAAGGTCAGATCACCGGTCACGGCTTCCCATTGCTGGGTGGCGCTGTTGAAGAACTCGAGCGGGCCGAGGGTGTCGACGTCGGGCGTCGCGGCCGTGGTCGGGTCGCTGCCGGCCAGCAGGTCAAGCTTGACGGTGACCGGACCGGGTGACGGCTGAGTCAGGTTGACGGTGAACCCAACCGGCTGCCCTTCGACTGCGTCCTGACCGTACACGACGAGATAGGGCTTGTCGTTGTCAGTGATGGCGGCGTCGTTCGAGTTGAAGGAGTTGGCGGTTTCGCCACTCACGACCGTGGCCTTGAGCTGGATGAACTCGACGCCCTCGACCTCGGTGTCGTCCATCGTGGCCACGCGTACCTGGATCGCGGTTTGGCCCGCGGCAAACGTGAGGTCACCGGTGACCGGCGCCCACTGCTGGGTGACGGTGTTGAAGTATTCGAGCGCCGCAGCGGTGTCCACGCCCGGCGTGGCGGCGTCCACCGGGTCACTGCCGGGCAGCAGTTCCAGCCTGACGGTGACGGGATTGGCCGGCGCCTGGGTCAAGGTAACGGTGAACTCGCTGGCCTGGCCCTCGACCGCGTCCTGACCGAACACCACGAGGAAGGGCAAGCTGGCAGGTGGTGCGGGTGGCGCAGGCGGCTCTGCTTCCGTCGTGGCCAGGGGGCGTTGGTCGGTGAGCGCGCCGGCCAGAGGATCGTTGCCATCGGCGATGGTGCCACCGGCCGATGCAAAGGCCTGCGGCGAAACACTCTCGCTGACTCGGTCCACTCGCAGACCCTGCCCCAGCGAGGCGCCGTCGCCACCGGTCAAGCCGGCGGCAGGCGCGTCCTCTTCATTCGGGGCAGCATCGAGGTTGGCGATGGCCTGATCCACCTCGGCCGTCAGGTCAACCGGACGTGCTGCGGGGGTGGGCGTGGTTTCAATAACCTCACCAGTGGGGCCGAGAATGACCTGACCGGGCTGGACAGTGTCGCCCACTTTCACGGGGACCAGATCGCCTTGAGGGGAGCGGATGAACGCTTCACCTCGAACGGCGGTGACGACGCCAGCAGACACAGCAAGGATCGACATAGGGCGGCTCGTGACAAAAAGTATGCGATGCCACCACTTTAGGGGGAGTTGACGTCACAAGACCCCTGGCCGCCCCCCCTGACCGCAGGGGCTCGGTGTGTCAAAAGTCGCTGTTTGCAGGGCACCCCGCCCTCAGCCACCTAGCAAAAACCCGCTCAGCGGGTGGCGCGCATCATCAGGCGGTCGATGTAGCCTTGGCCGTCGAACGGACGACCCGAGCGCTGCGCTTCCCAGACCATTTCGCCCAGGGCTTCCATGGCGACGTGGTGGGCTTCGTGCAGGGAGTTGAGGCGCTGCGCCAGCCGCTCGATGGCGGCCTTGACGCCGCGCGGCTGGTCGATGCTGACCTGTTCGGTGATGGACAGGTGCATGGACAGGTGCAGGAAGGGGTTGGTGCGCCCCTCCTCCACGGTGTAGACGGCGGCGATGGCCGCGTCCACGTCAGAGAGATCCTGATGGTATTCAGGGTGCTCGATCATCCAGTCGGCGGCCTGGGCCTCCAACGGGGTGAGCGGCTGGCCAGCCAGGTGCTTGGCCCAGGCCTCACAGAAGAAACGACGAACCTGTTCCTGGCTGGGGGCAAACATGGTGGATCAGACGCCCAGCAGTTCGACTTCAAACATCAGGGTGGCGTTGGGGGGGATGACGCCGCCAGCACCGCGGGCACCGTAGCCCAGCTCGGCCGGGATCACCAGGATGCGGGTGCCGCCGACCTTCATGCCTTGCACGCCTTCGTCCCAGCCGCGGATCACGTGACCGGCGCCCAGGGGGAAGGCGAAGGGGTCGTTGCGGTCCTTGCTGGAGTCGAACTTGGCGCCCTTGACGCCGTTCTGGTACAGCCAGCCGGTGTAGTGCACGGACACGTAGTTGCCGGCCTTGGCTTCAGCGCCGCTACCGACGGTAACGTCTTCGTATTGCAGACCGGAGGTGGTGGTGACGACAGCCATGGCGTGTCCTTTCTGAGGTAAGGCGAATGAAAAAGAGGCCAGAGTCTAACCTCTGGCCTCATGCCCTTGCTGGGGGTCTGATTTGTCTGCGCTCAAATCGACATGAGCTGGCGCACGCCGTCGGTGGCCATGTTCTCGCCACGGCCCTGCTGGATGATCTCGCCGCGCTCCATGACGAGGTACTGGTCGGCCAGTTCTTCGGCGAAGTCATAGAACTGCTCGACCAGGACGACGGCCATTTTCTGGCCGTTGAGGCCTTCGTCGGCCAGCTTGCGGATGGCGCGACCGATGTCCTTGATGATGCTGGGCTGGATGCCTTCGGTGGGCTCGTCCAGGATCAGCAGCTTGGGGCCGGCAGCCAGGGCGCGGGCGATGGCGAGCTGCTGTTGCTGCCCGCCGGAGAGGTCGCCGCCGCGGCGGTGCAGCATCTGCTTGAGCACGGGGAAGAGCTCGAACAGCTGCTCGGGCAGCGGGGTGCTGCCGGGCTTGCTGGCCAGGCCCATCTGCAGGTTCTCGGCCACGGTGAGGCGGCCGAAGATTTCGCGGCCTTGGGGCACATAGCCCACGCCCAGGCGCACGCGCTCGTAGGGCTTGGTGCCGTTGATGGACTGGCCGTCCAAGCGGATGTCGCCTGACTTGATGGGCACCAGCCCCATCAGGCTCTTGAGCAACGTGGTCTTGCCCACGCCATTGCGGCCTAGCACCACGGTGACCTCGCCGAGTTTGGCCTCGAAACTCAGGCCGCGCAGGATGTGCGAGCCCCCGTAGTACTGATTGACGCTTTCAACCTTCAACATGCTGACTGTTCCTTCGCGTGGGTCGTGGCAGCGGCGCGGCGCTCAACGACCCAGATAGACTTCGACCACCTTGTCGTTGGCCTGCACTTCAGCCAGCGTGCCTTCGGCCAGCACCGAGCCTTCGTGCAACACGGTGACCTTCTTTTTAGCGGCATTGGCGCCCTGGGTGGTGAGTTCGTGGATGAACTTCATGTCGTGTTCGACGACGACCAGGGAATGCGCGCCTTCCAGCGACAGGAAGAGCTCGGCGGTGCGCTCGGTTTCTTCGTCGGTCATGCCGGCCACAGGCTCGTCGAGCAGCAGCAGCTTGGGGTCCTGCATCAGCAACATGCCGATCTCCAGCCATTGCTTTTGCCCGTGCGACAGCAGACCTGCGATGCGCTGGGCATGATCTTTGAGGTGGATGAGCTCCAGCATGGCGCCGATGCGGTCGAGCTGGGCGCCGCTGAGCTTGAAGAACACCGAAGCGCGCGCACGGCGGTCGGCCTCGAGGGACAGCTCCAGGTTCTCGAACACGGTGAGGTATTCGAAGACGGTGGGCTTCTGGAACTTGCGGCCGATGCCGCGCTGGGCGATTTCGCTTTCGCGCAGGCTGAGCAGGTCGATGGTGGAGCCGAAGAAGGCCGTGCCGCTGTCGGGCCGTGTCTTGCCGGTGATGACGTCCATCATCGTGGTCTTGCCGGCACCGTTGGGGCCGATGATGCAGCGCATCTCACCCACCGAGATGTCCAGGCACAGCTTGTTGAGCGCCTTGAAGCCGTCGAAGCTGACCTCGATGTCGTCCAGGTAGAGGATGGAGCCGTGGGTGAGGTCGAGCTGGCCGGGCTGCACCACGCGGCCGTAGGCGGCTTCTCGCCCGCCCGACTCGCCGCCCTGCCCTGCGCGGGACTTCACGCGGGCCAGCTTTTCAACGCCTTCTTCCATGAGTTCGGGTGTCATGCCTTCACCTCGGTCTTCTTGTTGAGCAACTTCTTGACGCCACCGACGATGCCGTCGGGCAGGAACAGGGTCACGGCGATGAACAGGGCGCCGAGGAAATAGAGCCAGAACTCGGGGAAGGCCACAGTGAACCAGCTCTTGGCACCGTTGACGAAGAAGGCGCCGATGATCGGGCCGATCAGGGTGGCGCGACCACCAACCGCCGTCCAGATGGCCATCTCGATACCAGCCGCAGCCGACATTTCACTGGGGTTGATGATGCCGACCTGGGGCACGTACAGGGCCCCGGCGATGCCGCACATCACAGCCGACAGAGTCCAGATGCCGAGCTTGTAGGCCAGCGGGTTGTAGCCACAGAACATGACGCGGTTTTCGGCATCACGGATGGCTTGCAGCACACGACCGAACTTGGTGTGAACCAGCCAGCGCGCCATCAGGAAGAAGCCGATGAGCGTGAGGCCGGTTAGCACGAACAGCACCATGCGGGTGGACGGCTGGGCGATGGGGATGCCCAGGATGCGCTTGAAGTCGGTGAAGCCGTTGTTGCCGCCAAAGCCCGTTTCATTGCGGAAGAAGAGCAGCATGGCCGCATAGGTCATGGCCTGGGTGATGATGGAGAAGTACACCCCCTTGATGCGCGAGCGGAAGGCGAAATAGCCGAAGATGAAGGCGATCAGGCCGGGCACCAGGACCACCAGGGCCATCTGACCGAGGAAAGACTCGCTCAGGGTCCAGTGCCAGGGCACTTCTTTCCAGTCCAGGAAGACCATGAAGTCGGGGATATCAGCGCCATAGCTGCCGTCGCGGCCGATCTGGCGCATCAGGTACATGCCCATGGCATAGCCGCCCAGCGCGAAGAACAGGCCATGGCCCAGCGACAGGATGCCGGTGTAGCCCCAGATCAGGTCCATGGCCAGCGCACAGATGGCGTAGCACATGATCTTGCCGATGAGGGACAAGGCGTAGTCGGACAGGTGGAAGGCCGAGTCGACCGGCACCAGCAGGTTGAGCACGGGTGCCAGGATCAACACCGCGAGCACAGCCGCCATGACGGCCGCCCACCCCTTGGTGCCCAGCATCAACCCACCTTTGGGTTGGAAGAAAGCAGAACTGGTCATAGTTGTCATCGTTCTCATGTGAACAAACCTGCGGTAGGTCAAGCCTCTCGTCCCTTGATCGCGAAGAGGCCCTGAGGACGCTTCTGGATGAAGATCACCACGATGACCAGCACCAGGATCTTGGCGAGCACGGCCCCCGTCCAGCCTTCGAGGAACTTGTTGACCATGCCCAGGCCGAGCGCGGCGTACACGGTGCCGGCGATCTGGCCGACGCCACCCAGCACCACGACCATGAAGGAGTCCACGATATAGCTCTGGCCCAGGTCAGGCCCCACGTTGCCGATCTGCGAGAGCGCACAGCCGGCCAGGCCTGCGATGCCCGCCCCCAGCGAGAAAGCCAAGGTGTCCACCCGTGCGGTGTTGACGCCCATGCACGAGGCCATCGGGCGGTTCTGGGTGACGCTGCGCACGAACAGGCCCATGCGGGTCTTGGCGATCAGCAGCGTCATGCCGATGAGCACCAGCGCAGCGAACACGATGATGGCCAGGCGGTTGTAGGGCAAGGTCAGGTTGCTGAGCACGTCGAAACCACCGGACATCCAGTTGGGATTCTCGACCTGCACGTTCTGCGCGCCAAACACGGTGCGCACCAGTTGCATCAGCACCAGGCTGATGCCCCAGGAGGCCAGCAGCGTTTCCAGCGGACGGCCGTAGAGGAAGCGGAACACGCTGCGCTCCAGAATGGCGCCCATCAGGGCCGCAGCCAGGAAAGACGCCGGCACGGCCAGCAGCAGGTACCAGTCGAACAGCTCAGGCAGATGCTGGCGGAACAGGTTCTGGATGACGAAGGTGGCGTAGGCGCCGATCATCATCAACTCGCCGTGCGCCATGTTGATGACGCCCATCAGGCCGTAGGTGATGGCCAGGCCCAACGCAGCCAGCAGCAGGATGGAACCCAGGCTGATGCCGGTGAAGACGACGCCGGCATGCTCACCCCATTCGAGCTTGCTGGTGACCTCGCTCAGTGCGGACTGCAAGGCAGCTTTCACCTGGGGATCAGATTCTTCGCCGCTGTTGAGGCGCTCCATCAGCAGGCCGCGAGACTCGGGGCTGGCGTCGGCGGCCAGAGCCTCGGCTGCTTCCATGCGACGGGCGGGGGTGCTGGCAGTCAGCAAGGCCTTGGTGCGTGCCATCTGCAGCTGCTTGCGCAGGGCCTTGTCGGTTTCCGCGGCCAGGGCCTGGTCGATGAGGGGCAGCCGAGATTCGTCGGCGGCATTGGCCAGCGCTTCGATGGCCTCGGCGCGCAGGTCGCGGTCGGGGGATGTCAGGTTGGCAGCGGCCAGCACGGCTTCGATCTCGCCGCTCATGCGGTTGTTGTTGACCACGTCTTCGGCATCATCGGGCAAGGTCGCTGCCTGGCCGGTGACGGCGTCCACCGCCTGCCCGTCGTTCTGGATGATGTAGGCGCGGTCGGCGCTCACCTTGACCGCATCGTCCAGCATCGCCTTGAGGAATGGCGTCAACGCCGGATCGTTCGTGGCGGACAACTTCTTGAGGGTGTCAATGCGCGCGTCGTTGTCGCCCGCGGCCAGAGCGTAGGCGTCTTGCTGGGTCAGGGCGTGCGAGGCGGGCGCCCAGGCACCAAGGCTCAGGCTCAGCGCCAGGCCCAGGGTTGTCAGCCAGGATCTTGTGTTCACAGGCATGTCCTGCTCGTTTCGTGTGTGTGCGGTGAAAAAATGGCCCCGTCGGGCAACCCGAACGGGGCCAACCGCTCTGCTCCAAACTCAGCCCGCCGTCGCGAGGGCGGGCACTCGTGGATCAAACCGGTGCTTTACTTGGCTTCCGGCTCGTCCTTCTTCTTGTCGTTGCCCGGGATGTAGGGGCTCCAAGGTTGAGCCTTGACCGGGCCTGGGGTCTTCCACACGACCTTGAACTGGCCGTCGGCCTTCACTTCGCCGATGAACACGGGCTTGTGCAGGTGGTGGTTCTTCTCGTCCATCTTGGACATGAAGCCGCCCGGGGCCGGGAAGGTCTGGCCGGCCATGGCCTTGATGACCTTGTCCACATCGGTGGTGCCGGCCTTCTTGACCGCTTGCGCCCACATGTTGATGCCGATGTAGGTGGCTTCCATCGGGTCGTTGGTCAGCGGCTTGTCCTTGTGACCAGCGATGTTCTTGGCCTTGGCGTAAGCCGACCACTTCTTGATGAAGTCCGCATTGGTCGGGTTCTTGATGGACATGAAGTAGTTCCAGGCAGCCAGGTGGCCGACCAGAGGCTTGGTGTCCACGCCACGCAGCTCTTCTTCACCCACCGAGAAGGCGACCACCGGCACGTCCTTGGCCTTCAGGCCCTGGTTGCCCAGTTCCTTGTAGAACGGCACATTGGAGTCGCCGTTGATGGTGGAGACCACGGCGGTCTTCTTGCCTTCAGACGAGAACTTCTTGATCTTGGCAATGATGGTCTGATAGTCGGCATGACCGAAGGGGGTGTACTCCTCCATGATGTCGGCATCGGCCACGCCCTTGGACTTCAGGAAGGCGCGCAGGATCTTGTTGGTGGTGCGGGGGTAAACATAGTCGGTACCCAGCAGCACGAAGCGCTTGGCCGATCCGCCGTCCTTGCTCATCAGGTATTCCACGGCAGGGATGGCCTGCTGGTTGGGCGCGGCGCCGGTGTAAAACACGTTCTTCTCCAGTTCCTCACCCTCGTACTGCACGGGGTAGAACAGCAGGCCGTTGTTTTCCTTGTAGACCGGCAGCACCGACTTGCGCGACACCGAGGTCCAGCAGCCGAAGGTCACGGCCACCTTGTCTTGCGTCAGCAGCTGCTTGGCCTTTTCGGCGAACAGGGGCCAGTTGGAGGCCGGATCCACCACCACGGGTTCGAGCTTCTTGCCCAGCAGGCCGCCCTTGGCGTTGATCTCGTCGATCGCCATCAGGACGGTGTCCTTCAGCACGGTTTCCGAGATGGCCATGGTGCCCGACAGCGAGTGCAGCACGCCGACCTTGATGGTGTCGGCGGCCTGGGCCATGGAACTGAAAGCCAGGCCGGCCACGCCCAGGGCGACGGCGGTCAGGGAGGCAGTGGCACTGCGGCGAGAGATGTTCATGGGAAGCGCTCCTTGGAGACGGTGGGTTGAACGAATCAGAGTGAATTCAGTGTGCCCACCGGGGCTGAAGCGAGGAATACGCCATGTGGCGTACGAGTGGCGTATGGCTCGCGTTTGAAGGTGCCGCCATGGCGTCAGATGCCCCCCATGCGACACTGTCGGCATGAGCGAGCAAGCGCGGCTGCACCAGAACAGCCAGACCCTTTCCCTGAGTTTCGAGTCGTCCCTGATCCAGAGCTGCATGAGCCTGGCGGACCCCGATGAGCTGGTGCTGGACTACACCCGCGCGATGATGGGTTTTCTCTTGTTGAACCCCGCGCCACGGTCTGTGCTGATGATCGGACTGGGAGGCGGTGCGCTGCACAAGTACATCCACAAGCACCTGCCCGAGACGGACCTGACCACGGTGGAGATCAACCCCGGCGTCATTGAGTTGCGGCAGGACTTCTGCATTCCGCCAGATGACGAGCGCTCACGCATCGTGTGCGCCGATGGGGCGGCGTTCCTCGCAAAACCCACGCATCAGTTCGACGTCATCCTCGTCGACGGCTTCACGGGCGAAGGCATCCCGGATGCGCTGTGTTCACCCGGCTTTTACCGACGCGTGAAGGCGGCCTTGACGCCACAGGGGGTGATGGTGGCCAATGTGCAGGCCGACACCGAGCAAACACGCGACATCATGAAACGCGTGGGGCGGGTGTTCGACGGCGCCACGCTGTCATTTGAATCAGACGAGGGCGGCAATGACATTGTGCTGGCGGGGACGCGCGATACCCTCGTACGCGGCTGCCAGTCGTTTGACGCCCGTTGGACCGCCCTGCCCTCCGTGCACCAGGCCACCTTGGCGGCCTGCTCGACCCGGCTGCAGCGGGCCTTGCTCAAGGAGATTCGCGCGATCAGCGGGCCTTGAGCTGTCCCACCCGGCTCAGAGCCAGCCCCGCCGCCGCCGTGCGGGTCTCGACCCCCATCTTGGCAAAGACGCTCTCCAGTTGCTTTTTGACCGTGGCCGGGCTGCTGCCCAGGATGTCGCCAATGTCACGGTTGGTCTTGCCCTTGACGACCCAGTACAGCACCTCACCTTCGCGGGCGGTGAGCTTGAAGGTCTGACTCAGGGCCTCCATGGCGGCCTGGTCGGAGCTTTCCTGCATGACCAGCAGCCATTCGTCGTCACCCGTGGGTTGGTGCAGAGTGAAACGCAGGCAGCTGTGCCCCTGGTTCACCGTCCAGCTCGGCGCGGGAGCGGGCACGTCGCCCGGCCCGACCTGGTCCTGCTGGCGCGACACAGCCAGACGCAGCCAATCCAGCAACTCAGGCGGCGCCACGGCCTCAGGGGTGTCAAAGTAGCGCTGCAACAGCTTGCGGGCCAAGGGTGTTTGCCACAGCACCTTGCCCTCGCGCAGGTGCACGGTGAGCGAGGCGTGGCCGAAGGCGTCGAGCGCATTACGAGCTTGGCGCGACTGCCGAGCCGCTTGCATGTGCGACTCGATGCGGGCGAGCACCTCGCGTGGCCGGATGGGCTTGACCACATAGTCCACGCCGCCAGCTTGAAACGCCGCCACGACGTGCTCGGTTTCGGCCAAGCCTGTCATGAAGACAATGGGGATGTGGCTGGTATCGGGCTGCGCCTTCAGTCGCCGAGCCACCTCGAAGCCGTCCATGCCCGGCATGACGGCATCGAGCAGGATGATGTCGGGCACCGCCTGGCTGGCACGCTGCAGGGCTGCCTCGCCATGAGTAGCCACCAGCACGGTGTAGCCACCGTCGTCGAGGGCATCGTGCAACAGAGACAGGTTGTCCGGCACATCGTCCACGATGAGCACGACGTCGGTGCGGCTGCGGTCAAGTCGGTCGAACATGGGGTGATCGTTCATCAGGTTCAAAGAGCGGGCACGGCCGTCGGGGCCGAGCTGTCTGACGTGGGTGGAGCCAGGCTCGGTGGCTGAGCTTGGGCCAGCGCCTCTTCGATCAGCGTGGCCATGGCATCCAGGTGAAACTGGCGGGCCAGGGTGCGCATGCGTTGCACGAAGGGCTCGCAGTGCGGTTCGTCTGCGGCAATCTGGTCCAGCGCCTTGTGAACGCCCCGCACGTAGCCGGCGTGGATCTGATCCTCCAGGCGTCGCAAGGCAGCCTCAGATGGGTAGACGGTGGCCGCGCCGGCAGGCGCGGACAGGCTGGCGACTTCGGCGGGGCGCTCAGCGACGATCCAGTCCAGTTGCAACTGCCGCCCCAACCAGTCCAGCAGCTCGGCCACGCGCACGGGCTTGACGATGAAGTCATCGGGAGTGATGCCAACGTCGTTGTCCAGGGCCTTGTCAAAGGCGTTGGCCGACACGATGGCGACCGGCGCGGTGCTGAGGCCTTCGGTGCGGATGGCGCGCAAGGTGCCCCAGCCGTCCAGACCGGGCATGGCCAGGTCCATGAAAATTACGTGGGGTTGCAACTGCGGCGGCGTTTGTCGCAGGTGCGCCAGGCAATCCAGACCAGAGGCCAATGGCGTCACTTCAAAGCCCAAGGGGCTCAGAATGCGCACCAGCAGGCCGCGGTCGGCCTCTTCGTTGTCGACCACCCAGATGCGGCGGCGCTCACCGGCATAGCCAGTGCGCTGCCCCTGCATCACGCGCTGCGCCACGTCAGAAGCACGCACCTGAGGCAGGAACAGGCGGATGCGGAAGGTGGTACCCACGCCCTCCTGGCTGGTGACCTTCATCTCGCCTCCCATCAGGTCGGTCAGCATCTTGCTGATGGTCAACCCCAGGCCAGTGCCGCTGGCTGCGTTGCCCGCGGCCGACGAGCCCCGCGCAAAGGGTTCGAACACCTTGTCCAGTTCACTCTGCGCAATGCCAGGGCCGGTGTCACTGATCTCGATCAGCGCGATCTCGCGGGCGTAGCGCACCTTGAAGGTCACCTGCCCCACGGTGGTGAACTTGACCGCGTTGCCCAGCACATTGAGCAAAATCTGCCGCACCCGCCGTTCGTCCGCACGCACGGCCTCGGGCAGATTGCGCTCGATGTCGGCCACGAAGCGCAGGTGCTTGGCGCGAGCCTCGTGCTCGATCAGGCCGGTGATCTGCTGCAGCAACTCGTCCAGGCGCACGGGCTTGACGTCCAGCGAGAGCTTGCCACTTTCGATGCGGGCAATGTCCAGCGTGCCTTCGATGAGCGACAGGAGGTGGTCCCCGCCCCGCTTGATGACGCCCACCGCGTGCTTCACGTGTTCGGGCAGTTGGTGGTCTTCGTCGAGCAACTGGGCATAACCCAGGATGCCGTTGAGCGGCGTGCGCAGTTCGTGGCTGATGGTGGAGATGTAGCGGCTCTTGGCCTGGTTGGCCTGGTCGGCGGTCTGCTTGGCCTGTTGCAGCTTGCCATCGGTGATGCGGTGTGATTCGATTTCTTGCACGAGCAGATGGGTCTGACGGTTGGATTCCTCCTGGGCGACCTGCCGGCTCTTGTGCGTGAGCACCAACCACCAGCCGACCACACCCACGATCAGCAGCAGGGCCGCAAACACCTTGATGAAGGCCGACTCCAGCATGGCGGCGGTGGCCGCGGGCGAGCCCAGGTCCAACGCCACCATGTCGCGCACCTGTTGCTGGTAGACCAGACCGAAGACGCCCGCCAGCAGCGGGGTGAGCACCAGCATGATCAGCAGGAACTGCCCCGGCTCGGTGTCCACCCGACGCCAGACGAAGGCCGGCACCACGGCCCGGCCGATGTTGCGCCACTGCTCAGCCCAGCGCGCAGACGCCGGTTTGCACAGGTCCTGACAGCGCGCGTCCAGCGAGCAGCACAGCGAGCAGATGAAGCCCTGGTAAGCCGGGCAATGGGCCACGTCGTCGGCCTCGTACTCGCGCTCGCACACGGTGCAACGGTGCAGGGCTTTGAGACGAATGACCCGGCTCAGGGGCTGGCCGGCCTCGCTCTCATCAAGATGTGGCAGTGGTTTCAGCAAACCCGAGGTTGACGCACAGTGGGACGTCGCATCCGGCATGGTCTCCACCTCTGGCTGACGCGCCAGGTAATAGCGCCCCTGCGTGGCCCAGGCGATGAGCGGCGAGGTCGTGAACGCCACCACCATGGCCAGCACCGCCGAGAAGGCCTGCGCCACCTCGCCCAGCCAGCCCACATAGGCCATCACCGACACCAGCGAGGCCAGGCCCATCGCCCCCACTCCCACCGGGTTGATGTCATACAGATAGGCACGCTTGAACTCGATGCCCTTGGGCGACCAGCCCATCGGCTTGTTCACCACCAGGTCGGCCACCACCGCCATCATCCAGGCGATGGCGATGTTGGAGTACAGGCCCAGCACCTTGCCCAGAGCCTGGAACAGGTTCAGCTCCATCAGCAGCAGTGCGATCAAGGCGTTGAACACCACCCACACCACCCGGCCGGGGTGGCTGTGCGTGAGCCGCGCAAAGAAGTTCGACCACGCCAGCGAGCCCGCGTAGGCATTGGTCACGTTGATCTTGATCTGCGAGATCACCACGAACACCGCCACCGCACCGATGGCCAGCAAGGGGGAGCTGAAGATCTTCTCCCACGCCACCAGGTACATCTGGTTCGGGTCCACCGCGCGCGCCACCGGAATCGCGTAGCTCATCGCCAGCCAAGCCAGCAACGCCCCGCCCAGCATCTTCAACACGCCCAGGATGACCCAGCCCGGCCCGCCCACGAACACCGCCGCCCACCAGCGACCCGCGCGCTCGGGTCGCTTTTCTGGCATGAAGCGCAGATAGTCGGCCTGCTCGCCCATCTGCGTGATCAGGGCAATGCCCACGGTCAGCGCCGAGCCAAAGGCCAGCACATTGAACTCGCCATACGCGCCCGTCGCCCCAGGGTAGGCCGCCAGGTCCCGCAAGATGGTCGGGTGCTCACGGAACACCACGATGAAGGGCAGCACCAGCATCACCAGCCAGATGGGCTGGGTGATCAACTGCAGGCGGCTGATGATCGTCACCCCGTGGGTCACCAAGGGCACCACCACCAGCGCACAGATCAGATAGCCCCACGCCGGCGGAATGTCGAACGCCAGCTCCAGGGCGTAGGCCATCACGGCCGCCTCCAGCGCAAAGAAGATGAAGGTGAAGGACGCGTAGATCAGCGAGGTGATGGTGGAGCCGATGTAGCCAAAGCCCGTCCCGCGCGTCAGCAGGTCCATGTCCAGCCCATGCCGGGCGGCGTACACGCTGATGGGCCAACCCACCAGCAAGATGATGAGCCCGGTGGCCAGAATGGCCCAGAAGGCATTGATGAAGCCATGGTCCACCAAGAGGGTGGCGCCGACGGCCTCCAGCACCAGAAAGGACGCGACCCCGAAGGCCGTGTTGGCCACCCTCGCCTCGCTCCAGCGGCGGGCCGAACGCGGCGTGAAGCACAGCGCATAGTCTTCCAGGGTTTCGGACGCCACCCAGCTGTTGTAATCCCGACGCACCTTCACCACGCGCTGCAAAGCCTCGCTGGCGGGGTCGATGGTGTGGGGCAGGTCTGGGTCTTGCATGATGAGGGTTCAATCCGTACCCTGACATCGCAATTTCGATGCCGCCGGTACGCGGCACCCTTTGACTGCCTTTGAAACTGGCCTTGAGCCTTGGCCCTGACACGACACCATGGAACTGACGCCACGCGAAAAAGACAAGCTGCTGATCTTCACCGCCGCCCTGCTGGCCGAGCGGCGCAAGGCCCGCGGTCTCAAGCTCAACTACCCTGAGGCGGTGGCCCTGATCTCGGCGGCCATCATGGAAGGCGCCCGCGACGGCAAGAGCGTGGCCGCCCTCATGAGTGAAGGCAAGACCGTGCTGAGCCGCGATGATGTGATGGACGGGGTCGCCGACATGATCCCCGACATCCAGATCGAAGCCACCTTTCCGGACGGCACCAAATTGGTGACCGTGCACCAACCTATCGCATAACCTTCTTCAGAGCACCAACATGAAGCACAACACGCTGATCACCACCCTGACCGCCCTGCTGAGCACCGGCGCTGCCCACGCCCACGAAGGCCATGGCCTGCCCGGCATCTCCCACTGGCACAGCACGGACGTGCTGGGTTTCATCGCCGTGGCCGCCTTGGTGGCGGGCGTGATCTGGTTCAAGGGCCGCAAATGATGTCGGACCGCGTCACGCCGGGCGAGTTGCTGATCGATGGCCCCGACCTGCCCATCAACCCTGGCCGCCGCACCCTGACGCTGGTGGTGGAGAACGCAGGCGACCGCCCCATTCAGGTGGGCTCGCACTACCACTTCGCCGAGACCAATGGCGCGCTGCGCTTTGACCGGCCAGCGGCTCAGGGCATGCGCCTGAATATCGCTTCGGGCACCGCCGTGCGCTTTGAGCCCGGTCAGCAGCGCACGGTCGAACTGGTGGACTACGCCGGTGCGCGCGTGGTCTACGGCTTCCGCGGCCTGACCCAGGGCCCGCTCTGACACCCTGCCCACCCGACCCGCACCACCGGACCCTCGAACTGCCTCTGAAGAAGGACACGCCAAGATGGCAAGCATCCAGCGCCGCGCCTACGCGGAAATGTTCGGCCCCACCGTGGGCGACCGCCTGCGCCTGGCCGACACCAACCTGATCCTCGAAGTCGAACAGGACTACACCCTGCGGGCCGGCGGCTACGGCGAAGAGGTGAAGTTCGGTGGCGGCAAGACCATCCGCGACGGCATGGGCCAAAGCCAGGTCTGCAACGGCCCCGGCGCGATGGAAGCTGCCGACTGCGTGCTGACCAACGCCCTCATCCTGGACCACTGGGGCATCGTCAAGGCCGACATTGGCATCAAGGCCGGCCGCATCGTCAAGATCGGCAAGGCTGGCAATCCCGATGTGCAGCCCGGCGTGGACATCGTCATCGGCCCTGGCACCGAAATCGTCGCCGCCGAAGGCATGATCGTCACCGCCGGCGGCATCGACACCCACATCCACTTCATCTGCCCGCAGCAGATCGAAGAAGCCCTGAGCAGCGGCGTGACGACCATGATCGGCGGTGGCACCGGCCCGGCCACGGGCACCTTCGCCACCACCTGCACGCCCGGCCCCGACAACATCGCCATGATGCTCAAGGCCGCCGAAGCCTTCCCGATGAACCTGGGCTTCCTGGGCAAGGGCAACGCCAGCCAGCCTGAGGCGCTGCGTCAGCAGGTCAACGCCGGTGTGATCGGCCTGAAGCTGCACGAGGACTGGGGCACCACGCCCGCGGCCATCGACACCTGCCTGAGCGTGGCCGAAGAGACCGACATCCAGGTAGCCATCCACTCCGACACGCTCAACGAATCGGGCTTTGTGGAAGACACGGTGGCCGCCTTCAAGGGCCGCACCATCCACAGCTTCCACACCGAAGGCGCGGGGGGCGGTCATGCGCCCGACATCATGAAGGTGGTGGGCGAGCTCAACGTGCTGCCGTCCTCCACCAACCCGACGCGCCCCTTCACGGTCAACACCATCGACGAGCACCTCGACATGCTCATGGTGTGCCACCACCTCGATGCGTCCATCGCCGAAGACCTGGCTTTTGCCGAGAGCCGCATCCGCCGCGAAACCATCGCCGCCGAGGACATCCTGCACGACCTGGGCGCCATCAGCATGTTCTCGTCCGACTCGCAGGCCATGGGCCGCGTCGGCGAGGTCATCTTGCGCACCTGGCAAACCGCCCACAAGATGAAGGCCCAGCGCGGCAAGCTGCCCGGTGACACCGACCGCCACGACAACGCCCGCATCAAGCGCTATGTGGCCAAGTACACCATCAACCCGGCGCTGGCTCACGGCGTGGCACACGAGGTCGGCAGCATCGAAGAAGGCAAATGGGCCGATCTGGTCATCTGGCGCCCGGCCTTTTTCGGCGTCAAGCCCAGCATCATCATGAAGGGTGGTTTCATTGCCGCAGCCGCGATGGGTGACCCCAACGCCTCCATCCCGACGCCACAACCAGTGCACTACCGCCCGATGTTCGGCGCCTTTGGTGGCGCGGTGGCCCGCACCTCGCTCACCTTCCTGAGCCAGGCGGCCATTGCCGCGGGCGTGCCCGGCCAGCACGGGCTGAAGAAACAGGTCGTGGCCGTGAAGGGCTGTCGCACGGTCAAGAAAACGGACATGGTGCACAACAGCTACCTGCCCACCATGGAGATCGACGCCCAGACCTACCAGGTACGCGCCGATGGCAAGTTGCTGACCTGCGAGCCGGCGGTGAGCCTGCCGCTGGCCCAGCGCTACTTCCTGTTCTGAGCGATCCATCACAGCATCGTGTCACGCACATGACACCGGGATGTCACATCGATGAACGCCGCGATGTTCGGGGATCCGTCACAAAGCGCTCAAGCTGACACATTCCTTTCGTGATCGCCAAAGAAGATGGCGGCGGCCGTGCTGCGTCAGGACGCAGGTGGGCCGTCGTCAGGCATGGGATGGGGTGCGCCCGGCTGACGAGCTCAGACGCCCCCGAACAGGACTCCCGTGCAATTTTTCGTTCGACTCCGTAATTGGAAGGTCGGCACCCGCCTGGCCTTTGGCTTTGGCCTGATTCTCTCCCTGCTGTGCGTCGTCGCCGTGCTGGGCATGCTGGGCATCGAGCGCAGCCGCGCGATGCACAACATCTTTGAAGAAGCCCTGGCCGTGCGCCAGCAAGGCAGCCACGTCAACACCCTGCTGCAACAAGACCTGGTCAAGACCCAGGCCATCATCCGCTCGGCCGGCATGCCCGAGGTCGTCGAGCGCTTCAAGCCCGAGCTGCAAGCTGCTGACCAGACCATTGCCCAGGTGCTGCAAAAGCTGGCCAGCAACCCGGTCGTTGCCGTCAAGACCCAGGCCAACACCCTGCGCACGCAACACCAGCAGTATGTGAAGACCCGCAACGAGGTGCTGGAGTTGGTCGAAACCGGCCAAACCCTGCTGGCCACCGAGCAAGAAAATCAGGTGCTGCTGCCAGCCGCCGCAGCCGTGACCCGTGAGAGCGACAAGCTCCTCCAGCAAGTCGAACAGCACACCCAAGAAGCACAGGCCAACTTCGCACACACCACGGCCACCGCACAGTGGCTCATCGGCGCCTTGACCCTGGTCACCTTGCTGGCGGGCACGGCATGGGCATGGTTCATCGCCCGCTCGGTGAGCCGCCCCGCCCTGGCCGCCATGCAGGTCAGCGAAGCCATTGCCGAGGGACGACTGTCCCACTCGGTCCACGTCGAAGCGGGCCAGGATGAACTGGGCCGCATGCTCGACTCCATGCGCCGCATGCGCACCAATCTCCTGCAGCTCACCGGTGAGGTGCGCGACCAGTCTGAACAGCTGGCCGTGACCTCGCACCAGGTCGCCACCGACGCCACCCACCTGTCGCGCAGCTCGCAAGAGCACGCCAGCGAGCTGGCCCAATCGCGCCAGGCCCTGCAACAGATCGAGGTTGACATCTCGGACAACCTGTCGCGCACCCACCAGGCCAGCCAATTGGCCTCCACCGCCCGCCAAGTGGCCCAGGAGGGACGCAGCTCCATGACCCGCGTGATCGACACCATGCGCGGCATCCACACGTCCAGCAAGCGTATGAGCGACATCATCGGTGTCATCGACGGCATTGCCTTCCAGACCAACATCCTGGCGCTGAACGCCGCCGTGGAAGCTGCGCGTGCGGGTGAACAAGGTCGCGGCTTCGCCGTGGTCGCGTCCGAGGTGCGCTCGCTGGCACAGCGCTCGGCCAACGCCGCCCGCGAGATCAAGCAGCTGATCGTGGACAGCGCCAACCGCGTCACCGAGGGGGCCGAACTGGTAGAGCAGACAGGCAACACCATCCACACCTTGCAAAACACCATCGACGAGGTGGCGCAACTGATCACGCATCTGACGCACACCAGCCAGGAGCATGCCCAAGGCATTGGCTCGGTGCGTGAAACGGTGCACCGCCTGGACGAGGCCACTCAGCAGAACATGGTGCTGATGGCGCAAAGCACGGAAGCCGCAGAGGGCTTGAAGTCCCAGGCCGACCGCCTGCTGGCCTCCGTGTCCTTCTTCCAACTGAGCCCCTCCGGCACCTGAGGTCGGCACGGGGTCGCTACACTTTGCAGCTTCACCTGAAGTGCAAAGCGAGCCCCCATGCTGACCGTCAACAAGCTCCTCCCCCAGGGCCAAGGCCTTGCCCCCGTGCTGCTCAAGCGCGCCGCCACCGCGCAACTGGACTGGGATGTGCGCCAGAAAAGCCGCTTTGACGCGGTGGACAGCCAAGGCCGCAGCCTGGGCGTGTTCCTGCCCCGGGGCAGCGTGGTGCGGGGCGGCGATGTGCTGGTGGCCGAAGATGGCAGCATGATCCGCGTGGAAGCCGCGCCTCAGAACGTGCTCGTCATCACCCCGTGCAGCGAGCATGGCTCACCGTTTGACCTGACTCGTGCGGCTTACCACCTGGGCAACCGCCATGTGCAGATCGAGTTGCAGCCCGATCACCTCAAGATCGAGCCCGATCATGTGCTGGCCAACATGTTGCGCGCCATGCACCTGACGGTGCGCGAGACGCAGGCCGCGTTCGAGCCCGAAGGCGGCGCCTACGCTGCGGGCGGGCATGGTCACGGCCATGACCACGCGCATCACGATCACGATCACGCTCACAGCCACGACCATGAACACGCGCACTCCCACGCGCATGGCGAAGCCGCCCACGTTCACGGCCCCGGCTGTGGACATGACCATGGCACGCCGGCAGGTGCAGAAGGCCCGGCCGCAGCCACACCCGCCGCCCCCACCTCACGCGGCAAGCCCATCGGCATCGCGATCAAGGCGGCACCGGTGCCCCATGTGCACGGACCAGGCTGCGGTCACGACCACTGATTGCACGCGAACGGAACGCGACCCCATCCAGGTCGACCTGCATCCGCCTCACGGATGCACCAAAACGAAGCGCCCGGGCATGGTGCTTGCTTGATTCCAGCAAGCACCCCACATCCTTCCCATGCCCCGCGTTCTCACCCGCCCCGCCCCGCTGCCGCCTTCCGCCCGCCTGCAACTGATGTGGCTGGCCTCCCCCGCTCTCCCTGTGGGTGGCTTCAGCTATTCCGAAGGGCTGGAGTCGGCCATCGACACCGGCCGCGTCACCAACGAAGCCCAAGCTGCTGACTGGCTGCTGCAGCAACTGCACCTCAGCCTGGCCCGCGCCGACCTGTCCGTTGTCGCCCGGGCTGTGGCCGCCTGGCAGCGCCACGATCTGGTCCGCATCACCGAGCTGAACGCCTGGATCACGCACACCCGCGAAACCAGCGAGCTACGCCAGCAAACCGAGCAAATGGGCCGCTCCCTGGTGGAATGGCTGCGCAACCGCTCGGGCGATGCGCTGTCTCACCCTGCTGACCAGCGCCTGGCCCAATGCGCCGCACTGAGCCCCGCCCCCAACTGGCCCATCGCCTTTGGCCTGGCCGTCGCCCAGTGCCTGCCCGCCCAGACCAGCGCAGACACCTTGCTCGCAACCCAACACGAGGCCCTGCTGAGCTTTGCCTTCGGCTGGGCCGAGAACATGGTGCAGGCCGCCATCAAGGCCGTGCCGCTGGGCCAGAGCGCCGGTCAGCGCATCCTGCAAATCCTCATCGATGCCATCCCCGATGCCATCGACCACGCCCTGGCCCTGCCTGACAGCCAACGCCAGGCCTTCACCCCCATGCTGGCCATCCTCAGCGCCCAGCACGAACACCAGTACTCACGCCTCTTCAGATCATGAGCAACTTGCATCACATCCCTGGCCGCACCAAGAAACTACCCCCTCTGCGCGTGGGCGTAGGTGGGCCGGTCGGCTCCGGCAAAACCACCCTGCTCGAAATGCTGTGCAAGACCATGCGCGAGCAATACGACCTGGTCGTCATCACCAACGACATCTACACCAAGGAAGACCAGCGTCTGCTGACCGTGGCCGGAGCCCTCGACCCGGACCGCATCATGGGCGTGGAAACCGGCGGCTGCCCGCACACCGCCATCCGTGAAGACGCCTCCATCAACCTGGAAGCCGTGGACCGCATGCTGGCCAAGTACCCCAACGCCGACATCGTCTTCATCGAATCGGGCGGCGACAACCTGGCTGCGACCTTCAGCCCCGAACTCAGCGACCTGACGATTTACGTGATCGACGTGGCGGCAGGCGAGAAAATCCCGCGCAAAGGCGGCCCTGGCATCACCAAGAGCGACCTGTTCGTCATCAACAAAACGGATCTGGCGCCCTATGTAGGGGCCAATCTGGACATCATGGAAGCCGACACGAAGCGCATGCGCCCGACGCGCCCGTTCGTGATGACCAACCTCAAGACCCAAGCCGGTCTGCGCGATGTCATTGGCTTCATCGAAACCAAAGGCATGCTCACGGCCTGAAGTGGTCCCCAGCCTGGAAGCGAACCCTCTAGGCAAAGTGAGCACTTTCTCAAAAGTTGCCCCCAAAGTTGCCCCCATCGGATGAGGGCTGCCCCCTTTTGGGCCTGGATCAGGTGGCAAGCCAAGCGGCCCATGACCAAGCCGCCCGGCCCCTTTCATCGCGTTGACCCCCCCCTATTTGAAAATTGGAGCTGTGCGAAGATTGCCTAGGCGGCCGGTTTCCAGCTGAGGGAGTCTGAACTTTTGACCCTCCCCCTCCATCCGTGACCGTCCAGACGCCCGAAGAAACACCCCGCACGCGGCAGAAAAAACGGGTACGCGCTCGGGTTTCACACTTTTTTTTGTGGGGACAGTGGGGACAAACACGAAAACAGCATGTAAGCCATTGATTCATAATGATTATTCTGTCCCCACATGGGTGTGGGGACAACCCAAAACAGTGTGGGGACAGTGGGGACAAACTCACCCGGCGAGTGCCGCAAGCCTGCCCATCCCTTCCCCTGGTGTGTGAGTCTGTTTTTGCAGCGCGTAAGGCACCCACCACGCGGCCCCACCGCACCCGGCAGCTCACGCCTACCGCTGAGGCGCTGTCCTGGTCGTCATCCCGTAGCACCGGGCACCGGGCACCGAGCACCAGGGACAGGTCAGGTCAGGCCAGGCCAGGCAAGCAGGGCCAGGGCTGGCGCAGGCCGCCGTCCTGGTCGTGCTGGCGGCCTCGATGCCACCACCAGCGCCAGCAGCTCACGCCCACGGCTGAGGCGCTGTCCTGGTCGTCAGGATGTACCGCAACAGAGCACCAGGGACAGGCGCAGGCAGGCAGGCAGGGGCCAGCGCTGGAAGCCTCGATGCCACCCAGAACCAAAGCCGCCCATCCCTTCCCCTGGTGTGTGAGTCTGTTTTTGCAGCGCGTAAGGCACCCACCACGCGCCCCCCACCGCACCCGCCAGCTCACGCCTACGGCTGGGGCGCTGCCCCGTCCTGGTCGTCATCACGTAGCACCGGGCACCGGACACCGAGCACCAGAGGCAGCACAGGCACAGGCAAGCAAGGGCCAGGGCTGGCGCAGGCCGCCGTCCTGGTCGTGCTGCGGGCCTCGATGCAGCCCCCCAGCGCCAGCAGCTCACGCCCACGGCTGGGGCGCTGGCTTGGTCGTCAGGATGTACCGCAGACCAAGCACCGGGGACAGAGCACCAGGGACAGGCGCAGGCAGGGGCCAGGGCTGGCGGCCTCGATGCCACCTAGAACCAAAGCCGCCAATCCCTTCCCCTGGTGTGTATCTGTTTTTGCAGCGAGGAAGGCACCCACCACGCGGCCCCACCGCACCCGTCCGCTCACGCCCACGCCTCAGGCGCTGTCCTGGTCGTCAGGTTGTGCCGCACAGGCCAGCCCGTGACCAGACACAGCACCGGGCACCAGGGACAGGCGCAGGCCGGGCAAGCAAGGGCCAAGGCTGGCGCTGGCCGCCCTTCCGGTCCTGGTGCTGGCCTCGATGCCACCACAAGCGCCAGCCGCTCACGCCCACCGCTGGGGCGCTGGCCTGGTCGTCATCCCGCAGCACCGGCACCGCCAGGGAGACAGGCCAGGCAACAGGGCCAGGGCTGAAATGCTGGCCCGCCTGGTCGTGTTGGCTGCCTCGACGCCACAACCAGCGCCAGCGGCTCCGGCCAACCGCTGGGGCCGCCCGTCCTGGTCGTCAGGATGTACCGCAGGCCAGGCGCTGGGGAAAGAGCACCAGGGACAGGCGCAGGCAGGGGCCAGGGCTGGCGGCCTCGATGCCACCCAGAACCAAAGCCGCCCATCTCTTCCCCTGGTGTGTGTGTCTGTTTTTGCAGCGCGGAAGACACCCACCACGCGGCCCCACCGCACCCGGCAGCTCACGCCTACCGCTGAAGCGCTGTCCTGGTCGTCATCCTGTAGCACCGGGCACCAGACACCGAGCACCAGGGGCAGCACAGGCATAGGCAAGCAAAGGCCAGGGCTGGCGTTGGCCGCCGTTCTGGTCGTGCTGCTGGCCTCGATGCCACCACCAGCGCCAGCAGTTCACGCCCACGGCTGGGGTGTTGCCCCGTTCTGGTCGTCATCCCATAGCACCGGGCACCGAGCACCAGGCACAGGCGCAGCAAGAGGGCCATGGCTGGCGCTGGCATCCCTCCTGGTCGTCATCCCGTAGCACCAGGCACAGGGGACAGAGCACCAAGGACAGGCGCAGGACAGGTAGGGGCCAGGGCTGGCGGCCCTCCTGGTCCTGGGGCTGGCCTCGATGCCGCCACCCAGCGCCAGCAGCTCACGCCCACCGCTGGGGCGCTGGCCTGGTCGTCACCCCCAGCACCGGACACCGAGCAACAGGGACAGCGCAGGGGCAGGCGTAGGCGTAGGCGTAGGCGTAGGCGTAGGCAAGGCAGGGCCAGGGCTGGCAGTGGTTGCCCGTCTGGTCGGGCTGCTGACCTCGATGCCGCCCACCCAGCGCCAGCAGCTCAGGCCAACCGCTGGGGCCGCCCGTCATGGTCGTTCCCCCAGCACCAAACACCGAGCACCAGGGACAGCGCAGGCGCAGGCGTAGGCGTAGGCGTAGGCGTAGGCGTAGGCGTAGGCGTAGGCGTAGGCAAGGCAAGGCAAGGCAAGGCAAGGTAAGGCAACGCAGGGCCAGGGCTGGCGCTGGCTGTAGCCCTGGTCGTTCTGTTCCCTCATGGTGCGGTCCTTACAGCTCAGCCAAATCATCAGCAAGGATGCTTGCCTTGATCCGGTAAACACGGGCATGACCCAGACCAGGCAAGCGCTCCTTTCGGCTCATGTGCCGCCCCCCACCAGACTCAGGCACCAGGTGCCCACGCTTGAGCAACAGGCGGGCCATTGCGGAGGGCTCGAAACCCTCACTCAGCCGCCCCTTGAAAACCTCGTCAAACACGAAGAACTCAATTGACACACCCTCACCATCAGCCGGTGTCATGCGCTCGCCATACTCCCGCATGTGGTCGCTGTCGCTCTTGATGGGCTTGCCCTCTTCATCCACCAGGCGACGAAAGCCCCACCGCTCCGTGGGGTTCGGTGCCCGGTCATCCGCCGCCCGGTGCCACCATGCGAAGTTGCCAGCCCCACGCTCAGCAAGCAGGCGCTGAACTTGCCGAAGCATGTGCGCCTCTTCCGCGTTACCAATGCCGCCACGGGATGCCAACCAAGCATCAAAGCAGGCCCGCACACCACGGGCAGCCTCGCCAGGCTCCCAGCCGGTTAAACCGGCCTCAGTTGCCAGCTCACCCGCCACAGCCACCAAAGCAAAGCGCCGCCCCACGCGCTGCACCTGCCCACTCGCCGCCTCGGGTATCCAGTCAGCCGCGTAGCGCTCTATTCCTTCCCTGGTACGCTCCCTCAGCGTGTCCACCTGGTCCACCAGCCAACCAAGCCAGGCCCGGCCCGCCGTCCCGTGCTGTGTCTCGCACGTCTTGACCAGGTAAGCCGAAAGCCCGGCCCCGCTGGTGTGTTCGTGCAACACGTTGAAGAGCCCCAACCCAGCGCCAGCATCAGCCGGAATGTCAGCCATGCGCAGCTCTTGCCCTGCCTTGCTGCGCTTGCCGCCTTCTGCCATGTGCTGGCTTAGGCTGATTTCACCCGCAGACAGGAACAGCAACCGCCACTGCAAGCGCGTCCTTACCTGCCCAGTCTTGGTACTTCGTCCTTTGCCGGACTCATTGGCAAGCATGTAAGCGCAATCCCCCGCAGCCTTGGGGTCCACTTGGGCCAGCTCGTCCAGGATCAGCAAGCCATCGCAGTGCTGACCGGCGATTGCCTCCAATGCGTTATCGGTCGTGCGCCAGCGCTGCACATAAGACAGCCCACCCCATACGGATGCAGCCACCCGCATGGCCGTGGTTTTGCCGCAGCTTGAGTCCCCCCGCAGGTGAAAGCCGCCACTGTCCACGCCTGAGGGACGCACCAGGGCACCAGCAAAGGCACAGGACACCGCAAACAACAACCGATCATTGCCAACACACAGCGCCGCCACATCGGCCCGCCAGGCATCCAGCGTGCCGCGTTGCTTGTAAGGGTTGTCTGTGATGCCGTCCACCTGGTAAACAATGCGCTCCCCATCGTTGCCCAGCGTCTCACGGGGCAACACATAGGACCGGCCATGCCAGCCCACCCGATCAGCACAGCGGGCCACTTCCTCAGGCTGACGGCTTTGCAGGTACTGGCCTAGCCTGTTGCGGGCATTGGCACCGCTGGCAATGCGCAAACCCATGTTCAGCAGCGCGGCCCGGTACTCAGCCCCGTCACCAGCCAGCATCCGGGCAGGCATGGCCCATGTGCGAACCTTCCCCAGAGGGTCAGCAAACTCCAGCAGGAAGCCCCAGCCCTGCCCGTCCTCGTCCCTGGTCCGGGCCGTCACGTCCAGCCGACTGCACACCCACTGAGGGGCTTTCTGCCGCCCGTCCTGGTCTGCCTCCAGGTAGAACACGCCTTCGTCACTCACTACGAACCGGTCCCACACAGGGCCGCCCTCATCCGTGGCTTGGGCGCGTGACTTACCTTTGACGCCCGCCTTACTTGCTGGCGCTGCATTCATGTCGCTGATTGCTTGTTCCACACACTGCCTCACCGCTGCCAAGCCTTGGGCCTGGTGCATGTCGTTGAAGTCGCTCCCCGTCTCATCCAGGCCAGCAGGGAACACAGCCACGCCTTGAACCGCCTTGGCCGCCGCGCTGGCCTTGGCCTTGCCGGGGTTCTGCCCCTTGCTGGCTTGCGTAGCCTGGTCGTCATCACCACAAACCACCAGCACCGCACCGGGGAAGAGCTGCCGCATGGCCTTTGCCACGTGCGCCAGGTTTCCCGCGTCAAAGGCCACAGCAACAGGCAGGCCGGTGGCCTCATGCACGCTTGCTGCCGTGGCGTAGCCCTCTGCAATGAGGATGGCTGTAGGCTTGCCCAGCTCACCCACCATGTGCCACAAGCCCGACTTGCGCCCGCCCTTTATGAAACGCTTTTCAGGCGCATCAGCGGGCCGCACTGGTGCAATGCGCTGGACGTTCCACAAGCGCCCCTCAGCATCCCTCATGGGCACCAGGAGAGAGCCGTCCTCACAGAAGCGCACGCCGTAGGGCTGCACACCCTTCCGGGCCAGATAAGGGCTAGAGCCCGTCTCGCTGGCCTGTGCCCATAGGCTGGCAGCGTGCCGCCCTGCCTGGTCGTGCGACTCCGCAAGGCGGGCTTGCTCTTGGGCTGCCCGCTCAGCCCTCTCACGTGCCAGGCGTGCCGCCTCTTTCGGGTCCGGCTTGCTGGTCTGCCTTTCACCCTTGGGCAACTCAAAGCCGCCTTGCTTCGCCAGGTGAATCAGGGTGCCAATGCCAACCCGGCCGGCGCTCTTGATGCTGCGCCAGGTGTCGCGGGTGTCGCTGGCGCTGTATGCCTCACCAGCCCCTTGGCTCCACTCACTGAAGAGATCAAAGCCCGTGCTGTCGGGATACTCGCTCTTGATGGACATGGCAACCCGTGCCCACTCATCGCGGGCCAACAGCGGGGAGATGTAGCCCAGGGCAGCACGCACCAGCTCAGGAGTGATGTTGCTTTTCAAGCGGGCCGCCTCTCGTTCTTACGCTTGCTGACCCAGTGCTTCAACTCGGATTGCAACGCGTTGACAAAATCACTCGATGCAAGCCCGGCTTCACCGTGCGCTGTCAGCACTTTTGCAGTCAACTCATACAGCTCCCGAAAATGCCGCCGCTGGTCGCTTGCGTCTGCAAAAGGGTCGTTCAGGACTGTCCGCGCCGATCCAAATCTGAGCCACCGTGCCGATCCAATATTGAGCCAGGGCTGGTAGCCGACCAAAGGGTGGTCAGCTGTGGATAAGTGTAGAGCCTGGCCTGGGTTTTGAGTCTTCCGGCCGGCTTGATTGAACATCAAGGGGGAAGCCGCGCAGCGGCTTCCCCCTTCGCTTTGAGCTTCAGGCCTTGCCCTCTGCTGCAGCCTGCATCCGAGACTGCTCTCGTGCCTTGATGCGCCTCTTGGCCGTGCTGGAGCTGTGCAGGAACCGATGTGACTCGTTGCCCGTCTCCAGGATGTGGCAGTGATGCGTGAGCCGGTCCAGCAGTGCCGTTGTCATCTTGGCATCACCAAAGACACGCGACCATTCCGCGAAGTCCAAGTTCGTCGTGATCATCACGCTGGTGTGCTCATACAACCGGCTGAGCAAGTGGAACAGCAGCGCACCGCCTGCCTGGCTGAACGGCAGGTAGCCCAACTCATCGAGGATCACCAGGTCCAGGCGCAACAAGCTCGTCACGATGCGTCCGGCCTTGCCTTGTGCCTTCTCTTGCTCCAGCGCGTTGACCAGATCCACCGTGGAGTAAAAGCGCACGCGCCTGCCATGCTTGGTGATGCCGGCCACGCCAATGGCTGTGGCCAGGTGGGTCTTGCCGGTGCCAGGCCCTCCCACCAACACCACGTTGTGCGCCACTTCTGTGAAGCCTGTCTCTGCCAGCGTGTGAACCAGCTTGCTGTCAACGGGGGACACAGCGAAGTCGAACCCAGCCAGGTCTCGATGCACAGGGAACTTGGCTGCATGCATCTGATGGCTAACCGAGCGCATGCCTCGGTCTGTGGCCTCGGCCTGCAGCAGGTGTTCAATCAACCACCGCGCCTCCTCTGAGCCCGTACTGGCCCCTTGTTCGATCAGGTCTAGCCAGGCGCCCGCCATGCCGTGCAGGCGCAGTTGTTTGAGCTCTGCAGCGATATCACGCATGGTTGATCTCCTCCGTGCCGCCTTGCCCGCGCAAGCTGTCGTAGCGCGCCGTATTGGCCAGTGGGGTCACTGTCGCCTGCAGACTGGTCTGTGCATCTTCAGGCGTGGGCGCAGGGTTGAGCCTGCTCAGAACATTGATCACATGCTCGACGCTGACCTTGCCAGACGGTGGCGCGCTCTCCAGCGCCAATTCAACTGCCACCAGCACCGCATCCAGGCCAGCTGTGCTCACAATGGCCAGTACCTGCGCCATGACACGGTCGCCACCTGCCTGACGGAGAAGCCCTCTGCGTAGCTGCTGCAAGGCCGGGGGTAGGTCGGCGAAGGGGGCACCATTGCGCAGCGCACCGGGTTTTCTTTGCACCAGCGGGATGTAGTGCTGCCAGTCGTAGCGGGTCTGGCCTCGGTCAGTCAATCGCTCGTGCTGCGCAACCACCTCATCGTTGGCCACCACGACCACCCGCATCGGGTACAGGCGGGTGCTGACCATCTGCCCGGCCAGCTCGCACGGCACCGAGTAGCGGTTGCGTGCCACCGAGACCATGCAAGTGCTGGTCACCCTCGCCGGGCGTTCCACATAGCCGTCAAAGGGCTGAGGCATCGACATCAAGTGGGCACGTTCATGCTCCAGCATCTCGGCCACGCTGAACTGCGAATGCTCCGGGTGTCGTACCTCAGACCACAGGCTGCGACAGCGCTCGCCCAGCCAGGCGTTGAGTTCGGCAAAGGAGCCAAAGCGCTGCTTGGCCGCATCGATCCAGATGCGCCGCCTGCTGTCTTGCACGTTCTTCTCGACGACACCCTTCTCCCAGCCACTGGCCACGTTGCAGAAGTCGGCGTCGAACAGGTAGTGCGCACACATCACCGCAAAGCGGGCGTTGACCACTCGGCCCTTGCCCTTCTTGACCTGGTCCACGGCCGTCTTCATGTTGTCGTAGATGCCCCGACGGGCCACCCCGCCCAGCGCCGCAAAGCTGCGCGTGTGCGCATCGAACAGCATCTCGTGCCCCTGGCTGGGATACGCCACCAGCCAGAACGCACGGCTGGCACACAGCTTCATGTGCGAGACCTGCAGCCGGTAGTAAATGCCGCCCACCACCAGGCCTTCTTCGCTCCAGTCAAACTGGAATGCCTCGCCCAGCTCGAACGACAAGGGCACGAAGGCTCGCGTCGCTGCCGCTTGGCCCTCGCCTTGGCGCCACTGGCGGATGAAGTCCGTCACACGGCTGTAGCCGCCTTCGTAACCTGCCGATTTGAGCTCGCTGTACAGCGCCCGCGCCGTGCGGCGCTCGTGCTTGGGCCGATGGGCATCGGCCTTGAGTGCCTGCTTGAGAACCTCGTGGAAGGCCGTCAATTTGCCCGGTTGCTCGCCTCGCCGGTACTTGGGCTCGCCATCCAATGGCGCCTTGAGCCACTTGGCTATCGTGTTGCGCGACAGCCCCGTCATCCGCGAGATCTCCCGCTCTGACTTCTTGCCTCGGCTGTGCAGCCGCCGGATTCTGCCGATCATGTCCATGGTGATCACTCCTCGAACCCCGCTGCATCAAAAAGCAGCAGGGCAGGTTGAACACCTGGCTCAGTTTTAGATCGGCACACCCCTCATAAGTGGCTCAGTTTTCGGTCGGCGCCAACAATCAGGCCGCAAAGACAAGATAGGCGCAGTCTCGCCCCAGTTGTCCACCCCACCGGGTGTCAGATCAACAGCCCCGCTCAACGGTTTGCCGCCTGGTTCAAGCATGGCTTCCACGCGTGCGCTCATGCTGCCACCTCCTGCCGACCTTCCGCACCAGGGCCAATAGGCCGACTCGGATGCTTCTCATCAACGAAGCCACATCCAACCTCATCAGCCTCAAAGCTGATTGCATCGCAGGTGCTAAGAGCCATGTCCGCTATCACGCGCAGGACTTGCATTAGGTCGCCTGTGCGGCCCTCGCCGCCTGAGCGCTCAATGCTTTGAGCGGCAACACGCGCAACCGCCTCAATCTGACTCAGGCCGCGCTGTGAGAGCTGGTCCATTGTCTTGATGCTGGACCGTAACGTTTGAATCCGCCCGTCCAGGGCTTGATGCGGGCCGCTCATGCCGCCCCCCCACGCTCTGACTGCCCGCCAAGTGTTCTAGACAATGAGGGAGGCTGAATAACTCTGAGAAGCCCTTTGGCGATCAACATATCGCGATAGGAGTTCACAGCCACCGACCGCACCTCAGCCGCCACATCGGACCCAGCGGCGACTACTTCGCCGCTCTCGTTCAGCACAGCAAACGAACCGGGCTCACCGGCAATCGTCACTGAAGCCCCCTCATGAACCACGCCACTGATAAGGACTCCACCTGCGATTGGCTCGCCCCAAACCCGCACATGCCCCTCGCCTTTCAACATGGCCCTGTAGAAATTCACACACACCGTAGCCAACACACGGGCCACGTCATCCCCCAAGGCAACAATGCTGCCATCAGCCGCGAGGACAGCTAACACGCCAGGTTGCCCCTCAATGGTCAAGGTCAGGGGCTTGCCAGCAGTTCGCGCAATCACGATGCCGGGTAGGCGTCCGGTCTTTTGCGTGCCGATCATGCAGCCACCTCCAGCGCACGCAGCGCATTGAGGGCAGACAGGGCCTGCACAGCCTTGCGAGCCGCACCGGGCACATTGGCCGCAGGCTGGCGCAGGTGATACAGGGCCACGCTGAGAGCGTTTTCGGCTTGGGCGTGAAGCTGGGAGATTTCCAGCTCAGAGAGAGGGACAGGCGCAGCGGATGAGCTGGCCAAGGTCATGACCGTGGACATGGTTTCAGGCTCCTTATCGAGACTTGAAGCCACCCGCAGCGTTCTTACGCGCAGCGGGTGGGCGGGATGTTAAGAACACGCGATAAGGCGTGCGGACGCCCTTACGGGTAGCCCCATCCCGCCCGCAACCAACAGCACGCCATTGCAGCGCACCGGAAATGTTCGGACGTGACAAAGCCTCACTGTCGGGGAGGCTGCACCGCTTATCGATGGTGTTCTTACGCACCGGGCCTTTCGGCTTGGGCGGATTATTGCACGCAGGTTGGCTGGGGTGTCAAGCCCTGGTGACGCTAGGTGCTGGCGCTGGTGGACTAATCCAGACGTCAAGACAAAAAGTGACCCACGCTTTGCTGAAGCGCCCCGGGTTTCGCGGAGGCCAGTTGGTTTAAGTCAGACGGTCGCGGCCTGACCAGCGCGTTGTTGATGGTAGTTTGCCTCGAACTCAGCAGGCGGGACATTGCCCAGTGGCCCCATCAATCGATGGTGGTTGAACCAAGAGACCCATTCCAGCGTTGCCAGTTCGACGGCCTGTTTGGTCTTCCATGGGCCGCGACGGTGGATGACCTCAGCCTTGTACAAGCCGTTGATGGTCTCGGCCAGGGCGTTGTCGTAGCTGTCACCCTTGGAGCCCACTGAGGGCTCGATCCCGGCCTCGGCCAAGCGT
>NZ_JAVEYN010000004.1:0-182563 GCF_034003525.1 Aquabacterium sp.
TTTTGGCGAGAAATCGCGCCAGTTCTGGCTGGCCCAGTTCGACCGCGCGCTGAACATCGTCAAGACCGCTGAAAAAGGCATCCCGGCCGCCACCTGGGAAGACTTCCCGGCCGAGAGCATCCCCAAGTACGCCGTGATGTACCGCGAGGCCCGTCTGGAAATCGCCAAGCAAGGCATCTATAACAAGACGACCCTGAACGTGATGAAGAAGGCTCGTTGCAGCGTCAACCCGTCCGATGCCGAGTGCGCCACCCAGCGTGAAATCGACTGATTGACGCTCCATGCCCCTCGGCTGCGGCTGGGCGGTGTGGGCATCAAGGCGAAGGCCCGGAGGCGCAAGCCTGCCGGGCCTTTGTGTCTCTGAGGGGGCGCAAGCGCTCAGTAGCGTGAGGCGGGGGCCGTGTGGCGGTGCTCGTCGTCCGCAGACATGGCATCGCTCTCCGAGGTCTCGTCGTGGACCTCACCCAGTCGATGCGAACGCATGCTGCCGCGCAGGAAGCGGTTGCTCGGACCTTGTGGCTTGGGCAAATAGCGGGCGAGCTCGGAGAGGGCCATCTCGTACACGCCCCGCTTGAACTCGATCACACTCTCCAGCGGCACCCAGTACTCGTGCCAACGCCAGGCGTCGAACTCGGGGTGGTTGGTGGCGCGCAGGTTCATGTCGCTGTCGCGGCCGGTGAGCTGCAGCAGGAACCAGATCTGTTTTTGGCCGCGATAGTGGCCGCGCGCGTCCTTGCGGATGAAGTGCATGGGCACTTCATAGCGCAGCCAATCGCGCGTGCGCGCAATGATCTGGACGTGGTCGGGCAGCAAGCCCACTTCTTCGTGGAGCTCGCGGAACATCGCCTGCTCGGGCGACTCACCGTATTTGATGCCGCCTTGTGGGAACTGCCAGGAGTGGGTGCGGATGCGTTTGCCCCAGAACACCTGGTTACGGTGATTGAGCAGGATGATGCCGACGTTGGGCCGAAAGCCTTCACGGTCGAGCATAATCAACTCCAAATTTTCAACTGGTTTCATTATTGCACCGCTGTGCCGGATCGCCTAGTGTGGTCATCCCGGTCCTTGCGGTGCCTTTGCATTGGTTCCCATGAAAGCCTCTCAGTTCTTCATCTCCACCCTCAAGGAAGCCCCGGCCGATGCCGAGATCGTCAGCCACAAGCTGATGATGCGTGCTGGTCTGATCAAGAAGCTGGGGGCGGGCCTCTACAACTACATGCCCATGGGCCTGCGTTCCATCCGCAAGGTGGAAGCCATCATCCGCGACGAGTTGAACAAGGCCGGTTGCGTTGAGCTGGTCATGCCGGTGGTGCAACCTGCCGAGTTGTGGGAAGAAACCGGCCGTTTCGAGAAGATGGGCGAGGAAATGCTGCGGTTCAAGGACCGCCATGGCCGCGACTTCGTGATCCAGCCCACCGCCGAAGAGGTGATCACCGACATCGCCCGCCAGGAACTGCGCAGCTACCGTCAGCTGCCCAAGAACTTCTACCAGATCCAGACCAAGTTCCGCGACGAGCGCCGTCCGCGCTTTGGCGTGATGCGCGGCCGCGAGTTCACGATGAAGGACGCCTACTCCTTCGACCGTGACGTCGAGAGCGCGGGCAAGACCTACGACGCGATGTACGCGGCCTACACCCGCATCTTCGAGCGCCTGGGCTTGCAGTTCCGCGCCGTGGCGGCTGACACCGGCGCCATCGGTGGTGATCGCTCGCACGAGTTCCAGGTGATCGCCGACACCGGCGAAGACGCCATCGTCTACAGCCCCACCAGCGACTACGCCGCCAACATCGAACTGGCCGAAGCCGTGGGTTTGATCGATCACCGCGCCGCGCCCACCGTCGCGCTGACCAAGGTGCCCACCCCTGGCAAGAGCACCTGCCCGGACGTGGCCGAACTGCTGGGCGTGCCCCTGAGCCACACGGTCAAGTCCCTGGTGCTGGCCACCGACGAGACCAACGAGCACGGCGAAATCGTCAAGTCCACCATCTGGCTGCTGCTGGTGCGTGGTGACCACGACCTCAACGAGGTCAAGGCCGGCAAGATCCAGCTGGCCGACGGTTCGGGCCTGAAGGCGGGCTTCCGCTTTGCGACCGAGAGCGAAATCGTGGCGCATTTCGGCAGCAAGCCCGGCTACCTGGGGCCGGTCCAGTTGCTCAAGCCCGTGAAGGTGGTGGCCGACCGCACGGTGGCGAAGATGAGCGACTTCGTGTGCGGCGCCAACGAAGAAGGCTTCCACCTGCAAGGCGTGAACTGGGGCCGTGACCTGCCCGAGCCCGATCTGGTGGCCGACATCCGCAACGTCGTCGAGGGCGACCCGTCGCCGGACGGCCAGGGCGTGCTGGCGATCCAGCGCGGCATCGAAGTCGGTCACGTGTTCTACCTGGGCACCAAGTACTCCAAGTCGATGAATGCGACCTTCCTCGATGTGGATGGCAAACCCAAGCACTTCGAGATGGGCTGCTACGGTATCGGCGTGACCCGCATCCTGGGCGCGGCCATCGAGCAAAAGCACGACGAGCGCGGCATCATCTGGCCGGACAGCATCGCCCCCTTCACCGTGGTGATCTGCCCGGTGGGCTACGACCGCTCTGAGGCGGTCAAGGCCGCGGCCGACCAGTTGCATGCCGACCTGTTGGCCAAGGGCGTGGACGTGATCCTCGACGACCGTGGCGAGCGCCCGGGTGCGATGTTCGCCGACTGGGAGCTGATCGGCGTGCCGCACCGAGTGGTGTTGGGCGACAAGGGTCTGAAGGAAGGCCTGGCCGAGTACCAGGGCCGCACGGATGCCGAAGCCACCAAGGTGCCGGTGAGCGACGTGTTGGTGCACCTGCTGGCACGATTGCACACTGCTTGAGTCGTGCATGCGCCCGGTGCGCGACAAGGTGCACCGGATGCGGTATGGTGAAAAGATGTCTGTTGGGTCCGTGATTCGCCGGTGTCGGCCAGTGTCAGAGCGTCTGTCTGTGAGCCTGGGTGCGCGTCCCGAAGGGGCAGCACCGCGTCGTTCGCGGCTGCGGGCGTGGGGGCTGGCCGCCATGCTGGCCGCGAGCCTGCCCGGCGCCTGGGCCGGTGCGCAGATCGAGGAGCCTCTGGCGGACTCGGTGCGCTCGGCCTTGTCGGCCGCCGTGGGACGGGGCGAGCCGCCCAAGCTGGTGTTCGCCGACGAAGCGCAACGCCAGCAATGTGCCCGCTGGACGCAGGCCCAGGAAGCCCGTTTGCGCAAGCGCAAACCCGAGGAGCTGGTGCGCACCGAGTTCCTCAACACCGTCTGCTACGAGGCCAAGCGGGCCGGCTTGGAGCCCTCGCTGGTGCTGGGCCTGATCCAGGTGGAAAGCGGATTCCGCAAGCACGCCATCTCGCATGCTGGCGCGCGCGGCTACATGCAGATCATGCCGTTCTGGTCGCGAACCATCGGCAATGGCGATCCGTCCACGCTGTTCCACATGCAGACCAACATCCGCTTTGGCTGCGTGATCCTGCGCCACTACTTGGACCGCGAAAAGGGCAACCTCTTCATGGCCCTGGGGCGCTACAACGGCAGCCGTGGCCGCGCCGAGTACCCGAACATGGTCACAGCCGCTGCACGCGTCTGGCGTGATCAGGAGGCCCAGGCCACTCGGCTGGCCGAGGGTTCGGCCAGCGTGCAGAAGGTCAGCTACACCCGGCCTTGAACGCGGCTCACAGGCCGCGCCACTCTTGTGGCCGGGCCTGCTCGATCTGCAGCAGGGCCAGCACACGTTCCACCGTTTCATTGACCAGTTCGTCGATGCTTTGGGGCCGGTGGTAGAACGCCGGCAGCGGCGGAAAGACGATGCCACCCATTTCGGTGACGGCGGTCATGTTGCGCAGGTGCGCGAGGTTGAAGGGCGTTTCACGCACCATCAGCACCAGGCGACGGCGCTCTTTCAGCGTCACGTCGGCCGCGCGGGTCAACAGGTTGTCGCCCATGCCGTGCGCCACGGCGGCCAGGGTCTTCATGGTGCAGGGGGCGATCACCATCGCATCGGTGGCGTAGCTGCCACTGGCGATGCAGGCGCCCACGTCACCGGGCGCATGGGCTTCGGTGGCCAGGGCCTCCAGGGCCGAGCGGTCCAAGCCCAGTTCGTGGTGCACATTGAGGATGCCCGCCGGGGTGGCGACCAGATGGGTCTGGACCCCCAGGGCACGGGCGCGCTCCAGCAGGCGCACGCCATAGACGGCGCCGCTGGCCCCCGTGATGCCCACGATGAGGCGCGATGGGCGCATGGCGCTCATCAGCCGGCTTGTTGGCCGCCGAGAACCTGTTGCAGTTCGCCCGCCTGGTACATCTCCATCATGATGTCCGAGCCGCCGATGAATTCACCGTTGATGTAGAGCTGGGGGATGGTCGGCCAGTTGGCGTATTCCTTGATGCCCTGGCGGATGCCTTCGTCTTCCAGCACGTTCACGGTGGCCAGATCGGTCACGCCACAGGCCTTGAGGATCTGCACCGCACGGCCGGAGAAGCCGCATTGCGGGAACTGGGCCGTGCCCTTCATGAACAGCACCACGCGGTTGCCTTTGACCAGATCGTCAATGCGTTGTTGAACGTCGCTCATAACCACACCATCTTGTAGAAAAGAAAACAGCCGAGCTTATATCAGGACCGACCTTCTGGCGCGATCTGGGGTTGATTCACCCCTGTTCAGAAGGCCTAGCTCAGAAGGCGTAGTCCACCGAGACCTTGATGAGGGGGCGCCACTGCAGCTTGCCCGACAAGGGGTTGCCGCCCAGGCCGTCGGTGGCCGAGATGCCGGTGCGCCGGGCGTCACGCTGGCCGGTGGCGGTCAGGCCGATGTCGGCGTTGAAGTGCGAGTGGAAGGCGTCGCCAGGCGTGTCGTCCAGCGAGGTGCTGTAGCCTGCGCCCACGTAGGCCATGGTGCGGTCGCGGCCCTGGTGGTCGCCGGGCAGGCGCAGCAGGTCGAGGCGCTGCAGGCTGAGGTTGAGGCCGGGGCTTTGTGCGCCGCCCGTCCACCAGGCCTGTTCGACGTGACCGCGCAAGACGCCGGCGGTGGCGCGGAAGCCGCCGTCGAGGTGGTAGTCGGAGAGGATGTGCAGGCTGCGCAGTTGCAGGCCGGCCGGGCTGGGTTGGGCCAGCACGAAGTTGTTTTTCAAGGGGTCGACGGGACGGTCGATGACGACGCCGATGCGGCCCTCCCATTGCGGCCAGAGTTGGCGCCCCTTGGCTTGCAGACCACTGCCGTCGGCCGGTTGGCGCCAGGGCAGGTGCACGGTGGTGTAGGGTGCCTGGGCCATCTGACGCATCGCGTGGGCGGTCGGCGGGACCAGTTGCGCCTGGGCCGGTGTCAGACAGGCCAGCAGGGCGAGGGGCAACGATGCGCACGCCGGCAAGGAGCGGGATGCCGGCCCCAGCAACGCGTCAGCCCGCGCTCGGGCAAGGCGGCGGCGCGGGGGTTGGTGGATGGCGGTGCGGACGGGCTGGGCGTCGATGGGCGTCGGCATGTCGGGCTCCTTCGCGGGAAGGTGATGCTACGTCGCGGGCCTGGCCTTGTGTCAGAGAGATGTGTGCATTCGTGACCGGGGGCGCCCTGTCACGGGTGAGTGCGCGCCAGGGTCAGGCCGGCCACCGACCGCCGGTACAGCGTGCTTGCTGCCCCAGGTCGAAGCGAGTGCTTACTTCCACAAAGCCGCGTTGGCGCATCAGGGTTTGCACGGCCTCGGCCTGGTCGTAGCCGTGCTCCAGCAACAGCCAGCCGCCGGGGCGCAGGTGATCGGGGGCCTGGGCCACGATCTGGCGCAGGTCATCGAGGCCGTCGGGGCCGGCGGTCAGGGCGCTTTCGGGCTCGAAGCGCAGGGCGGTCATGTGCGGGTCGCCCTCTGCGATGTAGGGCGGGTTGCTGACGATGAGGTCGAAGCGTTCGCCGGCTACCGGCGCGAACCAGGAGCCCAGCAGGCCATTCAGGCGCAGACCCAGGGCAGCGGCGTTGTCCAGGGCCACCTGCAAGGCACCGGCACTGGCATCGACCGCCGTCACGTCGGCATGGGGGCGCTCATGTGCCAGGGCCAGGGCGATGGCGCCACTGCCGGTGCCCAGGTCCAGCACGCGGCGGGGCTGGTCGGTGGGCAGGTGTTCCAGTGCCCAGTGCACCAGGGTTTCGGTGTCCGGGCGGGGGATCAGGGTGTCGGGCGTGACGCGCAGGTTCAGTCCGAAAAATTCCTTGTCGCCCAGCAGGTAGGCGGCCGGCTCGCCCTCGGCGCGGCGGGCCAGCAGGATCAGGTAGCGGGCCTGGGCCTCGGCGTCCAGCAGGTCGGTGTCGTGGGACAGCAGCCAGGTGCGCGAGCGGCCCAGCACGTGGCCGAGCAGCAGGTGGGCGTCGAGCCGGTCCACGCCGCAGCCGGCGGCGCGTGCCAGGGCCTGGGCGACGGTCAGCGGGGTGGGCGTGTCAGACACCGGTGGCGGCCTCCAACTCGGCCAACTGCTCGGCGGCCTGGGCGCTGAGCAGCGCGGCAATCACATCGTCGAGCTCGCCTTCCATCACCGCCAGCAACTTGTAGATCGTCAGGTTGATGCGGTGGTCGGTGAGGCGGCCCTGCGGGAAGTTGTAGGTGCGGATGCGGTCGGAGCGGTCACCGCTGCCGATCAAGCCCTTGCGCAGGGCGGCTTCCTTGGCGGCGCGCTCGCTGCGCTCTTTCTCTTGCAGGCGGGCCTGCAGCACCTGCAGGGCCTTGGCCTTGTTGCTGTGCTGGCTGCGGCCATCCTGACATTCGGCGACCAGGCCGGTAGGCAAGTGCACCACGCGCACGGCCGAGTCGGTCTTGTTGATGTGCTGGCCCCCGGCCCCGCTGGCGCGGAAGGTGTCGATGCGCAGGTCGGCGGGGTTCAGGGTGATGGTGGCGGCCTCGTCGGGCTCGGGCATCACGGCCACTGTGCAGGCGCTGGTGTGGATGCGGCCCTGGGTTTCGGTGGCGGGCACGCGCTGCACGCGGTGGCCACCCGACTCGAATTTCATCTGGCCGTAGACGCCATCGCCCTCGAAGCGCAGCACCACTTCCTTGTAGCCGCCCAGGTCGGACTCGCTGGCCGACATGATCTCGCTGCGCCAGCCCTGGCGTTCGGCATAGCGGGTGTACATGCGGGCCAGGTCGGCGGCGAACAGGGCCGACTCGTCGCCGCCGGTGCCGGCGCGGATTTCGATGAAGGCGTTGCGCGCGTCGTCGGGGTCCTTGGGCAGCAGGGCGGTCTGCAATTGGGCCACCAGCTGATCGAGGTCGGCCTCAGCCTGGGCGATTTCGTCCTGGGCCATGGCGCGCATCTCGGCGTCGTCGCCGGCATCGGCGAGCATTTCGCGGGCGGTGTCGAGGTCTTGCTGGCGCTGGGTGTGGCGGCGGGCCAGGTCGCACACGCTGCTGACTTCGGCGTGCTCCCGCGACAGGTCGCGGTAGCGCTTGTTGTCGGCGGCGACGACCGGGTCGGACAGGGCCATGTCCAGCTCTTGCAGGCGCTGGGCCAGGCGTTCGAGCGAAGAGGCGAGAGAAGGCGCCAGGGCGGCGCTCACGCGAGGTCCTCGTCGCTCAGGAGGCGGCCGCGGGGGCGTTGCAGGTCGGTGGGTAGCACGGCTTCGCCCCGCAGGAACAGGCGCGACAAGGCGGCCACCATCTGCGGACGGGTGTGCGCGTCGGCGCTGTGCAGCTCGACCATGGCGCCGTGCAGCATCTTTTGCGTGAGGCGGTGGGTGAGGGCGTCGAGCACGGCGTCCACGTCTTCGCCCTTGGCCAGCAGCTTGCGGGCGCGGGCCAGCTCGGCCGTGCGCCACTGGTCGGCCTGGCCGTGCAGGGCCTGGATCAGGGGCACGGTGCTGCGCTGGTCGAGCCAGTGCACGAAGCCTTGCACGCCGGTGTCGATGATGGCCTCGGCCTGGGCGACGGCGGCCTGGCGCTTTTCGCCCGCGGTCTGCACCATGGTCGAGAGGTCATCGACCGTGTAGAGGTAGACGTCGTCCAGGCGGGCGACCTCGGGTTCGATGTCGCGCGGCACGGCCAGGTCCACCATGAAGATGGGACGCCGTTTGCGCGCCTTCAGGGCGCGCTCGACCGCACCCAGACCGATGATGGGCAGGGAGCTGGCGGTGCAGGACACCACGATGTCGAACTCGTGCAGGCGCTGCGACAGGTCGGCCAGGCGGATGGCCTGGGCACCCAGGTGGGCCGCGAGCTTTTCGCCGCGCTCCAGCGTGCGGTTGGCGACGGCCATGGCGCGCGGGCTGCGCGCGGCAAAGTGGGTGGCGGTGAGCTCGATCATCTCGCCCGCGCCCACGAAGAGCACGCGCGTCTTGCTCAGGTCTTCAAACAGCTGCGAGGCCAGGCGCACGGCCGCGGCGGCCATGCTGATGGAGTGCGCGCCGATTTCCGTGGAGGTGCGCACCTCCTTGGCCACCGCAAAGCTGCGCTGGAACAGCTGGTGCAGCGTGGTGCCCAGGGTGCCGGCGGTGTCGGCTTCGCGCACGGCCTGCTTCATCTGGCCCAGGATCTGGGGTTCGCCCAGCACCATCGAGTCCAGTCCGCTGGCGACGCGGAAGGCGTGGCGTGCCGCCTGGCCGCCTTCGAGCACGTAGGTGTGGCGCAGCAGTTCGTCGCGCGAGACCCCACCGGTGCGGGAGAGCCAGTCGATCGCGGCATGCCGCAGCTGCGGCACCGGCTTGCCCGCGCCCGCCGCCGCCATATACAGTTCGGTGCGGTTGCAGGTGGACAGCAAGGCCGCTTCGGACTGGGGCGCGCCGGTCAGTTGTTCGCGCAGGGTCTTGAGCGCCGGAGCGATCTGGTCGACCGCGAACGCAAACCGGCCGCGCAGGTCCACTGTCGCGGTTGTGTGGTTGAGTCCCAGGGTCAAGACGGTCATATGCCGGCGATTATAAAATCCACGGCCTGACATGGGGTTCCGTTGACGCGGATGCCCTGGGTGTGCGCTGGGGTGTCGGCCCCGAAACAGCGCATTTTTTTGATGCAGCGCAAGTTCGGCGCCTCGATTGTCTCCGTTTCACAAGGCCTGACATGGGTTTCTTCAGCGCGCTGAATCACGCGTGGAATTTCTTTTTGCCTGCGCTGGCGCTGGCGCTGCTGGTGCCGTCCCTGGCCCGGGTGGTGTGGCGCCAGGAGCTGAAAGGCCGTTCGTGGCGCCGCCAGGTGCAGTGGACGGCGGTGGCCAATGCCGCGGTGTTGGTGCTGGGCCTGATCCTGACTGGGCAGGATGGTGCGGTGGCCACGTATGCCGGCTTGGTGCTGGCCTCGGCGGGGGTGGTGTGGTGGACAGGATGGCAGTGAGATGACCTACAGCGTCAAGGAAATTTTCTACACCCTTCAAGGCGAGGGCACGCATGCCGGTCGCCCGGCGGTGTTCTGCCGCATGGCTGGCTGCAACCTGTGGACGGGCCGCGAGGCCGACCGCGCCAGCGCCATCTGCCAGTTCTGTGACACCGATTTCGTCGGCACCGACGGGCTGGGGGGCGGCAAGTTCGACACCGCGCAGGCCTTGGCCGAACGCATCGCCTCGTTCTGGCCGGACACGCCGGCGGGTCGGCAAGGCCAGCGCTTCGTGGTCGTCACGGGCGGGGAGCCTCTGCTGCAGTTGGACGCGGCCCTGATCGACGCGCTGCACGCGCAGGGCTTCGAGATCGCGGTCGAGACCAATGGCACCGTCGTCGCGCCCGAGGGCCTGGACTGGATCTGCGTGAGCCCCAAGGCTGGCTCCAAGCTGGTGCAGACCCGCGGCCATGAGCTCAAGGTGGTGGTGCCGCAAGCCGGCTTCACCGAAGCGGACCTGCTGGCCTTCGAGCAGCTGGATTTCCAGCAACTGCGCGTGCAGGCCATGGACAGCGCCCAGCCCGAAGCGCGCCGCCAGGCGATGGAGTGGGCCGTGCAATGGTGTCTGGACCACCCGCGCTGGTTGCTCAGTGTCCAGACCCACAAATCATTGGGCATCCGCTGACGCGCTGCCCCTGCAAGGATTGTTGATGTTCGAGTTGAGTCAGACCTTTGCCTTCGATGCGGCGCACACGCTCAAGCGCCAGGTGTCGCCCGAAGAGGCCGCCGGCAGCCGCCGCATCCATGGCCACACCTACACCGCCGAGGTCATCGTGCGCGGCCCGCGTCAGCCCGAGTCGGGCATGGTCGTGGACCTGGCCATCTTGCGCGAGGTGATCGCCGAGGTGCGCAGCCAGCTCGACCACCACTTCCTCGACGAGGTGCCCGGCCTGGGCGCCGCCACGCTGGAAAACCTCTGCGTGTTCATCTTCGAGCGCATCCAGCCGCGCATCCCGCAGGTGGCGGGCGTGGCCGTCTCCCGCGCGGCGGGGGACCGTTGCCTGTATCGCCCCGAACCGGCTTGATCCGGCCCAAGCGCGACGCCGGCCTGCATCGACCCTGACGACACCGACTGCCTGAAGGCCCCACCCATGACTGCCCTGACGCCGATGTCCCTCACCCAGCCGGACTGGGCCGAACGCAGCCGTCAGGCCGTCTGGCACCCGTGCACGCAAATGAAGGTGCACGAGCGCTTCCCGCCGCGCGCCATCGTCGCCGCCGACGGCCCCTGGCTGATCGATGACCAGGGGCACCGCATCCTGGACGCGGTCAGCTCCTGGTGGGTCAACCTGTTCGGCCACAACTTCGGCCCGATCCGCGAGGCCATCATCGACCAGCTGGGCAAGCTCGACCACATCATGCTGGCCGGCTTGACGCACCCGCCGGTGGTCGAGTTGTCCGAGCGGCTGGCCGATCTGACCGGGCTGGGCCACGCTTTCTACGCCAGCGACGGCGCCAGTGCCACCGAGATCGCGCTGAAGATGAGCGTCCACAGCTGGCGCAACCTCGGGCAGCCCGAGAAGCACCAGTTCATCGGCCTGCAAGGCGGCTACCACGGTGAAACCGCGGGCGCCTTGTCCGTCACCGACATCCCGCTGTTCCGCGAGGCCTACGCGCCGCTGCTGCGCCTGAGCGCCACCTTGCCCTCGCCCGATCCGCGCCATGCCACACCGGGCGTGAGCGCCGAGGCGCACACCCAGGCCGCGATCGACGCGCTTGCCGCCTACCTGGCCGAGCACCACACGCGCACCGCCGCCCTGATCCTGGAGCCGCTGGTGCAAGGTGCTACCGGCATGGCCATGTACGCGCCCGACTACCTGGTGGCCGTGCGCGAGCTGTGCGACCGCTACGCGGTGCATTGGATCGCCGACGAGATCGCCGTGGGTTTTGGTCGCACCGGCACCTTGTTTGCGCACCAGCAGGCGCGCCGGGCCGATGGCAGCGGGGTCAAGCCCGACTTCATCTGCCTGAGCAAGGGCCTGACCGGTGGCGTGCTGCCCCTGTCGGCCGTGCTGACCACCGACGCGGTGTACGCGGCCTTCTACGATGACCGCACCGTGCACGGCTTCCTGCACTCGCACTCGTACACCGGCAACCCGCTGGCCTGTCGCGCCGCCCTGGCCGTGCTCGACACCTTCGCGGCCCGCGATGCCGAGGGTCACGATGTGCTGAGCCGCAACCGCGTGGCGGCCGAGCGCTTCACGCAACTGACCGCGCCGCTGCGCGCCCACCCGCGTGTCAAGGCCACGCGCCACCTGGGCATGATCTGGGCCTGGGACATCGATACCACCGAGCCCACCTTTGCCGCCCGCTACCACCGCGCCGCGCTCGACGCCGGTCTGCTGCTGCGTCCGATTGGCAGCACGCTCTATGTCATGCCGCCCTATGTGCTGACCGAGGCCGACCAGCGCGCGCTGGCCGACGGCCTGGTGCGCGTGCTCGACCAGGTGCTGGCCGAGATCGACGCCTTGCCTGTGTCGTCGGTGCCGAACGCCATTCCGGCCGCCGATGCTGTGCGCATGGCCTGAACCCCTGACCCAGAGCGCCCTGACATGTCCCTCGCTTACTTCATCACCGGCACCGACACCGGCGTCGGCAAGACCCGCACCAGCACCACCGACATCCATGCGCTGCGCCAGGCCGGTCATGCCCGCGTGGTCGGCATGAAGCCGGTGGCCTCCGGCTGCGACTGGGTGGAGGAGCAGGGTGACGAGCCCGGCCACTGGCTCAACGAGGACGTTGCCGCCATGCGCGCCGCGGCCAGCCTGCGCGTGCCCGGTGGCTTCGACAATCCCTATGCCTTGCCCGATGCCGTGTCGCCGCACATCGCGGCCCGCCGCGCCGGCGTGGTGATCGACCTCGACCACATCGAGGCAAGCTTTCACGCGCTGCGCCAGCACGCCGATGCCGTGGTGGTGGAGGGCGCGGGTGGCTTCATCGTGCCGCTGTGCGAGCCCGATCCCGATCTGGGTGGCGACTGGGTGACCAGCGCCGACCTGGCGCAGCGTTTGAACCTGCCCATCATCCTGACGGTGGGTGTGCGCCTGGGCTGTATCAACCATGCGCTGCTGACGCAAGAGGCCATCCTGGCGCGCGGCCTGAAGCTGGCTGGCTGGGTGGCCAATGTGATCGACCCGCAGATGTCGGAGCAGGCAGCCAACCTGGCCACGCTGAAGGCGCGCTTGCAGGCGCCCCTGCTGGCGCACTGGCCGTGGCAGCCCGATGCCGATCCGGCCGAACTGGCGCGCAGCTTGCGTCTGCCCTGAAGGCTGCTCGGAGCCAATGCGCCCGCGCTGACCGATCTGATCCGAGCCAGCGGCGCCATCTCCGCGCTCCCATGAAAAACGCCCGGTGTGGCCGAGGCCGACACCGGGCGATCAAAGCTTGACCCGTCTACAGGCTGTGGGTCACACAACCCCGTCCGTCAAGCTGGCACCACACTCGTTCACGTGTTCAGTCGTCGCTGCCGCCACCCAGGCCGAACAGCATCAGCAGGCTGCTGAACAGGTTGTAGATCGACACGAACAGGCCCACGGTGGCCATCACGTAGTTGGTTTCACCGCCGTTGACGATGCGGCTGGTCTCGAACAGGATCATGCCGCTGGCCAGCAGCACGACCATGCCCGACACGGCCAGGCTCAGCGCCGGGATCTCGAAGAAGATCGCACCCAGGCCCAGCACCATCGCGGTCAGCATGCCGATCATCAGGAACTTGCCCATGAAGCTGAAGTCACGCTTGGTGGTCAAGGCAATCGCCGACAAGCCCAGGAAGGCCGCGGCCGTGGCCGCCAAAGCGTTGGTGATGGCGGCGCTGCCACCGGGCAGGCTCATCACGGCGTTCAAGGTGGGGCCCAGGGTGTAGCCCATGAAGCCGGTCAGGGCGAACACGGCCAGCACGCCCTTGCCGCTGTTGGCCGTCTTGTTGACCAGGAAGAACAGGCCGTAAAAGCCCACCAGGGTCACCAGGATGCCAGGATGCGGCAGCTTCAGGCTCATCGCCACGCCGGCGACCAGGGCGCTGAACGCCAGGGTCAGGCCCAGCAGGGCGTAGGTGTTGCGCAGCACGCGTTGGGCGCTGGCAGGCGTCACCGTGGTGACGTCGCCCATGGGGAACGCTCGCACTTCGGATCGGATGTCGTTGGACATGGAGAAACTCCTTGCAGAAAACTGTGGCACCGGATACGGACCACGACACGACGCACTGTACGCAGCTCAATGTTTCGCGTAAATTCGGTTTTTTGACGAAAACATATCGGTGAAACCGAAATGAACTACAAGCACCTGCTGTACTTCTGGACCGTGGCACGCCTGGGCGGCGTCGTGAAGGCGGGCGAGCACCTGCACGTCACGCCCCAAACCATCAGCGGCCAGATCCAGCTGCTGGAAGAGCATTTCGGCCGCCCGCTGTTTCGCAAGAAGGGTCGCAAGCTGGAGATGACCGAGACCGGCCAGCTTGCCTTCAGCTACGCCCAGGACATCTTCAACCTGGGGGCCGAGCTGGAACAGGTGGTGCGCCAGCCCAAGGGTGCCTTGCGTCCGGTCGAGCTGCGGGTGGGCAATGCCGATGCGGTGCCCAAGCTGGTGGTGACCCGCCTGCTGGAGCCGGCCATGAGCCAGGCCCAGCCCTTCAAGGTCATCAGCCGCGAAGGCAAGCTCGACAGCCTGCTGGCCGAGCTGGCGGTGCACCGGCTGGACCTGGTCCTGTCTGACATCCCGCTGCCACCGGCCCTGAGCGTGACCGCCTTCAACCACCGACTCGGTGGTGCCAACGTGGGTTTCTATGCCGCACCGGCCTTGGCCGAGCGTGCGCAAGGGGTGTTCCCAGCCTGCCTGGATGGCCTGCCTTTGCTGGCGCCGGGTGCCGACTCGGCCATGGGGGTGCGCCTGACCCAGTGGCTGGGCAAGCACAAGCTGCGCCCTCGCGTGGTCGGGGAGTTTGACGATGGCGCGTTGGTCACCGAGCTGGGCAAGCAGGGCCACGGCGTGTTCGTCGCGCCCATGGTGCTGGACCAGGAGGTGCGCAGCCAGTACGGCGTGCGCCTGTTGGGTGAGGCCACCGACCTCATCGAGGAGTTCTACGTGATCACGGTGGAGCGGCGCATCACCCACCCCGGTGTGGCAGCGATCACCCAGGCGGCCCGTGCTGGCTTGTTTGCCGCCTGGAACCGCTGAGGCCGAAAAGCCTCGCACTTGGGGTTACCCTTGGCCCATGACTGGATTGTTTGACCAAGAACTGGCGCAACTGCGCACCGCCCACCTGGCCCGCCAACGCCGCCAGGTGATGCCTCTGAAGGCGCCCGTGGACCTGTCCGCCGCCGAAGAGGATCTGCGCGGCACCCACTACCTGATCAACGGGCAGGCTCGCCTGTCCTTCGGCAGCAACGATTACCTGGGCCTGTCCCAGCATCCGGCGGTCATCACGGCCGCGCAAGAGGCCGCTGCCCGCTATGGCGTGGGTGCGACCGCCTCGCCCCTGGTCTGCGGGCACAGCCCGGCCCACGAGGCCCTGGAGAACGAACTGGCCGCCTTGGTCGGCTTGCCACGGGCCTTGTACTTCTATGCCGGCTATGCGGCGAACGTCGGCATCATCCCGGCCCTGGTGGGCAAGGGCGATGCCGTGTTCTCCGATGCGCTCAACCATGCCTGCCTGATCGACGGCATCCGCTTGTCGCGGGCCGAGCTGCATGTGGTCCCACACGCCGACTTGGCTGCGCTGGAGCAGGCGCTGCAAGCCAGCACGGCCAAGCGCAAGCTGGTGGTGACCGATGCGGTGTTCAGCATGGACGGCAATGTGGCCGATGTGCCGGCGCTGATGGCCCTGTGCGAGCGCTTCGATGCCTGGCTGATGATCGACGATGCCCACGGCTTTGGCGTGCTGGGCGAGCATGGCGAGGGCACCTTGTCGTACTTCGGCATGGCGGGGCGCGACGGCGTGGCGCCCGCCTGGCAGGGGCGCATGGACCGCCTGATCTACATGGCCACCCTGGGCAAGGCGGCCGGTGTGGCCGGGGCCTTTGTCGCGGGGGAGCCCAGCATGGTCGAGTGGGTGCTGCAAAAAGCGCGCACCTACATGTTTGCCACGGCCACGCCGGCCATGATCGCCGAAGCTTTGCGCGCCAGCGTGCGCGTGATGCAGGAGGAGGGCTGGCGTCGCGATCACCTGCGGGCCTTGCAGCAGCGCCTGCGCGAGGGCATCGCCTCGGCCCACTTGCCTTGGCAGCTGATGCCGTCGGACACCGCCATCCAGCCCTTGATCATTGGCAGCAATGAGGCGGCGCTGGCGGTGATGGCCAAGCTCGATCAACAAGGGGTCTGGGTGCCCGCCATCCGACCGCCCACCGTGCCCGAGGGGACCGCGCGCCTGCGTATCTCGCTGTCAGCCGCTCACACGCTGGCACAGGTCGACCAGCTCGTGGCCGCCCTGACTCAGGCCGTGGCGTAGCCGAACAGGCGCTGGCGGTTGAGGCGCAGCAGGACGTTGTCACGCGGCACGGCGGCGACCACCTTGTACTCGCCTTTGGTGGTGTCACGCAGCTTGGCGTCGGGAAACACCCAGCCGTCGGCGCTGATGAGGCTGTGGACGAGTGGCGCATTGGCTGTGGGGCCTTTGCGGGTCACCACGGCGGTGTCGCCATTGGCGAGTTTCACGTAGGAGCCCGGCGGAAAGATCCCCATTTCCTTGATGATGGCCCCTACATAGGGATTGTCGGCGCCGCCCGCATGGACATACAGATCACGCGCCGCCACGTTGACCGCCAGGGCTGGGCGGGTGGCGCGCGGGCTCATCTTGGCCAGGTACACGTCGGCATAGTGAATCATGCAGGCCAAAGGGCCGAAGGTGCCATGGTCAGGAGGCAGGGGCTTGCCACCCTGGGTCACGTGGTGGTGCTCGACGGTGTGCAGCCAGGCTGCGTCGGTGACGCCCGCGGCCTCCAGCATGTCGCGGCTCTTGCGCGGGTGTGCATCGATCTCGGCGCGCTGTTCGGGGGTGGGGGGCGTGGGCTGCTTGGCCAGCACATTCTGCATGTTGAGCATGCTGATGTTCATGGTCAGCGCCGACTGCATCAAGGTGTGGCGATCAGATTCACTCCAGCCAAATCGCTCGGCCACCAGACAGGCCACAAACGCGGTCTGCAGCGAGTGCATCACCGCATAGCCCACGGGCTGGCCGTGCAATATCTCGAAGGAGCCGATCTCGATGTCGTCCTTCATCGCTTTCTGGATGGTTCCCGTCAGCTGCTGAATCTCGGTCACGAAGGTCGGGCTGTCCGGGCGCAGCAGCACCTGGGCCACGTTGCGCAGGATGTTGGACCACAGCGTGAACGGGTCCATCTTGGCAGCGACGGCACTTTCGGCAGCTTTGCGGGCATGCTGCTCGTACTCGTCCTGATCGACGTACATGCCACGCGCCAGCAGCGCGTCAATCTGGGCCTGGCTGGTGAGCACGAAGCCCTTGCTCAACAGCAACTGCCCGGGCTCGTTGTGAACGTTCCAGGGCAGAGGGTGGTTGAGGCGGATGTGCTGGGTGCACAGTCTCAGGAGCTTCATGGACGACACTCACTACTGCAATTTCTTGCAGATTCGGACATTTGGCCGAAGGTGTGTCGGGGGACAAACCCCCGGGTGTGTCGCCATTCGTGGACGATGTCACGCGAATGAGGGGGCTTGCTGCGACCGGTGATCAGGTGCCGGGATGGCCAAACAGCATCTGCCGGTCAAGGTGCAGTGGCACCTGACCACGCGGCAGGGCAGCCACCACCTTGAACGCGGGCTGGGTCGTGTCGCGTGCCAGCGGCGCGGGGAGGGGGCGGGCGTCGCGGTCCATCACGCTGTGCACGGCCGGGCTGTCGGGGGTGGCGCCACGGTGCAGCACGATGGCGGTCTCGCCGTTGCGCAGCTTGACGAAGGTGCCAGGCGGAAAGATCCCCATCTCCTGCAGGATGGCGGTCACAAAGGGGTTGTCGGCCCCGCCGGCGCTGACGTGGAACTCGCGTGCGGCGACGTTGACCGCGATGGCCGCACGGGTGGCCCGGGGGCTCAGTTTGGCCAGGTAGACATCGGCATAGTGGATCATGCAGGCCAGCGGGCACAGGTCACGGCGCTGGCGCGGCAGGGCATGACCGCCCGGGGTCACATGGTGATGCGTGATGGTGTCCAGCCAGTCGGCATCGGTGATGCCGGCGGCCTCCAGCATCGCCCGGCCCCGTTGGGCATGCGAGGCAATCTCGGCACGCTGGCGCGACGTGGGGGGCGTGGGCTGCGTGACCAGCGTGTTCTGCAGGTCCAGCATGGCGATGTTCATCGTCAGGCCGGCGCGCACCAGGGTGCGCCGGGCGCTCAGGCTCCAGCCGCAGCGCTCGGCCACGAGGGCGGACACCAGGGCCGTGCGCAGCGCATGGGTGACGGCATAGCCGGCCGCGTCTTCGCCATGGAGCAGGGCGAAAACGCCGGCATCCGGGTCTCGCGTCAGTGCCGCGAAAATGGCGTCGGCCAGGGTTTCGAGGCGTGGCGCGAAGTCCGCCACGTCGGGGTGATGCAGCACATGCGCCGCCTCGGCCAGGAGCGCGTCCCAGCAGGCGATGGGGTCGGCGGCGACGGCGTCAGACATGCTTGGATCCCTTGCTCAGGTCGCTGGTCTGGGGTGGCGCCGCCATGCCGGGTGGGTCAGGCGGCCTGGTCGAGCAGGATGTCCGCCCGCAGCGAGTGCGGGAAGGCCTTGGTGATCTTCACGTCGATCAGCTGTCCGACCAGGCGGTCACGCAGGGCCTGTGTGGGGCCAGCGGCGAAGTTGACGATGCGGTTGCACTCGGTGCGGCCCATCAGCTCGCTCGGGTCCTTGCGGCTCGGGCCTTCGACCAGGATGCGTTGGGTCTTGCCCACCAGCGCTTCGCTGTAGCGCAGCACATTGGCTTCCAGGTAGGCCTGCAGCGTTTGCAGGCGCTTGAGCTTGACGTCGTAGGTGGCGTCGTCTTGCAGCGAAGCGGCCGGGGTGCCGGGGCGCGCGCTGTAGATGAAGCTGAACGAGGCGTCGAACTCGAGGTCGGTGGCCAGCTTCATGAGCTTGTCGAAGTCTTCATCGGTCTCGCCGGGGAAACCGACGATGAAGTCGGTCGACAGGCTGATGTTGGGGCGCACAGCGCGCAGCTTGCGGATGGTGCTCTTGTACTCCAGCGCCGTGTAGCCCCGTTTCATCGCCATCAGGATGCGGTCGGAGCCGTGCTGCACGGGCAGGTGCACGTGGTTGACCAACTTGTCGGTCTTGCCATAGACGTCGATCAGGCGCTGGCTGAACTCGTTGGGGTGGCTGGTGGTGAAGCGGATGCGCTCGACACCGGGGATCTCGGCCACGTACTCCAGCAGCATCGCGAAGTCGGCGATCTCGCTGGTGTCGCCCATCTTGCCGCGGTAGCCATTGACGTTCTGGCCCAGCAGGGTGATTTCCTTGACGCCCTGGTCGGCCAGGTCGGCCACTTCGGTCAGCACATCGTCGAACGGGCGCGAGACCTCTTCGCCGCGGGTGTAGGGCACGACGCAGTAGCTGCAGTACTTCGAGCAGCCTTCCATGATCGACACGAAGGCCGATGCACCCTCCTTGCGCGGCGGGGGCAGGTGGTCGAACTTCTCGATCTCGGGGAAGCTGATGTCCACCTGCGGGCGCTTGAGTTGCGTGCGTTTTTCCAGCATGGCCGGCAGGCGGTGCAGGGTTTGCGGGCCGAAGACCACGTCCACATAGGGCGCTCGCTCGATGATGGCGGCGCCTTCCTGGCTGGCCACGCAGCCACCCACGCCGATCATCACGCCCTTGTCCTTGAGGTGCTTGACGCGGCCGAGATCGCTGAACACCTTCTCTTGTGCCTTCTCGCGGATCGAGCAGGTGTTGAAGAGGATCAGGTCGGCTTCTTCGGGGTTGTCGGTGGGCGTGTAGCCTTTGGCGGCGTTCATGACGTCGGACATCTTGTCCGAGTCATATTCGTTCATCTGGCAGCCATAGGTCTTGATGTAGACCTTCTTGGTCTCGGGCGCGGTGCTCATGGGTCGGGAGGGGATCAGGGCTTGATCCAGGCAAAATTGATCGGGTCGTAGGTCCAAGTGGCGGCTTCCTTGGGGGTCGAGGGCCAGCGCTTGGCCAACTCCTCCGGACGCAGGATCCACACGTTGAACAACAGCCCGTACGGGTCGACCGTGTAGTTCACCTTGAGCTTTTGTCCGGCCAGGGCGCCGGACAGCACCACCATGTTCTGCGCGTCGCGGATGCGGGCACCGGGGGCCAGACGCATGGGCTGGCCATTGAGCAGGACTTCAGGCGGTTGACCGAAGGCCACTTCTCCACGCAGGGAGTCCATCGGCAAGGTGCGTGTGACCTGGGCGCAGGCCAAGGCCGGGACAGCCAGGGCCGCAGCGGCCAGGACCATCGAAAGACAGCGGGGCATGGTGTAGATCCAGGGGCTGTTGATCAAGCTCGGATTTTACCCGTCACAGCCGCGCCTGTGTGGGGCTTTTCCCGCCCGCCGTCGGAGGGGTCAGAGCGCCGCGTTCAGCTCGGCCAGACGCTGGGGCGTGCCCACATCGACCCAGGGGCCGGTGTACAGCCGGCCGCTCAGGCGGCCGCCATCGATCGCCCGCTCCAGGCAGGGGCGCAGCGCCGCCTTCTCACCGGGCTGGATGCCCGCCACCATGGCCGGGCGGTACAGGCCGATGGTCGAGTAGGTGTAGGCGGGCGTGCCGGTGGTGGTCTGGTCCTTGCGCTGCACGCGCCCGTCGGGCGTGAGAGCAAAGTCGCCTTGCGGGACGTGGGCCGGGTTGGGCACCAGCCACATCTGGCCCCAGTCGGGGCCTTCGACGAAGGCCTGCGCGGCGCTCGCCTCAAAGCGGAAGCCCGGCACGAACACATCACCGGCCAGCACCCAGAAGGCCTCGCCCAGCATCGGCAGGGCCTGGGCCATGCCGCCGGCGGTTTCCAGCGCGCCACCGTGGTCGCGGCCTTCCATTGAGTAGCGGATGCGCAGGCCCCAGCGCGAACCATCTCCCAGTGCGGCGGGGAACTGTTCTTCCAGGTGGGCGGTGTTGATCACGACCTCGCGCACCCCATCGCGCGCCAGCGCTTCCAGGTGCCACTCGATCAGCGGCTTGCCCTGAACGCTCAACAGCGGCTTGGGTGTGGTGTCGGTGAGCGGGCGCATGCGTTCGCCGCGACCGGCGGCCAGGATGAGGGCGGGCAGATTGTGCATGGCGTCACTCGGCGGCGTGGGCAAAGGCGACCACGTGGCTGAGGTCCAGGCGAATGCCAATCGCTTCGCCGATGGCATGGTCGTGGTGCGAGGGCACAGTGGACAGCACCTCGGTGCCGTCGCTCAGCGCCAGGGTGTACAGAAACTCGGCGCCCTTGAACGCCTTGTGCAGCACCCGCGCCTTCACCGGGCTGGCGTCGTCGTGCACGACGTCGTCGGGGCGCATCAGCACGTCCACCCGGGTGCCTGCCGCATGGTGCATGACGTCATCGGTGGCGAACACGGTCTGGTCGCCGGTGCTCTGTCCCACGTCCAGGCGCAGATGGTGTGCGTCCACCACCACCGCCGGCACGAACGCACCCTGGCCCACAAAGTTCGCGACCCGGCGGTTGGCGGGCTGGTGGTACAGGCCATAGGCCGTGTCCCATTGCTGCAGGTGGCCATCGGCCATCACGCCGATGACGTCGGCCATGGCAAAGGCCTCGTGCTGGTCGTGGGTGACGAGCACGGCGGTGGTGTTCGTGGCCTTGAGGATGTCGCGCACCTCGCTGGCCAGGCGCTCGCGCAGCGCCACGTCCAGGTTCGAGAAGGGCTCGTCGAGCAACAAGATGCTGGGTTGCGGCGCCAGCGCGCGTGCCAGGGCGACCCGCTGCTGTTGGCCACCCGAGAGCTCATGCGGGAAGCGCTGCGCGGCATGGGCCAGGCCCACGGTGTCGAGCATCTCGGCCACGCGCTGCGCGGCCTCAGCGCGGCCCTTCAGGCCAAAGCCGACGTTTTGCGCCACGGTCAGGTGCGGGAACAAGGCGTAATCCTGAAACACCATGCCGATGCGACGCTTCTCGGGCGGCGTGATTTGCCCCGGCGCGCTGACCACCTGCCCGGCCAGCCGGATGGCACCCGCGCTGATCGGCTCGAACCCCGCGATGGCACGCAGGGCCGTGGTCTTGCCGCAGCCTGAAGGGCCCAGCAGGCAGGCGATGCCGCCCTGGGGCAAGGCAAAGCTCAGGTGCTCCAGGATGGCGCGTTTGCCGTAGCGCAAGGTGATGTCGTCCACGACCAGCCAGGCCTGACTGGGGTTGGTGACGGGGGGCAGGACGGTGGGGGCCGAGACGGGCATGGGGCAAACAAATTCGGAAACCGGCAATGAAACGATGATAATTCTCAATTCACCATGAAGCCGGCAGTCTCCTCTCATTCTCCTTCGTCCGTGTCCTCGGTCTGGTCTGGCATCGCGCGTTGGCGGGCCGGGTGGCTCACCGCCTGGGCCGTGCTCGTCGGGGCCCTGGTGGCCTTGCCGGTGCTCGCGGTCATCAGCCATGTGCTCAGCACCGGCACCAGCGACACCTGGTCGCACCTGGCCTCCACGGTGCTGCCCGATTACATCTGGTCCACGCTGTGGCTGTGCCTAGGCGTGGGCCTGGGCACGGCCAGCATGGGGGTGGGGGCGGCTTGGCTGGTCACGCGCTATAACTTCCCACTGCGCGGCATGCTCGAGTGGGCCCTGGTGCTGCCCCTGGCCGTGCCCGGCTACGTGATGGCCTACACCTACACCGACCTGCTGCAGTTTGTCGGCCCGGTGCAGACCGCGCTGCGCGACACCTTCGACTGGACGCGCGCCGACTACTGGTTCCCCGATGTGCGCTCGCTGGGCGGCGCGGTGATCCTGTTCTCGCTGGTGCTTTATCCCTATGTGTACATGCTGGCGCGCACCGCCTTTCTGGAGCGGGCCGGGGGCATGCTCGAAGTCGGGCGTTCGCTGGGCCTGGGCCCCTGGGCCAGTTTCTGGCGCGTGTCGCTGCCGCTGGCGCGCCCGGCCATCGCCGCAGGCGTCTCGCTGGCGCTGATGGAGACGCTGGCCGACTTCGGGGCCGTGTCTTACTTCGGTGTGCAGACCTTCACCACCGGCATCTACCGCGCCTGGTTCTCGCTCGGTGACCGGGTGGCCGCCGCGCAACTGGCCACGGCCTTGCTCGGCTTCGTCATCCTGGTGCTGGCCTTCGAGCGCCTGTCACGCGGTCGGGCGCGTTTTCATGACACGACCCTGCGCCGAGCCCGCTTCAAGGCGCGGCGCCTGCGGGGTGTGCGCGCCGCGCTGGCCGTCATCGCCTGTCTGATCCCGCTGGTGACCGGCTTCCTGCTGCCCGCCGGCATCCTGCTGGAGATGGCGATCACCGAAGGCGACGCGCAGTTCGGCGCCCGCTTCATCGAGCTGGCCACCAACAGCGTCACCGTGTCCGGTCTCACAGCCTTGATCGCCGTGAGCCTGGCGCTGCTGCTGGGCTATGCGGCCCGCCTGCGTGCCAAGTCGTGGCTGGTGCGCAGCGTGCACCGCCTGGGTGGGCTGGGCTATGCCTTGCCCGGTACCGTCATCGCGGTCGGGGTGCTCATCCCGGTCTCCCGCATCGACAACGTGCTCACCAACTGGTTGATTGCCCATTGGGGCTGGCAGTCTGGTCTGGTGCTCACCGGTGGGATTGCCGGTCTGGTGTACGCCTGTGTGGTGCGCTTTCTCACGCCGGCCGTGCAGTCGGTCGATGCGGGCCTGCTCAAGATCACACCCAGCATGGACAATGCGGCGCGCAGCCTGGGGCTGAGCCCGGCGGCCACCTTGCGCCGCGTGCACTTTCCGCTCTTGCGCGGCAGCCTGCTGACGGCCACCTTGCTGGTCTTCATCGACGTGATGAAGGAACTCCCCGCCACCTTGGTGATGCGCCCCTTCAACTTCGACACCCTGGCCACGCAGGCCTACACCTTGGCGTCTGACGAGCGTCTGGCCGAAGCGTCCACCTCGGCGCTGGCCATCGTGGTGGTGGGGCTGCTGCCCCTGATCGTGCTCAGCCGCGAGATCGCCAAAGCTCGTCAGGGCTCGTCGACCTCGCTCTGATCCTCAACGCCAGCCGGCGCGGTCGAAGGCCTTTTGCGCCTTGGCCGCATTGCGTGCCAGGTCGCCCACCGGCAGCGTGTCCGGCTTGAAGCTGCCCAGGGCCTTCAGCGCCGGGTTGTCGATCTTCACCGAGCTCACGGCCGGCCACTCGTTGTTGCCATCGGCGAAGTAGGCCTGGGCCTTGTCGCTGCTCAGGTATTCCATGAACTTGACGGCGGCGGCACGGTTCGGGGCCGTCTTGATCACGCCTGCGCCCGAGATGTTGATGTGCGTGCCCCAGCTCTTCTGGTTGGGCCACACCACGCCCAGCGACTCGACCACCTTGCGGTCTTCCGGCTTGGTCGAGCGCATCAGGCGGGCCAGGTAGTAGCTGTTCGAGATTGTCACGCCGCATTCGCCGGCCGCCACCGCCTTGAGTTGGTCGGTGTCGCCGCCCTTGGGGGCACGCGCAAAGTTGGCCACCAGGCCGCGCGCCCAGTTCTCGGTCTGCGTTTCGCCCTCGTGCGCGATCATGGCCGCGCCGAGCGACAGGTTGTAGGGGTGCGAGCCCGATCGCACGCACACCTGGTCCTTCAGACGCGGGTTGGCGAGGTCGGCATAGGTCTGCACCCACTCGGCCTTCACGGCACGCTTGTTGTAGACGATGACGCGGGCGCGTGTCGAGAAGGCAACCCAGGTGGGGGTGCGCAGGTGGTCGGGAATGCGGGCGTTCAGCACCTTCGACGAAAGGGGTTGGAACAGGCCCAGGCTGTCGGCGATCTCCAGGCGGGCTGCGTCCACCGTGATCAGGATGTCAGCGGGCGAATTGGCGCCTTCGTTCTTGATGCGCTCCAGCAACTCGTCTTCCTTGCCATCCAGGCGGTTGACCTGGATGCCGGTCTGTTTGGTGAAGTCCTTGTACAGCGCCTCGTCCGTCTGGTAGTGACGCGCCGAGTAAATGTTGAGCACCGCATCGGCGGCGTGGGCGGCGCCCTGGCAGGCCAGCGCAATCAGGGTGAGGGCGGCAACGCGAGAGGTCAGACGGGCCATGTGACAGCTTCCTTGAGGTTGGACGGCAAGGGGCCGGAGACCCCCTTGTGAGATGCAGCCGAAGATAACAGGAATCATTCGTATTGTCATGATCCTGGTGGCGCTCTCGTTGCCCCATGTTGGTGCGATTGCTTGACTGCCTTGCTCGCCTGTTAACCCCGCATGCACCATGGTGGGCATCTGTATGACAGAATGTTCGACCCGCCCTCCACACAACGGCACCTGATCGGTGCGCACATCATGAAAATTCAGTCGCTGGACAGCTTTCTGAGCCAGGTTGCCGCCCGCAACCCCGGCCAACCCGAATTCCTCCAGGCCGTCACCGAGGTGATGGACAGCCTGTGGCCCTTCATCGAGCAGAACCCGAAGTACGCCGAACAGAGCCTGCTGGAGAGACTGGTGGAGCCCGAGCGCACCATCATGTTCCGTGTGTCCTGGGTCGATGACCGCGGTCAGGTGCAGGTCAACCGCGGCTACCGCATCCAACACAGCTCCTCCATCGGTCCTTACAAGGGCGGCATCCGTTTCCACCCCTCGGTGAACCTGTCCATCCTGAAGTTCCTGGCGTTCGAGCAGACCTTCAAGAACGCCCTGACCACGCTGCCCATGGGTGGCGGTAAGGGCGGCTCCGACTTCGATCCCAAGGGCAAGAGCCAGGGCGAAATCATGCGCTTCTGCCAGGCCTTCGTCAGCGAACTGTTCCGTCACGTGGGTTCCGACACCGACGTGCCGGCCGGTGACATCGGTGTGGGTGGTCGCGAAGTTGGCTACATGGCCGGCATGTACAAGAAGCTCAGCAATCGCGCCGATTGCGTCTTCACCGGCAAGGGCCTGAGCTTTGGCGGTTCGCTGATCCGTCCGGAAGCCACCGGCTACGGCACCGTCTACTTCGCCGAAGAAATGCTCAAGCTCAAGGGCCGCAGCTTCGAAGGCATGCGCGTGAGCGTCTCCGGCTCCGGCAACGTGGCCCAGTACGCCGTCGAGAAGGCCATGGCCCTGGGTGCCAAGGTCGTCACCGTGTCTGACTCCAGCGGCACTGTCCACGACGAAGCCGGCTTCACGCCCGCCAAGCTCGCCGAGCTGATGGAAGTGAAGAACCACCTGTATGGCCGCGTTGGCGACTACGCCAAGCGCGTGCCCGGCACGGTCTTCCTGGAAGGCGTGCGCCCCTGGCACATCCCGGTGGACGTGGCCCTGCCTTGCGCCACCCAGAACGAGCTGGACGGCAAGGATGCCGAGACCCTGGTCAAGAACGGTGTCATTTGCGTGGCCGAAGGCGCGAACATGCCCTCCACGCTGGAAGCCGTGCACATCTTCGAGGGCAATGGCATCCTCTACGCACCGGGCAAGGCATCGAACGCCGGTGGCGTGGCGACCTCCGGTCTGGAAATGAGCCAGAACGCCATCCGTCTGTCGTGGAGCCGTGAGGAAGTCGACGCCCGCCTGTTGGGCATCATGCGCAGCATCCATGAAGTGTGCGTGCGCCACGGTCGCCGCGCCGATGGCACGGTCAGCTACGTCAACGGTGCCAACGTGGGCGGCTTCGTCAAGGTTGCCGACGCCATGCTGGCCCAGGGCGTGATCTGATCGTCACCACGACCAGATCACCCCTCGCGCTCATCGGATCTGCGGGACCTCTCGCAGATCCGAGGCGCTCAACTTGAACGCCGACACGGTGTTCACCAGATTGCGAGCCTGATTGCTCAGGCTCTCGGCGGCAGCGGCGCTTTGTTCCACCAGCGCCGCGTTCTGCTGTGTGGCGGCGTCCATCTGACTGACTGCCTGCCCCACCAGCGACACGCCTTCGCTTTGCTCCACGCTGGCCTGGCTGATCTCGCTCACGATGTCGCGCACGTGGCTGATCGCCTGGACCACCTCGTGCATCGTGCTCCCCGCCTGATCCACCTGGCGCGAACCCGCCTCGACGCGCTCCACACTGGCCGCGATCAGCGTGCGGATCTCGCGTGCTGCTTCGGCCGAGCGTTGCGCCAGCGAGCGCACCTCACCGGCCACCACGGCAAAGCCACGACCCTGCTCTCCCGCCCGCGCCGCTTCCACGGCCGCATTCAGGGCGAGGATGTTGGTCTGGAACGCGATGCCGTCGATCACGCCAATGATGTCGGCAATGCGCCGCGAACTGTCGTTGATGCCCTTCATGGTGTCCACCACCTCGGCCACCACGGCGCCACCACGGGTGGCCACTTCTGAGGCCCCCTGGGCCAGCTGATTGGCCTGACGGGCGTTGTCGGCGTTCTGCCGCACGGTCACGCCCAGCTCTTCGGTCGAACTCGCGGTTTGCTGCAGGTTGCCAGCCGTCTGCTCGGTGCGCTGGCTCAGGTCTGCGTTGCCTGCCGCCACCTGCGACGACGCCACCTGGATGCTGTCGGCCGACTCCAGCACCTCCGAGATCACCCGGATCAGGTTGGCGCGCATCAGTTCCATGTGATTGAGGAGCTGCGCGATTTCGTCGCGGCCGTCGGTGTACGAGCTTTGCGTCAGGTCGCCCGAGGCGATGGCCTTGGTGCTCTCGTCTGCACGTGCAAAGCCTTGGCGCATGCGGCGCAGCACATAGAGCGCCAGCAGGCTGGCCGGCAGACCCAGGCCGATCGCCATGGCCACAAACGCGGCGGTGGCAAATTGGTGGCGCGCATCGGCAGCTTGGGCCGACTCACTGGCGGCGGTTTGCTGATACGCGTTCAGGTCGTTCAGCGCTTTCAGCATCGCCTCACCTTCGGTGCGGCCGGCAGCCAGGTACCGTGCCATCACGTCCGGGGCAAAGTTGCCCTGTTGCACCGCTTGCAGGGCTGCATCCGTTTGAATGCGCCAAGCCTGGCGGGCGGCCTCCACCTGCTGGATCAGGGTCTGCTCAGCCTCATCCTGGGGGCCTTCTTTCACGGCGGTCCACAGGCGTTCAATCTCCGTGCGCCGCTTGGCGAAGTTGTCCAGGTGAATTTCCGTGGCGTGATCGTGCGCGCTGGCCAACTGGCCCGACGGATCGTGCTGGAATATCAGCAGGATCTCCATGCGGTTGCGCGTGGCCTGATCGGCCATCTGCGCCAGTTGATCGGCCTTGCGCATGCGCTTGCCGTGCACCTCGTGCAGGCTGTTGGCCGCGCTGCCCAGGCCCAGCCATGCCAGCAGCGCCAGGGCGCCAAAGGAAATCCAGAAGGCGACGATGATGCCGCCGAAGTACTGAACGATCTTGATGTTTTTGAGCATGTGCAGTCGGTAATCGGCTTGCCGTGGCAAGGGTTGAAACATTTGTTACATGCTACCGATGCCCCGCGTCATCCCGGCGCGAGTCACCCAAATCTTGCTGTGCATCAAGTTTACACCGTGCGTTGTGGACGTTTCAGTCGTGTTGGCGCCACAAAGCAAAAAGCCACCGCGAAGGGTGGCTTGATGTCCAAAGCGCTGTCGCGTTTGGAAGAATTTTGGTGGCGCTTCAGGGATTCGAACCCCGGACCTGCGGATTATGATTCCGTCGCTCTAACCGGCTGAGCTAAAGCGCCATCAAGACCTAAAGTATATGCCGACTTTTCGTTGGCGCACAAGGCTTGTCGCAAAAAATCTTCATCCCATTGGCCGCTCTTGAAAAACGAGGGGCTGCCGCCATCTCTCGACCCATCCGTTAACGCAACTCTTGCAACCCTTTCGTCTGCATCAGAACCCGCCATGACCAAGCAAACCCATACCTTCCAGGCCGAAGTCAAGCAACTGCTGCACCTGGTCACGCACGCGCTGTACTCCAACAAGGAAATCTTCCTGCGCGAGCTGATCTCCAACGCCTCCGACGCTTGCGACAAGCTGCGCTTCGAGGCGCTAGACAACAATGCGCTGTTCGAAGACGCTCCCAATCTGGACGTGCGCGTGCTCGTCGACAAGGCCAACCGCACCATCACCATCCGTGACAACGGCATCGGCATGAGCGCGCAAGAGGCCATCGACCACCTCGGCACCATCGCCAAGAGTGGCACCAAGGACTTCATGGGGCGCCTGTCGGGCGACCAGAAGAAAGACGCCCAACTCATCGGTCAGTTCGGCGTGGGCTTCTACAGCGGCTACATCGTCGCCGACCGCATCACCGTCGAATCGCGCCGTGCCGGCCTGAAGGCCGAAGAAGGCGTGCGCTGGAGCAGCGAAGGCACCGGCGACTTCGAGGTCGACACCATCACCAAGCCCGGCCGCGGCACCGACATCATCTTGCACCTGCGCGAAGGCGAAGACGAGTTCCTGGCCGCCTGGAAGCTGCGCAGCATCATCGGCAAGTACTCCGACCACATTTCCCTGCCCATCCTGATGCAAAAGGAAGAGTGGGACAAGGACAAGGGTGAGTACGTCGTCAAGGACGAGTGGGAAACCGTCAACCAGGCCGCCGCCCTGTGGACCCGCAGCAAGAGCGACATCACGCCCGAGCAGTACCAGGAGTTCTACAAGCAACTCAGCCACGACAGCGAAGACGCGCTGGCCTACACCCACAACCGCGTCGAAGGCCGCAGCGAATACACCCAGTTGCTGTACGTGCCCGCCAAGGCCCCGTTCGACCTGTGGAACCGCGACAAGCGCGGCGGCCTCAAGCTCTACGTCAAGCGCGTCTTCATCATGGACGACGCCGAAGCGCTGCTGCCGACCTACCTGCGCTTCGTCAAGGGCGTGATCGACTCGGCCGACCTGCCGCTCAACGTCAGCCGCGAAATCCTGCAGGAAAGCCGGGACGTCAAGGCCATACGCGAAGGCTGCACCAAGCGCGTGCTGTCCATGCTCGAAGAGCTCGCCAACCACGAAGACCAGGCCAAGCGCGACCAGTACGCGTCCTTCTGGAGCGAGTTCGGCGCCGTGCTCAAGGAAGGCGTCGGCGAAGACTTTGCCAACAAGGAGCGCCTGGCCAAGCTGCTGCGCTTCGCCTCCACGTACGACGATACCGGCACCCAGAGCGTGTCACTGGCCGACTACGTGTCGCGCATGAAGGAAGGCCAGGAAGCCATCTACGTCATCACCGCCGACAGCCTGCAGGCCGCCAAGAGCAGCCCGCAGCTCGAACTCTTCAAGAAGAAGGGCATCGAGGTGCTGCTGCTGACCGACCGGGTTGACGAGTGGCTGCTTTCGCACCTCTATGACTTCGACGGCAAGCCGCTGCAGAACGTCACCAAGGGCGCCGTGGACCTGGGCAAGCTGCAAGACGAAGAGGAAAAGAAGAAGGCCGAAGAGGCGGCCACCGCCTTCAAGCCCGTGCTGGAGCGACTGCAAGCTGCCTTGGGCGACCGCGCGAAGGAGGTGCGCGTCACCACCCGCCTGGTCGATTCACCGGCCTGCCTGGTCACCGAGTCGGGCGACATGAGTGCCCACCTGGCCCGCCTGCTGAAGCAGGCCGGTCAGGCCGCACCCGAGGTCAAGCCCATCCTGGAAGTGAACCCGGACCACGCCCTGGTCAAGAAGCTGGACACCAGTGCCCACTTCGATGACCTGGCACACATCCTGTTCGACCAGGCCCTGCTGGCCGAAGGCGGGCAGCTCGAAGATCCGGCCGCCTATGTGCGCCGCGTCAACGCGCTGCTGCTGAACGCGACGGTCTGAGGTCGTCGAGGGGTGCGGGTGCCGATGCGGGCACCCCATCGAAGCGGCTGTCGAACGCGAAAAACGAGTCCTGCGCAAAGCTGGACTCGGCCCACAAGGCAGCGCGCTCGGCACGCCGCTCTTTCAGTTTGCGGGCCAGTTGATCGCCGGCATCGTTGAGTTCGTCACCGGGCCGATCTTGCGGCGCGAGGGCGAGATCCTGACCCAATGCCCAGGCCGCCATCAAGGCGCCTTGCGGCCACTGCCCCGGGCGGCAGCGCAGATAACGCACGCGACAGGCTTCCAGCGTGGCTTCCTTGAGCTTTTGCGACCGCCCCGTGGAGCGGGACGAGGGGGGCTGTGACTCCAAGTCAATGGCCGAGATCACCACGCCGTTGGGTGTGCACACCAGCAAGGACACGTTGAGGGCCTGCAGGCGGTCATACCAGGTGCGGGCGTCGCGCGCGTCGGCGGACTGGCAAAAGCGCAGCAGGTTGACCTTGGCCAGTACCACGTGCTGGGGCAGGGTGGCGTGCAACTCTCGAAACAGGGCGCGCTCATGGGCATTGAGCAGCGGACGCGCCTGCAAATTCCAGCGCTTGGGCCAGTTCTGATGCCGTGCGCGGGTGAGGTAGGCATGCCCACCCCAGCCCAGCAGCAGGCCGCCGACCAAAGCGGTCGCACACACAAGCCATAACCACGCATTCGACGCCATGCTGTTCCCTGTTCAACGCTGGGATGGTACGCCGTGCTGCGGTCGTGCAAAACCCCTCCGCCGAGGGGTTTGGGGGCGTCAGGACGAGGCCATCAACATGCGCAGCCAGTCGCTGACGTGCATCACGCGGTACTTCACCCGGTAAATCACCTCGGCGGCCAGCGATTGCAGTGAGCTGTCGAGGTGGCTGCCCACCGTATCGGGCGGCAGTTTCAACCAGGCTTGAGCATCGGGGCCGTCCTGTTCGATCACGGCGCCGGCCTTGGCGGCGATGCGCAGCATCGGCGCGTTCTCGCTCAGCGCGTGGATCATCATGTGCGTGGCGTGCTGGTTGCGCGCATGGATGATGGCGTGCTGAAACAGGCGCATGCCCAGACCCTTGCCGCGCCCCGACGGCAGCACCGACACACCGAACTCCATCGCGCGGGTGTCGGGGTTCGCCTCGTGCGGGCCATGACCGGGCAGGGCGGCCAAGTGGGCCACCGCCACCAGGCGCAGCTTGCGGTCGAAGATGCCGAACACCTCGTCGCGTTTGAAATCGATCGATGCCACGTACTGCGCCATCTGATGTTGTGTGGCCGGGAAGCCGAAGCGCAGATAACGATCCCGTTCGTCCAGATGGAGCAGGTGGTCCAGGATGCGGCGGCGATGGCGAGCGTGCAGGTCGCGGATGGGGACCCAGTGATCCCCGCTCAGACTGGGCTGCGGGTGGGGGGCACCCATGTCGGGCCCCAGTCCGAATCGGTCCAGATCAGAACTTGGCTTGATCGCAGTCATCGCTGACCCCTTTCTGAGCCTGTGAAGCGCATGTTTCGTCTCGAGATGTTGCGACGCATCATAACCTAGGGTTAACACCAATGTCGCGTGCGCACCGTGCCTACCGTGCTTGCTTTCATGACAAGTTTAGTGCGGCAGGCCGGCTTCGGGCGAGGTGGAGGCGTACATTCCGCCAACAAGTTTGCACGGCGGTGACAAAGCGGGCTATACTGCGCGATTCCCGACATGGTTGCCGGGAGGGCTGCGTGCACAATTTGTATGCGCAGTCCGGGACGCAGGCCAAACCGCTGGGGCACGCATTGAGTGCACCGCAGGCCCGCCGCCCGTTGCTTGAGAGGCCACCACATCCTAAGAAGTGGTTCCAATGGCGACAGTCAGCCAGTTTTTTACCAAGGAAATCTCATGAAGACCTTCAGCGCCAAGCCGGCCGAAGTGAAGCACGAGTGGTTTGTGATCGACGCCACCGACAAGGTGCTCGGACGAGTGGCCAGCGAAGTCGCTCTCCGTCTGCGCGGCAAGCACAAGGCCATTTACACGCCTCACGTGGACACCGGCGATTTCATCGTCATCGTCAACGCCGACAAGATCCGCGTCACTGGCACCAAGGCCAACGACAAGGTTTACTACCGTCACTCGGGCTTCCCCGGCGGCATCTACGCCACGAAGTTCAAGGACATGCAAGCCAAGCACCCTGGCCGCGCCATCGAAAAGGCCGTCAAGGGCATGCTGCCCAAGGGTCCCCTGGGCTACGCCATGATCAAGAAGCTGAAGGTCTACGCCGGTAGCGAGCATCCGCACGCCGCCCAGCAGCCCAAGGCCCTGGAAATCTAAGGAGCGGCCACATGATTGGTAACTGGAACTACGGCACCGGCCGTCGCAAGTCGTCCGTCGCCCGCGTCTTCATCAAGAAGGGCACTGGCCAGATCATTGTCAACGGTAAGCCGGTCGAGCAGTATTTCGGCCGTCAAACCTCGATCATGATCGTCAAGCAGCCTCTGGCACTGACCAACAATGTCGAAGCCTTCGACATCAAGGTCAACGTGCACGGTGGTGGCGAATCCGGTCAAGCCGGCGCTGTGCGCCACGGCGTGACCCGCGCTCTGATCGACTACGACGCAGCTTTGAAGCCTGAGCTGAGCCGCGCTGGTTTCGTGACCCGCGACGCTCGTGAAGTCGAACGTAAGAAGGTCGGTCTGCACGGCGCTCGTCGTCGGAAGCAGTTCAGCAAGCGCTGATCCTTCTGGGTGTGCCACCGGGCCCTGTGCCGGGTGGACTCCCTCCAAAACCCGCTCGGGGCCTGTGCCTCCAGCGGGTTTTTTCATGGGAAATCCACTTGCGGCCGCTGTGGGCGCCCCATGCGGTCAGGAATGTTTCCTAAAATGATGGTTTTCCCGCACGCCAGACGGTGGCGGGGGGCGCTGGCGCCGCTGAGGCTGAAAGGTTAAAGATGATCAAAGTCGGTATCGTGGGTGGCACGGGCTACACCGGGGTCGAGTTGCTGCGTTTGCTGTCGCAGCACCCCCAGGTTCAGTTGCAGGCCATCACCTCGCGCAAAGAGGCCGGGCTGCCCGTGGCCGACATGTACCCCAGCCTGCGCGGGCATGTCGATCTGGCGTTTGTGACCCCGGACGATGCCAAGCTGACCGAGTGCGACGTCGTTTTCTTCGCCACCCCGCATGGTGTGGCCATGGCCCAGGCGCGTGAGCTGCTGGCGGCGGGCGTCAAGGTCATCGACTTGGCAGCCGACTTCCGTCTGAAAGACACGGCGGTGTTCGAGCAGTGGTACGGCATGCCCCACAGCTGCCCCGACATCCTGGCCGAAGCCGTTTACGGCCTGCCCGAACTGAACCGCGAGGCCATCAAGCAGGCGCGCGTCATCGGCAACCCGGGCTGCTACCCCACGTCCGTGCAGCTGGGCTGGGCGCCGCTGCTCCAGCACAAACTGGTTGAGCCCACCCACCTGATTGCCAACTGCGCCTCGGGCGTCTCCGGCGCGGGCCGCAAGGCCGAGGTCGGTACCTTGCTGGCCGAAGCGGGCGACAACTTCAAGGCCTATGGTGTCAAGGGACACCGCCACGGTCCGGAGATCAACCAGCAACTGCGCGCCATTGCGGGCGACGACAGCGTCAACTGCCTGTTCGTGCCGCACCTGCTGCCCATCATCCGCGGCATCCACTCCACGCTGTACGGACGCCTCACGGCAGAAGGCCAGGCTGCTGACCTGCAGGCGCTGTTCGAGTCCTTCTATGCGGGTGAGCGCTTTGTCGACGTGCTGCCTGCGGGCAGTGCGCCGGAAACGCGCAGCGTGCGGGCCAGTAACACCGTGCGCATTGCGGTGCACAAGCCCCAGCCCGACACCGTGATGGTGCTGGTCGTGGAAGACAACCTGACCAAGGGCGCCTCCGGCCAGGCTGTGCAGTGCATGAACCTCATGTGTGGGCTCGATGAGCACCTGGGCCTGACCCACGTGCCGGTGCTGCCCTGAGGCGGCGGGACGCGGGCGCGAAAACCCGCGTTCATGGCAAGGTCGGGGGGCTTCATGTCATCATGAAGACCTTGCGGCACAATGCGCCTATCGGGCCAGCCGACCCCATTGGCCCCCAAGAATTGACTGTTGATTTCGGAGCACCACCCCATGACCGCCGTAGCTGAAACCTCTGCCGACACCTTCTCGTCCGATCTGCCCGCTCCCATCGTCTTCACCGATGCGGCGGCCGGCAAGGTGGCCGAGCTCGTGGCCGAAGAGGGTAACCCTGATCTGAAGCTGCGCGTGTTCGTGCAGGGCGGGGGCTGCTCGGGCTTCCAGTACGGCTTCACCTTCGACGAACTCGTCAACGAAGACGACACGAAGATGGAAAAGAATGGCGTGACCCTGCTGATCGACGCCATGAGCCTGCAGTACCTCGTGGGTGCCGAAATCGACTACAAGGACGATCTGGAAGGCGCCCAGTTCGTGATCCGCAACCCCAATGCGCAGACCACCTGCGGTTGCGGCTCCAGCTTCTCGGTCTGATCAGCGCGCTGGGTACAGCGCACCCAGCACACGGGGGCCACGGGCTCCGGTGACGGCCGGCACATTGCCGGCCAAGCGCTGCAGATGGGTCCAGGCCAGCCATGCAAACGCCGCGGCCTCCACCTGCATCACATCCAGCCCATGGGCGTCAGAGCGCCCCACGCGCACGCCCGGCATTTGCTCTCCCAGGCGGCGCATCAGGTCGCCATTGAGCGCACCGCCCCCACACACCACGACATCACGGGCATCGGCGGCATGTTCTCGCAGGGCCAGCGCGGCGCTGCGCGCGGTCAGTTCGCACAAGGTCGCCTGGACGTCGCGCGCCAGGGTCGTGTCGGCTTGCGGGCCGTCGGTCAGGCCGTGCGGTGCTAGCCAGCGGGTCAGCCATTCGGCATTGAACAGATCACGTCCGGTGCTCTTGGGCGGTGCCTGGTGAAAGAAGGGCTCGGCCAGTGCATCGGCCAGCCAGTCTTCACGTACCCCGCCGCCCGCGCCCCACTCGCCATTGGCATCGAAGGCGTGGCCGGTTTGCATGTCGCACCACATGTCCAGCAGGGCGTTGCCAGGCCCTGTGTCAAAGCCCTGCGGGGTCTGCCCCGGGCGCAAGATGCTGACATTGGCCATGCCGCCGATGTTGAGCACGGCCACGGTTTCATCCGGCCGTCCGAAGATGGCCTGATGGAAGGCGGGCACCAGCGGTGCTCCCTGGCCTCCGGCGGCCACATCGCGGCTGCGGAAGTCCGCGATCACATCGATGCCGGTCAACTCGGCTAGCAAAGAGGGTTGATTGAGTTGCAGGGTGTAGCCCTGATCCGGGCGGTGGCGCACGGTCTGCCCGTGGGCACCGATGGCTTGCACCTCGGCGGGAAGCACCTGCGCTTGCTGGCACACCGCCTCGACCACGGTGGCATACACCACCGCCAGCGCTTGCGCGGCCAGGGCGCTGCGGTGCAGTTCGTCGTCACCGGGGGTGTTGAGGTCCAGTAAGGCTTGGCGCAACGCGGGTGGGAAGGGCCGGTGGGCATGCGCCAGCGTGCGCCATTGACCCGCGTCGTGGCGCATCAGCACGCCGTCGACGCCATCCAGCGAGGTGCCGGACATCAGCCCGATGTACAGCTCAGAAAAAAGCCCGCTGACGCGGGCTGAGGGGGTGTGAAGCGGCGTCATTCAAATCGAGGGCCGGTGGTCAGGCCGGCGGTCTGCAAGGCATCAGCACGGTCCAGGCGCTGCGCCACGCTGACGGCCATGGCGCGGAACTTGGCCAGCGACTGGGGTGACAGGCGCAGGCTTTCCGACGCGCGGGCAACCTGCATGGGATCAACCTGAGTGCCGTTGACCTTGAATTCGAAGTGCAGATGGGGGCCGGTGGCCCAGCCGGTGGCGCCGACGGCACCAATCCGTTGACCTTGCTCGACCCGTGTGCCGCGACGGGCATCGATGCGGCTGAGGTGGGCGTACACGGTGCTGCGGCCGCCGCTGTGCTCGATGTGCACGACGTTGCCGTAGCCGGTCTGCCAACCCGAGAAGGTCACCACGCCATCACCCACGCTGCGAACCGGGGTGCCCGTCGGGGCACCGAAGTCCACGCCCTTGTGGGCGCGCATGGTTTTGTGCACCGGGTGGAGGCGCATCGCGAACCCGGAGGTCACGCGCGAGAACGCCAGCGGCGAAGCCAGAAAGGCGCGCGTGGTCGAGCGTCCATTCAGGTCGAAGTACGCCCCCTTGCGGCCGGCATCCTGGAACCACACGGCGTCGTGCGATTCACCCTTGTTGATGAAGCGCGCCGCCAGCACGCGGCCATGGCTGCTGCCCCAGGTGAGGGGCTCGCCATCGGCCAGGTGGGCTTCGTACAGCACGCTGAAGGTGTCACCCTTGCGCAACTCGCGACGGAAGTCGATCTCGTTGCCGAAGATCTCTGCGATCTGGTTGGTCACGCCGTCCGGGATGCGGGCGTCGTCCGCCGCCGCGAACAGTGACGAGCGGATCATGCCTGAGCCCAGCTGGGTGCTGACTTCCAGGGGGGCGGTTTCCTGCTTGACGCGGAGGGCGCGGCTGGTGGCGTCACGCTCGATGGTCAGGCGAGTGAAATGGGTGTCAAAGTCACCGGTGGCGACCGCAGGCCCGCGCACCACCAGTTGCTGGAGTTGACCGTCTGCCACCACGGCCTTCACCGACTTGCCGGGGCGCCCTTGCAGCAAGGTGCTGGCCACCGGGTCCTGTCGGATGAACTGCGCGGCCTCGGCATCGCTGACGCCCAGGCGTTGCAGCAGGCTGTCAACGGTGTCGGCCGAGCGCGTGACGTCGCTGCGATAGAGGGCCAGGGCCTGGCCATCGAGTTGCAGCAACTGTGCTTGCAGCTCGGGGGATTGGATGCTTTCGCTGATCTGGGTGACCACCGGGGCGGGGGCTTGCGGCAGGGCGGCCAAGGGGGCCACACCGAACGCCGTCATGGCCGAACCAGCGAGCACCGTCAACACCGCGGCGCTGACGCGGCGGGGGTGGCGATGAACCATGCTTTGCAGGGTGGTGGCGGCGGAGACGATCGAGTCGAGGCGAGAAGGCCGGCTGGCCTGGTACTGCTTGGACGTTTTCAAACTCGATTTCTCCTCAAACCTGGTGGTGAGGACGCCGTCCTCTAAAATCAACCCGCGCTGCATGCAAGGTGCATGCCTTGGGTGCCCACAATTTTTTGAGTATAGCCCCCCAAAGAGGGTGCCGTACTGCTGATTTCCACTGATCGGTCCATCATGTCGCAACTCGAAAAAACCACCGCCAATCAGCCCGAATTTCCTGTAACTGAACGTGTGCGTGAGGCGCTGGCCATCACGCAGCGCGGCGTGGACGAATTGCTGCCCGAGGCCGAGTGGGTGCACAAACTGGCCCGATCGGAAGCCACCGGCGTGCCCTTGCGCATCAAGCTTGGGCTGGATCCGACCGCACCCGACATCCACCTCGGGCACACCGTGGTGCTCAACAAGCTGCGCCAGTTGCAGGACCTGGGGCACACCGTGATCTTCCTGATCGGGGACTTCACGTCCCTGATCGGCGATCCGTCCGGTCGCAACACCACCCGCCCGCCCCTGACCGCCGAGCAGATCAAGCACAACGCGGAAACCTACTACCGCCAGGCCAGCCTGGTGCTGGACGACAGCAAGACCGAGGTTCGTTACAACAGCGAATGGTGCGATGCCCTGGGGGCGCGCGGCATGATCCAGCTCGCCAGCCGCTACACCGTGGCCCGCATGATGGAGCGCAACGACTTCCACGACCGCTTCCACGCGGGCACCTCCATCAGCGTGCACGAGTTCCTCTACCCGCTGATGCAGGGCTACGACTCGGTGGCACTGAAGTCGGACCTGGAGTTGGGCGGCACCGACCAGAAGTTCAACCTGTTGATGGGGCGCCACCTGCAGGCCGAGTATGGGCAGGAGGCACAGTGCGTCCTGACCATGCCCTTGCTGGAAGGCTTGGACGGCGTCGAGAAGATGTCCAAGTCCAAGAACAACTACATCGGCATCAGTGAAGCGCCCAACACGATGTTCGCCAAGCTGATGAGCATCAGCGACGAGCTGATGTGGAAGTACTTCACCTTGCTCAGCTTCCGCCCGATGGCCGAGATCGAGCGCCTGAAGGCCGAATGTGCCGCTGGCCGCAACCCGCGCGATGCCAAGGTGTTGCTGGGGCAGGAGATCGTCAACCGCTTCCATGGCCCGCAGGCGGCCGAGGACGCGCTGGCGGACTTCGTCAACCGCGCCCGCGGTGGTGTGCCCGATGACCTCCCTGAAGTGACGCTCGGTCTGCCTGCTGACGGCGCGGGTCTGGGGGTGGGCGCGCTGCTCAAGCAAGCGGGGCTGGTGCCCTCCACCAGCGAGGCTCTGCGCATGGTCGAGCAGGGCGGGGTGAAGGTGGATGGCGGCGCGGTGAGCGACAAGGCCCTGAAACTGCCCGCTGGCACTTATGTGGTGCAGGTGGGCAAGCGCAAGTTTGCGAAGGTGATCCTAAAAGGGTGATTTGGCGTCATTAGGGGGTTGCCCCGACGCCTGAATGCGGGGGATTTTGGGCTCCACTGGGGGTTTCCTGACGCGAGAAGCACGCGTTCAGGGGGGGGCGGCCGTTGTCGGAGGTGTGGCACATCGCTAATCTGAGACCCAACAGACACACACAAGTCTGGGCCGGTCGAAGGAATACGCGGATGCCTTCCGACAGAAGCAGAGAAGTTTCAAAGGGCCGCTTTGTTTCTCTAGTGGAGATAGACATGAAATTTGCATTCAAGAGCATCGTTGTTGCTGCTGCTTTCGTTGCTGCTGGTGCAGCCAATGCTGCCAGCGTGACCGTTGACAACGTTCTGTCGGCTGGTGACCAATACGTCGTCAGCGGCGGCGGCGCCCTGACTTTCAGCGCCAACCTGCGCAACGCTCTGAACGTCGGCTCGGTGGCGGCATCGGCTTTCGGTGGTGCTGACTCGCAGATCGTGGGCCTCGCAGGCGCTTATACCGACATCACCGTGTCGGCCCCCATCACCTCTGTGACCTATGACAGCGTCACCAATCAAGTCATCTCGGTCAAGACCGCTGGCGGTGCTCGTCAAGATGCGATCGTCAAGGCTGGTGTGTCCAACGGCGGCTGGGTTGAAGTGGGTAACCTGGACGTGAACCTGCAGACCAAGGAAATCTTCGGCACCATCGTGGGCCAAAGCTTGGCAGGCGTGAACGTCAACTGGTCGGGCAAGTTGTTCACCTTCGGTACGCTGGCAGGTGACACTGTTTTCCAAGAAGGTACAGCCCTCACCCAGATCAATACCCTGGCTTTGACGACTGCCGGTTTCGCCGAAATCAAGAAGGCGTTGGACCTGCAATTCCTGGGTGATGTCTCGCTGCAAGCAGCAGCTGCTGACTTCGGCAACATCAACTCGTCGCTGACCGTGACGGCTGTGCCAGAGCCCTCGACTTACGCTCTGATGGGTCTGGGTCTGGTTGGCATCGGCTTCGCTGCTCGCCGCCGCGCTTCCAAGTAATCGCTGTGCGATCTAGGTGCTCCTGCTATGCGCAGGGGCGCTGCCTGAAGCCGCTCAGTGCATCCGCTGAGCGGCTTTTCCTTTTTTGTATTGCTTGTCAGCACTTCTTCCGGAGTTTTCATGTTCAATCCCGTGCGTAGTCGCTTCTCCCTGGCTGTGGGTGTCCTGCTTGCCGTGGCCGCCATGCCCACCGCTGCTGGCCCTTCGCTTGAAGACACTTTGGCGCTCAGCATGAGCAAGGGGCTTCGGGATCGGATGTTTTGGAATTTGAGTGTGGTGAGCACCAAGACCAAGACCAAGTCCGAAGAGCCGCGAGACATGTTTCAGGGGGGGGTGGTTTCCATTGCCGACTTGGAGGCGATGAGAAAAGATTTGGCCGTTAGTGTGGGTGGTAACCCGTCAACTGGGAGTTTGGCAAGCGTCAATCCGGCGACCTTGAGTGCTGCGGATAAAATCAAATACTGGAAGGCGCAAGCTTATGGGAATACCGACACCCCCTTCGGGGCTGCTGGGGTGACCGGCATATGGGCTTTGGATTTGTCGTTGAATAAGGCTTATGGCTATCCAACTGACCAGGGATATCTGGGGACTCCCAAAGGTATTCTTGCAAAAGCCGGGGATCCAAGTGCTACCGCGGCGCTGAGTGTTGGATATTATTTGAACGATGACCAGAATTGGGCCGTGGAGGCTCTGGTTCTTGGGGCGCCTTTGCGAGCAAAGGTTTATGGCGCAGGGGTCAACGAGGTCGGGGCGGATAACCAGCTCGTCGGTAAGGAGTTGATAAATACCAAGATGCTGCCGCCCATGGTTAAATTAGGTTACTATTTCGGTGGTCGTAATTGGGTCGTTCGCCCGTACTTGGGTGTGGCTGCCATGTATGCGATTTTCTTTGACACCAAGACAACGGGTTATTTTGATGATTATCAAGGTGGTAAAACATCTGTTTCAATCAAAAATTCGTTTGGAGTGGGGCCGTTTGTCGGCTTGGAGTCTGGTTCGGTCGGTTCAGGGTGGCGTGTGGGTTTCTCGGTAGGTAAAATCAAGCTTAAGACTGAAGCTACTTTGGTTACGCGTAACACCATGATCCGCACAGGTTCTGCGGTATTGTCAGACTACAATCAAGATATCCAGAATGCGGTTGACATTGGCGAGGATGCTGCTCGTGTCGCTAATCTTAATGCTGGCTTCACTGTTTTTCAGAATGGTTTTACAACTGAGTTGATAAAAGATTTGGCGGCTTACAAGAAGACACAGGGCGGAGATGGCAGTTTGGGGACGTTTGTGCGCAAGCAGAAGACCGAGTTGTCGAATACCATCTTCATGCTGAATGTGGGCCGCTCTTTCTGAGTTACTTCTCTGGTCTGACACATAGGGTGCTGAGGCGCCCTGTGCAGCACCATCTAGTCAGTTTTCGCAGCCCGGGGCAGTGCTTCGCAGCGTCGTGCCGTGTCGAGGGTGTGGAACGGGCTTTGGTGATTCATAACCCGATCTTTGGGGCGCTCGTGTCTTTGCCTGACGGGTGCGCATCTGCTGGCGTTCAACCCCAAAACCCCACAACGCATCTTCCAGATCCAAGGCTGGCAGATCCGCAAACGACTATGGGCTTGCATCCATACTTTACCTGTAAGAGGCGCTGATGACTGAAGCGCCCCGGGTTTCGCGTAGGCTCCAACACTGGAGAATGGAGCCATGAAGAAGTCTCCGAAGTTTTCACCTGAGGTGCGTGAGCGCGCCGTGCGCATGGTCTTGGAACACCGAGGTGAGCATCCGTCGCAGTGGGCGGCCCGCCGGCATGATCTGCTGCGTGCCGCAGACGCTGCATACCTGGGTCAAGCAGCATGAAGTCGATGCTGGTGTGCGTGATGGGGTTTCGACCGCTGAAGCCCAGCGCATCAAGGACTTGGAACGCGAGGTGCGCGAACTGCGCAAGGCCAACGAGATCCTGAAGTTGGCCAGCGCGTTTTTCGCCCAGGCGGAGCTCGACCGCCGCATCAAGTCCTGAAGGCTTTCGTCGATCAACATCGGGCGCAGCTTGGGGTCGAGTCGATCTGCCGTGTCTTGCAGATCGCCCCATCAGCATATTGGCGTCATGCAGCGCGCCAGCGGCAGCCAGCGTTGCGGTCGATGCGTGCTCAGCGTGATGCGATTCTGGTGCCGCAGATTCACCGTGTGTGGCATGCCATCTTGCAGGTCTATGGAGCAGACAAGGTCTGGCTGCAGCTCAATCGGGAGGGTGTCACCGTGGCGCGCTGCACCGTCGAGCGGCTGATGCGCCAGCAAGGCCTGCAGGGTGTGCGCAGAGGCAAGGCGCAGCGCACCACGATCGCTGATCCCAAAGCGCCATGCCCGCTTGATCGCGTCAACCGGCAGTTCCGGGCTGATCGACCCAATCAGCTGTGGGTCTCGGACTTCACCTATGTCTCGACTTGGCAGGGCTGGGTCTATGTGGCCTTCGTCATTGACGTGTTCAGCCGTCGCATCGTGGGCTGGCGCCAGAGCAGCACCATGCATGCCGACTTCGTGCTCGATGCGCTGGAGCAGGCCCTGTACGACCGCAAGCCGTCAGAAGAGGATGGCCTGATTCATCATTCCGACAGGGCTCGCAGTACTTGTCAATTCGCTACAGCGAACGGCTGGCTGAGGCCGGCGTTGAGCCCTCAGTGGGTTCCAGGGGCGACAGCTATGACAACGCCTTGGCCGAGACCATCAATGATAAGGCCGAGGTGATCCACCGCCGTGGGCCATGGAAGATCAAACAGGCCGTCGAACTGGCAACGCTGGAATGGGTCTCTTGGTTCAACCACCATCGATTTATGGGGCCACTGGGCAATGTCCCTCCTGCTGAGTTCGAGGCAAGCTACCCTCAACACTGCGCTGGCCAGGCCGCGACAGTCTGACTTAAACCAACTGGCCTCCGCGAAACCCGGGGTGCTTCAGACTGAAGATGTGACGAGGCAGATCAAATTTGATCATTGGTCTGCAGTAGAAATGAAAAAAAGCCCGATGTTTCCATCGGGCACTGACCTCAATCACTTGAAGATCGCCCGATGTATCGGGCGGCCTCTGCAGGGTTGAGCTTCGGCTGATTACAGCGCCGGAACGTAAGGCTTGGTCGAAACGGGCTTAGAACGGAAAGCCACGCCGATGTCGATGTTGATCACACCGAAGTCGATCTGAGGGATCACAGCGTTGGCCAGGAAGCGGTCGATGCCCAGGGCATCGGCAGTGCCGTTCACGTCCACCAGGCGCAGATCACCCAGTTGTTCCTTCAGGCTGATGCTCAGAGGGAACTTGTACTTCAGGGCCAGTTCTTGTGTCTTGACGAAGTTGTAAACCGGAGCCTGGGGCTGGGTGGTGCCGCCGATGACGGTGGTGTCAGCCAGCACTTGGCTCTTGGCGAAATCGATGGTGAAGTTGGCGATGGTCAGGCCACGCTTCTTGCCGGTGGCGGGGTCCATGCGCGAGATTTCCAGAGCAGAACCGGTGGCTTTGCCGTTTTCAATCTTGATGCCGCCACTCAGAGCAATAGAGATGCTGGTGACAGGCAGGCTGAAGGTGTCGGTGGTGCCGGCCACCGCGGTCGCATTGCCCAAGGCGGTGATGCCCACGTTGAACAGGGCGTAAGACTGCAGTGCAGACTCAGAGAACACTTGGAACGAATCAGCCTTCAGTGCGTTGGTCGAGATGGTCAGGGCTTGTGCCGAGAAGGCAGACAGGGCCACAGCAGCAGCGATGGAGACGGAGCGGACGGTTGCGAAGGTCATGTGAAACTCCTGTTGGTGTTTAGGGTTACGGACCGCGTTTCACGCTGTGTCCATGGCTCAAATTGTTGTTGAACCGACTTCGCATTCGGTCCCCATGACTGAGGGGGGGAGGGCGCATAAGCTGACCGCGCTAAGGGTAAGCCTTGGGTCAGATGGGGTCTGGAGGCTCAGGGTTAACCAACCTGGGGTGAGAAGGCGTCACGCCTTGCGCGGCGCCCGCCGTAGATCAGTGCTGGACGTGCAGCCCGGCATGGCCCTGCAGCACCGTGCGCAGGAGCGCCAGGTTGCTGTGCGGGTCCTGCGTCATGAGGATGCCGGCATCGTCGACCTCGATGCCATGCGCTGGGTACTGGGCCAGCAGGCGTTGCAGGTCACGCTCGCGTTGCAGCCGGATCAACTCAGAGTAGAACTCGGCCGAGAAGCCCACCGGGTGGCCGCGCCGATGGCGATACTCGGGAAAGACCAGCGATTCTTGCGTGACGGCCTGGCCCATGATTTTCAAAGTTTCGGCTTGCAGCAGGGGCATGTCGCCCGGCAGCAGCAGCCAGCCTGGGGAACGGGCGCTGGCGATGACCGCGATGGCCACGCCTAAAGCCATCTGGTCGTTGCCACCAGACAAGCTCGGTGCTTGGGGTTCTGGCAGCAAGATGACACGGTCGGCCGGCAGCAGGTGGTGTGCTTGCGCCGCCACCATCGGCGGGGCGACCAAGAGCACCTGCAGGCCGCTGGCGAGCCCCTTGCGGATGGTGTGGTGCACCGTGTCGAGGGCCGTCATCGAGTTGTGCGCCGACATGGCAGGGGCGAGATGTGGCCCATCCGTCATGTGACGGCTTTCTGATTCAGCCAAAATGATGAGGGTAGGCGCTTCAGACATGGTGCGGGTCACAGACTTGACGTTTCACTGTGATCGGTTTTGTTGCGATGCACCACCGAGCCTTCACTTAAGTGCATACCCCCGAGACGGATTGATGCGGGTCATGTCGCCCTTTGCAAGGTTTGACGGATACTGAACAGCATGAACAAGACATCTCACGATCTGGCGCAGATGCGCAAGAGTTACGAGCGGGCCGAGCTGGATGAGACCCATGTGCGTGCCGATCCGCTGGACCAGTTCCAGCATTGGTTTGATGCTGCCGTGCATGCCAAGGCGCTGGAGGCCAATGCCATGACCTTGGCCACGGTGGGCGAGGACGGCGGGCCGTCAACCCGGGTGGTGCTGCTCAAGGGTCTGGATGAGCGTGGTTTGGTCTGGTACACCAATTACCAGAGCCGCAAGGGCCGCGAGTTGGCTGCCCACCCTCAGGCCGCGCTGCAGTTTTTCTGGCCCGAGCTGGAGCGCGTGGTGCGCATCGAAGGCCGCGTCGAGCAGATCGCTGAGGCCGAGTCGGATGCCTACTACCAGACGCGTCCCTTGGGTTCGCGCATTGGCGCCTGGGCCTCACCGCAAAGCGAGGTGATTCCGTCGCGTGAGCATCTGGAGGTCAGCTGGGCCGAGATACAGGCGCGACAAGGGCAAGATCCCGTGCGGCCGGCGCATTGGGGTGGTTATCGCCTGGTGCCCAGCTACTGGGAGTTTTGGCAGGGGCGTCCGTCCCGCCTGCACGATCGGATCGTGTATGTGAAGCAGGCCGAGGGCAGCTGGCAGATTCAGCGTCTGGCCCCTTGAGGTCGGCGACATGGGCGCAGCTTGGGGAGACAGGCTGCGCGTTCAGTCGGGCTTGAGTCGGTCCCGAAACTGTTCCCGGAAGTGGGCCACCTTTGGGGCCACCACATAGGCGCAGTAGCCCTGATGGGGATGGTGCAGCGCGTAGCGTTGGTGATAGGCCTCAGCGGGGTGGTAGTTCTGCACAGGCGCCACCTCGGTGACGATCGGGGCGCCAAAGACATGATGCTGCGCCAGCTCGGCGATGACCTGCCGTGCGGTGTCCGCCTGCGCTGCGTTGTGCGTGTAGATGCCTGACCGGTACTGCGTGCCGATGTCGTGCCCTTGCCGGTTCAGTGTGGTCGGGTCGTGGCTGGCGAAAAAGACCTCCAGCAAGGTCTGAAAACTGACCACCTGGGGATCGAACCGCACGCGCACCACTTCCGCGTGGCCGGTGTCGCCGCCGCAGACGGCTTCGTAGGTGGGGGCCTGTTGGTGGCCGTTGCTGTACCCGGACTCGGCCTCGACGACCCCCTGGAGCTGGTTGAAGATCGCTTCGAGGCACCAGAAGCAGCCGCCGGCCAAGGTGGCTTCTTCGATGGTGTCGGATGACGAGGGCGTGGTCATGTCGGCCATGAGGGGAGGGGAAGACTCGGGAGGGCTGCGCAACGGATGCGTCAGAGACTAAGCGCGGGCCGGCCTGGCTGCACACCTGCGGCGAAAATCCCTGCTGTCGGCGGTGCTTTGGGCGAGCGGCACGACACACCGACGCACAAATAGAAACCCCCGGGCGATGCCGGGGGTGGGAACGGCACGGGGGCCGTCCATGGAAAGGGCAAAGATGAAGGTTTGCCGCTTCCCCAGACGCAGTGACTGCGTCTAGATGGTTTGCCTGCCTTGCAGACACCTGCAGGTTAAGCCAGCTGCGTGAGCGAAGCCAATATGTTTTGTCTATGCCCCGGCAGGGGTTCATGCGCCTTTCAGAATGCGTGCGACCAGGTCCTCTGTCCTCTGGCTCACCGCGTCGGGCATGGTGATGGTGCGGCCCCATTCGCGGCTGGTTTCGCCGGGCCATTTGTTGGTGGCGTCCAGCCCCATCTTGCCGCCCAGACCGCTGATGGGCGAGGCGAAATCGAGGTAGTCGATCGGGGTGTTGTCGACCAGGGTGGTGTCGCGCACCGGGTCCATGCGGGTGGTGATGGCCCAGATCACTTCTTGCCAATCGCGGATGTTCACGTCGTCGTCCACGATGACGATGAACTTGGTGTACATGAACTGACGCAGGAAGCTCCACAGGCCGAACATCAATCGCTTGCTGTGGCCCGGATAGGCCTTCCTCATGCTGATGATGGCCATGCGGTAGCTGCAGCCTTCGGGGGGTAGGTAGAAGTCCACGATTTCCGGGAACTGCTTTTGCAGGATGGGCACGAAGACTTCGTTGAGCGCGACGCCGAGCACGGCAGGCTCGTCGGGCGGTTTGCCGGTGTAGGTGGAGTGGTAAACGGGGTTGACGCGGTTCGTCAGGCGCGTCACTTCGAACACCGGGAACCAGTCCTGCTCGTTGTAATAGCCGGTGTGGTCGCCAAAGGGGCCTTCCAGCGCGTGCAGGTAACCGCCGCGCTCCATCAGGGGCACGCCGTGTTCGCTGACGCCCTTGTAGCCAGCGGGGGCGGTGGGGATGTGGCCTTCGAGCACGAATTCGGCGCTGGCTGGCACCTGCAGGTACTGATCGTCTTCGCCCGCCTTCGTGTTGACCACTTCGGTGCGGCTGCCGCGCAGCAGGCCGGCAAACTGGTATTCGCTCAGCGAGTCGGGCACCGGTGTGACCGCGCCCAAGATGGTGGCCGGGTCCGCGCCCAGGGCCACGGCAATGGGAAAGGGCTGTCCGGGGTTGGCCAGGGCGAACTCGCGGAAGTCGAGGGCGCCGCCGCGGTGGGCGAGCCAGCGCATGATCAACTGCTTCTTGCCGATCAACTGTTGGCGATAGATGCCCAGGTTTTGTCGCCGCCGCGGGTTGGGCACGTTTTGCGGCCCGCGGGTGACGACGAGGCCCCAGGTGAGCAGGGGGGCGGCGTCATCAGGCCAGCAGTGCTGGATGGGCAACTCGGTCAGGTCGACTTCGCTGCCTTCGCGCACTTCGGCCTGGCAGGGGGCACTGCGCACGCTGCTGGGCTTCATGTCCCACAGCGCCTTGGCCATCTGGATGAGCTTGCCGGCGTCTTTCAGGCCGCGGGGCGGCTCCGGCTCCTTGAGGCTGGCGAGCACACGGCCGATGTCGCGCAGTTCGCTGACGTCGTCGGCCCCCATCCCGAGGGCCACGCGTTTGGGGGTGCCAAACAGGTTGGCGAGCACCGGGGTGGCGTAGGTGCGCGGTGGTGTTGTCGTTCGATCCCCCCGTCCAATGGGGTGCTCGAACCACAGGGCCGGTCCGCCGGCCCGCAGCACGCGGTCGCTCACAGCGGTCATCTCCAGATGGACGGACACGGGCTCACTGATGCGGGTGAGCTCTCCCTGGCGTTCCAGGCCCGATACAAAGTCTCGCAGGTCGCGATATTTCATGATTTTAGTAATAAAGAGTGTTTTCTTTATGCTTGACTGGTTATTACAGGCTTGCCTAGAATCCGCCCCTGTTGGATCCGGTCACGATTTTTACCGGGTTTCCCCTTGCGCTGCACACCGCAGCGCAACGCTGCCAGCCCTGGCGTTTTCCCATGGGTCTGTTCGCCGATGTGCGCGACAGACCGTTCGCGGTGGTGAGTGACTTGCACGGTCCCGCCACTTTTCTGCCAGGGTCATTATCAATGCCGCACCTGCGCGGCGCGCGATCGAAGTCGATGGCGTGCCGGTTGTGAGTGTGGCGGCGAAGAAAGGAGCACCATGACAGCGTGTGAACGTGCAACGGCCGGCCCTGAGTCCGCCGTGATGGTTGAAGAAGTGGAAGTGTCTCAGACGACGGTGGCGTCGTCGTTCCAGCCGCAGGCCTGGCGTGCCGGTCTGCAGCAGTTTGTCCAGGATGTGTTGCTGGGTCTGCGCCGTGTGAGCCACAACGCCCTGGCGATGCTGGGCCTGGTGGCGGTGGTGGGCGTGGTCTTTCTGGCGGGACGCCCCGATGTGCGCCATCGCCTGGAGCACCAGACCCTGGGTTGGTTGACCGACCGTGCCACGTCGCGTGCGATGGCGAGCGACGATGCCGAGGCGTCCAGCCAGGATGTGCTGCTGGCCATGGCCGAGCCGGAAGCCATTCAGCGGGCCACCGCAACCGACCCGTCGGAGTTGAGTCGCCAGCAGGCGGCTGTGGCTTACTGGATTGCCCGTCGCTACAGCGTGGCACCTGAGCCCATCAGTCGCCTGGTGCAAGAGGCCTGGGACGTGGGGCAGCGTGCGGGTCTGGAGCCTACCTTGGTGCTGGCCATCATGGCGATCGAGTCGGGCTTCAATCCGTTCGCGCAGAGCCATGTGGGCGCGCAGGGCCTGATGCAGGTGATGACCGGCATCCACCGCGAGAAGTATGAAGTGTTCGGCGGGCGCAATGCGGCTTTCGACCCGGTGACGAATCTGCGTGTGGGGGTGCAGGTCCTCAAGGATTGCATCCGCCGTGCGGGCAGCCTCGAAGGTGGCCTGAAGTATTACGTGGGCGCCGCGAACATGACGCACGACGGTGGCTATGGCGCCAAGGTGCTGGCCGAGCAGGGTTTCTTGCGCCAGGTGGCCCTGGGCAAGCAGGTGCCGGTGAATGTGTCGAATGCACCACGTGTGGTGGCGCAGGCTCCGGCCCCGGTGGCGGCGTCGGCGGTTCAGTCATCGCAGGTCCCTGCGGTGACGGCACCTGTGTCGGCGGCCCCCGCTGCCAGCAGCGTCAAGCCGCCGGTCGCCAGCCCGGCCGTCGAGCAGGTGGCGATGCTCACGCTGTGAGTGTCTGAAATGGCATGGTGCGGTGGGCGACGGATACCCCCGCACTGGCGTGAGCCGGGCCCATGCCGCTACAATGGAAAACGCTGCGCAACTGGCGATAGATGACGTGCTGCTGTCACACAAGGACAGCATTGTCTGAGGTGGTGAACCACCGGGAAGCGCAGCCAGCCCTAGGGGCTTCCAATGCCCGGGCTGAGTCAGCCGTTCGCCTGGGCAGCCCTCACACCTGATCTGGATGGGTCAGTGCTGCGGGACTTCAACCTTGAAGAGGACTGCCAAGTCATGTTTGACCGTGCCCAACATACCATTGCCAACGTTGATCCTGAGCTGTTTGCAGCCATCCAGGCCGAGAACCAGCGTCAGGAAGACCACATCGAGCTGATCGCCTCCGAGAACTACACCTCGCCGGCCGTCATGGAAGCCCAAGGCTCCCAGCTGACCAACAAGTACGCCGAAGGCTATCCCGGCAAGCGCTACTACGGTGGCTGCGAGCACGTGGACGTGGTCGAGCAACTGGCCATCGACCGCCTGAAGGCCCTGTTCGGTGCCGAATACGCCAACGTGCAGCCGAACTCCGGCTCGCAAGCCAACCAGGCTGTGTTTTTCGGTCTGCTGCAGCCCGGTGACACCATCATGGGCCTGAGCCTGGCCGAAGGCGGCCACCTGACCCATGGCATGCCGCTGAACATGTCCGGCAAGTGGTTCAAGGTCGTGTCCTACGGTCTGAACGCTGCCGAAGACATCGACTACGACAAGATGGAAGCGCTGGCGCGTGAGCACAAGCCCAAGCTGATCATCGCCGGTGCCTCGGCCTTCGCGCTGCGCATCGACTTCGAGCGCTTTGCCAAGATCGCCAAGGAAATCGGCGCTTACTTCATGGTGGACATGGCCCACTACGCCGGCCTGATCGCTGCGGGCGTGTACCCCAACCCGGTGCCGCACGCTGACGTGGTCACCTCCACCACCCACAAGAGCCTGCGTGGCCCGCGTGGCGGCATCATCCTGATGCGTGGTGAAGAGATCGCCAAGAAGATCAACAGCGCCATCTTCCCTGGCATTCAGGGCGGTCCGCTGATGCACGTCATCGCCGGCAAGGCCGTGGCCTTCAAGGAAGCCGCTTCGCCCGAGTTCAAGGCCTACCAGCAGCAGGTGGTGAAGAACGCCGCCGCGCTGGCCGACACCCTGACGAAGCGCGGTCTGCGCATCGTCTCGGGCCGCACCGAAAGCCATGTGATGCTGGTGGACCTGCGTCCGAAGAACCTGACCGGCAAGGAAGCCGAAGCCATCCTGGGTCAGGCGCACATCACCTGCAACAAGAACGGCATCCCCAACGACCCGCAAAAGCCGATGGTGACTTCGGGCATCCGTCTGGGTTCGCCCGCGATGACCACCCGTGGTTTCAAGGAAGAGCAGGCCGTGCAGGTTGCCAACCTGATCGCCGACGTGCTGGACAACCCGCACGACGAAGCCACCATCGCTCGCGTTCGCGAGCAGGTGTCGGCCCTGACCAAGGCCTTCCCGGTCTATCGCTGAGCGCTGACGCCTTGATGCGTGCGTGATTCGGAACCCGGCTTGGATGTGATGTCCTCGCCGGGTTTTTGTTTGTCTTGAAACGAGAGATTCCCATCCATGCGTTGCCCCTTTTGCGGACACCACGACACCCAGGTTGTGGAGACGCGTGACTCCGATGAAGGCGATTCCACCCGTCGCCGTCGCAAGTGCCATGGCTGCGACAAGCGCTTCACGACCTATGAACGGGCGGAAATCGACCTGCCAGCCATCGTCAAGCGCGACGGTCGGCGCACCGATTACGACCGGGCCAAGCTCAAAGGCTCGATGCTGATTGCGCTGCGCAAGCGGCCAGTGAGTGCCGAGGCGCTGGAAGGCGCGCTGGAGGCTATCGAGGCCAAGTTGCGCCAGTGTGGCGAAAAGGAAGTGGTGTCGACGCAGTTGGGCGAATGGGTGATGCGCGAGTTGCGCAAGCTCGACAAGGTGGCCTATGTGCGCTTTGCGTCGGTGTACCGCAGCTTTGATGACGTCAGCGAGTTTGTCGCTGCCATCAAGGAGACGGGCAACAAGCGCGGCGCCAAGGAGGGCGCGAGCGATGACTGATCGGGAGATCGGTGAGTTGCGACGCCGCCGCGTGGGCGCCTAGCGCCAGCATTGCGCCACGTTGACCGTGGTGCCGGTGATGCCACGGGTGTGATGCTGGTTCAGCGTGAGGCTGCCGCACGGGTCGTGGGCCATGGGGCCGGTGGTCACCGGGGTGGCGCTCAGGGTGTAGCTGCCAGCGTCGGCCTGGGTGACGCTGATCGCGTAGTGCGCCGGGCCCTGGCGCGGGGACTGGTTCAGCGGGGCCGGTAGGCTCACGAGCGGCGCACTGGCATCACCCGTGTCGTAGCGGTGATGGGCGGCGTAGTGGCGCTGCATGAAGAAGGCTGCGTCCATCAGGGCAGCACGGGCATCGGCGCGGTGAGCCCGGTGCAGGTGCGTGGCGTAGCTGGGATAGGCCACGGCGGCGAGCATGCCCAGGAGGGCGAGCGTGGTCAGCATTTCCACGAGGGTGAAGCCCGTTGGGCGGCGGGGCGGGTGGCAGGGTCGCATGGCGCGGAAGTTCATGGGGAAGGTGGATTGAGCAGGGCGCGCCACACCCGGCTGTGCAGGCGCGGGCTGGAGGCCGGACTGGAGGCCGGACTGGCAGGGGTGACCGAGGTGACGGTGAGGGTCGCGACAGCGGGTGCGGAAGGCGCGCTGGCGGTGGTGGGGCTGGATGGCGCGATCGCCGGTGCGGCTGGGCACAGCGCGCTGTCTGGGATGCAGCGGTGCACCACGGACTGCACCCATGCCATGGCACCGCGGGTGGTACGTCCGGCGCTGTCAGCCTGGTGATCGGGGCTGAAGCCGCGCGCCGTGACGGTGATCAGATCTGGGTGGGCCGGGTGGTTTTCGAGTAGGCATTGGGGCCGTGAGGCTGGCACATAGGCGCTGTCGGCGGAGCTCATGGCGCTGGCGGGCACGGTGTGGGCCAGCGCGTGGCTGCCGTGCCAGCTGGACCAGAGCGTCCACAGCGCCGGGGCGGGTGACACGGGGGCGGGATGCACGGTGAGGGCTGGCGGGGTCTGCAAGAGGGCCTCTTCGCAGTGACGCAAACCGATGTGGGCCGCTTCCTTGGCCAGGCTTTCGAGTCGCACGTTGTGTGTGATCTGTTCGGCACTGAGGGCTGCGCGCAGCGACGCGCCGGACACCAGGCTGATCACCGCCAGCATGACGAGGACGACGATGAGCGCAATGCCGTGCTGGCTGGTCTGGGGGCGTCGGGAGAAGAGGTGCTCGGGCATGGTCACAGCGGATTGGGCAGGCTCACGGTGGTGTGAAAGGCACGGTAGAGGCGCCGATCCGGCGCCGTCTGCGTGAGACCCTGGCAGTCGGTGTAGCTCATCACGCTGTCTTGCACTTCCAGCTCGCTGCGCAGCACCAGACATAGGTGCACCGCTTTCACCTGGCGCCACAAGGGCGACGCCGACGGGGGCGTGGCGGTGCCGCTCACCTCTTGCGCGGTGAGGTAACGCAGCGTGAGGGCATCGGGGTCGCTGGCGGCCGGGGTGGCGATCCCATAGCGCAGATCCAGGTCCACGATGTGGTCGACCAGGGGTTGGGAGACGCTGTGGCCATTGCCTCGACAGGACAGGGTGTGGCCGTGGACGAAATAGCGGTTGTCTGCCAGGTGGTGGGTGCCATCGACCAGGGGCGTGCTGTTGCCCAGGCAGTCGGTAGGTGTGCCCGCCGCCGTGGCCAGCGTGTTGCGCGGGTCTGCCTCGTAGCGCACGACGAGGGCATCGGGTTGCTCAGGGTCGTCGTTGCAGGCGATGTCCTGCAGTTGAGGGTGTCCGATGCTGGTGGGGGTGATGCTACCGGTGCAGCCGAAGAGGCCGGGTCCGGTGAAGACGCGGGTGATCTGGCCCTGGCTGTCCAGGCCCGTGGGGTTGCCGTAGCCGGCCAGGGCGATCTGGGCACGCAGGATGGCCAGGGCCACACTGGCGTCTTCGGTCATTTGCGTGGTGGCCTGGGTGCTGCGGTAAGCGTGGCCGGAGCTCAGGTACAGCGCCAAGGCGGCGGCGATCACCGTCAGGCCCAGGGTGAGGCCGACCAGCAGCTCGACCAGGCTCAGGCCGCGCTGTTGGCGTGCCAGGAGGGCATGGGCTGAGCTCACAGGGCGATCCGAAGGTAGAGGCAGCGGGTGTGGGCGTCCAGGCTCAGGTCGGCGGGGCAGCGGTCGTGCGCCTGGCCGCCGGCCTGGTCGGCTTCGTCCCAGAGCACCCAGACGTCGGCTTGCGTGCTGACGGTGCGGACATGGCCTCGCCCCTGGGGCAGGCTGCTCGCGAGCTGTTGCTGCCATTGAGCCAGATCGGCTGCGGCCATCTCGTCGAAGGTGCACACCGACGGACCTTGGCACGCATCAGCCGGAAGAGGTGCCGCAGGCGCCGCAGCGGTGCTGAGATCGTAGGCGCCCCAGTCGCCCAGAGGGGCGGGGTTGGCGCGCATGCGGTCCGCCAGATCGTGGGCGAGCAGGGTGGCCCGGGCGCGGGCGTCGGTGGTCTGGCTGTGCTGGATGGCATGCGCCTGCATGGCGGTCATGGCCAGCACGCCGAAGGACATCAAGAGCATGGCCATCAGCACCTCGACGAGGGTGGCACCGCGCTGGCGTGAAAGGCAAGGGTGTGGCATCAACAGGCTCCTGGCAGAACGCGGACGCGGCCAGAGACGGCCAGGCGCACGCAGCGTTGGGGGTGGGGTGACGCGGTGCTGCCCGATGACAGGGTCTGGACGAGGAAGCTGGCGTTGTTGGCCACGGCCAGCCCCTGTCCGCCAAAGGTGATGGCCGGCTTGCTGTGGGCCAGCAGCAGGCCGACCGTCGGGGGCAGGGCCTGCTGCAGGTGCAGCAGCGTTTCGTGTGCGTCCTGCACCTTGTTGCCGTTGGCGTCGGCAAAGATCAGCCAGCCGGTCGACCAGTTGGTGCTGGCGCCGGCACACACCGGGGTCGCGGCGTCTGGCGCCGGGGTGTTGCAGATGGTGACGCGCTGGTGGCGTTTGACGGCCTCGGCGCGTGCCAGCCGCAGGGCATCGGCCAGGGCGCTGGCCTGGGTGGCCACGGTGCGCTGATCGAGCAGCGCGCGCAGGCCGGGTGCGCCGAGGGCGGTCAGGACACCGAGGATGGCCAGCGTGACCAGCAGCTCGACCCAGGTGAAGCCGCGTGGCACGGTGCGGGGCCGAGCGCGGCGAGGAAAGTGGGGTGGAAGATGGGGCATGCGCTGCATTCTTGTGAGCGATCGGGGGCGCGAAGGCCTGATCCCCAGAAGGGGCGGGAGCGCTTTGCGTCAAAATCGCCCCCATTCCCCCTTCGAGGGGCACCCCAAGGGATGAACTGGTGCAGACCTTTTGCAACAACAGCGATGAGCTTCATGTGGCCCGGGCGGTCACGCTGGCGCGGCAGGCGATCGGCCTGTCGGATCCCAACCCGCGTGTGGGCTGTGTGCTCACCGACGCTGCGGGGCTGGTGATCGGGGAGGGGCACACGCAGCAGGCCGGCGGCCCTCATGCCGAAGTGATGGCCTTGCGTGACGCGCAGGCTCGTGGACACCGCACCCGCGGCGCGACCGCCTATGTGGCGCTGGAGCCTTGTTCGCACCATGGGCGCACGCCCCCGTGCGCCGAGGCCCTGGTGCGTGCCGAGGTGGCGCGAGTCGTCGTGGTGCTGATGGACCCCAATCCTCTGGTCGCCGGGCAAGGGGTGGCGCTGTTGCGCGCGGCGAGCATCACCGTCGATGTCTTGCCGGCAGATCATCCCCAGGCCGTGGCCATGCGCGAACTGAACATCGGATTCCTCTCGCGCATGGTGCGCCATCGTCCCTGGGTGCGCATGAAGATCGCGACGTCGCTCGATGGCCGCACCGCGCTGGACAATGGCGACAGCCAATGGATCACGGCGCCAGCCGCTCGCGCCGACGGTCAGGTGTGGCGCGCCCGCGCCGGGGCGGTGCTCACCGGCATTGGCACGGCGATTGACGATGATCCGCGCCTGGATGTGCGGGCCATTGAGGTGGCGCGCCAGCCCCTGCGTGTCGTGCTGGATTCGCGCTGGTGCCTGCCACCCACGGCGCGCCTGCTGCAGCCGCCCGGCGAGGTGCTGGTCTATGGCCTGGCCGATGAGTCGGGCGAAGCGCAGGCGGCGCGTCTGGCCTTGTCCGCGAAAGGGGCCAGCGTGGCCGTGCTGCCGGCCGATGTCAGCGGTCGCCACCTGGACCTGGGCGCCGTGCTCGCCGACCTGACCGCGCGCGGCATCAACGAATTGCATGTGGAGGCCGGGGCCCGCCTGAACGCCGCCCTCATCGAAGGCGACTGGGTGGACGAGTACCTGCTCTACCTGGCGCCCAAGCTGGTGGGACCGGGCCGCGGGCTGGCGGCCTTGTCGCCGCTGAACCGCATGGCAGATGCGCGCACCCTGACATTCCACGCCGTCGAGCAGGTGGGCGAGGATCTGCGTATCCTTGCGCGACCCGCAGGCCGGGCCGAATTCTGATCACGTCTTCTTCAATTTTTCTGGATGGGTTTTGCACCATGTTCACCGGCATCATCACTGGCGTGGGCCAGATCGTCGACTCGCAACCGTTGGGCGCTGACGCCAGCCACGGCCGCCGCCTGACCCTGCAGGCGCCCGCGGGCTACCTCGACGGCGTGGGCCTGGGTGACAGCATCGCCATCAACGGCGCCTGCATGACCGTGACCTCGTTCGACGTGGCCGCCGGTCGCTTCACCATTGACGTGTCGGCCGAAAGCCTGGCGCGCACCGTGGGCCTGGATCAGCGGGGCACCGTCAACATGGAGCAAGCCTTGCGCTCGCACGACCGCCTGGGCGGCCACATCGTCACCGGCCACGTCGATGACGTGGGTGAGGTGGTGGTGTTCGAGCCGGTGGGCGAATCGTGGCTGCTGCAGATTCGCGCACCGCGCACCCTGGCGCGTTTCCTGGCCTACAAGGGTTCGATCACCGTCAACGGCGTGAGCCTGACGGTCAACAGCGTGCAGGACGCCGCCGACGGCAGTACCGTGTTCAGCATCAACCTGATCCCGCACACCATCGAGAACACCGCGCTGGGCACCCTGAAGGTGGGCGGCAAGGTGAACCTGGAAGTGGACCTGATCGCCCGCTATGTGGAACGCATGCTCGGCGCCGAAGGCAAGCTGGGCGCCTGACCGCCATCCCTCAGATGTGAAGAAGCGCCGTCTTGGCGCTTCGGAAGGCCTGTTTTCGATGGGGACGCCCCCGTCTTGTCCTCTGATCCGGGTCTGAGAAGCCTACAATCCTGCCATGCCCATTTCTCCTATTCCTGAGCTGATTGCCGAACTCGCCGCCGGTCGCATGGTCATCCTGGTGGATGAAGAAGACCGCGAAAACGAGGGCGATCTCGTCATTGCCTCCGAGCACGTCACGCCCGAGGCGATCAACTTCATGGCCAAGTACGGCCGCGGCCTGATCTGCCTGACGCTGACGCGCGAGCGCTGCGAGCGGCTGCAACTGCCCCCGATGGCCACCCGCAACGGCACCAAGCATGGCACGGCCTTCACCGTGTCCATCGAGGCGACCGAAGGCGTGACCACCGGCATCTCGGCCGCCGACCGCGCTCGCACCGTGCAGGCCGCCGTGGCCCGTGACGCCAAGCCGACTGACTTGGTGCAACCTGGGCACATCTTCCCGCTGCAGGCGCAAGACGGTGGTGTGCTGATGCGCGCCGGCCACACCGAAGCCGGTTGCGACATGGCGCGCATGGCTGGGCTGACGCCCTCGTCGGTGATCTGCGAGATCATGAACGACGACGGCACCATGGCTCGTCTCCCGGATCTGGAAGTGTTCGCCAAGGAACACAACCTCAAGATTGGCACTATCGCCGACCTGATCCAGTACCGCAGCCGCAACGAGTCGCTGATCGAACGTCTGGGCGAGCGCACCATGCAGACGCCCGAGGGTGCGTTCGAGACCTCGGTGTTCCGCGACCGCACCGGTGCCGTGCACCTGGCGCTGACCGTGGGCAACTGGACCCCTGACGACGAGGTGCTGGTGCGCGTGCACGAGCCCCTGTCGGTGATGGACTGGCTGGATGCGGGCAACAGCGCGCACGCCTGGCCCCTGCCCAAGGCGCTGGCCGCCGTGCGCGAAGCCGGCCGTGGCGTGGTGGTGCTGCTCAACGCCGGTGACGAGGCCGAGCGCCTGCTGGAGCGTGCCTTGCCGACGGAGCCGCAAACGCCGGCCAAGCAACCAGTGGACCTGCGCACCTATGGCGTGGGTGCCCAGATCCTGCGCACCCTCGGTGTGCAGCGCATGCGCCTGATGGGCAACCAGCGTCGCATGCCCAGCATGGTCGGCTACGAGCTGGAGGTCGTCGGCTTCCTGACGGCCGACGGGACACGTCTGGATCCGTCCAACTGAAGAGGGCACACCTGGCGCACCGCCTGCCCTGACCTCCCGCTCTTTACTTTCTGATTTTTCGCTCTTTTTTCTGGATCACACACTATGCAAGGCGCTGACAAAGGACAAGCCGGCCGACTCGATGGACACGATCTGCGTGTCGGCATCGTGCAAGCCCGTTTCAATGACGAACTGACTTCCCGGATGGCGGCGCTGTGCATTGAGGAGCTGACAGCACTCGGTGTGCAGGCCAAGCACATCCAGCACGTGACCGTGCCGGGTGCCCTGGAAGTGCCGGTGGCTTTGCAGGCCATGGCCGACAGCGAGCGCTTTGACGCCCTGGTGGCCCTGGGTTGCATCATCCGCGGCGAGACCTACCACTTCGAGTTGGTGTCCAACGAAAGCGGTGCGGGCGTGACCCGCGTCAGCCTGGACCACCATGTGCCCATCGCCAATGCCATCCTGACCGTGGAAAACCAGGCTCAGGCCGAGGCCCGCGTGGAAGAAAAGAGCCGCGACGCCGCCCGTGTGGCCGTCGAGATGGCCAACCTGCTGGACGAACTGCTGTGAGCGACGCGAGCGACACCCCCAAGTCCGCGCCGCTGCAAGGCCGTCCCGCCCGCAAGCCGGGTGCGCCCGGTGCGCCTCGCGCCAAGTCGTCGCGCCGCCGTGCGCGCGAGTTCGCCTTGCAAGGCCTGTACGAATGGCAGCTGAACACCCGCGATGGGGGCTCGGTCGATGCCCACATCCGCGAGCAGGAAGACTTCGCACGCTGTGACCGTGGTCACTACGACGCCTTACTGCATGGCTGCATCGAGCAATGCGCGCAACTCGACGCCCAGTTGCTGCAGTTCCTCGATCGCCCGGTCGAAGAGCTCTCGCCCGTGGAGCACGCGGTGCTGTGGATCGGCGTCTACGAGCTGACCCATTGCCTGGACGTGCCCTACAAGGTCGCCATCAACGAGGCGGTGGAGCTGGCCAAGAGCTTTGGCGGCACCGATGGTCACAAGTACGTCAACGGCGTGCTCGATCATCTGGCGCCTCAGCTGCGTCCGGATGAAGTCAAGGCCGCTCGGCCGGCATCGCGCTGACGCACCCAGGAGGGCTCCGATCCGTGACGCAGCGGCCCGCCCCTTCTCTGGCTGACACCCAGCCCAACCAGGTCGATGTCGATCGCCTGGTGCCGGACAACCAGGACACGGTCATCCTGACCCGCCCGTTCCCGGATGCCGACGAGGCCGCGATCGAGGCACGCCGGGGGCGCACGGAGAACCTGCCCACCATCGGGCACATCTCGCGCTACGCGCTGAAGTACACGCTCGGTGAGGGGGGGCTGGGCACGGTGTATGCCGCGCACGATCCGCTGTTGTCGCGGGCGGTGGCGATCAAGACCCTGCATGTGGACCCGTCGATGACGGATCCCGAGCGCTTCAACGCCCTGTTCCTGAACGAGGCGCGCGCGGCCGGCGGGCTCAGTCATCCGCAGATCGTGACCGTCTATGACGCCGGCACAAGCGAGCAGGGGCCTTACATTGCGATGGAGTTGCTGCGCGGCAAGGACCTGCGCCAGCTGTTGGCCCAGGGCTGGCGCCCGACGCCTTCTCAGGCCGCCCTCATCGTGCGGCGCGTGGCCGATGCGCTGTCCTACGCCCATCACAAGGGCGTGATCCACCGCGACATCAAGCCGGCCAACATCTTCATGACAGGGCGCACCCAGCCGCGTGTGCTGGACTTCGGCATCGCCCGCATCCGCCAGGCCGAGTCGCTGGCGCAGCGCGAAGACCCGCAAAGCCGCTTCCACGAGCTGGTGGGCGGCTCGCCGTATTACATGTCGCCCGAACAGGTGCGCCGCCTGCCGGTGGACCGCCGGGTGGATGTGTACGCGCTGGGCGTGGTCTTGTACGAGTTGCTGACCGGACAGCGCCCCTTTGCCGGCAACAGCCTGGAAGAGATCGCCGAGGCGGTGTTGCGCCAGCCCGTGCCCTTGGCGCATGAGGTCAACCCCGAAGTGCCTCGCGCGCTCTCCGAGATCGTGGCACAGGCCATGCACCGCGAGCGCGATCAGCGCACCCGCTCGGCCCGTCGCCTGTCGCAAGCCTTGCGGGACTGGATTGAGCGCACCGATGAGCCCGAAACGCCTGCCGAGGGACGCAGCGCGACACGGCCAGAGCGGGGCAGCGGCGTCAGGCGCTGGTTGCTGCCCTTGGCCGCCTTGGGTTGGGGGCTGGCGCTGGCCGGCATCGGCTGGGCGATCTGGCGCTGAGCGCCCGCCCACGCCCGGCTCAGGCCACCAGGGCCACTTCCAGCTGACGGCGCCCTTGCGCGCCCCAGCGGCGCATTTCTTCGTCGAGCAGGTGCAGGGTCCGCGGGTGCTGGACGGACCAGCGCTTGTTGACCATCAGCTTGATCTTGCCGCGACCGCGCTGCAGACTGACCACCCGGGGCGGCAGGTCGACGCGGGCGTGGTGCAGGATGATGGCCAGACGCAGGCACAGCACCTGCGACATCAGCGCCTGATCCTGGAAATGTTCCACCAGCTTGATCAGCTCACCACGCTGACCCAGCACCAGCGTCGCCAGGCGCCGCAGCTGTGACTGCGAGAAACTGGACGCGTCCACATGGCCCAGCAGGTAGGCGCTGTGGCGGTGGTGGTCATGGTGCGAGACCATCATGCCGATTTCATGCAGGGCACTGGCCCAGCCCAGTTCGCGGGCATGTTCGCCATCGGAACTGGCCAGGGGTTCGGCCAGCTCCTGCCACAGGCTCAGGGCACGCTGGCGCACGCGCTGGGCCTGGGTCGGGTCCACCCGGAAGCGCTGCTGCAGCTCGCGCACGGAGGTGTCACGCGGGTCCAGCAGGCGGTGGTTGCGCGCCGCCTCGACCCGCTCTTCCAGGTCGAAGATCACGCCCTGGCGCAGGGCGCCCTTGGCGGGCTTGAGCGCCTCGTTGTCGAAGTGCGAGGCCTGGGTGTTGAGGATGCACTGGCCACCTGCCAGCACGGGCTTGCGCTCGGATTTGTGGCCGGGCAGGGCGAGCAGCTCGGCCGAGCCGGATTCGATGCAGCGTTCGATGCACCAGCGCAGGCCCTCGGGCGTGATGCTGCCATCGGTGATGCCGTTGGCCGCGAGGATCTGCGACACCGCCCCCACTGTGCCGGACGAACCCAGGGCCTCCTGCCAGTGCTGGCGCTCGAACAGGGTGAGCGCTTCCTCCAGCTCGGCGCCGGCCGCGATTTGGGCGGCGCGGAAGTTCTCGGCGGTGTACTGGCCCTGCGGGAAGTGCTGCATCGACAGGCTCACGCTGCCGATGCCGAAGGACTCCTTGCGGATCGGGGTGCGACCGTGGCCCAGGATCATCTCGGTGGAGCGCCCACCGATGTCGATGACCAGGCGCGGCAGCTCGCTGGGCTGCAGCCGCGACACACCCAGGTAGATCAGGCGCGCTTCCTCGCGGCCGGCGATCACCTCGATGCGGTGCCCGAGCACGCGGTCGGCGCGCTGCAGGAAGGCGTCGCGGTTGCGGGCTTCGCGCAAGGTCTGGGTGGCGACGGCGCGCACCTGCCAGGGGGCGAAGCCTTTGAGACGCTGAGCAAAGCCGGCCAGGCAGGACAGCCCGCGTTGGGTGGCCTCTTCGGTCAGCATGCCGTGGCTGTCGAGTCCGCCGCCCAGCCGCACCGTTTCCTTGAGGTACTCGATGCGCTTGTAGCGACCCTTGACCAGCTGGCCAATTTCGAGTCGGAAGCTGTTGGAGCCCATGTCGATGGCAGCCAGCAGGTCGGGGTAACGGCTCTGCTCCAGGCTGGTGGCGGGGGCTTTGCTCGTCTTGGCGGTCAGCATCTTGTCCATGGACGATATTGTCGCTGCTTTGTCGGGCGGATCGCTGCAGTGCATCAAAGCCTGTTGACAGCATTGATAAGATGTTCTCATGACCTTGACTTACATCGTGACCGCCACCTTTCTGGGCGGTCTGATCTCGGTGCTGCTCGCTGCGGCACTGTCTGCGCCCCTGCTGGGCTTGATTGTTCGCCACCTCGTGAGCCTGTCGACCGGCGTGCTGCTGGGGACGGCCTTGTTGCACGTGCTGCCCGAGGCGTTTGGCTCGGGCGTGCCGCCACAGGCTCTGTTTCTCACGCTGCTGGGGGGCTTGCTGTTTTTCTTCTTGCTGGAGAAGGCGGAGCTCTATCGACATGGTCACCACCATGAGCACGACCATCACGATCACCACCATGGTTTCGATGCCGAACAGGCGGGGCGCGGTGGCTGGAGCGTGCTGGTGGGTGACAGCATCCACAACTTCTGCGATGGCGTGCTGATTGCGGCGGCGTTCCTGGCCGATCCGCAACTGGGCATCGTCACGGCGCTGGCCATCATCGCGCACGAGATCCCGCAGGAGGTGGGCGACTACATAGTGCTGATCAACGCCGGTTTTTCTCGCATGCGGGCGCTTGCTTACAACGCCCTGTCAGGCCTGGCGGCCGTGGCCGGTGGGGTGCTGGGCTACTTCCTCATTGGTCCGTGGCAAGAGTACCTGCCTTACATGATGGTGGTGGCGGCCAGCAGCTTTGTGTACGTGGCGGTGGCCGACCTGATCCCGCAGTTGCAAAAACGCCTGAGCGGGCGGGACACCGTCATGCAGATCGTGTGGATGGGCGCAGGCTTGCTGTTGATTGGCAGCATCGTCAGCGTGCTCCACGGCTCGCATGAGCATGAGCACGCAGGGCATGCCCATGAGGCGGCGCCCCATGCCGACGCGGCGTCGGGGGCGCATCACGACCACGACGATCACTGAAGGCGGGCCGTTCGCGCAGCGGTGGCGCGCTGATGGAGAGCCGCCCTGGCTGGCTTTGCCATCCCGGTGGCTCAGGGCTTGTCGGCGGCTTGGGGTGACGTGGCGCTGGGCTTGCCTGCCGGTTTGAGCCGGGCGGCCACCATGCCCGAACCCACGATGAGGGCCATGCCCAGCAGCGCATCCAGCCCCAGGGTTTCGCCAAACAGCACGGTGCCCAGCAGCCCGGCATGGACGATGCCCAGATACTGCAGGTTGGCATTGACCAGGGTGCTGCCGCGCGCATAGGCCCGCGTCATCAGCAGTTGCGCGATGGTGGCAAAGGCGCCCACGCCGAACAGGGCCAGCCAGGAGCGAGGCGGGATGTCAGACAGCGGGGTCGGGTTGACCTGGCCGGGCAGCAGCCAGAACAAGGCGCCCAGCACCGAACCCATCAGCGAGAAGTAAAACACCACGCGGACCTCCGGCTCGCCCGCGCGGCCCAGCGCGGTCACCTGCAGGTAAGCCGTGGCCGACAGCATGCCGGACGCCAGACCGATGAGGCCCGCCCAGATCTGGTCCTGGTTCAAGGTGGGGTGCAGCACCAGGGCCACACCGCCAAAGCCCACCGCGATGGCCGCGATCAGGCGGCGATCGATGCGGGGGCCACCCAGAAAGGTCGCCTGCACGAGCAGGAACACGGCCATCCACACCGAGGACATGTAGTTCAGCGTGACCGAGGTCGCCAGCGGCAACTGGGCCATGCTGTAGAACCACATCGACAGGGCGAACACGCCGGCCAGGCCGCGGCGCACATGCAGCATGGGCACGCGGGTGCGCAGGCTGGTGGCGGTGGTGCGGGCCACGATCAGCATGATCACGGCGCCCACGGTGCCGCGCGCGCTCACGACGGCGGCGGTGCCGAAGTCGTGCGAGGCGAACTTGACGCACACCCCCATGGCGGCGAACAGCAAGGTGGCCAGCACCATCTGGACGTAAGGGGAGGCGCGTGGAGGCATCGTGGTGAAGGAAAAAGCCGCCCGAAGGCGGCTTGGGTCAGTACAGCAGGCTTCAGTCCTTGAAGTCCATCGCGCGTCGGTACCACTCGTGGAAGTGCTGCATGCCGTCTTCCATCGGGCTTTGGTAAGGGCCGACTTCGTTGTCGCCGCGCTCGAACAGGGCCTTGCGGCCGGCGTCCATGCGCTCCGCGATCTCGTCGTCCTCGATGCAGGTCTCCATGTAGGCGGCCTGCTGGGCTTCGACGAACTCGCGCTCGAAGGCCGCGATCTCTTCGGGGTAGTAGAACTCCACCACGTTGAGGGTCTTCTGCGGGCCTTGCGGGTACATGTTGGATACGACCAGCACGTGCGGGTACCACTCCACCATCATCGTGGGGTAGTAGGTCAGCCACACGGCGCCTTGCGTGGGCTTTTCGCCGTTGCGGTAGCGCATGACCACGTCGTGCCACTTCTTGTAGACGTCCGAGCCCGGCTTGTCGAAGGTGCTGGCCACGCCCACGGTTTGCACCGAGTACTCCTTGGCCATGTCCCAGCGCAGGTCGTCGCAGGTCACGAAGTTGCCCAGTCCGGGGTGGAAGGGGCCGACGTGGTAGTCCTCCAGATAGACCTCGATGAAGGTCTTCCAGTTGTAGTTGCACTCGTGCAGTTCCACCCGGTCGAGCACAAAGCCACTGAAGTCCAGATCGCCACCGGGTTTGAAGCGGGCATCGATGCCGGCGAGGTCGGCGGCGATGTCGCGGCCGTTGTCCTCGAACAGCAGGCCGTTCCAGTTGCGGATCTTGTAGTTGTTCAGGTTCAGGCAGGGGTCATGATCGAAGTGCGGCGCACCGATCAGCTCGCCCTTGTGGCTGTAGGTCCAGCGGTGCAGCGGGCACACGATGTTGTGCCGGCTGTTGCCGCGGCCCTTGAGCATGACGGCCTGCCGGTGGCGGCAGACGTTGGAGATCAGCTCGATGCCCTCGGGGGTGCGCACGAGCGCGCGGCCTTCGCCTTCCTGAGCCAGTGCATGATAGTCGCCCACCTCGGGCACGCTCAAGGCGTGGCCCAGGTAGCGAGGACCGGACTGAAAGATGCGTGCAAGCTCCTCCTTGTACAGTGATTCGTCGAAATAGACGGACACGGGCAGCTGCGTGCGGCTGCGGTGAAGGGCGTTGAGCGCAGGACTCAGGTCAGACATGATCCCCAGGATCTCCAAAAACCAATGTCAACCCACCTCGGTGCCAGCAAACAAAGGCGATCCGAGGCTTGAAACATCCCTGGCGGTGCCAGGGGGCGAAAGGTCCGCGAGGCCGTCCTGACAGCCAAAATCAGGCTGGTCCTGCTGGCAACGGGGTTGGCAGGACGGCAGGTCGGGCAGCGCGGGAGGGGGCGATTGTACCCGCTAGGGGGTTTTCCGGGGGATCTGCGCCATGTCCGCACCCTGAGGGAGGTCAAAGACGGCGCGGGTGGGCTGGTGCCAGTCAGGCCCCCCGATGTGTGGGCAAAGGCCTGCGGCCGCGTGCAGGATTGGCAGGCCGGGCCCGCACGTCCGAAATAGAATACACGTTTGCCCCCAACCGGCGCCGACCGGCGAGTCCATGGCCAGATCCTCTTCGACATCCAGCACCAACGCGGCAGCGTCTTCTGTGCCGCCCACCTACGAAGCCGCCCTGGCCGAGCTGGAGCAACTGGTGGGGCAGATGGAATCGGGGGCCTTGCCGCTGGAGCAATTGCTGAACAGCTATCAGCGTGGCGCCGAGCTGCTGAAGTTCTGCCGTGGCCGCCTCCAGGCCGTGGAAGAGCAGGTCAAGCTGCTGGAAGACGGGCAACTCAAGTCCTGGGATGCCGAATGAACGCGCTGGATTTTCAGGCATGGTCGGAGGCTGTGCTGAGCCGTGTCGAGACGGCCTTGTCGAACTGGGTGCCCGCGTCGGCGCCCGCCGGTTTGGGCGAGGCCATGCGCTATGGCGTGCTCGATGGCGGCAAGCGCCTGCGTGCCCTGCTGGTGCAGGCGGCGGCCGAGGCCACGGGCGCGGGTGCAGACGTGATCGGCGCCGAGGCCGCTCTGCGCGCAGCGGCGGCGGTGGAACTGATCCACGCCTACTCGCTGGTGCACGACGACATGCCCTGCATGGACAACGACGTGCTGCGCCGTGGCAAGCCCACGGTGCACGTGCAGTTTGGCGAGGCGCAGGCCATGCTGGCGGGCGATGCCATGCAGGCGCTGGCTTTTGAAGTGCTGACCCCGGACGAGGGAGAGGGCGCGGGCATGTCGCCCGCCTTGCAGGCGCGTCTGGTGCGGGTGCTGGCCCGCGCGTCCGGTCAGGCCGGCATGGCTGGTGGGCAGGCGATCGACTTGGCCAACGTCGGCCAGTCGCTGGACGAGGCCACCTTGCGCGACATGCACCAGCGCAAGACGGGGGCCTTGCTGCGCGCCAGCGTGCAGATGGGCGCGGCCTGTGGTGGCGTGGCGGCGGACAGCCCCGCCTGGCAGGCCTTGACGGACTACGGGCACGCCATCGGTCTGGCCTTCCAGATCGTGGACGACGTGCTGGACGAGACTCAGGGCTCGGAGACCCTGGGCAAGACGGCAGGCAAGGATGCCGATGCCAACAAGCCGACCTATGTGCGCCTGCTCGGCCTTGAAGGCGCGCGCCAGGAAGCCGCTACCCTGCTGACCGAAGCCCTGGCGGCACTGACGCGCAGTGGTCTGGGCGACGCCGCCACGGCCCCCTTGCGGGGCCTGGCCGAGCGCATCGTTCACCGCGACCACTGACTCACACCGAACAATCCTTCGAGGATGTGCACACCATGAGCTACCCCCTGCTGTCCAGGATCGACCAGCCCGCCGACATCCGGCACCTGTCTCGTTCCGAGCTCAAGCAACTGGCCCACGAACTACGGGACTTTCTGCTCCACAGCGTCTCTCGCACGGGTGGCCACCTGTCGTCCAACCTGGGCACGGTCGAGCTCACCATCGCATTGCATTACGTGTTCCACACGCCCGACGACCGCCTGGTCTGGGACGTGGGTCATCAGACCTATCCGCACAAGATCCTCACCGGTCGCCGTGACCGCATGCCGTCCTTGCGCCAGTACGGCGGCATGAGCGGTTTCCCGCGTCGCGACGAGAGCGTGTACGACACCTTCGGCACCGCCCACTCGTCCACCTCGATTTCGGCGGCGCTGGGCATGGCCCTGGGCGCCCAACTCAAGGGCGAGAAGCGCAAGTCGGTCGCCATCATTGGCGACGGCGCGATGACCGCCGGCATGGCTTTCGAGGCCATGAACAACGCCGGCGTGCCGCACGACGGCAAGATGCCCGACATGCTGGTGGTGCTCAACGACAACGACATGTCGATCTCGCCGCCGGTGGGCGCGCTCAACCGCCATCTGGCCCGCCTGATGTCGGGGCGCTTCTACGCCGCCGCGCGCGAAAGCGCCAAAGAAGTGCTGCGCCACGCGCCGCCGCTGTTCGAGCTGGCCAAGAAGCTGGAAGTGCACGCCAAGGGCATGGTGGTGCCCGCCACCATTTTCGAGGAGTTCGGCTTCAACTACGTCGGCCCGATTGACGGGCACGACCTGGACTCGCTGATCCCGACGCTGGAGAACCTGCGTGACCGCGGTGGCCCGCAGTTCCTGCATGTGGTGACCAAGAAGGGCTATGGCTACAAGCTGGCCGAGGCCGATCCGATTGCCTACCACGGCCCCGGCAAATTCGATCCAGCCGTGGGCCTGGTGAAAGTCGCGCCCGCCACGCCGCCCAAGCCCACGTTCACGCAGGTGTTTGGCCAGTGGCTGTGCGACATGGCCACCCATGACCCCCGTCTGGTGGCCATCACCCCGGCCATGCGCGAGGGCTCGGGCATGGTCGAGTTCCACAAGAAGTTCCCCTCGCGTTACTTCGACGTGGGCATTGCCGAGCAGCACGCGGTGACCTTTGCCGCCGGCCTGGCCTGTGAAGGGCTCAAGCCCGTGGTGGCGATCTACTCCACCTTCCTGCAGCGTGGCTACGACCAGATGATCCACGACGTGGCCCTGCAGAACCTGCCCATGGTGTTCGCGCTCGACCGCGCCGGCATCGTCGGCGCCGATGGTGCGACCCACATGGGCGCCTTCGACATCGCCTTCGTGCGCTGCATCCCGAACATGAGCATGATCGCGCCGGCCGATGAGGCCGAATGCCGTCAGGCCTTGAGCGCCGCGCACGCGCAAAACCACCCGGTGTGCGTGCGCTACCCGCGTGGCGCAGGCGCCGGGGTGCCGGTGCCGACCGACCTCACACCGCTGCCCTGGGGCAAGGCCGAGGTGCGCCGTCAGGTGCACGCGCCGGTGGCTGGCAAGCGTGTTGCCATCCTGGCCTTTGGCACCTTGCTGTACCCGGCACTGCAGGCCGGCGAGGCGCTGGACGCAAGCGTTGTCAACATGCGTTTTGTCAAGCCGCTCGACACCGAACTGCTGCTGGAGATGGCGGGCAGCCACGACCTGCTGGTGACGGTGGAAGAGGGCTGTGTGCAAGGTGGCGCGGGCAGCGCCGTCGCCGAGGCCTTGTCGGCAGCGGGTGTGAACACACCCCTGATGATGCTGGGCCTGCCCGATGAGTTCGTCGAGCACGGCGACCCGGTCAAGCTGCTGGCGCTGTGCGGGCTGGATGCCGAAGGGATCGAGCAGGCGGTGCGGGAGCGCCGTGCGGTGCTGTCTGATGCCTGAGTGAGTTGACATCCCCACAAAAGGGCCACCCTCTGCGCATGCAAGAGTGGCCCTTTTTCGTTGCGGGTTGTGTCACAATGAATGCAAATGAGAATAACTATTGTTTGCGTTTGTTGTGATGTTTGCCTCTTCCAGCGCCAGTTTGGCTTCCTTCTGTCTCTCCCCGATTTCGGTTGCCGTCGTCATGCTGACACTGCACACGGCGGTGGCCGCCCAGTCCTCGACAGCCGCAGTGGGCGCCGACACCCCGCCGCGTGACCAGCGGTTGGCCCTGGCGGCCGGGGATGGTGTGACATCGGAGTTGCCCACGGTGAGCGTACAAGCCCGACCGGAATCGTTGGGGACCACGGTGCTCAATAAAAAGGTGATTGATGGGACGCCTGGGGGCAATGGCGACATCACCAGCTTGCTGGTGACCCACCCGAACGTGCAGTTCGGCTCCTCTCAACTTCGCACCTCGACCCTGGGGGAAATCGCCCCCGCGGACATCAGCATCAACGGCGCCAAGTATTACGACAACCTGTTCTTGATGGACGGGATGTCCTTCAACAGTGACATCAATCCGGCTGGAGCGGGCTCGGAGCAAAACTCGCCATCTTCCCCGGGGCAGGGCTTGGCGATCGACACCAGCCTGCTGTGCAATATCACGGTGCGCGATGCGAACGTGGGCGCTGAGTTCGGGCGCTTCACCGGGGGCGTGATCTCGGCCGAGACCTGTGCTCCAACCAAGGCGTTTGCCGGAGATGTGTCGGTGGAGCACTCCAACTCTGGTTGGGTGCATTACAAGTACGCACCAGGGCAAGAGCAAGTCTTCGACGAATCCACGACCGAGTCGGCGCAACCCAGGTTCGATAAGTGGACATACCGGTTGGCGTTGCAGGGCAAGGTCAGCGATCGCCTGAGCCTGATTGGCAGCGTGATCCGCAAAACTTCCGAAATCCCGCTGCGTGGCTACAGCGCCAACCGGACCGGTGAGGCTGGCGGGGACACGAAGACCCAGACTCGGCAATCTGACAATCTGTACCTCAAGGCATTCTGGAACCCGGTGGCCGACGTCCATGTGGACGCCGCTGTGACACATGCGCCTTCGTCATCACGTGGCTTCATCGAGAACGCGCGCAACTCTTACTACGAGAACCGTCAGGGGGGCACGGGCCTCAACGTCGGGGTCAGCCATCCCCTGGGTGACACATTGACGCTGAACCATCGCCTCACGGCAACGCAGGCCGAGGGGTCGCGGGATGCCGACGCCGACAGCTCGAAAAATTGGTTCACGTCATCCGACAAAAGCTGGGGGGCGACCACAGGCACAGGCTATGCGTATGAAGGCGGCTATGGGGACGTTGAACAGGTGGAGAAGAAGCTGGGCTACCAGCTCAAGGGCGAATGGCGAGCCTTCCAGGCCCTTGGCTGGCGACATGCACTCCAGAGTGGGCTCGAGTATGAACGCATGGACTACACCTATCGTCGTCTGACGCCGTACACCATGTACACGGCGGGAACGGCGACCACCACCTGCGCGCTGGCAAGTGGTGGCACCGACACTGAAACCTGCTCGTTGTCGACGCCTTCCGTGAAGCCGACATGGACGGGACAGTACCTCAAGAGCCGGAGCGTTTACAAAGCAGGCGAGTTCGATGTCAAGAACGAGAGCTATGCGTTTTTCCTTCAAGATGAACTGAGTCGCGAACGTGTGCGACTGCGCGCCGGTCTGCGCTATGAGCATGACCAGTTGTCACCACAAGACAGCTGGTCGCCTCGTCTGGCTGCGTTCTGGGATGTGCTGGGCAACGGTCGCACGCAAGTGGAAGTGGGGATGAACCGTTATCACGGGCGCAATTTTCACATCTACAACAGTTACAAAGGGCGCCTGTCCTTGCAAAGTGGATCGCAGGTACGCAATCTGGTGGGGGGCAAGCTGACCGACTGGCCGACGCCGGTGTTCGGTGCCACCGCCACCATGTATAACGAAGGCGAGCTGAAAACGCCGCACACCGATGAGCAGGTGCTGGGCATCAGCCAGTCGGCCTTCCACGCGCTGTGGTCGGCGAAGTACGTGGTGCGTCAGAGTCGCGATGAAGTGGCCTTGCGTTTGCGCAGTGCCGGCAATTACTGGTGGGACAACGTCGGGAAGACGGACTCGACCATCCTGACCCTGAGTGCTGCGACCCAGCGGCCGGTATCCTGGGTGGGCACGCAGACGCATGTGAGCGCCGCAGTCGACTTCACGGACACGACCACCTCTCACCCGAGCTACGACCTGGGCAGCTTCAATCTGACTTACAAGCCGGACACATACATCTTCTACGAGGGACAGTTCATCCGCTACGTGGACCGTCCGGCCAACAACTACAACCGCCCGTGGACGGCCCGTTTGATGCTGTCCACCAGCGTGCCACGGTGGGGGCTGACAGTGGACAATGTGCTGCGTCTGCGTGACAGCTACGAAAAAGTCGCCAAAGTAAGCGGCAAGACGGCCACGTATGAGGGGACTCCGGTGGAGGTGTGGGAAAAGACCACTTTCAGCAAGGCCATGACCTGGGACATGCGTGTCAACTACACCGTGCCGACGGTGGCGGGGCAGTCTGCGTATGTCAGTTTGACCCTCGAGAACCTGTTGGATCGTCGCAACCTGATTGAGGCCAGCGCGGATACCGCCGACTACGAAAAAGGCCGCCAACTCTGGGTGCGGGTAGGCTACCAGTTTTGAGCGTGGGCAGCATGTGGCGATACCTGAGTGAAATGGGCCTGCGAGCGTGGCGATGTGCCACCACACGTGCGGCGTGGGTGGGGACGGCAGTGGTAGGGGGGCTGGTGACGGTCGCTCCGGTGAGTGCGGCCACGGCGGAAGGTTTGTTGTGTCAGTCCTCGGAGAGGCAATGGCAACACGCTTGCCTGCGCCAGCTCTACGCTGGGCCCCCGGCCACTTGGCCAGCTCCTGCCATCGACGCTGGCGTGAGCTGGCAGGAGCTGGCTCTTGTGCCTGCTCAGGCGCCCGAACCCGCAGACAACCCTTTGACGCCAGCCAAGGTGGACCTGGGCCGAAAGTTGTTCTTCGACACCCGCATTTCGCGCAAGGGTGAGGCCGCCTGTGTGACCTGTCATCAACCTGCCAAGGCCTTCACCGATGGCAAGGCGCTGGCCGTGGGCGATGAGCGCATGCAGGGGCGCCGCCGCAGCCAGACCTTGTTCGCCGCACCGTTTGCGTCCCGCGGTCTGTTCTGGGATGGTCGCGCGGCCACGCTGGAGCAACAGGTGCTCATGCCGATCGGCAACACCTTCGAGCTCAACCACTCGCTCGACCAGGTGACGGCCAGCCTGCGCAAGCTGCCTGACTATCGGCTGATGTACGAAGCCGCTTTCGGTGCTCGTGAGCCCCGTTCAGAAGATGTGGCCAAGGCCTTGGCCAGCTTCGTGCGCACGATTCGGCCTGAGCCGTCGCGCTTCGATGATTTCCTGAAAGGCCAGTCCCAGGCCCTCTCCGATAAGGAGGTGCTGGGCTTGCACCTGTTTCGGACCAAAGCGCGTTGCATGAACTGCCACAGCGGTCCCTTGATGACGGACTTCCAGTTTCATGACCTGGGCCTGTCCTTCTACGGGCGTCGCAATCAGGACCTGGGACGTTTTGAAGTGACGCGTGACAAGGCTCACCTGGGCCAGTTCAAGACACCATCTTTGCGAGGCGTGAGCCAAGCCGCGCCTTACATGCACAACGGCATCTTCCCGACGCTGATTGGTACCCTGCGCATGTACAACAACGGCATGGGCACAGTCACTGGGGCCCCCAATGACCCCTATGTGCCCCGCAAGTCGCCACACATTCAAAAGCTGGGGATGAGTGAGGCCGAACTCCAAGCGCTGGCGGCCTGGTTGTCAACCTTGTGAGTTGATCTGAGCGTCCGCTGGGCGCTAGCCGTGTGAGTTGCAGGGCTCGACGCTGCAGCTGCTCACCGTGTTCTGGGGCAGCATCTCCGGCTTGCCGATGTGGCCAGTGACCGTGTCGTAGCCCACCTCGCTAAGGTGCTGGGCCAGGCCCGCATCCATCGCATCGATGTGATGTGGCAGCCAGACGGTCAGCTCATGCGCCATCTGGCGCACGATGGCCAGGTCGCCCTGGGCGCCTTTCTCGGCGCCTTCCCGCATGATCTGCAGCACCGTGGCGTGCTGCGAGCTGTGGCAATTGTTCGGCGCGAAGCCGGTGGCCTGCATCCAGCGGTCTTCCTGGGCGAAGTGTTCGGCGGTGTGCGCGATGAGCCGGTCCCACTGAGCCAGCAGGGCGTCATCGCTGGCATCGAGCACGGTAGCGATCAGATCGGTGCACTCGGTGTGCAGGGTGTCCAAGGCGGGCATGTCCAGAGACATCTCCGGCGACCAGGTGAAACTTGACATGGGTACTCCCTCGTATGGCCCATCGGCCAACATCCAACACGGCGGCGAGGGTAGCCGGGCCGTGCGGGGCTAAGTTTGAGCTGGCTCAAAGAAATCGGGCGATACCGGACCCCCGTATGCGGGAGTCGGCATCGCCCGTGATGTTTCTGGCGATCAGTCAGGCCAGCCGTGCGCGGTGGCGGGCCACCTGGGCACGCACCTGCTCGGGCGCTGTGCCGCCCAGGATGTTGCGGGCGTTGAGCGAGCCGCGCAGGCTCAGCACCTCGTACACATCCTGCTCGATGGCCGGGTTGTAGGCCTTCAGTTTCTCCAGCGGCAACTCCGACAGGTCCACGCCGGCGGCAATGGCGTCCTTCACCGCGTGGGCCACCACCTCGTGGGCATCGCGGAAGGGCAGGCCCTTCTTGACCAGGTAGTCGGCCAGGTCGGTGGCAGTGGCGTAGCCCTTCTTGGCTGCGCGCTCCATCGCTTCGGGCTTGACGGTGATGCCAGCGGCCATCTCGGCGAAGATGCGCAGCGTGTCCTTCAAGGTGTCCACCGTGTCGAACAGCGGCTCCTTGTCTTCCTGGTTGTCCTTGTTGTAGGCCAGGGGCTGGCCCTTCATCAGGGTGATCAGACCCATCAGGTGACCGACCACGCGGCCGGTCTTGCCGCGCGCCAGTTCGGGCACGTCAGGGTTCTTTTTCTGCGGCATGATCGACGAGCCGGTGCAGAAGCGGTCGGCCAGGTCGATGAAGCCGAAGGACTGGCTCATCCACAGGATCAGCTCTTCGCTCAGGCGCGAAACGTGCACCATCAGCAGCGAGGCGGCGGCGGTGAACTCGATGGCGAAGTCGCGGTCGGAGACACCGTCCAGGCTGTTCTGGCACACGGCCTCGAAGCCCAGGGTGCGGGCCACGCGCTCACGGTCGAGCGGGTAGCTCGTGCCGGCCAGCGCGGCCGAGCCCAGCGGCAAACGGTTGACGCGCTTGCGCAGGTCGATCATGCGCTCGGCGTCACGCGCGAACATCTCCACATAAGCCAGCAGGTGGTGACCAAAGGCGACGGGCTGGGCCACCTGCAGGTGGGTGAAGCCCGGCAGGATCACGTCGGCATTCTGTTCGGCCACGTCCACCAGGGCCTTTTGCAGCTCGGTCAGCAGCACACCGATCTCGTCGATCTCGCCGCGCAGCCACAGGCGCACGTCGGTGGCGACCTGGTCGTTGCGCGAGCGGCCCGTGTGCAGGCGCTTGCCGGCGTCGCCCACCAGCTGGGTCAGGCGCGCCTCGATGTTCAGGTGCACGTCTTCCAGGTCGAGCTTCCACTCGAAGGTGCCGCCTTCGATCTCGGCGCGGATCTGGGCCATGCCCTTCTGGATCGATGCCAGATCATCTGCCGAGATCAGGCCTTGCGCAGCCAGCATGTCGGCGTGGGCCAGCGAGCCCTGGATGTCGGCGGCCCACAGGCGCTTGTCGAAGAACACGCTGGCGGTGTAGCGCTTGACCAGCTCGCTCATCGGCTCGGAAAACAGGGCTGACCAGGCCTGGGACTTCTTGTCGAGTTGGTTGGTGCTCATGAGGGGATCCGGCAGCGCGCGCTTGGCGCAGAATGTGCAAACCATGGATTTTAATGAGCCTGCAGCCTCGGGCGCCAGTCCGACGTCTCAACCCCCTTCGGTCTTCGACGTTTGCCACGTCGGCGTGGTGCTGCGCGTCGTGCTGACGGTGCAGCTTGTGATGGCGCTGGCGCTCGCCTTTCCGGCGCCCGATGCGGCGGAAGCCTTCAACCGCTGGTCGCAGACCACGGTGGCCACCTTGCCGGCCAGCTTGCTGTGGCTGGTGCTGGCCTGTGCCGCACGGCGCCCGTTGCGGCGCGCCCGTGAGAGCGTGCAGTGGCTGTTTGCCACTGGCCTGGGGGCCGGGGTCGCGGTGCTGGCCCAATGGGAGCTGGCCTGGCTGGCGCAGGTGCTGACCGACCAGCCGGTGCAGTGGGGCTGGCCGCAGGTGCCGGCCGGCTTGACGGGGGGCTTGATGGGCGCCGCTTGCCTGGCCTGGTTGAAGCACCGTGCTCGCAGCGTGTTGCCGGCCCATGCGGCGGCGCGACTGGCCGAGTTGCAGGCGCGCATCCGGCCGCATTTCCTGTTCAACACGCTCAACACCGCCATCGCGCTGGTGCAGGTCGATCCGCCGCGCGCCGAGCGGGTGCTGGAGGACCTGGCCGAGCTTTTCCGTCAGGCCCTGGCGGCACCGCAGGGGCGCAGCACCCTGGCCGACGAGATCGCGCTGTCGCGCCGCTACCTGGACATCGAACAGCTGCGCTTTGGCGAGCGCCTGCGGGTGCACTGGCAGCTTGACCCGGCGGCCGATGCCACCGTCTTGCCGCCCCTGATCCTGCAGCCCCTGGTCGAGAACGCCGTGCGCCATGGCGTGGAGCCCAGTGCCGAGGGTGGCTGGGTCTCGGTGCAGACGCAGGCGCAGGCCGGCCACCTGGTGCTCACAGTGCGCAACAGCGTGCCCCAGCAAGGCGCCTTGCCGTTTGCGCCAGGGCACGGCATGGCCTTGCGCAATGTGCGCCAGCGCCTGCGACTGATGCACGATGTGCAACTGGGTTTTGCGGCGGGCCTCAAGCCCGCTGCCATACCGGGCGAGCCTGCCCTCTACGAAGTCAGGGTGAGGGTGCCCTTGCCCGAGAAAGCCTCCGCATGACGACGCTGACCGTGGCCCTGATCGATGACGAACCCCTGGCGCGAGTGCGCTTGCGCACGCTGCTGGCGCAGACCGAGCCGGCGTGCGAGGTGGTCGGCGAGTTCGGCGAATCGGTGTCGGCCTTGCTGTGGTTGCGCGAGCAGGACGCCGTGGGGCAGGGGCCGGACATGATCCTGCTGGACATCCAGATGCCCGGGCTGGACGGCATGGTGCTGGCCGCCCGCCTGCGCGAGCTGCGCGACCCCCCGGCCGTGGTGTTTGTGACCGCGCATGCCGAGCATGCGGTGCGCGCCTTCGACGTGGCCGCGCTTGACTACCTCACCAAGCCCGTGAGGCTGGAGCGTCTGCAGGCCTCGCTGGCGCGTGTGCAGCGCTGGCGCCAGGCGCAGCCGCGCCTGCAGGCGCTCGATGCGGACGTGATCGTGGTGCATGACCGGGGGCGCCTGCTGCGCATCCCGATGGCCGACGTGTTGTATTTCAAGGCCGAGCAAAAGGCCGTGACACTGCACACCGCCACGGAAGTGCATCCGGTGGGTGAGTCGCTGACCGAGCTGGAGTCCCGTGTGGGGGAGCGCTTCATCCGGGTGCACCGCAACGCGCTGGTGGCCCGTCGCGCCATGAAGGCGCTGCAGCGCCGTCCCGACGGGGAGGACGAAGAGGGCGGCGAAACCTGGGCCGTGCAGATCATGCCCACCCAAGTCTGGCTGGCGGTGTCACGCCGTCAGGTGACGGCGGTGCGCGAAGCCATGGGGGACTGCCACTGAGGGCGTCCCCGGGGCGGGTCAGAAACCCAGGCTGGCCAGCAGGTCGTCGACCTCGCTCTGGTTGGCCACCACATCGGTGCGCCCTTCGGCGTTGACGACCGGGCCGTCGAGCTTGGGCTCGCCTGCGGGCTCGTGGCTGTGCGTCAGCGCGGCTTCCACCTTGTGGGCCTGCTCGGGCGGCGCGGCCTGCACCAGCAGCTTGACCAGCTGCGTCTCCAGGTCGTTGGCCAGGTTCACGACCTTGGCCACCACCTGGCCGGTCAGGTCATGGAAGTCCTGCGCCATCATGATGTCGGTGAGGTGGGCGTCCACCCGTCGGGTCGTGACCTCGACATCCTGCACGAAGTTGAACACCGCCCCGCTGGCCACCGCCTTCACCGGGTCGGCCGTGATCAGCTGCGCCAGCTTGCGCGTTTCCTGGGCAATGTGTTCCTGGTCGGCCTTGGCCGTGTCCACCAGGTTGAGCACCTTCTCGGCGGCGTCGGCGGTCTTGGTGGCGATGTAGTTCAGGCGGCTGCGCGCGTCCGGCAGGTTGTCCACCGTGTTCTTCAGGTTGGGCAGCACGCCCAGCATGTTCAGCGTGTCGTGCAACTGGCGGGTCAGGGTGCCCAGTTGCTGGAAGATCTCGGGCGATGCCGCGGGCATCGTCATGTTGTCGGGCAAGTCAATGGTCTGCACGTGGCGCTCCCTCAAGCCGTGGTGGCCATCTTTTGCAGGATCTTCTGGACTTTTTCTTCCAGCGTGGCCTTGGTGAAGGGCTTGACGATGTAGCCGGCGGCACCCGTCTGGGCGGCCAGCACGATGTCTTCCTTGCGCGCTTCGGCCGTCACCATCAGCACCGGGATGTGCTTGAGCGCGTCATCGGCCTTGATGGCCTTGAGCAACTCGAAGCCATTCATGTTGGGCATGTTGATGTCGCTGACCACGAAGTCGAACTTGTTGTTCTTGAGCATGTTCAGCGCGACCACGCCGTCTTCGGCTTCGTCGGCATTGACGTATCCGCTTTCCTTGAGCAAGCCGCGGACGATGCGGCGCATGGTCGAGAAATCGTCCACGATCAGAAACTTGAAATCGGCGGGGTTGCTCATGGCTCGTCCTTGTGTCAAACGCCGGCATCTCTCTGCGGATGCCTTCGGGAGAAGAGTTTATCGGTTCGGCGCGCCGTTGCCGGAGGGAATGGGCCCGTCAGGTGTGGCTTCTGTCTCGTCTTCGGCACTTGTGGGGGTGCCCGAGGCCGTGCGCGCGGCCTCGTAGAAGCGCTCTTCGGCCTCGCGGTTCATCACGATGATGCTGATGCGGCGGTTCAAGGGGCTTTCCGGGTTCTGGGCGTCGAACAGCATGCTGGCGGCCAGACCCTGGACGCGCAGCACCCGATCGCCCTTGAGTCCACCGCTGATCAGCTCGCGACGGGAGGCGTTGGCGCGGTCGGCCGACAGCTCCCAGTTGCTGTAGCCGGCCTCGCCGCCCACAAAGGGCTTGGCGTCGGTGTGCCCCTCGATCGTCAGGCGGTTGGGGACATCGGCCAGCACAAAGCCGATGGCGCGCAGCACGTCGCGCATATAGCCTTCCACCGTCTCCGAGCCACTGGCGAACATTGGCCGGTTCTGGTCGTCGACGATCTGGATGCGCAGGCCCTCGGCCGTCAGGTCCAGTCGCAACTGGGACTGGTATTTCGACAGTCGGCTGTCGTTGGCGATCACCTCTTGCACCCGGGCCTTGAGGGCGTTGAGGCGCGCCTGCTCCGCACGCATCTGCTCCGCCTTCAGGGCTTTCTGGCGCAGTTTCTCGTCCACCGTTTCGGAGCGGCCCTTGTTCTGCTGGCCGGTGGTCTCGGTCAGGCTGTTGCCACCGCCCTGGATGATGGAGGTGGCATCACCAGCACCCGAGCCGCCCATCATCGAGACCTTGACCGGGTTGCTGAAGTAGTCGGCGATGCCTTTGCGGTCGCCCTCGGTGGTGGAGCCGAGCAGCCACATCAGGAGGAAGAAGGCCATCATGGCCGTCACGAAGTCGGCGTAAGCGATCTTCCAGGCGCCGCCATGGGCGACATGGCCGCCCTTCTTGACGCGCTTGATGATGATCGGCTGGACCTTCTTCGAATCACCGGCCATGGCTTACTTCTTCTTCACGTGGGCTTCGAGCTCGACGAAGCTGGGCCGCTCGGTCGAGAAGAGCACCTTGCGCCCGAACTCGATGGCAACCTGCGGCGCATAGCCCTGCATGCTGGCCAGCAGCACGGTCTTGATGACCTGCAACTCCTTGGTGGCCTCGTCGAGCTTTTGCTCCATCAGGCCACCAATCGGCTCAACCACACCGTAGGCCAGCAAAATCCCCAGGAACGTGCCCACCAGGGCCGAGCCGATCATGGCCCCCAGCACGGCTGGCGGCTGCCCTACCGAACCCATGGTGTTGACCACCCCCAGCACGGCGGCGACGATGCCGAAAGCGGGCAGGGCGCCGGCGAGGCGCGCGATGGCTGCCACGGGCTGGTGACCCTCGTTGTGGTGGGTTTCGATCTCGTTGTCCATCAGGGCCTCGATCTCGTGCGAGTTGAGGTTGCCCGAGACCATCATGCGCAGGTAGTCGGTGACAAATTCGATGACGTGGTGGTCGCTGCCGACGATCGGGTATTTCTTGAACAGGGGAGAGTTCTCGGGGTCATCGACATCCTTTTCGATGGACATCAGGCCCTCCTTGCGCACCTTCTGCAGGATCTCATAGAGCATGGCCATGAGCTCCATGTAGCGGTCCTTGGTGTACTTCGACCCCTTGAGCAGCGGCCCGAAATTGCCCAGTACGGCCTTGATCACCTTGGGCTGGTTGTTCACCAGAAAGGCACCGATGGCCCCGCCGCCGATGGCCATCATTTCGGTGGGCATGGCGTGCAGGATCACCGAGATGTTGCCTCCGTGGATGATGAAGGCGCCAAAGATGCAGCCCAGGCAGAGGAGGTAACCAATGAGAACAATCATGGAGGTGGTGGCGCGCGCGTGTGTTGCTTGGCATCCTAACCGTTCTGTGCCCGCGCATGCGCCGGCGAAACGGACCGACAGGGGTCTGCCCAGCAGGCAAAACCCTCGTTCTCAACATATCGGCGGGGGCGCGGCGAACTTGAGTTGGCATGGGGGACGCAGGCTGACGTGTGTGTGGACTGCTGGTGCACCGGAGTGGTGCCTGCATCGCATAATCAGGGTCGGATCAATTATTTGAAAGACATCATGGCCCGATTGCCCAGACTGGAAGTGGCGGCTTGGCCGCATCTCGTGGTGCAGCGCGTCCACGATGGCCAGTTGCTGGCCCGTGACGATGTGGATCGCGCCCTGCTGTACCAGGCGCTGCGCGAGGCGGCGCGCGCCTGCGGCGTCAGCATCCATGCCTATTGCCTGGCCCCCGATCACTTTCACCTGTTGCTCACGCCCGAGCAGGGCACCTCGCTGAGCCTGTTCATGCAAGCGGTGGGGCGTCGTTATGTCAGCGCCTACAACCGCCGCCACGGCCGGCGGGGGGGATTGTGGGCCGGGCGTTACCGCGCCACGGTGCTGGATCCGGCGCAGTATTTGCTCGATGCCATGGTCTGGGTGGAGACCCACGGCCAACGCGCGGGCGGCGTCTCCCCGGTGGTAGACGATGCATGGTCCAGCGTCCGCCATCACCTCGGGCGTTGTTCCGACCCCTTGGTCAGTGACCCGGCAGTGTTCTGGTCCCTGGGTAACACGCCCTTTGAGCGGGAGTTGGCGTGGCGGCGGCGCCTGGAAGAGGGGCTGTCGGCGCAGCAGGTGCGCACCTTGGCCGAGGCCATGCACAAGGGCTGGGCCTTGCTGCCGCCGGACGCGCTGCCGGTCGTCGAAGCCGCTGCCGGGCGCCGCCTGGCGCCGCGCCCCCGCGGCCGTCCCCGCAAAGGGGCTCAGGTCGGTCAGAATTGATCTGGCCCCAATTGTTGATGCACCAAAGATGTGCGCCTCATTATTAATGGTCTGACCCCATTTATAAATTCTTGAAGCCCGGGGGAAACCAGAGTATCCTCGCCGTTCACCGCGTTGTTTTTCCACACTTACTCTGGAGCGCCCCCCATGACCCAGGCGACTTCGGGAACCTCGTTCCCTGTCCTCCCCGTGTCTGACGCAGCCGCCACTTCCGTGGCCACCGCGCAGGAAATCAAAGCCGCAGCCGAACTGGGCATGTACGCCAATGCCGAGCACGACGCGTGCGGCGTGGGCTTCGTCGCTCACATCAAGGGTCTGAAGGCGCACCACATCGTGCAGCAGGGGCTGAAGATCCTGGAAAACATCGACCACCGTGGTGCCGTGGGTGCCGACCCGCTGATGGGGGACGGTGCCGGTCTGCTGATCCAGATTCCCGACGAGTTCTACCGCGCCGAGATGGCCAAGCAGGGTGTCGAGCTGCCTCCGCCCGGCGAGTACGGCGTCGGCATGATCTTCCTGCCCAAGGAAAGCGCTTCGCGTCAGGCTTGTGAGCAAGAGCTCGAGCGCGCCATCAAGGCCGAAGGCCAGGTGCTGCTGGGCTGGCGTGATGTGCCGGTCGACCGCGACATGCCCATGTCGCCCACGGTGCGCGCCAAAGAGCCGGTCATCCGTCAGGTCTTCATCGGCCGCGGCCACGACATCCTGGTGCCCGATGCCCTGGAGCGCAAGCTCTACGTCATCCGCAAGACGGCTTCCAGCAAGATCCAGAGCCTGAACCTGACGCACAGCCACGAGTACTACGTGCCCAGCATGTCGTGCCGTACCATCATCTACAAGGGTCTGCTGCTGGCCGACCAGGTGGGCAAGTACTACCTCGACCTGCGCGACGAGCGCGTGGTCTCGGCTCTGGCTCTGGTGCACCAGCGCTTCTCGACCAACACCTTCCCCGAGTGGCCTCTGGCTCACCCGTACCGCATGGTGGCCCACAACGGTGAAATCAACACCGTCAAGGGCAACTTCAACTGGATGCGCGCTCGCGAAGGCGTGATGAAGTCCCCCGTGCTGGGCGACGACCTCAAGAAGCTGTACCCGATCAGCCTGGACGGTCAGTCCGACACCGCCACGTTCGACAACGCGCTCGAACTGCTGACGATGTCCGGCTACCCGCTGGCGCAGGCCGCGATGATGATGATCCCGGAAGCCTGGGAACAGCACAGCACCATGGACGAGCGCCGCCGCGCCTTCTATGAGTACCACGCCGCCATGATGGAGCCGTGGGACGGCCCCGCCGCCATGGTCTTCACCGACGGCCGCCAGATCGGCGCCACGCTGGACCGCAACGGCCTGCGCCCCGCCCGTTTCATCATCACCGATGACGACCTGGTGGTGCTGGCCTCCGAGTCCGGCGTCCTGCCCATCCCCGAAAACAAGATCGTCAAGAAATGGCGTCTGCAGCCGGGCAAGATGTTCCTGATCGACTTTGAACAAGGTCGCATCATCGAGGACGAAGAGCTCAAGGCCCAGTACGCCTCGGCCAAGCCCTATCGCCAATGGATCGAGAACGTCCGCATCAAGCTGGGCAGCATCGACGTGGCCGGTGGGGTCGGCGAGTTCAGCGAAACGCTGCTCGACCGTCAGCAAGCCTTCGGTTTCACACAGGAAGACATCAAGTTCCTGATGGCCCCGATGGCCACCAACGGCGAAGAAGCCACTGGCTCCATGGGCAACGACTCGCCCCTGGCCGTGCTGTCGGACAAGAACAAGCCGCTGTACAACTACTTCAAGCAGTTGTTCGCCCAGGTGACCAACCCGCCCATCGACCCGATCCGCGAAGCGGTCGTGATGTCGCTGGTGTCCTTTGTGGGCCCCAAGCCCAACCTGCTCGACATCAACGCCGTGAACCCGCCGATGCGTCTGGAAGTCTCGCAGCCTGTGCTGGACTTCAACGACATGGCGCGCCTGCGCAACATCGAAAAGCACACCGGTGGCAAGTTCAAGCCCTACGAGGTGGACATCACCTATCCGGCCGCCTGGGGTCATGAAGGTGTCGAAGCGCGCCTGGCCTCGCTGTGCGCCGAAGCCGTGGAAGCCATCCAGTCCGGTCACAACATCCTGATCATCACCGACCGCAAGATGGACCGCGCCAACATCGCCATTCCGGCGCTGCTGGCCCTGTCTGCCATCCACCATCACCTGGTCCGCAAGGGTCTGCGCACCTCGACCGGTCTGGTCGTGGAAACCGGTACCGCCCGCGAAGTGCACCACTTCGCCGTGCTGGCCGGCTACGGTGCCGAAGCCGTGCACCCCTACCTCGCCATGGAAACCCTGGTCGACATGGCCAAGGACCTGCCGGGCGACCTGTCGGCCGACAAGGCGATCTACAACTACACCAAGGCCATCGGCAAGGGTCTCTCGAAGATCATGTCCAAGATGGGCATCAGCACGTACATGTCGTACTGCGGCGCCCAGATCTTCGAAGCCATCGGTCTGAACAAGGAGCTGATCGACAAGTACTTCCGTGGGACTCCCACGCAAGTCGGCGGCATCGGCGTGTTCGAAGTGGCCGAAGAAGCCATCCGCAACCACAAGGCCGCGTTCGGTACCGACCCCGTGCTGGCCAACATGCTGGAAACCGGTGGTGAATACGCCTGGCGTGCCCGCGGTGAAGAGCACATGTGGACGCCGGACGCGATCGCCAAGCTGCAGCACTCCACGCGCTCGGGCAAGTTCGACACCTACAAGGAATACGCTCAGATCATCAACGACCAGAGCAAGCGCCACCTGACCCTGCGTGGCCTGTTCGAGTTCAAGATCGATCCGGCCAAGGCCATCCCGGTCGAGGAAGTCGAACCCGCCTCGGAAATCGTCAAGCGTTTCGCCACCGGCGCCATGTCGCTGGGCTCGATCTCCACCGAAGCCCACTCGACCCTGGCCCTGGCCATGAACCGCATCGGCGGCAAGTCGAACACCGGTGAAGGCGGCGAAGACGAGAACCGTTATCGCAACGAGCTCAAGGGCATCAAGATCGTCAAGGGCACCAAGGTGTCGGACGTGATTGGCTCTTCGCGCGTCGAAGCCGACTACGAGATGCAAGACGGCGACAGCCTGCGCTCGAAGATCAAGCAGGTGGCCTCGGGTCGCTTCGGTGTGACCACCGAGTACCTGGTGTCCGCCGACCAGATCCAGATCAAGATGGCCCAGGGCGCCAAGCCCGGTGAAGGCGGTCAGCTGCCTGGTGGCAAGGTCTCCGAGTACATCGGCAAGCTGCGTCACTCCGTGCCGGGTGTGGGCCTGATCTCGCCCCCGCCGCACCACGACATCTACTCGATCGAAGACCTGGCTCAGCTGATCCACGATCTGAAGAACGTGAACCCCAAGGCCGACGTGTCGGTCAAGCTGGTGTCCGAAGTGGGCGTCGGCACGGTGGCGACCGGCGTGGCCAAGGCCAAGGCCGACCACATCGTGATCGCTGGTCACGACGGCGGCACGGGCGCCTCGCCCTGGTCGTCCATCAAGCACTGCGGTACGCCGTGGGAGCTGGGTCTGGCTGAAACCCAGCAGACCCTGGTGCTGAACCGCCTGCGTGGCCGTGTGCGCGTGCAGACCGACGGTCAGATCAAGACCGGCCGTGACGTGGTCATCGGCGGCCTGCTGGGCGCTGACGAATTCGGCTTCGCGACCGCACCGTTGGTCGTCGAAGGCTGCATCATGATGCGCAAGTGCCACCTGAACACCTGCCCGGTGGGTGTGGCCACGCAAGACCCGGTCCTGCGCCAGAAGTTCTCCGGCAAGCCCGAGCACGTCGTGAACTACTTCTTCTTCGTCGCCGAAGAAGCGCGCCAGATCATGGCCCAGTTGGGGATCCGCAAGTTCGACGAGCTGATCGGCCGTGCCGACCTGCTCGACACCCGCAAGGGCATCGAACACTGGAAGGCCCAGGGCCTGGACTTCAGCCGCGTGTTCGCACTGCCGCCGGTGCCCGCCGATGTGCCGCGCCTGCATGTCAGCACGCAAGACCACGGTCTGGACAAGGCGCTGGATGTGCGCCTGATCGAGAAGGCCAAGCCCGCCATTGAGCGAGGCGAAGCCGTCAAGTTCATGGAGGCGGCCAAGAACGTCAACCGCACCGTCGGCGCCATGCTGTCGGGCGAGCTGATCAAGCATCACCCCGATGGCCTGCCTGACGACACCGTGTTCATCCAGATGGAAGGCACGGGCGGCCAGTCCTTCGGCGCCTTCCTGGCCAAGGGCATCACGCTGTACCTGATCGGTGAAGCGAACGACTACACCGGCAAGGGTCTGTCTGGTGGCCGCGTGATCGTGCGTCCGAGCATCGAGTTCCGCGGCAACGCCACCGACAACATCATCGTGGGCAACACCGTGCTGTACGGTGCCACCAGCGGTGAGGCCTTCTTCCGCGGTGTCGGCGGCGAGCGTTTCGGCGTGCGTCTGTCGGGTGCCACGGCGGTGGTCGAGGGCACGGGGGACCACGGTTGCGAATACATGACCGGCGGCACCGTGGTGGTGCTGGGCAAGACCGGTCGTAACTTCGCTGCCGGCATGTCCGGTGGTGTGGCCTACGTCTACGACGAAGACGGCCAGTTCGCCTCCCGCGTCAACACCGCCCAGGTCTCGCTGGACAAGGTGCTGACCGTGGAAGAGCAGGCCGCCGCCGGCATCCCGATGCACAAGGATCAGGCCGACGAGGCCCTGCTGCGCAAACTGGTTGAAGACCATCACCGCTGGACCGGCTCGCTGCGGGCCCGCGAGATTCTGGACAACTGGGCCGCTTCGCGCGCCAAGTTCGTCAAGGTCTTCCCGACCGAGTACCGCCGCGCCCTGACCGAGAAGGGTGCCCAGCAAGAAGCAACGGCCGCCGTCGCCAAGGCCAAGTCCGCCAAGGCCAAGGCCTGAAGCGCACGATCAGGAGTTTGAAATGGGAAAAGTCACTGGCTTTCTGGAATTCGAGCGTCTGGAAGAGGGCTATGAGCCCGTCGAGAAGCGCGTCAAGAACTACAAGGAGTTCGTCATTGGTCTGAAGCCTGAAGAGGCCAAGATCCAGGGCGCACGTTGCATGGACTGCGGCACCCCGTTTTGCAACAACGGCTGCCCGGTCAACAACATCATCCCGGACTTCAACGATCTGGTGTATCGCGGCGACTGGCAGAACGCCATCGAGGTGCTGCACTCGACCAACAACTTCCCCGACTTCACCGGTCGGGTCTGCCCGGCACCGTGTGAAGCCGCTTGCGTGCTGAACATCAACAACGACGCCGTCGGCATCAAGTCCATCGAGCACGCCATCATCGACCGTGCCTGGGCAGAAGGTTGGGTCAAGCCGCAGCCGGCTGCCGTCAAGACCGGCAAGAAGGTCGCCATCGTGGGCTCCGGCCCCGCTGGCATGGCCGCGGCTCAGCAGCTGGCCCGCGCCGGCCACGACGTGACCGTGTTCGAGAAGAACGACACCATCGGTGGTCTGCTGCGTTTCGGCATCCCCGATTTCAAGTTCGACAAGTCGCACATCGACCGTCGTGTCAAGCAGATGGAAGCCGAAGGCGTGGTCTTCAAGACCAACACCATCGTCGGCGAGATGCCCAAGGGTTCCAAGGTCACCAACTGGGCCAAGGACACTGTGTCGCCCGAGCAGCTGAAGCAGGACTTCGACGCCGTGTTGCTGGCCGGCGGTTCCGAGCAGTCGCGTGACCTGCCGGTGCCGGGGCGCGACCTGGCCGGTATCCACTTCGCGATGGAGTTCCTGCCTCAGCAGAACCGCGTCAACGCCGGTGGCAAGGTCAAGGACCAGATCATGGCCACGGGCAAGAACGTGATCGTGATCGGCGGTGGTGACACCGGCTCCGACTGCGTGGGCACCTCCAACCGCCATGGCGCCAAGAGCGTGATCCAGTTCGAGCTGATGCCTCAGCCGCCCGAGCAGGAGAACAAGGAGCTGACCTGGCCCTACTGGCCGATCAAGCTGCGCACGTCTTCCAGCCACGAAGAGGGCTGCGAGCGCGAGTTCGCCATCGCCACGAAGGAATTCATCGGCGAAAAGGGCAAGGTCACGGCGGTCAAGACGGTGCGCGTCGAGTTCAAGAACGGCAAGTTCGAAGAAGTCGCTGGTTCCGAGCAGATCCTCCAGGCCGACCTGGTGCTGCTGGCCATGGGCTTCGTGAACCCGGTGAACACCTTGCTCGAAGGCTTTGGCGTCGAGAAGGATGCCCGAGGCAACGCCAAGGCCTCGACCGACATCGGCGGCTACCAGACCAATGCCGACAAGGTGTTCGCCGCCGGTGACGTGCGCCGTGGTCAGTCGCTGGTGGTGTGGGCGATCCGCGAAGGCCGTCAGGCTGCCCGCGAGGTCGACGCCTTCCTGATGGGTTCGACCACGCTGCCGCGTTGACCCCACAGTGCATTGCGCCTTTGCCACGAGGCGCTCAGCGGGGATGCGTGAATCCCCTATGATCCAGGGGCCAGTGACCTTCACTGGCCCTTTTTTTCATGTCCATGTCAGAAGTTGAAACCACGCCTTCCCCGTCTGTCGCCGCTGTGGCCCCCGAGCCGCTGGTGGCCCTGCGCGCGGTCACCTGTGGTTACGGCGACCGGGTGATCCTGTCGGACATCAACCTCGTCGTGCCGCGTGGCCAGGTGGTGGCCCTGATGGGCACCTCGGGTGGCGGCAAAACCACAGTGCTGCGCCTGATTGGTCGTCAATTGACCCCCATGTCCGGCCAGGTCTTGTTCGATGGGCAGGACATGGCCCGTCTGGATGCGAGTGGCTTGATGGCCGCCCGCCGGCGCATGGGCATGTTGTTCCAGTTCGGCGCGCTGTTCACCGACCTGTCGGTGTTCGAGAACGTCGCCTTCCCGCTGCGTGAGCACACCAAGCTGCCCGAGTCCATCTTGCGTGACCTGGTGCTGATGAAGCTCAACGCCGTGGGCCTGCGCGGTGCGCGCGACCTGATGCCCAGTGAAATTTCGGGCGGCATGGCGCGGCGCGTGGCCCTGGCGCGGGCGATGGCGCTGGACCCGGAACTGATGCTGTACGACGAGCCCTTCGCAGGCCTGGACCCGATCTCCATGGGGGTGTCGGCCCGCCTGATCCGCGAGCTCAATGACACGATGGGACTCACCAGCGTGCTGGTGTCCCACGATGTCGAAGAAACCTTCCTGATTGCCGACCACGTGGTGCTGCTGGCCAATGGCCGCATCGTGGCCCAGGGCACCCCGGCCGAGATGCGCGCCAGCAGCGACCCGCTGGTGCGCCAGTTCGTGGACGCTGCGCCCGATGGGCCGGTGCGCTTCCACCACCCGGCCGTCGATGCAGGCCATGATTTCGGAGTGCGCGGATGATGTCCTGGCTCAATCCGGTCCGCGTCGGGCGGGCCGTACGCCTCAAATTGAACGACGTGGGCTATGGCGCGCGCCTGTTCCTGCGCCTGTTGCTGTCGCTGGGGCCCACCCTCAAGCGCCCGCGCCTGCTCACCGAGCAGATCTTTTTCCTGGGCAACTATTCGCTGGCGATCATCACGGTGTCCGGGGCCTTTGTGGGCTTCGTGCTCGGGCTGCAGGGCTACTACATCCTCCAAAGCTATGGCTCCAGCGAGGCGCTGGGTCTGATGGTGGCGCTGTCCCTGGTGCGCGAACTGGGCCCGGTGGTGGCCGCCTTGCTGTTTGCCGGCCGCGCCGGCACCGCGCTGACGGCGGGCATCGGCCTCATGAAGGCGGGCGAGCAGTTGTCGGCCATGGAAATGATGGGGGTGGACCCCATCCAGCGGGTGCTGGCGCCGCGCTTTTGGGGCGGGGTGATCGCGATGCCGCTGCTGGCCGCGGTGTTCTCTGCCGTGGGCGTGCTGGGCGGCTGGGTCGTTGGCGTGGCCATGATCGGTGTGGACGACGGGGCCTTCTGGTCGCAGATGCAAAACGGCGTCGAAGTGTGGGCCGACGTGGGCAACGGCATGCTCAAGAGCCTGGTCTTCGGTTTCACGGTCACCTTCGTGGCGCTGCTGCAAGGGCATGAGTGCGAGCCGACGCCCGAGGGCGTGTCGCTGGCGACCACCCGCACCGTGGTGATGGCTTCCCTGGCCGTGCTGGGGCTGGATTTTGTGTTGACGGCCATGATGTTCTCGATCTGATCGAGCTTGGTCGCAAGGACGAACGATATGCAGAAATCAAAACATGACGTGTGGGTCGGCATCTTCGTGATGCTGGGGGCGGCGGCAATCGTCTTTCTGGCCCTCAAGGCTGGCAACCTGCTGACCTTGTCGTTCGAGTCGGGCTACAAGGTCGCGGCCCTGTTCGACAACATCGGTGGCCTCAAGCCCAAGGCGGCGGTCAAGAGCGCGGGCGTGGTCGTCGGCCGTGTCACGGCCATCACGTTCGACAACGAGACCTTCCAGGCGAAGGTCGAGATCGAGATGAACAAGGGCGCCGCCTTCCCCAAGGACAGCTCGGCCAAGATCCTGACGGCCGGTCTGCTGGGCGAGCAGTACATTGGCCTGGAGCCCGGTTACGGGGAGACCAATCTGGTGGCTGGTGATGTCATCAAGAGCACGCAGTCGGCCATCGTGCTGGAAAACCTGATCAGTCAGTTCCTCTACAGCAAGGCCGCCGAGGGCGGCAAGGACGGTGGCAAATGAGTCGGGTGTCTTCCGATCTGGGGCGTCGCGCCCGCGCCCTGGCGTGTGCGGTGAGCCTGCCGCTCGTGCTGGCGCTGTCCGGTTGTGCCACCCAGCATCCGCATGATCCGCTGGAGTCGTGGAATCGGGGCGTGTTCTCGTTCAACGATGCGGTGGACGTGCATGTGCTCAAGCCCATGGCCGAGGGCTATGTGAAGGTCACGCCTTCGCCCGTGCGCACCGGGGTGCGCAACTTCTTTGGCAACATCGGTGACGTCTGGTCGTCGGTGAACCTGTTCCTGCAAGGTCGCTTCAAGGACGGCGCCGCCAGCACCATGCGGGTGGCGGTGAACTCGACGCTGGGCCTGGGCGGCTTGATCGACCTGGCCACGCCGATGCGCCTGGACCGTTTCAACGAGGACCTGGGGCAGACGCTGGGCGTGTGGGGCGCACCTTCGGGGGCCTACATCGTCTGGCCGATCATGGGCCCCTCGTCGGTGCGTGACTCGGCCAACATCGCCACCAGCATGACCTTCTCGGCCACCACCTTGATCGATGGGGCCCGTGAGGACAACCTCATTCGCCTGCTCAACGGCGTCAGCACCCGGGCCGCCTACCTGCAGGCCACCGACTTGCTCGACGGCGTGGCGTTGGACAAGTACGCCTTCACCCGGGACGCCTACCTGCAGCGGCGCCAAAGCCTGATTGACGCCGGCCGCCCGCAGCCTCTGCTCGAGGAGGAGGACGAGGCGCCTCAACCCCGCTACGACCTGCCTGAGACCGAGGAAGAGGCCGAAGCGGCTGAGGCGGCCGCGTCCGCGGCTTCCGTTGCCAGCGCACCCTGACAGGGTGGCTGCTCGCCCGCTTTTTCCGCACAAAATCAGATGATCCCGTCATCCTGGGCAGCCCCTGAGGCGTTCAGGAAGGCATGAGGATCACAGAAAGGACCCTTGTGTTGCATTCTCGTTTGTTCGCTGCCCGTGTGATGAGTTCGGCCGTGCTGGCCGTGTCGGCGCTGGCCACGGCCCCGGTGTGGGCGCAAGCCGCTCCGGCACAGGCCGCCGTGCCCGCCCAGACGCCGGAAGCTTTCATCCAGTCCATCACCAACGAGGTGATGGCCACGGTCAAGGCCGACAAGGCCATCCAGTCCGGTGACCTGCGCAAGATCACTGCCGTTGTCGATGCCAAGATCATGCCGAACGTGAACTTCGTGCGCATGACCGCCGCCGCCGTCGGCCCCGCCTGGCGTCGCGCCACGCCGGATCAGCGTCAGCGCCTGCAAAACGAGTTCAAGACCCTGCTGGTGCACACCTATGCGGGGGCGGCCTCCCAGGTCAAGGACCAGGTCATCGAGTACCTGCCCTCACGCGCGCGTCCCACCGACACGGACGTGATCGTGCGCACCGTGGTCAAGGGCAAGGGCGACCCGATCCAGTTGAATTACCGTCTGGAGAAGTCGGGCAGCACCTGGAAGGTGTATGACGTGAACGTGCTGGGCGCCTGGCTGGTGCAGACCCACCAGAGCAGCTTTGCCCAGGAGATCAACGCCTCGGGCATCGACGGCCTGATCTCCAAGCTGGCCGAGCGCAACCGCCAGTTGGTGACGAAGAACGCGGGCTGAACCATGTTGCTGCTGCCAGCCGTCATCACGCACGCTGAAGTACCGCACGTGCTGCGTCTGTTCCGCCAGACGCTGGACCAGGCCGCCGTCCAAGGCGGCACGGAGGCGGCCATGCTGACCGTGGACGGCGCGGCCTTGCAGCAGTTTGACTCTAGCGCGCTGGCGGTGCTGCTGGAATGCCAGCGCATGGCGCGGGCCAATGGGCGCGCGTTCGCGGTGCAGCACCTGCCCCCGAAGCTGACCGAGCTGGCCCGCCTGTACGGCGTAGACGGGCTCCTGCAGTCGGCCTGAGCGTCGCCTCGGCAGCTGGCGCGCCAGTGATGGTGCGCCCTGCCGTGCGTGCTGGGGGTGTCAGCTTTCTTCGGCCCAGGCGAAGCCGTCGCGTGCCACCAGCGCACTCGCGGCAGCCGGTCCCCAGGTGCCCGCGCTGTAGGTCTTCAGGCCGCTGGCATCGTGTCGCCAGGCTTCCAGAATGGGCTCCACCCAGCGCCAGGCCTGCTCTTGCTCGTCCGAGCGCACGAACAGGTTCAAGCGGCCCGCCAGGGCATCGAGCAGCATGCGCTCATAGGCGCCCACCCGGTCGGTGGGGAAGGCCTTGTCGAAATCCAGATCGAGGGACACGGGTGACAGGTGCTCGGCCTGATGGCCCGCCGCCGGGTCGGGGCCCAGGGCGCCTTTGGCCGCCAGCAGGTGCAACTGCAGACCATCATCGGGTTGGAGCTTGATCACCAACTGGTTGGGCGACTGCGCGCCAGGGAAGATCGAGTGCGGCGTGGGGCGGAAGTTCACCACGATCTCGGCATGGCGGCGCGCCAGGCGTTTGCCCGTGCGCAGGTAGAAGGGCACGCCGGCCCAGCGCCAGTTCTGGATTTCGCAGCGCAGCGCCACGAAGGTTTCGGTGCTGCTGCCGGGTGGCACCTTGGCCTCGTCCAGGTAGCCGGGCACGCTCACCCCGCCCACGGTGCCGGCGCGGTACTGGCCGCGCACCACGTCGCGCGCCACCGAGGCGGCGTCGAAGGGTTTGAGCGAGCGCAGGACCTTGAGCTTTTCGTCACGGATGGCGTCGGCATCGGCGCTGGACGGGGGTTCCATCGCGACCATGGTGAGCAACTGCAGCGCGTGGTTCTGGATCATGTCGCGCAGGGCGCCGGTGCGGTCGTAGAAGTCGCCCCGGGTGCCCACGCCCAGGCTCTCGGCCAGCGTGATCTGGATGTTGGCGATGCTCTCGCGGCGCCACAGGGGCTCGAACAGCACGTTGCCGAAGCGCAGGGCCATCAGGTTCTGCACCGAAGGCTTGCCCAGGTAGTGGTCGATGCGCAGGGCCTGGCGTTCGCTGAACACCGCGCCCACGGCTCGGTTGATGGCCTGGGCTGAGGCGAGGTCGTGGCCCAGGGGCTTTTCCAGCACCACGCGCACCCCGGGGTGGTTGAGGCCGGCGGCGCCAAGCTGCTCGCAGATGATGGGGAAGAGGTGAGGGCTGGTGGCCAGGTACATCACCACGGTGTCGGCCTGGCGTGCCGCCAGCCACTGGCGCAGCGAGCTGTAGTCCCCGGGCCGTGACAGGTCCATGCACAGGTAGTGCACCAGGGCCGCGAAGCGCTCGAACTCGTCTTCGGTGGGGCGCTTGGCGAGGTCGTCGCCCGAGGCGAGCTTGTCTTGGAGCCACTGGCGGTAGCTGGCGTCCGTGCGCTCGTCGCGGGCGACGGCGAGGATACGACCGTGTGTGGGCAGCTTGCCGTGGCGCCAGGCCTGGAACAGCGCCGGCATGAGCTTGCGCCAGGTCAGATCGCCCGTGCCGCCGAAAAAAACCAGATCAAAGGACATGGAGGAGACCCAATAAGGGGGGGATGCGGCCCATTGAGGGGCCTGAGCGGGCCCCTGTCATGATTTTGGAGACAGAATGTGGCTTCACGATAAGTCAAATTCAGGATGCTGGCCGATCTCGTTGCGATATGGGATCCAAGTCAGCCCCTTTTTCCTTGTTTGCCCATGACCTCGCAACTCGATCAACTCAAGGCCTGCACCACGGTGGTCGCCGATACCGGTGACTTCAAGCAACTGGCCCAGTTCACCCCGCAAGACGCCACGACCAACCCGTCGTTGATCCTCAAAGCGGTGCAAAAGCCCGAGTACGTGCCCTTGCTGGCTGAGGTGGTGGCCGCGCACCGGAGCGAAGCGCTGGAGGTGATCGTCGACCAGGTGCTGGTGCGCTTTGGTCTGGAGATCCTCAAGGTGGTGCCAGGTCGCGTGTCGACCGAGGTGGATGCTCGCCTGAGCTTCGATACCGAGGCCACGCTGGTGCGTGCGCGGCGCCTGATCGCCCTGTATGAGGCCGCTGGTGCGGCGCGGTCTCGCGTGCTGATCAAGATCGCCGCCACCTGGGAAGGCATCCAGGCCGCCCGCGTGCTCGAGCAGGAAGGCATCCACTGCAACCTGACGCTGCTGTTCGCTTTTGCGCAGGCGCGGGCCTGTGGCGACGCCGGCGTTCAGCTGATCTCGCCCTTCGTGGGGCGCATTTACGATTGGTACAAGAAGTCGGCCGGCGCCGCTTGGGACGAGGCCGCACAGGCCGGCGTCAACGATCCGGGCGTGCAGTCCGTCACCCGCATCTACCAGTACTACAAGGCCCACGGTGTGCACACTGAGGTGATGGGCGCGAGCTTCCGCAATGTGGGGCAGATCCTGGCTCTGGCCGGCTGTGACCTCCTGACCATCAGCCCTGAGTTGCTGGCGCAACTGCAGGCCAGTGAGGCGCCGGTGCCGCGTCACCTGACACCGCCGTCGAGCACGCAGGCGCCCGAGGCGCCTCTGAGCGAGGCTGCCTTCCGCTACGCCCTCAACGAGGACGCCATGGCCACCGAGAAGCTGGCCGAGGGCATCCGCGCGTTTGCCGTGGAGGCCGGCAAGCTGGACACCCTGATCGAAGCCCAGCGCTGAGGAGGGGGGCATGATGTCGTCTCCCCGCTGTGACCAGACGGTGGCCTGGGCGGCCCTGAGCGGGCACTACCACGCCCATGGCGCCGACCTGGATCTGCGCACCCTGTTTGCCGAGGACCCTCACCGCGTCGAGGCCCTGACCTTCGAGGCGCCCGAGGTGGTGGTGGACCTGTCACGGGTGCATTGGGACGTGGCCACGCGCCGCCACCTGCTGGACCTGTCCCGGGAGTGTCGCCTGACCGAGCGGCGCGATGCGATGCTGCGCGGTGAACTGGTCAATGGCTCGGAAGGGCGGGCGGTGCTGCACACCGCCTTGCGTGCGCCACGTGGCCAAGCGCCCTTCAGCGACGAAGTGCACGCGGTGCTCGACCAGATGCTGGCCTTTGCCGACGAGGTGACGGCCAGTGCCGGGGGGCCGAACCCGGGTGACATCCACGATGTGGTGAACATCGGTATTGGCGGCTCTGACCTGGGGCCGCAGATGGTGGTGATGGCGCTGGAGGCCTTTGCGAACCCGCGCCTGCGCTGCCACTTCGTCTCGAACATCGACGGGCAGGACCTGGCCGGCGTGCTGCGCCAGGTGGACCCGAAGCACACCCTGTTCATCGTGGCGTCGAAGACGTTCACGACCCAGGAAACCATGGTGAACGCCCGCACGGCACGCCAGTGGTTCCTGGACCAGGGTGGCACGGACATCGCCCGCCACTTTGTGGCCACGACCTCGAATGTGGAGGGAGCGGCCGCCTTTGGCATCACCCGTACCTTTGGTTTCTGGGACTGGGTGGGTGGACGGTTTTCGCTGTGGTCGGCCATTGGTTTGCCGATTGCGCTGGCGCTGGGCAGCCGGCATTTCCGCGCCTTGCTCGACGGCGCACATGCCATGGACCGGCACTTTGCTTCGGCACCCTCAGAGGCGAACCTGCCGCTGTGGCTGGGCCTGATGGACGTCTGGAATCGCAACTTCAAGGGCTACACCAGCCGTTGCGTGGCGCCGTATCACCACGGCTTGCGGCGTTTGCCGGCCTATTTGCAGCAACTCGTCATGGAGAGCAATGGCAAGGGCGTCGACCGTGATGGTCAACCGTTGCCCTACGCGACCAGCGAGGTGGTGTGGGGCGAGCCGGGCGTCAATGGCCAGCACGCGTTTTTCCAGATGCTGCACCAGGGCAGCGACGTGATTCCGGTGGAGTTCATCCTGTTCAAGGGCTTGCCTCTGCGCGATGCCGAGCAGCTGTCACCCGCCGTGCAGGAGATGCTGCACCGTCAGCACCGGATGCTGCTGGCCAATGGCCTGGCCCAGGCGCAGGCGCTGATGTGGGGCAAGACCACCGAGCAGGCTGTCCACGAGGTGGCGCCGACCGCCTCGAAAGACGTGCCGCCGGAGATCATTGCACGCCACCGCACCTTCCCCGGCAACCGCCCCAGCCTGACGATGGTGATCGACGCGCTGACTCCGCGCTCGCTGGGCGCCCTGATCGCGCTGCACGAACACCGGGTGCTGGTGAGCGGCGCCCTGTGGGGCATCAACTCCTTCGACCAGTGGGGCGTGGAGCTGGGCAAGGCCATGAGCAATGACCTGCTGCCGCGCCTGGACAGCGGTGATGTGAGTGGCCTGGATCCGGCCACGGCGGCGATGATCGCGCGGCTGCGCGGCGCCTGAATCAGACGCCCGCCAACCGTGACAGCAAGCGCGCCAACCCGTGGGCTGGCGCTGCTGCGCTGGATCAGGCGTCGACGACCTCGGTGAGGGCCTTGCGCATTTTCTTCATGGCGGCCACCTCGATCTGACGGATGCGCTCGGCGCTGACGCCATATTCGGCGGCCAGCTCGTGCAGCGTCATGCCGCCCGAGCCATCGTCATTGACCTGCAACCAGCGCTCTTCGACGATGCGGCGGCTGCGGGCGTCCAGCTGGTCGAGCGCCAGGGCAATGCCATCGCTGGCCAGCCAGTCACGACGGTGGGCTTCGATCACGCGGGTCGGCTCGTGCACCTCGTCGGCCAGGTAGGCCAGCGGGGCCACGGGGGCATCCCCGTCGTCGTCGGTGGGGGCTTCCAGGGCCACGTCACCGCCAGCCATGCGGGTTTCCATCTCGATGACGTCTTCCGGGCGCACATTGAGCTCGGTGGCCACGCGATGGATGTCGGCCTCGGACAGGCAGGCGCGGCCCAGATGTTCTGCGCCTTCTTCGCCCTTGAACTGGTGCTTGAGCGAGCGCAGGTTGAAGAACAGCTTGCGCTGGGCCTTGGTGGTGGCCACCTTGACCATGCGCCAGTTCTTCAGGATGTATTCGTGGATCTCGGCCTTGATCCAGTGCATGGCGTAGCTCACCAAGCGCACGCCCTGATCGGGGTCGAAGCGCTTGACGGCTTTCATCAGGCCGACGTTGCCTTCCTGGATCAGGTCGCCTTGCGGCAGGCCGTAGCCCAGGTACTGGCGGGAGATGGACACGACCAGACGCAGGTGCGAGAGCACCAGGCGGGAGGCGGCTTGCAGGTCCTGCTGGTCACGCAAACGACGCGCCAGGGACTGCTCCTCGTCGGCCTCCAGCATGGGGATGGCCTGAACGGAACGGATGTACGCGTCCAGATTGCCCAATGAGGGCACCACACTCCAGGGGTCACGGGTCGCAAGGGCGGTCGTCAGGGTCATGGCTGGTCCTTTCGTGGATCCTTCTCGGGCAATGTTAGCACTCGCAGGGTCAGAGTGCTAAAGCGTGTCAAAGTTCCCAGGCTCAGTGGGGTATTTTGCATTTGTGCAAATGTTTTATGATGAAAACGTGATTACTTTCAGCAGACCCATGAAGTTTGACCGACCCTTCGCCGCCGTGGCTGTGGCGCTCGCCGTGTGGACCACCGGTGCGGTGGCGCAGCCCGATCATGTCAGCATTGCCCGTGAGTCGGTGATGATGCGTGCGGGGCCCGGCACGCACCACGCCGCGCAGTGGACGCTGAGCCAGGGCTACCCGCTGCGGGTGACCGGCGCCTCGGGCAAGTGGCTCAAGGTGCAAGACTTTGAAAACGACACTGGCTGGGTCTATCAGCCCTTGACGGGCGCGACGCGCCATCACATCGTCAAGGCGTCGGTGGCCAATCTGCGCCGCGGGCCAGGCACCCATCACAAGCTGATCGCCAAGTTGGCGCGCGGTGAGGTGGTGCGCACCGTGAAGACGCAGTCCAAATGGGTGCAGGTGCGCACCGACGCTGGCGTGCAGGGCTGGGTGGCGCGCAGCCTCGTGTGGGGGTGGTGAGGCGGGCGGGATCAGGCGCGGCTCACCGCCCCGTGTCCGAGGCCGTCAACTGGAACAGCCGCACCAGTTCCGCCAGGCGGCGGGCCTGATGCTGCAGGCTTTCGGCCGCGGCGGCACTTTCTTCCACCAGGGCGGCGTTCTGCTGCGTGCTGCGGTCGAGTTCGCTGACGGCGTGGCTGACCCGGTCGATGCCGTCGGTCTGCTCCTGCGTGGAGGCGCCGATCTCGTGGATCAGGTCGGACACGTTTTTCACCCGGGCGACGATGTCGTCCATGGTCGCGCCGGCGTCGTTGACCAGTTGCGTGCCCAGTTCGACCTTGGTGACGCTGTCGCCGATCAGGGACTTGATTTCGCGAGCGGCCTCGGCGCTGCGTTGGGCGAGGCTGCGCACCTCGGAAGCGACCACGGCGAAGCCACGGCCCTGTTCGCCCGCCCGCGCGGCCTCCACTGCGGCGTTGAGCGCCAGGATGTTGGTCTGGAAGGCGATGCCGTCGATCACGCCGATGATGTCGGCGATCTTGCGTGAGCTGGCGCTGATGTCGTCCATGGTCGCCACCACCTGGCCGACCACCTCGCCGCCCTTGGTGGCGGCCGCACTGGCCGATGAGGCCAGTTGGGTGGCGTGGCGGGCGGTGTCGGCATTGGCCTTGACGGCGGTGTTCATCTGCATCATCGACGAGGCGGTTTGCTGCAGGTTGGACGCCTGTTGTTCGGTGCGCACCGACAGGTCGGCGTTGCCGGTGGCGATCTCGGCTGATCCGGTGTCAATCGAGTCGGACGCCTGACGAACCTGGGCCACGATGCTGGCCAGGCTGGTGCGCATGGCGCCCAGGGAGGCAAGCACGCTGTCGGCTGGGGCCTGGTCTGCACCGGGAATCGGATTGAGGTCACCGGCGGCAACGCGTCGGGCGGCATCCCCAAGGGCCTGGGGCTCGGCGCCCAGTTGCTGCACGATGCTGCGCGACAGCGTCCAGGCGAGCGCGGCGCCACACAGCAGCGCCAGGGTCAGGGCTGTGAGCATGACGGTGAGGAAGCCTTCGGCTTCTTCCAGGGCGATCTTGTTTTCGGTCTGGATGCGCTGTTCTTCATAATCGATCAGCTGGTTGATGGCGGCCAGCCATTGCACATACTGCGGCTTGGCCTGCGACCACAGCAGGGTCTGGGCACCGGCGGCATCGCCCGCGCGCACCATGTTCACGATGGATTGGGTGGTGGCGACGGCCTGCGCCTCGATGGTCTGGACTGCGCCATACAGGCGCTTCAAATCGGCCTGGTCGGCTGACTGGGCTATCAGGGTCTCCAGCGGCTTGGCAGATTCGGCATAAAAGCGCGCCAGGGCCTCGATGGTGGCGACCTCTTTTTGCTGCTCGGCTTCGCTGGTGCTCAGCACCACGTCGCGGATGGCGATGGCGCGGTCGTGCGCCGAGCCGCGAAAGTTGATGGCGTAGCGTTGGAGGTCGGTGTGTTCGTCGCTGTTGGCGTGCAGGGCGGTGTTGATGACACTCACCTTGACCAGAGCGATCAAAGTGACGACGACCAGGATGGCCAGCACCAGGCCAAAGCCCAGGCTCAGGCGCTTGCCCACGGACAACTGCTGAAGATTCATGGTACTGCTCACTGTGGAGGGATTGAATTCGGCGAACGTTAGCTGTGTTTCCATTTGAAACGTCGATGAATTCGTGGTGACGCCGTTTTGAATCTGGATTGCCTGAGGTGAAGCGTGTCAATCTTCACACTGTCACGAGGGCATGTCCTGCCCGCGCGTTCTCGGTGGCCATCGTCATGAGGCGGTGATATCCCCGTGCGCATAATGACAGCCATGCAGTACACGGGTGTGTGATGGTTGCGTTGCGAGGATTGCGGATTCGGAAGGTGTGCCAGGGCGTGATGCTGGGCTTGTCAATGGCAGGCCTGGCAGGCTTGGGCGCGCATGCCGACGAGCGAGCCCCCACAGAGGAAGACTATTTTGCCCAGTTGCCGGTGGTGCTGACCGCCAGCCGGCTCGATCAGCCGCTCAACGAAGCGCCTGGCGCCATGACGGTGATCGACCGTGACACCATCCGCCAGTCGGGCGCGCGCACCGTGGCCGAGCTGCTGCGCCTGGTGCCCGGTTACGTGCTGGGTGGGTGGAACGGGGCCAATCCGCTGGCGTCTTACCACGTGGCCCTGGATGATTACGGCGGGCGTAACCTGGTGCTGATCGATGGTCGGTCGGTGTATGCCAGCAGCTATCTGGGGGACACCCATCGCGGCATGATGGACGTGCTCTTGCCGGACATCGAACGCATCGAGGTGCTGCGTGGCGCCAATTCCGCGGCCTACGGGGCCAACGCGATGTTCGGGGTCGTCAACATCATCACCCGGCACAGTGTGGACACCGTGGGCGGCGCGGTGGCGCTGTCCGTGGGAGACAACGGTATCCGCGACACCTATGCTCGCCTGGGCGTGGGCACAGGAGGCAACAACGTGCGGTTGTCGGTGGGCGAGCAGCGCGACCGGGGTTACCTGAACGCATTCGATGACAAGCGCCTGGGCCAGGTGCACCTGCGTGCCGACTTCCAGCCCACGCTGGCCGATGAGGTGATGGTGGCGCTGGCAGCATCGGAGTTGCTGGCCGGACAAGGGTATGGGCCCACGGACCCGAGCAGTCCTTACCATCAACTGCGTTCCCGCACGACACATGGGCAGTTCGAATGGCGACGGCAACTCGATGAGCGCAACGAGTTGCAGGTGTCTCTCAGCTACATGGAAGACCGCCAGCGGGAGCCGATGTCCGTGCAGGTGCACGTGTCACCCTTCCCACCGATCTCCTTGGATGTGGACTACGGCACCTGGGGACAGCGCCACAATGTGGAGGTGCAACAGCGCACTGTCTGGAGCCCGACCTGGCGCACCCTGGTAGGGGTGGGCTACAAGGATGAGCGGGCGCTCTCGGACACGATGTATTACGGTCAGGGCTGGGTTTCGATGGGCGAGACCCGTCTGTTTGGCACGGCGGAATGGCGCGTGGACCCCGCGTGGTTGCTCAATGCGGGCCTGTTCATGGGAGACCACACGCTGGCGGGGACCTACACCGCGCCGCGTCTGATGGTCAATTGGCTGGCGACCCCTCACCAGACCTGGCGCCTGGGCGTGACTGAATCGATCCGTGCCCCCAGTTTGTCCGAGTACAAGAGCGACGTCCGCGTCAATCTGCCCGGCACCCCCTATTTCTCGCGCGCCTACGCCGCCAGTGGGGCGGTGCAGCCCGAGACCTTGCTCAGCCAGGAAATCGGGTATCTGGGGCGCTGGCCCGAGGCGCAGGTGACCTTGGATGCGCGCCTGTACCGTGAGCGCATGCGCGATGTGGTGGTGGACGACAACGGTGACGGGACCGCCCCGTTGCCTTACCAGCTGGGCAAGACCCGGGACTTCGTCAATCGCCTTGCGCTGACGCTGGTGGGGCTGGAGTATCAGTTGCGCTGGAAGGCCACGCCCCGCACCGAGCTGTGGCTGAACCAGAATTTCTCGCGCTTGAAGTGGGATGCTCCCGACTATGAGGCCAAAGAGGAGCGTCGTCCGCCACGGCATGCCACCACGGTCGCGTTGTTCCAGCAGCTGCCTGACAACTGGCAGATCAGCCTGTTGCACGAACGCGTGGGCTCGATGACCTTGCGCGCGAAGTCCAGTTGGATGGCGACGACGCACCGCACGGACCTGCGCCTCGGACGCACCTTCCGATGGGGTGGCTACAAAGCCGAGGCGGCCTTCACGGTGCAGTCCGTGGAAGGTGATCAGCTGTTCTTTGACCCCCAGCGCAACTACCGACGTGGCCGTCAGGGCTTCTTGACCTTGCAGCTGGAAATGTGAGCAATCGTTCTCGCCATTCCTGGTGTGAGTCAGAGGTCATCAAGCTCATAATTGCGGACGTTTGGTGAATGGGTGTGAGATGGGGCCGTTGTCTGTGTTGTGTGTTCGAAGGGCGTGCCGCCATCTGGTGCTGGGCTTGGCCTGGGCTGGGTTGACCGTCGTGAGCACGCAGGCGGCCGAACGCGCACCCACGGAAGAAGACTACTTCGCCCAGGTGCCGGTGGTGCTGACTGCCAGTCGGCTGGATCAGCCGCTCAACGAGGCACCGGGGGCCATCACCGTCATCGACCGGCACACGATTCGCCTGTCAGGCGCACGCACGCTGGTCGAAGTGATGCGCCTGGTGCCCGGTTACCTGGCAGGGGGCTGGAACGGGGCCAACCCGCTGGCCTCGTATCACATTCCGATCGATGACTATGGCACGCGCAACCTGGTGCTGATCGATGGCCGCTCGGTGTACGCCAGCAGCTATCTGGGGGACACCCACCGCGGCATGATGGACGTGATGCTCGAGGACATCGAGCGCATCGAGGTGCTGCGCGGCGCCAATTCGGCCGCCTATGGCGCCAACGCGATGTTCGGGGTCATCAACATCATCACCCGCCACAGCGCCGACACGGTGGGGGGAGAGTTGACGGTCAGCAGCGGCGATCACGGCATTCAGGACCGCCGCGCCCGCATCGGGGTGGGCGACGAGACGGCCAGTGTGCGCCTGTCGGTCGGCGAGCAGCGCGACACGGGTTACCTCAACGCCTACGATGACCGACGCCTCGGCCAGGCGAACCTGCGTGCCGACTTCAAACCCTCGCTGGCCGATGACGTGATGGTGGCGATGGGGGTGTCGTACCTGGAGGGTGGGGAGGGGTATTCCGCCACAGATCAGGGCAACCCCTTTCACACGGTTCATACGCGGAATACCCATTGGCAGGCCGAGTGGCGCCGGCAGGTGAGTGAGCGCAATGAGCTGAAGGTGTCGGCCAACTACATGGAAGACCGCCTGGTGGATGTCGCCGATGTGCCCGGTCTGCCGGGCGCGGTCATGGACTACAGCGGCAAGGGCCGCCGCACCAACGTCGAGTTGCAGTACAAGGTGACCTTGTCAGACCATGTGCGGGCGGTGATCGGCACGGGCCACAAGGACGAGAAGGCGCAGTCCTTCCCGCTGTACGCAACCCACGACTGGCCGGCCTTCCAGGAAAGCCGGGTGTTTGGCACCGTGGAATGGCGGGCCACGCCGCAATGGCTGGTCAACACGGGGCTGTTCGTGGGGCACCACAGCCGCGTCGGCACCTACACGGCGCCGAGGTTCATGGTCAACTGGATGCCGAGCGCGGCCCACACTTTCCGGGTGGGGGTCACCGAGTCCATTCGCGCGCCCAACCTGTCGGAGCTGGACGCCGACGTGCGGATCTACGACGCGCAAGGCACCTTGCTGACCCATGAGTTCGGGGCCACCGGACGGGTCAAGCCCGAGGAGTTGCGCAGCACCGAGATCGGTTATGTGGGGCGCTTCCCCAATCAGAGCCTGACACTGGATGCGAGGCTGTACCACGAGCGCATGGATGAGCTGATCAAGGTGAGCACGTATCCGAGTCCGCTCAACCCCAGCCTCAAGTCCAAGACCCGGGACTACGTCAACCTGACCGGCCTGACGATGGTGGGCCTGGAGTATCAGGTGCGCTGGAAGCCGTTTGGCACCACGGAGCTCTGGCTCAACCAGAGCTTTTCCGACCTGCGGTGGGATGACCCAGTCATCGATGGCCGGGACGAGCGTCGCCCGCCGGCTCATGCCACCTTGATCGGCCTGTTCCAGAGACTGCCGGGGGACGTGCAACTCAGCGTCATCCACGAGCGACTGGGAGGCATGACCTTTCGTGATAAACGTGACTGGATGCCGTTTTCGCATCGCACCGATGTCCGTCTGGCCTATCCTTTCCGTGTGGGCTTGACCAAGGCCGAACTCGCTTTCACGGTACAGTCGGCCGAGGGCGACCGGCCGTTCTTCCTGGTCCGTCGCAATTTCCAACTCGCCCGCAAAAGCTTCCTGACCCTGCGCATGGAGATGTGATCTGATCACGCGCCGCCAATCGCTTGCCCTGACCGCCGGCGCCCCCCTGATGTTCAGGACGGGGCTGGTGCAGGCCGCGAGTGAGGCTGTGTGGGTCTTGCCTTCGGATGCCTCGTGGGCCTACACCGAGTCGGCCGCGGCCTTGCAGGCCGAGTGGCGGCAGGTGGGGCGCGGGCGTGAACTGAAGCTGCTGGCAGCGCGCGATTTGCCAGCCGGGCCTCCACCCGCAGCCGTGGTCACCTTGGGCGCGACGGCCTTGCGCATGGTCATGGAGCGGGCCGCGGCCCAGCCTGAATGGGCCCGCGTCCCGGTCTTGAGCGCCCTGGTGCCTCGCGACGGGTTCATGGCGATCTGGAGCCGCCCGCCCGCCTGGGTGTCGGCGGCGTATCTGGATCAGCCGGTGGGGCGCTATCTGACCTTGATTCGCCGAGCCCTGCCCAGCCTGAGCAAGGTGGGGGTGCTGGTGCACGAAGATGCGCTCGCGCAGCGCCAGGCGCTGCTCAAGGCCGCGCAGGACAAGGGACTGAGCCTGGTCGTGGGCACTGTGAAGGGCCCCGACACCCTGTCGGCCGCGTTGCGGGCCGTGCTGTCGGAGGCCGACGTGCTGCTCATCTTGCCGGACAGCGCGGTGGCCGATGTGTCGGCGCTGCAGCACATGTTGATGACGGCCTATCGGCAGCGTGTGCCGGTGGTGAGCTATTCGCCGGCCGTGGTCAAGGCGGGGGCGGCCTTGGGGTTGTATGCCAGTCCGGCGCAAGCCGGGCGTCAGGTGGCGGCGATGTTGAAGGGGGCGCTGAGCGCCCCTGCTGTCGGAGCGGCTTGGCCGACTCCGCGTGTGGCCGATGGGTTCACCATCGCCATCAATGAACAAGTGTGCCGATCGTTGGGGCTGGATGTGCCCGATGTGGCGGTGTTGACCGATGCCGTGCGGCGTGAGGAGGGCATGCGGTGAAACTCCGATTGGGTGGTGTGCGGGTGCGCCTGTGGCTGGCAACGGCTTTGCCGGCCATGCTGGTGATTGCCTTGCTGGTGGTGGGTTTTGCCTCGCAGTACGGCGGGCGCATGGCCGAAGCCTTGATGGACCGTGGAGTGGCCTCGGCACGGCAGTTGGGCAGTGCGGCAGAGTTCAGTTTGTTTGCGGGGGACCGCGAGTCGCTGACGCGCCTGGCCGAGGCGACCTTGCGCAGCGATGATCAGTTGCGGGGGGTGATCCTGTACAACGCCCAGGGCCGGGTGACGGCTCAAGCGGGGCGCATGAGCGCGCCTTCGCCGCGCCTGGATGGCGCCATCCAGATCGTGCAGACGAAGGCATCTCTGGTGGTGGCCCAGCCCATCTACAGCACCGAGTCGGCGCTACAGGACGATGTTTACGCGCCTGTCCCCGATGTCTCGTCGCCCATCCGTGCCACCGAGAGCCGCTTGCTGGGCTATGCCGTGGTGGAGATGTCGCTGCAGGCCCTGGCGCAGCAGCGACGCGATTTGCTGATCTGGTCGCTGGCGACCGCTGTGGGGGGCTTGATGCTCGCCGGGGTGATGGCCTCGGTGCTGGCCGATCTGGTGTCGTCACAGATTGGTCGCATCAACCGCGTGGTGGAGTTGGTGGGCGAGGGGCAGTTGAGCGAGCGCGTGGACGTGGCAAGCAGCGGCATCTTGCGCCCGCTGGCCGTGGGCATCAATGCCATGGTGGCGCGCATTGCGACCACGCAGGAAGAGTTGCAGCAGCAGATCACCCATGCCACACAGGAGTTGCGAGACCAGAAGGAGGCCGCAGAACTGGCTGCGCGCACGGACTCACTGACAGGGGTGGCCAGCCGGCGTGCGTTCTCGGAAGCCGCCGAGGCCGAGATGCAGCGGGCGTTGCGCTATCGCACCGAGCTGTCCTTGCTGATGATGGACCTGGACCACTTCAAGGTGGTCAACGACATCCATGGCCACGTGACGGGGGATGCGGTGTTGGTGAGCTTTGCGCAGACGGTGCAGCAACTGGTGCGCAAGGTCGACTTGGTGGCGCGTCTGGGTGGAGAAGAGTTTGTGGTGCTTTTGCCCAACATCACGGCGGAACAGGCCACGGCTTTGGCCGAGCGCATCCGTGAGGCGGTGCAGAACAGCCACTTGCTGGTGGAGGGCAAGCCGCTGCAGTTCAGCGTCAGCATCGGGGTGGCGCAGTTCGATCGCCGTGAGCTGAGCCTGACGGGCTGGTTGGCACGGGCCGATGCCGCGCTGTACCAGGCCAAGGCCCAGGGTCGTAACCGGGTGGTGCTGGAAACGACCGAGGTGTGAGTGGCACGCCGGTGTGCCACCTGAGCCCGTGTGGGCGCCACCGGACGCATCCGGCGGCGGTGGTGCAGCCGATCAGGCCGTTTCGGCAAACAGTTCGCGGCCGATCAGCATGCGGCGGATCTCGCTGGTGCCGGCACCGATCTCGTACAGCTTGGCGTCGCGCCACAGGCGGCCCAGCGGGTAGTCGTTGATGTAGCCGTTGCCACCGAAGATCTGGATGCCCTCGCCGGCCATCCAGGTGGCTTTTTCGGCGGTCCACAGGATGAGTGCGGCGCAGTCCTTGCGCACATGGCGGGCGTGTTGGGCGCCCAGGGCGTCGAGGTTCTTGGCCACGGTGTAGGCCAGTGAGCGGGCGGCCTGCTGCACGGTGTACATGTCGGCGACCTTGCCTTGCACGAGTTGGAACTCGCCGATGGCCTGGCCGAACTGCTTGCGCTCGTGGATGTAGGGGACGACGTTGTCCATCACCGCCTGCATGATGCCCAGCGGGCCGCCCGACAGCACGGCACGCTCGTAGTCCAGCCCGCTCATCAGCACCTTGGTGCCGTTGCCTTCGCCGCCCAGCACGTTCTCGGCCGGCACTTCGCAGTCTTCAAAGAACAGCGGGAAGGTGTTGGAGCCGCGCATGCCGAGCTTGTCGAGGTGCTGGCCCTTGCTGAAGCCCTTCATGCCCTTTTCGATCAGGAAGGCGGTCATGCCCTTGGCGCCGGCTTCGGGGTTGGTCTTGGCATATACCACGAGCACGTCGGCATCACCTCCGTTGGTGATCCACATCTTGCTGCCGTTGAGCACGTAGCGGTCGCCCTTCTTCTCGGCGCGCAGCTTCATGCTGACGACGTCGGAGCCGGCGTTGGGCTCGCTCATGGCCAGGGCACCGACGAAGTCACCGCTGATGAGCTTGGGCAGGTATTTCTGCTTCTGGGCTTCGCTGCCGTTGCGGTGGATCTGGTTGATGCACAGGTTGGAGTGTGCGCCGTAGCTCAGACCGACCGAGGCGCTGCCGCGGCTGACTTCTTCCATGGCGACCATGTGGGCGAGGTAGCCCAGGTTGGTGCCGCCGTACTCTTCGGAGACGGTCAGGCCGTGCACGCCCAGGTCGCCCAGCTTCTTCCACATGTCGGCAGGGAAGAGGTTGTCGCGGTCGATGTCGGCGGCGCGGGGCGCGAGCTCCTTGTCCACGAAGGCACGCACGCTGTCGCGCAGGGCGTCGATGTCCTCACCGAGTTGGTGATTCAGGCCGGGCAGGGTCATGAGAAAGCTCCTCGGGATCGTGGGGTCAGGGTCAAAAAGGAATCGTGTCGCAGGAATGGGGTCAGGCGTGGGCGCGCTTGGCCAACAGGGCGTTGCTGACGCGCGAGACGGGCTTGCGGCCCAGCACGCCGGAGATGAAGGCGCCGGCGTCCACCAGCTTGTCGAGATTGATGCCGGTGGAGATGCCCAGGCCGTGCAGCAGGTAGACGACGTCTTCGGTGGCGACGTTGCCAGTGGCCCCCTTGGCATAGGGGCAGCCACCCAGGCCGGCGATGCTGGTGTCGAAGGTGTGGATACCCAGTGCCAGGCTGGCGTAGATGTTGGTGAGCGCTTGGCCGTAGGTGTCGTGGAAGTGGCCGCTGAGTTCGGCCAGGGGCACGTGCTTCAAGGCGCGCTCCATCACGGCGGTGACGCGGCCGGCGGTGCCCACACCGATGGTGTCGGCGATGCCGATGTGGTCCGAGCCGATGTCGAGCAGGCGTTGCACCACGTTTTCGACGGCGTCGAGTGAGACCTCGCCCTGGTAGGGGCAGCCCAGGGCGCACGAGACGGCGGCGCGCACCTTCATGCCGTGGGCCTTGGCGGCTTCGGCCACCGGGCGGAAGCGCTCGATGGACTCGGCGATGGAGCAGTTGATGTTGCGCTGGCTGAAGGCTTCGCTGGCGGCGGCAAAGATGACCACCTCGTCGGCCTGCGAGGCGAGGGCGCCTTCAAAGCCTTTCATGTTCGGGGTGAGTACGCTGTAGCGCACGCCGGGCTGGCGCTGGATGCCGGCCATGACCTCGGCGTTGTCGGCCATCTGCGGTACCCACTTCGGGCTGACGTAGCTGGTGACCTCGATTTCGCGCAGGCCTGCGCCTTGCAGGCAGTGCACGAGTTCGATCTTGTCGGCAGCCGCCACGGGCTGCGCTTCGTTTTGCAGGCCGTCACGCGGGCCGACATCGACCAGGGTGACGTGGGTGGGAAAGGTGGGATGGCTCATGGTGTGATCCTGTGTGGCGATGCTCAGGCCGTGGCGTCCAGGCGCAGCAGTTCGACGCCTTCGGCCAGCTGGTCGCCCACGGCGCAGAGGATGGCGGAGACGACACCGTCGTGCGGGGCGGTCAGGGTGTGCTCCATTTTCATGGCTTCGGTGACGGCCAGCGCGTCGCCTTGCTTGACCTGCTGGCCTTCGCTGACCAGCATGGCGACGACCTTGCCGGGCATCAGGGCGGTGAGGCGGCCGCCGGATGCGCGCTCGTCCACCTGGCGCAGCGGGTCGACGTGCTGCACCCGGGCGTGACCCTCGGGGGTGAAGACGTCCAGCTCATCGCCGTGGCGGTACACGCTCAGGCGCAGGCGTTGGCCTTGCACATCGGCTTCGAACTGTTCGCCGCCGCGGTCGGTGTGGCTCAGGGGGCGTACGCCCACGGTCACGGCGTCCCAGCTGAGTTGCCAGCTGCCGTCGCGCTGGATGTCGAGGGTGACGGCGAGCGTCTGCCCATCGATGTGGAGCTTGACGAGGCGACGCGCATCGCCGTGCAGGCGCCAGTGGTCGGTGCGCGACCAGGGGTCGCGGTGGGCGTGGTGCTGCTCGTCGGCTTGCAGACGCAGCAGGGCGCCGGCCACGGCGTGTTCGGTGCGCAAGGCGGGCGCCTCGAACAGGGCGCTGTGTTCGCGCTCGATCAGGGCGGTGTCCAGATCGGCCTGGGCGAACGAAGTGGTGGCGGCCACGCGGCGCAGGAAGCTGACGTTGTGGCTCAGGCCGGTGATGTGCAGCTCGGACAGGGCGGTGTCGAGGCGGGCCAGGGCAGCGGCGCGGCTGTCGCCGTGCACGATGAGCTTGGCGATCATCGAGTCGTAGTGCGGGGTGATGGCATCGCCCTCGCGCACGCCGCTGTCGATGCGCACCGGGGCCACCGAGAAGGTGCTGCACGCCGGGGTGCGCAGCACCTGCAGCGTGCCGGTGGCGGGCAGGAACTGCTGAGCCGGGTTCTCTGCACAGATGCGCGCTTCGATGGCGTGGCCGGTGAAGGTGATCTGCTCTTGCGTGAGGGGCAGGGGCTCGCCGGCGGCCACGCGCAGTTGCCACTCGACCAGGTCCTGGCCGGTGATGGCCTCGGTCACAGGGTGTTCGACCTGCAGGCGGGTGTTCATCTCCATGAAGTAGAACCGCCCGTCCTGCTCGCAGATGAACTCGACCGTGCCGGCGCCCACATAACCCACGCTGCGTGCGGCTGCGATGGCAGCGTCGCCCATCTGGGCGCGGCGCTCGGGCGTCATGCCGGGGGCTGGGGCTTCTTCCAGTACCTTCTGGTGGCGGCGCTGCACTGAGCAGTCCCGCTCGCCCAGGTGCACGTAGTGGCCGTGGGTGTCGCCGAACACCTGGATCTCGATGTGGCGTGGGCGGGTGACGTAGCGCTCGATCAGCACATGGGCGTCGCCAAAGCTGGCTTGCGCTTCGCGTTGACACGAGGCCAGGGCAGCGGCGAAGTCGGCTGACTGCTGCACCAGGCGCATGCCCTTGCCACCGCCACCCGCGCTGGCCTTGATCAGCACGGGGTAGCCGATCTCGTCGGCCTGGGCCTGCAGGAAGGCGGGGTCCTGGTTGTGGCCGTGGTAGCCGGGCACCAGGGGTACCTGAGCTTGCGCCATCAGGGCCTTGGCGGCCGACTTGCTGCCCATGGCAGCGATGGCCGAGGGGGGCGGGCCGATGAAGGCGATGCCGGCGTCGACACAGGCCTGGGCGAAGGTTTCGTTTTCGCTCAAGAAACCGTAGCCGGGGTGGACGGCCTGGGCGCCGGTGGCCTGGGCAGCCGCGAGGATGCGGTCGGCGCACAGATAGCTCTCGCGCGGGCTGGCGCCACCGATGTGCACGGCTTCGTCACACAGTTGCACGTGGCGAGCGTGGGCGTCGGCATCGGAGTAAACCGCCACGGTGCGGATGCCCAGGCGGCGTGCGGTGCTGGCCACACGGCAGGCGATCTCTCCGCGGTTGGCAATCAGAATTTTGGTGAACATGGGCTCAGCCTTGCTGCCACGCGGGCACGGTTTTGTTCAGGAAGGCGTGCAGGCCGGCACGGCCTTCGTCGCTGGCGCGGATGTCGGCAATGTGGCGCGCGGTGTGGTCGCGCAGGGCAGGGGTGATCTCCTGTCCGGCCACTTCCTGGATCAGGCGCTTGCCCGCGCGCACGGCCTGCGGGCCGTTGGCGACGATGGCTTGCACCAGTCGGTCCACGGTGGCGTCCAGCGCCTCGGGCTCGACCACCTCGTGCAACAGGCCCAGGTGGTGAGCCTGTGTGGCATCGAAGCGTTCGGCGGTGACGATGTAGCGGCGCGCGGCACGTTCGCCGATGGCGCGCAGAACATAGGGACTGATGGTGGCCGGTGTCAGGCCCAGCTTCACTTCCGACAGGCTGAAGCCCACGGTGGGCGTGCCGACCGCGATGTCGCAGGCGGCGACCAGGCCCACGCCACCGCCATAGCCGTCGCCTTGCACGCGGGCAATCACCGGCACCGGGCAGCTGGCAATGGCCCACAGCATGTCGGCCAGGCCGGTGGCGTCGGCATGGTTTTCATCCCAGCTGTAGCCGGCCATCTCGCGCATCCAGTTCAGGTCGGCGCCGGCGCAAAAGGCCTTGCCGTGGGCGCCCAGCACCACCACGCGCAGGCCGTCTCGGCTGGCCAGTTCGGTGAAGGTGTGCATCAGCTCGGCAATCGTGGTGGCATCGAAGGCGTTGCGCAGCGTCGGGCGGTTCAGCCACACATGGCTGACGGGGCCTTCATGACGGATCTCCAGGTTCGACATGGCGGGCGTCCTCACATGCGGAAGACGCCGTAACGCGTCTCGGGGATCGGGGCGTTGAGCGCGGCGCTCAGGGCCAGGCTCAGCACGCGGCGGGTGTCGGTGGGGCGGATCACGCCGTCGTCCCAGAGGCGGGCGCTGGCGTAGTAGGGGTGGCCTTGCGCCTCGTACTGATCGCGCACGGGTGCCTTGAAGGCTTCTTCCTCGTCGGCCGACCAGCTGCCGCCTTTGGCCTCGACGCCGTCGCGCTTGACGGTGGCCAGCACGCTGGCGGCCTGCTCGCCGCCCATCACGCTGATGCGCGCGTTGGGCCACATCCACAGCAGGCGCGGGTTGAAGGCGCGGCCGCACATGCCGTAGTTGCCGGCGCCAAACGAGCCGCCGATGATGACGGTGAACTTGGGCACCTGGGCGCAGGACACGGCCGTCACCATCTTGGCGCCGGCGCGGGCAATGCCCTCGTTTTCGTACTTGCGGCCCACCATGAAGCCGGTGATGTTCTGCAGGAAGACCAGCGGGATCTTGCGCTGGCAGCACAGCTCGATGAAGTGGGCGCCCTTGTTGGCGCTTTCGGCAAACAGGATGCCGTTGTTGGCCACGATGCCCACCGGCATGCCTTCGATGTGGGCGAAGCCGGTGACCAGGGTGGTGCCGTAGCGGGCCTTGAATTCGTCGAACTCGGAGCCATCGACCAGGCGGGCTATGACCTCGCGCACGTCGAAGGGCTTGCGGGTGTCGGTGGGGATGATGCCGTTGAGCTCGGCCTCGTCGTACAGCGGGGCACGCGGGGTGACCAGGGCCAGCTCGGGCGTCTTGCGCCAGTTCAGGCGGGCGACGGCCTGACGCGCCAAGGCCAGCGCGTGCACGTCATCGCGGGCCAGGTGGTCGGCCACGCCCGACAGGCGGGTGTGCACATCGCCACCGCCCAGGTCTTCGGCCGTCACGACTTCGCCGGTGGCGGCTTTGACCAGCGGCGGGCCGCCCAGAAAGATCGTGCCCTGGTTGGCGACGATGATGGTCTCGTCGCTCATGGCCGGCACGTAGGCACCACCGGCGGTGCAGGAGCCCATCACGACGGCGATCTGCGGGATGCCGGCGGCGCTCAGGTTGGCCTGGTTGTAGAAGATGCGGCCGAAGTGGTCGCGGTCGGGGAAGACATCGTCCTGGTTGGGCAGGTTGGCACCGCCCGAGTCCACCAGGTAGATGCAGGGCAAGCGGTTCTGCGCGGCGATTTCTTGCGCGCGCAGGTGCTTCTTGACGGTGAGCGGGTAGTAGGTGCCGCCTTTCACGGTGGCGTCGTTGCACACGATCATGCATTCGACGCCGGACACACGGCCGATGCCGGTGATGATGCCGGCGCCGGGGGCGGCGTTGTCGTACACGTTCAGCGCGGCCAGGGCGCCCACTTCCAGGAAGGGCGACCCGGCGTCGAGCAGCTGTTCCACGCGGTCACGCGGCAGCAGTTTGCCGCGGGCGAGGTGCTTGGCGCGCGGGCCTTCGCCGCCGCCCAGGGCGATCTGGGCGAGCTGCGCTTCGAGGTCGGCCACCAGGGCCTGCATGGCGCGGGCGCTGTCCTTGAAGGCCTCGCTGCGCGGATTGAGTTGGGTCTCGATGACGGGCATGGTCGGTCAGGCCTTGAGCGGCGGCATGGAAGGAAGAGGGGAGGCGCGATGCAGGGCATCGTGGACCTCGTCGCGGAAACGGCTGAGTGCTGCGAGCGAGGCCAAGGCGGCCTCACGGGGTACGAGCGCACTCCATATCAGTTCGGTCAGCTGGGTGGCCGTGGTGTCGATGTCGGGGCGCTTGGCCGAGGTGATGGCGTCCCACAGCACATGCTCCATCGAGCCGTAGACCAGCTCGCGCAGCAGGCGCAGGGGCATGTCCTGGCGGATTTGCCCCTGGGCTTGCGCCTCGGCCAGCGCGTCCATCAGGGGCGCGGTGTAGCGGCGCTTGCAGGCGGCGATGACCTCGGCGAGCTCGGGCTCGGCCGAACCGGCGGCGCGGCCTTCGCCCAGCACCAGGGCGCACATGCCCGAGCCGTCGGCTAGCAGGGTGAGGAGGTGGGCGCGCACGACATGGCTGAGCTTGGCGTGCACGCCGCTCAGGCGGGGCACGTCGCGCTCCAGCTCGCCGCTGATTTCGTCATACCAGCGGGTGATGACCTGGATGCACAGCTCGCGCTTGCTGGCGAAGTAGGTGAAGACCGTGGCCTCGGAGACCCCGGCGGTCTCGGCGATCTGGGCCATGGTGGTGCGCTGGTAGCCGTGCTGCGTGAACACGGTTTGAGCGGCGCTCAACAAATCTTGCAGGCGGTGCTGCGATTTGCTGCTTTTGGGGACGGTGCGGGCCAGGGTGCTGGAGCTCATTTTTTGAGTATGACTCAGAAATGAGCGTGGGGCCAGCGCTGCAGCCCCTCTCCATCCCCCGGGAAAACCCGGTCAGGGTGCCCGTGTGTCAGTCGAAGCGGTAGGCCGACAAGGTGGTTTCCAGCACGCGATCGCTGAACACCCGCTGGCCACGTCCCTCACTGGCGGCGCCGGCCACCACCATCAGGGGTAGCAGGTGCTCTTCGGCGCGGAGGGGATGACACAGGCGGGCAGCAGGGGCCTGGTCCCAGTGCGCCAGACCCTGCGCGCGCGTGGCCGGGTCGGCCTCCACCGTGGTGGTCAGCCAGGCGTCGAAGGTGTCGGAGATCGGGCCAAAGCGTGGGTCGCCATAGCCGCGCATGTTGTGAAAGCTCATGCCGCTGCCCACGATCAGCACGCCCTCGTCCCGCAGGGATGTCAGCGCCTGGCCGGCTTGCAGGTGGGCCTGTGCGTCCAAGTCGTGCCGCAGGGACAGCTGCACCACGGGCACGTCGGCGTCGGGGAACATCAGTTTCAGCGGGATGAACATGCCGTGGTCGAAGCCCCGTTGCGCGTCGGCCTGCGAGGGTTGGCCGGCGGCGTGCAGCAGTTGCGTCATGCGCTCGGCCAGTTGGGGCTGGCCCGGCGCCGGGTAGCGCAGCTCGTAGGTGTGGGGCGGGAAGCCGCCGTAGTCGTAGATCAGCTCGGGCTGGGCGCCGCTGGTGACGTTGAAGCCGCCCGTGAGCCAGTGCCCCGACACCAGCACGATGGCCGTGGGGCGCGCAGGCAGGGTGGCGGCGATGCCCATCAGGAAGTCGCGCATGTGGTGCCAGGTGGTGGGCGGGTTCCAGTCCATGAAGAAACAGGGCCCAGCGCCATGTGGGATGAAGTAGGTGGGCATGCGGGAGGGCGTGGACATGGCGGGTCTTTCGTGACGGCTTGGAGGTCGAGACGGTGGACACGGCCACTGTCTGGGGTGTCAGTCATTCAGTATCGGCCAAGGGCGAATAGACCGAGGGCTGCAGGGGGAAACCCAGGTGCCGCAGAATGGTTTGATGAAAGCGCTCCAAGACATTGCCCTGTCCATGCTGGACCTGGTGGCCGTGCGCGAAGGCGGCACGGTGGCCGAGGCCCTCGCGATCGCCCTGCGCACCGCCCAGCAGGCCGAAGCCCTCGGCTTCACCCGCTACTGGCTGGCCGAGCACCACAACATGCCCGGCATCGCCAGTTCGGCCACGGCCGTGCTGGTGGGCCACATCGCGGGGGGCACGCAGCGCATCCGCGTTGGCTCGGGCGGCATCATGTTGCCCAACCACGCGCCCCTGGTCGTGGCCGAGGCCTTCGGCACGCTGGCCGAGCTCTACCCCGGTCGCATCGACCTGGGCTTGGGGCGCGCACCCGGCACCGACCGCGCCACCATGCGGGCTTTGCGTCGTCACCATGTCGAAACCGAAGACGATTTCCCGCGCGAGGTGAGCGAGTTGCAGCGCCTGCTCGGGCCGGTGCAGCCGGGGCAGGCCATCGTCGCCATGCCCGGTGCGGGCACCGAGGTGCCGATCTGGTTGCTGGGCTCCAGCCTGTTCTCGGCGCAACTGGCGGCCGAGAAGGGCCTGCCGTACGCCTTTGCCTCGCACTTCGCGCCGCGCATGCTGCTGCAGGCGGTTGAGCTGTACCGGGCGCGCTTCAAGCCGTCCAAGGTGCTGGCCCAGCCGCACGTGATGATCGGCGTGCCCATTGTGGCCGCGCCCACCGACGACGAGGCCGCCTTCCTGGCCACCAGCACCTTCCAGCGCGTGCGGGGCATCCTCACGGGTGAGCGCGGTCGCCTGCCGCCGCCGGTGGTCGACTACCTGTCCACGCTGTCCCCGTCCGAGCGCGCCGGCATCAGCGACTTCCTGGGCGCAGCCGTCATCGGCGGGCCGGATGCCGTGCGTGCGGGCTTGACCCGTTTGCTGGAGCTCACTCAGGCCAACGAGGTCATGATGGTCTGCGATGTGTTCGACCCGGCACTGCGCTGGCGATCGATGGCGATCACCGCCGAGGTGATGGGCCGGCAGGTGTCGAACCCTCACATGGACGCCGTCACCGCGGACAAATCGGCGTGATTCGCGAGATCCGTCACACAGCCTGAAGATCGGCGCTTGGTACATTGGCGTGTCCGATTTTCTGGTGGGTTTGCCATGTCGAGTTTGCCTTTGTCTCGTTTCAAGACGCGTGCCGTGTTGATGGCGGTGCTGGCCTTGGGGGGCGCTGCTTCGGCGCTCGCAGGGCAATCCCAGGGGACGGTCCATGCCGCGTTGGGTCAGCCCGGCGAGGGTCTGACCGATCGGATGATCGTGAAGTACAAGGAAGCCGACCTCGGCGCCGTGCCCTCGCAAGCGGCCTGGGCCAAGGCACGCGTGGCCGGCAACCGGCAGGGTGTGCAGCTCAGCCACCTGCGGCGCACCGGTCTGGGCGCCGATGTGATCAAGCTCGACAAGCGCATGAGCCTGGAGCAGGCACGGGCGCTGGCGCGCGATCTGAAAGCGGGCGATGCCACGATCGAGTACGCCGAGCCAGACCGCATCCTGCAGGCCCAGCTGACCCCCACCGATGCGCTGTATCCCCAGCAGTGGCACTACTTTGATGCCGTGGGTGGGATCAATGCTCCCGCTGCCTGGGACAAGGTCACCGGGTCGGGCGTGGTCGTGGCGGTGCTCGACACCGGCGTGCGACCCCATGCCGATCTGGCCGGCAACCTGCTGCCCGGCTACGACTTCATCATCGACACCCTGGTGTCCAACGATGGCAATGGCCGTGATGCCGACGCCAGCGATCCCGGGGACGCCACCACGGCTGGCCTGTGCTACAGCGGCTCGCCTGCCAGCAACAGCAGCTGGCACGGCACCCATGTGGCCGGCACGATTGCGGCCGTGAGCAACAACAGCACCGGGGTCGCGGGCGTAGCCTTCGGCGCCAAGGTGCTGCCGGTGCGCGTGCTGGGCCGCTGCGGCGGTTACACCTCCGACATCGCCGACGCCATGATCTGGGCCGCGGGGGGCACCGTCACCGGTGTGCCGGCCAACGCCACCCCGGCCAAGGTGATCAACCTGTCCTTGGGTGGGGCGGGGGCCTGCGATGTCACCTCGCAAAATGCCATCAACGCGGCGCGTGCGCGCGGGGCCACGGTGGTGGTCGCGGCGGGCAACAGCAATGCTGACGCCAGCCAGTTCTCGCCCGCCAGCTGTGCGGGAGTGGTCACAGTGGCCGCCACCGGCAAGTCCGGCGGCAAGGCCTCGTACTCCAACTTCGGCTCGGTCGTGTCCCTGGCCGCGCCCGGCGGAGACGGCAGCGCTGGCGTCATCTCCACCTGGAACACCGGCGCCACCACACCGGGCAGCGATGGCTATGCCGCCTACCTGGGTACCTCCATGGCCACGCCCCATGTCAGCGGCGTGGCGGCGCTGATGCTCTCCAAGAACACCAGCCTTACCCCCGATCAGGTCGCTTCCATCCTGACGTCCACGGCCCGTCCTTTCCCGGCGACCTGCTCGCCCTGCGGTGCCGGCATCGTCAACGCCTCGGCGGCCGTGGATGCGGTCCCGGCTGCCGTGACGCCGCCGGTGGCCACTGTGGCCGAGGTCGAATCCAACAACAGCACACGGGCCGCCCAGAACATCACGACCACGCCCGTCGTGATCAGCGGCACGGTGGCCACCAAGACGGACACCGACTACTTCAAGACCAGCGTGCCGGCCGGGGGGCGTCTGGTGGGCACCCTCACGCCCAACAGCAGCGCCAACTACAACCTGTCGGTCTACAACGCCTCTGGCAAGCTGCTGGGCAGCAGCACGCAGGGCACGGGCCTGAAGGATGTGTTCACGGTCACGAACACCGGCACCAAGGCGGCGACGGTCTACTGGCGCGTGATCTATGCCAGCGGTGCGACGGGTTCGGCAGGCACCTACACCCTGGGGCTGAGCCGCTGAGCCTGCAACGATCACCTGATGGCCACATCAGGGTATGACATGAGTTGGCAAGAGATGATGGTTGGTGACATGATCTGTCGCCTCATCATCCCTTTTGCCGACCATGTCCACGCCTGCCACGCCTTCTCGCTTCCTGGATCAGACCCATGAGGTCCACAACGTCTCGTGTGAGCTGGCGGGCTACAACATGTACACGCAGGACGCGGCCTTGCAGGAGGCTGTCCAGCGTGAGGGCGCGGCCTGGGCTCAGGCGGACCTGACGCGCTTCGGCCAGCTCACCGGCTCGGCCGACTACCTGGAGCTGGGCGCCCTGGCCAACCGCCACCCGCCCGAGCTCGACACCCACGACCGCTTCGGCCACCGCGTCGATCTCGTGCGCTTTCACCCGGCGTATCACACGCTGATGAAGACGGCCATCGAAGAAGGCATCCACGCCTCCCCCTGGACCGATCCCAAGCCCGGTGCCCACGTGGCCCGCGCCGCCAAGTTCTACCTGCAGGCGCAGGTCGAAGCCGGCCACGGCTGCCCCATCACCATGACCTTTGCGGCCGTGCCCAGCCTGCTGACCACGCCCCAGCTGGCCGAGCAGTGGGTGCCCAAGATCACCGCGCCTATCTACGACCCCCGCAACGTGCCCGACGCGGCCAAGCAGGGGCTGACCATCGGCATGGCGATGACCGAGAAGCAGGGCGGCTCGGACGTGCGCGCCAACACCACTCGCGCCTACCCGGTGGGCGCCTCAGGCCCCGGCGAGGCCTACGAACTCGTCGGACACAAGTTCTTCGTCTCGGCCCCCATGTGCGACGCCTTCCTGGTGCTGGCCCAGGCGCCAGGCGGTCTGTCGTGCTTCCTGCTGCCACGCTGGCGGCCCGATGGCAGCAAGAACCCGCTGCAGGTGCTGCGTCTCAAGCGCAAGATGGGCAACGTCTCCAACGCGTCGAGCGAGACCGAATTGCGAGGCGCCCTGGCCTGGATGGTGGGCGAAGAAGGGCGGGGCGTGCGCACCATCATCGAGATGGTGTCCATGACCCGCTTTGATTGCATGATCGGCTCCTCGGCCGGCCAGCGTGCGGCGGTGGCTCAGGCGCTGCATCACTGCTCGCTGCGTTCGGCCTTCGGCACCGTGCTCAACCAGCAGCCCCTGATGCAGAACGTGCTGGCCGATCTGGTGCTGGAAAGCGAAGGCTCGCTGGCACTGACGATGCGCATGGCCCGGGCCATGGATCAGCGCGCCACCGACCCGCATGAAGATCAGCTGGCCCGCCTGCTCACCGCCGTTGGCAAATACTGGATCTGCAAGCGCACCCCGCAACACGCCTACGAGGCCATGGAGTGCATCGGTGGCAGTGGCGTGATGGAAGACAGTCCCTTCCCGCGCCTGTTCCGCGAGTCCCCCGTCAACGCCATTTGGGAAGGCAGCGGCAACGTGCAGTGCCTGGACGTGCTGCGCGCCATGCAGAAAACGCCGGACGTGGTGCAGGCCTTTTTCCGCGAAGTGGCTCGCGCCCGTGGCGGCCATGCCTTGCTCGACCGCCACGTGGCCGACTTGCAGCACGCCTTCACTGATCTGTCCGATCTGGAATACCGCGCCCGTGATGTGGTGGGGCGCATGGCGCTGGCGGTGCAGGCAGCCTTGCTGGTCCAGCACGCGCCCAGCGTGGTCAGCGATGCCTTCTGTGCCTCACGCCTGAATGACGGCAGCCACCATCACTACGGTACCTTGCCGCGTGGGGTGGACTGCGCCGCGCTGATCACCCGCGCCACGCCGCTGCTCTGATCCAGCTCAGGCCTGGGGGCGCCATTGGTGCAGCATCACGATCACCTCGTGGGTGGGTGAGGCCGTGGCGTCAGCCAGTGTGTACTCGTCCAGCACGTCGAAGAAGGCGACCAGCGCCTTGTCGAGCAGCCCCTTGAGCTGACAGCGCCCGCGCAGACTGCAAGGCGGCTCGGCGCAGTCGATCAACTCGGTGGCCCCTTCCAGGATCCGGGTGAGCGTGCCGAGCCGGTAGGCATCAGGCGCTTGCGCCAGGGCCAGTCCGCCCCCTTTGCCGCGCGTGGTCAGCAGCCAGCCTTGTTGCCCCATGAAGTGCACGACCTTGACCAGGTGGTTGCGCGACACATCGAAACGCTCGGCGATCTCGCTGATGGTCACGGGAGGGCGGTGCGGCTCGGGGTGGCTGAGGTACATCAACACACGCAAGCCCAGGTCGGTGAAGTGCGTCAGCTGCATGACAGGCGAAGGGGGGAGCGATCAAGGCAGACAGCATAAGCTGCCTGCCCGGATCTGGCTCAGGCAGCCACGCCGCCGGTGCCAAAGGCTTCGACGTGGATGCGTTCGGCGGCCACACCCAGCTCCAGCAAATGAGCGCGCTGTGCCTGCATGAAGGGCTCCGGGCCACACAGGTAGCAGTCGGCATCGGCCGGCAGCGCTGCACGGCTCAAGGCCGCCTTGTCGATCCGGCCTTCGTGGTGGAAGTCCTGCCCCATGCGATCCTGGGCCCGCGGGAACTCGTAGTGCACCACGCTGCGCAGGCGCGGGTGCTCGGCCGTCAGGTTGGCCACGTGCTCGCGGAAGGCGTGCACGCCACCGTGGCGGCAGGCATGGAGGAAGTGAATCTCACGCTGGCTGCCTTGGTAGATCAGGTGATCGAGCATGGCCAGCATGGGAGTGATGCCCACGCCAGCGCTCAGGAGCACCACCGGCGTGTCGCGGTCTTCGTGCAGCACAAACTCGCCCATCGGCGGCGCCAGCTCGATCACGTCACCGACCTGGATCTGGTCGTGCAGCAGGTTGGACACCATGCCCGCCGGGCTGCCGTCCTGCTCCGCTTCGCGCTTGACCGAGATGCGCAGGCTGCTGCCCCCCGGTGCGGCCGACAGGCTGTACTGACGCGGTTGCATGATGCCCAGCGCCGGCACGAAGACGCGCACCGAGGTGTATTGCCCAGGCTGGTAATGCACGGTGCCGCCGCCATCGGCCGGCGTCAGGTGCAAGGATGTGATCTCGTCACTTTCCTGCACCTTGCGTTTGACCTTGAAGCCACGCCAGCCGCTCCACCCGTTCGGCTGCGAGGCGGCTTGTTCGTACAGGCTCTTTTCCTGGGCAATCAGCAGGTCGGCGAGCTGGCCATAGGCGGCCGCCCAGGCATCGATCAGTGCATCGGTGGCGGCCTCGCCCAACACCTCGCGGATCGATGCCAGCAGGTGCTTGCCGACGATGGGGTAGTGCTCAGGACGGATACCCAGGCTGGCATGCTTGTTGGCGACCAGGGTGAGGACCGGGGCCAGCATCGAGGGGTTCTCGATGTGCTCGGCGTAGGCCGCCACAGCCATGGCCAGGGCCTGCTGCTGCGCGCCGGCCTGCTGGTGGCCCTGGTTGAAGATGGGCTTGAGCTCCGGGTTGTGCGTGAACATGCGGGCGTAGAAGTGACGGGTCAGTGTCACCCCATGTTCTTTCAGGATCGGGGCGGTGGCTTTGACAAGGTCTCGGGTGGTCTGGTCGAGCATGTGGGAACTTTCGTCGGCGTGTCAGCTTAAAAGTGCATTGTAAATACATCTTTAAGCGCGCAGGGGGAAAGAACCCATGGCGAGTCATGTCAAAACGTGTGGCCCGTCAGCTCAAGACGCGGTGGGCCACGCCCACATACATCGGGATCCCCACCAGGATGTTGAACGGGAAGGTCAGCCCCAGCGACATGCCGATGTACAGCGAGGGGTTGGCTTCGGGGATCGCATGGCGCACCACCGCCGGCACGGCGATGTAGGACGCACTGGCCGCCAGCACCATCAGCAGGGCACCGTTGCCTGCCGGGATGTCGAGCAGCACACACAGGCCCAGGGCCAGCCCCGCATGGAACAACGGGCCGATCAGGCCATAGGCCAGCAGCCAGGGGGACTTGCCTTTGAGTTCGCCCATGTTGCGCGCGGCGTTCAGGCCCATGTCCAGCAGGAAGAAGGCCAGCATGCCCTTGAACAGGTCGCCCGCAAACGGCTGCATCGCGTCGTGGCCCGACTGCCCGGTCACGATGCCGATCACCATCGCGCCCAGCAGCACCAACTGCGCCCCGTCGGTCACCGACTCGTGCAGGATGCGACCCAGCGGCGTGTTGCGCACCGTGCGCGACTCGGCGGCCAGCGACTGCTCCTTCTCGCGCTGGCGCACCATGTTGGCCAGCAGCACCGCCATGATGATGGCCGGTGACTCCATCAAGGCCATGGCCGCCGCCATGTGCCCGCCGTAGGGCAGGTTGTGGTTGTCCAGGTACTGCACCGTGGTGATGAAGGTCACCGCGCTGACCGAGCCATACGTGGCTGCGATCGCGGCCGCGTCATAGCCGCTCAGGAAGCGCTTGAGCAGGTGATAGCCCAGCAGCGGCACCACGGTGGCCAGCAGCAGCGCACAGCCCAGGCTCACCGCCACGTCCATCGTCAGGCCCGACTGGTGCAGCGCAAAGCCGCCCTTCAGGCCCAGAGCCATCAACAGATAGAGGGAGAGGAAGCGTGCGATCTGCGGGGGGATCTCCAGGTTGGAGCGCAGGGCACCGGCCAGCAGGCCAAACACGAAAAACAGGATCGCCGGGTCGAGGAAACTTTGCATGAGGTGAGCATCGGTCACACCACAATGCCGGACAAACCCTGGGTGGCGACCGGGCATCAACTCTAGCAGTCCGGCTCTCCCGACGCTGAGGTGCCGCGGCAAAGGCGGGGTTCGGCTCAGGGTCATGAGGGGCGCGGTGCCGCCCGGTTCAGTGACATCTTCCCCACATTGGTGCGGCCTGCGATCCGCTCAGGGGTTTTCGAGACAAGACGGCAGGCGTGTTCTGCGCGACAGTGGGAGTATGTTTTCGGATTTACCTTGGTGGCTGATCAACACGGTGGTCGCCGTGTTGCTCCTGGCGCTGGGCGGCACCCTTGCCCTGTGGGGCCTGACCTGGCAGGCGCGCGCGCGACAGCGCATCAGAGCCCTGGAGGACCGCCGCATCCTCTTGCAGAACCTGGTGCACAACATCCCGGACCTGGTCTGGCTCAAGGACCCGGATGGCGTCTACCTCGCCTGCAACGCACCGTTCGAGCGCTTCTTCGGGGCCGTCGAAGCCGACATCGTGGGCAAGACCGACGCCGACTTTGTCTCGCCCGAACAGGCCGCCCTGTTCCGCGAGAACGACTTCCTGGCCATGAGCTCGGGCCAGCCGCATACCAACGAGGAGTGGATCACCTTCGCCGGCAGCACCGAGCCCCGCCTGGTTGAAACGATCAAGAGCCCCATGCTCGACGCGCATGGCGAGGTCATCGGTGTGCTGGGCGTCGCCCGCGACATCACCGAGCGCGAGAAGGCGGCGCAAGAACTCCAGCGCCTGCGTCACCACCTCACCGAACTGGTGGACGAGCGCACCCGCCAGCTGGCCGACCTGGCCGAGTCGCTGCGCCGGGCCCATGCCGAACAGAAGACCATTGTCGACGCCGTGCCCGTGGGCATTGGCCTGCTCAAGGACCGCCACGTGGTCTACTGCAACCAGCGGCTCGAGCAGATGTTCGGCTTTGCGCCGGGCGGCATGATCGGGCGTTCCACCCGCGTCTGGTACCCCGACGATGCCGGCTACGAAGCCGGCGGCCGCAAGGTCTACGAGATCTTGCAGCGCGGCGAACTGCACTGGCGCGACGAGCAACTGATGCGACAGGACGGCAGCCTGTTTTGGGCGCGCATCACCGCCCGCCTGATCGATCCGCAGGACCCCGCCAAGGGCGTGCTGGGCATCATGGAAGACATCAGCGTCGAGCGGGCCACGATCGAGGCCCTGCGTGAGGCCAAGGAGGCGGCCGAGGCCACCACCCGTCTCAAATCGGCCTTTCTGGCCAACATGAGCCACGAGATCCGCACCCCGATGAACGCCATCATCGGGCTCACCCACCTGGCCCTGGACACCGCGCTCGACGACACCCAGCGCGACTACCTGCAAAAGATCCAGGGTGCCAGCCAGCACCTGCTGGGTATCGTCAACGACGTGCTGGACCTCTCCAAGGTCGAGTCGGGCAAGTTGCAGCTGGAGCGCTTGCGGGTGGACGTCGCCCAGATCCTGCGCGGTGTGCATGCGCAACTCATCGACAAGGCCCAGGCCAAGGGCCTGGCCCTGCAGTTGCACCTCGATCCGGATCTGCCGGCCGACCTCATGGGGGACGGCCTGCGCATCGGCCAGGTGCTGCTCAATTTCGGCAGCAACGCGGTCAAGTTCACCGAGCAAGGCCGCATTGACCTGAGCGTGCAGGTGCAGGCTCGCACCGACCGCGACGTGGCCCTGCGCTTCGAGGTGCGCGACACCGGCATCGGGTTGACCGAGGCGGAGCAGGTCCAGCTCTTTCAGAGCTTCCAGCAGGCCGACGTCTCCACCACCCGCCAGTACGGCGGCACGGGTCTGGGACTGGCCATCTCTCGGCACCTGGCCGAACAGATGGGCGGGGCTGTGGGGGTGAGCAGCCGGCCCGGGCAGGGCAGCGTCTTCTGGTTCACGCTGCGACTGGAGCATGCCGACGCCGCCGAGCGCGACTCGCCCCCTGTGGCACCCGAGCAGGCCGAGGCCCATGGGCTCACGTCGGGCGTGTCACGGCTGCCCGCGCCCACGTCCCTGAGCGAGGCGCGCGAGGCCTTGCAGGCGCTGTATGGCACCCGGGTGCTGGTCGTCGAAGACAACGAACTCAACCGCCTGCTGGCCGGCGAGTTGCTGCGCGGCGTGGGCCTGACGGTGGACTTCGCCCACAACGGCCGCCAGGCCGTCGACCGGTTGGCGCAGATGGAAGCCGACACCGATCCCGACTACAGCCTGGTGTTCATGGACATGCAGATGCCGGTGATGGATGGCCTGGAGGCCACCCGCCTGATCCGTCAACTGCCGGGACGCGAACGCCTGCCCATCGTGGCAATGACCGCCAATGCGATGGTCGAAGACAGCCAACGTTGCCTGGCGGCTGGCATGAACGACTACATCTCCAAGCCCTTCAGCCCGGAAGCCCTGTGGGCCTTGCTGCAGCGCTGGCTGACGCCCCGGGCCTGAACTCGTCCGGCCCACCGCCTTCACAGGCCTTGCAGCACCTTGGGTGTGGTGGCGCGGTGGAAGCCGTTGAAGCTGGGCGCCGGTTCGTGCGGCGCCTTGGGCCACACCGGATTGTTCACGCCCGCACCGCCATCGATCGCCACCGTCACGCCGGTCACGAAGGCCGCACCGGGACTCAGCAAGAAGCAGATGACCGCGCTGATCTCGGCCTCCAGGCCCAGGCGGCGCATCGGCAGGTTGTCCTTCAGGCTCAGAATCATCGGCGCCATGGCCGGGCCGTACGAGTCCATGCCGCTGGAGGCCACCCAGCCCGGCGCCACCGCATTCACCCGCACATGGGCGCGCGCCCATTCGAAGGCCGCCGTCTTGGTCAGGTTGACCATGCCCGCGCGCGCCGCACCGGAGTGCGCCATGCCCGCCATGCCATTCCACATGTCGGCCGCCATGTTCACGATGGCGCCGCCGCCGTGCTTGCTCAGCGACTGGTTGAACACCTCGCGCGCCATCAGGAAGCCACCGGTGAGGTTGTTGGCCACCACCGCCTCGAAGCCGCGCTTGGAGATCATCTCCATCGGTGCCGGGAACTGCCCGCCCGCGTTGTTGACCAGGCCGTGGATGCGGCCGTGCGTCTCGACGATGCGCGCCACCGCTGCCTTCACCTGGTCCTCGTCGCGGATGTCGAAAGCCGCGGTGTCGACCTGCCCGCCGTCTTCGCGGATCTCGGCGGCCACCTTGTCGAGCTTTTCCTGCGTGCGCCCGGTGATCACCACCGTGGCGCCCAGTGCGGCCAACTCATGTGCCACACAGCGCCCAATGCCACTGCCACCGCCGGTGATCACATGGATCTGACCCTGAAACAGGCCGGGGCGGAAGATGCTGTCGTAATGCGAGGAAGGGGTCATGGCGTGGGGAGAGCAGACAAGAGGTGAGGCCACTCTAAACTTGGGTGACGCTTGCGTCAATCAATGGCCATTAAGGTTAACTACCGATGGTCATCCCGCATCGGCCTCACTACGCTGTCCATTCTGAACGGCCTGGTGCCGCTTCTGCCCTCTTGCCCGCATTCATCCGAGGCCGCCATGTCCGACGCTGTGTACCCTAGCTACTTCAACGAGACGCACCAGATGGCCCGCGCCACGGCGCGCCGCTTCATCGAGCAAGAGGTCAAGCCCCACATCGCCGAGTGGGAAGAGGCGGGCACCTTCCCGCGCGAGCTCTACAAGAAGGCGGGCGATCTGGGCCTGCTGGGCATCGGTCACCCGCAGCGCCTGGGCGGTGCCGGGGAAGACGATGTCTTCCTCAAGGTCGCCGTCAGCGAAGAGCTGATGCGCAGCACCTCGGGTGGCCTGGTCGCCAGCCTGGGCTCGCTCGACATCGGCCTGCCCCCGGTGTGGCGCGGCGGCTCGCCGGAGCTGCAGCAACGTGTGGTGCCCGGCGTCATCGCGGGCGACAAGATCATTTCGTTGGCCATCACCGAGGCCAGTGGCGGCTCTGACGTGGCCAACCTGCGCACCCGCGCCGTGCGCGACGGCGACCACTACATCGTCAACGGCTCCAAGACCTTCATCACCTCCGGCACCCGCGCCGACTACTACACCGTGGCGGTGCGCACGGGGGGCGAAGGTTTCAGTGGCGTCTCGCTGCTGCTGATCGAGAAGGACACGCCGGGCTTCAGCGTGGGCCGCAATCTTAAGAAGATGGGCTGGTGGGCCTCGGACACGGCCGAGCTGTTCTTCGAAGACTGCCGCGTGCCGGTCGCCAACCTGATCGGCCCGGAAAACGCCGGCTTCATGTTCATCATGGCCAACTTTCAGGCCGAGCGCCTGTCGCTGGCCATCATGGCCTACATGACCGCGCAGATGGCGCTGGAAGCCTGTCTGGACTACGTCAAGGACCGCGTCACCTTCGGCAAGCCGCTGAGCAAGCACCAGGTCATCCGCCACAAGCTCGCCGAGATGGCGACCCGGGTGGACGTGGCCCGCGAGTACAGCTACCGCGTGGCCGCCCGCATGCAGGCCGGCCAGCCCGCCATCAATGAGGTGTGCATGGCCAAGAACTTCGCCACCGATGTGGCCGACTACGTGACCCACGAGGCGGTGCAGATCTTCGGTGGCATGGGCTATATGCGCGAATCGGTGGTCGAGCGCCTCTACCGCGACAACCGCATCCTGTCGATCGGCGGGGGCACGCACGAGATCATGAACGAGATCATCGTCAAGCAACTGGGACTGTGAGCCGGGCCCAGAACTACGACGTCCTGAGACTTGGGGGGCTCTGGCCGTGATCCGCGGTCAGAGACAGGTTGGGCCCCGCACGCAGGTGCGGGGCCTTTTTTTTCAGCCCGACTTCTGCTTCAGCGCCGATGCTGCGGCAAAGGCCGTGCCGCCAGGTAAGCGCCGCCTGACACCAGCACCAGCCCGCCGATCAGCCACCCTGTCAGCGGCTCGCCCAGCAGCGGCACGGCCGCCAGGCCCACCACCACCGGTACGACGGCCACGATGGCCCCGGTGCGCTCCGGCCCCAGAATCGAGATGGCCCGCAGGAACAGCAGCATGGCCACGATGGTCGTGATCACCCCCTGGTACACCGCCTGCAAGGCCAGCATCGACCAGGATGCCGCCTCCAGGTTTTTGGGCAGCCACAGCAGGTAGATCGGGATGTAGATCAAGGCCGAGGCCACCGCCAGAAAGCGCGTCAGCACCCACACGTCGAACACCCACTTGCGCACCATCACGCTGTAGGTGGCCCAGGCCAGCGAGGCGCACACCAGCAGCACATCGCCTTGCAGCGTGCTGGTGCCGGCAGCCTGGCTGCCCAGCACCTGCGGGCCGGCCACACAACTCACGCCCAGCGCAATCGCCAGCAGCCCCCACAGCCGTTCGCGGGCCGGGCGTGCGCCCAGGATCCACCACGCCAGCATCGTGATGATGAAGGGCTGCAGCCCCGACAGAAAGATGCCACCGTGGGCCGCCGGCGCACGGGAGAGCCCCGCGTACACCAGGCTCAGAAACAGCAATCCGCCCGTCAGCGACAGACCCCACAGGCGTGGGTTGCGCCAGGTGCCGGGCGGCATCTTGAAGCAAAAGGGCAGCAGCACCAGGGCCGCGGTGCCCAAGCGCAAGGCCACCACGTCCCAGCTGGTCAGGGCATGCTGGCCAGCCACACGGGCCAGCAGCATGAAGCCCGCCCAGATCAGGGCGGTGGCCAGGGCAGCGAGGTAGCCCTGCAGGGCCGAGGGGCGAGAGGGGAGGTTCATGGGTGCCGCCAGTCTAGCGTGCGGCACCCCCTGTCACCGGCGCGGCTTACTTGTTGCCGTGCGCCACGGCCACCGCCGTCATGTTCACGATGCGGCGCACCGTGGCCGACGGGTTGAGGATGTGCACCGGGGCCGCGGCACCCAGCAGGATCGGGCCCACCGTGATGCCGTTGCCACCGGTCATCTTCAGCACGTTGAACAGGATGTTGGCCGCATCCAGGTTCGGGCAGATGAGGATGTTGGCCGTGCCGTCCAGCGTGGTCTCGGGCAGCAGCTTGCTGCGCACCGCTTCGCTCAGCGCGGCATCGCCCTGCATCTCGCCATCGGCAGGGATGTGGGGCATGCGGGCGACGAAGATGTCGCGGGCCTGGCGCATCTTCTTGGCCGACGGGCGGTTGCTGGAGCCGAACATCGAGTGCGACAGGAAGGCCACGCGCGGGGGCAGGCCAAAGCGCTGCACCTCTTCCACCGCCATCATGGCGATGTCGGCCAGCTGTTCGGCCGTCGGGTCTTCGTTGACGAAGGTGTCGGCGATGAACAGGTTGTGGTTGTCCAGGATCAGCGCATTCAAGGCGGCCAGGCCTTGCGCCCCTTCGCGCACCCCGATCACGTCACGGATGTGTTCGAGGTGGGCATCGTAGCGGCCGATCACGCCGCACAGCATGCCGTCGGCGTCACCCATCTTCACCAACAGCGTGGCGATCAGCGAGTTGGAGCGGCGCACGACCACCTTGGCCAAGTCGGGCGAGATGCCGTCGCGGGCCTTGATCTTGTGATACGCCTCGTAGTACTGCTTGAAGCGCTCGTCCTTGGCCGGGTTGACGATCTCGCAGTTGTCGCCCGGGACCAGACGCAGGCCGGCGCGCTCGATGCGGGCCAGGATGATGTCGGGGCGGCCCACCAGGATGGGTTGGGCAATGCCTTCGTCCACGGCAACCTGGGCGGCACGCAGCACGCGCTCGTCTTCCCCTTCCGCGTAGGCGATGCGCTTGGGCGCGGCCTTGGCGCCGAGGAACAGCGGGCGCATGAACAGGCCCGTGTTCGTCACGAACTGGGTCAGCGAGTCGCGGTAGGCCTTCAGGTCGGTGATCGGACGGGTGGCCACGCCCGAGGCGGCGGCGGCCTCGGCCACGGCCGGGGCAATGCGCAAGATCAGGCGCGAGTCAAATGGCGTGGGGATCAGGTAGTCAGGGCCGAAGCGCAACTCGACGCCCGGGTAGGCGGCGGCCACTTCGTCCGAGATCTCGGCCTTGGCCAGATCGGCGATCTGGCGCACGCAGGCCAGCTTCATCGCTTCGGTGATCTTGGTGGCGCCGCAGTCGAGCGCGCCACGGAAGATGTAGGGGAAGCACAGGACGTTGTTGACCTGGTTCGGGTAGTCGGAGCGGCCGGTGGCGATGATGCAGTCCGGGCGCGCAGCCTTGGCGATCTCGGGGCGGATTTCCGGCTCGGGGTTGGCCAGCGCCAGGATCAGCGGCTTGTCGGCCATGGTCTTGAGCATGTCGGCCGTGAGCACGCCGGGGGCCGAGCAGCCCAGGAACACGTCGGCACCGTTGACCGCATCGGCCAGGGTGCGCGCGGTGGTGGTCTGCTGGTAGCGCTGCTTGGAGGCATCGAGCTTGTCGGTGCGCTCGTGATGGATCACGCCCTTGGAGTCGCACACGAAGACGTTTTCGCGCTTGACGCCCAGGCCCACCATTACGTCCAGACAGGCAATCGCCGCGGCACCGGCGCCGGAGACGGCCACCTTCACCTGGTCAATCTGCTTGCCCACCAGTTCCAGGCCGTTCAGCAGGGCGGCGCTCGAGATGATGGCCGTGCCGTGCTGGTCGTCGTGGAAGACGGGGATGTTCATGCGGGCGCTGAGTTCACGCTCGATGTAGAAGCATTCGGGCGCCTTGATGTCTTCGAGGTTGATGCCGCCCAGCGTGGGCTCCAGCGCGGCGATGATCTCGATGAGCTTGTCCGGGTCGCGCTCGGCCAGTTCGATGTCGAACACGTCGACGCCGGCGAACTTCTTGAACAGGCAGCCCTTGCCTTCCATCACTGGCTTGGAGGCCAGCGGTCCGATGTCGCCCAGGCCCAGTACGGCAGTGCCGTTGGTGATCACGGCGACCAGGTTGCCGCGCGAGGTGAAGTCGAACGCCTTGCTCGGGTCTTTCTCGATGGCCAGACAGGGGTAGGCCACGCCGGGCGAGTAGGCCAGGGCCAGGTCACGCTGGTTGGACAGCGGCTTGGTGGGGGTCACCGAGATCTTGCCGCGGGTCGGCAGGCGGTGGTATTCGTTGGCGGCGTCGCGCAGGGACTGTTCGGCGTCGGACAAGGGCTTATCAGAACTCATGATCGTCTATTTCACGCGGAGGGGGCAACGATGGTACGACATCTGTCAACTTCTGCCCGGTGACACAGGGGGCTCCACCTGACCTGACTTGGGGGGGGAGGCCCCCGATTTACCGAAAATCCCGTGCTGAAATCGCATTTGCAAGCGCGCCAGGCCGCGAAGTGTGGATTTATCGGGTTACGCTGAACGCCTGTATAGGGCTTGAATGGCTGGGATGTACCAAGCGCACGATTCCGGAAAACAGCAGGGGCCAAAAGGCTGGGCGCAGTGGCGTCATGACGTGGTCCCCGACGAAACGGTCGATGGGCCGTTGGCTGCCCATTTCCGTGCCCGTCAGATCAAGGCCCTGCTGCGCATGCTGCCCTTGGTCACGGCGGGCAATGCGGTCAACGTCATGGGCATCTCCTGGGTGTTCTGGGGACGTCTGCCGCATCTGATCCTGGCGCTGTGGAGCTTTGCGGTGGTGCTGTCCTTGCCGGTGGCTGCTGTGTGGTGGCGGCGCCTGATCAAGTCAGCTCCCCGCCCGGTGGCCTCGCGAGGGGCCACCCGGCTCGTCATGGCGCAGGTCATCTGGTTCGCGGTCTTGTGGGTGGTGATGCCCGCCCTGGTGTTCCCCGAAGCCGATCACGCCGGCTCCTTGCTGATCGCGGCCGTGGTGGTGGGCACCATCTGTGGCGGCGCCTTTCTGCTCAGTCCCATGGTGCCGGTGGCGTGGGCCTTTGTCTTGACCCTGTCCATCGCCAGCATCGTGGGGCTGGGGCGCTCCAATGTGGCTGACAACACCACCTTGCTGGCGCTGCTGTTCGTCTACGCCGTGATCATGTGTGCCGTGAGTTATTCGAGCGGCAAGGTGTTCGTCAGCCGTCTGCGTGCCGAGGCCGAAACCGATCGTCAAAAACAGCTGATCGACCTCTTGCTGCGCGACTTCGAGGAGCACGCTTCCGACTGGTTGTGGGAGGTCTCGCCCACGGGGCACCTGCGCCATGTGTCGGGCCGCCTGTCCGAGTCGTTCGGGCTGCCGCCCAAGCAGTTGCTGCAGCAGTCCTTCACCGAGCTGCTGGCCATGATGGTGCCGCCCGATGACGAGGAAGCCGCCGAGGCCCTCAGCCGGCTCACCACCTGTCTGCGCATGGGTCAGCCTTTCCGAGATCTGGAGATCCCGGTCGAGGTGGCGCACGACATCCACTGGTGGTCGCTGTCGGCCAAGCCCCTGTACGACGACAAGGGTCGGGCGGCAGGCTGGCGCGGCGTCGGCTCTGACATCACCCACACCCGTCAGGCGCGCGACGAGCTGGCCCGTCTGGCCAACTACGATGCGCTCACCGGCCTGGCCAATCGCCACCGCTTCAGCACCGAGCTCGAACGCCTCAAGGCCGCGCCCGATGCCGAGCCGCGGCCGTGCGCGCTGCTGTTCCTGGACCTGGACAATTTCAAGCACATCAACGATTCGCTCGGCCACAGCGTGGGTGACCAGCTGCTGCGTCGCGTGGGCGGGCGCTTGAAGACCATCCTGGCCGATGGCGACCTGCTGGCCCGCCTGGGTGGCGACGAATTCGCCCTGCTGACCTGGCGCTACACCAGTCCCAAGAAGTCCGGGGCGCTGGCCGAGCGCCTGCTGAACCTGCTCAATGAGCCCATCCAGCTCGACGACGTGCTGGTGGAAGTGCGCGCCAGCGTGGGCGTGGCCCTGGCCCCGCGCGACGGGCGCGATCCCCAGTCCTTGCTGCAGTGCGCCGACCTGGCGCTGTATGCGGCCAAGGCGGCGGGGCGCAACACCTACCGCTTCTTCGACGTCGGCCTGGCCGACAGTGCCCGGGCGCGGGTGCGGCTGCAAAGCGAGCTGGGGCAGGCCCTGGCCGCCGAGCAGTTTCAGCTTTATTTCCAGCCGCAAATGCACCTGGACAGTGGCGAGGTCATCGGCTTCGAGGCCCTGGTGCGCTGGCAGCACTCCGAGCGCGGCCTGATCGGCCCGGGCGAGTTCATTCCCGTGGCCGAGGAAACCGGCCAGATCGTGCCCCTGGGCAACTGGGTGCTGCGCGAGGCCTGTCTGGCCGCCGCCCAGTGGCCCGAGGAGTTGCGCGTGGCGGTCAACCTGTCGGCAGTGCAGTTCCGCAGCTCCTCGGTGCTCGACCTGGTGGACGAGGCCCTGTACCAGAGCGGCCTGGCCCCCGAGCGTCTGGAGTTGGAGATCACCGAGTCGGCCCTGATCGAGGACCACGACGGCGCCCAGGCCACGCTGATGGCGCTGCGCGCGCGCGGCGTGCGTGTGGCGATGGACGACTTTGGCACCGGCTATTCCTCGCTGGCTTACCTGCGGCGCTTCCCGCTCGACAAGCTCAAGATCGACGGCATGTTCGTGCGCTCGCTCGACAGCGATCAGGACGCCCAGGCGGTGGTCACGGCCATCATCACGCTGGCCCAGGCCCTGCGTCTGGACATCACCGCCGAAGGGGTGGAAACCGCCGAGCAGCTGGTCATGCTGCGCGCGCTGGGTTGCGGCGACGTGCAGGGCTTCCTGATCTCGCGCCCCATGCCGGGCCACGAGGTGGCGGCCTACCTGGACCGCACCAACATGAGCATGGCCTGAGGCGCCGGCGTGTGTGCTGCTCCGTCAGGGATCAGCTCGTTGACAGGCCTCTGGCATCAGGGAAAGCGAGAACCCCGACTCGTGGTGTCCCCGGGGCTTTGACGTGTTTTCGCCCAAGTGCCGCTGCTACATTGGGGCGCTACGGGGTGTCCCGGCAGGGCCGCCCCGATCTGTTGATGCGAGGACCATGTGATGACGAGACTGCGTGATGTGCTGAAGTGGCTGATGGCCACGATGCTGATGGCCCTGAGCCTGGGCGCCTGGGCCGCTGAAGAGGGTGGCGCCTATGTGCTGGGGGCTGGCGACCAGATCCGGGTGACGGTGTACCAGAACCCCGACCTGCTGGTCGAGACCCGCATCCCCGAAGGCGGGGTCATTTCCTTCCCTTTGCTGGGCAGCGTGCAGATCGGCGGCTTGACGGTGGCCGAGGCCGAAACCAAGATCGCCGCTGGCTTGAAAGACGGCAATTTCCTCAAGAAGCCCCAGGTTGCCATCCTGGTGATCGCGGTCAAGGCCAACCAGGTCTCGGTGCTGGGGCAGGTCAACCGGCCCGGCCGCTATCCGCTGGAGGCCGGCAACTCGCGTCTGAGCGAGGTGCTGGCCTTGGCGGGTGGCATCATGCCGGGCGTGGGCTCGGACATCGTGGTGGTGTCGGGCGTGCGCAATGGCGACCCCTTCCGCATGGAAATCGACTTCCCCAAGGTGTTCGCCTCGCAGGGCACGGAAGAGGACATGCAATTGCAAAACGGCGACACCATCTGGGTGGACCGCGCGCCGCAGATCTATGTGTACGGTGAAGTGCAGCGTCCCGGCGCCCAGGTGCTGGTGCGTGACACCACCGTGCTGCAGGCGCTGGCCACCGCCGGGGGCCTGACCCTGCGCGGCACCGAGCGAGGGATCAAGGTGCACCGCCGCGATGCGTCGGGCCAGGTCAAGATCATCGAGCCGGGCATGAACGACAAGTTGCAGCCGGCCGACATCATCTACATCAAGGAAAGCCTGTTCTGATCGGCGCTTTGCCGCGCTGACCGACATCAAGGCCTGAGGTGACTCAGGCCTTTTTCATGGTCAGGCCTTTCTTTCCCACGCCACGGCATAGAAGCCGTCGGTGGCGTGGCGGTGCGGCCACAGGCGCACATGGCCGGCTGGGGTCACCAGCGACTCGGCCTGCGCCACGCCCATCTTCTCGAGCTGTTCGCGGGCGTCCAGCTGCACGAAGTCGGGGTGGCTTTCGCTGAAGGCGTTGGCGATGACCTCGTTCTCGGCCGGCATCAGGCTGCAGGTGGCGTACACCAGGCGGCCGCCCGGTTTGAGCAGGCGCGCCGCGCTGTTCAGGATGGCCGTTTGCTTGGCCTGCAGCTCTTCCACGGCCTTGGGGCTTTGACGCCACTTCAGGTCGGGGTTGCGGCGCAGGGTGCCCAGGCCCGAGCAGGGCGCGTCCACCAGCACGCGGTCGATCTTGCCGCGCAGGCGCTTGATGCGGTCGTCGTTTTCGTGGGCGATCTGGGTCGAGTACACGTTCGACAGGCCGCTGCGGGCCAGGCGCGGCTTGAGGTTCTCCAGGCGGTGGCCCGAAATGTCAAAAGCGTAGAGGCGACCGGTGTTGCGCATCATCGCGCCCAGGGCCAGGGTCTTGCCACCGGCGCCGGCACAGAAGTCCACCACCATTTCGCCGCGCTTGGCACCGGTCAGCAGGGCCAGCAGCTGGCTGCCTTCGTCCTGCACTTCCACCTCGCCGCCTGTGTAGAGCGGCAGTTTTTGCAGCGCCGGCTTGCCCTGGATACGGATGCCGATGGGCGAGTAGGGCGTGGGCTCGGCGTGGATGTTGGCGGCGGCCAGGGCCTCGATCACGGCTTCGCGCTTGGTCTTGATGGCGTTGACGCGCAGGTCCAGCGGGGCGCCGGCCGAGAAGGTGGCCACCAGGGCCCAGAACTCTTCGTCGCTGAGTTGCGCGCGCAGGCTGTTGGACAGCCAGTCGGGCAGGTTGTGGCGCAACTTGTCGGGCATGGCGCTGCGGTCGACGGCCTGGGTGCGGGTCAGCCAGGTGGCCTCGTCGGCCGTCATGGCCTTTTTCAGTACATGGGGCTCACCCTGCCAGGCCAGAATGGCCAGGCGGCGCTCCATCGGGCCGTGTCCGGACTGGGCCATGTTGGCCCACAGCAGGCGCTGGCGCAGGACCGCGTAGGCGGTTTCGGCCAAGGCGTGGCGTTCACGCTGACCCAGCTCCTTGTGGCTGCTGAAGAAGTAGGAGACGATGCTGTCGGCCGGGGCGTCAAGCTTGAGCACCTCATGGACGAGCCGTGCGGTGAGGTCGAGAAGGGCGTTCGGATGCATGGGGCGGATTATCCCGGTTTCGCTCCCATTCGGGGGGCGCCCAGGCGTGTTTCAGTCGTTCGTGCCACCGACCGGGGCGGGACATGTCGCGCAGCATGGCCACCCACTCGTGTACGGTCAGCCAGATCGGGTTGTGGCTGTGCACCTGGCGCACCAGGCCGTAGTCGGGGGCTTCGGTCTCGGGCACGAAGGTGCCGAACAGGCGGTCGAACACGATCAGCGTGCCACCATAGTTCTTGTCGATGTAGCGCGGGTTGCGACCATGGTGGGCCCGGTGGTGCGAGGGCGTGTTGAAGATGAACTCGATGGGCGCGGGCAGTTTGCCAATCCACTGCGTGTGCACGAAGAACTGGTAGGCCAGGTTCAGGGACAGGGCGAACAGCACCCAGCGCGGCTCGAAACCCAGCCACACCAGCGGGGTGTAGAACAGCCAGTTGCCGGCAAAGCTGTAAAGCCAGCTCTGGCGCATGGCGGTGGTGAAGTTCATGTGCTCCGAGCCGTGGTGCACCACGTGTGCGCACCAGAACCAGCGGATGCGGTGGCTGGCCCGGTGGAAGCAGTAGTAGCAGAACTCCACGCCGAGGAACAGGGCGGCGAAGGTCCAGGGCGTGATCTCGATGGTGGTGATGCGGTGGCCGTAGACAAAGGTCATCGCGGGCAGCACCAGGGTCAGCACGATCACGACGTCGAGCAGCATGTAGACGCCTCCCAGGTTCAGGCTGTCGAGCGCGTCACGCAGTTCGTAGATGGGTTGGCCGGCTTGACGGTCACGGCGCCGGAAATGCAGCCATTCCACCAGCACGGTCAACAGGAACACAGGTGCCAGCAGCACCAGCAGCCACTCGCGCAGGTCGGAGTGGGCGAGCCAGGCGGGCAGCGCGAAGGGCAACTCAAAGTGCCAGGCAGCGAGGAGGGTGGCCAGGTCGGTCATGGTGATCAGGCGGGGGGCAATGGCCGCAGACGGCAGCAAACAGGCCTTCAGCTTGCCGCGCCAGGTCGGCGCTTTCTTGACCAATCGCGCCAAAGTGAGGCGGTGGGCATGAGGCTCGTCCCGATGGCCTGGGCGCGCAGAGGGCGGCATGATCGGAGTTGTCTTGATGGACGTCCCATGGTCGAAACCCGCGTTGCCTCGTCTTATGTTCAGCTTTTGCAGGCGTACCTGGTGGACCAGGGGCTGGACCCATGCCAGGTGCTGGGGCAGGCGCCGGACCCGGACGCGCACTTCGTGCCCATGTCGGTCTGGCAGCGCTGGCTGGCGCGGGTGGACGCGCTGGAGCAGCGTCCTGGCCTGGGGCTGCGCATTGCCGAGGGCATCGGTCCGCATCATTTCGGGGTGGTGGGCCATGTGGCCCTGGCTTGCGCCACGCTGAGCGAAGCCCTGCAGCGTCTGGAGCGCTTTCATGCCTCGGTGTATGACGCCAATCCGGCCGAGGTGCGACCCAGCCCGGACGGCGTGATCGTGGAGTGGGGCGTCGCCCGTGGGCGACCCGGTGCCCTGGTGGACGAGACCGCGATCGCGTCGTTGGTGCAGCTCGCGCGCAACCTGACCGGGCGCTACTGGCCGGTGCGCGAGGTGTGCTTCGTCAACCCAGAGCCCACGCAGATACAGCCCTATCTCGATTTCTTTGGCGGTGTCGTGCGGTTCGACGCCGCGGCCACCCGCATCGTGCTCGATGCGGCGGTGCTGAGCCTGCCCCTGCGCCAGGCCGACCCGGCCTTGCTCGCCGCGCTGGACCAGGAGGCCGAGGCCCTGCTGGCCGAGGTGTCACGGGTGCCCGCCGTGGTCGATGCCTGGCGCCGCACCCTGGTGCCCTTGATCCGCGAGGGGCGCACCACCCTGGCGGCCTTGGCCGAGGCCCATCACACCAGTGTGCGCAGCCTGCAGCGCCGGCTGGCCGAGCAGGGCACCTCGTTTCAGCAACTGCTGGACGACACCCGCCGTCACCTGGCCGAGGCCCACCTGACACACGATCGGCTGGACGTGGCCGAGATTGCCTTGCTGCTGGGCTATTCCGAGCAAAGCGCCTTCACACGGGCCTTTCGCCACTGGACGGGGCTGCCACCGGTGCAATGGCGTCGGCAGCGGCAACGCCAACTGAAGCTCAGCAACTGAGCCGCCGCATCTGAGGCGCAGCAGATCAACGGAAGCACATGAACAGGATCAAACGATGAACCCAGGGACACGCGCAGCGCCACCGCCCAGCCCCATGCCGTCCACATCCACGCACCAACTGCCCGCACCACCGCCTTCGGTCGTGCAGGCCGGGCAGGTCGCCACGGGACGTTATGCCGGCTGCATCCCATGCATCGACTGGTCGACCTTGTCGAGTACCCAGCAGCGCTCTGCCTGGTGGCACCGCTGTCACCACAAGCGTTGGCAGTACGTGGGGCTGGCGGCCGAAGACTGGTTCATCGGCCTGGCCATCGTGGACCTGGGCTGGGCCATGTCGGCGTTTGCCTATGTGTTCGATCGCCGGCACAAGCGGGTGGTGCTGGACTGGTCGCAAGATGGCTTGCCCAGACTGTCGGGCGGGGTGAGCGACCAGCCGGTGCAGGGGGGGCGGGCGCAGTTTCGCGGCATCGGGGCGGCTCTGCGCATCGAGCACGTCGCGCAGGCCACCCTATCGGTGCGGGTGAAGGCCGGCGGCTTGTGCCTCCAGGCGGATCTGGACCTGGGCCAGGCGCCCCCGTTCCTGTTGGCGGTGGGGCCGGTGCAAGGCGGGCTGGGACACGCCACACAGAAATCTCCCGGCTTGCAGGTGGATGGGTGGTTTGAATGGCAGGGCCAGCACCACAGCCTGCAAGGCGCCATCGGCAGCCTCGACAGCTCCAACGGCCTGCTGGCGCGGGACACCGCTTGGCGCTGGGCGAGTGCGCATGACCGCCGCCTGGGCTTCAACCTGCAGCAAGGCTATTTTGGCGAGCAGGAGAACGCACTGTGGCTGGACGGGACGCTGCGTCCCTTGGGCGCAGCACAGTTCGACTTCGATCCGGCGCAGCCCCTGAGCCCCTGGCGCATTCACACCGACGATGGTCTGCTCGACCTGCAGTTCCGTCCCGAGGGCGCCCGCCAAGATCGGCGCAACCTCGGGGTCGCGGCCAGCAGCTACATCCAGCCCGTGGGCACCTTTCACGGCTGGGTGCGCGCCGCACGCGATGAGCCCGCCATCCCCGTCGATGGCCTGCTGGGTGTGACCGAGGATCACCGCTCACGGTGGTGAGCCATCGTGCTACGCAAGGGCAGCGGCTAGGTCAAAACCGTCGGCATCGTCTTTGATGCAGGTCCAAAAAGGTCATTTCGCGCTGTCATGCACGTGTCGGCGGCTTGGCGCACAATCGGCGCCCGTGCAGCACCTTGTCGGGCGCTCACCTGTGTCGAGAGGAGAGGAATTTGCCCGAAATGACCTTGCATCAACGCTTGCGCACCCTGGATGGTGCACGCCTGCGCGGCATCCAGCGCGGCATCGAGAAGGAAGGCCTGCGCGTGGCGCCGGACGGCACGCTCGCGCACACGCCGCATCCGGTGGCGCTGGGCTCGGCCCTCACCCATCCGCACATCACCACCGACTTCAGCGAATCGCAGCTGGAGCTGGTGACCGGTGTGCATGATCGCGTCGACGACTGCATCAACGAGCTCACCACCATCCACCGCGTGGTGCTGCAGTCGCTGAGTGAGGAGTGCATGTGGGCCGCGAGCATGCCGGGTCGCTTGCCCGCTGATGCCGACATCCCGATTGGCCATTACGGCACCTCGAACGTGGGCCAGGCCAAGCGCGTGTACCGCCAGGGTCTGTCGCATCGCTACGGCTCGCGGATGCAGACCATCTCGGGCATCCACTACAACTGGTCCTTCCCCGGTGCCAGCAGTGCCGATTACTTTGGGCTGATCCGCAACTTCCGTCGCCACTCCTTCTTGCTGCTGGTGTTGTTTGGCGCCTCGCCCGCCGTGACCTCGGCGTTTGCCGCCGGTCAGCCGCACGGCCTGGACACCTTGAGCGATGCGACGCTGTACCTGCCTTACGCCACGTCCTTGCGCATGGGCCGCCTGGGTTACCAGAGCGATGCGCAATCGGCCCTGTGTGTGAGCTACAACGACCTGGAAGGCTACGCCAATTCGCTGCACGAAGCGTTGACCGTGCCATACCCGGCTTACGAGGCCATCGGCATCCGTGACGAGCAGGGTGGCTATCGCCAGCTGGCGACCAGCCTGTTGCAGATCGAAAACGAGTTCTACAGCACCATCCGTCCCAAGCGCGTGATCCGCAGTGGTGAGCGTCCCTTGCATGCCCTGCGCGAGCGCGGCGTGGAGTACGTGGAAGTGCGTTGCATGGACCTCAATCCCTTCCTGGATGTGGGCATCGACACGCACACGGCCCGGGTGCTGGATGTCTTCCTGACTCACGCGCTGCTGTCGGACAGTCCGCCCGACAGCCCCGAGGAGATCCGCACCCTGCAGGCCAACCACCTGTTGGCGGCGTCCCGTGGCCGTGAGCCGGGGCTGATGCTGCAACGCGACGGTCAGCCTGTCGGGCTGCGGGAGTGGGGGCTGGCCCTGCTCGACGAGGGCATGGCCGTGGCCGAAGCGCTGGACCAGGCCCAGGGCGGCGACGGGTATCAGGCTGCCTGGATCCAGGCGCGCCGGGACTTCCTGTCACCCGACACCTTGCCCTCGGCACGGGTGCTGGAAGCCATTCGCACGCAGCATGCCGGCCGCTTCGACGCCTTCGGCCTGGCCTGTTCGCAAGACGTGAAGCAGTCCCTGCTGGCTCAACCCTTGTCGGCGGCCGAGCAGGACCAATGGCGTGCGCAGGCGCAGGCTTCTCTGAGCGAGCAGGCCCAGATCGAAGCCGCCGACACGCTGGACTTCGAGACCTTCCGCCAGCGTTATGTGGACCCGGCCGGGCTGACGGTGGCCTGAGCCACCTCGCGCATCAGCGGGCGGGCGTGTGGGTTCGCGTCGGTGCAGCGTACATGCCATTGCGTCAGCGTCGCAAAACGCGGATCAGTCTGGTCGGCAGCGTCGACGCGTTGCAGCAATTCTTCCAGCAGGTGACCAAAGGCGAGTGTGTCCATGCGCTGCAGCGCGTGTGAGGTCGACGCCTGGGCGGGTTCGCGAGGCAGGAGGGACGCGGCGCCGAAGTCCCCGAGCACGGCCTGACCTGATGCGCGCCACAGGATGTTGTGCGCGTACAGATCGCCATGCAGGACGCCGCGCGCGTGCAGGTGCGCCGTCGCCGCGGCCATGCCCTGCGCGAGGCGCCAGGCGGTGTCCATCGACCAGCGTGCCTCGGATGCGTACACATCGCGGGTGCAGCTGTCCAGGCTGGGCGGGCCGGCCAGTGCGCGCCACTGTGCGTCTAGCTGCGGCATCACCAAGCCTCGCCGACCCTCGGGGTGGCCGTGCAGCACACCGTGCACCGGGATCAGATGCGGGTGGGCGCCAGCGCTCAGGCAAGCCTGCATTTCCTGGTCCGGCAGGCCGTCGCTGGTCAGCGCGCCTTTGAAGAGCTTCACCGCGACAGCCTCGCTGGCGATCGGGTTGCTGTCCGCGCCCGCGCGCTGCCAGGTGGCCGCATGGATGTGGCCCGAAGCGCCTTCGCCCAGCAACGCACCCAGCGACAGGGCCGACCAGGGAATCTCGGGCCATGACGCGGTGGCCGAGTCCGGTGAGGGCTCGCAGGGGTTGCCGCCGTAGGCCAGCCAGGCCAGTTTGGGCAAGCTCAGCAACCAGCTGGGCAAGGTGTGGATGTCGTTGGCCGAGATCCGCAGCAGACCCAGTTGCTGGCAAGCCGCCATGCTCTCGGGCAGGGTGCGCAAGCGGTTGCCCGCCAAGGCCACCTTTTCCAGACCGGCGCACCGGCCGATCGAGCCGGGTAGCGTCTCGATCTCGTTGGCCGTGAGGATCAGCCAGCGCAGCGTGGGTGGCAGGGCCGAGGCCGGCACATGGCGAATGCGGTTGGACTTGAAGCCCACCATGCGCAGGCTGGCGTGGGCGCCCAGGTGCTCGGGCACTTCGGTGAAGTCGTTGTCGGAGCAGAACAGCACCTTCAGGCGCTGCAGGCGGCTCAGGTCGGGCAACTCGCGCAGGCGGTTGTTGCTGAGGTTGAGCACCTCCAGCGTGTCGGCCAGGGCGAACACCTCTTCGGGCAGCTGGGTCAGACCGCACGACAGATCGAGTCGGGTGATGCCGGCCAGTTGGCCTGCGCGCAGTCGGTTCAGGGTGTCGATGGACATGGTGGGGGCGTGAGCAGGGCTGATCCCGGGGGGCGATCAAGCCGGCGCCGGGTGATTCGCCGGCTTGGCCATCACCGTGGCAAACAGGGGCAGGTCCAGGCCGCGTTGCAGCCAGGCGCGCAGGGCGGGCAAGGCCGGGGTGGCATCGAACCAGGCGCGGTCCACCTGGGCAAACTGGCGCACAAAGGGCAGCAGGGCCATGTCGGCCAGCGAGCAGCGGGTGCCGAACAGCCAGGGCTGGCTGTGCAACCGGGCTTCCAGGTTGGCCAGGTGGGTGCGCACGGCCTCGTCGCGCCAGTCAGCCGCCGAGCGTTCCGGATGCCGCTCGGCGTACTTGTAGCGGTCGAGCAGCGGTTTGAACGGGCCGTCGTTGCGGGCGATCAGGGCCAGCATGGCTTCCATCGGGGCGGCTTGCAGCCAGCCGTCCGGGTCGTGCTGTGCCAGGGCCCAGCGCATGATGTCCAGACTTTGCTCCAGCACCGTGCCGTCGGGCAAACACAGCACGGGCACCGTGCCCTTAGGCGACAGTCGCAGCAACTCGGCCGGTTTGTCGCGCAGCGACACCTCGTGCACCTGCACGGCGACGCCCGCTTGCCACAGTGCCAGGCGGGCACGGATGGCGTAAGGGCAGCGCCGGTATGAGAACAGAAGGGGCGGGGCGCTCATGGCATCCGAGGCCGTGGCCCGAGGGGCGCGGCCGTCACACAGCTCAACCGCCCCAGCGCACCTGCGTGGCACCTTGGCGCTGGCGCACCACGCCGTCGTTCACGCTCAACTGGTCTTCCACCAGCCAGCGCACGGCCTGCGGGTAAATGACGTGTTCGTGCGTCAGCACACGCGCCGACAGGCTGTCTTCGGTGTCGTCGGCCAGCACCGGCACGGCGGCCTGCAGCACGATCGGGCCGTGGTCCAGCTCGGGCGTCACGAAGTGCACGGTGGCGCCGGCCAGCTTGCAACCCGCCTCGATGGCACGTTGGTGCGTGTGCAGGCCGGGGAAGGCCGGCAGCAGCGAGGGGTGGATGTTGAGCAGGCGGCCTTCGTAGTGGCGCACGAAACCTTCAGTCAGGATGCGCATGAAGCCGGCCAGCACCACCACATCGGGCTGGTAGCCATCGATCACGCGGGCCAGTTCGGCATCGAAGGCCTCGCGGCTGTCAAAGGCCTTGTGGTCGACCACGGCGGTGGCGATGCCCTGCGCAGCCGCAAACTGCAGGCCGCTGGCCGAGGCCTTGTTGCTGATCACCGCCGCGATGCGGGCAGGCCAGCCCTCACGCTGGCAGGCGTTGACGATGGCTTCCATGTTGGAGCCGCGGCCGGAGATCAGGATGACGATGTTTTTCATGCGGCCTAGAGTGTAGCGGGGGCGTCCTACAATTTGCCCCTTGTCCTGTCCTTCGTCTGCGCTCTCATGACCCAACGCGTTCTCACCGGCATCACCACCACGGGTACCCCTCACCTGGGCAACTACGTCGGCGCCATCCGGCCGGCCATTGCGGCCAGCCGCGAGCTGGGGGTCGAGAGCTTCTTCTTCCTGGCCGACTACCACGCGCTCATCAAGTGCGACGACCCGGCTCGCATCGCCCGTTCGCGTCTGGAAATCGCCGCCACCTGGCTGGCCGCGGGCCTGGACACCGAGCGCGTGACCTTCTACGCCCAGAGCGACATCCCCGAGATCACCGAACTGAACTGGCTGCTGACCTGCGTGACCGCCAAGGGCCAGATGAACCGCGCCCACGCCTACAAGGCCTCGGTGGACGCCAACGTGGCCAAAGACGAAGATCCGGACGCCAACATCACCATGGGGCTGTACTGCTACCCCATCCTGATGGCGGCGGACATCCTGATGTTCAACGCCCACCGCGTGCCCGTCGGCCGTGACCAGATCCAGCACATCGAGATGGCGCGCGACGTGGCGATGCGCTTCAACCACCTTTACGGTGGTGGCAAAGACCTGTTCGTGCTGCCCGAGGCCGAGATCGAAGACGCCGTGGCGACCCTGCCAGGGCTGGACGGCCGCAAGATGAGCAAGAGCTACGACAACACCGTGCCCTTGTTCGAAGGCGGCCCCAAGGCGCTGCAACACGCCGTGGCTCGCATCGTCACCGACTCGAAGCTGCCCGGCGAGCCCAAGGACCCCGAAGGCGCCCACCTCGTCACCCTGTTCGACGCCTTTGCCGACGCCGCCCAGCGCGAGGCTTTTCGCGCCGACCTGCGTGCCGGCCTGGCCTGGGGCGAGGCCAAGCAGCGTCTGGTGGACCTGATCGAGGCCCATGTGGGCCCGATGCGCGCCCGCTATGCCGAGCTGGTGGCCCATCCCGAGCAGATCGAGGCCGTGCTGCAAGCCGGCGCCGACAAGGCCCGTGCACGCGCCACGCCCTTCCTCAAAGAGCTGCGCCATGCCGTGGGCCTGCGCCGCATGGTGGCTTCGGCAGCCGTCGAGGCCAAGACCGGCCCCGCGCACAAGGCCGAGTTGGCCGTGTTCAAGCAATACCGCGAGGCCGATGGCCAGTTCTACTTCAAGCTGACCACCGCCCACGGTGACCTGCTGCTGCAAAGCCAGGCCTTTGCCGAAGGCCGTGTGGCCGGCGGCTGGGTCAAACGCTTCAAGACCGAAGGCGCTGCGCCTTTGGCCGAAGCCCCCGTGAGCCTGGCCGAAGGCGTCAGCCGCGAAGCCGTTGAGGCCGCGCTGGCTGCGTTGCAAGCCCATGAGGCCGAAGAGCAGGCCGCCAAGGCGAGCAAGGCGGCCCAGGCCTGAGGGCTGGGTGACCGCTGAGTCGACTGCCTTGTGACCTCTTGAGCCGCTGCTGAACGCTGTCGCCATGGCTGGCATCTACCGCACCGACATCGAGGCTGCGCTGCAATGGTGGCGCGGCCGCGAGGTGCCGGTCGCAGGTTGGACGCCGCAGGATGCGGTGGCCCAGTTGAGCACCTTGCTGGCGCTGCTCGACCGCCATCAGGAAGTGGAATGCGACGAGGCCAGCATGCCTGCGCACTTCCGCGACCCGTGGCTGGCCTGGTACGACAGCCTGCCCGACACCCCCTGCATCGCCATCTGCTCGACCAGCCAGGGCGATGCGTTGTGCAAGGGCTGCGGCCGCACCTTTGCCGAGGTGCAGCACTGGCCCGAGATGAGCCCGGCCGAGAAGCGCGCCACCTGGCGCCGCATCACCGCCGAAGGCACGGCCTGGCGCTTCAACCGCTACGCCGAGCGCGCACAGGAGCGGGCCAAGCCGCAGCGGTGATCCACGGGGCGACGCTTCAGTCCACCGACTTCGGCAGCTTGAACGGCGGGATCGGCTTCAAAGGTCCGCTGAAGGACTCATGGGCGGGTTCGCCCGGCAGCGGCGGGAACTCGATGGTCTGCTCGGGCACCTGGGTGTCCGGCAGATGGTCCAGCAAATGACGGATCAGGGTCAGACGACCCAGACGCTGGTCATTGAAGTCCACCAGCGTCCACGGGGCCTGCTTGGTGTGGGTGGCCTCCAGCATGCGGTCGCGCGCGCGGCCATAGTCTTCGTACTTCTCGCGTGCCACCAGGTCAATCGGTGACAGCTTCCAGCGCTTGAGCGGGTCTTCGCGGCGCTCGGCAAAGCGTTCTTCCTGCTGGGCCTGGTCCACGGTGAGCCAGTACTTGAATAGCAAGATGCCGTCGTCCACCAGCAGTTGCTCGAACACTGGGGCCTGCTTGAAAAAGCGTTCCGTGTCCTGAGGCTTGCAAAAGCCCATCACGGTTTCGACACCGGGCCGGTTGTACCAGCTGCGGTCAAACAGGGTGATCTGTCCGGCGCTGGGCAGGTGGGGCACATAGCGCTGGAAGTACCACTGCCCCTGCTCGTCTTCCGACGGCTTGCTCAGCGCCACCACATGGCACTGACGCGGGCTCAGACAATCAGCCATCGCGTTGATGGCGCCGCCCTTGCCGGCCGTGTCGCGTCCCTCAAAGATCACGACCAGGCGTTTGCCGTGGTGGGCCAGCCAGCGGGCCATGCCGTTGAGCTCGATCTGAAGGGGCTCCAGCAGGGCCTCGTAATCCTTCTTGCTCAAGCCACTCGCGGCCTTGCCGTTCTTGCCGACCGGGCCATCGTCTTTGCCGCCGGCCTGGCTGTCGCCCTTGGCTTTGTTCTTGCCCTTGTCCTTACCGTTGTTTTTGCCGTTGCCCATGGTGGTCTAGAGTGCAGGTGAACAGGCTTTCCTTATAGCGCGCATGGCCGCATCTGACCAGCGGCCCCGTAGAATCGAGGAATGAACGCCCCGACCGACGACACCACTTCCGCCAAGACCAGCAATTTCCTGCGCGCGATCATCGACCGCGATCTGGAGCAGGGCACCTACGCCAGCCGTCGCTGGGCCGGCACCCCGGGCGATGCCGCCCACCACGCGGCCGGCGAGCCCGACCCGGCCAAGATCCGCACCCGTTTTCCGCCTGAGCCGAATGGCTACCTGCACATCGGCCACGCCAAGAGCATCTGCCTGAACTTCGGGCTGGCGCGTGACTATGGCGGCGTCTGCCACCTGCGTTTCGACGACACCAACCCCGAGAAGGAAGAGACGGAATATGTCAACGCCATCATCGACGCGGTGAAGTGGCTGGGTTTCGAGTGGTCCTCGAACTTCAACGGTCAGCCGCAAGAGCACCTGTACTACGCCAGCAACTACTTCGACTTCATGTACCGCGCCGCCGAGTACCTGATCGAAGCCGGCTTGGCCTATGTCGACGAGCAGACGCCCGAAGAGATGCGCGCCAACCGCGGTGACTTCTCCACGCCGGGCAAGGACAGCCCTTTCCGCAGCCGCACACCGGCCGAGAACCTGGCGCGCTTTCGCGAGATGCGCGATGGGCAGCACGCCGACGGCAGCATGGTCTTGCGTGCCAAGATCGACATGGCCTCGCCCAACATCAACCTGCGTGACCCGGCCATCTACCGCATCCGCCGTGCCACGCACCACAACACGGGCGACAAGTGGTGCATCTACCCGATGTACACCTTCGCGCACCCCATTGAGGACGCGCTCGAGCAGATCACCCATTCGATCTGCACGCTCGAATTCGAAGACCAGCGCCCCTTCTACGACTGGCTGCTGGCGCGTCTGGCCGAAGGTGGTTTGCTGCAGCAGCCTACGCCGCACCAGTACGAGTTCGCCCGCCTGAACCTCACCTACGTCATCACCAGCAAGCGCAAGCTCAAGCAACTGGTGGACGAGGGCACGGTGAGCGGCTGGGATGACCCGCGCATGCCCACCATCGTGGGCCTGCGTCGCCGTGGCTACACGCCCGAGTCGCTGCAGCTGTTTGCCGAGCGCATCGGTGTGACCAAGTCGGACAGCTGGATCGACTACAGCACCCTGGACATCGCCCTGCGTGACGACCTGGAAAGCAAAGCCCACCGTGGCATGGTCGTGCTCGACCCGGTCAAGCTGACCCTGACCAACTGGGACGAGGTGATGGGCGCTGGTTACCTGGAGCCTTGCGCGCTGCCCGCGCTGCCGCACCCGCCCGAAGGCCAGGAAGCCCCGACGCGTCACTTCACGATCGGCAAGGAAGTCTGGATCGAGCGTGAGGACTTTGAAGAGGTGCCGCCCAAGGGCTACAAGCGCCTGTTCCCTGGCAACAAGGTGCGCCTGAAGGGCGGCTACGTCATCGAGTGCACCGGCTGCGTCAAGGACGCTGACGGCCGTGTCACCGAGGTGCTGGCCACTGTCGTGCCCGACACCAAGAGCGGCACCCCCGGCGCTGACTCGGTCAAGGTCAAGGCCGCCATCACCTGGGTGGGCGTGGCCGATGGGGTCGCCGCCGAAGTGCGCGTCTACGACCGTCTGTTCACCGACCCGCAGCCTGACGCCGGTGGCAAGGACTTCCTGGCCGCGCTGAACCCGGACAGCAAGAAGGTGGTCACGGCCTACGTCGAGCCCTCGCTGGCTGCGGCGCTGCCCGATCAGAAGTTCCAGTTTGAGCGCCACGGCTACTTCGTGGCCGATCGCCTGGACCACCAGCCCGGCAAGCCCGTGTTCAACAAGATCACCGGCCTGAAGGACGGCAACTGGGCCAAGTGACCCGGATCTGACACCATCCCAGGGGCTTCGGCCCCTTTTTGCATCATGAACAAGACAGGCAGAGTGATCCGCTGGGAGGCGGACCGTGGCTTCGGTTTCATCGAAGGCGCGGCGGGGACGCAGGATGTGTTCTTCCATGTGAAGGACGTGCCGCGAGGCTGGACACCGCAGGTGGGGCAGGTTGTGAGCTACGAGCTGGTCCATGTCGGCGGCAAGGGCCCGCGCGCCGTGGCGGTGCAAGCGCAGGTGCCCCGTTCGGGTGGGCGTGTGGCGACGCCGAAGTCGGCGGCGGCACCGCGTCGCGATCGTGTCGAGGTCCGGGCGCCAGCGCCCAAGGACCCGTGGCTGGCGCCGGTCCTGCTTGCGGCCCTGCTGTGGGGCACCGTGCTGGCCTGGGCCAGTCTGACCCAGCGCTTGCCCACCTGGGTGGTGCCGGCATGGCTGGCCCTCAATGCCTGGACCTTTGTCGTCTACTGGCGTGACAAGTGGGCGGCGCAGAAGGGTCGATGGCGCACCCCGGAGAACACCTTGCACCTGTGGAGCCTGCTGGGCGGCTGGCCTGGGGCGCGGATGGCGCAGCAGGTGCTGCGTCACAAATCGCGCAAGGAGGCGTTCCAGACCCTGTACTGGGTCACGGTGTTCGTCCATGTGGCCGGCGGGGTCGGCTTGCTGTCCCAGAGCATCGTCGTGCTGCGCTGAGCCTGCGGGCGGGCTGCGCACGGCTTGCCCCGTGGCTGGGTCACAATGCCCGACATGTCCACGCCTGAGTCCGCCCTGTCATCGGATCGCCTGTCGGCCCGCGTGCGCCTGAAACGCACCCTGCTGGTGGGGGCGGGGTTGCTCTCGCTGGTGCTCGGTTTGCTGGGTGCCGTGCTCCCCGGTCTGCCCACCACGCCCTTCGTGTTGCTGGCCGCCGCCTGTTTTGCCAAGGCATCGCCGCGCTTGCACCAGTGGTTGGTGCAGCACCGCTGGCTGGGCCCGATGGTGCGCGACTGGGAGGCCCACCACACCTTGCCGCTGCGCATCAAATGGCTGGCCTCCGGGATGATGGCTTTGATGGTGGGCGTGTCGGCCTGGCAACTGGCCGAGCGGCCTGGGGTGCAGGTGGCGGTGTTGATCGCTGGCCTGATCGGCTGTTTCGTCGTCTGGCGTATTCCCACCCGGTCTTGAGGTCTGCGGGTTTTCCAGTGCGACGGCATCCCCCATTCGGGTGGGGTGCGAGGGGAAAACCGGGCGGTTGGCGCAAAGAATGCGTGGACACTGCCTGTCTGAATTCCTCGGTCACAGCATGCCTCCATTGACGTTCTCGGAAGGTTTCGCGATTGCCGCCGGCTTGGTGCAGTTGTTCGTCGCCGCAGTTTTTTTACGTTTTCGCCACGGCCGTCCGGAATGGGGGTTGGGTTGGTGGGGCGTCACCTATCTGGCCGCCGGCATCATGAACACCGGCGCGCCGGTGCTGCTGGCCGCCATGCATTCGCCACTGGGGGACGGGTTTCAGCTGCTCTACCTGGTGCTGGGCGTCTCGGCCATGGGGACACTGGTGGCCGGTGGTCGCCTGTACACGGGCCATCCGAAGCCCGGCCCCTGGGTCGCCTTCGGTCTGACCTGGCTGGCCTACCTGGCCTTGATCTCGGCGCGTTCCTTGTGGCAGGGCTGGGAGAACCTCGTGGCCAATGCGTTCACCGGGCTCCTCTTTGCCTATCTGGGCTACCTGAGCCTCGGTGCGATGCGTCGCGAGCCCGGGGCGGGGCATGGCATCGCGGCGGCCATGTTGTGTCTCTACATTCCCTTGGTCGCTGGCGCGTTCGCCCTGGGCTTCAACCAGATCGAACTGAGGTATTGGTCGGCCGTGCCTTTTGCGCTGGCCGGCCTGGGCGTGATGTCGGGCACCATGGGGCGCATGCGTGCCCACCTACGTGACCTCAATGAGTCGCTGGAGCAGCGGGTGATGGGCCGCACCCGCGAGATGCGCGAGATCATCGCCTCGCTCGAATCCTTCAACAGCATGGTGTCGCATGACCTGCGGGGCCCTCTGGGCGGCATGTCGGGCCTGTCGGCCGTGGCCTTGTCCGCGCTGGAAGAGGGGGACATCCCGCGCGCCCGGCGCCTGTTCGAAGCCGTTCAGAAGCAGTCGGTCAACCTGTCCGAACTGGTGTCGGACCTCCTCGCGCTGGCACGCGTCGCCAACGTCGAGGTGCGCACTCAACCGGTCGCCTTGGCGACCCTGGTCGAGGAGTCTGTGCAACAGCTGGAGCTGTCCCACGGCGAGGGCCATGCCCGGCCGCTGCAGGTGGCCCCCTTGCCGGTGGTGCGGGGCGACAAGGCCTTATTGCGTCAGGCCCTGATCAACCTGCTGGGTAATGCCCTGAAGTTTTCGCGCCGGGCGGCCCAGCCGCAGGTGCGGGTGTGGGCCGAGACGCACGACGGCGGGGTGAAGGTGACCGTGCAGGACAACGGCGTGGGCTTTGATGCGGCCCGTCGCGCGGATCTGTTTGCGCCCTTCAAGCGCCTGCACGAGGACCGCGACTTCGAGGGCACCGGCCTGGGGCTGACGCTGGTGCAGCGCATCGTGGCCCGACACGGTGGCCGTGTCGGTGCTGAGAGTCAGGTCGGGCAGGGCGCCACGTTCTGGTTCTGGCTGCCGGACACCGAGTCGACCACCTGAAGGGACTGGGGGGGCCTTCAGGGCTCCCCACTTCCCCTGAACATCACGCGTCTTCGCTGGGCGTGCTGGTCTTGCGCGCACGCGGGGCGGCCTTCTTGGCCGGCGCCCGTCGGGCTTTCTTGGCTGCGGGTGCAGATTTGGGCGCGGTGGCGGTGTCGGGCGCTGCGGCGGGCGCAGAGGCCACCTCGGTCACCACGGGCGCGGCTTCAGGCGCCGCGGCACGCGGGGCTTCGGTGGTGGCTGCGTCCGCCTTGCTGTGACGTGCTGTCGTGCTGCCGCGTCCACCCCGGCTGCGGCGACGCGCCTCGCCCGCTTCCCCGGCGCCAGATACTGGCTCCGCAGGGGGGCTGAGGACTGGCTCGGCGGCCTTGGGGGCCTCGTTCACGAGCGTTGCGGGAGCGGCCACAGGCGCCTCAGCCTGAGCGGATGCTGGGGCGGCTGTCGGCGCGGCTTCGCGTGACGCGTTCCGAGTGCCGTCCCCGGCCTCACCGCGCTCACGGTCACGGCCACGTCCGCCACGGCGACGCCCGCGTCCTTCGCCCTCGCGTGCGCCGGTGCGCCCGGCTTCGGCCTGCGGTTCACGCCCCGAGGCGGAGGCCACTTCGGCAGGGGGGGCACCCTCGTCGGCCTGGTCGGCCGTTGCGAGGTCAGGGTGGCCGTTCTCCGCCAAATCCTCGGCCAGGGCTTCGGGGCTCACCACCTCGGGCAGGGCGATCAGGCCGGTGCCACGGAACACGAACGCGCTCGATTTTTCATCGCGGCCAAACTCCAGCAGGCCACGGGCCTTGGCCTCTTCCAGCAGGTTGCCGAAAGTGCGAAAGCCGTAGTAGTTCTCGTTGAAGCCGGGGTTGCGGCGCTTGATGGCTTCCTTGAGCACCGAGGCCCAGATCTTGCCGCCTTCGTCGCGGTCGGTGACCAGCGCTTCGTAGGTTTCCAGCGCCATCTCCACCGCCTTTGTGCGGCGGGCGTCGAGCTCGGCGCGACGGCGTTGCTCTTCCTCGGGCGTGCGCTTGACCGCGGGCTGGTTGTTGCGCGTGTTGCGGCGTGCGTCCACGCGGGCGCTCTCACGCACCAGGTCGTCGTAGTAGATGAACTCGTCGCAGTTGGCCGTCAGCAGGTCGGAGGTGGACTGCTTGACGCCCACGCCGATCACGTACTTGGCGTTCTCACGCAGCTTGGACACCAGCGGCGAGAAGTCCGAGTCACCGGAGATGATGACGAAGGTGTTGACGTGCGACTTGGTGTAGCAGAGGTCGAGCGCATCCACCACCAGGCGGATGTCGGCCGAGTTCTTGCCCGACTGGCGCACGTGCGGGATCTCGATCAGCTCGAAGTTGGCCTCGTGCATGGCGGCCTTGAAGCCCTTGTAGCGCTCCCAGTCGCAATAGGCTTTCTTGACGACGATGCTGCCCTTGAGCAGCAGGCGTTCGAGCACGCGCTTGATGTCGAACTTTTCGTAGTTGGCATCGCGCACGCCGAGGGCGACGTTCTCGAAGTCGCAAAACAGCGCCATGCTGATGTGTTCAGGGGTGGAAGCCATGAAGGTCCTTGTATGGGTGGATCAGGAAATGAGCCTCTGGCAGATCGCCAATGGAAGGCTCACTCCTCGTCGTCGGTTTCGTTGGATGTGTCGGCGGGCGCAGCGGTAGCCGGGCCCTTTTTCTTCTTCTGCAGGCGCGCGGCCTTCTTGCGTTGCCGCTCGGCTTCGAGCACCTGGCCTTCGGCCCACCACACCTCGAACTCCTCGGGGGTTTCCAGCGTGATGCGGCCCATGATCGAACTGCGGAAGTCGTTGAGCACGATCTCGGCGGCCTTGGTCAGGTTGACGCGGCCGCCGCTCATGACGGCACCGCGCTTGCGCCCGATGAGTTCCAGCAGCACATCGTCGTGCATGCCGGGAATGGCGCTGGCGTCGTCGAGCTTGTAGCGTGCGGCCAGCAGGTCAGGGTAAGGGCCTTTGAGGCTGCGCAGCAACTCCAGCGCCACCTCTTCCTCGTCGTAGGCGTTGCGGCCCACGGCGCCGCTGGCGGCCAGGTGGTAGCCGCTGCGCTCCACCGTGATCTTGGGCCACAGCATGCCGGGCGTATCGAACAGGTAGAAGTCGCTGGCCAGGTTGATGCGCTGCTCGATGCGGGTCACGCCGGCTTCGTCGCCGGTCTTGGCGGCTTTCTTGCCCACCAGGGTGTTCATCAGAGTGGACTTGCCCACGTTGGGGATGCCGCAGATCAGCACGCGCAAGGGCTTGTCCATGCCGCCGCGGTTGGGCGCCAGTTCCCGACAGGCCTTGATCAGGCGCTGCGCCGGGGCGGTGTCGCTCGCGTCCAGCGAGATGGCACGCGTTTCGGGCTGGGCGTTGTACCAGGCCAGCCAGGCTTCGGTGCGCACCGGGTCGGCCAGGTCCTGCTTGTTGAGCACCTTGAGCTTGCGGCGGTTGCCGGTGAGTTCGGCCAGCATGGGGTTGGCGCTGGAGCCGGGCAGACGGGCGTCGAGCAACTCGATCACCACGTCGATGTCCTTCATGCGCTCGGTGATGGCTTTCTTGGTCACGTTCATGTGACCTGGGAACCATTGGATGGCCATCGGTGTGGGGCTTTCTGCTTGTGTTCTTGTTGTGGTGCGAGGGCGCTTCAGGCAGCGAGCCGATCGAGCGCGGGTGGCGTGGGCAGATGGGCCTGCATCCAGGCCGTCATCAGCCGCGAATCGTTGACCGTGCGCAGGGCCTGGTAAGCGCTTTCCGCTTCAGGATAACGCCGCCGCAGGTAATTGAGCCATTGTTTCATGCGCCCGGTGCGCGCGCGCGGCTCAATGCGCGTCTGCACCAGCTCCCAGAAGTGCCACAGCACCGGCTGCAGCGTCTCCCAGGTGGGAGCAGTCGCATCCGGCGTGAGGCCCTGGTCGGCCAGGATGGCCAGCGCCAGACCGGGGTCGGCCACGATGCCGCGGCCCAGCATCAGGTCGGTGCAGCCCGAGACTTCGATGCAGCGGCGCGCATCGGCCACGGTCCAGATCTCGCCATTGGCGACCACCGGGATGCGCACGCAGGCCTTCACATCGGCAATGCGCTCCCAGTAGGCGGGGGGGCGGTAGCCATCGGCCTTGGTGCGGGCGTGCACGACCAGCTCATCGGCCCCGGCTTCGGCAATCGCGCGGGCGCAGTCTTCGGCCTGTGCATCGTCGTGAAAGCCCAGGCGCATCTTGGCGGACACGGCCATGTCGGCTGGCACCGCTCTGCGCACCTCGCGCACGATGCGGTGCACCAGTTCCGGCTCCTGCAACAGCGCCGCACCGCCACCGTGGCGGTTGACGACCTTGGCCGGACAGCCAAAGTTCAGATCGATGCCGGCCGGGCCGAGTGTGGCGAGGAAGGCCGCGTTGTCGGCCAGGCAGATGGGGTCGGAGCCCAGCAGTTGCGCGCGCACGGGGATGCCGGCCGGGGTGCGACTGCCCTCGCGCAACTCGGGGATGACGCGCACATAGGCCCGCTCGGGCAGCACGGCATCGGTCACGCGAATGAATTCGGAGACGCAGCGGCTCAGCCCGCCCACCCGGGTCAGGGCATCGCGCAGTGTGAAATCGAGCAGGCCCTCCATGGGCGCGAGCAACAGGGCCATGCCGAATTTTACTTGGCGTAGCCCCACGCCTTCAGGCGCCCGTAGGCGTGCTGTGAAGCGTCGCCGGCGCGCACCTGTTGCAGGTAGCGCGCGTAGTGCTGGGCGGCCGGCTCGCGCTGGCCCATGGCCTCCAGCGACACGCCCTTGAGGAAGAGCACACCGCTGTCGCCCGGTAGCAGGCGGTCAAAGGTGTTGAGCGCCTGCAGGGCCGCCTGCGGGTTGCGCTGTTGCAGCGACAGCGAGGCCAGCAACTTGTGCGACTGGGCCTCTTGCGGGTAGATGGCGCGGGCGTTGTCCACATACGAACGTGCGTCGGCCACCTTGCCCTGTGCTTGCAGACACTGGGCCATGCGCAGGTTGGCGGCGTAGTCGCGGGGAGCTTGTTTCAGCGCGGTGCGGAACTGGCCGGAGGCCTCGTCGAGCTGTTTGGCCGACATCGCACTCTCGCCCTTCTGGCAAGCCTGGATGGCGGGCTTGATCTGGCGCAGCGACGCGGTGCTGTCCATGAAACGCTCGCGCCGGGTCGAAGCCTTCAAGCTGGCGGCATAGGTTGTCTCGGCCGCCTCACGCGCGCGGTCGCGTCGCTCGGTGCTCATCGGGTGCGAGGAGAACATCGTGGCGAGGGTGGACGGCGCGTCCTTTTCCTCGTTCACCAGCATCTGGTGCAGACGTGTCATGCCGGTGGCCGGGTAGCCGGCTTGCACCATGTAGGCCTGGCCCAGCGCATCGGCCTCGTGTTCGTTGCTGCGCGAGTAATTGGCCAGCAGCGCGCTGGCGCCCACCTGGCTGCCCAGTCCGATCAAGGGGGCCCAGCCCGAGTTCTGCGCGGCGGCGTTGACCCCGGCCAGCACGGTCTGCGCGATCATGGCCTGCCCCTGGCGTTGCGCCGAGTGGCGGGCGTTCACATGGCCCAGCTCATGCCCGAGCAAGGCGGCCAGCTGGGCCTCGTCGTCCATGTCGACCATGATGCCGCGCGTCAGGCCCATGGCGCCACCCGGGAAGGTGTAGGCGTTGACGTAGTTGGCGTTGAGCACCCGGTAGGAGTAGGGCATGTTCGGGCGGTGGCTGACGGCATGCAGGCGCTGCCCGACCTCGCGCACATAGGCGTTGACCGGCTCGTTCTGGATGGCCCCCAGGTCCTGCGAAAACTGGTGGGGCGCCTGCTGCTGGTCCACCGCCTGTTCCTGCGCTTCGCTCATGCCCACCAAGATGCGTTCGCCCGTGACGGGCGAGACCGCGCAGCCTTGCAGCGAAGCGGTGGCGGCGCCGAACAGCCAGATGGCGTCACGGCGGCTCAAGCGGTTACGGGCCAGTCGCTCGGCCAGGGCATGGGGATGCAGGTCAGACATGGTCGCAATGCGCACAAAGCGCGAGTTGGGTGAAGAAAACGAAGGCGGGCCGGCTACGATGGCAACTGTGTCCGTGTGGTCACCTCGGCGCTGTCGAGGTGTCGCTCGGATCGCGCTGATTTTGCCGAACCCGAACTCACATGACCTCCGCCTTGACCGCCACGCGCACCAGTGACATTTTGCTGGAACTGGACAGCGCCCGCAAAAGCGGCCCCTTGCAGCACATCGTCATCCCCCCGTGTCCGGAACTGCTGACCCGCCTGCAACAGGTGATGGCCGAACCGGAGCCCGACCTCAACGAGGTGGCGCGCATCGCCTCCAGCGACGTGGCCATGTCGGCCACCTTGCTGCGTTGTGCCAACAGCCCGGTCTACAACGTGGGGCAGCCGGTGCAGACCATCGGGCAGGCCATGAACCTGCTGGGCCTGGACGAAACCGCCACGGTCATGACCCGCTTTTTGGCGCAAAGCGCCATCCGTGTCAATCACCCGGGCTTGCAACGCTTCTGGGAGCGCTCGGCCAAGCGGGCGGTGGCCATGGCCTTCATGGCGCGGCACCTGCCGGGCATGTCGGCCGATGTGGCCCACACCTACGGGCTGTTCTGCCATGTGGGGCTGCCGGTGATGGTGCAAAGCGTCAAAGGCTACCCTTCCACCATGGTGGAGGCGGCAGCCCGCATCGACCGCTCCTATGTGGCCACCGAGAACGCCAACCACCGCACCGACCACGCCGTCGTGGGTGGGCTGGTGGCCCGCGTGTGGCGCCTGTCGCCCACCGTGGCGGCGGCCATCCGTCTGCACCACGACCTGTACGCCATCGGTGAAGGACGCATTGACCCGGACGTGCACACCCTCATTGCCGTGGGCTTGCTGGCCGAGTTCCTGATGCGCCGCCACGAAGGCCTGGACCCCGACGCCGACTGGCACGCGCACGGTGAGGCGGCGCTGGCCTGGCTGCACCTGCCCATGGAAGAGTTGCTGAGCTGGGAAGAAGAGTTGCGCGACAGCCTCGACGCCCTGTGAGGCCCCGCTGAGACCGGTACGGCGCCACCCCTTCCCAGAAAGCCAAATCAACAAAAGAACGGAGAGACCCACCATGGCAGGTACCAGCTTGCTGATCCTGATCGATGACATCACGCTGATGCTCGATGACGTTGCCGCCATGTCGAAGCTGGCGGCCAAGAAGACCGCCGGCGTGCTGGGCGATGACCTGGCGCTCAACGCCCAGCAGGTCACCGGCATCCGCGCCGAGCGCGAGTTGCCGGTGGTGTGGGCCGTGGCCAAGGGCTCGGTGCGCAACAAGGTGATCCTGGTGCCGGCGGCGCTGGCGATCAGTGCCTGGTTGCCTGCGGCCGTGACCCCCTTGCTGATGATCGGTGGGGCCTATCTGTGCTTCGAGGGGGTGGAAAAACTGGCCCACCCGCTGCTGCATGGCCACGATGAAGATGTGGCGCACCACGAGGCCCTCAGCGCCGCGCTCAAGGACGAATCGGTGGACCTGGTCGCGTTCGAGCGCGACAAGATCGAAGGCGCGGTGCGCACCGACTTCATCCTCTCGGCCGAGATCGTCGCCATCACCCTGGGCACGGTCACGGCGGCCTCCTTCACGCAGCAGGTGCTGGTCCTCTCCGGCGTGGCGCTGGCGGTGACCGTCGGCGTCTATGGCCTGGTGGCCGCCATCGTGAAGATGGACGATGTGGGTCTGTATCTGCAGCAGCGTGGCGGCGCCTTGAAAGCCGCCGTGGGCCGCGGCCTGCTCGCCGCTGCGCCGGTGATGATGAAGACGCTCTCGGTGGTGGGCACTGCCGCCATGTTCCTGGTGGGCGGTGGCATCGTGCTGCACGGCTTGCCCGGCGCGCACGACGTGGTGCACGGCATCGCGCACGCGGCCGGCACGGTGCCGGCGGTTGGAGGTGTGCTGGAGGTGATCACCCCCACCGTGCTCGACGGGGTGGGCGGTGTGAGCGTGGGCGCCGTCACCCTGGCGCTGGTGACGCTGGGCCAGCGCCTGTGGCGTCTCGTCCGACGCGCTTGAACTCAGGCCGATTCGCGTGCCGCCAGCGCTTCGTGCAGCGCGATCATTTCCTGCGTCAGCTTGTGGCGGGCGTCCAGGTGAATCATCGGGCGTGCCTGCTGGTGTGATTCCTTGATCTTCACCGAGCTGCTCAGATAGGGCTGCAGCACGGGCAGGCCTTCGTCGATCAACTCCTGCACCAGTTTCTGCGGCAGGCTGGCACGCGGCTGAAACTGGTTGACCACGATGCCCGACACCTCCAATTCGTCGTTGTGGTCGGCGCGGATCTCCTGCACGTTGTCGAGCAGGGTGTAGAGCGCGCGGCGCGAGAAATCGTCACAGTCAAACGGGATCAGGCAGCCTTGCGCAGCGATCAGCGCCGAGCGCGTGTAGAAGTTCAGCGCTGGCGGCGTGTCGATGTAGATGCGCTCGTAGGTGTTGACCAGTGCGGCCAGGGCCTCGCGCAGCTTGTAGATCTTGTAGCGGGATTCGAGCTTGCTGTGCAACTCGTCCAGGCTGGGGTGCGAGGGCATCACGTCCAGGCAGTCCCACGGTGTGCCCACCACATACTCTTCGGCACCCTTGGGGCGGGCGCTGAACTTGAGCGTCTGGTCAAAGAACTCGGCCGCGCTGACCTCGGCGTCTTCCTGCGGGCCACCCAGCAGGTACTGCGTGGAGTTGCCCTGCGGGTCCAGGTCGATGACCAGGGTGCGCAGACCCTGTGCGGCGCTGATGGCGGCCAGGTTGCAGGTGATTGTGGACTTGCCCACTCCACCCTTCTGGTTGAAGACGACGTAACGCATGACCCGAATCCCTTGTGACGCTGTGACAGTGCCTATTGTGCACTGCAACAAGGCCAGAGGCGACCGCCGGCCGTCCCGGCCGTCGCCATCTGTACCGTCAGCGCTGTGCTTCGGGCAACTCGATCTTCACTTCCAGCACTTCCAGGTTGTCCTGGCGCTCCATCGACACCTTGATGTCGTCCGGATTGATGGAAACGTACTTGGAGATGACCGCCACCAGTTCACGCTGCAGGTCGGGCAGGTAGGTCGGGCTGGCAGAGCGGCCGTTGCGCTCGTGCGCGAGGATCAGCTGCAGGCGTTCCTTGGCCACGGTGGCCGTCTGCTTCTTCTCGCCGAGGAAAAAGTTGAGGAATCCCATGGCGCTCACTTGCCTCCGAACAGTCGCTTGAAGAAACCGGGCTTCTCGGCCTCGACGAATCGCAGAGGCTTGTCCTGGCCCATGAAACGGTCGATCACGTCGCTGTAGGCCTCGGCCACGTCGCTGCCCTTCATGTAGATGGCAGGCAGACCCTGGTTGGAGGCGTTCAGCACGGCTTCCGACTCGGGGATCACGCCGATGAGCTTGACCTTGAGGATGTCGTGCACGTCGTCGAGCGAGAGCATCTGACCGCCTTCGACCCGGTTGGGGTTGTAGCGCGTGATCAGCAGGTGTTCCTTGATGGGCTCGGCGCCTTCCTGGGCACGCTTGGTCTTGCTGTTGAGCATGCCCAGGATGCGGTCGGAGTCGCGCACGGACGAGACTTCGGGGTTGGTCACCACGATGGCTTCGTCGGCAAAGTGCATGGCCATCAGCGCACCGGTTTCGATGCCGGCGGGAGAGTCGCAGACGATGTACTCGAAGTCCATCTTCTCCAGGTCACGCAGCACCTTCTCGACGCCGGCTTCCGTCAGCGCTTCCTTGTCGCGTGTTTGCGAGGCGGCCAGGATGAACAGGTTTTCGCACTGCTTGTCCTTGATCAGGGCCTGGTTGAGGTTGGCCTCACCCTGGATCACATTGATCAGGTCGTACACCACGCGGCGCTCGCAACCCATGATCAGGTCGAGGTTGCGCAGGCCGACGTCGAAGTCGATGACGGCGGTCTTGTGGCCGCGCATTGCGAGGCCGGATGCAAAGCTGGCGCTGGTGGTCGTCTTGCCAACGCCCCCTTTGCCGGAGGTCACCACGATGATCTTGGCCATGTCTGGCGGTCCTTTCAAATGCAAATAATCAGAGAGCGCTCAAAGAACAATCAGAGAGCAATGGGGTCGAAAACCAGGCGATCGCCTTCCAGTCGGATCTGGGCGGGCTTGCCGGTCACGTCAGGCGGAAGCGGGGTGTCGGTGGTGCGGTAGGTGCCGGCAATCGACAGCAATTCCGGCTCCATGTGCAGCGCAAAGATGCGCGCCTCGGTGTTGCCTTTGGCGCCGGCAATCGCCTTGCCACGCAGCGGGGCGTACACGTGGATGGAACCGTCGGCGATCACCTCGGCACCGTGGTTGACGGCGGCCAGCACGATCAGGTCGCCACCCTTGGCGTAGACCTGCTGGCCCGAGCGCAGCGGCTTGTCGATGAACATGGTGCTGGCGGCCATCGGCACGTGCACGGGCACTTCGACTGGCACTTCGCGGATGACCTCGCGCACCACTTCCTGCACCACGGTCTCGACACGGGCGGCATGCGCATGGCTTTCGGGCGCTTCGATCAGGCCGGCGGCCTGGGCCGATTGGGTCTGGGCGACGGTGCCACCGCGCACGGCGATGGCCTTGAGCTTGAAGCGGGCCAGCAGCGCGATCAGTTCGGGGAAGTTGACGTGCAGGTCGAGGCTGGCCAGGTGGGTGAGGTCGATCACCACCGGCTCGCCGTTGAACAGGTCGGGGCTGCTGCCAAAACGCTCTTCCAGTGCCTGGGCCAGCGATGTCAGGTTGGCCGTGCGGAGCAGGAAGGCTTCCAGTGAGAGCGTGGCGCTCTTGAAATCGAACAGGGCGGAGGCGTTTCCGGGGGAGGCGGCAGACATGGACAGCAGGCGCGTGGAAAGACCGCAGTTTAAGGCAGCACAGGGCACTTCCTGAGCCCGATCCCCCCTGGACGGGCCATACTGGCAGCGATGCCATGAAGGAGCACGCGAGGTGAATGGTTTTTCTTTGTCGCCGGCCCAGATGGGCTTGGCGGTGGCCCTGGGCTGCGGCCTGCTGATCGGACTGGAGCGCGAGCGTCGCAAGGGCGTTGGGCAGGACCGGGCGGCGGCCGGTTTGCGCACCTTTGCGGTGGCGGCCTTGCTGGGGGCGATTGCCCAGGTCGTGTCGGTGTGGCTGGCTGCCGTGGCGCTGGTCGGGGTGTCCGCGATGGCCGCCTTGTCTTACTGGCGCTCGCGCGACGATGACCCGGGTATCACCACCGAGCTGTCGCTGATCGCCACCACCTTGATCGGCATGATGGCGGTATCCGAGCCTGTGCTGTCGGCGGCGTGCGCCGCCTTGCTGGCCGGGGTGCTGGCGGCCCGGGATCGCCTGCACCACTTCGTCCACACCTGGCTGCGCGAGAAGGAGCTGTACGACGGCCTCTTGTTGGCCGCGCTGGCCCTGGTGCTGTTGCCGCTGATGCCTGTTGAGCCGGTGAGCTGGCTGGGCCAGTTGTCACCCCAGCGGGGCTTCATGCTGGTCATCGTCATCCTGGTGCTGCAGGCCGCCAGCCATGTGGCGCAGCGCCTGCTGGGCGCGCGCTCGGGCCTGGCCGTCTCGGGCTTTCTGGGCGGGTTCGTGTCGAGCACGGCCACCATTGGGGCCATGGGCAGCCTGGCCCGCCAGCGTCAGGTGCCGCTGCGCATGACCTTGTGCGCGTCCATCCTGTCCACGGCGGCCACGTGGATGCTGGTCGTGCTGATCATCCTGGTGGTGTCGCCGGCGGCCTTGTCCGTGACCTTGCCCTTGATGGCGGTGGGTGTGGCGCTGCCCCTGGTGCTGGGCGGCTTGCTGTGGCAGCACGGCGGCGCCGAGTCGGTGACGGTGTCGGATCAGCAGGATGTGCTGCGCCTGCGCGAGGCCGTGATGGTGGCGGCGCTGCTGGTGGGCGGCGCCATCGTGGTCAGTTACGCGCAGCAGCGCGGAGTGGGCGGCTTGTTGCTGGGCACCGCGGTGGCGGCCATTGCCGATGCGCAGGCCCCCATGGCCAGCCTGCTGGCGATGTACGGGGCGGGCACGCTGCCGGCCGGGCATCTGCTGATGGGACTGATGGTGGCGATGAGCGTCAACAGCGTCACCCGGGGCATGGTCGCCTGCGTGTCGGGCGGCTGGCGCTTCGGCGTCGTGGTGGCGGGGGCTTTGGCGCTCAACATGGCCATCGGGTGGGTCTGGGTGGCGTGGTTCCTGCTTTGATGGCCGGGGGCTGAGCGGCGGCACCGGCTCACACCATTAAAATAATCAGAACAAATGGGTGGGCGTGGCCGCAGGTGACCAGGCTCGATCCCGACAAGTTCAGGGGCAGGCATGGCATACGAACAAGACAGCGATCGGCGGGACGTCTGGGGCGGGCACACTCAGGTGGCCACGCAGATCATTGAAGAGCAGGCGCCGACACAGGCGCTGCGCGACCTGGGCAAGCAGGTGTCGCCCACCTTGCGAGAGCTGTTTGTGGTGTGCGATCCGTCCGAGGCGCTGCGCCAGCATTTCGAGCTGGGGGTGGCGCCCTTCGTGCTGCTGCACGATCTGGGCACCACGGCGGCGCGGGCCTTTCTGCAAGGCTTGAGCGAGCGCTCGGGCTGGCGTCTGCAGACCTTGAGCATCCGCCGTCAGGGCTTTGGCACCGAGCTGGCGACGCTGTCCTACCTCGATTGCCCGATCGCCTCGGGCACCTTGCGGGTCTACCTGTCCGATGTGCAGGCCGAGCCGCGCGAGCAGGTGGCCATGCGCCGGCTGCTGAGCGCCGTGGCCACGGCCCACGTGCTGATCGGGGCCACGCAGCCACCGCCGGATGTGGCCGAGCGGGTCGCGGCCTGGCGTGACGACCTGCTGGCGGCCCAGCCCACGGGCCGCCTGGCGGTGCTGGCGCTGCCGCAGGTGCGCGACCCCGACTGGATGATGAGCCTGTCGGCGCTGGCGCGCACGCCGCGTTGGCAGGTGGAGGTAGGGCCCGCCAGCCAGACCGTGGCCGCCAACTGGACCTTGATGGCAACCTACTGGAATCGGCTGGCGCAGGCGGCCGCCCCCGGCGCGGTGCCGCAGATCGAGCGTCTGACCTTGTCCTGGTCACCCGAGGCGCCGCCGGCGCCGCGCGTGCCAACGCCGATGCCCGTGGTCCGCCCGGCTTCGACGCCCTCCGCTCCCCCGGTCGCGTCAGAGATGAGCTTGTCTGCGCACCTCAGCGCGCTGCTGCCGCAGACCGCTGCCTTGCGAGCCTGCGTCTTTGCCCTGGCCAACCGCGAGGTGTGGGCGCAGACGGCGGGGGCGAATGGCGCCGAGATGGCCGAGCAGGGCCACGTGCTGCTGATGTCGGTGGCGCGCATGGGGAGCACGCTGGCCCTGGGGCGCTCGGTGCGTGACGTCCACGTGTCACTGGCCGAGGCGCAGGTGCTGGTGCGCGCCACCCGCCTGCGCAGCGGCGGCGTGCTGATGCTCGTCCTGCCGCGGGATGCGGACATCGCCCATGTGCGCGAGCGCATCCAGCAGTACGAAGCGCAGGCCTTGCCGACACGCGCCGCGCCCTGAACGGGGCGGTGGCCCGCTGTGGCCGCCGCCGGGCTCAGCGCGCTTTCTTGCCGCCGCGCGGGGCCATCGGCTTGTCGGCAGGGCGGCCGTCGCGGCCCGACACCTGTTGCTGACGCGGGGGCAGCCCCGTGTGCTGGGTCAGGATCTGACCGGGGCGGGGCGCTGTCTTGCTCGCCGGGCGCCCTGAGCTGGACGGCAGGTTGCGCGGATCACGCTCGGCGCTGCGCGCCTGGGCCTGGCTGCCGCGACCTTGCCCAGCCACACGGCCCACGGTCACCACCGAGGTCTTGGTGCCGGACTTCGTGGAGTTCTTGCGCCGGGCACTGTCGTACGTGCCGTCGGTGGCCGGCTGGTAGGTCGGGATCAGATGGTTCGGCGTGTTGCCAATCAGATCGCCACGGCCCATTTCCTTGAGTGCCTCACGCAGCAGTGGCCAGTTGTTGGGGTCGTGATAACGCAGGAAGGCCTTGTGCAGCCGGCGGCGCTTCTCGCCCTTGACGATGTCCACCTTCTCGCCCTTGTTGGCCAGGCGGCTGATGCCCTTGAGCGGGTTCAGGCCGGAGTGGTACATCGCCGTGGCCGTGGCCATGGGGCTGGGGTAGAAGGTCTGCACCTGGTCGGCCTTGAAACCATTGCGCTTGAGCCAGACGGCCAGGTTCATCATGTCCGCATCGGTCGTGCCTGGGTGGGCCGCGATGAAGTAGGGGATGAGGTACTGCTTCTTGCCGGCTTCTTCGCTGAACTGCTCGAACATCTGCTTGAAGCGGTCGTAGGTGCCGATGCCGGGCTTCATCATCTTCGACAGCGGACCCGACTCGGTGTGCTCCGGCGCAATCTTCAGGTAGCCGCCCACGTGGTGGGTCACCAGTTCTTTCACGTACTCGGGCGCACGCACGGCCAGGTCATAGCGCAGCCCGGAGCCGATCAGGATCTTCTTGATGCCGGGGATGGCGCGGGCGCGGCGGTACATGCGCACCAGCGGTCCGTGGTCGGTGTGCAGGTTCTGGCAGATGCCGGGGTAGACGCACGACGGCTTGCGGCACGCGGCCTCGATGGCCTTGGACGCGCAACCCAGGCGGTACATGTTGGCCGTCGGCCCGCCCAGGTCGGAGATGACGCCGGTGAAGCCCTTGACCTTGTCGCGGATGTCTTCGATTTCCTTGAGCACCGAGGCTTCGGAGCGACTCTGGATGATGCGGCCTTCGTGTTCGGTGATGGAGCAGAAGGTGCAGCCGCCAAAGCAGCCGCGCATGATGTTCACGCTGAAGCGGATCATGTCCCAGGCCGGGATCACGGCGTCGCCGTAGCTCGGATGCGGCGCACGGGCGTAGGGCAGGTCGAACACCAGGTCCATCTCGGGGGTGCTCAGCGGGATGGGCGGTGGGTTGATCCAGACGTCGCGCGCGCCGGGGCCTTCGCCGTGGCGCTGCACCAGCGCGCGGGCGTTGCCGGGGTTGGTTTCCAGGTGCAGCACGCGGTTGGCGTGGGCGTAGAGCACCGGATCGTCTTTGACCTGCTCGTAGGCGGGCAGGCGGATCACGGTGCGATCGCGCGGGGGCAGGGCGATCTTGCCGCTGCGCTCGGGCAGGACCTTGGCCGCCAGAGCCGGGTTGCGCACGATCTGGATGGGCTTGGCGCCGCCGTGCAGATCGGGCTGGCTTGATTGCGCCTGTGCGGGCACCTTGCCGGAAGCCTTGAGCGGGTCGAAGGCGCCGGCCTCTTCCATCGCGCAGGTCTCACCCTGTTCGGCTGCCAGCTGCCCGGTGGTCAGGTAGGGGTTGATGTGCTGGTCGATGCGGCCAGGCTGGTCCACCTCGGTGGAGTCCAGCTCGAACCAGCCCTCGGCCGTCGGGTCGTGGCGGCGACGCAGGAAAGCGGTGCCGCGCACATTGGTGATGCTTTCAATGGGCTCGCGCGCGGCCAGGCGGTGGGCCACCTCGATGATGGCGCGCTCGGCGTTGCCGTACAGCAGCAGGTCGGCCTTGGCGTCCATCAGGATGGAGCGGCGCACCTTGTCCGACCAGTAGTCGTAGTGGGCGATGCGGCGCAACGAGGCCTCGATGCCACCCATGATGATGGGCACGTCCTTGAAGGCTTCGCGGCAGCGCTGGGCGTACACGGCCGAGCAACGGTCAGGCCGTGCGCCACCCTGGCCACCGGGGGTGTAAGCATCGTCGCTGCGGATTCTGCGATCGGCCGTGTAGCGGTTGATCATCGAATCCATGTTGCCGGCCGCCACGCCCCAGAACAGATTGGGTTTGCCCAGCACCTTGAAGGGCTCGGCGCTCAACCAGTCGGGCTGCGAGATGATGCCCACGCGAAAGCCCTGGTTCTCCAGCACGCGGCCGATCACGGCCATGCCGAAGCTGGGGTGGTCCACATAGGCATCGCCGGTCACGATGATGACGTCGCAGCTGTCCCAGCCCAGCGCGTCCATCTCGGCACGGCTGGTGGGCAGGAACTTGGCCGGGCCGAAGCGCTTGGCCCAGAACGGCTTGTAGCTGTCGATGGGCTTGGCGCTCGGCATGGCGGGAGCAGCAGGAGACGCGACGGTCAGGTCAGACATGGGCAGGCGCAGACGCAAAAACGGGAGCAGGCGGGCAACCTGATATTGTCGCCGCTCTGCTCATTTCTGTGGCAGTTTTTGCGTGCAAGGCCCTGCACCGGCCGTGCTTACTCCTGGCGCTGCACGTCTTTCAGCAGGCGCGCCTTGGTCTTCTTGCCCTTGACCGGCACGCGATTGAGCTGGGCCACCACCTTGGCGGCGATGTCGCGGTCCACGGCCACATAGGTGTGGAAGTCGGTGACGTTGATCTTGCCGATCTGGCTGCCCACGAAGCCACACTCACCGGTCAGGGCACCCAGCAGGTCGCCCGGGCGCAGCTTTTCCTTGCGACCACCGAGCAGTTGGATGGTGACCATGGGGGGCAGCAGGGGCTCGTGGCTGGCGGGCGTCAGCTCTTCGAGCTTGTGCCACTCGGACTCGCGCTTTTGCAGCAGCTCGATGTTGCCCACGCGGCCCATCTCGGCCATGCTGGCCAGGTTCAGGGCCCAGCCTTCGGCATCGCCCCGGCCGGTGCGGCCGATGCGGTGGATGTGCACCTCGGGGTCGGGCGTCACGTCCACATTGATCACGGCTTCGAGGTTGGCGATGTCCAGGCCGCGTGCGGCCACGTCGGTGGCCACCAGCACCGAGGCGCTGCGGTTGGCGAACTGGATCAGCACCTGATCGCGGTCGCGCTGCTCCAGGTCGCCATGCAGGGCGATGGCCTCGATGCCGTGCGCCATCAGCACATCGACCAGGTCGCGGCACTGCTGCTTGGTGTTGCAAAACGCGATGGTGCTGGCCGGGCGGTAGTGCAAGAGCAGCTTCACCACGGCGTCCAGGCGCGTGTCGCGGTCGACCTGGTACCAGCGCTGGCGGATCTTGCTGGCCTCGTGCGTGGCGGCGACCTTCACCTCCTTGGGCTGGCGCAGGAACTGGGCGCTCAGCTTGGCGATGGTGTCGGGGTAGGTGGCCGAGAACAGCATGGTCTGGCGTTCCTTGGGGCACTGGCGGGCCACGTAGACGATGCTGTCGTGAAAGCCCATGTCCAGCATGCGGTCGGCCTCGTCGAGCACCAGGGTGTTCAGGTGGCGCAGGTCCAGCGTGCCGCGCTCCAGGTGGTCCATGATGCGGCCCGGCGTGCCGACCACGATGTGGGCGCCGTAGGCCAGGCTCTCGATCTGCGGACGCATGGTGCTGCCACCGCACAGCGTCAGCACCTTGATGTTGGCTTCCGAGCGCGCCAGGCGGCGGATTTCCTGGCAGACCTGGTCGGCCAGCTCCCGGGTGGGGCACAGCACCATGGCCTGCACGGCGGGGTTGCGCACGTCCAGCTTGTTCAGCAGCGGGATGGCGAAGGCGGCGGTCTTGCCGCTGCCGGTCTTGGCCTGGGCGATCAGGTCGTGGCCGGCGAGGGTCAGGGGCAGGCTGCTGGCCTGGATGGGCATCATGCTGAGGTATCCCAGGCTTTGCAGGGTGGCCTGCATGGCGGGGCTCAGCGGCAGGCTGCTGAAAGAAGGGGCGTCGGTCTGGGGTGTGCTCATGGGGCGGATTATCCTCAGTCGCAGCGTGTTGATTTTTGTAAAGTTGCCCCCAGCTGTCCGCATTGGCCGAATATCTGGCCTTGATCTTGCGCACAATGCGCTGGCAATCAACCGATCAACCGTCGATCAATCGCCCCGAGGGGCAAGGACCGATCTCGCAATGAAACTGAAGAACATCTTGATGGCACTGGCCGTGACCATGGCCGGCGTGGGCATGGTGGGCGTTCCGATGGACGCCGAGGCCAAGCGACTGGGTGGCGGACGCGCGTCCGGCATGCAGCGCCAGATGCCGGCCAAGCAGCCCAATGCGACGCCCGATGCGGCGCCCAACCAGATGAACAAGAGCGCCGCGCCGACCAATGCCGCCGGTGCCGCTGCGCAGCCGGCCAAGCGTTCGTGGATGGGCCCGATCGCCGGTCTGGCCGCAGGTCTGGGCATTGCCGCCCTGATGAGCCACCTGGGCATGGGTGAAGCCTTTGGCAATTTCCTGATGATGGCGCTGCTGGCTGTGGCCGCTGTGGCCTTGATCGCCTTCCTGATGCGTCGCTTCAAGGGCGGCGCCCAGCAGGCCCGTGGCCCGCAACTGGCCGGTGCCGGTGCGCCCTATGGTCAGCAGTTCAACCAGGCCGACAGCCGTGATGCCTTCGCGCAGCCGATGCAGCGCCAGGGCTTTGACGCTGCGCCCGCCGCTGTCGGTGCCGCTGCCGCAGGTGCGGCCGTGGGGGGCAACCTGAACAACGTGCCGGCTGGGTTTGATGCCGAAGGCTTCCAGCGCATCGCCAAGATGATCTTCATCCGCCTGCAGGCGGCCAACGACGCCGGCAATGTGGACGACCTGCGCAAGTTCACCACGCCCGAGCTGTTTGCCTCGCTGCGTCTGGACCTGCAAGAGCGTGGCAACGCCACCAACCAGACCGATGTGATGCAGCTCGACGCTGAACTGGTGGACACCGCGCAAGAAAACGGTCAGTGGGTCGCTTCGGTGCGCTTCCACGGCCTGATCCGCGAAGACGTGAACGCCGGTGCCGAGCCGTTCGACGAACTGTGGCACCTGGTCAAGCCGCTGGACAACAGTGGCGAGTGGGCCATCGCCGGCATCACGCCGCTCAACGGCTGATGCATGGTCAGGCGGTTGGGCCTCTGCGCTGACCGCCTGTGCCCCAACAAAAAGCCCGCTTTGCAGCGGGCTTTTTTGTGTCTGACCGCGTGCGGGTGCATCGCGGTCAGTGGAGCGTGAGACCGATCAGGCCTTCTTGGCCCAGACCTTGCACCAGCCCTTGCCGTTGACCAGCTTGCCGCCGACCATCGGGCAGGCACCCCAGGCATCCTTGCCTTGGTAGAACTGGCAGTTGGCGCAGTTGTTGCCGGCCTTGTAGGTCGGGTTGGCCTTGGCGTCCACCTTGGTGGCGTCGTGCTTGTAGGCCAGGGCGACGGCGGCCGGATCCTTCTCATCGATCTTGGCAGCCTGGGCGCGCGCACCGGTCACGGCGGACAGGGCTGCAGCAGCCGGAACGAGGGTCATCATGAATTGGCGACGTGTGCTCATGTGTTTTCTCCAGTGGGGATGAAGGAAAAGAGTTTGACCTTGGTTTGACTCACATTCTGACCGGTCATTTCGATTGTGACCGTATCAGAATGCGTTGTACGTTTTCAATTTGAGGTCATTGAACCTTGAAGGTGATGCATGACTGAACAAGATGCCTCGCTGGCGGATGCCAGCACCCCACGATACCGCAGCAGTGCCGCGGCCCGCATGGTCAACATCCCGGTCGCCACCCTCCGGGTCTGGGAGAGACGATATCAGGTTGTGGGCCCTGCACAAGCAGCTTCTGGTCATAGACTTTACTCAAGTCAAGACGTGCGGCGCTTGGTCTTGATCAAACAACTGGTCAACAAGGGCCATGGCATCGGCATGCTGGCGCGCATGCAGACGCCGCAGTTGCAGGATTTGTTGCACGAAGCCGAGCAGGCCGAAGGCTTGCTGCAGCGCTCGGCGGCGCCGGTGGCTGCGCGCCCGGCTCCTCGTGCTGCCGACGCCTTGACGCGCTTGAGGGTCTTGCTGGTGGGGCCGGACGCCGGCACGCGCTGGCGCACCACACTGGAGGCCGTGCCTGAACTGGATGTGGTCGGCAGTCTGGACGCCAGCCCGCAGTCCGAGTTGCGCGTGCAGCATCTCCAGGCCGACATGGTGGTGGCCGAGCTGGGCGCACTGCACATGGAAACGGTGGACTGGCTGGTGCGTCTGACCAAGCTGGTCAATGCGCGGCAGATGTGCGTCATCTACGGCTTTGCCAACAGCCAGGTGCTCGAAGCGCTGCGGGCGCGCGGTGTGATCCTGCGCCGCTCGCCGCTGGCCCCGCATGAGCTGAGTCAGGCGCTGGTGGACACCGTGCGTGGCTGGCAGAGCGTGTCCGAGGCGCTGCGCACCTTGCCAGACCCGGCGCCGCCGCCGCGCTTTGATGCGCCGGGGCTGGTCAGCCTGGCACAGTCCATGCCCCGCGTGGCCTGCGAGTGTCCGCAGCACCTGTCTGAATTGGTGACCATGTTGGGGCAGTTCGAGGCCTACAGCGCTGACTGCGAAAGCCGCCAGCCGGCCGATGTCACCTTGCACGCCTACCTGTACCGCGTGGCCGGGCACGCGCGGGCCTTGATGGAAGAGGCCCTGGCCACGGTGGCCAAGGCCGAAGGCGTGGCCTTGCCCGAGCGTCGACTCGCTCGCTGAGGCCGCACGGAGCAGGGCTTCAGGGCACCGAGGGCGCGATGTCCCCGGTGTCTTCCTCGCCCAGGAAGCCGCCACTTTGGTGAGCCCACAGGCGCGCATACAGCCCGCCCTGGGTCAGCAACTCGGCGTGCGTGCCTTGTTCGACGATGCGCCCCTGGTCCAGCACGATCAGGCGGTCCATGGCAGCGATGGTGGACAGGCGGTGGGCGATCGCCACGACGGTCTTGCCCTCCATCAGGCGGTAGAGGCTGGCCTGGATGGCGGCCTCGACCTCGGAGTCGAGCGCGCTCGTGGCCTCGTCCAACAGCAGGATGGGGGCGTCCTTGAGCATCACACGGGCAATCGCGATGCGCTGGCGCTGACCACCCGAGAGCTTCACCCCACGTTCGCCGACGTGCGCGTCGTAGCCGGTGCGGCCCTTGGGGTCGCTCAAGGCCTGGATGAAGTCGTGGGCCTCGGCGCGGCGCGCGGCCTCGATCATCTCGGGGTCGCCGGCATCGGGGCGGCCGTAGAGGATGTTGTCGCGCACCGAGCGGTGCAGCAGCGAGGTGTCCTGTGTGACCATGCCGATCTGGGCGCGCAGACTGTCTTGCGTGACCTGGGCAATGTTCTGGCCATCGACCAGGATGCGGCCGTGCTCGACGTCATGGAAGCGCAGCAGCAAGTTGACGATGGTGGACTTGCCCGCGCCCGAGCGCCCAACCAGCCCGATCTTCTCGCCGGGGCGGATGTGCAGGTTCAGGCCCTCGATGACGGTGCGATCGCCACCGTAGCTGAAGCCGACGTTCTCGAAGCGGATGTCGCCCTGGGAGACCTGCAGCGGGGTGGCGTCGGGTGCGTCCACCACCTTGTGCGGGCGCGACAGGGTGTTGATGCCGTCCTCCACGGTGCCGATGTGCTCGAACAGCGAGGCCACCTCCCACATCATCCAGTGCGAGATGCCGTTGAGGCGCAGCGCCATCGCGGTGGCGGCGGCCACGGCACCGATGCCGACCTGGCCTTGCGTCCACAGCCACAAGGCCACGCCAGCGGTCGACAGGATCAGCAACATGCTAAGCGTGTGGTTGACCACCTCGAAGCCGCTGACCAGGCGCATCTGGCCGTGCACGGTCTTCATGAACTCCTGCATGGCCGAGCGGGCATAGCCGGCCTCGCGGTGCGCGTGCGAGAACAGCTTGACGGTGGCGATGTTGGTGTAGGCGTCGGTGATGCGGCCCGTCATCAGTGAGCGGGCATCGGCCTGCGACTTGGCCATGCGGCTCAGTCGCGGCACAAAAAAGCGCACGGCGCTGCCGTACAGCGCCAGCCAGCCCAGGAAGGGCAGCAGCAGCCAGGCGTCGAAGCTGCCCACCACCGCCGTCATCGTGACGAAGTAGATGACCGTGAAGACCAGGATGTCGCCGACGATGAAGCAGGTGTCGCGCACCGCCAGCGCGGTCTGCATGACCTTGGTGGCGATGCGGCCCGCGAACTCGTCCTGGTAGAAGTGCATGCTCTGACCGAGCATGAGGCGGTGGAAGTTCCAGCGCAGCCGCATCGGGAAGTTGCCGGCCAGGGCCTGGTGCTTGAGCATGGTCTGCAGCATCACGGCCAGGGGGCTGAGCAGCAGCACGGCGGCCAGCCCCAGCAAGGTGGAGCGCGAGCTCGTCCAGAACTCGCCGGGGGGTGTGGCGCCCAACCAGTCGACGATGTTGCCGAGCATGCTGAACAGCAAGGCTTCGAACGCGCCGATGGAGGCGGTCAGCAGCGTCATGCACAGCAGGTAGCGGCGCATGCCGTGCGTGCCGGCCCACAGGAAGGCGAAGAAGCCCTTGGGGGGCGTTTTCGGGGGCGCCGCCGGGTACGGATCGACCAGATTTTCAAACCAGCTCAGCACAACAAGGTCTCCGCCAGGGATCAAACCCTCAAGAGTAGCGCGAGCGGGCCTGTCTGCGCCGATGCAGGGGCATCCGGCCCAAGCCCCTGGCGACTCACAAGCGGCCGCGCTGGCAGGTTTCAGTACAGCTCGGGCACGTACATGCTCGCCGGTACCGGCTGGCGGATGTAGTCTTCACGGCGCTCGCGAGGGGGCAGTTGCACCGGCTCGTGCTCGATCTCGTGATAATCGAACTGGGACAGCAGGTGGGCAATGCAGTTCAGGCGTGAACGCTTTTTGTCCACCGCCTGCACGACCCACCAGGGGGCTTCAGGAATGTGGGTGCGTTCGAGCATCACCTCCTTGGCGCGGGTGTAGTCCTCCCAGCGGCGGCGGCTTTCCAGGTCCATGGGGCTGAGCTTCCACTGCTTGAGCGGGTCGTGGATGCGACCCAGGAAGCGCGCCTCCTGCTCGTCGTCGGACACCGAGAACCAGTACTTGATGATGCGGATGCCGCTGCGCACCAGCATCTTCTCGAACTCGGGCACCGAGCGGAAGAACTCTTCGAGCTCGTCGTCGGAGCAAAAGCCCATCACGGCCTCGACGCCGGCGCGGTTGTACCAGCTGCGGTCGAACAGCACGATCTCGCCGGCAGCGGGCAGGTGGGCGACGTAGCGCTGGAAGTACCACTGGGTCTTTTCGCGGTTGTTGGGCGCGGGCAGGGCGGCCACACGGCACACGCGCGGGTTCAGGCGCTGGGTGATGCGCTTGATGGTGCCGCCCTTGCCGGCCGCGTCCCGGCCTTCGAAGATGACAACGACGCGCTGGCCGGTTGCCACCACCCAGTCCTGAAGCTTCACCAGCTCGCCCTGCAGGCGGAACAGCTCGCGGAAGTAGAGGCGGCGCAGGTCGCGGGCCTCGGGCGACATGCCGATGGTGCCTTCGAGCAGGCGGTCATCGACCTCCATCTCCAGCTCTTCGTCATAGCTGTCGATGGCGTCGTCTTGCAGGCGACGCAGCATGTCGGCGTCGAGAACGGGTTTGGGCGTGGTGCTCATGCGAAAAAAGGAGAGAGGGCGGGCCAGGACAAGACAACGTGCCAGCTTGCCACAGTCATGTGTCAATGGGGTGATCATGCCAGCGGAGTGCCCCGATGACACGGGGTCCGCTCTCCCGGCCTTGAGGGGGATTGCGCAATTGGTGCACATCTGTGCACATAATCCCGCCTTGTCGCTTTTTCGGAAAAGACGCTTGGCGTCTGTCTCACCCCATGTCTCAGTTCGTCCGAATCATCAAGGGCACTTTTGCCTCGCTGGTGCTGGCTTGCAGCACCTTGATTGGCTTCACCCTGATGATGCCGTTTGCCCTGCTCAAGCTGCTGCTGCCGTTCAAACCGGCGCGCCGCGTCTTCGATGCCGTGATCAACGGCATCGGCGAGAGCTGGATTGGCGTCAACAACTGGTGGATCGACATGGTGGGCCACACCCGCTGGCAACTGTCGGGCCATGAGGGGCACCGCCCCAAGGGCTGGTACCTGGTCAGCAGCAACCACCAGAGCTGGGTGGACATCCTGGTGCTGCAATATGTGTTCAACCGCCGCATCCCGCTGCTGAAGTTCTTCATCAAGCAGGAACTGATCTGGGTGCCGGTGATCGGCCTGTGCTGGTGGGCGCTCGATTTCCCGTTCATGAAGCGCAAGGGCGGTGGCAGCGCGCAAAAGGACCTGGAGACGGCGCGCAAGGCCTGCGAGAAGTTCAAGGTCATCCCGACCTCGGTGATCAGCTTCATGGAAGGCACCCGCTTCACCAAGGCCAAGCACGACCAGCAACGCTCGCCGTATCAGCACCTGCTCAAGCCCAAGAGCGGCGGCGTGGGCATGGCCCTGGAAACCATGGGTGAGATGTTCGACTGCATGCTCGACATCACCATCGTCTACCCACACGGTGTGCCCACCTTCACCGACCTGCTGATGGGCCGTGTGGACGAGGTGGTGGTGACCGTCAAGGAAGTGAAGATTCCCAAGGAAGTGCTGGTGGACGAGCGGGGCCAGGCGCCCAGCCGCGCCACGGTGCAGACCTGGATCCAGGGCATCTGGGAAGCCAAGGACCGCGAGATCGGCGAGATCAAGGCCCGCTACGCGGCCAAGTGAGCGGACCGCATGGCGTCGCTGCCCCAGCCGGGAGGCTGGGACGGCGGGCCGATCAGGGCGCTGAAGGGGCCGAAGCGGCGGCGGCCAGCAAAGGCTGACGCAGGCGCTCGAACTCGGCGGGCGCCACGTACTGCAGCAACTCCTTGCCTTCGCTGTCGAGCGCCAGATCCAGACCCTTGTCGGGGTACAGGAAGTGCTCCAGGTGGCCATTGCTGCGCACCCGCTGGGCCGGCTGGCCGAAGCGGCTCAGGATGATGTCTTCGTCGAGGTTGGCGGCGGGGATGAAGCTCACGGCGGTGACCGGGGCTTTGAGCGCCTCGGCCAGGTCCGCGCTGGACAGCGTGGCCTTGCGCGTGGTGCCGCCCATGTATTCCGTCTTGGTCGCGCGCTCGCGCATGCCCTGGATGACATCCGGCGGCAGGTGGGCCGTGACGATGGCCTTGCCGCTGATGAAGCCAGCCTGCATCGGGTCGACATAGGCTTCCAGCGTACCGGCCTCGTTGGGTGCGGCCACGATAGCGACCTGTACCTTGTCGCCCCAGCGCTGCAGCACATCGCCCAGGGTGCTGCGACCGGGGGACGCCTCGCCCAGGGTCAGACCCAGCACCTGGCTGCCGCCACCGGGCAGGGCGCTCACCTGCCAGGGCATGTCTTGTGTGGTGGTGGGCGTGTCGCTGTGGCCGAACCACATGCCGCCCCCCACGATGAGGGCGCTGGCGCCCAAGGCCGCGACCACGAGGCCGCTGACGATCCAAATCTGCTTCATGTCTGGTAGCTGGGGTCCACTCGGTCAAGTTTGCGGATCAGGGCGGGCCACACGAAGTTGCCGCCCTGACCACCCGTCTGCACCTTGCTCGCGCGCGAGACGCCCGCCATGATGCCAGGGTCCACCTCGGTGAGCGCAGCCCCGCCCGACTGTGCCGCCAGCTGGATGCGGCAGGTGTTCTCGAACAGGTACATGTTGAGGAAGGCGTCGGCGATGGTGCGCGAGGCCACCAGCAGGCCGTGGTTGCGCAGCATCAGGAAGCGCTTGTCGCCCAGGTCGGCCTGCAGGCGGGGCTTCTCTTCCTCGCGGAAGGCGACGCCCTCGTAGTCGTGGTAAGCCAGCGAGCCCAGCACGAAGGTGCTTTGTTGGGAGATGGGCAAGATGCCCTCGCGCTGCGCCGACACGGCCACGCCGGCCACCGTGTGGGTGTGCATCACGCAGCCGACGTCGTGGCGCACCTCGTGCACGGCGCTGTGGATGTTGAAGCCCGCCGGGTTGACCGGGAAGGGCGAGTCCATCACCTTGTTGCACTGCAAGTCCACCTTGACCAGGCTGGAGGCCGTGATCTCGTCGAACATCAGCCCGTAGGGGTTGATCAGGAAATGGTGCTCGGGCCCCGGGATGCGCGCCGAGATGTGGGTGAAGACCAGATCGCTCCAGCCATACAGGTCGACCAGCCGGTAGGCGGCGGCCAGGTCCACGCGCAGCTGCCATTCTTCGGCGCTGACCTGGTCTTTCAGGGAAGGGGTGTTCACGCGCGGGTCCTCAGACGTCGATGGCATCGGCCGAGCCGGCCACCTTGCGCAGCTCGTACTTCTGGATCTTGCCGGTCGAGGTCTTGGGCAGCTCGCCAAACACCACGGCCTTGGGCACCTTGAAGCCGGCCAGGTGGGCCTTGCAGTGCGCCACGATGTCTTCGGCGGTGACCTGGGCACCGGCCTTCAGTTCGATGAAGGCGCAGGGTGTCTCGCCCCACTTCGGGTCAGGCTTGGCGACCACGGCGGCGGCCATCACGGCGGGGTGGCGGTAGAGCACGTCTTCCACCTCGATGGACGAGATGTTCTCGCCGCCCGAGATGATGATGTCCTTGCTGCGGTCCTTGATCTTGACGTAGCCGTCGGGGTACATCACGGCCAAGTCGCCGGTGTGGAACCAGCCGCCGGCAAAGGCCTCTTGCGTGGCCTTGGGGTTCTTGAGGTAACCCTTCATCGTGATGTTGCCGCGGAACATGATCTCGCCCATGGTCTCGCCATCAAAGGGCACGGGCTGCATGGTCAGCGGGTCCATCACGCTCACGTTGCGCTGCAGGTGGTAGTTCACGCCCTGGCGCGCGTTCAGGCGGGCGCGCTCGCCCACGTCCAGCGCATCCCAGGACTCGTGCTTGACGCACACGGAGGCCGGGCCATAGATCTCGGTCAGGCCGTACACGTGGGTCAGGTCAAAGCCCAGTTGCTCCATGCCTTCGATCATGGCGGCAGGGGGCGCGGCACCGGCCACCATGCTCTTGACCTGGTGGGTGATGCCCTGCTTGAGCGCATCCGGCGCGGCGATCATGGCCGACAGCACGATGGGGGCGGCACAGTGGTGGGTCACTTTGTGAGCCCGGATGGCATCGAAGATGGCCTTGGGGTCAACGCGGCGCAGGCAGACGTTGACGCCCGCACGCGCCGCCACCGTCCAGGGGAAGCACCAGCCGTTGCAATGGAACATGGGCAGCGTCCACAGGTAGACGGCGTGCTTGGGCATGTCCCACTCCAGGATGTTGGAGATGGCGTTGAGGGCCGCACCGCGGTGGTGGTAGACCACGCCCTTGGGGTTGCCGGTGGTGCCCGAGGTGTAGTTCAGGCTGATGGCGTCCCACTCGTCGTCGGGCAGCTGCCAGGCGAACTGGGCATCGCCGGTGGCCACGAAGTCGTCGTAGGTCTGGCTGCCGATGCGTTGCACCGTGCCGGCGTACAGCGCGTCTTCGGTGTCGATCACCAGCACCGGGTGGGTGGACTGGCGCATGGCCAGCGCGCGGCTCATGACGGCGGCAAATTCGGGGTCGACGATGACGGCCTTGGCCTCGCCATGGTCAAGCATGAAGGCCAGCGCTTCGGCGTCCAGGCGTGTGTTGAGCGTGTTGAGCACCGCACCCGACATGGGGATGCCGAAGTGCGCCTCGACCATCGGGGGCGTGTTGGGCAGCATCACGGCCACCGTGTCGCCCTTGCCGATGCCGTGCTGCTGCAAGGCGCTGGCGAGCTGGCGGCAGCGCGCATAGGTTTGCGACCAGGTCTGGCGCAGGGCGCCGTGGACGATGGCCAGGCGGTCAGGGTAGACCAGCGCCGAGCGCTCCAGGTACAGCAGAGGGGTCAGGGCTGCGAAGTTGGCGTCGTTTTTGGGCAGATCTTGCGCGTAGATGTTCGGCATCGGTTTTCTCCTTGTGGGAATCCTGCATCGTGCCTCAAGCGGCGAGGCGTGGCCTCGGGTCAATCCCCGTTGTCGGGGGAAACCTGATCCAGATCAGGATCGGGCAGCACCTTGATGCGGGCACCGTGCAGGCTCACCACCTGGCCGCCGCGGATCTTGGCCGTCTTGCGCAGCTCGTCGCGGCCATCAACCTGCACCATGCCTTCGGCCACCATGGTCTTGGCGCGTCCGCCGCTTTCGGCCAGGCCGCAGGCCTTGAGCAGACGGTCGAGGGTGATGAATTCGCCGCGCAGGGGGAAGGTGATTTGTTGCAGGGCCATGGTGGGGGCGATTCAGGGTTGTTGGGGAGGTGTGCACGGGGCACAAGAGGGGTTTCACCGTGCACAATCTCGGGATTGTGGATCACGCTGTTTTCAGATACGGTGCGATCCGCGTGCCCGACCTCTATTTTGTCCCGTGAGGGGACCGCCTCGCCATGAGCATGAAGAAAACCGACCTGGAAAAGAACAAAGCCATCAAGCTGCGCGAGGGCGTGCAGAAGGCGCCGGTGCCGACGCGGTTTGGCGTGGCCTCGACCGCCGTGCCCGACCGGCGGGAGCAGCGCCGCCTGGACCATGCGGCCGGCCTGGTGCCGTTTGCCTGCAAGCTCAAGGATGAGCTGGTGCAGCGTCTGCGTGCCCTGGCCGAGCAGGAAGGCGGGAACCTCAATGCCTTGACCGAGCGCCTGATCCGCGCGGGCCTCAGCGCCGAGGGCGTGCGCGTGCCGGCGACCAAGAAGGTGGGCGCAGCCCAGCCGGTGGCCAAGAAGACCGCGGTGAAGTTGCCGACTGTGAAAGCACCCGTGAAGGCGCCGGCGAAGCCGGCTGCCGCGCCCAAGGCGCCAGCCAAGAAGGCGGCGACACAGGCAGCGGCCAAGCCAGCCGCCAAGCCCGTCGTGGCGAAGAAGGCCGCGGTGAAAAAGGCGGTGACGCCCAAGGCCGCAGCCAACCAAGCCGTGGTGAGCAAGAAGGCCCCCGCCAAGACCGTGACGACCTCGAAGGCTGCTGGCGTCAAGGTGGCTGCCAAAAAGGCACCGGCCAAGAAGTCCCCCGCCCAAAAGGTGCCCGCCAAGAAGGCGGTCTCTGCCAAGGCGAAGAAGGCCTGATCTCAGCGGGTGGGACGCCCACCCTGATGACACTGGCCGATCTCATTTGTTGAATCTGGAGTTCTCATGACCCGACCCGTGATGCACCTCGTCGATCCCAAGACCGGGGAGTCCGATCCCGCGGACATCCGCCGGGTCTTCGACTCGCAACTGGCCACCTCGTTGGCCTGGCGCGAATCGACGATTGCCGAGCGCATCGCACGCCTCAAGAAGCTGCGCGAGGCCATGCTGGCCCGCCGCGCCGACTTCTACGCGGCGTTCGAGAAGGACTACCGCAAGCCCGCCATCGAGGTCGACGGCACCGAGTTCATGCCGGTGCTCGAGGAGATCCGCCACACCATCGGCTCGCTGAAGAAATGGGCTCAGCCCAAGCGCGTGCGCCCGACCATTGGCACGCTGTTCACCGAAAGCTGGATCGAGTACCAGCCGCGTGGCCGCTGCCTCATCATCTCGCCGTGGAACTTCCCGCTCAACCTGTGCTTCGGCCCCCTGGTGTCGGCGCTGGCGGCCGGCAACACCGTCATCCTCAAACCTTCGGAGATGACGCCGTCGGTCAGCGCCGTGATGGCCCAGGTGATTGCCGACACCTTCCCGTCCAACGAAGTGGCGCTGTTCGAGGGCAGTCTGCCCACGTCCACGGCGCTGCTGGAGCTGCCGTTTGACCACATCTTCTTCACCGGCTCGCCGGCCGTGGGCAAGGTGGTGATGGCGGCAGCGGCCAAGCACCTCACCAGCGTCACGCTGGAGTTGGGGGGCAAGTCGCCCGTGATCGTTGACGAGACGGCCAATGTGCGCAACGCTGCCGAGGTGATGCTGTGGGGCAAGCTGACCAACTGCGGCCAGATCTGTGTGGCGCCCGACCACGTGTTCGTGCACGAGAGCGTGAAAGAGCGCTTCGTGGCCGAATGCCGCCAGGTGCTGGCCGAGCGTTACGGTGCCACGCCCGAGGCACAGCGTGCCTGCCGCGACCTAACCGGGGTGATCAACCAGCGTCACACCCAGCGCATTGCCGGGCTGCTGCAAGACGCCGTGGCCAAGGGCGCGCGCACGCTGACCGGTGGCGAGGTGGACGTGGCCGGCTGCTACATCGCACCGACGCTGCTCGACCAGGTGCCCCGCGATGCGGCCATCATGTCGGAAGAGATCTTTGGGCCGCTGCTGCCCATCCTCACTTTCCGCAACGTGGACGAGGTGGTGCGCCAGATCAACGAAGGCCCCAAGCCGCTGGCGCTGTATGTGTTCAGCCAGGACAAGGTGCGCACGCGCCGCATTCTGGCGCAGACCAGTTCGGGTGGCGTGGCCATCAACCAGGTGGTGCTGCACTACGCGCAGGGCAATCTGCCCTTTGGCGGGGTCAACAACTCCGGCATCGGCAACGCCCACGGCGAGTTCGGTTTCAAGACCTTCTCGCATGAGCGCGGCGTGCTCAAGGGCGGTGCCATCAACGCCGCCAAGATGCTGTTCTACCCGCCGTACACCGGCCTGAAGCGCCGCATGGTCTCGCAGTTCCTGGGGATGCTGAAGTACCGCCTGCCGTTCTGACGCACCCTGGATGCAGGGGATCACCGGGGGTGTGCCCTGGTCTTGATGGCCGATAATCCCAGGCATTGATTTCGATACAGCCCGCCTGCTGGTTGCGACCTGCCTGGCGGGCTTTTTGCATGCCTCACGGATCGTGGACATCTTCATTCAACAACTGATCAATGGCCTGGTGCTGGGCAGCATGTATGCGCTCGTGGCCCTGGGCTACACCATGGTGTACGGCATCGTGAACCTCATCAACTTCGCCCACGGCGAGGTGCTGATGGTGGGCGCGCTGGTGAGCTGGACGGTGGTCACCCTGCTGGGCGACACTGGCTGGCCGGGCTGGGTGCTGTTGAGCCTGTCGCTGGTGGCGGCCATGGCGGTGTGCATGGCGCTGAACTACGCCATTGAGAAGCTGGCCTACCGCCCACTGCGCAATGCGCCCCGCCTGGCACCGCTGATCACGGCCATGGGCATGTCGCTGCTCTTGCAGACGATGGCGATGATCATCTGGAAGCCCGATTACAAGCCCTATCCCATCCTGCTCAACGACGAGCCCTATGAGTTCATGGGCGCCACGATCAATCTGGTGCAGATCCTGATCCTGGTGGTGACGGCGCTGACCATGGCGGGGCTGCTGGCGCTGATCCACGGCACCAAGCTGGGTCGCGCCATGCGCGCCACCGCCGAGAACCCGCGTGTGGCGCAACTGATGGGCGTGCAGCCTGACAAGGTCATCTCGGCCACCTTCATCATCGGCGCAGCGTTGGCCGCCCTGGCCGGGGTGATGTGGGCCGCGAACTACGGCTCGGTGCAGCACACCATGGGCTTCCTGCCAGGCCTCAAGGCCTTCACGGCAGCGGTGTTCGGCGGCATCGGCAACCTGGGCGGTGCGATGGTGGGTGGGGTGCTGCTGGGCGTCATCGAGGCGATGGGCGCGGGCTACATCGGTGAGCTGACGGGCGACGTGCTGGGCAGCCACTACCAAGACATCTTCGCCTTCGCGGTGCTGATCCTGGTGCTGACCTTGCGACCGCGCGGTCTGCTGGGCGAGCGCGTGGCCGACCGGGCGTGAGGGGGCGAGCCATGTTGAAGAACCGTTTGCAGGTGTTCCTGATCAGTGCCGTGGCTTTGGCCGTTTTGCCCCTCGCCTTGCAAGGCGTGGGCGAGGCCTGGGTGCGCATCATCGACACCGCCTTGCTCTACATCTTGCTGGCCCTGGGCCTGAACATCGTGGTGGGCTTTGCCGGCCTGCTGGACCTGGGCTACATCGCTTTCTATGCGGTGGGTGCCTATCTGTTCGCGCTGCTGGCGTCGCCGCACCTGGTGGAGAACCTGCCGGCCGTGGCGGCCATGTTCCCCAATGGCCTGCATCTGCCCATCTGGGCAGCCATCCCGCTGGGGGCGGGCGTGGCTGCAATGGCGGGGGTGCTGCTGGGCGCGCCCACGCTCAAGCTGCGTGGTGACTACCTGGCCATCGTCACGCTGGGCTTTGGCGAAATCATCCGCGTGTTCATGAACAACCTGGATGCGCCGGTCAACATCACCAATGGCCCCAAGGGCATCAGCAGCATCGAGCCCATCCACATCGGCTCGCTGAACCTGGGCGAGTCGCTCCACATCGGGGGCTTCACGCTGTACTCGGTCACGCTGTACTACTACCTGTTCCTGGCGGTGGTGGTGCTGGCCGTGGTCATCAGCCTGCGCCTGCACGACTCGCGTCTGGGCCGCGCCTGGATCGCCATCCGTGAAGACGAGATCGCGGCCAAGGCCATGGGTCTGAACACGCGCAACCTCAAGCTGCTGGCCTTCGGCCTGGGTGCCATGTTCGGTGGCGTAGCCGGGGTGCTGTTCGCCAGCTTCCAGGGTTTCGTCTCGCCCGAATCATTCAGCCTGCAGGAGTCGGTGCTGGTGGTGGCCATGGTGGTGCTGGGCGGCCTGGGGCACATCCCTGGCGTGATCCTGGGCGCCTTCCTGCTGGCCGCCTTGCCCGAGGTGCTGCGCCATGTGGCGGGGCCCTTGCAAGCGCTCACCGGTGGCCGTCTGGACGCATCCATCCTTCGCCAGTTGCTGATCGCGCTGGCCATGATCGGCATCATGCTGGCGCGGCCACGGGGCTTGTGGCCCTCACCGAATCCGGAAGACCGCCTGATCCCGGACGAGGCCAAGGGAGGCCGCGCATGAGCACCCCGCTGTTGACGGTGTCCGGCGTGTCCAAACGCTTTGGCGGTTTGCAGGCGCTCAGCGAGGTCGAGCTCACCATCGAGCCGGGGCAGGTGCATGGCCTGATCGGCCCGAACGGCGCAGGCAAGACCACCTTCTTCAACGTGATCACCGGGCTGGTGCCGGCCGACCGGGGGCGCTTCACGCTGGCGGGGCGCGCCTACCGGCCGACCGAGGTGCACAAGGTGGCACAGGCGGGCATTGCGCGCACCTTCCAGAACATCCGCCTGTTTGCCGACATGTCGGCGCTCGACAATGTGCGGGTGGGGCGCCATGTGCGTACCAAGGTGGGCTGGTGGCAGGCTTTGCTGCGCACGCGTGCTTTCATGCACGAAGAAGCCTTGATCACCCGCGATGCCCAGGCCTTGCTGGATTTTGTGGGCCTGTCGGGCAAGCACCACCAGACCGCGCGCACGCTGAGCTACGGCGACCAGCGCCGCCTGGAGATTGCCCGCGCCCTGGCCACCGAACCCAAGCTGCTGGCGCTGGACGAGCCGGCCGCGGGCATGAACGCCACCGAGAAGGTGCAGTTGCGCGAGCTGATCGAGCGCATCCGCGCCCAGGGGCGCGCCGTGCTGCTGATCGAACACGATGTGAAGCTGGTGATGGGCCTGTGCGACCAGGTGACGGTGCTGGACCAGGGGCGGCGCATTGCCCATGGTCTGCCCGCCGATGTGCAGCGCGATCCGGCCGTGATCGCGGCCTACCTGGGCCAGTCCCACCAGCCTGCTTGAGTGCCTTGCGATGACGCTGTCTGCCCCTGTTTCTGTTTCTTCGAGCGCCGATGAACCCTTGCTGACCGTGCGCGATCTGCATGTGGCCTATGGCGGCATCCAGGCGGTCAAGCGCCTGGACATGGTGCTGCACCCGGGTGAGCTGGTCAGCCTGATCGGTGCCAACGGTGCGGGCAAGACCACCACGCTCAAGGCCATCTGCGGCCTGCTCCAGCCCCAGTCGGGCGAGGTGCGCTACCAGGGCCAGAGCCTGATCGGCCAAGGCCCCTGGGACCTGGTCAGCCAGGGCCTGGTGATGGTGCCCGAAGGGCGCGGCATCTTCGCCCGCATGACCATCGACGAGAACTTGCGCATGGGCGCTTACCTGCGCAAGGACGGTGAGGTGGAGGCCGACATTGCGGCCGTGTACCAGCGCTTCCCGCGTTTGAAAGAGCGCCACAAGCAGCTGGCCGGCACCTTGTCGGGTGGCGAGCAGCAAATGCTGGCCATGGGCCGCGCGCTGCTGGCGCGTCCCAAGCTGTTGCTGCTCGACGAGCCCTCAATGGGCCTGTCGCCCATCATGGTGGACACGATTTTTGAGGTGGTGCGCGATGTGTCGCAGCAGGGCGTGACCGTGCTGCTGGTCGAGCAGAACGCCCACCGCGCGCTGGAGTTGGCCGACCGGGCCTATGTGCTCGACTCGGGTGAGTGCGTGCTGTCGGGCCCGGCGCGGGAGCTGCTGGGCAATCCGCAGGTGCAGGCCGCATACCTCGGAGGCTGACGCGGTTCATGCGGTGCGGCCTTGACCGCCGGCAGTGGGCGCGGGTAGCCTGAATACCTTTGTCAGCCTGTCTCAGGGAAAGGCGGCAGCCATGTCGACCCACACCGTTCGAAGGCATACCGAGCAGCGCCCCTCGCCCGAGCGGGCGCAGGGCACGGCGGGGCCGGGGGGCAGTGCCGAGATGGACGCCTTGTTGCCTCGGGTGAGGGCGTGCACCCTGTGCGCGGGCAGCTTGCCCTTGGGGCCACGCCCGGTGCTCCAGGCCCATGCCGAATCGCGAATCCTGATTGCCGGTCAGGCACCGGGCCGCAAGGTCCATCTCAGTGGCGTTCCGTTTGACGATGCCAGCGGCGACCGGCTGCGGGCTTGGCTCGGGGTGTCGCGGGAGCAGTTCTACGATGCACGCCGCGTGGCCATCCTGCCCATGGGATTTTGCTATCCGGGCACCGGTGCCACAGGCGATCTGCCGCCACGGCCGGAGTGTGCGCCTGCGTGGCGTGCCCCCTTGCTGGCGGCCATGCCTCAGGTGCAGCTCGTCCTGGTGCTGGGACAGTACGCCCTGGCTTGGCATTGGCCGCGCCCGGAGGGCGGCGCGGCGCCGTCGGTCACCGATGCGGTGATGGCATGGCGTCGCCATTGGCCGCAGATGCTGCCTTTGCCGCACCCCAGTCCGCGCAACAACCGCTGGTTCAAACAGCAGCCATGGTTTGACGAGCAGGTCGTGCCCGTGTTGCAGGCACGCGTGGCCGAGATCCTGGCGGATTGAGCCACCACCGCAGGACGGTGGCGGCACGAGTCAGCGATGCCTCAGACCGTGCGGTGCACCACCGGCGTCTCCGGCACGGGGTAGCCTGCCGCCGCGAAGGTGGCGACGATGGCCTTGTGGGTGTCGAAGTACACCTGCCAGTAGTGGTCGGTGTGGGTGTAGGGGCGCACGCACAGTTTGGGCCCTTCGGGGGTGAACTCCAGAATCTCGATGTCTGGCGCGGGGCTGTCTTTCACGTTGGGGATCGCGGCGATGGCCGGGCGCAGACGCGCGATCGCGTCTTGCACATCCACGCTGTTGGCCACCTTGGCCACGCAGTCCACACGCCGATAGGGTTCGGCGCTGAAGTTCTGGATGTTGTCGCCGAACACCTTGTTGTTGCCCACCACCGTGATGACGTTGTCGGGCGTGACGATGGTGGTGGCGAACAGGCCCAACTCCTTGACCGTGCCTAGCGTGCCGCCCGCGCTGATGAAATCGCCCACCTTGTAGGGGCGCAGCACCTGCAGGAACAGGCCAGCGGCAAAGTTGCCGAGCATGCCGCTCCAGGCGGCCCCGATGGCCAGACCGGCACCGGCGAGCAAGGCGGCAAACGAGGTGGTCTTGACGCCGAAGATGTCCAGAATCGCCAGCACCAGCACCAGCGTCAGCAAGACGGAGATGATGGAGCGCAGGTACTGCGTGAGCGTGGCGTCGATCTTCTTGCCTTTTTCCAGCGCGGTGCCGATCAAGCGCACGGCCAGGGCGATCAACCAGCGGCCAATGACCCAGGCCGCAATCGCCCCCAGGATCTTCAAGCCAAAGTCAGCGCCTTGGGTGGACAGAAAATTCCAGATGACTTCCGTGTTCATGGAGACCTCCTTGTTGGTGGTATGGGGGGCAAAGCCGCATTGAGGGTATTACACCTGATGGGTTGTGACAA
>NZ_JAVEYN010000005.1:0-171030 GCF_034003525.1 Aquabacterium sp.
CGCCAGCTTCATCCTCGAAGAAGGCCTGCCGCTGACCGCCCTCGTGCGCATCGCCCGCTCCATGGCCGATGCGGCCTGCGAAGCCGGTGTGGCCATCGTCACCGGCGACACCAAGGTGGTCGAACGCGGCAAGGGCGACGGCGCCTACCTCAGCACCACCGGCCTCGGCTGGATCGCCCCCGGCGTGCGCTTGTCGGGCGCGAGCGCACACGTGGGCGACGCCATCGTGCTGTCCGGCTCCATCGGCGAACACGGGCTGGCCGTGCTCAGTCAGCGCGAGGGCCTGCAATTCGACTCCCCCATCGTCTCCGACACCGCCCCCTTGAACAGCCTGGTGCACGCCATGCTGGGCTGTGGTGCCCGCCTGCGCGTCTTGCGTGACCCCACCCGCGGCGGCGTGGCCACCACCCTCAACGAAATCGCCGCCGCCTCTGGCGTGGGCATGATGCTCGACGAAGCAGCCATCCCCCTGCAGCCCGCCGTGCAAGGTGCCTGCGAACTGATGGGGCTCGACCCGCTCTACCTCGCCAATGAAGGCAAGCTGCTGGCCCTGTGCCACCCCGACGACGTCGACACCCTGCTGGCCACCCTGCACACCCACCCCCTGGGCACCCAGGCCCGCTGTATTGGCACCGTCACCGAAGACCCCCATCATTTCGTGCAAATGCGCACAGCCTTCGGCGGTTGTCGTATGCTGGATTGGTTGATGGGTGACCCTCTGCCTCGCATCTGCTGAGGCCGCACCGCACGGTTCACCCGCCACCCCACACAGGAGCGCAGCCATGGCCCTCAAGCACGCCACCTCTGGAGACCTCGTTTCCACCCTGCCCTTGGGGCCGGCACTCAAAGAGACCCCCAGCCATGCCTTTGTCAAAGGGCGCCATCTGGAGGTGATCCGTCTGGTGCTCCACGCCGGCAAGGCTATGCCCCCGCACGATGTCTCGGGCGAAGTCACCGTGTTGTGCCTCGAGGGCTGCATCGAGCTGACCGTCGGCCAGGGCGTGCGCACCATGCAGCCCGGCGACCACGTCTACCTCGATGCCCGCGAGCCTCACGGTCTGCTTGCCCTGGAAGACGCCTCCGCCCTCGTCACCATCAGCCTGGTGGGCGCCCCCGGCCAAACCGCCATACGTTGACCCCGCCCGCTTCATGACCGCGACCGTGACCCTGGACGACCTGATCCACGCCTGGCCCGCCAGCCCGCAAAACCTGCTGCAGGTCTTGCGCACCATCCAGGCCCACTCCGGCCACGTCCCACCCCAGGCTATTGACGCCCTGGTGCAGCAATGGGGCCTGAGCTACACCGCTGTCCGCAGCGTGGTGAGCTTCTACCATTTCCTCAGTTTCGAGCCACGCGGCCGCTACACCGTCTACCTCAGCGACAGCGTCACCGACCGCATGTTGGGCAACGAGGCCTTGCTCACCCAACTCTGCCAACGCCTTGGCGTAGCCGAAGGCGTCACCTCCCCCGATGGCCGGGTGTCCGTGCACCGGACCGCCTGCACGGGTCTGTGCGATCAGGGTCCCGCCGGCCTCGTCAACGGCCGCCCGCTGGTGCAGCTCACGCCCCGCCGCATCGACGAAATCGCCGACCTCATCCTGTCCGACACGCCCCTGGACGCCTGGCCCGCCGACTTCTTTGCCGTGCACAACCCCGTCTGGCGCCACAGCCTCACGCTGAGCCACCCCATTGCGCCCGGCACCGGCCTGCAGGCCATGCTCAGCCGCGATGCCGACGGCATGCTGCAAGCCCTGCAAACCGCCGGCCTGCGCGGCCGTGGCGGTGCCGGCTTTGCCACCTGGCAAAAATGGCAAGCCTGCCGCAATGCCCCCGGCCCCCGCGCCATCACCTGCAATGCCGACGAGGGCGAGCCCGGCACCTTCAAAGACCGCATGCTGTTGATGCAATGGGCCCACGAGGTCTTCGAGGGCATGACCATCGCTGCCCTGACCGTCGGCGCCACCCAAGGCTTCCTCTACCTGCGTGGTGAATACGAATTCATCGCCCCGCACCTGCGCGAGGTGCTGGCCCAACGCCGCAACCAAGGCCTGCTCGGCGCCAATGTGGCCGGCAGCGGCCAGGCCTTCGACATCGCCCTGCACCTGGGCGCCGGCGCCTACGTCTGCGGCGAAGAAACCGCCCTGATCGAATCGGTGGAAGGCAAGCGCGGCATCCCTCGCACCCGCCCGCCCTTCCCCGTCGACCGGGGCTACCTCGGCCTGCCCACCGTCAACAACAACGTCGAAACCTTCGTGCAGGTGGCGCAGATCGCCGTGCACGGCGGCGACTGGTTTGCCGCCCAGGGCACTGCCCAATCCAAAGGCACCCGCATCCTCAGCGTCTCGGGTGACGTCACCCGCCCCGGCCTGTACGAAATCCCCTGGGGCATGACCGTGTCCGAAGTCCTGCAAGACGCTGGCGCGCACGACGTGCAAGCCGTGCTCGTCGGCGGCCCCTCCGGCAAGCTGATCGAAGCCAGCCAGTTGCAGCGCCAGATCAGCTTTGAAGACCTACCCACCGGCGGTGCCTTCACCGTGTTCAACCACCAGCGCGACATGCTGGATGTGGCGCGCCAGTACACCCACTTCTTCGCCCACGAATCCTGCGGCTTCTGCACACCCTGCCGCGTCGGCTGCATGCAACTGGTGGACACCGCTGACCGCCTGATGAGTGGCCACGCCAGCGCACATGACCTGGAGCGCCTGCGCGACATCGGCGCCCTCATGCAGCGCCTGAGCCACTGCGGCCTGGGCCAGACCGCCGCCCACCCGCTGCTCGACGTGCTCGCCCATTTCCCCGAACAGGTCGAGCGCCGTCTGGTGCCCAGCCTGCACGCCTTCGATCTGGACGCCGCCTGCGTCGACATGGCCCACCTGCCCACCGCCGTCCCTCACCGCACGGAAAACCCCGCATGAGCGCGCCCCAGACACCCACGCCCTCCGCCATGCCCGAGGACTCGACCGTGACCACGCCCCAGGCCGCGCCCGAGACCTTCCTGCTCGATGGCCGCCCCATCCCTTTCCAGCCCGGCCAGACCCTGATGCAGGCAGCCCAGGCTGCCGGCGTCTACATCCCGCACCTGTGCCACCACGCCGACTTCGACCCCATCGGCAGCTGCAAGGTCTGCAGCGTGCGCATCCAGGGCCGCACTGTGGCCTCGTGCACCATGCCCGCCCGTGCCGGCCTGGTGGTGGAATCTGAAACACCCGAACTCCAGCACGACCGCCAGCGCATCACCCAGATGCTCTTCGCCGAAGGCCAGCACCACTGCCCCTTCTGCGAAAAAAGCGGCGCCTGCCACCTGCAAGCTGTGGCCTACCACCTGGGCATGCAAGACACCCACTTCGTGCACACCGCCCCGCACCCAGACGTGGACGCCTCCCACCCCGACGTCTGGCTCGACCGCAGCCGCTGCATCCTGTGCGAGTTGTGCGTGCGCGCCAGCCGCGAGGTCGATGGCAAAAACGTCTTCGCCATCGGCGGGCGCGGCGCCCACACCACCTTGCTCGTCAACAGCCCCAGCGGCCAGCTGCACGACAGCGACGTGGCCGTCACCGACCGCGCCATGCACATCTGCCCCGTGGGCGCCCTGATGCCCAAGCGCCAGGGCTTCGTCATCCCCATCGGCCAGCGCCCCTACGACGCCGCCGACATCGCCCAGCGCCCGGAGGACAGTTGATGAGCACCGCCACCCCGCAGAAGAAGCTGCGCATCGCCACCTGCTCGCTGGCCGGCTGCTTCGGCTGCCACATGTCCTTCCTCGACGTGGACGAAGCCCTGGCCGACCTCATCGAGCACATCGAGTTCGACCGCAGCCCGCTCACCGACATCAAGCACGTCAGCGCCGAAGGCGTGGACATCGGCTTGATCGAAGGCGGCCTGTGCAACAAGGAAAACGTCGAGGTGCTGCGCGAATTCCGCGCCCGCTGCACCACCCTGGTCGCCGTGGGTGCCTGCGCCATGTACGGCGGCGTGCCCGCGCTGCGCAACGGCATCCCCGTCTCTGAACTCGTGGCCGAGGCCTACCTGGGCACCGATCTGCACAACCCCCAGGTCCCCTGTGACCCCGAACTGCCCCCCTTGCTCAACAAGGTGCTGCCGCTGCACGAAGTCGTGCCCATCGACGTGACCCTGGCTGGATGCCCGCCCCCGGCCGCCGCCTTCCGCGAACTGATCCTGGCCGCGCTGGCCCAACGCGCCGCCGTGATCCCCCGCACCGACCGCCATTTCGACTGAACCACCATGCCCCACCCGCTTGAAACCGCCGCCGACCCGGCCAGCCTGAACCGCGTGGTCATCGAGCCCGTCAGCCGCGTCGAAGGCCACGGCAAGGTCACCCTGCTGCTCGACGACAAGCGCAAAGTCCACCAGGCCCGCCTGCACATCGTCGAATTCCGTGGCTTCGAGCGCTTCATCCAGGGCCGCCCCTACTGGGAGGTGCCCACCCTCGTGCAACGCCTGTGCGGCATCTGTCCGGTCAGCCACCTGCTCGCCGCCAGCAAGGCCTGCGACGCCTTCGTGATCGGCAACGGCCGCATCACCCCCACCGCCGAAAAGCTGCGCCGCCTGCTGCACTTCGCGCAGGTGCTGCAGTCCAACGCCCTGCACTTCTTCCATCTCGCCTCGCCCGACCTGCTCTTTGGCTTCGACGACGCCGTGGCCCACCGCAACATCGTCGGTGTGCTGCAAGACCAGCGCGAACTCGGCCTGCAAGGCATCCGCATCCGCAAGTACGGGCAAGAGATCATTCGGCTGCTCACTGGCAAGCGCGTGCACGGCACCGGCTCGGTCCCCGGCGGCTTCAACAAGCCCCTGTCCGTGGCCGACCGCGACCTGATGCGCGCCGACATCGACCAGATCATCACCTGGTGCGAAGGCGCCCTGCAACTCGCCCGCGACCTCTTCCTGCGCGGCCAGCCCGAACAAGGCCGCTTCGCCAACTTCGCCTCCGGCTTCATGTCCCTGGTGCGCCCCGACGGCGCCGCCGACCTCTACGACGGCGCCCTGCGCGTGAAAGACGTCCAAGGCCAGCTCATCGTCGACCAGGTCGATGTGCACGACTACCAGCAGCTCATCGTCGAAGAGGTCAAGCCCTGGACCTACATGAAGTTCCCGCACCTGCGCGCGCTCGGCCCCGAGCACGGCTGGTACCGCGTCGGCCCGCTTGCCCGCGTCAACAACGCCACCTACCTCGACACCCCGCGCGCCGAAGCCGCCCGCGCCGAGTTCATGGCGTGGGGCAACGGCCAGCCCATCACCGCCTCACTGGCCCAGCACTGGGCCCGCATGATCGACACCCTGCACTGCGCCGAAGGCATCGCCCGCCTGCTGGGCGACCCCGACATCACTGGCACCGACCTGATGGCCACCGGCACCCCGCTGCGTGAAGGCATCGGCGTCATCGAAGCACCGCGCGGTACCCTGCTGCACCACTACCGCATCGGGGACAACGACCTCATCGAATACGCCAACCTCATCGTCTCGACCACGCACAACAACACCGCCATGAACGAAGCCGTGCGCAGCGTGGCCACCGAATACTTCGATGGCCGCGAAGTCACCGAAGGCCTGCTCAACCACATCGAAGTCGCCATCCGCGCCTACGACCCTTGCCTGTCGTGCGCGACCCATGCAGTCGGCAAGATGCCGCTGCGCATTGAGGTGGTCGAGCCCGATGGCCAACTGGCCGACGTTCTGCTCAAGCACGAAGACGGCACGCTGGAGCGCCCCGATCTGAGCACAGAGCCCACGGCGCGCAACTGGCCGCCCACCAGCGCATGAGCCCCTCCAGCCTGATCGAGTTCGACGAGGCGCCCTGCGACTGGGGCACCACGCTCATCGTGGCAGTAGGCAACCCCAGCCGGGGTGACGATGCCGCAGGCCCCCTGCTGGCGGAACGCCTCAGCGAGTGGCTCGACGACGAGGGCTGCATCCACCGCATGGACCTCGCCATCATCAGCGACCAGCAGCTCATGGTCGAACATGCTTACGACCTGCGATGGCGCGACCGCGTCTTGTTCATCGATGCAGCGGCACGTCAAAGCGAGCCCGTGACATGGCGCCGCATCCGTTCCGCACGTTCGGGCCCCGCCATCAGCAGCCACCAATGCACACCGCAGCAACTGCTGCACCTGTGTGCCAACACCCTCCAGATGTGCCCCCCCAGAGCCTGGCTCTTGTCCCTGAAGGGAGAATGCTTTGAGCTGGGAGCGCCAGTGTCTGAGGGCATGCGACAGGCGCTGGACCAAGCCTGGCCCGAGATCCTCCACTGGATTGCGCCAAAGCTCTATGCATGAAGCCTCCCTGGCCATCGAGGTCATCGCCCTGCTCGAACGTCAACGCGACGCGCTCTCGCGCATCACCCGCATCGTGCTCGACATCGGCGCCCTGGGCTGTGTCGATGAAGACGCGCTGCGCACCGCCTTACTGGCGGCTTTGCCAGGCACCTTGGCTGAAGGGGCTGCCATCGAGATGCACACGGTTCCGGCGCAGGCACGGTGCCTGCAATGCGGCTCAGTGTATGAACCACCCGACCGCGTTGAGCCGTGTCCGCAATGTGGGTCGGCCCGCAAGCAATGGTTGAGTGGACAATCCCTCACGCTGCGAAGCGTGGAAGGCACGCCACGCTAATGCGTCCATCAAGGTAGGCAACGCGCACCGACTGCGCCAAGCGGGGTGGCAACCATCTGCCGTGCCGAACCGGGCTCGGGCCATGAAGACGACGCCCTCTCCGTCTCTGGGGCTCACTCACGTGCCATGTAGCGCTGCGCAGCCTGCCAGCCCAGTTCCGCCAGAGGTCCGGCCTTGCGGCCGGTTTCCTCGGCATCCTCGGCCGCGGCATTGCCGTCCGCCGCGCGCTGCGCAATGCCATGCAAGATGGCCGCCATGCGGAACAGGTTGTAGGCCAGATAGTAGTCCCAGTGGCCTGCCGCATCGCGTCCGGTCGCAGCGCCGTACCAAGCAACGTACTCGGCTTCTGAGGGAATGCCGAGTGTCTCAAGGTCTAGCCCGCCAATGCCCCGCCACAGGCTTGGTGGGATGCGCCAGGCCATGCACTGGTAGGCCAAATCAGCCAAAGGGTGCCCCAAGGTCGACAACTCCCAATCCAGCACGCCGATGATGCGTGGCTCGGTGGGATGGAACACGAGGTTGTCCATCCGGTAGTCACCATGCACCAGCGTGGTCTCATCATCCTCGGGCAGGTGCGCGGGCAGCCAGTCCATCAGGCGATGCATGGCGGCGTTCACGGGCAAGGTTGATTCGCGGCACTGGCGGGACCAGCGCGCGACCTGTCGGCCCACATAGTTGCCCTCTTTGCCATAGTCGCCCAAGCCCACTGCGCGGTAGTCCACGGCATGCAGCGCAGCGATCACCCGGTTCATCTCTCGGTAGATGGACCAGCGCTCGTCGGGGGCCATTCCCGGCAGCGACTGGTCCATCAGGACGCGGCCGTGCAGGTATTCCATCACGTAGAACGGCGTGCCCAGCAGCTCGCTGCTCTCGCAGTAATGGAGCATGCGCGGCACAGGCACATTCGTCACCTCCAGGGCCTTCATCACGCGGTATTCGCGGTCGATGGCGTGGGCCGAGGCGATCAGCGTGCCGGGCGGCTTCTTGCGCAGCACATAGTCGCGGACTTCTCCGTCGTTTTCGGTCGTGATGCGATACGTGGGGTTGGATTGCCCACCTGACAGCACACGCACCTGCAGGGGGGCGCTGCCTGCGAGTCCTTGAGCACGCAGGTAGCTGCCAAGCTCTTGCACCGGCAGAGGCTGTTCGGCATGGCCTGTCGCGATGCCCGTCACGCCGCACCTCCGTGGCGCAGCAACTCGGCTTCGGCGGTCTCTGCCAAGTGGGCGAGTTTGCGGGCCATGCTCCAGCGGTGCACCTCGCTGGGGCCGTCGTAGATCCGGAAAGAGCGCATGTCGGTGAAGATGCGCATCACAGGGGTTTCCGCTGTGACCCCTTGGCCGCCAAGCATCTGCACGCTGCGGTCCACCACACGCCACTCCGCCTCGGAGCACACGACCTTGGCCCTGCTCGACTCGAAGTTGCACTTCTCGCCCTGGTCCAATAACCAGGCCGTATGCCAGATGTGCAGGCGCGCCGTCTGCAGATCCATGTCGTTGTCGGCCACCATGAAACCCACGCCTTCGTGCTCGACCAGCGGCTTGCCAAAGGCGTGGCGCTTGCGCACATAGGCCAGTGCCGTGTCGTGCGCGCGACGGGCCTGCCCCAGCCAGCGCATGCAGTGTGTCAGACGCGCTGGCGCCAAACGCACCTGGGCGTAGCGGAAGCCCTTGCCGACTTCGCCCAAGACATCGGTGGCGGGCACGCGCAGGTTGTCAAAGCGCAGCACACCATGACCGCCGGTGAAGCAGGTGTCCATCGCGTCCATGTTGCGCTCCAGCACGATGCCGGGGCGGTCCATGTCCGACAGGAACATCGTGGCCGAACCGTCCTCCATGCGCGCCATGATGATCGCGTAGTCGGCGCCCTCGGCGCCCGTGATGAACCATTTGCACCCATTGATCACATAGTCGTCGCCGTCGCGCACGGCCGTGGTGGCCAGCATCGAGGGGTCGGCGCCCGCGCCGGGTGCGGGCTCGGTCATGGCAAAACACGAGCGGGTGAGCCCCTGCACCTGAGGGCGCAGCCAGCGCTCCTTCTGAGCCGGCGTGGCCACCTCTTCCATCAGGTGGATGTTGCCCTCGTCCGGCGCATGGATGTTCAGCGCCGTCGGGCCGAGCCAGGAGTAGCCCGCTTCTTCGAACACCACGGCCTTTTCGACGTGGGTAAGGCCCAGACCGCCCATCGCGCGGGACGCGTGCGGCGTGAGCAGTCCGGCCGCCCGGGCACGTCCGATCAGTTCGCGACGCAGCGCTTCACTCGGGCCGTGGTGGCTTTGGCGCTCGTCGTTTTCGAGGGGGATCACCTGCTCGGCGATGAACTGTCGGGTCTTGTCGCGCAGCGCGCGCAGCTCTGGGGTCAGCGAAAAGTCCATGGGGCGTCTTCAAGGTTGGTCGATGGCAAACTTTATTGTTCAACCACATTGTTGAACAATAGTGTAGATCGATATTTCCTACGATCACAGCCCCTCGCCCCGATCCTGCCTCTTGCCCGCACAAGGAAACCCCGCCCATGTCCTCCGATGAAACCGCCCTCAGCGCATCGAGCGCCGTCCTCTACGGGATCCTGAACGGCTTGGCGGAACAGAAGATCGTCCCGGGTCAGCGACTCGTGGAGGTCGATCTGGCCGAGCAATACCAAGTGAGCCGCAATTCCGTGCGTGAGGCGCTGCAACAACTCGCGGCCCAAGGCGTTGTCGAACTGCTGCGCAACAAGGGGGCGGCGGTGCGATCGCTCAGCCTTCAGGAGACGCGGGAGGTGCTGGACGTGGCAGAGCGGATGACGGGCTTGCTGGCCAAAAGTGCAGCCTTGGGGATCGCTGCCGGCCAACCGAGCGACCCGATCCGTGAGGCACTCGCCGAACTCGAACGCGCCAACGCCGCACAGGATGTCGATGCGTTTGCGCGCGCACGGCGCGGCTTTTACCGCGCCCTGCTTCAAACCAGTGGCAGTCGGGAGCTCAAACGGCTGTTTCCGTCTATCCAGATGCCCATCGTTTACGCGCAGCACCGCCCTGCGACCTTGCAGAAGGTCCGCATGCGCGACTACCAACTCATGTGTGATGCGGTCCTCAGGGGGGACGCGTCAGCGGCGGACGAGGCGGGCATGGCACACGTGCGCAATGTGCGCGAAGCCATTTTCCGTGGACTCTCTAGCGACCCGGGCTGATCTGGCTGGTACGTGCGTGCGCCCGAATCCGCTCTGCCAAAGCCGCCGCCCAAGCCTCATACGCCAGCGCCCCCGGATGAAACCCGTCCTGCGCCATGTAGCGCAAGTCCATCGGAAAGTCCGCGCCCAGCACTTCACAGTCCGGCTGGCCGGCCACCCAGCGCCGCTGCGCCTTGTCCAAGCGCGTGGCACACCGCCCCAGATACCAGCGCAAAGGCTGCGGCAAAGCGGGAAACAAATGCACCGGCGGCAAGGCCGACAAGATCACCTGCTGAGCCTGATGCCGCTGCTTCAACTCCGTCACCAGAGATTGCAGACCGTGAAGCCAATGCGCCAGGTGCGTGCGCCCCGTGGCGTCGTTCACCCCCACGGCTACCACCACCACGTCGAAAGGCTCGGCAGGCAGCCCACGCACCGCCGCGCGCACATCGGCCAGCTTGTGACCCGTGCAGGCCTGCAGCCGCCAATGCACCGTGAAATCACGTGACAAGTCCTGCGTCAAGCGCCCGGTCAGCGCCTCGTCCTGATGCGCCGCGCCCACGCCCGCCGCCGACGAGTCGCCCACCACCAGCAGGCGCAACACCGGCCCCTGGCCGATCACGCCGGCTCGTGGTCCAGGCGGCTCGGGCAACACCGGCGTGCGGCGCCGCACCCAGCGCCCCTGCACCAACAGCAGCGGCGCCAAGCTCAGCGTGAGGGCCCCGTGCAACCAGCGTTCCACCTGTCGCCCTCCGCCACCGGCTGTGCCGATCAGTCCTTGAACTGCGGCGTCTGCTTGGCCATGCTGGCCATCATCGCCGTCGTCAGGTCGCTGGACATCAACATCGCCGCATTCCACGTTGCGATGTAGTTCAGGCCATCGGCCACCGAGTGGTCGCGGCTGTAGTTCAGCATTTCCTTCGTGCCGCGAATCGACAGCGGCGACTTCGACGCAATCAAAGCCGCCATCTCGCGCACACCCGCCTGCATCGCCTCACGCGTCTCGAACACCTGGTTGACCAGGCCAATGCGCAGCGCCTCATCGGCCAGCACCTTGCGGCCCGTGAACGCCATCTCGCGCACGATGCCCTGGTTGCCAATCAGCTTGGGCAAACGCTGCAGTGTGCCCACGTCGGCCACCATGCCAATGTCGATTTCCTTGATCGTGAAATACGCATCGGCCGAGCAATAGCGCATGTCGGTGCAGCTGATCAGGTCCACCCCGCCACCCACGCAGCCGTTGTGGATGGCAGCCAGCACCGGCTTGCGGCAGCGTTCGATGCTGCTGAGCGTGTCCTGCAACTCCAGCACCAGCGCCCGCAGCTTCTCGCGCGAACGGCCATCGCAGTCGTCCTTGATCTGGGCTTGCAGGCCCATCATCATCGTCAGATCAATGCCCGAGGTGAAGTGCTTGCCCTCACCTTCCACAATCACCACGCGCACTTCCGGCGTACGGTCGGCCCACTGCATCGCGCTGCGGATGTCCTGCCACATCTGCCAGTTCATGGCATTGGCCTTCTCAGGCCGGTTGAGCTTGACGGTGGCAATGTGCTGGTCCACCGACACAGCCAGGGTTTCAAATTGCATGGAGATTTCTCACTGTCCAGGTTGAGACATTTGGGCTTTGTAGGCCGGCAGGTAGGCGGCCAGGCGTGCGCCCATCTCGGCACCCAGGGCCTGCAGCCCGCTCATCGGTCGCACCATCACCTCAAAGTCCACGATCTTGCCGTCTTCATCGAAGCGGATCATGTCGATGCCCTTGAGCTGCTTGTCGGCCACCGTGGCGCTGAACTCCAACACCACGTTCAGGCCGTCGTCAGACACGAGCGTGCGGTGGTAGGTGAAGTCCTTGAACACCTGCAGCACCGTGGTCAGGATGAGGTTCACCGCTGTGGCACTCACATACGGCTTGAAGGCCATCGGCGAGCGGAACACCGCATCGTCGCGCAGGATCGAGGGCAAGCGCCCCAGATCCTGCTGCGCCACCATCTCGTGCCACAGCGCCAGCGAGGCCGCCGCCTGCGGATTCAAGTTGGGTGACATCGCCATGATCAGAGCGCCGCAGCGACTTCGGTGCCTTGCTTGATGGCGCGCTTGGCGTCCAGCTCGGCGGCCACATCGGCCCCACCGATCAGGGTCACCTTCTGGCCCGCCGCCTCCAGACCGGCCTGCAGTTCGCGGAAGGGCTCCTGGCCTGCACACAGCACCACGTTGTCCACCGGCAGCAGCACGTCCTTGCCACCCACGGTGATGTGCAGACCTGCGTCGTCGATCTTGTTGTACGTCGCGCCGGCAATCATCTCCACATTGCGGTTCTTCAGCGAGGTGCGGTGGATCCAGCCCGTGGTCTTGCCCAGGCCGTCGCCCACCTTGCTGGTCTTGCGCTGCAGCAGGAAGATCTGACGCGGTGGCTTGGGCAGGTGCGGCGCCTTGATGCCACCGCGCTCGGCGTAACCCGAGTCAATGCCCCATTCCTCATTGAACTTCGCCAGGTTCAGCGAGGGGCTCTCGCCTTCATGGGTCAGGTACTCTGAGACGTCAAAGCCGATGCCACCGGCGCCGATCACGGCCACGGTCTTGCCCACCGGCTTCTTGTCACGCAGCACGTCCAGGTAGCTCAGCACCTTCGGATGGTCCACACCTTCGATGGCGGGCGTACGCGGCGACACGCCGGTGGCCAGGATGATCTCGTCAAAGCCACCCTTGACCAGGTCGTCCACTGACACGCGGGTGTTGAACCGCGCGTTCACGCCCGAGGCCTTCAGCTCATTGCGGTAGTAGCGCAGGGTCTCGTAGAACTCTTCCTTGCCCGGGATCTGCTTGGCGATGTTGAACTGGCCGCCCACATCCTCGCCAGCTTCAAACAGCGTCACGTCGTGACCACGGCGAGCGGCCGTCGTCGATGCAGCCAAACCGGCCGGGCCCGCGCCCACCACGGCCACGCGCTTCTTCGCCGTCACCGGCTCAATCTTCAAGATCGTCTCGTGGCAGGCACGCGGGTTCACCAGGCACGAGGTGATCTTGCCGCTGAAGGTGTGATCCAGGCAGGCCTGGTTGCAGCCGATGCAGGTGTTGATCTCATCGGCCTTGCCAGCAGCCGCCTTGTTCACGAAGTCAGGGTCAGCCAGCAGCGGACGCGCCATCGACACCATGTCGGCGCAGCCCTCGGCCAGGATCTTCTCGCCCACTTCCGGCGTGTTGATGCGGTTGGTCGTGATCAGCGGGATCTTGACCTTGCCCTTCATCTTCTGCGTCACCCAGGCAAAGGCACCGCGCGGCACGCTGGTGGCAATGGTCGGGATGCGGGCCTCGTGCCAACCGATGCCGGTGTTGATGATGGTGGCGCCAGCGGCTTCCACCGCCTGGGCCAGTTGCACCACTTCGTCAAAGGTCGAACCACCCTCCACCAGGTCCAGCATGGACAGGCGGTAGATGATGATGAAGTTCGGGCCCACGCGCTCACGGGTGCGGCGCACGATCTCCACCGGGAAGCGCATGCGGTTCTCGTACGCGCCACCCCACTCGTCGTCACGCTGGTTGGTGCGCGCGGCGATGAACTCGTTGATCAGGTAGCCTTCCGAGCCCATGATCTCCACGCCGTCGTAGCCGGCCTTCTGGGCCATGGCTGCGCTGTGCGCGTAGTCATTGATCGTGCGCTCCACCTCTTCGGTGGTCAGCGCGCGCGGGGGCATCGGCGAAATCGGCGCCTTGATGGCGCTCGGGCCCACCAGGCCAGGGTGGTAGGCATAGCGGCCAAAGTGCAGGATCTGCATGGCGATCTTGCCGCCCGCAGCGTGCACGGCATCCGTCACCACCTTGTGCTGGGCGGCCTCTTCTTCCGTGGCCATGCGGGCACCACCGGGGTACGGACGACCATCGTCATTGGGCGCAATGCCGCCGGTCACCATCAGCGCCACCCCACCACGGGCACGCTCGGCATAGAACGCAGCCATGCGCTCGAAGCCATCCTTGGCTTCTTCCAGGCCCACGTGCATCGATCCCATCAGGACACGGTTGCGCAGCGTGGTGAAACCCAGGTCAAGCGGTTGCAAAAGGTGGGGATAGGCGCTCATGGGAATGGCTCTCTGGTGATGAAGGATGGGGATGGCCGGTTAGATCGGCACTTTTGATCAATGCAGCAACTATGCAACCAGTTGCATGAATGCATATTAGGGGATTCGCGGGCGCTATGCAACTGGTTGCATAGTTGAGAAGCGGGACGTAGACTGGCGCCATGTCGCTCTCCCACGCCTTGATGACGTCCCTGCTGGAAAAATCGTCCTCAGGCTACGACCTCGCCCGCCGTTTCGACAAGTCCATCGGCTACTTCTGGCGCGCCACCCACCAGCAGATTTACCGTGAGCTGGCCCGCATGGAGAAGGCCGGCTGGATCGCATCGGAAGCCGCCCCTGACGGTGGCCGCACCCGCAAGAAGATCTACCGCGTGCTCGACGCCGGCCGCACCGAACTGGAACGCTGGGCCCGCGAGCCCGCCCCTCTCGTGGACATGCGCGACGAGTTCATGGTGCGCCTGCGCGCCGACGCCGTCATCGGCCCTCTGGGCTTGCATGCCGAGATCGAGCGCCGACTGGCCCTGCACAGCACCAAGCTCGCTGCCTACCGCGCCATCGAAACCCGCGACTTCCCGGCTGAGCAGGTTCTCACCCGCGAGGCCCGCATCCAGCACCTGATCCTGCAGACCGGGATCATGTACGAGCAAAGCTGGGTGCATTGGTGCCAGGAAGCCCTGAAGGTGCTCCAGGACGACGAACCCGCGGCCCTGGCGCCCCCACCGACGGCCGACGCCCAATAAAGGCGTGCGTCAAGGCGCCTTGACGAATCCTGCCTGGGTGGTGATCCAGGCCAGGTCAAACGGCAGACGCAAGCGCGTGTCCGTGATCGTCATCGGCACCGGCTCCTGCGGCCCGAACAGCCGGAACGCGGTCTGCGACTGCATCTGCGCCACGATGTCGCTCCGCACCTGAGGCCGCAGCGCCATCACCGTGTCCACCGGCACCCGCACGGTCTCATTGAGCTCGCCGCTCACCGCCAGGTCCAGGTCCAGCGGCACTTTCGTCTTCACGGGAACCCGCAAGCGCACCGGTAAACGAATCTGCACCGGCACCGTCACATCCAGCGCAGGCAACCAGCGGTGCACCGGCGCATGCAAGCGCGCCACCGTGTTCACCTCCACCTCGTGCGCCACTTGCACCTCCGTGGACACCGGCAGTGTCGTGGCCAGACGCACCCGCGCGTGCACACTGTCCTGCAAGGTCACCGGCACCTCCTGGCGCACAGGCACCTGCACTCGCAAGGTGGGCGGCACCTGCAAGGTCAAAGGAGACGACACCTCCGCCAGGGCCGGCAGCCCGGACGGCAGGCGCAGCCGCACCGCCTGCTCGCGCACGGTGATGTGGCTCTCGAAGTGCGCGTAAAACCACATCACCCCGCCCGCCATCAAAGCCAGCCAGAGCAGAAGCAAGCCCACTGTCACAGCCAGCAACGCACCCGGCCGCACCGGTCGATGCCAGCCGCGCGGGGCGTCAGCCGTGGCGGGGTGGACGCTCATCGTGCGCAGGCCCTGTCTCGTGCGTTCACGGTGCTGGGCATCACGGCGCCGACGCCTCTCTCACACCCAGCGTCACCGAGCGGAACGGAATGGTGAGGTCCATCAGGTCCAACCCCGCCTGCACCGTGGGCTGCGGGAAGGTCAGCTTGGCGCTCACCGGCGCCATCAAGGGCACGGCCAAAGCCTGGCGGATCGGCACCTGGGTCTCGATCACCGTGTCGATGTGCGTGCGCAAAGGCGCCTGCATCGTCACCTGGGCGGTGCGAACCAGCGCCACCGGCAGATCATGCTGGATCGGGATGTTCAGATCGATCGGTACCGATGCCTTCACCGGCACCTTGCCCTGGATCGGCAAGGTCATCGCGATGCCCATCACCTTGGTCTGCACATGCGTATCCAGGTCAATCACCTGATCCACCTCGATCACCTGCTTGATCGGCACCGTCATCCGAATCGGCACCACCGTGTCGATGCTCACGGTCATCGGCACCGCCTGCTTCAGCGCAATGTCCAGATCATGCTGGATCGGCACGCGCAACGGCACCGTCTGGTCCACCTGCACCTGGATCTTGCGGCTCACCTCGGCCTCCACCGCCAGCTCCTGGGGCAAGCGGATCTGCACGTCCTGCTCCTGCAAGACCACCCGCGCCGCCAGGTTCTGCCAGGCCCACCAGCCCGCCGCCAGCGCCACCCCGCACATCAGCAACAGCAAGGTCACGGCCGTCAGGATCAGGTGCTTCCAGGTCACCGCATGGCCATAGACCGCCAGCATGGGGTCAGCGCTCGGTGGCATGTACGGTGCTGCGGACATCTCAGGGGTGTCAGACGGGTCAAAGGGCGTTTGGATCACCAATCGACTATGCCATGCCCGACTCGGTAAAATGGGGCGTTTCGACGAGACCTGTGTCGCCCATGAACCCGCAAGATGGCGAATTCCACGACCTGCCCTCTGCCCGGGCCATGTTCGCCGCCCTGCAGGCGCGGGCCGAAGCGCAAGGCCTGAGCCTGCGCCCCCCGCCTCCCGAGCCCACCAGTTGCTGCGGCCGCGGCTGCAACGGCTGCGTCTGGGAGGGCTACTACGCCGCCACCACCTACTGGCGCGACGAAGCGCTGCTCATCCTGTCGGACTGACACGGCGCGCCACTTGCGCGCCGGTCCTGAACCCGCCGTTCTCAGCTCACCTTGAACTTGAACTGACCGTCCTTACCGGCCGACACCTTGATCTTCTGAATCGGGCGCCCTTCGGCCATGCGCGCCAGCACACTGTCGGCCACCTCAGGCAACAGGGCACCGTTGAGGATGTGGTCCACGGCCCGCGCGCCCGTGTCCACCTCGGTACAACGCGCCAGCACGGTGTCGATCAGGGCATCGTCATAAGCCAACTCAGCCTGGTGGTTCGCCTTCACACGCGCCGCAATGCGGTCGAGCTTGAGCTTGATGACGTCAGCCAGCACATCGTCGTTCAAGGGGTAGTACGGCACCACCTTGGTCCGCCCCACAAAGGCCGGCTTGAAGGTCTTGTACAGCGTCGGGCGCAGCACCTCGGCCAGCGTGTCGGCATCCGGCAGCACCTCAGCCGACTTCATCACCGCGCCACCGAGTTCCTCGTCTTGCTGGAAGCAGGCCTGCATGATGTGCTGCGAGCCCGCGTTCGAGGTCAGAATGATCACCGTGTTGCGGAAGTCAATCTCACGCCCCTCGGCATCGTCCATCAGGCCCTTGTCGAACACCTGGAAGAACATCTCCAGCACATCGGGATGGGCCTTCTCCACCTCGTCCAGCAACACCACGCTGTAAGGCTTGCGACGCACGGCCTCGGTCAGCACGCCGCCTTCTCCATAGCCCACGTAACCGGGGGGCGAGCCCTTCAGGCCGCTCACGCTGTGCGCTTCCTGGTACTCGCTCATGTTGATGGTGATGAGGTTGCGCTCACCGCCGTACAGGATGTCGGCCAGCGCCAGCGCGGTCTCAGTCTTGCCCACACCGCTCGGCCCCACGAACAGGAACACGCCCTTGGGCTTGTTCGGGTCTTCCAGCCCGGCACGCGCGGTGCGCACACGCTGGGCAATGGCGGCCAGCGCGTGGTCCTGCCCGATCACCCGCTCCTGCAAGGTCGCCTGCAGATTGCGCACGGTCTGGATCTCGTCCTTCACCATCTTGCCAAGCGGGATGCCCGTCCAGGCCGCGATGATCTCGGCCACCACATGGCCGTCCACCTGCATCGGCACCAATGGGGCTTCGCCCTGCAGCGCGGCCAATTCGGCCTGCTTGGCGGCCAGCAACTCGTGATCGGCGCTGGCAAACACCGACAGACCCGACTTCTTGCGTCCCTTCGTCGCAGCGGGCGTCGGAGTCGGTGCCGGGCTCGTCGAGGCAGACACAGCGGCCGCCTGGCCCGCCACGGCTGCGTCACCCTGCGCCACCTCGGCCATCGACAGGCCACCAGCCTGGTGCTCCAGTTTGTCGCGCAACACGCGGATGTCTTGCACCAGTTGCTGCTCCTGCACCCAACGCGCCTCATCGGCCTTCAGCGTTGCCTCCAGCGACTCGCGCGTCAGGCGCAGCTCATTGAGTCGGTCGTCATGGCGCGCACCTGCAGCCACTTCGCGCAACAGGGCCGCCGCTTCCGCATCCAGGCGCTCCAGATGCTTGCGGGTCTCTTCAATGCGCGCGGGCGTGGCGCTCTGCCCCAAGGCCACCTTGGCACACGCCGTGTCCAGCACGCTCACCGCCTTGTCCGGCAACTGACGCCCACTGATGTAACGCGCCGACAAGCGCACCGCCTCCGCAATCGCCTCGTCCAGCAAACGCACGCCAAAGTGCTTTTCCATCAAGGGCGCCATGCCCCGCAGCATCGCGCAGGCCAGCTCCTCGCTCGGCTCTTCCACCTTGATGACCTGGAAGCGCCGCGCCAGCGCCGCATCCTTCTCGAAATACTTCTTGTACTCGCCCCAGGTGGTCGCGGCAATCGTGCGCAACTCACCGCGCGCCAAGGCAGGCTTGAGCAGGTTGGCCGCATCGTTCTGCCCTGCCTGCCCGCCTGCACCGATCATGGTGTGCGCCTCATCGATGAACAGGATGATCGGGTGCGGGCTGCGCTTGACCTCATCGATCACGTTCTTGAGCCGGTTCTCGAACTCGCCCTTCACCGAAGCCCCGGCCTGCAGCAGGCCCATGTCCAGCACATGGATGGCCACGCTCTGCAAAGGCGCAGGCACATCGCCCAGGGCCACACGCAGCGCCAAGCCTTCGACGACCGCGGTCTTGCCCACGCCCGCCTCACCCGTCAGAATGGGGTTGTTCTGTCGACGGCGCATCAGGATGTCGATGGCCTGGCGGATCTCGCTGTCACGACCAATCACCGGGTCCACCTTGCCCTCGCGGGCACGCTGCGTCAGGTTGGTCGTGAACTGGTCGAGCGCGGGTGTCTTGCCACCCAGCGCTGCCCCCGTCGTCCCCTCACGTTCGGCCTCACCACCGGCTGCCGGCGCCTGCGCATCCCGCACCGACTGCGCCGCCTCCACCGAACCCTGTGTGATGTCGTTCAAGCGGTGCTTCAGCTCTTCCAACTTGAACCTAGCAAACTGGCTGGACACCCGACGTGCCAACTGACTCAAGCTCGGCTCGGTCAACAGCGCCAGCAGCACATGCGCACTGCGGATGCGCGCGGCGTGTGACTCCAGCGAGGCGATCAGCCACGCGTGCTCCAACAACACCGGTAGGTGCGCCGAGAACACCGGCGTGCGTGTGTTCCCGTCCTTGAACTGGCTGAGCTCGGTTTCCAGATCACGCTGCAGCGCCGTCACCGACACCTCGAAGCGCTGACACAGCACCGCCAGATCGGTCTGAGGCTGCTCCAGCAGCGCCAGCATGAAATGCTCCAGGTCCACCTCGAAATGCCCCCGCGCCATGCACAGGCTGGCAGCCCGCTCGGCCGCGCGCCGCGTGGTGTCGTTGAGCTTGGAGATCAAGGTCTTGAGGTTCTGACTCATGGTGATGACAGCGTTGGATAAGCCAAGGAAATGACGCCAGCTCAAGCGGCCGCATGGATGTCGTAATGCACATCCGAGCGGTCCTGCGTGGCCGGTCTGGTTTGTAAAAAGGTGTCCCAGCCCAGGCGGGCCTCATGGAGAGATCGGTGCGAGCCCAGCGTGCAGCCCTGCACCTCGTCGCGTTGCAGGGTCAGGTTGACCTCGTACTCCAGGGCCACGCCGTTGAGCATGGTCAGCCACGACTTCAAGGCCGCCGCGCCCCGCCCACCCGGCAGAAAGCGCCGCAGACCGGCGCGGTCCAGGGGCCCCAACACGACGCGCATGCGCAGATCACGCTGCCAGACGCGCTCACCCAACATGGCCGAACGCCCCAGCACACCCGTGGTCGGCACCTGTCCGGCCCGCCCCCCCGCGATCACGCCCAGATGGCCCCAGGCCTCGTCCGGCAGGCGATACCAGCGCCCCACGAACTGTTCGATTCGCACGGGCACCTTCAGGTAAGACTGCAGCACCTGCTGCAACTGCCGTGCCGACAGCGTGCGACGCTGCAAGGCCCCCGCATGGAAAGCCAGCGACTCATCCGCCACGCCACCAAAAGCCCCCTGCAGCCGCTCGCGCAGGCCCTTCTGCCCCAGCCCGGCCAAGGCCAGCACCTCGGGCAAAAATCGCTGCCGCTGCGCGCCCTCGTACTGCACCGCCATGCGGTGCTTGCGCCACGCCTGGTAGAACAGCGCCACCGCCCGGTGACTGAACACGTCCAGGAAGGCACGCGCCGCGCGGTCCTTGTGAAAGTGTTCCCGTTGAGCCAAGGTCTCGGTGTAGTACAGCGGCAAGGCACCGGTCACGCCCAGCAAGCCCATGAACGCTGGCGTCAGGTCAATGCGTGCCACCTCGTGGCTGCGCGGCAACCGGGCGGCTGCGCCGTCGCCCGCTTCCCCTGAAGCCGCCAGCACCGCATCGAGCGCCTGCTCAGCCACATTCCCCGGCACCGCGTCACCCCCCGCAGGGCGAGGCGCTGCGAGCTCAGCGTGCCGCTGCACCTCCAGCGACTCGATCTCGCTGGGCGGAAACGACAAAGCCAGGCTGTTGCGAAAGTTCAGGCGCGACAGCCCCTGCCCGGGCTGCCCGCCCTCGGCCAACCACCCCTCCAGCAGCCGCACGGCCTGGAAAAAGCTGAACTGCTGCGGGTTCTGCAGCAGCTCCTCGATCACACCAGCGGCAGCTCGCCGTTGCGCGGGGGGCATGTCAACACCTCTTCCTGTGTGCGAGCCGACACCAGCGTCAGCTTCGTGAAACTGTTGGCGTGCACATACAGGCCAAAGAAATGGTCGAGCACGGCGGCAAACAGGCCCAAGCCCGTGCCCACAAAGCTGCCCTCGTCGACGGTGAGTCGCACCTCGGTCCCGCGCACAAAGCTGGCGTAGGGCTCGCCCTGCAACCACGCCGTCGCCGGCCGGAACTCGATCGCCACCAGTCCATCGAGCTGACGACGGTTGCTCGCGCTGCGCGGCAGGTCGTACAACCTCAACATTTCCTTGAGCGCGTCAATGCCGCCGCCTGACAAGGACAGGTGGTTGAGCGACAAGTGCGAAATCAAACGCCACAAGGCCCCCCTCCCCCGCTCAAAGCGCTGGCTGGCGGTGGGCTTGCGCAGCAGACGGATCTCCTTGGCCGGCCCGCCACCCTCCATGAACAGATCCCCGCCGGGCGTGCCCGGTGCCAGCAGACTGGGCAGATCCCGGTTGGTCGCAGTGACGTCCAGCGACAAGGTCTCGACGCTGGGCAGGATCGGATCGAAAGACTCGTCCACCAAGGTCAGCGACACCTCATAGCCGGGGCTGTGCAAGGCCACATCCTCGTCACGCTGCAACTGCCAGTACGCCAGGCAGCGTGCGCCGCCACGACGCTGCCGGGTGCACGCCGCACTGAGCGTGGCCGGCAAATCGTCATCCCCCATCTCCTCGTCGGACCACAGCTCATCGTGCTGCAGTGAGAAGAACGGACGCACCTCATCCACCGCTTCACCGACCGTCGTCTGGCGCACGCGATACACCCGGTCCAGCGAGTACAACTCGTAGCCATAGGCCTTGCGGGCGTCCACCACCACCGGGTAGTCGGCGGCCTTGTGGGTGATGCGAATCGGGTCAGCCGCTTGCGTGAACAGGTTGACCACGGGGGTGGCCCCGAGCACCACGTTGTGCGCCGCCACGGTCTCGAGCAAACGCGACTCGTCCGAGTCGGCCCGCACCTCGCGCAGGGGAATGTGCAGGACCACACTGCGCGGCCCCCCTTCGTCTTCACCCGCAACCGGCGCACCACCCGCCACACTCAGGGCCGGCAGCTCCACAAAATTGAACTTCTCGGGAAAGGCGAAGTACTCGGTCAACAGCCGGTACGCCGGATTGGCCCGTGCATCCCAGTCGATCAGCGCCTCCTCGTCGGCAAAGCCGCGCAAGGTCGGCAGCCGCATCCGGCCATCGACGGTGGCGGGCGGCAGCTGCCAGGGATGGTGCGCTTGCCACTGCAGCATCACGGCCAGCGCCTTGTTGCACAGCACCTCCCGCAAGGCGCTGACCTGGGAGGCCTCGCCATCAAGGTACACGCTCAAGGGCTCGCTCAAGATGGCCTGCCACGACATCTGCGGCGACAACTTCTCGAGCGTGATCGACAACACCGAGCTCGCCCCAGCCGGCACCCGGCTGCCGGGCGGCGCCCCCACGGCATTGCGGAACGACACCTCGCTCACCCGCACCGGCACCAGACGCACATCTTGCGTGGTGCGAAAGCGACAGGTCACCCCCTTGACCGCACGGCTCGTCATGGGGGTGCCACGCGGCAGCACCACGCTCTTGCTCATCTGCCCGGCGGCCGCACCCAGGTCCAGACAGGCAATCGCGCAAGACGGGAAGGGTCGCAGGTAGTGCGGATACAGCACTTCCAGCAGCGACTCGGTGAACAGCGGGAAGTCATCGTCCAGGCGCTTGTGGATGCGCGAGCTGAGGAAGGCGAACGACTCCATCAGCCGCTCGACATGGGGATCGTCCCCGACATCCCCCGTCAGCTGCAAACGCCCGGCGATCTTCGGGTAACGACGCGCAAAGTCCGCCGAGCGCGTGCGCAGGAACGCCAGCTCTCTCTCGTAATGGGGCAACAACTCATCCATGACTAGCGCCTGACGAATACAACAACATCAAGGATCAAGCCGACGCAAAGCGCGCCTGCATGACCCGGTAACTGGACAAGGACGGCTGCAGCACCGCATCAAAGCTCACGGTCTCACGCGTGGGTCGCACCACCAGCATCGCGCGGATGGTGAAGGCCAGGGAGCTCTGCGAGGTCTGCTCGTCATGGAACTGCACCGACACGTTCTGCAACCGCGGTTCATGGGACTCGATCGCGTGCGACAGGCTGCGGCTGATGTGCCGACGGTCCTCGGAACTCGACAAGACCCGGCCCACGAAATCACGCACCCCGAAGCACAGCACCGAGCGGGCCGTGTGCGGCCCCAACTCCACCGCATCAAAGTTGATGGCCGCACGCGAGTTCAGCAAACTCTCCAGATCCCGCGCCACGGCGTCGCGCAATTGCTCGACGGTACAGGTCTGCATCAGCCCTTCGGGCAGCTCGGGGTTGTTGTCCAGCAAGCGATCGAACACGCTGCGGCGAATGCGCACGGCAGAAGACATCTTTCACACAGCCTGAAGCAAGAGATGGGGCACAAGGCCCCATCCCGGTCACGCACATCGTGCGTTCATGCGATCACACCGATCAGTTCGGCGCGTCGAAGGTGGCCTTGTTGGTGGCCAGGCTCCACGAAGCCACTTGACCCGGCTTGGACTTGCCGTCCATGGTCTGCTGGGTGTAAGTCCATTGCACGGCCGAGTACTTCAGACCGAAGGTCTCGGTCGGCAGTCCTTCCTTGTCCACCGAAGGCACCACCTGGGAGATGATGACCTTCTTCAGCTGGATCTTGAGGTACAGCACGCGGTCGTTCGTGCCGTTGGCGCGCATGAAGTGGATTTCCACGTCGTCATACAGCGTACCGGCCGAGCAGGACTCCCACAGCTGCGGGCTGACCATGTCCAGATCTTTGGTGAAGATCATTTCGCCGTGTTCGCAACGCTCAGCAGTGTGACCACCGGCGGTCGAGGCCGTGGCGGACTTGGGCTGGCGAATGAAATGCTGCCAGCTGGTGGCTTCGAACCAGGGGGCCGGGTGCGTCTGGCCCGTGCCAGCGTCACGCGATTCGCCCTTGATGTCCTTGCCATTCAACGGCTTGTTGAACTTGACGTAAATGTCTTTCATGTGAATGTCACTCCTTGATTTGTATCGTGAAGAGTGCGGAAGCGGTCACCGTCAGCGCCGCTCCGCGGGGGGCTCACCTGCTTACTTCGAGCCCTGAGGCATCTCGGCAACCAGGCGCAGCGACACCGACAGTTCATCCAGCTGGTAATGGGGGCGCACAAAGGCCACCGCCCGATACGCACCCGGACGACCCGGCACTTCGCTGACCTCGACACTGGCCTCTCGCAACGGCTTCTGGGCGCGGATTTCCTGCGACGCGTCCTGAGAATCCACCACGTACTGCATCAGCCAGTTGTGCAGATAACGCTCGACGTCGAGCGTGTTGGCAAAACTGCCCACCTTGTCGCGCATCATCGACTTCATGTAATGCGCGATGCGGCAGACCGCAAACATGTACTGCAACTGGGCCGACAGCGCTGCATTGGCATTGGCCGCCTCGCTGTCGTACTTCTTGGCTTTCTGGGCCGACTGCGCACCGAAGAAGGCCGCGTAGTCGGTGTTCTTGCAATGCACCAGGGGAATGAAGCCCAGATCGCTGAGCTCCTTCTCACGACGGTCGGTGATGGCCACCTCGGTCGGGCACTTCAGGGCCAGCTCGCCGTCATCGGTCTTGAAAGTGTGGGTGGGCAGGTCTTCCACCAGGCCACCACCCTCCACGCCACGGATGGCAGCGCACCAGCCGTAGGTCTCGAACGCGGCTGTCAGGCGCGCGCCGAGTGCGTACGCCGTGTTCACCCACAGGTACTTGCTGTGATCGGTGCCATCGACGTCTTCCACGAAGTTGAAGCCCTCGGTCGTGAGGCCTTCCTTGGGGTCGTAAGGCAGGCGGCCCAGGAAGCGCGGCACGGTCAAGCCCACATAGCGCGCGTCTTCCGACTCGCGGAAGGACTTCCACTTGGCGTAGTCGACGGTGTCGAACACCTTGGCCAGATCGCGGGGCTTGCCCAGATCGGTGAAGGCTTCCAGGCCGAACAGCTCGCTGGATGCGGCCGAGATGAAGGGAGCATGCGCCGCGGCTGCCACGTGCGACATCTGCTCGACGAAGTACATGTCTTCGGCGCCACGGCCAATCTCGAAGTCGCCAATCAGGGCGCCGAATGGCGAGCCGCCGAAGGTGCCGAACTCTTCTTCGTAGACCTTCTTGAACAGCGCCGACTGGTCGAAGTCAATCGCCGTCTTGAAGTCCTTGACGATGTCCTTCTTGCTCGTGTTGAGCAGCTTGATCTTCAGCCGCTCGCCGGTGGAAGTGTGCTTGCACAGGTAGTGCAGGCCAGTCCAGCTGGACTCGATCTTCTGAAACTCGGGCGCGTGCAGCACTTCGCTGAGCTGCGCCGAGATCAGTTGGTCGATCTCGGCGATGCGGGCATCGATGTTGGCCGACAGGTTGTCGGACACCACCACGGTGCCGTCGAGCACTTCCTTGACCAACTCGCCAATGATGTCCTTGGCACGGGCGTGCTCGCTGTCGGTCTTGGCCACCTTGCTGCGAGCGACGATGTCGTCGAGCAGGCTGAGGCTGTCGACCAGGGCACCGGTCTGGGGTTGCAGTTGGGCACTCATGGCATCACTCCTGTTCAGGCTGCAGGGCTTCGGCGCTCAACTGCTTGAGCTTCTCGGTGCTGCTCAGCACCTCGGCCAGAGCGTCTTCGAGCTTCTCGTTACCGGCCAGCTTGTTGCGCAGGTCGGAGAGCTTGGTGCGTGCTTCCAGTAGCTTGCGCAGCGGCTCTACTTGCTCGACCACGGACTCCGGACGGAAATCTTCGATCTTCTTGAACTCGAGGTTCACGCCGAACTCACCGCCCTCGGCCGACAGCTTGTTCTTCACACGGAAGCTGGCGCGCGGCGCAATGCCGTCCATCACTTCGTCGAAGTTGTCCATGTCGATGTTGACGAACTTGCGGTCCTTGAGCTTGGGCAGGGGCTTGTCCGGGTCAGGCTGCCCACCAAAGTCACCCATCACGCCGACGACAAAAGGAATCTCCTTTTGCTCGGTGGCATCACCCACTTCCACGTCGTAGGTGAGTTGAACACGCGGGGGACGCACGCGCCCCAGTCGTTGCTGAACGCTGTCTTTCTTGGCCATGAGCAGCCTCCTTCCTGATGTCTGTGATTACTGCAAGGCGCCAAACGGGTTGGCGCGACCGGCGGTGGTGCTCACCGGCTTGGCGGCAGGCGCGGGTTTGACCACGGGGGCGGCCCGGGTCACGGCAGCGGGGGCCGCAGCTGGTTGGCCATTGGTCACCTGGCTCACGGCCGGGGTCCTGCTTGCGGCGCGACGCACGGCGCGGCGCACGGGCTTGGTCGATGCCGCAGCGGCTTCGGGCTGGGGCGCCACCAGGATGGGCTCGCCCAGGGCTTCGCGGATCAGCTTGGCGACACTCTCGGCCTCATTGCGGGTCGAGCCCTTGACCTCATTGACCTTGCGCAGGTGCGACAGGGCTTCGGCGCTCACACGCAGGCCGCTGACGGCCAGGATGCTCTGCGCGGTCAGGTCGTTGACATCGCGCTGCAGCACTTCCTGCGCGTCGTTGATTGCGTGACCATACTGACGTGCTTCGAAGTGAATCTGAGCCTTGCGCACCCAGGGCTGCTTGGCCGAAGGATCCAGCTTGATGGCCTGATCCAGTTGTTCAAATGCCTGTTGAGACTGACCTTGCTTCAGGGCCTCATCGGCCGCCGTCACACGCGCATCGACTTTCTCTCGGAGGGCCTTCTGTGCAGATTCGGTGTCCTGCTTTTGCATTGAGGAACAGGCTGTCAAGGTGGACAACAACGAGATCATCACCATGCTGCCCATGCGGCGGCGTACGTTTTGCGACGTCAATCCAATACTCCCTTATGACTTGTGACTGCGACCTGGTGGGTTACCCCCCGATCAACAGCGCGGATTAAAGCGGAATTCATTTGGCACGCCTGCCCCCATTCGGGGGTGACTTACAGACTCTTTCAACTCGTTGCAAATCCATCCCCCTCCTTGTGGGGGAAGCCGCAATCCCAATAGCCATCGGCTTCTTACACTACCCGCCGGCGATGGGCACCCCTTGCTCCGCCAGCGATGTATGAACACACACACACAGGGTTGGCGTGCCTTGGCATGCGGCATGTTGGCCTTCGTACTGGTGGGCTGCGGCAGCACACCCACCGACAAGACAGCCATGTCCGACATGGCACCCAAGGAACTGGCCGAGCTCGGCGCCGAAGGTGGTGGCGCGACGGAGAGTGGCGGTGTGATGGACTATCTCGGCAGCCTCGGCAAGAAGGCGTTGGAAGCGACCGGTTTGAAGAAGCCCGAGACACCGGAAGTCCCCAAGGTGCCCGACAGCGCCCTGCCCGACCGTCGCATTGATTGGCGCATCCATCCCAGTCTCTCCCTGAACGTCACCGAGCAGGGTCAATCACTGGCCTTGCTCACGCGCCTGTATCGCCTGCGCAGCCCCGATGCCTTCCTGCAAGCAGCGCCTGACACCTTCGGCGACGCCACCAAGGAGAAGGAGGTGCTGGGAGATGACCTCGTGTCGGTGCGCGAAGTGCAACTCATTCCCGGCAAGCCTTACGAAACAACCGAGAAGGTGCCACGGGAGGTGCGCTACATCGGCATCGTGGCCCAGTTCCGTGCCCCAGCGGCCAACCGGTGGCGCTACGCTTTCAGCACAGCCTCCGCCGAGCGCAGCGGCTTGACACTGGGCGCCCACGCGTGCGCCCTCAGTGTGCAGGCTGGTGAGCCCATCGGCCAGCCTGTCAAGGTCGTCCGCTCGGCCGCCGTGACGTGCCCCTGAATTTGCCCTTGACGCAACGCTCCCATTCACCAGAAGGTCTCGTGTGATCCAGTCACCCAAAATCCTGTGGGGCGAAGGCCTCTTCCTGCGCCCCCAGCACTTCCAGCAACAAGACGCGTATCACGAGTGGCGCCTGGCTCAGATGTCACGCCTGCTGCACCCCTATGCCTGGGGCGTTCGTCACGTTAAGGTGGATCCCGACGCACTGCAAACCGGAATGCTGCGTCTGCTGGAGTTGCAGGTGGTGCTGCCCGATGGCGAACTCTTCAACGCGCCCGGGGAAGACGAGTTGCCGCCGGCGGTCTCGCTGTCGTCCCTCACCCAGGATGGCACGAGCGAAGCGGTCTTCCACTTGGCCCTGGCGCCCGTGCGAGCCAGCGGCACCAACATGGCGAGCACGCAGCAAGAGGCGGACACGGCCGTGCGCTACTTCCGCTCGCCCGTTCAGGCAGCCGATGGCTTCACCGACGCGGTGGCCGCCGAGCTGGTGGTGCTGCGCAAGTCTGCGCGCATCCTGCACGATGGTGAACCACGGGCTCATCTGGTGAGCCTGCCCCTGCTGCGTCTGCGCAAGACCTCGACTGGCGGTTTTGAACTGGATGGGCGTTTCATGCCGCCCTCGCTGAGCATCCAGTCCTCACCGTCGCTGTTCCTGTACCTGCGTCGCCTGCTCGACGTGCTGCAAGCCAAGGTCGATGCGCTCTACGGCATGCACCGCGAGCCCAGCAAGAACATCATCGAGTTCCGCTCGGGCGATGTGGCCTCGTTCTGGCTGCTGCACACGGCCAGCTCGGCCTTTGCCGGTTTGTCGCACCTGTCGCGCCACGCCTCTCTGCACCCCGAGCGCCTGTTCGAAAAGTTGCTCGAACTGGCCGGTGCGCTGATGACCTTTTCCAAGACCTTCACGCTGGCCGACCTCCCCACCTACGACCACCTCAATCCAGGCCCGGGTTTCACCCGTCTGGATCAGATCGTGCGGGAGCTGCTGGAGACGGTCATCTCGACCCGTTACTTTGCGATCGCGCTCAACGAGACGCAGCCCTCCTTCCACCAGGGCCGACTCGATGCGGAGCAGATCAACCCGCAGACCCAGCTTTATCTGGGGGTGAGTGCCACGATGGCGCCCGCCGAACTGGTCGAGGTGGTGCCGCAACGCTTCAAGATCGGCGCACCGGACGACGTCGAGAAGCTGGTGCTGTCGGCCATGCCGGGGGTACGCCTGGTGCATGCCCCTCAGGTGCCCGCAGCCGTGCCGGTTCGCCCGGGCAGCTACTACTTCACCCTGGAGCCACGCGGCAGCTTGTACGAGCGCATGCTGCAAGCCCAGGCCCTGACCGTTTATGCCCCCTCCGGCCTGCCCGACCTCCGTCTGGAGCTGGTGGCCGTGAACGCCTGATCCGAGGACCCTGCACATGACCTCCTCCATAGCCCCCTCGCTGTTTGGCACGCCCTCGCCCACCCACGCCGCGCACACGGCATCTGCCGCCCCCCCCTCCGAGGCACACAGCCTGCTCGACCTGATGTATGACGGCTTCTACCTGCTGTTCCTGCTCAAGGGCAAGCACGCACCGCTCGATGCCGAGGTGTTTCGCGAGCGGATCAAGCAGTTCCTGACCGCTTTCGAGCGTGGCGCCACCCGCATGAACGCTTCGGCCGAAGACGTGTACGCCTGCAAGTACGCGTTCTGCGCCACCGTGGACGAAGCGGTGCTGATGTCGGGCTTCAAGGTCAAGGAAGCCTGGCAGCGCCTGCCACTGCAGGTGCAGTTCTTTGGCGAACAACTGGCCGGCGAGCAATTCTTCGAGAAGCTGGAAGAGCTGCGGCGCCAGGGAGCCCCACGCGTGCAGGCCATGGAGGTGTTCCACATGTGCCTGCTGCTGGGTTTCCAGGGCAAGTACCTCATCGAGGGCTCGGAGAAGCTCGGCTATCTGACCGCGCGTCTGGGTGACGAGATTGCCCGCATCAAGGGCCAAGGCGCCGGCTTTGCACCCAACTGGGCTGCACCGGATCGCGTCCAGCATCAGCTCAAGAACGAAGTGCCGCTGTGGGTGGTGGCGTCCGTCTTCGGCCTGATGGCCTTGCTGGCCTACACCGGCTTGCGCTGGCAACTGGGGCAGCACACCTCCGATTCACTCGGCCAGGCTCATCACATCGTGCAACTGGCGCCACAGGTGGCGAACATCACGATCACGCTGCCCTGACGCTCGCGACCTGGCAACGCTTCATCGGCTCATGCGCCGGGGTCATCGTCGGACGCCGACGCCCCAGCGCGACCATCTCCCAGCGCCACCCGCAGTTGCTTCACCCGCTCACCAATCTTGATCTCCAGCCCACGCGGGACGGGTTGATAGAAAGCCTGCGGCGCCATGCCATCCGGGAAATAGCGCTCACCGGCCGCGACGCCGCCCGGCTCGTCGTGCGCATAGCGGTAGCCCTCGCCGTGCCCCAGCGTCTTCATCAGCTTGGTCGGCGCATTGCGCAGGTGCATGGGCACGGGCCGGGTCGTGTCCTGCTTGACCCAGGCGCGCACCGCCTTGTAAGCTATGTAGGCGGCATTGCTCTTGGGCGCCACAGCGAGATAGATCACGCATTGGGCCAGGGTCAACTCGCCCTCGGGTGAGCCGAGGCGCTCATAGGTTTCGGCGGCATCCAGCGCCATGCGCAAGGCGCGGGGATCGGCCAGACCGATGTCTTCGCTGGCCATGCGGATCAGGCGTCGCACGATGTAGCGCGGGTCCACCCCGCCATCGACCATGCGCACGAACCAGTAGAGCGCCGCATCCGGGTCGGAGCCGCGTACCGATTTGTGCAGAGCCGAGATGGTGTCGTAGAACTGGTCGCCGCCTTTGTCATACCGCCGCAGTTGCTCGCCCAGCGACTTCTCCAGCGTGGCTTCGTCGATGGTGTCTCGGCCTTTGAGCATCCCGGCCAGGGTCTCGTAGGTGTTGAGCACGCGACGGGCATCGCCATCGGCGTAGGCGATCAGGCGGGTGCGAGCCTCGGGCGTGAGGCTGGGGCCCTGCAACTCGGCCTGACCACGCTCCAACAGGGTCTGCATCGCGGCCTCGTCCATGGCACGCAGCACGTGCACGGTCGCGCGCGACAGCAAGGCGGCATTCACCTCGAACGATGGGTTTTCAGTGGTCGCGCCGATGAAGGTGAACAGGCCGGACTCGACGTGGGGCAGGAAGGCGTCTTGCTGGGCCTTGTTGAAACGGTGCACCTCGTCCACGAACACGATGGTGCGGCGCCACGCACGCCGCGCCGCCTGCGCCTGCTCGACGGCCTCACGGATGTCCTTGACGCCTCCCAGCACCGCCGAGATGGCGAGGAACTGCGCATCGAAGGCGTGGGCCATCAGTCGCGCGAGCGTCGTCTTGCCCACGCCGGGCGGGCCCCACAGGATCATGGAATGGGGCTGGCCCGACTCGAAAGCCACACGCAAGGGTTGGCCTGGACCCAGCAAGTGATCTTGTCCGACGACCTCATCGATGGTGCGCGGGCGCAGGCGCTCGGCGAGCGGCGCCCCCAGACCAGGCGCCTCGGGTGCGCCCACACGGACACCGGCCGCACCGGCGCCGCCTGTGGGGTCCGGCAGATCGAGGGAGAGACTCTCTTGCATGGTGTGATTGTCGCAGTTGCCGGGCCACCCGAACACATCACCGACAAACAGCACTGGACAAACCCTGTCACTTATGGGAAACTCTTGGAATTCGCTGTTTTGCAACTTGCACGACACGAATTCAAAGTTCATCCCCTCTGACCTTTTTCAAGCCGGGCAGTACCGTCGGGTACCTGCCAAGAGCGTGTCTTGAGTTCCGGTTGGCGGCGATGCCGTCGCTTTCCAACCGACTCACCGTGGCCCTTCTCTGTGCCGAGCGCACCTGCCACGAAGTCTGTACACGAAATCCATAGCGACTCCACCTGGCTCAGGCCTTTGATCGTGTGATCAGGCCTTGGCCGTGGCGTTTGTTTCTTGTCGAACCGTCGACAAGCGGCAGCGCTTTGCATTGCTTGAAAGAAGTTATGTCGAATCAAAACGAAATCAACACCAGCGCCCCTTCGCAACTGGACGCCTTGGCCCAACGCATCGAAGCCGAGGTGTTTGGCGATGACACCGCCGAAGCGGCCGTCGAAGCCACCGGCCCCCGCTTTGAAGACCTGGGTCTGAGCCCCGCCCTGTGCAAGGCACTGGCCGATTCCGGCTACACCCAGCCCACCACGGTGCAGGTTCAGGCCATCCCGGCCGCCATGAACGGCGCCGACCTGCGCGTGGCTTCGAGCACGGGCAGCGGCAAGACCGCCGCCTTCATGCTGCCCTCGCTGGAGCGCATCATTGCCGCCCGTGGCGACAACACCAAGCGTCGCGAAAAGGGCAAGGTCCATGGCCCCCGCGTGCTGGTGCTGGCCCCCACGCGTGAGTTGGCGATGCAGGTGGCCAAGGCCGCTGACACCTACGGCCGTCACATGCAAGGTCTGCGTGTGGCCACCGTCGTGGGTGGCGTGCCTTACGCCTACCAGCTCAAGGCCCTGAAGGGTCCGCTGGATGTGCTGATTGCCACCCCCGGCCGTCTGCTCGACCACCTGAACACCGGTGCCGCCGTGCTCGACAACCTGGAAGTGCTGATCCTGGACGAAGCCGACCGCATGCTGGACATGGGCTTCATCGATGACATCGAAACCATCGTCGAGCGCACGCCGGCCGAGCGTCAGACCCTGATGTTCAGCGCCACCTTCGCCGGTCACGTGGGCCAGCTGGCTCAGCGCCTGACCCGCGATGCCGTGAACATTGAAGTGGCGTCGCACACCGACAGCCACGACAACATCGAACAGCGCCTGCACCTGGCCGACAGCCTGCAGCACAAGAACGAACTGCTCGACCACCTGCTGTCCGACAAGGCCGTGGACCAGGCCGTGATCTTCACGAGCACCCAGCGTGACGCCGACATCCTGGCCGACCGTCTGGCTGACATGGGTCACTCCGTGGCCGCCCTGCACGGTGGCATGCCGCAAGGTCGTCGCAACCGCGTGTTGCAAGGCCTGCGCAGCCGTCAGCTGCGCGTGCTGGTCGCCACTGACGTGGCCGCCCGCGGCATCGACGTGCCCACGATCACCCACGTGATCAACTACGGCATGCCGATGAAGGCCGAAGACTATGTGCACCGCATTGGCCGTACCGGTCGTGCCGGTCGCAGCGGCCTGGCCGTGACCCTGGCCGAGCGCCGTGACATTGGCATGGTGCGTCGCATCGAGCGTTACACCACGCAGCGCATCCCCGAGTCGGCGATCGAAGGCCTGGAGCCCAAGATGAAGTCCGGCGGCTACGCAGACAGCCGTGGCCCTCGCATGGGCAAGCCGATGCCGGGTCATCGCAACCGCGAAGACCGTGGCGCACCGCGCTTTGGCGCCAACCGCGAAGGCGGCTTTGGTGACCGTGGCGGCGATCGCGGCGGCTTCGGTGGCGACCGTGGCGGCTTTGGCGGTGATCGCGGTGGCTTCGGCGGCGACCGTGGTGGTTTTGGTGGCAAGCGCGAAGGCGGCTTCGGCGGCCAGGAGCGCGGCCACTTCGGTGGTGACCGTGGTGGTTTCGGCGGCGATCGTCCGTCGTTTGGCGACCGCGCTCGCCAAGATCGCCCATATGGCGACCGCCCGGCCTTCGGTGACCGTCAAGGCCCCCGTGGCGACCGCTCCTACGGTGATCGCCCGGCTTTCGGCGACCGTCAGGCCTTTGGTGATCGCCCCCGTGGTGACCGTCCTGCCTTTGGCGATCGTCCGGCTTTCGGTGACCGCCCGCACGGCAAGCCGTTTGGCGACAAGCCTTTTGGTGGCAAGCCGGCTCACGGCAAGTCGTTTGGCGAGAAGTCTTTCGGTGAGAAGTCGTTTGGCGACAAGCCTTTCGGCGGCAAGCCCTTTGGCAGCAAGCCCGGCTTCAAGTCCGGCGGCCCCAAGCCTGGCTTTGGCGGCAAGCGCCCTGGCTTCGGCAAGCGTGAAGGCTGATTGATCAGATCCTGATCATCACAGGGCGGCCCCTCCGGTCGCCCTGCGCAAGACCCAAAATAATTCAGGCCCGCATCGAACGGGCCTGATTCATTCAAAAACATCAGGAAGCAGGCCTGACGCCCACGGTGTCAAGGCTGTCTGAGCACATCGGCCCCTGCAGGCGGTGTGAACTGAAAACGGGTGGCCGGCAAGGCCACCTTCGATTCAAACTGCGCAAACTCCAGCCGCGAGCGCTGACCAAAGCTGTCCAGGATCTCCAGGGCGGCGAGTTGCCCTTTTCTGAATCCGACACGAACGGACTGAAACTGCCCCTCTTTGTGGCGTGGCAAGGCTTCCACCCATTCCAAAGACGTTGCTTGTTGAACCATCGGGGTCGCGGTCGCCGCACCCGATGAGGACGCAGGCACGTTGCGGAGGGTGAAGTCCTTGTCCAACGTCCCACCGGCCAGCAAGGCCGCCGGAGTCGCACCCAGTGCCTCGCTCATCGGTCGCACGGTCACCTGATTCAGGTCCACATCGTGCAGCCACACCTGTTTGCCATCGCCCACGATGAGTTGCTCCGTGGGGGTGGTGTAGGCAAAGCGGAATCGGTTCGGGCGCTGGAACTCCAGCGAGCCCTTGGATTTACGCGACTTCTTGCCGTCGGGCGAGATCACCGTCTGGGTGAACTCCCCCCGACCTGCCTGCACGTCTTTGACAAAGGCACGCAAGCTGGCCACGGCATCGGCCTGCGCCGCACTGCACACCAGCGTCATGCCCAGCGCCAACATGCTGGCGCGCCCCATTCCTGTCCACTTCGATTGCATTGCTTCAGGCCTCATCCCAGGGTGCCGAGGTGGCACCGCCATCGCCACCACGGGCCGGCACGATCAGTTCACGGTTGCCATTGGTGGCCATGCTCGATACGAGTCCGGATTTCTCCATTTGTTCCAACAGGCGCGCCGCACGGTTGTAACCGATGCGCAAATGGCGCTGCACCAAGGAGATCGACGCCTTGCGATGCTGCAGCACCACGGCCACGGCGTTGTCGTACATCGGATCTTGCTCACCATCGCCGCCACCCATCGGGGAGCCATCGAGGTTGCTGCCCTCATCGCTGAGGTTGCCCCCTTCGAGGATGCCTTCGATGTAGTTGGGCTCGCCCTGCGACTTGATGTATTCGACCACGCGGTGCACTTCTTCGTCACTGACGAAGGCCCCGTGCACCCGCATCGGCAGGCCCGAGCCGGAAGGCAGATAGAGCATGTCGCCCTGCCCCAGCAGCGCCTCGGCGCCCATCTGGTCGAGGATGGTGCGGCTGTCGATCTTGCTGGAGACCTGGAAGGAGATGCGCGTGGGGATGTTGGCCTTGATCAGGCCCGTGATGACGTCCACCGAGGGGCGCTGCGTGGCCAGGATCAGGTGGATGCCAGCGGCACGGGCCTTCTGGGCCAGACGCGCGATCAGCTCTTCGATCTTCTTGCCCACCACCATCATCAGATCGGCCAGTTCGTCGATCACGATGACGATGTGCGGCATGCGGTCGAGTGGCTCGGGCTCGTCAGGTGTCAGGCTGAAGGGGTTGGGGATCAGCTCACCGCGTGCCTTGGCCTCGTCCATCTTCTTGTTGAAGCCAGCGAGGTTGCGCACGCCCATCTTGGACATGAGCTTGTAGCGGCGCTCCATCTCACCGACTGCCCAGTTCAGGGCGTTGCCGGCCTGCTTCATGTCGGTCACGACGGGGCACAGCAGGTGCGGAATGCCTTCGTACATGCTCATTTCGAGCATCTTCGGGTCAATCAGGATGAGCCGCACATCGCGCGCTTCGGCCTTGTAGAGCAAGCTCAGGATGGTGGCGTTGATGCCCACCGACTTGCCCGAGCCGGTGGTACCGGCCACCAGGCAGTGCGGCATCTTGGCCAGGTCGGCCACGACGGGCGAGCCCACAATATCCTTGCCCAGGCCGATGGACAGCATGGACTGGGCCTCGTGGTACACCTGCGAGCCCAGGATCTCGGTGAGGCGGATCATCTGGCGCTTGGCGTTGGGCAACTCCAGCGCCATCAGGTTCTTGCCGGGAATGGTTTCGACCACGCGGATGGACACCAGCGACAGCGAACGGGCGAGATCCTTGGCCAGGTTGACGATCTGCGAGCCCTTGACGCCGGTGGCTGGCTCGATCTCGTAGCGGGTGATGACGGGGCCCGGCGAGGCGGCCACCACACGCACTTCGACGCCGAAGTCCTTGAGCTTCTTCTCGATGAGCCGCGAGGTCATCTCCAGCGACTCGGTGGTGATGGTTTCGGTGCGGCCTGGCGCCGAATCGAGCAGGTCGATCTGCGGCAGCTTGCCATCGGCCATCTCGGCAAACAGCGGCTTTTGCTTTTCCTTGTTGACGCGCTCGGACTTGGGCACCTCGACCACGGGCTGCTCGATGATCAAGGGGATGGGCTCAGGCGGCAACTCCTGGCGCACCTCTTCGACGACGCGTTCACGCTCGATGGCAGCTTTCTCACCAATGCGGATGTCTTGCGCCACCTCGCGCTGGGTTTCACGCTCTTGACGCAGGCGGTCAAACAACTGCCCGATGCGCTCGGCCAGATCCAGCCAGGAAAAGCGCAAGGCCAGCGCACTGCCCGCCACCAGCAAGGCGATCCACAACACCCCCGAGCCGTTGAAGCCCAGCCAGTGCATGCCCCACTGCCCCAGCACCATGCCGAGCACGCCGCCGGCTTGCTCCCCGGCTAACAAGGCCTCATTGCGGTACAGGCGCGACCATTCCAGCGCACAACTGGCAGACAGCAGCAACACCAATCCCAGCCAGACGCGCCAGGCTCCCGTCACTGGCGCCGCAGGCTCGACGGGCATGGGCGAGCGCGCGACGCTGCGCGCCGTGTCGCGCCGCATCCAGAGCGCCAAAGCGCCCAGCCACACGCGCAATCCGACCACGGGCAGCCACCAGGCCGAGTGGCCCAGCAGCATCTGCAGGATGTCGGACACATAAGCCCCGAACTGCCCGACCCAGTTGTGAGGGACGGGATGCTGCCCGGACGTGGTGAACGCAGGGTCGAATCGGTCGTGGCTGGCCATGGCCAACACCACGAGAATCCACAGGACGCCGCCCAGCAGCAAGGCGGCCTGGAAGCGCAAGGTTTGCTCGACCGGCTCGATCGGTGCGACCACGGGTGCCTTGGGCACGCGGTGCAGACGCCCGGTGGTGCGAGCGGCACCGGCAGGTTCGGCGCGGCGCTCGGCGCCCTTGCCCGAGCCTGCGGTATCAGAATGAAGAGATCCCAGCGGAAATGTCATGGCGACATTGTGAGCGCTTTTTGCCCCGGCTCGCGCCGACGTGCGGGCAGCAAAATGCCCCTCGCAAGGGGCATTGGCTCAGGCGGGGGGCAGCCGACCGAAGATCAGGCGGTGTTGGCCAGGCGCTCCTTGAGCACCACGCTGCCGGTTTCCTGGGTTTCGATCAGGCCGCGCTCTTCGAGGTCCTTCATGACGCGGCTGACCATCTCGCGGGAGGCGCCCACATGCTTGGCCAGATCCTGGCGGGAGACCTTGCCACGGATGACCTTCTCGCCCGCGTCTTCGTCGGCCATGTCGAGCAAGGCACGCGCCACTCGGCCATAGACGTCCAGCAGGGCCAGGGACTCGATCTGGCGGTCGGCGGCGCGCAAGCGCTGCACGAGGCCGCGCAGGATGGCGTAGGAAAGCGAGGAGTTCTCGGGCAGGCAACGGGCGAACTCGGGGCGCCCCAAGACCAGGACATCGGTCTGGACCTCGGCCCGGACCGTGGCAGAGTGCGGCTCGTTGTCGATCAGGCTCATTTCACCCAGATAGTCACCCGCTTCCAACACTGCCAAGATGACCTCGCGGCCCCGTTCGTCGGCGGCGACCACGCGGGCCCGACCCGTGAGCAGGATGAACAGCGCATTGGTCTTGCGACCCCGTTCGACAATCAACTCCCCCCGACGGTAGCGACGCTTGACCACGCCCTCGGCAATCGACTCGGCCTGAGCCTGCGTGAGCATTGAAAACAACGGGACTCGACGGATCAGGTCGAGATTGGACAGCATGGCCATGAACGCTCCTCTTTTATCAGGCAGGTACTCAGGTCAAAAACATGGAAGCGGGCGGGCTTTCCCACCCCGAATCGGTGCGACACACAACCTGTCTCTACAATTTTCGTCTAGACACCGTTATTTTTTAGCACTTTAACGAGGCTGCATGACGCGGCCCATCGGAATTTGCCCTTGTGCGCAACGGTCACTGACGTGGCTGTAGCATACACACACTGAAAGGCCAAGCCATGAGCACTCCACAACACAGCCAAGTCCTGATTCTGGGCTCCGGCCCTGCGGGCTATACCGCGGGCATCTATGCCGCCCGCGCCAACCTCAAGCCCACGCTGATCACCGGCATCGCCCAAGGCGGTCAACTGATGACCACCACCGAAGTGGACAACTGGCCCGCCGACGTGAACGGCGTGCAGGGCCCTGACCTGATGCAGCGCTTCCAGCAACACGCCGAGCGCTTCCACACCAACATGATCTTTGACCAGATCAATGAGGTGGACCTGTCCCAGCGCCCCTTCACCCTCAAGGGCGACGCCGGTACCTACACGACCGAGACCCTGATCATCGCCACCGGCGCCTCGGCCAAGTACCTGGGCCTGCCCTCTGAAGAAGCCTTCATGGGCCGTGGCGTGAGCGGCTGCGCCACCTGCGATGGCTTCTTCTACCGCAACCAGGAGGTCTGCGTGGTGGGCGGCGGCAACACGGCCGTCGAAGAGGCGCTGTACCTGTCGAACATCGCCAGCAAGGTGCACCTGATCCACCGCCGCGACAAGTTCCGCGCCGAGCCGATCATGGTCGACAAGCTCTATGAGAAGGTCGCCGCCGGCAAGATCGAGCTGCATGTGTTCAATGTGCTCGACGAGGTGCTGGGCGACCAGAGCGGCGTCACGGGCGTGCGCCTGAAGAATGTGGAAGACAACAGCTTCAAGGAACTGCCGCTCAAGGGCTGTTTCATTGCCATCGGCCACCAGCCTAACACCGACATCTTCAAGGGTCAGCTGGAGATGAAGGACGGCTACATCGTCACGCGCGGCGGCAACAATGGTTTTGCCACGATGACCAGCGTGCCCGGCGTGTTCGCCGCTGGCGACGTGCAGGACCATGTGTACCGCCAGGCGATCACCAGCGCTGGCACCGGCTGCATGGCCGCCCTGGACGCCCAGCGCTTCCTGGAGCAAGGCGCAGCCTGATCGAGGGGGATGGCGGCTTGTTTGTCGCCGTCTCTTTGCCAAGACCGAAGAATCTGGCTATAATCTCGGTTTTTGCACAATTCGTCCCGGAGTTGATGCGTCAATTGTGGGCCACACCAGTGGCTTTGACGCCGATGCTTCCGGAAGGGTGCTTCAACAGGGTCTGGTTCAGCAATGAGCACCCCTGCTCTGGGCACCGATTCGCAACATAAGCGCAATTACAGCGAACGGAGAAGCGTCATGGCACGCGTCTGTCAAGTCACGGGCAAGGGCCCGATGTCCGGGAACAATGTTTCCCACGCCAACAACAAGACCAAGCGTCGTTTTCTGCCCAACCTGCAGTACCGTCGTTTCTGGGTCGAAAGCGAAAACCGCTGGGTGCGTCTGCGCATCAGCACGGCCGCTCTGCGTCTGATCGACAAGGTGGGTATCGACCAGGTCCTCGTGGACCTGCGCGCCCGCGGCGAACTGTAATTGGAGACTGAATCATGGCTGCAAAAGGCGGACGCGAAAAGATCAAGCTGGAATCCACTGCGGGTACCGGCCACTTCTACACCACCAGCAAGAACAAGAAGACCACGCCTGAAAAGCTGGAATTCATGAAGTTCGACCCCAAGGCACGCAAGCACGTCGCCTACAAGGAAGTGAAGCTGAAGTAATTCAGCCTTTCTTGTCTGCCTGGCCAGCCCGGCCAGCAGGAATCAAAAAAACCCGCCAGTGCAAACCGGCGGGTTTTTTGTTTGTGTGGCGCAGGACTTTTGCTTCTCTGGCGCAGAACATGAGAGGCCGTCAGCCCCTCATGCGCCGCCCGCCTTGGCTCACACCGCCAGCGGTGCGAGTTGATGGTCAGACGTTGGCGCCTGAGCCGGCAGGTCCAGCTGGGTGCCGAAGCGGGCCGGCAGGCTGACCACCAGCTCGAAAGCACGGAAATCCGCACCTGCGTTGGCGTCGCGGAAGTGGATGTGCACATCCCCGCCCTCACGCTGCAGGAAACCGCGCACGGCATCCATGCCGACGCCGCGCCCGGATACCTCGGTCACCTGCTCGGCCGTGGAGAAGCCGGACAGGAAGATGGCCTGAGCCACGGCTTCGTCCGAACGGGCCTCCTCCGCATCAAGCAGCCCCTGCTCTACGGCACGTGAACGGATTCGTGCCAGGGCTAGGCCACGTCCGTCGTCGTGCAGGCGGATGCGCAAACCACCCACGTCGAGCTTCATCTCGATGTCGATGCGGCCGGCAGCTGGCTTGCCTGCGGCCAGGCGCTCGCTGGCAGGCTCCAGCCCGTGGTCCATCGCGTTGCGCAACAGGTGTGTGAACAGGTTCTTGAGCAGCGGCGCAATCTGGTTCTGCACCACCACCTGGTGGTCGTGCAGGCGGACCACCGGCGGCTCCTTGCCCAGTTCACGCGCCAGGGAAGGCAGCGAGTCCAGCTGTCCGGCCAGCACGCCCTCGAGGCGCTCGGTGCCGACCTGACTCAGGGTCAGCTTGACCTGCTGGAGGGCACTGCGCAAGGCGGCGGCATCGTCGAGGTTCACCGAGGACAACAGGTCGAGCGAGTCGGCCAGGTGCTCACGGTCGACCAGCGCGTACTTCTCGACACTGCCGCGGCGACCCGGCCCCTTGCGGCCCAGCACGTTGTCGTTGATGCGGGCGTACTCCTCGACCATTGCCTCGACGCCGTCGAGCGTGCGCAGCAATTCGGGTGCATCCCAGACAGCATCCGGATCCTTGCGCAGCTGATCGTAGGCCTGCTCGGCTTCGTGCACGAGGTTGGTCAGGTGGATGAAGGCGTAGGTGCGGGCATTGCCCTTGATGGTGTGCATGTTGCGGAACAGCAGTGCCACCACGTCCTGGTCCTTGCTCGAGGTCTGCTCGATGAGTTGGCGGTTCTCGACGATGAAGCGACGAGAACCGTCGATGAAGTCGCTGAACTTCTCCTGGGTCACGGGCAGGATCTGCCCGATGATGTCCAGCTCGCGCTTTTGCTCCGAGGCCTCTTGCTCGAGTCGCTTGAGCTCGGTGACATCGCGCACGCACAGCATCAGCTTGTCGACGGTGTCATCGGCGTTGCAGATGGGTGACCAGCTCAAGGCCAGCGATTTGACGCGGCCATCGGGCATGGTCTTGTCAAATTCGGTGACCATGAGGTGGCTGTTGAACTCGAAGTTCATCACGTCTTCACCGACGCAGCTGGCGGCGGCAGCCTCCACCGAGGACAAGGCATCCGAGCCCAGTGAGCTGTTGCTGAACAGCAAGGTCATCAGGTTCTTGCCGGCGATGTCCTTGGTTTCAAGGATGGTTTCGAGGTAGGCCGAGTACTCGGGGTGCACCTCGTTGCTGGCGGTGACGGTGAGCACACCCTGCGGCAGGTTCTCCAGCATGCTCTGGATGTCCTGGCTCTTTTCGCGCAGCTGCTCGGTGCGCTCGCTGACCAGGCCTTCGAGGTTGTCATTGATGCCCTGCAGGTCCTTGACCAGCTTGCGGTTCTCCATGAAGGTGTTGGCAAAGCGGGTCGAAGCCACATACATCATGGCGCACATGTAGACCAACACGCCCGAGAAGATCAGCGACACCGAGGAGATCTTGCCCAAGGCCAGCAGCACGTCGTTGAAACCGGTGAGCAGGAAGATGATCATGGCGACGGTCAGGATGGCCGCGCCAGACTTGCCTTCACGCCATGCCAGCACCAGCTGCCAGAGGCTGATCGAGCCCGAGATCAGGTTCAGGATGAACAAGACCGGGCGCACCTTCTGGAACAGCTCGACGTTCGGCGCGAACATCATGCTGCCGATCGTGGCGCACAGGATGATGTAGATGCCGCCCTTCACCCAGTTGAGCCGTGGCAGGAAGCGGTGCGTGATGTACTGCCCGAACATGTAGAACATGAAGATGCCCATCAGGCCGACGTAATGCGAATAGAGCATCACCTCCGGGCTGAAAACCTTCATGAAGTAGTCGCCCGGCGAACCGAAGAACGGGAAGATGAACAGACCCGCCAGAGCCGCCGTCAGGTACAGGGGGTACTGTGTCTTGGAATAGACCAGCAGAAAGAACAGGCCAAACACGAACATCACGTAGGCTGCGATGGTGCGCGCCTCACCGCCCCAGAACTGCCACAGCGCCAGGCTGCTGTCGTGCTGGTCGTAGCGGTGCACCTCGAAGGGCAGCTGATAGATGCCGGTCATGAGGGGCGTTTCCACACGGAAGGCCACGACATGCTCCGGCTGTGTCACCTTGAAGCGCACGGGGATGGGCTGGATGGAGTAGTAGCGCTCGACGTTGATGTCGTGGGGACGTTGGTACACCTCTTGTCCATCCACATACACGTGCATGCGCGCCATGTAGGTGTTGACCATGAAGACCACCTCCTGACCGATGAGGTCGGGGTTGAACTTCAGGTTACCGCGGTACCAGCCCACGGTGAACACCTTGCCATCGTTGTAGGCCGGCTTCCAGGGGCCCGGCGCCATGATCAGCTTCCAGTCCTGGGTGTCCAGCCCCGGATCCTTGTTCTCGGGGCGGTCGTCCCGGGTGAACAGCCACTTGCCCGCGAGCTTCGCGGGCTTGTCGAGCGACTGGATGTCAATGTGACAAGAGTGGCAATCGGGACGCGTGTCAGCCGCACGGGCTGACCACGACAGGAGCATGCCCAGAAGGGCCAGCATCAGGAATCGACTGATGGACATGAGGTGTACCTCTCTGATGGAGGGTGGGCGGACAGTTCAGCGACCAGGGTGGCCGCCCCCGCCTGCCTGCTTGCGGCACACGGGCAACAGCCGTTTGACAGCGTCAGGCTTCGGCCAGCTTCTTGAAGGTGGCGATCACGGCTTCGCCCTTGAAGGGTTTGACGATCCAGCCCTTGATGCCGGCCGCCTTGCCTCGCTCTTTCATGATGGGCGTGTTCTCGGTGGTCAGCATGATGATGTTGACCGCGCTGTTGCGCAGTTCGCCCCGGATCTTCTCGGCCATGGTCAAGCCGTCCATATTGGGCATGTTGACGTCGCTGACCACCAGCTTGATGCGGGCGTCGGCCTTGAGCTTGTCCAGCCCATCCCGGCCGTCGACGGCCGTGACCACGTCCAGGCCATTCTTCTTCAGGAAATCGCCCACCTCATTGCGGACGGTTGCAGAGTCATCAACGACGAGTACTTGTGCCATGGTGGTTCACCTCTTGAGAAAGTGGAATCAGAAAAGTTCGAGTTCGCCGGACTCGAACAGGTTGTCGGTGAGCACTTCGTTCTCTTTGAACTTTTCGGGCGCCCAGCTGAGGTTGAAAACAAAGCGTTGGTAGATGACGAGCGGTGCCACCTTGCCGTAGGGATCGAGCACGGTGTAGCGCAGGCACAGTTGCGGATCTTCCGAGCCGAAGGAGATGTAGCGGTGCTGGTGGTTGACGATGAGCGGCACCTGCGACTGCCGCCAATCGACCGGTTCATCGGAGATGAAGCGGTTCTTGAAAGCGCCCCAGATCAAGTTGGTGACTTCGCCCATCACGTGGTTGATGTCGCGGAAGCTCGCGGGGTCGCGCTTGATGTGGGTGCGCCCGTTCTCCACATAGGTCAGCAGGGGTGCTTCCTCGGTCTGGAACATCATGTAGCCGCGGCACCAGTTGCTCTCCAGCGGGATGAGGGTGAACAGCTCGCCGTAGATGAGGCGGTCGCGCACCATGTAGGGGGCCTCGGTGCGCACCTCGACGTCCTTGAACTGGTTCTCGAGCGTGGACTTGGTGATCTCGCTGATGCCTCGCACCAGCGCGTTCGGGAACTGGAAGCTGAAGATGCTCTTGGCGATCATCGGCCCCAGCTCGTCGATCGTGGCGATGGTGTAGGCCGCCGTGAAGACGCTGCGGTAGAGATCGGGCAGGTCGTCCAGGTGCGACTGGGTTTCGCGCCTCAGGAAGATGGGCAGCTCGGGCCGGATGGCGTGGATGGCGCGCGCCAGCTCCAGGGCGTTGCCGCCCTCGCCCAGGTAGGTCTCCTGCAGGAAGATGGCCCCGAGATCGACATTGGACTTGAGCACCGAGAGCGCCGCCCCGGCCTGAGGCTTCACCGGGATCAGATGGTGAGCCTCGCAAAAAGCCTTGATGTGACCGCGCACCTCGACCTCGTCGTTGAGCACCAGCACCTTGCTGACCAGTTGGGCGGTTTCCTGCATGAAGTTGATCTCGGGCTATGGGAGGTTCAGAACAGTTCCAGCTCGCCGTGGCTTTCTTCGACCACGGTGGTGTCCACCTGGAAATCGATGTCGGCGAAATCGCAGACGCACAGACTGGCGTGGAAGGTGACACCGTCGTTGACGACGACCCGGAAATGCCGGATGAAGCTGGCATCGAGCTCATCGAGGTAATCGATGCACTGGCGCTCGAGCACGTTCGGGGTCGACATGCCCAGGTAGGGAAAGTGGTGAGACAGGTCGCGGTTGATCGCCCCGCAGAAGATGTTGCCGACCTCGCCGATCACGTCGAGGTAGTCGGCCTCGACCATGCTTTCGGCCGGCGCACGGTGGATGGCCGCCAGATGGCTGCGGGTGGCGGCATCGAGCGTGAAAGAGATCATCGTGATCGCACGAAACAGGTAGGACGACACGGTGAGGAGCACCATGCGCTCTTCCTTGATCTCGCCGTGGTCGTCGAGCGCTGTGACGTCCACGCGGTCATCGGGCGACGACACCACCGCCGCCTTGAGCGCGTTGGTGACGAAGAACTCGAAGCCGTCCTTGGCTTGCTGACTGATCATGGCGCTCAGACGGCTTCCGCAGCCAGCAGGTTGCGGGTCTGGTTGTTGATGACCTGCAGCTCCGTCACGGCCCCGATGATCATCTTGCCGCCCGCCTGCAGGTCCTGGAAGGTGGTGGTGGTGATGAGGTCGTTCTTGTGCAGGTTGTTGCTGTAGTCCTTGGACAGCGCCTCGGCCCGGTTGGCGAGGCTGCGCACCTCGTTGGCCACCACGGCAAAGCCCTTGCCCATTTCGCCGGCGCGCGCCGCCTCGATGGAGGCATTGAGCGCAACGATGATCACCTGGCGCACGATGGAGGCGAATTCGTCATTGCGGTCGTGCATCTCGCGGTTGTGGGAGATGAGCACATTCATGTCCGCGTGCCAGCGCTCGAAGGTTTTGATCAGGCCCATGAGCTTGTCGATGGCCGCGGCCAGCTGATGGCAGGTCTGCAAGGCTTGCTCACGCGAAAGCGCCGCGCCGTTTTGCACCTGATGCAACTGCTCCTCCAGGCCGGCGCGAAGTTGGGTCAGCTGCTGGGCCGCGTCGGCATCCTGCTGCTGCGTAGCTTGCACCTGCGCCTGCAGTTGGGCCTGTAGTGCATCCACGCGGACTTGCCAGTCCTGTTGCAGTGCCTGCACCTCGGACTGCGGCACCAACACGCCACGGGCGGCCCACGCACGCCGCTGGTACCACCAGGTCACGCCCACACCGAGGACGCAACCCACGACACCGATCCCCAAATCAAGCCACATGTTCGAACCCTTGCCATCACTGAAAGCGCGCGACTGCGATGACACAGCCCGCGTCTGCCTCGTGCTCACCTTTCACCTGACAACAGGTTCATGGCTTTGACTGACAGAACGGCTTCAGGTTACAGGACAGGGCGGCCACCCCCACTTGGGGGAAATCGGCAATCTCGATCCGAAAACAACAAGCAACGCGCCAAAGTTCACGTTACAGGATGTATCGGACGCGAAAAAGTTCAGGGCTTGCCCTGAGTCCGGCCGCAAAAACGAAAAAGCCCCGCGAATGCGGGGCTCGATGGTGGGCAAATGTCCCAGACTCAGGCGTGGGCTGCACGTAGCTTGCGCGAGAACTCCTGCAGGGCGGCGATGCCGCTGCTTTCTGCACGGTGACACCACTCTTGCAGATCGTGCACCAGTTGCTCGGCCGAGACGTTCGTGCGGGTCCACAGGGCACGCAGCTCTTCACGCATGGCAATCAGCTTGTCGAGCTGAGGCAGGTTGGCGAGGGCTTGCTGCACCTCGGTTGCCATGCCGGTGGGCATCTGCGCTTCGTCGCGGTGCACCCAGCGGCGCACGCGCTTGAGCTGTGCGGCGGCGGCGCCCTGCCCGCTGGCCTTCAGGCGCGTCACTTCGCTGGCACAGGCGCGGCGCACTTCACGCGCATAACCTGCCATCAGCTCGTAGCGATTGGCCACAATGGCCTCCAGGGTCTGCGCATCGGCCACGGGTTTGACGTCACCCAGCGTCAAGCGAGGGGGCGTTTTGCGAACCTTGGCCAGGCCCATCATCTCCAGCGCGCGGATGTAGCCCCAGGCGATGTCGAATTCATAAGGCTTGACCGACAGCTTGGCCGAGGTCGGGTAGGTGTGATGGTTGTTATGCAGCTCTTCGCCACCGATGATGATGCCCCAGGGCGAGATGTTGGTGGAGGCATCGGGCGCTTCAAAGTTGCGATAGCCCCACCAGTGACCCAGGCCATTGATGATGCCGGCCGCCGTGATGGGAATCCACGCCATCTGGACCGCCCAGACCGTGATGCCGATGACCCCGAACAAGGCCAGGTTGATCAGCAGCATGACGATGGGACCCCAGTTGTTGCGCGGGGTGTAGAGATGACGCTCGAGCCAGTCGTCGGGGGTGCCGTGGCCAAACTTCTTGAGCGTTTCGGCCTTCAGGGCCTCGTCGCGGTAGAGCTCGCGACCTTGCAGCAGCACGGTCTTGATGCCGTGCGTGACCGGGCTGTGCGGGTCTTCGGCGGTTTCGCACTTGGCGTGGTGCTTGCGATGCACGGCCACCCACTGCTTGGTGACGGTGCTGGTGGTCAGCCACAGCCAGAAGCGGAAGAAATGCGAAGGGATCGCGTGCAACTCCAGCGCGCGGTGCGCCTGGGATCGGTGCAGGAAGATGGTCGTGGACGCGATGGTGATGTGCGTCACGATAAGGGTGAAGGCCAGGATCTGCCAGCCACTGGCATCCGTCCAGCCGTTGATTGCCCACTGCACGATGCTGTCGTGCAGCGAAGCCAAAAACCCGAAATCAAACATTCAATAGTACCTTTCAAGGACCGGAGATTGTAGAGTCCTCCGTGCAAGCGCGTTTAACCCAGGACAAGAAACGCCAGACTCGCTGGTTCAATGTAGCGACGTGCGGCCGCCGCCGCTACCCGACAACGGGGTGGCGGACACAAATCCGCACGAAATGTCCGAATATCATTGGCCGGGAGGCCGTCCCGTCGTGCTCAGGGGGCCACCGCCGCCCCGACCTGTTCTTGCAAGCGCGCCGCCAGCGCCCGGCGATCGGCATGGGCGGTCGCCAACAGCGGCAAAACGTGCACATGCACGACCAGCCCCCGCGCCGAGACCACCGACCACAGGGACTGCAACAGGCTGGTGTCGCCGACGTAAGCGGCCAGCGGGCTGACCGCGTGCACCGTGTCGGCGTACCGCAAGGCCACGGGCTGCACCGGTACGGCCGCGTCGATCGCCGACTGCAGGAGATTGGGGTGAAAGTGCAGCACCCCGTGGCCCGTGCCCGTGGTGCCTTCGGGAAAGACCGCCAACGTGTGCCCCTCGCGCAGGCCCTTGGTCATCAAACCCAGCACGCGCATGGCATCGCGCCGGCGTTCTCGCGCAAGGTAGAGCGTGCCGGCCTGGGTGACCATGCGCCCGACGACGGGCCAGTCCGCCACCTCGGCCTTGGAGACAAAGCGCGACGGCACCACGGCGTTGAGGGCCACGATGTCCAGCCAGGACACGTGGTTGGACACCACCAGCTTGGCGCCGGGGCGGGCTTGCCCCTGCACGACCAGCTCGATCCCGAGCATGCGCAGCAGTTGCCCCGACCAGCGCACACACTCGGCATCCCGGCCACGCTCGTCCAGCCGCGGCCACACCCGCCAGGATCGGAGGTAGCCATGCAGCACATGTACGATCACCCGGCTCAGGCGCCACACCACGCGCGGGATGGCCAGCAGGGAGCCGGCACGCCAGAAGCGCGGCGTCAGCGCCGACTCTGGGGACACCAGGCTCATGCCTCGGCGCGATCCTGGGCGTCGTGGGCCACCTGCCCTGCCACCAGGGTCAGTCGCACACGGCCAGCCAGCTCGAAACCGGTGGCTTCGAAGGCAAACGGGGTGTGCTTGCCCTGGCTCACCAAGGCAGACGGCTGCACCTGCCAGCGCGCGGCCGGGTCGAACATCACGATGTCGGCCACCCCTCCGGCGACCAGACGGCCCGCACTGTGGGTCAGGGAGCCCAGCGCATCGCCCAGCACTTTGACGGGGCCTTGTGTGACCACCGACAGGGCCTGACGCAATTTGTCGGCCGCAGGCTGGTCCTGCTGATCGGCGCCCGACCACTTCATGGCCAGGCTCAGCAGCAGTTCCACGCCGGTGGCACCGGGAGTCGCCTCCCCGAAGGGCAGCATCTTCTCGTCCTCGCTGACCGGGTTGTGGTCGGACACCAGCGCGTCGAGTGTGCCGTCGGCCAAGCCGGCGCGCAGGGCGTCGCGGTCACGGCCCTGGCGCAGCGGCGGGGTCACGCGCATCGACGAGTTGAAGTAGCCGATGTCGACGTCGGTCAGCATCAGCGAGTTGATGCTGACGTCGGCCGTGATAGGCAGGCCCTGGGCCTTGGCCTGACGCACCAGCTCGACGCCGGCGGCGCTGGAGATGCGGCACAGATGCACGCGCGCGCCCGTGACCTTGACCAGCTCGACGATGGTGTGGATGGCGATGGTCTCGGCACTCACGGGCACGCCCGACAGGCCCAGACGGGTGGCGACCGCCCCACTGGCCGCCACGCCCTTGCCCAACCACGGGTCGAGCGGGCGCAGCCACACGGTGTAGCCAAAGGTGGAGGCGTACTGCATGGCACGCTGCAGCACCTGGGTGTCCTTGATCGGCGACTCGGCCTGCGAGTAGCCCACGCAGCCGGCCTCGTGCAGTTCGGCCATCTCGGTCAGGTTCTCGCCCTTCAGACCGCGGGTCAAGGCGCCCAGCGGGAACAGGCGGCAGCGGCTCAGCTTGCGCGCGCGCAGCTTGAGCATCTCGACCAGACCGGGCTCGTCCAGCGCCGGGTCGGTGTCGGGCAGGCAGACCACGCTGGTCACGCCACCCGCAGCGGCGGCGGCCAGTTCGGACTCGAGCATGCCTTCGTGCTCGTGGCCGGGCTCGCGCAAGCGCACGGCCAGGTCCACCAGGCCAGGGGCCACGATGAGGCCGGTGGCGTCGATGACGCGGTCGGGCTCGAAATCGGCGCTGACGTTGCCGAGTGCCGTGATGCGGCTGGCCGTGATGGCCAGGTCACCGACCTGGTCGAGGCCGGAAGCAGGGTCGACCAGTCGGCCGTTCTTGATCAGGATCTTCATGATGGGATCAGGCCTCGTTACCAGCCAGAATGGACATCACGGCCATGCGCACGGCGATGCCGAACGTGACCTGGGGCAGGATGACGCTTTGCTTGCCGTCGGCCACCGCGGAGTCGATTTCCACACCACGGTTGATGGGGCCCGGGTGCATCACGATGGCGTCGGGCTTGGCCAGCGCCAGCTTGGACTCGGTCAGGCCGAACTCCTTGAAGAACTCGCCCGCGCTGGGCAGCATCCCGCCGTTCATGCGCTCGTTTTGCAGGCGCAGCATGATGACCACGTCGGCATCCTTGATGCCTTCGGCCATGTCGTGGCACACGCGCACGCCCATCTCGCGCAGGTCACCCGGCACCAGGGTGCGGGGGCCCACCACACGCACTTCGGGCACGCCCAAGGTGGTCAGCGCGTGGATGTTGGAGCGGGCCACGCGTGAGTGCACGATGTCGCCCACGATGGCCACAGTCAGGTTGGTGAAGTCTTTCTTGTAGTGCCGGATCGTGTACATGTCCAGCAGCGCCTGCGTCGGGTGCGCATGGCGGCCGTCACCGGCGTTGACCACGTGCACATGCGGCGCCACGTGCTGGGCGATCAGATATGGCGCGCCCGATTCGGAGTGGCGCACCACGAACATGTCGGCGCTCATGGCGGACAGGTTGGCGATGGTGTCGAGCAGGCTTTCGCCCTTGGATGCCGACGAGCGCGCGATGTCGAGGTTGATCACGTCGGCGCTCAGGCGCTTGGCCGCGATCTCGAAGGTGGTGCGGGTGCGGGTGCTGTTCTCGAAGAACAGGTTGAACACGCTCTTGCCGCGCAGCAAGGGCACCTTCTTGACCTCGCGGTCGTTGACGCTCAGGAACTGCTCGGCCGTGTCCAGGATCTGGTGGATGATGGCTTTGGGCAGTCCTTCGGTGGACAGCAGGTGGATCAGCTCCCCGTGGCTGTTGAGCTGCGGGTTGCGCTGGGGTTTCCGGATGGCGGTCATCAAACCCTCTCGAAATGGAATTGGAAGCGGCCGTCGTCGGCGCGGACCAATGCCACACGCTCTTCAGACGGCAGGGTGATACGGGCAGCCGACAGGGCCGGCTCGAAAGGCAGTTGGCGTCCGCCACGGTCCACCAGCACGGCCAGCGTGACACTGGCCGGACGGCCGAAATCGAACAACTCGTTGAGCACGGCGCGGGTGGTACGACCGGTGTAGATCACGTCGTCGATCAGCAGGATGTGGGCGCCATCGACCTCGAAGGGCAGGTGCGTGGCATCCTTGGACGAGACCATGCCGCGCGAACCAAAGTCATCGCGGTGCAAGGCCGACGAGATCACGCCGTGCGGGGTCTTCAAACCCAGGTCGGCATTCAGACGCTCGGCCAGCCAGGCGCCGCCCGACCAAACCCCGACCAGCACGGTCTCGGGGGTCACGATGCGGCGCACGCCTTGCAGCAAGTTGGCATACAGGGCCTCGGCGTCGAGGTGCAGGGTATGGGGCGAAGTGCTCACTCAGGCCTCTTTCCGGATGTCATCCCCAGGATGATCGTTGAAGTACTGTTGCAGCAAGATGGCAGCCGAGGCGGCGTCCAGGTCCTGGGCGCCAAAGCCCTGGGCTTCGGTGGTCGAGTAGCGCTCGTCCACCTCGTGCACCGGCAGGTGAAACCGCCCGCGCAACTGGCCGCCGAACTTGCGGGCGCGCAGCGTGTTCTCGTGCTCGGCCCCATCGGGGTGAAAGGGCACGCCAATGACCAGCGCATCGGGGCGCCATTCGTCGATCAGCTTGCCGATCTGGGCAAACCGCTCGGCCCCTTCGGCGGCGATCGTGCGCAGCGGCTGGGCCTGGCGCGTCAGGCTGTTGCCCGTCGCCACACCCACTCGCTTGAGGCCGTAATCGAAGGCCAGAAAATGCCGGATCGCCGAGGCAGGCTGGGCGCTCATGCGTGACCGGCCTCACCCATCAGGAAGCTGCGGTCGATGCCCAGCAGGGACAGGGCCTTGTCGTAGCGCTGCTCCACCGGGGTGTCGAAGATGATCTGCGGGTCGGCATCGACGTTGAGCCAGCCATTGCGCGAGATTTCCTCTTCAAGCTGACCCGCCGTCCAGCCGGAATAGCCCAGCGTGATGAACACCTTGCGCGGCCCGGCGCCGTTGGAGAGCGCCTCCAGCACGTCGCGCGAGGTCGTCATCTCCAGTCCGCCTTCGATTTTCAAGGTGGAGTTGTAGTGTCCGCCCTCGTCGTCCAGGCGCTCGTGCAGAACGAAACCGCGCTCGGTCTGCACCGGCCCGCCCAGGTAGACCGGGCGCTCGGCCAAGTCGCTGCGCTCCAGCGACAGGTCCACCTTTTCGAACAGGTGCTTCAAATTGATGTCAATGGGTCGATTGATGACCAGTCCCAGGGCCCCCTTGTCGTTGTGCTCGCACATATAGACCACAGTCCCGGCAAAATTGCCGTCCACCATGCCGGGCATGGCGATGAGAAACTGATTGGTCAGGTTGATGGGGGAAGATGCGCTTGGGGACATGCGCCGATTTTAGACGCCCACGCTGATCCGTACCGACTATCTGTGAATTAGACGACCATGAGCGAAACGAATGCCTCGGCCCTGGTGTGGTTCCGCCGCGACCTGCGCTGCACCGACCACGCGGCCCTGTTTCACGCGTTGAAAAGTGCTCGCCGGGTCTGGTGCGCCTTCGTGCTTGACAGCGACATCCTGGAGCCCCTGCCCCGCCAGGATCGCCGCGTCGCCTTCATCCGCGACAGCCTGGTCGAGCTGGACCAGGGCCTGCGCGAACTGGCCTTGGCCGCGGGCGCGCCCCAGCCCGAGCGTGTGGGCTTGATCGTGCGCTATGGCTCGGCCCGCTCGGCGATCCCGCAACTGGCCGGCGAGCTGGGCGTGCAATCGGTGTACGCAAGCCACGACGACGAACCGGACGCGCAAGACCGCGACGCCCAGGTGCGTGGGCGCTTGAGCAACCTGGGCGTGGCGCTCTACACGGTCAAGGACCACGTGATTTTCGAGCGCAACGAGGTGCTCACCGGCAACGACACGCCTTATGGCGTCTTCACCCCGTACAAGAACGCCTGGCTCAAGAAGCTGGAGCCCTTCTACGTCAAGCCCTATCCGATCACGCCCTACGCGAATCACCTGGCGCCCGTGCCTCAGGCGGTGGACGCGATGGGCGCGGACCACATCCCCACGCTGGCCGACATCGGCTTTGAAGAGGTCGGTCCGCTGAAAATGGCCCCGGGCATGTCCGGTGCACAGGCTTTGCTGGACGACTTTCTGCACCGCATCGACCGCTACGACAGCACCCGCGACTTCCCAGGCCTCAAGGGCCCGAGCTACCTCTCCACCCACCTGCGCTTTGGCACGGTCTCGATCCGGCATCTGGTCGACCTGGCCTGGCAGCGCGCCCAGGCCGGCTCGGCGGGCGCCCAGGTCTGGCTGTCGGAGCTGATCTGGCGCGACTTCTATCACCAGATCCTGTTCCACCACCCGCATGTGGTGGGCGGCGCCTACAAGCGCGAGTACGACCGCATCAAGTGGGCCCACGGTGCGAAGGCCAACGCCCACTTCCTCGCCTGGTGTGAGGGCCGTACCGGCTTCCCTTTGGTCGATGCCGCCATGCGCCAACTCAACCAGACCGGCTACATGCACAACCGCCTACGCATGGTGGTGGCCAGCTTCCTGATCAAGGACCTGGGCATCGACTGGCGGCGCGGCGAAGCCTACTTCGCCGAGAAACTGCTCGATTTCGACTTGGCGGCCAACAACGGCGGCTGGCAGTGGGCGGCCTCCAGCGGCTGCGATGCTCAGCCCTGGTTCCGCATCTTCAACCCCGTCACCCAAAGCGAGAAGTTCGACCCACAAGGCAAGTTCATCCGCCGCTACGTGCCAGAACTGGCCACGCTGCCCGACAAGGCCCTGCATGCGCCCTGGCTGGCCCGCCCGGCCGATTTGGCCAGTGCAGACGATGTGGTGCTGGGGCGCGACTACCCGATGCCCATCGTGCAGCACGATGAAGCCCGCACCGAAACCCTGGCGCGCTATGCGGTGGTGAGTGAGAACAAGGTCAAGGACAGCGCGGCACCCCGAGGGCGCGCGCGCCGGGCTGGCTGAAGCGCCGCAGCGCCGTCAGAACAACTCGACGTCGCCCACGTGGGCGGCTTCGGTCTTGAGCACGCCGTCGCGTACCAGGGCCTCGTAGCACAGGACCTGGTTGCGCCCCTGGTGCTTGGCCTGGTAGACCCCTTGGTCGGCGCGCGAAAATGCCACGCTCGGGGTGTCGTTGTGCATCACCTCGGTGAAGCCCAGGCTGATCGTGACCTTGTTGACTTGCGGGAACACATAGCTTTCCACATTGCGGCGGAAGCGCTCGAAGGCCAGCTGGGCATCCTCTTCGGTACCGCCACGCAAGAGCACGACGAACTCTTCGCCACCGAAGCGGTACAGCCGGTCGTAGTGGCGGAAGGACTGGCGCATGATGCGCGCCACCAGCACCAGCACCTCGTCACCGATCAGGTGGCCGAACCGGTCATTGACCAGCTTGAACAGGTCGATGTCGACCACCCCCAGCCAATAGCCGGTGGCGGGCGACGTGCGCCGCTCGCCGTTGAGCCCCGGATCAGGCTGCGACGGCATGGACGCCTTGAGGAAAGTCCCGTCGAAGGTCTGGCGGTTGAGCAAGCCCGTGAGCGAGTCACGCTGGCTCGACTCCAGCAAATTCTGGAAATTGGCAAACACCTTGAGCAGGGTCTGGATCGGCCGGAGCGACTCCATCGCCAAGGGCTTGTCGGACATGACCTCGAGCACACCAGGCAAGCCCAGCTCGACCATCAAGGGCAACACGGTGACAAAGCGCTGGGCCGGGTCGACCAGGCTGGCCGTCGGCAACTCAGCCTGCTCCAGCAGACGGGAGTCGAGCACCAATTGCCGCAGAGGAAAGGCCGAGACGACCGGCAGCGACTCGAAGTCCACCCAGGGCGGGTCACTGACCGTCAAGGCCCCGCGCTGGGCCAGGCCACAGCACAACCAGCGCTGCGCCCCGTCATCGGGTCCCACCAAACGGTAGACCCCCACACGGGAGGCGGGCAGCAACTCCAGCACCCCCTGCGCCAGAGAGACGTCGAGCATCTCCCTGTCCCGCTGCGCGGTCAGCGCAGCGAGGTGAGAGATGTGGTCACCCACCAGGGCTGACGGTTCGGCGTCGTGTTCCATGCTGGATGAAGAGCTTAGCAGAGATGTCAGGCGTGGACATTTTCTGGATGCACCGCGTAACGTGCCACCAGCTCGAGCAACTCCTCTTCACCGTAAGGCTTGCCGAGGTAGTGGTTCACGCCCAGTTCTTCGGCGTAATCGCGGTGCTTCTGCGCGATGCGCGAGGTGATCATGATGACTGGCATGTCAACCATCTTCTCATCGGCGCGGATGTTGCGCACCAAGTCAAAGCCATCCATCCGCGGCATTTCAATGTCGGACAGCACCACGGCCGGACGCTCTTGCGCCAGGGCTTCCAGCGCTTCCAGACCGTCCTTGGCCAGGGTCACGCGGTAGCCTTCGCGCACCAGCAGACGCTGGGTCACACGGCGCACGGTGAGCGAGTCGTCGACCACCAGCACCAGCGGCGCCAGGGCTTCGTCGGGCACCTCGTCGGCCGCCGCCGTCGGGGCTTCCGACTGCAGCCAACCTTCGCTGGCGGCACTGTCGGCGGCCAGGGCGTGGGTGGTCAAGGCCTGCGCGTGCGTGCCATAGACCGTCGCGAGTGCCACGGGGTTGTAGATCAGGGACACGGCACCCGAGGCCAGCAAGGTCATGCCTGCCAGGCCCGGCATGCGCGACATCTGCACCCCGAGGTTCTTCACCACCACTTCCTGGTTGCCCAGCACTTCGTCCACGTGCAGCGCGACACGCTGTTGGGCCGAGCGGATGATCACCAGCGGCAGCGTGCGTCCGCCTTCATGGCTGCGCGGGCTGAAGTCCAGCAGGGCACCGAGCCAGTAGAACGGCAGCACATGGTCCCCAAAGACATAACTGCCCTGTTGGTAGGCGTGTGCCACCTCTTCGGGCTTGGCGCGACGCACCAGCTCGATCAGGTGGGTCGGCACCGCCACGGTGTGCGAGCCGCAACGCAGCATCACCACCTGGGTGACCGCCGTGGTCAGCGGCACAACCAGCTTGAAGCTGGTGCCGCGCCCGACACTGGTCGCGGTTTCGATGCGACCGCCCATGGCGTTGATCTCGGAGCGGACCACGTCCATGCCGATGCCGCGACCGGCCAGCTCGGTGACCTTCTCGAAAGTCGAGAAGCCGGGCATGAAGATGAACTGCGCCAGCTCGGCGTCGCTGACCTCGTGGCCGTCCTGCAGCAAGCCCATGGCCACCGCACGCTGGCGGATCACGGGCAGGTTCAGGCCCGCACCGTCATCACGGAACTCGATGGCGACTTCGTTGCCTTCCTGACGCAGGGACACGGTCACCAGACCGGACGGCTCCTTGCCTGCCGCCACGCGCACGTCCGGCATCTCGATGCCGTGCGAAATGCAGTTGCGCAGCAGGTGCTCGAAGGCACCGGTCATGCGCTCCAGCACGCCACGGTCAACTTCGGTGGCGCCACCGACGATGTCCAGGCGCACCTGCTTGCCGGTCTCCTTGGCAGCCTGACGCACCACACGGTACAGGCGGTCGGACAAGCCCTCGAACTCCACCATGCGGGTGCGCAGCAGGTCGTCCTGCAGGTCACGGGTCAAGCGGGCCTGCACCGCCAGCTGATCTTCTGCCGTTTCCAGGTTGCGCTGCAAGGTGCGCTGCACGGTGGCCACGTCGTTGACCGACTCGGCCATCATGCGGGTCAGTTCCTGGAAGCGGGTGTAACGGTCGAACTCCAGCGGGTCGAACTCCTGGCCGCCCGCACGGGCCGCCTCCATCCGGGTCGACATCTGGGTGTCGGCCTGCAGCTCGATGTCACGCAGTTGCAGACGCAAGCGCTCCAGGTTGTCCGTGAGGTCGTTGAGCGAGTTGCGGATCTGCCCCACCTGCGAGGACAGACGGGTGCGGGTGATGGACACCTCGCCCGCATGGTTGACCAGGCGGTCCAGCAACTGAGGCCGCACACGCACCGCGGCCTGAGAGGCGCTCTGCTGAGCCTCGCGCACGATGCGCTGCGAGCCTTGCCAGGCCTTGCCTTCCAGCACGGTCCAGTCGACCGGGGTCAGCTTGAGCTCGGCCACTTCGCGCACGCTGACGCGGCGCGGCGCCACCTCGGCGGCAGCGTCGTCCGTGCTCACGGACGGGCCTTCGACATCGGGCACGCTGTCGAGCGCTGGTGCAGGCCACGCGTCCTGCATCGCAGCTGGATCGACATCGACCGCACCATCCAGCACGGGCTCGTCCTCGGTGAGTTCGGCTTCGGCGGACTGAACCGCCTGCGCCACCTGCGCCTCGTAGGCCTGGGCATCTTGCTGACGCAGGGCCTCAAAAACCTCCATCAGACGGTCAACGCGGGCTTCCAGCGGGGCCACATCGTCATGGGTCACGGACTCGGCCGCGACCAGGTGCTCGATGGTACTTTCCAGGCGGTGCGCCAACTCACCCAGGCGCATGGCCCCCGCCAAGCGGGCGCCACCCTTGAAGGTGTGCAGCGTGCGCATGCAGGCTGTGCCCGCTGCGGCGTTATCGGGCGCATCGAGCCAGTCGCGGACCTGACCACCCAGCTGGGGCAGCAACTCCAGAGCCTCTTCCTCGAAGATCGGGAACAGGTCCACATCCACGCTGTCGACCGCGTCAATCTCTTCCTCGGCATCCCAGCTGATGGCCGCGCCACGGGCCGCGGCCGGCGCCGTCGACGCAGGCAGCTCATCGAGTGTCTTGAACTCGGCGACGCCCAACTGGGCCGTGTCCTGCACCACGCTCAGATCGATGTCGGCGCCGAAGTCTTCGGCGGCCGGCGCCGGCTCTTCGGTGCGCACCAGTCGCAGGTGAGAGCGCTCGGCCAGGTCGGGCTCGGCCTCTTCCTGACCGGCGACCAGGCTGCGCGCCTCAAAGCGGCGTGAGGCTTCGTGCTCGTAGTCTTCCAAGCGCGCCATCAGCTCGTCCGATGGCGACTTGAGGAAACCGGCAGCGAACTGATGCAGGAGGCGACGCACTTCTTCAGCCGCCTCGTTGAACAAGGTCGCGGCCTCGTCGTCCCCGGCGCCCAGCGCCTGGGAGCGCATCAGGGCGTGCTCCAGCAAGCGGGCCAACTTCGACAAGTCGGTGTAACCCACTGCGCCCGAGTTGCCAGCCAGCGAGTGCGCCAAGGCGATCGCTTCGTCGCTGACGGGGTGCTGGACTTCCAACGCCCATTCGTTCAAGGCTGTGGTCAGGCGACGCGACTGCTCGTCGGCTTCATTGAGGTAGATGTTGAACAGCGGGATGCCGATGCGCAGATCGCCCACCACCTTGAACTGCTCGTCGGCAGACACAGCGGCTTCGGTCTCGGCTTCGGCCACCTCTTCCGTGATGGGCTCGACGGTGGGTACGGTGGTGGATGCCGTGGTGTGTTCTGGCTCAGACTCGACTTCGACTTGGGCAGATGCTTCCGTCAGCTCGGGCAGGTCGATGGCTTCGCCCACCACGTCGAGCGGCAGTTCCAGCAACATGTCGTCATCCGGCAAGACCGATGCGGGCGTCTCTGCCACCACCGACTCCGGCACCAGATCAGGCAGCGCCGGCTCGTCCGGCACCACCAGCGTCTCGTCCTCCAGCACCAGATCAGGCAAGGCCTCGACCTCAATCTGCGTCTCGTCGGAGGCGGCCAGGGACAGCTCGTCGGCCGCCTCGGCCAGATCGCCAGCCGGTGTTTCGTACAGCTCACCCGCCACCGTCGGATCATCGTCCTCCAGCTGCACCACGTGCTTGGGCTCAAGGATGTTGACGCTCAGGGGTTGCTCGTCCTCGGCAGCGCTGAGGTCCGGTTCGGCTGCCGATGCGGATGTGGATTCGCTCAGCGACAGGTCCATCGGCATGGACAAAGACGCGGGCTCGATGAGATCGAACGATGCGTCGGTGCTCGGTGTGGACAGGTCCAGTTCGATGCCGAAATCGGCGATGTTCACCGTGGGCAACTCGGACGCGACCAGCGGGGCTTCTGCTTCCGCGGCTTCTGCGGCTTCGGCAGCCTCTGCGGCGCCTTCGGCTTCGGCCACTTCGATGGCTTCGATCACCTCGGGCACTTCCACCACACCGAGATCCTCGGACGACAGATCGAGCTCGAACGGCGCCAGGGCGTCGGGAACGCTCGGAACCTCCGGCTGCAGCGCCACCTCAGGCACCACCACCTCCTGTGCCACCGTTTCAGGCACAGCCGACTCGGTCACGTCGCTCAGGCTGCGACGTTGGCCGTGCAAGCGCAAGGCCTCGGCCACGGCCGTCACCGGCTCGTGGCGCCAGGCCGAGGCCTGACCTTCGGCAATCGCATCGGTCCAGGCCGAGAAATGAGCCAGAACCTCGTTGCTGACGCCCAGCAAATCGCCATTGGCAGGCTCTTGTGTGGCCAGCCAGGCGTTGTAGAGCTGCTCGCACGCCCAGGCGGCTTCGCCATACTGGGTCAGGCCCACCATGCGCGAGCTGCCCTTGAGCGTGTGGAACGCGCGGCGCACCGAGGTCAGCGATTCCAGATCGTCAGGCTGATGCGCCAGATGGTCCAGGCTGGCACGGGCCGTCTCGATCACTTCGCGCGCTTCCTCCAGGAAGATCTCGCGCATTTCATCGTCTTCTTCCAGCCCCGTCTCGGCAGGTGCTGCGGCCGCCACCGGCGCCAACAGCGGTGCCGGGGCCGGTGCCGGTGCCGGAGCCTCGACTTCAGGCTCTTCAGTGCGTGTCAGGTCAGACAGCACATGGGCGATCTGCTCGCGTGCCGCAGCCACCGATGCCTGATCGTCAGAGGACTGGGCGGTGACCAGGGCTGCCTGGGCTGCCGCCAGATTGTCTGCCAGTTCGCGCTGCTCCTGCACATGCCGCATTTCGGCCAGACGGTCCAGCTGATCGGACACCTCGCTCAGGGGCACGTCGCTGCGCTCCAGAGTCTGCGCCACCTCACCGGCAGCCGCCTGCGCCTCTTCCTGCTGCACCTGCTGGACGTGCTGGGCCACGGCCTCGACCGGGTCATCGGTCAGCGGCAAGGCGCGCTTTTCACGGCCCATCACGGGCGAGAGCACACCGGTATCCGGGTCGAGCTTGAACAGCGACTTGGCCAGGTGCGGCTGCACGCCCATCATGTCGATGAGGAAGCCCAAGGCGCCCAGGTTGCTGGCCAGGCGGTCGAACACGCCACGTTGCGCGGCATCGTCCAGATCGGTGCTGTCGAGCAGCAGGTGATCGACGTCATCGCGCATGCGCACGCTGGCTTGCGCCGCCAGATCCAGGCCGAGCACGGCCAACACGCCGCGCATCGACTGCAGGATGGCCGGCACACTGGCCAGCGGTGTGCGATCTTGGGGATCGCGGAAGAACTGATCGATGTGCTTTTCAGCTTCGCTCAGGGTGGTGCGCAACTCATCGACCACGGAGCCGATGGTGTGACGGTCGGACACCCGGCGGTACAGGTCCTCCATCCAGCTCTCCAGGGGCTGGGCGGGCTCACCCCGCCCCACCGCCTGGATGCGTTCGGCCAGGCGGTGCAGACGCGGCTGCTGCTCGGCCTGGTCGAACTCGCCATCCTCAAGGCTGGCCTCCATGTACAGCAGGCTGGTGGCCACCTCCATGGCCAGGCTGGGCTCGGGCGCACTCGCCGTGGCCACCGTCTTTTGCGCGGCGTCGGCCAAGGCCGTCGCCAAGGCATCGCCTTGCGTGAAGAGGCGGCGCAGCGAATCACACACCAGGGCGAACTGCTCGTTCAAGCCCCCCAGGCGCAACAACTCACCACCGGCCACAGCCGACCAGCCATCCTTGGCGCCGGCCACGCGCTTGAGCGCCTGCGTGACCCAGGCCGGGTCAAAACGGCCCAGACTGGACGCCGACAAGTTGACAGGTTGGTGACGTGCCAAGCCAAAGGTCCGGCGCACGCGCGCGAGCACCGAGCGCTCGGAGGCCGGCACCTCGCCCGCCTGGGCGCAGAAGAACAGCAACTCGCTCGCCAGACGGTCGGACGGCACGTCCTGCCCCTTGGTGAGCACGCGCAACTGGCTGAGCAGGGAGGACAGCACCCGCTTGGCATGGACGCTCAGGGGCACATGCTTACCTGCCAGGGCTTCCAGGAAGCCACTGGCCAGCATCCAGGTGGCCGATTCGCGCGAGGCGTGACGCTGCGAGGCGTCGCTCGCCAGCGAGGCGCACAGATCAGCCAGGGCCACGGCATCGTCAGGCTGGTTGCGGCGCATCAGCTTGAGGATGCCCATCTCGAAGTCTTCGACCGTGGCCGCGTCGGGTGAGCGGGGCGCCACGTCTTCCGGAGGCGCCAGCGGCGCTTCCAGCGACAAGGTGGGCCAGTCCTGGCTCCACAGATCGGTGGGCCGGGCCATGCCGCCCCCGACACGGGCCACCAGGGCCTCGTACTGAGGGAACATCGCCATCGCCGAGACCGACTTGCCCGCCAGACGGCGCGCAATGTAGTCGAGCAAGGCAAACGAGGCGCGCTCGATTTCGCGCACCACGTCTTCGTCGATCAGTTGCGGGCGGTTGACCAGCTTCTGGATCACCGCCTCACTGGCCCGCAGCACTGTGGCCCCGGCGGGCAAGCCCGCCAACTCCAGCGCCCCCACCCCTTGGTGGATCTGCTGCCGAGCTGTTCGCAAGACCGCCGGGTCCAGCGAGTCCATGTCGGACAGACCCACGGCGGTGGCGTCCTTCAGGCAACGATGCAGGGCCTTGTGCGCGGTGTCGAGCGACTTGCGCAACTCCTCATGCACCCAAGCCAGGGCACTGAGGTCATCCGAAGGCAGGGAGACGTCTTGTTGCAGGCTGTCCATGAATCATCCAGCTCAGGAGGCAATCTTGAATCGAGACACGGATTGCTGAAGTTCGTTCGCAGTCCGAGACAGCTCTCGCACCAGTTGCGTGGTGGAGCGGGTGCCTTCGCCGGTCTGTTCGGTCACCGCGAAAATGTGCTGGATGTTGGCCACCACCACGTTCGCGGATTCGGCTTCCTTCAAGGCCTGTTCGGAAATCTGCTCAATCAGGTCGGCCAGACGGCGTGACACGCGGTCAATGTCACCCAGTGCCGAGCCGGCAGCGTCGGAGAGTCGGGCCCCTTCCACCACACCCTGGGTCGAACGTTCCATAGCGGCCACGGCGTCCTGGGTGTCGGTCTGAATGGTGCGCACCAGTGCGGCAATTTCGCGGGTCGCGTCGGCGGAGCGTTCCGCCAGACGTTGCACTTCCTCGGCCACCACCGAGAAGCCGCGACCGGCTTCACCGGCAGACGCGGCCTGGATGGCGGCGTTCAAGGCCAGCACGTTGGTCTGTTCGGTAATGTCCGAAATCAGTTCGGTGATTTCACCAATTTCCTGCGACGACTCACCCAGTCGCTTGATGCGCTTGGAGGTGTCCTGGATCTGCTCACGGATGGTGTTCATACCGCCGATCGCGTTCTGCACGGCCTGCAAACCGGAATCGGCAGCCGACAGCGATTGGCGTGCCACTTCAGCAGACTGCTGAGCTTGCGCAGACACCTCGTTGATTCGGCCGGCCATGTGCAGCACAGATTCACCGGTTTCGCGAATTTCTCGCAGCTGTTCGTCAGAAGCCGCGAGCAGCTCGGTCGAGGTCGCTTCCACCTGGCCGGTGGTTTCGGTCACCCGTTGCACCGTGCCTTGCACCTGAGCCACCAGGGTGCGCAGTTCTTCCACGGTGAAGTTCACCGAGTCGGCGATGGCGCCGGTGATGTCCTCGGTCACGGTCGCTTGCTGCGTCAAGTCACCTTCAGCAACCATCTGCAGTTCGTTCATCAGTCGCAGAATGGCGGCCTGGTTGGCGTCGTTGACGCGCTTGGCTTCACGCTCCTGGCGTTCGGCTTCCTGGCGCTGGTACTCGGCGATCTGGGCGCGGTGACGGTTGTCGGTCACGAACACACGCAACAGGCCGTAGGCCGATGCGGCCGACAGCAGCAGGAAGGCCAGGATCAGGACAATGTTGAAGCCGCCGATGCCGGCGCCTTGCGACAGGCGCTGCTGCACCTGCTCCATGCCCTTGCGCAGCGGTTCGCTGTCGTCAATGATCGCCACCTGGGCGTCGCGGGCGGCCACCAGGTTCTGCAGGGAGCCCAGGATGTAAGAGGCTTGTGCGCGGGTACCTTCGAAGATCTTCAGCAAGGCTTCGAGTTGCTCACGCACCTCGGGGTTCTTCGCGGGCGACAGCTTCAGGTCGGCACTGCCCTTGAGCAAGCCCTGAGCGGTGTCCTGGAAGGCGTTCAAGTCCTTACCCAGCAAGAACACCGCTTCGGTCGACACGCCTTCCACCGTCAGAAATTCGTTGGCGGATTTACCGATCCGCTGCGTCAGCATCACCAACTGGCTCAGGGCTTGCGCCTCGCCGGCCGTCAGGTTGCCCGACTCGACGCGGGTGAGCGTGATGCTCTCGGCCAGGTCCAACAACTCGGAAGACTGGGTGTTGACCTCGCGCAGCGCCTGGCTCACCTGGGTCAGAGTCTGCTTCTGGCTCAGCACGAACTTGGCGTTCTTCTCGGCGCGATCGACCAGCGGCAGCAAGGGTGCCAGGGTGTCCTGGACGCTGCCCGAGACGGCCTTCAGATCGAGTTCGTCATCGCCATTGGCCAGGCCGCGCACGTTGCTGGCCAGCACCTTGGAGCTCTCGTTCACTTCATCGAAGGCGGGCGCGCGACCGATCAAGGCCTGCGACACCGATTTCGCCAGACGTTGCGACTGCATCAGCGCCTGACCGGTGGCGGCCGATTGGCCAGCACGACGGTCGGCAGAGTTCACCGACAGGAAGGCACTGAGCACCAGACCCAGCACCCCGACCGCCAGACCGATACCCAGCAAACGCTGCTGGCGGTCGAGCTTGAGATGACCGACCAATGGCAAGCCGGAGCGCGGCTCCATCAGGCTGGCTTCGGAAATCTCTTCGTTCTGTCGCAGGTAGTCAGCGGGGAACTCGGAAGGCGCCGATTCGGAAATGATGGCCTCGTTGCCGCCCGGCTGAATGGTCGAAGCGCCCGCTTCGGTGTCCACCACCTGAGTCCCCGTGGCCGAGACCATACCCTCGGTGCTCAAGGCTTCCGAAGGAATCTCGTCATCCCCCTTGGTCTTGCCCATTTCCTTGATACGGCTGAGGAAACTCATGTTCTTGTGCTCCAAACGGTCAGATGTATACAGCGCGCTCGACAGGTTGCCCCGTCAGACATCGATCTTCAAAAATGCCTCGTCGGCCGACAGCGCGGCCAGATCCAGCTCGTACCAGACTCGCCCTTGCTCATCGGCCATCGCCTGGCCGATGAAGTGAGGTTTGCCTGCGGACGCCTCCCTGGCGGCCGGCTTCAACATGCTGGCATTGCGCAATCCCAGCAATCGGTCAATCAACAAGGCCACATTGAGTTGCAGGGCCGTGTTGAGCGCCACCAGGCGGCCCGCATCGCGCGCGGCCACGTCCGACAGGCTGCGGCCGGCACGCTCCGAGAGGCCCAGGAACATGGCGGCATCCACCACGCCATGCAACTGACCGCGCAGGTTGGCCACGCCCAGGAACCAGGGCTGGCTGTGGGGCACGTGCTGAGCGGGCGCGAGCGGGAAGATTTCACCGGCCTGCTCCAGCGGCATCAGGAAACCATGGCCGGCGATCTCGACCGCGAGCCAGTTGCGGCTCGGCGCCTGATCCCGCACGGTCTGCAGACGCTCTGCCAGACGCTGTTGCAAGGCCCTGAGGGCTTCTTTGTTGGCCATCTGTGAGCCCCCGATCTCAGCCGAAAGCCTTGATCTTGCGGAGCAGCTCTTCCGGATTCACCGGCTTGACGACGTAATCGCTGGCACCTTGGCGCATGCCCCAGACCCGGTCGGTTTCCTGATTCTTGCTGGTGCACATGATGACGGGCACGTTGGCGAACTGCGGATCGCGCGTGATGGCACGGGTCAGCTGAAATCCGTTCTGGCCTGGCATGACCACATCCATCAGGATCAGGTCGGGCTTTTCTTCCTGCAGGCGCCGCATGGCCTCCTCGCCATTTTCGGCCGTGCGCACGGCATAGCCGCTCTTGGTCAGGAGTTCCGACAGCACGTGCAGTTCGGTTTTGGAATCGTCAACAAGCAGAATTTTCTGGATCGGCATATCAAACCTTTTTCATGCGCAAGCGCCACAAGGGGACAGGTGGTCTCGCGCGATCAACATTCATCCCTGGCAATGATCGGTGAGCAAACCCTCTCAGGCCGTCAGCCGCCGTATTGGGCGACCGCCTGCAAGAGCTGGTCTTTGGTGAAAGGCTTGGTCAGGTAATCTTGCGAGCCCACCATGCGGCCACGCGCCTTGTCAAACAGGCCATCCTTGGAGGACAGCATGATCACGGGCGTGTTGGTGAACTTCGGATTGCGCTTGATGATGGCGCAAGTCTGGTAGCCATCCAGACGCGGCATCAAGATGTCACAAAAAATAACATCGGGTGAATGGTCGTTGACCTTGGACAAGGCATCGAAACCATCTTCTGCCAGGACCACCTCGTATCCCCCTTGTTTGAGGAATATCTCGGCGCTGCGCCGAATGGTGTTGCTGTCGTCAATGACGAGTACTTTCTTGGGGCCCCGAATCTCGGGGCTGTCAACTTCAGGCACGAAAGCGTTCCTCCAAACTGTGTCCCAGGCCGGGTCAATCTCGAACCATTACAGCACGCTCAACCCCACGGTTCAAAGCTGCACCATCTCGAAGTCTTCCTTGCGTGCCCCGCATTCCGGACAGACCCAGTTCATGGGAACGTCCTCCCAGCGTGTGCCTGCAGGGATGCCCTCTTCAGGCAGCCCAGCGGCCTCATCGTAAATCCAGCCGCAGATCAGGCACATCCAGGTACGAAATTCGTTCACGTCGACTTAAACCAGCTTGAATACAATGGACCAATTGTAGCCATCGGTCTTTCGCGCAAACCCAAGGGTTTGTGGGCAAGCAGACCTTATCTTTCACGAAAACCGCCATGATTGCTCAACTTCCCGGACAAGATCCCACCCTGGCGGACGAAGAGCTGGAAGCCGGCGCCCCCGCGTGTGTCCTCAGCTTCAATGCCAATGACCCCACCGGCGCCTCCGGCATCGGGGCAGATATTGCGACGATCGCCGCGATGGGGGCGCATGCGCTGCCCGTGGTCACCAGCATCCTGGTGCGCGACACCGCCGAAATCTTCGAGGCGCACGAGATCGATCCCGAGGCCGTTGCGGACCAGGCGCGCTCCGTGCTGGAAGACGCCACCATCGCGTCCTGGAAGGTCGGTTTCCTGGGCAGCGCAGAGGGCGTGAGCGCCGTCGCTGAGATCCTCTCCGACTACACCGACGTGCCGCTGGTGTCGTATCTGCCCAACTTGTCGTGGATGGACGACGATGCGCAGATGGCCTACCTGGATGCCTTCCGCGAGCTGATCCTGCCGGCCACCATGGTGTTGGTGGGCAGCCACAGCACCCTCACCGACTTCCTGTTGCCGGAATGGGACGCGGAGCGCCCCCCCTCGGCGCGCGAGCTGGCGGTGGCCGCCGCCGAACACGGCACCGACTATGTGCTGGTGACCGGCGTGCAACTGCCCGACCAGTTCATTGACAACGTGCTGGCCTCGCCTCAGGGCGCCATGTGCGGCGAGCGCTTCGAGCGCTTTGAAGCCAGTTTCGTGGGCGCCGGCGACACGCTCTCGGCCGCCTTGGCCGCCATCCTCTCCAGCGGCACCGCGCTCGATGTGGCCGCCGCCGAAGCCTTGAGCTTCCTGGATCAGGCGCTCGACGCCGGTTTCCGCCCCGGCATGGGCGGCGTCATCCCCGACCGCTTCTTCTGGGCCCTGCCCCCAGGAGAAGAGCCCGTGGCCCCACAGACTTCCGAAGAGTCCGTCGACCTGCTCGACGACACCGTCCCCCCTCTGCACTCACGCAATGTCCACTAACGCTTCGCTGTTTGAGCGCGCCCAGCGCGTCATTCCTGGCGGCGTCAATTCACCCGTGCGCGCGTTCCGCGCTGTGGGTGGCACGCCCCGTTTCATCACCCGCGCCGAGGGCGCCTACATGTGGGACGCCGAAGGCGCCCGCTACATCGACTACATCGGCTCCTGGGGCCCGATGATCCTGGGTCACGGTCACCCTGAGGTGTTGGAGGCCGTGCAGAAGGCCGCACTGGACGGTTTTTCGTTTGGGGCGCCGACCGAGCGCGAGGTCGAGTTGGCCGAGGAGATCCTCAAGCTGGCTCCGGGGGTCGAGCAGGTTCGCCTGGTGAGCTCGGGCACGGAAGCCGGCATGAGCGCCATCCGCCTGGCGCGCGGCTACACCGGCCGCAGCAAGCTGATCAAGTTCGAGGGCTGCTACCACGGCCACGCCGATGCGCTGCTGGTGAAAGCCGGCTCCGGCCTGGCTACCTTCGGTCACCCCACCAGTGCGGGCGTGCCGCCTGAAGTGGTGCAGCACACCTTGGTGCTGGAGTACAACAACATCGCGCAAATTGAGGAGGCGTTCGCCACCCAAGGTGCCGAGATCGCCTGCGTGATGATCGAGCCGATCGCCGGCAACATGAACTTCGTGCGCGCCAGCGTGCCGTTCATGAAGCGCATCCGCGAGCTGTGCACGCAGCACGGTGCCCTGCTGGTGTTCGACGAGGTGATGAGCGGCTTCCGTGTGGCCCTGGGCAGCGCCCAGAGCATCTACGCACGCGAGATCCCAGGCTTCCAGCCCGACATGAGCGTGTTTGGCAAGGTCATTGGCGGCGGCATGCCGCTGGCCGCGTTTGCCGCGTCGCGCGAGATCATGTCCAAATTGGCCCCGCTGGGCCCGGTCTATCAGGCCGGCACACTGTCGGGCAACCCGGTGGCCACGGCCTGTGGCCTGACCACACTCAAGCTGATCCAGCGCCCCGGCTTTTTTGAAGCCTTGTCGACCCGCACGCAGAGCCTGATGGATGGCCTCACCCAGGCGGCCACCCAGGCCGGCGTGCCCCTGGTGGCCGATTGCCAGGGCGGCATGTTCGGCTTCTTCTTTGCCGACACGCTGCCGCAGAACTACCAGCAGGTCATGGCCAAGGGCAGTGGGCGCTTCAACCGCTTCTTCCACCTGATGCTCGATCGCGGCGTGTACTTCGCCCCCGCCATGTACGAGGCCGGCTTTGTGAGCGCGGCCCACACGGAACAAGACATTGCCGACACGGTGGCTGCGGCCGCCGAGGCCTTCCGCCAACTCTGACGTTTCCATGCACATCCACATTCTTGGCATCTGCGGCACCTTCATGGGTGGCGTGGCTGCGCTCGCCCGCGAGGCGGGTCACCGCGTCACCGGCTGCGATGCCGGCGTCTATCCGCCGATGAGCGATCAGCTCCGTGCCCTGGGCATCGACCTGATCGAGGGCTATGGCGTGGAGCAACTGGCTCTTCAGCCTGACCTGTTCGTGATCGGCAACGTGGTCTCACGCGGCAATCCACTGATGGAAGCCATCCTGGATGCGGGTCTGCCCTACACCAGCGGGCCGCAATGGCTGAGCGAGAACGTGCTGCAGGGCCGCCATGTGCTGGCTGTGGCGGGCACGCACGGCAAGACCACGACCACGTCCATGCTGACCTGGATCCTGGAGTTTGCCGGACTGCAGCCGGGCTTCCTGGTGGGTGGCGTGCCGCAGAACTTTGGCGTGTCAGCCCGACTGGGCAACACCAACGCCGCCACACGGCCGGCCACAGGCCACCCCTTCGTGATCGAGGCCGACGAGTACGACACGGCCTTCTTCGACAAGCGCAGCAAGTTCGTGCACTACCGCCCGCGCACGGCCATCCTCAACAACCTTGAGTTTGACCATGCCGACATCTTTGCGGACCTGGCCGCCATCGAGACGCAGTTCCACCACCTGGTGCGCACGGTGCCTGCGAGCGGCCGCTTGGTGGTCAATGCCCGCGAAGAGGCTTTGAGCCGCGTGCTGGAGCGTGGCTGCTGGAGCGACGTGACTCGCTTTGGCGAACGCCGCGATGCACCCGGTTTCCGTGCCCGGGGCGAGCCCCATGCCTTCGACGTGCTGAAGACCGGCGTGCTGGTGGGCCGTGTGGAATGGACCCTGCTGGGCGAGCACAACCAGCTGAATGCCTTGGCCGCTGTGGCCGCGGCAGAGCATGTGGGGGTGGCGCCACAGGTGGCCTGCGAGGCGCTGGGTCAGTTCGCCAATGTGAAGCGACGCCTGGAGTTGAAAGGCGAGGTGCGCGGCATCACGGTGTACGACGACTTCGCCCACCACCCCACGGCCATCCGCACGACGGTCGATGGCCTGCGCCGCAAGGTGGGACCGGACAGCCGCATCCTGGCGGTATTCGAGCCGCGCTCCAACACCATGAAGCTGGGCACGATGAAGGCCCAGTTGCCGTGGTCACTGGAGGAAGCCGACCTGGCGTTCTGCCACAGCGGCGGCCTGGGCTGGGACGCCTCGGAAGCGCTGCTGGAGATGGGCGACCGCGCCGTGGTGTCCGACAGCATCGACACCCTGGTGACCAAGATCGTCAAAGCCGCGCAGCCGGGTGATCAGATCTTGTGCATGAGCAATGGCGGCTTTGGCGGGATCCATGAGAAGTTGCTCAAGGCTTTGAGCTGAAGCGTGAGCTTACGCACGCCAGGGAAACACAGATGAATGCAGCCTCACGCATCGAAGCTTTCGTAGAAGAAACCAACTTTGGGAACTGGTTCCTCAAGTCCAGCACGTGGAAAATTCATGTGCTGCGTCGCGCCCTGAACGACCTGCAACCGCTGATCCCCACGGGCAAGCGCTTCGAGCGCATCCTCGACGTGGGTTGCGGTTTTGGGCACTCGTTCCATGAGCTGGCACAGCGCTTCGAGCCCACGGTGATCGTGGGCATGGATGCGGACCCACAACTGCACGAGCGTGCCAGTGAACAAGCCAGCCGCTGTTCAGCTCACGTGGAACTGCACGCCGACAATGCCTCGCGGCTGACATTGCCAGATGCGAGCTTTGACATGGTGTACTGCCACCAGACGTTTCACCACATCGTGGCGCAAGAAGAAGCCATGGTGGAGTTCTTCCGGGTGCTCAAGCCCGGTGGCGTGTTGCTGTTTGCGGAATCCACCCGCAAGTACATCCACTCTCTGCCCATTCGCCTGTTGTTCCGGCATCCGATGGAGGTTCAGCGCACGGCAAGCGAGTATGTGGCCATGATCCGCAACACGGGCTTTGACCTTCCGGACGCCCGCATCTCTTACCCCTACCTGTGGTGGAGCCGCCCGGACATCGGTTTTTTCGAGTGGATTGGACGTCCCGTCCCGACGAAACGCGAAGAGACCCTGGTCAACGCCGTCGCGATCAAACCATGACGTCGGCCTCGATCAGAGGCTCCGCCAGTTTGCTGCCGAACCTCAATCGCCTCATCCTCCGGCACATCAGGGCCATTGAGATGGTGGGCGTGCTGATGCCCATCGGCAGTTTCAGCCTTGTCCGCTGGGTTGGGGCCACCATCCCTTTCCTGTTCGTCTGGGCCTTCAGCACCGTCGATGCGATCTTGCTGTCGTGGTGCGCGACTCTGAAACGCGATGCCACCTACTCGCTGCTCAATGTCTTCTGGATTTTGGTCGGGGTCGTCGGGATGTGGCGGGCCTCAGACATGCTGGGGTACTGAGCGCCTCAACCCTGGTCAGACATCAGCGCAGCGCCGCCACGGCTCCTTGGTAAGGGCCTGACGGAGCAAGCCCGCACACTGCAATGCGGCCATCCGCACCGGTGCCACGGCCAGCACCCAAGAGGGTGAGCGCAGCACCACCGCATCAGCCCGCTGCGCTTCACAAGGTTCAAATGGAATGGCCGACATGGCCGGCGAATCCGGGGCCTGCTTGATCCAGGCCTCTTTCAAAGTCCAGCGCGCATAAAACTGACGGTGCCGCGTTGCAGCATCCAACAGCGGGACAGCTTCTGCTTCCTGCTCGCCATGGATCATCGCTCCCAGGGCATCGGTATCGCGCTGACGCGTGGTGTCTTCGACGTCCACACCTATCGGATGTGACGCTACCGCGCACGCCACCCAGTCTGCACTGTGACTCAGGGAGACCTGCAGGGGGCACGCGTTCAGGTCGAACGGAGCGGCCATCAGCAACGGTGGCCCATCCTCGGCTGCGGACAGCACATACTCGGACGCCGCACCGCCATGCCATTGGGCCAGACACTGCCGCAAGAACCAGCGACCAGCCAAGAACTGTTGGCGACGGCGCTGGGCCGTCATGGCTTCACATCGTCTTTGCTCGCTCTCGCTCAGCCAGCCCGTCGACACATCTGGCAACGCCGAGCAGATGGCCGCCACACTGGCCAGGCTCACAAAAACGACATCTGTGCCCGCTTCAGGCTCAGCGTGCCACTTTGGCAATGGTGCCCTTCAGCGCCACACCCACGACGAAAGCGCCGGCGTGGCATTCATAGTCCGTGGCGCTCTTGACCTCGTTCTTCTTGTAGTAGCTGACGATGTCAACCACGGCGTTGGCGCCCAGAGACTTGGCCTTTTCCTGGAACGCGATCAGGGCTGACAGGGCGGCCCAACGGCAGCCTTCGTCATCGGCCTTGCCAAAGCCATTGGTTTTGCGGTTGGAGACATCCGAGCCCAGACGCTGCAACACCTTGGGGGTCTTCTGCCCGGCCAGATAGAACCGAACCGAGCCATCGAGCTTGGCCTGCGCCTCCGGCATCTCCAGCACTTCCGCGAAAGGCAGATGCAGTTCCGTGTCACGCGCCATGGCGGGAGACAGCAGCGACGCGCCAAGCACAATGGCCAGCAAAGAGTTCTTGATATTGTTTTTCATGGTCCACCCAATTAAAGAGAAATATTATTTGATCGCTTCAGATTTGACAGCCGACGCAGGCGCCAACTCGCCGGGAATCATGATTCGAGCCAGCAAGTTGCGAACCCACATGTTGTAAGTCGGGTGGATGAGTTTCGTGCCATCTTCACCGATCTCTTCATACAGGTTGGTGCTGGACTCATAGCTGATTTGATAGCTGGTCGCATCGTAATCGACCCGCACCACCGCCTTGTGCTTGTTCTGCTTGTTGTAGCTCAGGTGCATGACACCGGGGTTGTCTTGCTCGACCACCCAGCCAAAAGGCTGCGAGCCCATCAAGATCGCCTTGCGGACCTGGGCGATGGTCACGCCCTCCTCGGTCATTGACTTCAAGACCACGCGATCGGGCGCCAGCAAGGGCACACTTCTCATCCGGGCCTGTGCCGTTGTGGCCAAGGCGGCGCACAACATCATCGACACCGCCCACACACGAACATATTTCATCTCGTCTCCCTTTGATTCATCAATCGCGCCAGCGGCGCAGCACCAATGAGGTATTGATACCGCCGAACGCAAAATTATTGCTCATGACCACATCGGTCTCGATGGCACGGCCACCCGCGCCGATGTAATCCAGCTCGCCACAGCGAGAATCCACCTCCGTGAGGTTGATGGTGGGCGCAAACCACCCGTCTCGCATCATTTCGAGCGACATCCAGGCCTCCAGCGCACCGCAGGCGCCCAAGGTGTGGCCCATGTAACTCTTGAGCGAACTGATGGGAACCTGACGTCCGAACACTTCGGCGGTGGCATTGGTTTCAGCCAGGTCGCCGTGTTCGGTGGCGGTGCCATGGGCGTTGACATAGCCGATGGCCTCGGGCGGCACGGCGGCACTGTCCAGGGCTAGGCGCATGGCCTGGGCCATGGTGCGGGCATTGGGCTGGGTCACATGGGTGCCGTCGCTGTTGGTGCCAAAACCGATGATCTCACCCAGAATCCGGGCGCCACGCGCCTGGGCATGGGTCAGCTCTTCGAGCACCAGGGTGCAGGCGCCCTCCCCCAGCACCAGGCCATCGCGCTTGGCATCGAAGGGCCGAGGTGTCAGATGGGGGGTGTCGTTGACCGTGCTCGTGGCGAACAAGGTGTCAAAGACCGCGGCATCGATCGCGTCGAGTTCTTCGGCTCCGCCGGCCAACATCGCCACCTGGCGACCGCTCTGGATCGCCTCGAAAGCGTAGCCGATGCCCTGACTGCCTGCCGTGCAGGCGCTGGAGGTGGTGATGATCCGCCCGGTGATACCAAAGAACACACCGATGTTGACCGCCGCCGTGTGGGACATCATCTTGATGTAGGTGTTGGCCGTGATCCCTTCTGTTGTCTTGTGCATGATCATGTTGCCGCAATCACCGATCGCAGCGGGGGACCCCACCGACGAGCCATAGGAGATGCCCATGCGACCACTGCTGACGAGCGGATCGCCGAGGAGTCCGGCATCGGTCAGCGCGAGTTCGCTGGCACGCACACCCAAGACCGCGACCCGCCCCATGCTGCGGGTGGCTTTGCGGTTGTAGTGGGCGGGCAGGTCAAACGGCGCCGCCGGGGCACCCAAGCGCGTGTTGAGGCCTTCGTACTCATCCCACGCGGTGAGGTACTGCACCACATTGCGCTCTTCCTTCAGCCGAGCGCGCACCGTCGCCCAGTCATGTCCAAGAGGGCTGAGCGCCCCCACTCCGGTGATCACCACGCGTTTCATCCGACCATCCCTCCATTCACCGAAATCACCTGACGGGTGATGTAAGCCGCATCGGGCGACATCAGGAACGCCACGGCGGCTGCCACCTCATCGGGTTGCCCCATGCGACGCGCCGGGATCATCTTTAGCGCCTCTTCCAGCACATGGGGCTCGATCATGTCGGTGTCGATCAAGCCGGGGGCCACGCAATTGACCGTGATCTCGCGCTTGGCCAGCTCGATCGCCAACGCCTTGGTGGCGCCGATGATGCCGGCCTTGGCGGCGCTGTAGTTGGTCTGTCCACGGTTGCCCATCAGGCCCGACACCGAGGCCATTGTCACGATACGGCCCGGCGCACGCCGACGTACCATGGGCATGATCACCGGGTTGAGGACGTTGTAGAAAGCATCGAGATTGGTGTGGATGACCTCGTCCCACTCCTCGCCGCTCATCGCCGGGAAGGCGTTGTCACGCGCGATGCCCGCATTGCACACCACGCCGTGATAGGCGCCGTGCGCGTCCATGTCGGCCGTCAACGCTTCGGCAGCGGCCACGCGGTCGGCGACATCGAAGCTCAGCACGCGAGCCTCGCGGCCGAACGCCCGCGCGGCATCGGCCACCGCTTCCGCGTGCTCGCGCTGCTGGCGGCAATGCACCACGATGTCAAAGCCGTCCTTGGCCAGGCGCAGGGCGATGGCCCGGCCAATGCCCCGGCTGGATCCTGTGACCAGCACAAACCGATCTGTCATGCAGACTCCCGAGAGAAATTCAGAAACGCCGTCTCGTTGGGCGGCTCAAAAACCGACAAATTGGCCTCAGCGGCCAGCGCGTCATCAACCAGGATCCGGCAGGCGAACATGCCCAGGCCGTTGTCCCCCATCAGCTCGCAACGGGCCTCAATGCGCAGGCAGTCGCCGACCAGGAAAGCCTGGCGGTGCACGCTGTAGCGCCGTGTACCCAGCAGCAAACCGACCTTGACGGCCTCGCCTTTCCGACGGGCCCGATTGCCCGCCCAGGCCGCGATCGCCTGTGCCATGAATTCCACACCAACCCACATCGGTGCGCGGCCATCCCGCACGAAATAGCTGTCGGGTCGCAGGGTGGCCTGCGCGACCACCGTCTCGTCATCGGCCGACAACACGGTGTCCAGCCAGCTCATGTCGCCACGGTGAGGCACCAGCTCTTCCACCGCCACAGCGGCCAGATTCTCAGCCATCAGGCGGCTCCCAGGATCAAGGTGGCATTGCTGCCACCAAAGGCAAAGGAATTGGACATCACATAGCGCGGCGCATGGCCGAGTTGTTCACCCGGTCGCACCACGGACAGGGCCGGCAAGGCCGGATCGGCTTGCCCATCCCACCAGTGCGGTGGCAAGCGGCCCTGTGGATTGTCGACCAGTGTCAGCCAGGCAAAGGCGGCCTCCAGCGCACCTGCGGCCGCCAGGGTGTGCCCCGTCAATGGCTTGGTCGAGCTGACGGGCACTTTGCAGCCCAGGACCTCAGCCACCGCGAGCGATTCCATCGCATCGTTGTGCGGGGTCGCCGTACCATGCAGGTTCAGGTAGTCGATGGCCTCCGGCGTCAGACCGGCGCGCTCCAGCGCGGCACGCATGGAGCGAATCGCCCCCTGGCCGCTCGGGTCCGGCGCAGACATATGGTGGGCATCGGACGTTTCCCCCCAACCCGCCAGTTGAACAGGGCCCGCGTCACGCTCCATCAGGAACAGGGCCGCGCCCTCTCCCAGATTAATACCGCGGCGGTGCTGCGACAAGGGATTGCACACCTCGGGCGAAACCGATTCCAGCGCCGAAAAGCCCGCCACGGTGAACGCCCCCAGCACATCGCAGCCACCGGCGATCACCGCATCGGCCAGCCCCGCCTTGAGCAAGCGGGCACCGCTAGCCAGCGCCTTGGCGCCCGATGAGCAGGCCGTGGAGATGACATGGGCGATGCCCGTGAGGCCGAGCGCCACCGCCAGGCACTCGGCCAGGTTGCCCAATTCCTGCTGGGCATAGCTGAAGCCCTCGGGCCAGGACTGATCGCGCTCGAACTGTGCCCGTGCGGCTTCGCCCTCCGGCAAACCGGACGTGCTCGTCCCCACGACGATGGCGACGCGGTGGGCGCCGTGGCGGGCAATGGCCGCGTCCACCGCAGGACGGATCTGCGCCAGTGCCGCCCAGGCCATGGCGTTGTTGCGCGTCTGGTAGTGGCTCGGCAGGTGTCGCAGGTCGGGTAATGCCTGCGCCACCTTGCCCACATGCAGGACGCGTCCCGGGGAATAGCGGTCGGTCGGCGTCAAGCCGCGGGCTTGAGCAGAATCCATGAGCGCCTGGCGCACGGTGTCCACGCCACTGCCCAGCGAACAGATCAGCCCCAGCTCTTGCAGATAAACCTTTGTCATGGCGTCCCAAAATCAGGTTGTGCGCCTTGTGTCTGCAGTCGCACGACATAGCCACGCTCACGATGCCTCAGCTCGATCACACCCGGGCGCACGGCACGCATGTCGAACACCACGGCGTCGCCATGCCACAACTCGCGGCCGTCGGCCCGTGACAGCAGCATCCAGCCAGTGGGCAAAGCTCCTTGCACCTGGGGCTGAGGCCACCAGACATACTGCAGGTCACTCAACACATTCTCGGCGGAGACCACGCTGGGCCAACCGGGCGCCAGAGACTGCATCAGCGTCTGGCCATCCCAGGACAGCCGCGCAATGGTCTGCCCCATTTGCAGCACGGCGAGGCGCAGTCCATCCGGATCGACTTCCAGCACGGTCTCAAAGACGCGCACCTGTCCCTGCGCCTCGACCTCCATGCGCTGCACCACGGCCAACTCCCGGCCGAGCGAGGCCGGACTCAGACGCAACAGAGGCGTCGACTCAGCAGGCTGCCAACTGGCACAACCGCTCAGCGCCGCGGCCAAGGAGCTGCCCACCAGCGCAGCCACCACATGCCGACGCGCCCGACTACTCACTGGGCGCACAGGGCCTCCAGGACGCCCAGGCGTCGCTTGGCGTCGGCAACATAGGGGTTGGATGTGTCCCAGGCGTAGCCAGCCAGAATCGACGCGATCATGCGACGAACCTCTGGCGAGGCGTTCTCATGGAAGATGACCTGCTGGAACCCGCCGGCGTACCAGGATTCGACAAACACGCGGAAGGTGTCCACGCCCGCCTTCAAGGGGCGGGCATAGTCGGCGTCCCAATCCACCGTCTCGCCCTTGAACTGCCGCTCCAGACAGGCCGCAGCCAGGCTGGCCGACTTGAAGGCGATCGTGACGCCACTGGAGAACACCGGATCGAGGAACTCGCCTGCATTGCCCAGCAAGGCATAGCCCTTGCCCCACAGACTCTTCACATTGGCCGAGTAACCGGTGATGTGCCGCGCGGGCGTGTCCCACTCCGCATTGGCCAGCAAGCGGGCCAGGCCCGGCTCTTCGGAGACCAACTGCTGCAGGCGCTCGGTGTCGGTGCCTGTGTAGCGCGCCAGAAAGTCCGTGTGCGCCACCACACCTTGGGAGCAGCGCCCATCGGAGAAGGGGATGGTCCAGTACCAGACGTCGCAGAACTCGGGGTGCACCGAAATCCGGATCTTCTGACGGTCAAACTCGCCCCCCAGGGGCATGTTGTCCTTCACATGCGTGAAGATGGCACCACGCACCGGGAAGTTGGACGGGTACTCCAAGTCCAGCAGGCGAGGCAGCGTCCGGCCGAATCCGCTGGCATCGAGCAGGAAGGCGCTGCTGACCTCGTAGGTCTCGCCGGCCGGGTCGCGCACGGTCACCACAGGTTGCTCGCCGGCCAAGTCGACGGCCAGCACCTCGTGCCGATAGCGAACCTCGGTGCCCAGGCGCTCAGCCTCTTTCGCCAGCACATGGTCGAAGCGGGCGCGCTGCACCTGGTAGGTGGTGCCCCAGCCGGCGGAGAACTTGTCTCGGAAATCGAACTCGGTGTAACGCTCACCGCGCGCAAACGAGGCACCATTCTTGAACTGGAACCCGGCCTCCACCACCGCTTGCAGCATGCCGGCCTCTTCGATGTAGGCCATGCTTTGCGGCAACAGGCTTTCACCGATCGAGAAGCGCGGGAAGGTCTCCTTTTCCAGGATGAGCACCTGGCGCCCCTGCTTTCGCAACAGCCCTGCCGCCACCGCGCCAGCCGGGCCGGCACCGATGATCAGAATGTCTATGTGTTCCCGTTTCACGAGTTCCCTCTTTCCGCTTTGTCCGTTTGATGAATCAGTCGCAGGGTCGGGGCCAACAGGCAGACCAGCGTCAAGCCGATCAACAGGGTCAGCCCGAAGGCCCGCAAGGCTGGTGTGGATGACAGGGCCAACAGCCCAAAAGACAGGCCGGTGCTGATGGCCCCCAGGAGCACCGCCAGCCATGCATGGGCCTGCTGCTCACCCGGGTGTTCCAGCAAGAAGATGCCGTAGTCCACCCCCATGCCCAGCAGGAGCATCAGGGCCAGCAGGTTGAACAACTGGAAAGGCTCCCCCAGCAGACCCAGGATCGCCACGCAGACCAGGGAACCCAAGGCGCAAGGCAACCAGGCCCGCCACGCCGCGCGACCAAAGCGCAGGCACAAGGTCAGCAATACCAGCCCATGTCCGAGCCCCAGCAACCAGGTCATGGCCACGCGAAAGCGGCCCATCAGCTCGGAGATGTCATTGGGGCGGTCCACCCATTGCACGCCGGCCAGCGTGGAGGCGAGTTCGCGCAGGGCCTGGGCCTGCGTCTGCTGGCTGAGGCCACGGATGAGCACGACACTGGCGAAGCCTTCGTCCTGCGCTCCCAGCCATTGGGCACGCAGACCGCTGGAAGCCGGGCTGGCGAGCCATTGGCTCACCGTCAGGGCTTGTGTAACGAAGGCCGGTCGGCGCAGGTCCTCCCCCACCACCGACCCCACGGCCTGCAGCACGGCGGTCTCTCGCGCTTGTGTCAACGCGCGGGTGTCATCCTGTCGCTGGCGCGACGGCACCCAGTCGGACACCGCGCTCACGCCAATAGGGCCGCCTTGTTGAGGCGCTTGCGCCTGCCACGTCGTCAGAGCCTGCTTGAGGGCTTCCTCCCTGCCCAGGACCTCGTCTTCCGTGCTGCCCTGCACCAGGAAAAACTGTGCGGGGCTGGGCATCTGCAGCAAGCGTCCAACAGCCATCTGCGCCTTCATCAAGGCGGGCGGCGATGACTGCAACTGCCGCAGGTCGTCGTTGACCTGCAGGCGCGCCAGGCCCACGACACAGACGATGGCCACGATCACCAGCGCGATCCACAAACGTGCCCGTGTCAACACCGGCCAATGCCCCAGGCTCGAGGCGATACCCTGCGCAAGGCGGCCGCCCTGGAGCTGGCCGCAGTCCAGCCAGGGAAACCAGCAAACCGCCGTGGCGAAGGCCGCCGTCAGGCCCACGGCAGAGAACAAGGCCATCTGCCTCAGGCCTGGAAAGGGCACCACCGCGAGCACGAGATAACCCAGCACGCTGGTGGCCAGCGCCAGCAACAGGCCGGGCAGCAAGTGCCGCATCAAGGCCCAGCGTGGCTGATCGGGAGTCCCCAGCCGGGAGGCAAAGTAGTGAATCCCGAAGTCCTCGGCCACCCCCACCAGACTGGCCCCAAACACCAGCGTCAGCAGGTGAACCTGACCAAAGACCAGCACGGTGGCCGACAAACCCGCAGCGCAACCGATCACCAGGGACACGGCGATCAACAACATAGGGCCGGCTGCCCGGAACGTCGCCAGCACCAGGGCGATCACGGCCAGCAGCGAACCCCAGCCGATGGTGTTCATCTCTTGATGGCCTTGCGCGGCGCCCGCTTCCGCATGCAAGGGCACGCCGGCGGCCAGTACCGTCAAGCCGGCACCCAGATCGCCCCGCGCCGCCGTCTCGGCCTGCGCCAGCGCATCGCCCCAACGGCGCTGGCCATCAAACCGGAAGGCCGATCCCTGGGTCTCGTACAAGAGCACCGCCCAGTCACGACTTGCGGGCTGATCCTTCACCCACAACAGACCATCACGCGGTCGTGCGGCGCTCAAGCCACCCCGCTCTGCCCACCATGCGGACCACAAGCCCAAGGGGTCAGCCAGCCAATTCGTCGGTTGCCCCATGCTGAAGCCATGAAGCCGGCCCATCGCCTGGGCCGCCAGAGCCGTCACATCGGCCTGTGGCAAGGCGGCACGCTGTGCATCGGTCAGCAAGACGTCGCGCCAAGGTGCATAGAAGGACATGATCTGGTCCGACGGCACCGCATCCTGCGCAGGCCGGAGCCCGGCCTGTTTCGCCTGGAGTGCTTGGTCAAATCGCTGCGCCGCTTGGCGGACCCGCTCCCAGTCAGCACCGCCCAGCATCACCACCACACGCCGCTCGCCCTGCTCGGCCAGCTGCTTCATCGCCCGCTGTGCAGCGGGTTGCTGCTCGTCCTGCGGCAACAACGCAAATACGTCAGAGTCCAGCCGCGGCGACTGCCAGAACTGCCACTGGTGCCAGCCCAGCATGGCGACCACCAGCAGCCACAACAGCGGCAGCCAGAGAGGTCCACGTTCAGAACGGTCGCTCACACCCGGTCCCCTGTCTGTCTTCAGTTGAAGCGCGCGGCTTCAGCCTGAGTCAGGCTGGTACTGCTGTGGTGGGCAAAGCGGATGCGGCTTTCATCGCCGGCGCCCTCGGTCAGGCGCACCTGCTGGACATAACGGTCGCCCTCCATGTCGATGCGAGCGATGAAGCGCCGCAAGGCCTCGTCCTTCGGTACCAATGTCATGCGCCAGCCTTGCGAACCCAGCAAAGCGCCATCGACCTGGAAGCGCTTGCTCAACGCTCTCAGGTCGCCCCCTAACACGGCCATCAGCAATTCGTTGACCGCACGCAAGCCAGGCTCCTGGCGTGCATCCATCTGCTGCACGCCTCCCTCGGTGACCGTTATCAGCCGCTCGCGTGTGACCACCAGCGTGGAGGGAAAGGGTTCGAGCGTGAGCCACTGGATGCCCTGGCCCCGCGCGATCAGAAAACGTCCGCGTGACAACAGGGGCTTCTTGAAGCCCTTGATCGTCTTGATTTGCTCGAAGTCACCACGGATGACCGCTGCGTTGTCCATGCGACGGGCGGCTTCGGTCAACCAGTCTGGCAGGGACGATGGCGATGGTGATTGCGCATGCCCGCCATGGGCCGGCCACAACGACATCGGCACAGCCCCGCACATCCACGTCATGAGTTGACGTCGCTTCATGGTTGCGGCCCTTTCACGCCCAGGCGCTCGAACAACACGGGCGGACACACCCAGCACATCTCTCGCGTGGCGATGCACAGCGCCACCTGGATCGAGGTCGCCTTGTGCAGGCGCGCGCCCGTCTCGGCGCAGGTGACCAAGTAGTCGATGCGCAGGCGGTTCTCCCACTCCACGATCGTGGCGCAGATGCGGACCCGCTGGCCATAGTGGATGGAGCCGACGTACTTCATCCGCATGTCCACGATGGGCCAGGCATAGCCCGACTCACGCATCTGCGGGTAGTCGTAGCCGAACTTGGCCATCAAGGCATTGCGCGCGATCTCCAGGTACTTGACGTAGTTGCCATGCCAGACGATGTCCATCGGGTCCAGGTCATGAAAGGCAGGCGTCAGCTCGATCTCGTGACTGAGATCCGGCTGCGCATCCGCGGGCATCGGCTCAGTCACGGTACGGCTCCCACACCCCATCGTAGAGTCCCTGGATCAGACGATGCAGGTCGCCGTCCAGCGCGCGGTCCTCTTCCACCAGGGCAATGTGATCGGACAACTGACCCAGGAACGCGGCCAGTGCCTCGGGCAGCGGCAAGGCCCCCACCCGCTGACGCAAGGCCATGGCCTGACGGGCGGCGATCAACATGGCGGCCATCACCTGCTCGGTAAGTTCCAGCACACGCAGCGCATCGCGCGCGGCGATGGTACCCATGCTGACCTTGTCCTGGTTGTGGCACTCGGTCGAGCGCGAAAACACCGAGGCTGGCATCGTGTGCTTGAGGGCCTCGGCCGTCCATGCTGATACGCTGATCTGCAAGGCCTTGAGGCCGTGGTTGATCGCCGCCCGCGGCCCCTGGGCCCCCGACAGGTTGGACGGCAAGCCGTGGTTGAACTTGCTGTCGACCAACAAGGCAAGTTGCCGATCGAGCAGGTCGGCCACGTTGGCCACGGCGGTCTTGAGCGTGTCCATCGCCATGGCGATGTGGCCGCCGTAGAAGTGCCCGCCATGCAGCACGCGCTCGCCATCGGGATCGATCAGCGGGTTGTCATTCGCGCTGTTGAGTTCGTTCTCGATGAGGTGGCGCAGCCAGGGCAAGGCGTCTGCCAGCACACCGATGACATGGGGTGCACAACGCAGGGAGTAGCGATCCTGCAAGCGCTGTTCATTACGCGCCGGGCGATCACAGTTCAGGTCCTGGCGCAAACGCTGCGCCACCGATTGGGGGCCAGGGTGTGGCTTGTAGCCAAACAAGGTCTCATCGAAATGGTGGGCGTTGCCATCGGCCGCCCACACATTGCAGGCCGTCACCCGCGTGGCCAGACGCACCAGGCGCTCAGCGCGCTGCCAAGCCAAGCAGGCCAGGCCCGTCATCACCGAGGTCCCGTTCATCAGGGCCAGCGCCTCCTTCGGACGCAAGCGCAGCGGCTGCAGACCCAGGCGCGACAAGACCTCCTTGGCCGGCTGCACACGCCCTTCCCACCAGACATCACGCTCACCACACAACACCGCCGCCACATAGGACAGGGGCGTGAGGTCGCCACTGGCACCCACAGAGCCTTCGGCGGGAATCAGTGGCAGCACGTCGTGCACCAACAACTGTTCCAGCTGCACCAACAGGCCCAGGCTGACCCCCGAAACGCCCTGCGACAACGAAGCCAGTCGCGCCACTAGCACGGCCCGGGTTTCCTGCGGGCTCAGATAACGCCCGGCCCCAATGCCATGGTAGGTGTAAAGGTGATGCGGCAGCTCGGCGACCAGCTCAGGCGGGATGCTGACCGTACAGGAGTCGCCATAGCCCGTCGTCACGCCGTAAATGACCCCGTCCTCGCGCAGGAGACGATCAAGAAAGGCCGCGCCACGCTCGATCCGCTCTGTGAACGCAGGCTGCTTGCTCAATTGCGCAATCCGCTGGCGCGACGCCAGCGCGACCACATCGTCGATCGCCAGGCGCTGGCCGTCAAAGACCACCGCCTGGGCGCCCTCAGTGTGTTGATCTGTCATGTTGTTCCGCACGAGGCGCCATCGCCCCCTGCTGCCAGAAAGAAAAGAAATTGAACCAGGCCAGGGGCGAGCGTGCGAGCACGGTCTCCAGCCAATCCGCAAACTGCTGCGCACAGACGGCCATGGCTTCCGCCCTGGCCTTGCGCGGCAGCACCAGTTGCTCCGCCAGGCAATGCGCATGCAGCACGTAGCCCAGGCCGCCACCGGGCAAGGGCTTGCGCACACAGGCCATCGCATACAAGGGGCACTTGAGCAAGGCGGCCAGCACATATGGGCCAACCGGCCACTGTGCCTCGTGCCCCAGAAAGCGCGCCGGCACCGTCATGCTCTGATGCACCGGTACACGGTCCCCGGCAATCGCCACGAACTCGCCCTGAGCGACTTTCTCCGCCAGCAATATGGCCGTGGCCGGGTTGACCTCGGTGACCTGAATCAAGCGCACCTCGCTATCAGGGTGCAGGCGCTGCAACAGCCTGTTGAAACGCTCGGCATGGATGGTGTGCACCAAGACATTGAGGCGCACGCCACGATGGCGCTCGGCGCTGACGCGGCACAGCTCCATGCAGCCCACATGCCCCGTGACGATGACCGCTCCCCGCCCCTGTGCGACCAGGGTCATCAGGCCTTCCTCGCCCACCGTGCGCAAGGCCCCCTCGGGCATGGCCCCACTCATGGCCAGCAGCTTGTCCAGGATGGTGTCGGCAAAGGACAGGAAGTGGACCAGCGTGTCTCGCCAGCCCGGTGCATGGCCCAGCACCTGGGTGTGGGCTTCCAGTTTCTGCAGGTACGCCAGAGACGCATGACGCGCCTCGCGCCGCGTCGCCCAGTAGTAGATGACCACGGGGTACAGGCAGGCCCGAAACGGCAGACGCCCCAGGACACGGTAGATCCAGAACAGCAGGCGGATGCCCGAGACAAACGTGTGCTCGGTCAGACTCGCCCAGTGCGGGGCGGCCACATCATTCGCCACAGGTGCTTGCCCCATCAAGCCACCTTGCGCCACAGCAGCCGCGGCAACCGCAGCAGCATGCCCAGGAACAGGCGTGCGTGCATGCCCGAGATCAGCACGTTGTCCTGCAGCATCTTGAAATGGGACACCCCATCCAGCGGGTAGCTGACCCGGGTCGGCAGGCTGACGATGGGTACCCCACGCCAGTGCAGTCGCACCAGCAGTTCGGGGTCGAAGTCCATGCGGCGCCCCAGCTTGACCTGATCGATCAGATGCACCGCAGGCTGCAGCGGATAGACCCGGTATCCACACATCGAGTCGCGGATGTCCAGCGAGAGCGTGTTGATCCAGACCCAGACATGGGTGAGGTAGCGGCCATACAGGCGCCCCTTGGGCACGGATGCGTCGTAAACCGGCACCCCACAGATCACCGCGTCGGGGTGTCGTGCCGCCGCAGCGAGAAACTTGTCGATGTCAGCCACATCGTGCTGACCATCGGCATCAATCTGCAAGGCGTGGCTGAAACCCAAGGCCAGCGCCTGACGCAGGCCCGCCATCATGGCGCCGCCCTTCCCCTGGTTCACTGACAGGCGCACCAGGGTCATGCACGTGCCCTGTCGAGCGGCCAGCTCATCCAGCACCCGAGCGCAGCCGGGCTCGCAGCCATCGTCCACAACGATGACATGCAGACCCCGAGCCCGCACCGAGTCGACCATCAGGCCAATGGTTTGCGGGTGGTTGTAGCAAGGAATGACCGCCACCGGCTTAAACATGGCCGACTCCTTCGTCGACACGCCAGACCGCGCGGCCGCTGGCGTGCTCTCGCACCTCGCCATCTGCGTCCGCCTGCGGGGCTTGCGAATACAGACGGAACTGCAACACCGCCAGATCGAGCTCCTGCGGCTTGGTCTTGCGCTGCAGGCTGACGTACAAGGTGGTCCCCGGCGTCACCGGATTCACAAACTTGAGCGCCTCCAGGCGCACGAAGTGGGGCGGCAGGTCAAAGGACGCCCGCCCCAGCATCAACGCCCAGTCCAGCTGGGCCACGCCCGGCAGGATCGGGGCACGGTCAAAGTGACCTTTGAACACCGACAGCCGTTCATGGATGTCCAGGCTGGCAAGGGCCTCGTCAGCGCCTCGCGTGAGCCAGGTCACCGTGGGCGACTCGGGCATCGCCGTTCCGCTCGGCGCGGCCTCGGCAAACAGCTCCCGCAGCAATCCTTCCGGGGTCTTGCCCTGCGCATTGAGCGGCATCGCCTCCACAAAGCGCCAACGCCGGGGCAAGGCCATCGGCTCGAGCGTGCGCATCAAGGCCTCTTTCAGGCGATCCGTCAGCACGCGGCGGCCCTGGGCCAGCAAAGCCTGCCCGGCGCTCGACGCCACCAGCACCGCGCCCACGCGCTCACCAATGGGCGTGGGCACCACCACCGCCCGCGCCTCCTGCACCCACTCGGTCTCCCGCAAAGCCTGCTCGACCGCCGTCAGGGACACCCGCTTTTCCTCGATCTTGACGATACGGTCCAGCCGGCCCAACAACCGGAAGCTGCCTTGGCCTGCCGCCTCAACCCTGTCCGACGTGCGCCACCAGCCTGCCAACGGCAGACGCGGTGAATGGACGGACAGGCACCCCTCCTCCATGCGCCACTGCACATCGGCAAACGGCGCCCAGGCGGTGTCGGCCTCGCTGGCCTGGCGCCAGGCGATGCCCCCGGTCTCGGAACTGCCAAACACCTCGATCGGCCGCTGGCCGATCAGATCCGCCACCTGCGTGGACACCTCGAAAGGCAGGGGCCCGCCAGACGAGAAGACCGCACGCACGTTCGCACGAACCGCCGCCCAGTTCAGGTGTTCGCCCAAGCGCTTGAGGTGCGCAGGGGTGGCCACCAGCACCGCCGGGCCTGCGCACAGCGCCAGGATCATGTCCTCGGGGTAAAGCAGGCGCTGGGTCGCCAAAGGGCGCCCCGCGGCCAGCGGCCACAGCACCAGAAAAAGCAGCCCGTAGATGTGCTGATGGGACACCGTGGCCCAGACCACCGGCGCAACCGTGCCGCCCTGGTCCATGCGCCCGCCGAAAGCCTGCTCCAGCGCCTCGACCTCGGACCAGAACGGCGCAAGGGTCTTGTCGATGGCCTGCGGGTGCCCTTGCGAGCCGGACGTGAACACCTTCAACACGGTGGCATCCAGATTCAAAGGATGCCGCGCAGGCAGGTCCCCGCCCGGCGCAGCCGCCTGCAAGCCTTCGGGCAGATCACCCGCCAGACAGCAGCCCATCTCACGCAAGGCTGCCAAGGTGGCCGGGCGATCATCGCCGGGCAGCACCACCTCCTTGCCCGCATGCCAAGCACCGAACAGGGCCGCGGCAAACGTCAAGGGATCCTGAACATAGAGCGCCCACGCGCGGCCCTCCTGAGCCAGGAAGGCACGCTGCCAGCGCACCACCAGCGCCAAGAAATCGGCATGCGTGCCAAGCGCGCCATCCGCCTGCCTTGCCACCACGCGGTTGGCATCAGCGGGTCGGCAGGCCAACTCGCTCAGGGGAATCCACTCACGCATGCGGCCTCCCAGGCATCGACACAGCCGCAGCCGAACCGCGAACACGCTGGCGCACCAGCCACTCGACCACTGCAATCACGCCCATCAGGACGTAAGCGATGGCACCGTTGTAAAGGGCCCATTGCGCCTCGGTACCCCACACGGTTGTGGCCAAGGCCATGCTGCCATTGAGCAAGAAGAAACCACACCACACAAACGTGACCTTGCGGGTGTACGCAATGGCCACCTCGGGCAGATCGGGCTCTCTCAAGCGGGCCAGGCGTTCGACCGCGCTGGGCGGGTGGATGAGAGTCGAGGCAAACATCACCAACATGAAGACATTCACGGCCACCGGGTACAGCTTGACTGGCATCAAGGCATTGCCCAGCCAACTAAGGATAGCCAGGGTCAAGGCCACCGCCACCACCCCCCAGGTCGCCACCGTGCGACCCAGTCCGAGGCGCACCAAGGCAATGGCCAGCAACAGCAAGGCCAACCAGCGCGGCTCAAACCGCCCCAGAGAGAAATAGACCACGGCGGGATACGCCAGGGTCACGGCCCCCAGGGCGAGATTGCCCCACAGCCGTTTAGGCACCGACCTGCTCGCCGGACACCAGTTGGTACAAGGCATCGGCCACATCATTGACCGTACGCACCGTCTTGAAAGCCTCCGGCTGCAAGCGCTGCCCCACCATGGGTTTGAGCTGCACCATCAGGTCCACCGCATCGATGCTGTCGATGTCCAGATCTTCACGCAGGCGGGCTTGCGGCACCACCAAGGCGGGATCCAGATCAAAGGTCTTCACCAGGATGTCAACGATGCGTTGAAGGATTTCGTCTTTGGTCATAACAGGCATTCCGCAAGATTTCACAAGCGTGCATCAACGCGCACGCTGGGCCGTCACGAACGCAGCCAGCGCACGCACGCTCCCGAAGTGGCGACGGGTTTCTTCCGAGTCGGACGACACGGACACCCCATATTTGCGCTGCAGGGCCAGCCCTAGTTCCAGCGCGTCGATGGAGTCCAGCCCCAGGCCTTTGACAAACAAAGGCTCGGTGGGGTTGATCTCCTCGGGAGCGATGTCTTCCAGTGCCAGGGAGCTGATGATCAGCTCCTTGATCTCCTGTTCCAGCGTTTGGGTATCCATGTCAACAGTCACGGCGGGTCTCCGATGTGAAGTAATCGCTCAGGTAATCGGTCAATCGGCGAGCCGCCAGCGCATCGCTGGTACAGCCCTCGATCAGCTTGTCGGTCGGCAGGTCTTCGCGCACCACCAAACAGAAATGCGGCCGCTTGGGGGGTACACGCCACCATGGCTCGCCCTTGGTCAGCGTCGATGGGTCGCAGGTGATCACGACCGGCGTGATCGGGATGCGGCCTCGGACTGCCACATTCGCTGCGCCACGCTGCAAGGCCAGCGGCGCTCCGGGGGTCGAGCGCGTGCCCTCCGGAAAGATGATGAGGTGACTGCCCGACTGCACCGAAGCGATGCAATCGCTCAACATCGGCGGTCCGGCATTGTTGAAAATGAACCCCGCCGCCAGCACTGGCCCGCGAGTGAAGGGATTGTGCAGCAAGGCCGCCTTGACCACGCAGTCCGCCAAGGGCGTGAATGAGATCAGAAACACCACATCGATGAGCGAGGGGTGATTGGCCAAAATGAGCAAACCAGGGCGATTCAGCCTTTCCAGGCCATGCACCTCATAGGTCAACACACCTAGCCCACGCATCAGCCCGACAAAACAGCGGAAGGTCAGGTGGATGATCCGCCGCGACACACGCGCACGCCGCGCAGGCTCTCGGATCAGCAACCACACAGCCGGGAACACCAGCGCCCACAAGAGCAAGCCGCCCAACCCAAAACTGGCGAAACACAGCCCAGTGGCGAGCAGGCGCCAACACCAGCCCAGGCGATCAAGCATGGGCACTCCAGCGTGCACACACACCGGGTCGCTCATGACGAACCAGCACCTGGTCGCCCCCCACCTTCCCGATTTGCTGGAGCACCTGCCGCAGGACCGCCAGGCCTTCAGGCCGCCCCATGAGGGGCAACGGCGCCGCATCGGTAGTCTCTTCACCGAGCTGAAGCAGCACAGTGACGCCCTCGCTGCCACGGTGCGCCCCTGTCACGCGCCACGCCCAGGCAAACTCGCAGTTGTGCTCATCCTGAAAGTGCGCGTAGTGCTCAGGCAGAGGGGCTTCGTAGCACACCACCAGCACCTCAGGCTCACCGTCGGCAATCAGTGCCGCCGCTTCGACCAACGCCGCTGTCACCGTGGCGCGCCCGCCGGCCACCACCACCGCATTGCGTGTGTCACCGCGCGCAATGGAATACAAGGCAGCCACGGCGTTATGCACCGACAGCGCAAAGCCCGTTGGCGACAGTGGCTGCTGCTGAACCAGGTCACCCAGAAGCTGGAGCGAACGGTGGGCATCGCCGTAGCGCGACGCAAAAACCAGCGGCACATCGCCGGCGACCTGCTGGCACCAGTACGCCACCTGGCAGGCCAGACGCCCCAATCGGTCGACCCGACGGCGCATCATGGCCGGCATGTCCGACAGCGCCGGCACCTGCTGAACGTGCTCAGCCGGCAACTGCGCCGGACCGCGTGCCCACGCCAGCCACTCGTCCCGAGTGACCAAACCGTCGGCATACGCAGCCCATTCCAGAATCACCAATTCGCACTTCACACGCCACTCAACAGGAGCCGACAGCTCTCAAGCTCATCCGGTTCACCACCGAGACAACGTTAACGCAAGACCTCTTTAGGTTTCGCTTTGTAATTTTGTATTTTAATTCGGAACAGCCGACCCACCCGCCACACCCTCGAAATGGGTGCTTCAGACCTCACGGGCGTAAGCGGAAGCCAACATCAGGCCATCAAGGCCTCGGCCTCCACCATCAGGCGGGCCGGATTCGCCCCCAGACGCGCCTGTGGTTCGAACACGTCCACCCGGTCGGTGATCAGTCCGTCGAGCCCGGCGCGCCACAACATGCTGGCGCGCGAGGCCTGGTTGACGGTGTAGCTCAGGGCCTTCATGCCCGCCTCATGGATGGCGGCGATGCGCTCGGCATTCAGATGCGTGTGGTTCACCACCAGCGCCAGGCAGCCCAGCCGCGAGGCAGTCTTGATTCCGTCGTCGGCCCACTCATCGAGCAACATTGCCCGAGGCAGATCGGGCTGGGTCTGGCGCGCAGCCTCCAGCGCCGCCGTGCTGAACGAGCTGAGCAGTGGCTTGACGTGGGCCTGCGCCCACAGACGCGCCACATGCTGGGCCACGACCCGGCCGGTGCGCACCTCATCGCCCGGCGTCGGCTTGATCTCCAGATTGACCATCATGCCCAAGGCCTGCAGCCAGCGGGCCAAGGCCTCCAGACGCAGCAACGGCTCCCCCGCATATGGGCGGCCATGCCAGCTGCCAGCATCCAGGCGGGACAAGGCGTCCCAATTCAACAATCCCGCCTCGCCCTGCCCGTTGGTCGTGCGATTCAGGTCGGTGTCGTGCAGCAGAAACGGCTCGCCGTCGGCGCTGAGCTTCACATCGCACTCGAACATGGCAAACCCATGCTCGGCGCCCAAGCGGAATGCGGCCATGGTGTTCTCGGGGGCCAGTTCACCCGCACCTCGGTGGGCGATCCAGCAGGGATAAGGCCAGGTGGCATTCGGAGCAACAGCGTGCATGTTCGACTCGACAGAAAGTCATCAAGGTGTCAGTGCTGCCAGCATAACGACTTCAAACGCACCCAAACGCCGCCATAAGACCGTACTAAGCGCCCTTTTCTGACTAAGGGCATGACCCGCTGCGTTAACATCTCGACTCAGGCGCGAAAACCCTCCCCACAGCAGCGCCTGGGAGTGATTCATTGCCCCCAGGTGCCTTGCGCATTTCCGAAATCCGGCCCTTCGCGTCTGGCGACCTCATGAACGCACCCACCGAGTTGACCCACATGATCGCCCAGGCTGCCGACGCCCACACGGACGGCCAGCCACGCCTGCGCGAGATTCCCTATAACTACACCTCGTTCTCGGACCGCGAGATCGTCCAGCGCCTGCTGGGCCAGCGCGCCTGGGAGGCCCTGAGCCAGCTGCGCACCGAGCGCCTGACGGGCCGCTCTGCCCGGATGCTGTACGAAGTGCTGGGCGACATCTGGGTCGTGCAGCGCAACCCCTATCTGCAAGACGACCTGCTGGACAACCCCAAGCGCCGCGGCCAGCTGATTGAAGCGCTGCACCACCGCCTGGGAGAGGTCGACAAGCGTCGCACCCCCAGCAACGACAGCGCCCGCGACGCCTTGGTGGGCGAAGTGCTGGAGATGGCCCGCGCCGCGGTGGACCGTTTTGCCCGCGCCTTCGACCAGATGGGCGAGCTGCGTGAGCGCGCCCAGCGCGTGCTGCGCAAAGTCACCCGTCACGACAACATCAAGTTCGATGGCCTGAGCCGCGTCTCGCACGTGACCGACGCCACCGACTGGCGCGTGGAATACCCCTTCGTCGTCCTGACCCCGGACACCGAAGAAGAGATGGCCGCCCTGGTCAAGGGCTGCGTCGAGCTGGGCTTGACCATCATCCCACGCGGGGGTGGGACCGGCTACACCGGCGGCGCCGTGCCGCTGACCTGGAAGAGCGCGGTGATTAACACCGAAAAGCTCGAACAGATGACCGAAGTCGAGATGGTGAACCTGCCGGGCGTGGCCCAGCCGGTGGCCACTGTCTGGACCGGCGCGGGTGTGGTCACGCAGCGCGTGGCCGATGCGGCCGAACGCGCAGGCTTTGTGTTCGCGGTGGACCCAACCTCGGCAGAAGCCTCGTGCGTGGGCGGCAACATCGCCATGAACGCCGGCGGCAAGAAGGCTGTGCTGTGGGGCACGGCGTTGGACAACCTCGCCTCCTGGCGCATGGTGACGCCCGATGCGCAGTGGCTGGAAGTGGTTCGTCTGGACCACAACCTCGGCAAGATCCACGACATTGAAACCGCCAGCTTCGAGCTGCGTTATTTCGAGGCCGACGGCAAGACCCCGATCCGCACCGAGCGTCTGGACATCCCCGGCCGCATCTTCCGCAAGGAAGGCCTGGGCAAGGACGTCACCGACAAGTTCCTCGCCGGCCTGCCCGGCATCCAGAAGGAAGGCTGTGACGGCCTGATCACCAGCGCCCGCTGGGTCGTGCACCGCATGCCCAAGCACGTCCGCACCGTGTGCCTGGAGTTCTTCGGCAACCCCAAGGAAGGCGTGCCCTCGATCGTCGAGATCAAGGACTTCATGTTCGAAGAGATGAAGCAGCCGGGCGGCGCCATCCTGGCCGGCCTGGAGCACCTCGACGACCGCTACCTGCGCGCCGTGGGCTATGCCACCAAGAGCAAGCGCGGCACCCTGCCCAAGATGATCCTGGTCGGCGACATCGTCGGTGACGACGAGGACCGCGTGGCCCGCGCCACCAGCGAAGTCATCCGTCTGGCCAATGGCCGCTCGGGTGAAGGCTTCGTGGCCGTCAGCGCCGAAGCCCGCAAGAAGTTCTGGGCCGACCGCAAGCGCACCGCCGCCATCGCCAAGCACACCAACGCCTTCAAGGTGAACGAAGACGTGGTGATCCCGCTGCCGCGCATGGGCGAGTACACCCTGGGCATCGAGCGCATCAACATCGAGCTGAGCCTGCGCAACAAGCTGGCCCTGGTCGATGCGCTGGACGCGTTCTTCCAGACCGGCACCCAGCACATTGCCTCGTTCATGGGCAAGGTCGAAGACGCGGAAGAGCTGCCCAACGAAGAAGCCCTGGCCGAGAAGATCGCCACCGCGCAGGCCCACCTGGCCACCGTGCGAGCCCGCTGGGCCTTCTTGTCCGAGCACATCGACACCCCGATCACCGAGGTCGATGAGGCGCTGGTGGCCCATGGCTACCAGCAGCATCGCAACGGCAGCTACACGCCCGAAGCCGGGGACACCGTCTTCAACCTGCTGCAGACCTGGACGATCCGTGCCGGCTGGAAGCGCGAGATCCGCGACGTGCTGGCCCACGAGTTCAACGGCGGTGCCCTGCGCCCCATCCTCGACGAACTCAAGCGCATCCACAAGGAAGTGCTGCGTGGCCGTGTGTGGGTGGCCCTGCACATGCACGCCGGCGACGGCAACGTGCACACCAACATCCCCGTCAACAGCGACAATTACGAGATGCTGCAAACGGCGCACGAAGCCGTGGGCCGCATCATGAAGCTGGCGCGCTCGCTGGACGGCGTGATCTCAGGTGAGCACGGCATCGGCATCACCAAGCTGGAGTTCCTCACGGACGAGGAGATGGCCAACTTCACCGCCTACAAGCAGAAGGTGGACCCGGAAGGCCGCTTCAACAAGGGCAAGCTGCTGCGTGGCGAGGCCCTGCATCGCCTGGGCGACGACGTGCACGCCGCCGACCTGACCGAGGCTTACACGCCCTCGTTCGGCCTGATGGGCCACGAGTCGCTGATCATGCAGCAGTCGGACATTGGCGACATCGCCACCTCCGTCAAGGATTGCCTGCGCTGCGGCAAGTGCAAGCCGGTGTGCTCGACGCACGTGCCGCGCGCCAACCTGCTCTACAGCCCGCGCAACAAGATCCTGGCCACCTCGCTGCTGGTCGAGGCCTTCCTGTACGAAGAGCAGACGCGCCGTGGCGTGTCGATCAAGCACTGGGAAGAGTTCGAGGACGTGGCCGACCACTGCACGGTCTGCCACAAGTGCCTGACACCCTGCCCGGTCAAGATCGATTTCGGCGACGTGTCGATGAACATGCGCAACCTGCTGGTCAAGCTGGGCAAGAAGAGCTTCCGCCCTGCGGGCGCGGCCGGCATGGCCATGCTCAACAGCAACAACCCGCAGACCATCAAGCTGATCCGTTCTGCCCTGGTGGATGTGGCCATGCCACTGCAGCGCCTGGGCAACGAGGTGCTCAAGGTCGTCGCCCGCAAGCAGACCAGCGCACCCCCGGCCACGGTGGGCACGGCGCCGATCAAAGAGCAGATCATCCACTTCATCAACAAGAAGATGCCCGGTGGTCTGCCCAAGAAGACGGCGCGTGCGCTGCTGGACATCGAGGACAAGGACTACGTCCCCATCATCCGCAATCCCAAGGCCACCACGGCCGACACCGAGGCGGTGTTCTACTTCCCGGGTTGCGGTTCGGAGCGCCTGTTCTCGCAAGTGGGCTTGGCAACACAGGCCATGCTGTGGCACGCCGGCGTGCAGACCGTGCTGCCGCCGGGCTACCTGTGCTGCGGCTACCCGCAACGCGGCGCCGGCCAGTTCGATGTGGCCGAGAAGATGATCACCGACAACCGGGTGCTGTTCCACCGCGTGGCCAACACGCTGAACTACCTGGACATCAAGACGGTGGTCGTGTCCTGCGGCACCTGCTACGACCAATTGCAGGGCTACCAGTTCGACAAGATCTTCCCGGGCTGCCGCATCATCGACATCCACGAGTTCCTTCTGGAAAAGGGCATCACCCTGCCCAAGGCCGGCGGCTACCTCTTCCACGACCCCTGCCACAGCCCGATGAAGCAGCAGGATCCGATGAAGACCGTCAAGGCCCTGCTGGGCGATGGCGTGATCAAGTCGGAGCGTTGCTGCGGTGAGGCCGGTACGCTGGCCGTCAGCCGCCCGGACATCTCCACGCAAGTGCGCTTCCGCAAGGAGGAGGAGATCCGCAAGGGTGAAGCCGCGCTGCGCGAGCAAGGTCTGATCGGTGCCAAGGACAACGCCAAGATCCTGACGTCCTGCCCGGCCTGCCTGCAAGGGCTGAGCCGCTACGTCGATGACGCCCAGACCGGCCTGCTGGAGGCTGACTATGTCGTCATCGAGATGGCCAAGCAGATCCTGGGTGAGAACTGGATGCCGGAGTACGTGGCCAAGGCCAACAACGGCGGCATCGAACGCGTCTTGGTCTGACAGGCCCACCCCCTACGCGCTTCGGGCGCCCCCTCATGGGGGCGGACGCCGGCAGACCGACTGAGCCGGATCTGCGGCGTCCGTTGGGTCGGGCTGACGCGCCGCAGTCACTGTGCGTTCAACATTAATCCCAAACCCGAGTTGTCATGAGCATCACCTTGGTACCCGGCTGTGAGTTGTGCGAGCAGGATGGCGGCATCCTGTTGTGGCGCACGGAGAAGTTCCGTGTGATCCGCGCGGTGGATGCCGATCATCCGGCGTTCTACCGCGTGATCTGGAATGCCCATGTAGCGGAATGGACCGATCTGTCGCCCGCCGACCGCAGCCACCTGATGCAGGCCGTGGCCAAGGTGGAAACCGTGCTGCGCCAAGTGCTGCAGCCGACCAAAGTCAACCTGGCCTCGCTGGGCAATGTGGTGCCGCACCTGCACTGGCACGTGATCGCGCGCTATGACTGGGATACCCGCTGGCCGGCGCCGATCTGGGCGCCGAAACAGCGCGAGGTGAGCGATGCCGCGCAACGTCTGGCCGTACCGCTGTCAGAACTGGATGCGGCCGTCGTGGCCGCTTTCCAGGACGGCGACCACGCGGCCTGACGGCACAGGGCGCCGCGACCGCCCCTAATCCGATGCACCAACACCAAGGGCGCCCGCAGGCGCCCTTTTTCATGACGTCATGCATTGACTGACGCTCAGTCCACCAAGCCCATGTCCGGGCTCATCAGCATGCTTTCAATGTCGAGCAAGATCACCATGCGCTCGCCGACCTGCGCCAGGCCGCGCATGTAAGCGGCATCGATCGCCGACGACATCTCGGGCGAAGGACGAATCGCCTCGGCCGGGATCTCCACCACGTCGCTGACCGAGTCCACCACCGTGCCGATGGTGCGCTGCCCGATGTGCAGCACGATCGTCACTGTGAAGGAGTTGTACTCGGCCGAACTGCAACCAAAGCGCAGACGCAAATCGACGATGGGCACGATGGTGCCGCGCAGGTTGACCACCCCTTTGAGAAAATGCGGCGCGTTGGCAATGCGCGTGGGGTTCTCGTACCCACGAATTTCCTGCACTTTCAGGATGTCGATGCCGTACTCTTCGTCGCCCAGACGGAAGGTGAGGTACTCACGCGCCAGATTGGCCTGTGAGTCCGGCTGTTCGACCACGCTCAAGCTACCCATGAACACATTCTCCAATTCAGATGAGGCACACGCCGCTCAGTGGCGCGAGCGACGCACCAGGCTGCCCACGTCCAGGATCAGGGCCACGCGGCCATCTCCCATGATCGTCGCACCCGACACGTCGTTGACTTTGCGATAGTTGGTTTCGAGGTTCTTCACCACCACCTGTTGCTGGCCCAGCAGCTCGTCGACCAGCAGGGCCACACGGCCCCCTTCTGCCTCGACCACCACCATGATGCCGCTGTTGTGCTCCCAGTCGAAGCGGGGCACATCAAACACCTTTTCCAGCTCGATGACGGGCATGTACTCATCCCGCACCTCGACCACACGACCGGAGCCGCCAATGGTCTTGATCATTTCGGGGCTGACCTGGAAGGACTCGACCACCGACGACAGCGGCAGGATGTAGACCTCCTCGCCCACGCCCACGCTCATGCCGTCCATGATGGCCAGGGTCAGTGGCAGACGCACCGCCACCCGCATGCCATAGCCTTCGGCCGAGTCGATCTCGACCGTGCCGCCCAGCGAGGTGATGTTCTTCTTGACCACGTCCATGCCCACGCCACGGCCCGACACGTCGGTGACCTCCTCGGCCGTCGAGAAGCCTGGGGCAAAGATCAGGGCCCAGACTTCGGAGTCGGTCAAGGAATCGGGGGCGTCCAGGCCCTTTTCGCGGGCCTTGTTCAGCAGTTTCTCACGCGACAGGCCTTTGCCGTCGTCGCGCACTTCGATGACGATGGAGCCGCCCTGGTGCGAAGCTGCCAGGGTGATGGTGCCCTCTTCGGGCTTGCCCTTGGCCAGTCGCTCGGCAGGCATTTCGATGCCGTGGTCGCAAGAGTTGCGCACCAGGTGGGTCAGCGGGTCGGTGATCTTCTCGACCAGGCCCTTGTCCAGCTCGGTGGCCTCACCCTGGGTCACCAGCTCGACCTTCTTGCCCAGCTTGTTGGCCAGATCGCGCAGCATGCGGGGGAAGCGGCTGAACACGGTCGCCATCGGAATCATCCGGATCGACATCACGGCCTCTTGCAGGTCGCGCGTGTTGCGATCCAGGTCGGTCAGGCCGGCCACCAGTTGCTGGTAGACCACCGGGTCCAGGCCACGGCTGTTTTGCGCCAGCATGGCCTGGGTGATGACGAGTTCCCCGACCAAGTTGATGAGCTGGTCGACTTTCTCGACCGACACGCGGATGGTCGAGGCCTCCAGACCACCGGCCGGGCGATCGGCTTTGGGCGCCGCCGGCTTGGCCGGGGCGGGCGCACTGGGTTTCGGGGCCGGGGCCGCCGCGACCACCTGGGTGGTGGGCTGCTCCGGTGCGCCGGGCGCGTTGTCAAAGAAGCCATAGCCCGCATCGGGCGCTGCCTTGTCGGCCATCGGGGCCGCCGGCGCTGCCTGCATCGGGGCGGGCTCGTCGTCGAAGAAGCCGTAAGCGGCATCGGCCACCGGTGCGGCGGCACCGAAGGGCAGGAAGGCCACCTGCTCGCGCGAGACGTGGAAGGTAAACAGGTCCAGCAAGTCGGCCTCGGAGGTGCTGGTCGCCACCTTGAAGCGACGGATGCCGGCCAGCGCCGGGTCGTCGGGCAAGGGCTCGATGGTGCCCAGGTCCGTGATTTCCTTGAACAGGTCGATGAGGTTGTCCGCCTGGCTGGCATCCGACAGCGGCCCGACACGCAGCTCCACGGTGCGCTGGCCGCTGGCGGGGGCGGCCGCAGCGGGCGCCGCGACGGGCTCTGGCGTGGGTTCGGGCGCCTTTACCACCAGCGCCGGGGCCACCGCAGCCGGTGCCGGCGCACCTTCACCGGCCACCATGGCCCGAATGTTCACCAGCAACTCACTGGTATCGAAGGGGTCGGCGCCCGAGCCCTGGTGGCGGCCCAGCATGGCGCGCAGGGCATCGCCCGACTGCAGCAGCACATCGACCATGGGCGAGGTCGGCACCAGTTCATGGCGACGCAACTTGTCGAGCAGGGTCTCCATCTGATGGGTCAACTCGGCCACATCGCTGAAACCGAAGGTGGCGGCCCCCCCCTTGATGGAGTGGGCGCAGCGGAAGATGGCGTTGAGCTCTTCGTCGTCCGCCGCGGCCAGATCCACGTTCAACAGGAGTTGCTCCATGTTGTCGAGGTTTTCCCCGGCTTCTTCGAAAAAGACCTGATAAAACTGGCTGAGGTCGATGCCTGCCGAAGCGCTGCTGTTGTCTGTGCTCATCTCTGCCATGAAGGCTCCTGAATGTCGTCGCTGCGCCGTGCTGGAGGGCGCACCCCAAAGATCAGCGGATCACCTTCTGGATGACCTCGATCAGCTTATTGGGGTCAAAGGGTTTGACCAACCAGCCCGTCGCGCCAGCGGCACGGCCGGCCTGCTTCATCTGGTCGCTGGACTCTGTGGTCAGGATCAGGATGGGGGTGGACTTGAACTGGGGGTCCTCGCGCAGTTTCTTGGTCAGGCTGATGCCGTCCATGCGGGGCATATTCTGGTCGGTCAGAACCAGGTCAAAGCTGCGACCGCCGGCCTTCTCCCATGCATCCTGCCCGTCCACCGCTTCGACGACGTTGTAGCCCGCGCTCTTGAGGGTGAAAGAAACCATTTGACGCATGGACGCAGAATCGTCGACGGCAAGAATCGAGTGCATGTCGCTCTCCGGTGCTTGAATGAACAGTGCTTTGTCAGCAATTGAAAGATCTTATGACCAGTCCGAGTGGGGTCAGGATTTCATCGGGCGGAATTTCAGAACAATTCCACCGATCCTGCATCCATTTCGTCCTGGGTCACCGGGTTGGGCTTGAGAGGCAGGTCTTCGACCACAGCCGCCCCGTCCGGATCGTCTGATCCCAGTGCATCGCGGGCGATCTGGTCGGCGCAGCTGCGCAGACGCTGATTGGTGTGGGCGATCAACTGGGTGGCCATGTCCTGAAACTGCAGCGCCGTGACCGCCTTGAACAGCTTGCCACGCACCTCCTGCAATTCCGGGGTGATCTCATGTCCCTGGTCGATGACCTCGGCCAGCTGCCCGGCAGAACTGTGGAAGCCGTCGATCAGAGCCAGGCAGGCATCGTCGAGCAGGCGCTGCAGGCGCTCCAAGTCGGTGGAGGCCATCATCAGGTGATCCTGCAGCTCGGCCGCGAACAGCAGGGGCATCGCTGCAGGCTGGTTGGCGACGGAATCGTCGAAGCTCATCGTGGCTCCACGGAAGCAGGTTGAGGGCACTTGCACACAGGGCAAACGGATCAATATATGGGTTGTCGGTGTATTGTGCCGACGCTTGACACCCGAACAGGCTCCATCATGAGCCGGTTGTTAGAATTTTTCGGTTACAACGCCACTTAAGCCCACGTCGACGCGGTAAAACTTGGCGTAAATACAGGAATGGAAGCTTGCCCGTGTCCGATCACTCGCCCGCCCCCCCGGCCCCAGCTGGCGATGTGCCGTCCATGCCGCCTTTGCGCCTGAAGGTGTTGCACATCGAAGACAACGAGGCCGATCACGCCCTCGTGGCCATCCATCTGCAGCGTGGCGGCATCAACGCGGACATCCGCCGCATCGACACCGAGGCCGAGCTCAGCGACGCCTTGTTCGAGGACTGGGACCTGATCTTGTGCGACTACAACCTGCCGGGCTACTCCGGGCTGGCCGCGCTGGACAAGGTGCGGGCGCTGGGCAAACTGGTGCCTTTCATCCTGGTGTCCGGCGAGATCGGCGAGGACATTGCCGTGCAGGCCATGCGCAACGGCGCCAACGACTACCTGCTCAAGAGCAACCTGGCCCGCCTGGCGCCTGCGGCGATGTTGGCCATCGAGGCCAATCGCACGCGCATCGCCAAACAGCGCGCCGACTTGGCGCTGAGCCGCTCGCGCCAGCAGTTGCGCGAGCTCGCGCAACACTTGCAGGCCAGCATCGAGCAAGAACGCGCCGCCATCGCCCGCGAGATCCACGACGATGTGGGCGGCGCGATGACCGCTGTCAAGTTTGACCTGGCGTGGATCGCGCGCCACGCGCCCACTCCGGAGATTGCCGAGCGTGCCCGCCAAGCCCTGGAGTCCGTCGGACACGCCCATGACGCCAGCCAACGCATCATGCACAACCTGCGTCCGGCCATCCTGGAGCAAGGCCTGGTGCCGGCCCTGCAATGGATGGCAGACCGCTTTGCCAAGCGCACCGGCATTGAAACGACCTTCCGGGCCAGCCACGAGAAGCCGGACCTGGCCTCGGGGGTGCCGCTGGTCGCTTACCGCTTCGCCCAGGAGGCGCTCACCAACGTGTCCAAACACGCCCAGGCGACCAAGGTCAGCGTAGATCTGACCCAGGCGGGCGGCGTGTTGTCGGTCGAGGTGACCGACAACGGTCGCGGACTGAGCGCGGACGACCTAGCCAAGGCCCGCTCCTTCGGCATCCGGGGCCTGCATGAACGCGCCGAAACGGTGGGCGGCTGGGTGGACCTCAGCAGCAACCCGCAAGGCACCAGCCTGATCCTGTCGGTGCCCCTGTCCGGCCCTGAGAATGGCTTCATCGACGCCTTGCTCACCGGCTTGCCCGACGACACTGGCATCATGGACAACGACCACGACGACCCCACCGCCTGGGGCGACCTATGATCAAAGTCATACTCTGCGACGACCATGCCCTGATCCGCCGCGGGATCCGCGACACCCTGTCCGACTCGGAGGACATCGAGGTGGTGGGGGAAGCCGCCGACTACGGCGAGTTGCGCGCCCTGCTGCGCGACAAGTCCTGTGACGTGCTGGTACTCGACATCAACCTGCCCGGCCGCAGCGGCCTGGACGTGCTGCACGTGCTCAAGGAAGAAGGCAGCACGCTGCGGGTGCTGGTGGTGTCGATGTACCCCGAAGACCAGTACGCCATGCGGGCGCTGAAGGCTGGCGCCTCGGGCTACCTGAACAAGGGCAGCGATGCGGCTCAGATTGTGGCCGCCGTGCGCACCGTGGCCCAGGGCAAGAAGTATGTGACGCCCGAGATGGCGCAGATGCTGGTGGACAACCTGACCACGCCCACACAGGAAGACGCACACCAGAAGCTGTCCGACCGCGAGCTGCAGACCCTGGTGATGATCGCCTCGGGCAAGCGCCTGTCGGACATTGCCGAGCAGTTGCTGCTCAGCCCCAAAACGGTGAGCGTCTACCGGGCACGGGTGCTGGAAAAGCTGAGCCTGACCAACAACTCCGAGCTCACGGTGTACGCGATCCGCAACGGCCTGGTCTGAGCCCTGCCCGATCGGGACCCGGCCTGCGCGCCTGACAGCACGAGGCCCTGGCGATCACTCGATGGGCGTGAGCTTGGCCACGCTCAGCATCAGCCACTTGGTGCCGTGGCGCCCGAAATTGACCTGCACGCGGGCATCCGCGCCATTGCCTTCCAGCGTGAGGATGACGCCCTCACCGAACTTGTTGTGGAACACGGCCTGGCCCACCTTGAAGCCCGCCTCGGACTTGGCCTGCGCCATGGCCTTGGGAATCGGTGCGGTGAGGTCCTTGAAGGACTCCTCGCGCTTGCCATAGCCGCCCTGACCACCGCCGTAAGCCTGGCCACCATAGCCACCGCGGCTGCCCCCCGCCGAGCCTGAGCCACCGCCACGCCAAGGCTGTGCGCCCGCCCCCACCACCGAACCCATCCCCTTGCCACTGCTCCAGGCATCCTGGTACGAGGCGGCAAAGCCTGAACCAAAGCCCTGGTTGCGGGGTGTCAGCCACTTCAGGGCGCTTTCCGGCAGTTCATCCAGGAAACGGCTCTTGATGTTGTAGCGGGTCTGACCGTGCAGCATGCGGGTCTGGCAGAAGCTGATGTGCAGCCGACGGCGTGCCCGGGTGATGGCCACATACATCAAGCGGCGCTCTTCCTCCAGCCCTTCGGTCGACGTCGCCGAGTTTTCGTGCGGGAACAGGCCCTCTTCCAGCCCGGTCAGGAACACGTTGTTGAACTCCAGTCCCTTGGAGGCGTGGATGGTCATCAACTGCACGGCATCCTGCCCGGCCTGCGCCTGGTTGTCACCGGCCTCCAGCGAGGCGTGGGTCAGGAAGGCCAGCAGCGGCGAGATGATCTCGCCGGTTTCCGCGTCGGGGAGCATGTCCACCGAGGCCACCGCGGCGGGCAAGCCGGTGGCAATGGTGCCGACCGGCTCGTCCACAGGCAGCGCCACGGCGTCCTTGCCGAACCCTTCCTGCGTCACAAAAGCCTCGGCGGCGTTGACCAGTTCGTCCAGGTTCTCCAAGCGATCTTGGCCGTCCTTCTCGTTGCGATAGAAGTCGCGCAGGCCCGAGGTGTCGAGCACATGCTCGATGATCTGGCGCAGCGTCAGGCCGCGTGTGGCCTCGCGCATGGCGTCCACCAACGCTACAAAGCCCTGCAGGTTGGCGCCGGTCTTCCCCGGCACGGCGGTCACACTCTGCGACAGGCTGCGACCGCTGGTGCGCGCGGCGTCCTGCACCAACTCCACGCTGCGGGCACCAATGCCCCGCGCCGGGAAGTTCACCACGCGCAAGAAGCTGGTGTCGTCGTTGGGGTTCTCGATCAGACGCAGATAGGCCAGTGCGTGCTTCACTTCGGCACGCTCGAAGAAGCGCAGGCCGCCGTACACCTTGTAAGGCACGCCTGCATTGAACAGCGCCGATTCGATCACCCGCGACTGCGCGTTGCTGCGGTACAGCACCGCCACCTCGTGCAAGGGCTGGCCCTCGCGCTTGAACTGGCGCGCCTCGTCCACCACCCACTGCGCCTCGGCGTAGTCGCTGGCCGCCTCATAGATGCGGATGGGCTCGCCCAGGCCCTCGTCCGTGCGCAGGTTCTTGCCCAGGCGCTGGCTGTTTTGCGCGATCAGGGTGTTGGCCGCGTCCAGGATGTGGCCGTGGCTGCGGTAGTTCTGCTCCAGCTTGATGACCTTCTCGACGCGGAACTCGCGCTCGAAGTCGGCCATGTTGCTGACCTGCGCACCGCGGAAGGCATAGATGCTCTGGTCGTCGTCGCCCACGGCAAACACACTGTTGCCGGTCAGAGCCGGGTTGCCGGCGAACATCTTCAACCACATGTACTGCAGGCGGTTGGTGTCCTGAAACTCGTCGACCAGGATGTGCTTGAAGCGGCGCTGGTAATGCTCGCGCACCTCGGGGTGGTCGCGCATGATCTCGTAGGTGCGCAGCATCAGCTCGGCAAAGTCCACCACGCCTTCGCGCTGGCACTGGTCTTCGTAGGCCTGGTAGACGGCCAGTTGCATGCGGCCCAGCTCGTCACGTGGGGCCAAGTCCTTCGGACGCTGCCCTGCGTCCTTCGCATTGGCGATGAAATAGCTGGTCTGCTTGGGCACGCACTTTTCTTCGTCGAACTTGAGCGCCTTGATGATGCGCTTGACGGCCGACAGCTGATCTTGCGTGTCCAGAATCTGGAAGGCCTGCGGCAAACCGGCCAACTGGGCGTGGGCCCGCAAAAAACGGTTGCACAGACCGTGGAAGGTGCCGATCCACATGGCGCGCGTGTTCACCGGCAGCATGGCCGACAGACGCGCCTGCATCTCCTTGGCGGCCTTGTTGGTGAAGGTGACCGCCATGATGCCGGCTGGAGAGGCTTGGCCCGTTTGCAGCAGCCAGGCAATGCGCGTGGTCAGCACCCGCGTCTTGCCCGATCCGGCACCCGCCAGGATCAGCGCGGGCCCCGGCGGTGCCGTGACGGCCGCCAGTTGTTCCGGGTTCAAGCCCGCCAGCAAAGGAGAATGGCCCCCAGGGGCCGCGGAGGGGAACGAACCGGAGGTCGCGCTGTGCTCAATCATCCGGGAATTTTAGGCGCCCCGCCGCTCACTCGCCGTCCTACGGTCCTCAGACCGCGCGCAAGGCCACCGAACGGGTGAGCAGCCGCTCCATCAATTCGCGCACCGAGCGAATCTGCGAGCCAAACGGCAGCTCGCCTACCCCGCGGAAGAACAGGCCCTTTTTCAGGTCACCGCGCAGGGCAGCTGCCAGCTGGTTGTCGATGCAGAACTGGCCCCAGCCAGCCAGGCCATCGCGCAAACCACATTGCGCCAGGCAGTCAAAGGCCTTGGTGCAGCGATTCTTGGCGTGCACCACCGCTTGTAAACGGTCTTCGATCTTCAGATAGGCCTTGAGCCAGGGGGTGCCCACCGCACGGGCCGGCAAGCCAGCCACGCTGGTGAACTCGACCATGTCCTCGTCACGCGCTTCGGCCAGCACGCGCTTGAACTCGGGATGGGCATCACCCTCCTCGGTCACCGCAAACGGCGTACCCAGTTGCACCCCGGCAGCGCCCAGCGTCTGCACCCGCTGGATGTCCGCATGCGAGCGGATGCCGCCCGCCGCGATCAGCGGGATTTCCTTCTCGATCCCGGCCGAGCGCAAGAAGGCCAGCGAATCGGGAATCACCCGTTCAAAATCAAAGCGAGGGTCATTCAGGTCGGCAATCTTGGCTGCACCCAGATGCCCGCCCGCCAAGCGCGGGTGCTCGATCACGATGGCGTCAGGCAAGCGCTTCTTGCGCTCCCACTTCTTGACGATGAGTTGCACGCCCCGCGCGTCCGACAGGATGGGAATCAGCAGCGCATCGGAGTGGTCCTGTGCCAGATCCGGCAGGTCCAGGGGCAAACCGGCCCCCACGACGACGGCATCGACGCCAGCCTCCAGCGAGGCCGTCACATAGCCGGCGTAATCGCTGACCGCGCGCATCACGTTCATCGCAATCAGGCCGCGTCCCTGAGACGCCTCACGCGCCGCGCGGATCTCGCGCGCCACCGCTTCCCGGTTGGCCGCGTCCACCTGTCGACGGGTGTCCTCGTCCTGCCCGATGCGGCTGGAGAGACCCTCGGTGCGGGCCATCAAGTCAGGGTGGTGTCGGCGCGCATCCACGGCCGACAAGGTGCCCACGCCGCCCATGGCCGCCACGGTGCCCGCCAAGCGGTGCGCCGACACGCCCACGCCCATGCCGCCTTGCACAATCGGGAGCAATTCCCGCCCGCCCAGGGTCATGGGCTTCAGCCCGCTGTCGAACAACTGGGCGGCCAAGGCCTCATCCATGTAAGCAGAAGGCAAGGCAAGAGGCTCGGCAAGGTTGGCAGACATGGTCAGGTTCCATCACAAACAGGAACCCGAAGGTAGTCGCCTGACGCCGGCAGGGCCTTGCGTCAGGTCAAGTCTCGTCCAGCTTGAACGTCTCGCGGTAATCGGGGACCCGCGCCTTCCAGCCGAGTTTTTCCTTGATCTGCAAACGCAAGGTGTCGGCGGACTGCGGCTCGCCATGCGTGACGAAGACCTGCTTGGGCGCCTGTCCCAGCGCGCCCAGCCAGTGCAGCAAGTCAGCCTGATCGCCATGGGCAGACAGCCCCTCGATCTGCGCCACTTCCGCCCGAATGGGCACGTACTCGCCAAACATCTTGAGCGAGGTGGCACCCGCTGCCAGAGACGCCCCTCGCGTGCCGCCGGCCTGGAAGCCGCTGAGCACCACCGTGTTGCGCGAATGCTGGCCGTAGTACGCCAGGTGGTGCAAGATGCGCCCCCCCGTCACCATGCCACTGCCTGCGATGATCACCATCGGGTAGCGCTGTCTGAGCAGTGCCTTGGACTCGTCGACCGTGCGCACGAAGCGTGTCATGTCGCGGATGCCCTGCACCTCGTCGGCGCTGAGGCGATGCTCTTCGGGGTGACGGTCGTACACCTCGGTGGCCGAGATGGCCATCGGGCTGTCCAGCACAATCGGCATATCCGGGATCGCGCCCGCCTGCCTGAGCCGGTACAGGGCATACATGACACCCTGCGAGCGCCCCACCGCAAACGCCGGAATCAGCACCACCCCACCGCGCGCTGCAGTGCGACGGATGATGTCCCCCAGCTTGTCGATTGGATCGGTGTCCGGATGCAGGCGGTCACCATAGGTGGATTCGACCACCACCCAGTCGGCCTTCTGCCCGGTCTCTGGCGGATACATGACCAGGTCATCGTCGCGCCCCAGGTCGCCCGAGAACAGCACCGACTTGCCGCGGTGCTCGATGTGCACACTCGAGGCCCCGAGGATGTGACCGGCGCGCGTGAAGCGCACCTGCACCTCGTCCCCCAGTTCGATCGCCCCGCCTTGCGGCACGCGCTTGAGGTGCGACAGACACAGTTGTGCATCGCGCACCGTGTACAAAGGCTCCGCCGGCTCATGGCGTGTGGCCTTGTGCCGGTTGCGGTAGCGCGCCTCCTCTTCCTGCAGATGGGCCGTGTCCATCAACAGGATCTCGCACAGGTCAGCCGAGGCTGCCGTGGTCCACACCGGCCCCTTGAAACCATGGCGCATCAGCAAGGGCAAAGCCCCGCTGTGGTCGATGTGGGCATGCGTCAGCAGCACCGCATCCAGGCTGCGCGGGTCAAACGGCAGTTCGGCCCAGTTGCGCTCGCGCAGCGTCTTGAACCCCTGAAACAGGCCGCAATCGACCAGCAGGCGCTTGCCGGCCACTTCGACCAGCGTGCGGGAACCCGTGACCGTGTTGGTCGCGCCATAGAACGTCATGTGCATCGCACACACTCCTCTGCGAAATACTCAGGACCTTGTCGAGCGCTGCTGCCACTGTCCCCACAGTCGCACCGCCAGCGGCAACACCCGCCGCACGGTTGACCACAGGCCCAAGGACCGGGCCGCCAAGCCCAGGACCGCCTTGGGCCGCCAGGCCAGCATCAAAGCCGCCGCCCCGGCCACCAGGGCCGGATGCGCCCGCACCCACTGCCCGCCGGCCTTCACGCGATCGGCCACCCGCACGGCCGGCGCCATGAGCTGGCGCGCCTGGATGGCCAGCATCTGGCGCTGGACCGCACTGCGCTGCAACAACATCAGCTTGCGCAGCCGCAAATCGTCAGGTGAGGCACCTTTCATGGCTTGCGCTCCGCCTCGTCGGCCGAAGCTGGTGCGGGCGCGGCAGGCATCAAGGCCTGGCGGTCGGCATCCAGTTCGGCCAAGGTCGCCGCCAGCATCTGCCCCGATTCACGCACCAGCACTTTCACCCGGTGCATGGCCCAGGCGCTGATCAGCCCAAAGGTCAAGGTCATCAAGCCCACCACCAAGAGGCGATGGCTGTCCCAGAACAGCACCGTGATGAACACAGCGGCAAAGGCCAGCGCAAAGCAGCCCACCAGAACGCCCACGGCACCCCAGGCCACCGTGGCCAGAAGGCGCCGCTTCTCTTCTTCCAGTTCGGTGACGAGCAACTCCAACCGCGTGTGGATGATGGCCAACACCGTGGCCATCAAGCCCTGCAGCGAAGCACCCAGCCCCCGGCCCTGCGAGGAGGGCCCGTTGGACGGATTGGTCATGCCCGGATCACAGCGCGTCGATCAACGACGGCCGATCAGGATGCCCACCAGCAAGCCCACACCCGCAGCGACGCTCACCGACTTCCAGGGGTTGTCGTGCACATAACCGTCGGTGGCCTTGGCCGCCGCCTTGGCCTTGTCGACCACCGCCGCCTGGGCGTCGATCAGGCCGTCCTTGGCGTGCGACAGCGAAGCCTGCACGCGTGCGCGCAACTCGGCGATGCCACCATTGGCGTCGTCTGCCGTGGCGGCCAGCAGGGCTTCTGCATCGGCCATCACCAGCTTCAGATCGCTCATCAACTTGTCCTTCTGGATCGAGGTCAGTTCGCTCATGGTCAGCTCCTTGTGGGTTAAAAACGTTCAATGTAGTACCAACAACGGCACCTGGGAATGGGCCAGCACGCTCTTGGTCAAGGACCCGTGAATGAGCGCATCCAAGCCATGACGGCCATGTGAGGCCATCACGATCAGGTCACAGTGCCGCTGCTCGGCCATATCGACAATCGCCTGCTGCACGTTGTCGGTGATGACGAACTGGCCATCAAAGGCCACCCCGGCCTGACGTGCCTTCTCGGCAAAGGCCAGCAAGATCTCGCGGGCATGGGCCTCGCAGCGCTTCTCATGCTCCTGAAAGGTCTCCACATCGTAGGCGACGGCGGCCTGCTCCACCACGAGCACAGGCAAAGGTGGCTCGGCCGTGAAGCCTGTGATCGATGCGCCCAGCATCTTGGCCAAGCCAATGCTGTGCTCGATCGCCTTGTCGCACAACTCGCTGCCATCAACGGGCACCAACAAATGTTCGTACATGCGCACCTCCATGCCTTCGGGCCGGTCGCGTTCATGGACGGGCCTCATGCCCATCCTATGACCATCCCCCGCTCACGCCAAGTCCACATGATGACACCATCATCTGAAATGTCCAGAAACCTGATCCAGATCATGAAACAAGAGCTGACGCGGTAGCGAGGCAACACCCACGCCTGCACCTAAAATGACACGTTGCTGCTGAGACTGCTGCGCCACACCGGTGCGCCCTGCCGACCCACACCATGACCGAACTCGCCAAATCTTTCGACCCCGCGCCCATTGAAGCCAAATACGGTCCCCAGTGGGAACAACGCGGGCTGTACAAGCCCACGCTCGACGAGTCCAAGCCGTCCTTCTGCATCCAACTGCCGCCGCCCAATGTGACTGGCACGCTGCACATGGGCCATGCCTTCAACCAGACCATCATGGACTCGTTGACGCGCTACCACCGCATGAAGGGCCACAACACCCTGTGGATCCCCGGCACCGACCACGCCGGCATCGCCACGCAGATCGTGGTGGAGCGCCAGTTGCAGGAAAAGGGCCAGAACCGCCACGACCTGGGCCGCAAGAACTTCGTCGCCAAGATCTGGGAGTGGAAAGAGCAAAGCGGCTCGACCATCACCCAGCAGATGCGCCGCATGGGTGACTCGGTGTCGTGGGAGCACGAATACTTCACCATGGACGACAAGCTGTCCAAGGTGGTGAGCGAGACCTTCGTCAAGCTCTACGAAGAAGGCCTGATCTACCGCGGCAAGCGCCTGGTCAGCTGGGACCCGATCCTCAAGTCCGCCGTCTCCGACCTCGAAGTCGAAAGCGAGGAAGAAGACGGCTCGATGTGGCACATCCGCTATCCGATCGATGGCAGCGATGAGACCCTGGTCGTGGCCACCACCCGCCCCGAGACCATGCTGGGCGACACCGCCGTCATGGTTCACCCCGAAGACGAGCGCTACGCCCACCTGATCGGCAAGCTGGCCAAGCTGCCCATCACCGGCCGTCTCGTGCCCGTGATCGCCGACGAACACGTCGACAAGGACTTCGGCACCGGCGTCGTCAAGGTCACCCCCGCGCACGACACGAACGACTATCAGGTTGGTCAGCGTCACAACCTGCCGATGATCACCATCTTCACGCTCGACGCGCAGGTGGTGTCGCACCTGGAAGAGATCCCCGAGGCCTACCGTGGCCTGGACCGCTTCGTGGCCCGCAAGGCCCTGGTGGCCCAACTGGAAGCCGAAGGCCTGCTGGTCGAGGTCAAGAAGCACAAGCTGATGGTGCCGCGCTGCGCCCGCACCGGCCAGATCATCGAACCCATGCTGACCGACCAGTGGTTCGTCGCCATGACCAAGCCCGGCGCACAAGGCAAGTCCATCGCCGAGCAAGCCATCGAAGCGGTGGAGTCGGGCGATGTGAAGTTCGTGCCCGAGAACTGGGTCAACACCTACAACCAGTGGATGAAGAACATCCAGGACTGGTGCATCAGCCGCCAGCTGTGGTGGGGCCATCAGATCCCGGCCTGGTACGGCAGCAACGGTGAGATCTTCGTCGCCCGCAACGAAGACGAAGCCCGCACCCGCGCCAAGGCCGCCGGCTACGAGGGCGAGTTGACCCGCGACGAAGACGTGCTCGACACCTGGTACTCGTCGGCGCTGGTGCCCTTCTCCACCCTGGGCTGGCCTGAGCAGACCAAGGAATTGGACCTGTTCCTGCCCTCGTCCGTGCTGGTCACCGGCTACGACATCATCTTCTTCTGGGTCGCCCGGATGATCATGATGACCAAGCACTTCACCGGCAAGGTGCCCTTCAAGCACGTCTACATCCACGGCCTGGTGCGCGATGCCCAAGGCCAGAAGATGTCCAAGTCCGAAGGCAACGTGCTCGACCCGGTCGACCTGATCGACGGCATTGAGCTGGCCCCGCTTCTGGACAAGCGCACCACCGGCCTGCGCAAGCCCGAGACCGCGCCCAAGGTCCGCAAGAACACCGAAAAGGAGTTCCCGGACGGCATCCCTGGCTACGGCGCCGACGCGCTGCGTTTCACCTTCGCCGCACTCGCCAGCCTGGGCCGCAGCATCAACTTCGACTCCAAGCGCTGCGAGGGCTACCGCAACTTCTGCAACAAGCTCTGGAACGCCACCAAGTTTGTGCTGATGAACACCGAAGGCCAGGACTGCGGCCTGAACCTCGACAAGCAACCCGGCCAGTGCGCCGCCACCGGCTACCTGGACTTCAGCCCGGCTGACCGCTGGATCGTGTCCGAGCTGCAGCGCGTGGAAGCCGCGGTCGAACAAGGCTTCACCGAGTTCCGCCTGGACAACGTTGCTAACGCCATCTACCAGTTCGTGTGGGACGAGTACTGCGACTGGTACATCGAAATCGCCAAGGCTCAGCTCAACGCCGCCAAAGACAGCAGCAACGAGGCCCAGGCTCGCGCCACCCGTCGCACCCTGATCCGCGTGCTGGAAACCGTGCTGCGCCTGCTGCACCCCATCACCCCCTTCATCACCGAAGAGCTGTGGCAGGTCGTGGCCCCGGTGGCTGGTCGCAAGGCCACCGACTCGGACGACACCATCGTGGTGGCGCCCTACCCGCAAGCCGACCTCAGCAAGGTCTGCGCCGCGTCCGACGCCTGGGTCGCCAAGCTCAAGGCCATCGTCGGCACCACCCGCAACCTGCGCAGCGAGATGAACCTGTCACCGGCCGAACGCATGCCGCTGCTGGTCACAGGCGACGCCGAGTTCATCGCGCAGGCTGCGCCGGTGCTCAAGGCGCTGGGCAAGCTCAGCGAAGTCAAGTTGCTGGACGAAGCGGCGTTTGCCGAAGCCACAGCCCTGGCTCCCGTCGCCGTTCAAGGCGAAGCGCGTCTGGCCCTGCACGTCGAGATTGACGTGGCCGCCGAGAAGGAGCGCCTGACCAAGGAGATCAAGCGCCTGGAAGGCGAGATTGCCAAAGCCCAGGCCAAGCTCGGCAACGAAAGCTTCGTGGCCCGCGCTCCGGCCGCCGTGGTCGAACAAGAAATACAACGCATGGCCGACTTTGGTGCCACGCTGGAGCGCGTGCAACAGCAATTCAACCGCCTGGGTTGATCGCCCGCCATGAACGGCATCCCACGAACAGCACACCAAGGAATCGATCCGTGAGCATCACCAAAGCCATCTTCCCGGTGGCGGGTCTGGGCACCCGCTTTCTGCCCGCGACGAAAGCGCAGCCCAAAGAAATGCTGCCCGTGGTGGACAAGCCGCTGATCCAGTACGCCGTGGAGGAGGCCTACAACGCCGGCATCCGCGAGATGATCTTCGTGACCGGCCGCCACAAGCGCGCCATCGAAGACCACTTTGACACCGCGTTCGAGCTGGAGCATGAACTGGCGCAGGCCGGCAAGAACGAGCTGCTGGAGTTGGTGCACTCCATCAAGCCCGCCGACATGGAGTGCGTGTTCGTGCGCCAGCCCAAGAGCCTGGGCCTGGGCCACGCCGTACTCTGCGGTGAACGCTTGGTGCGCGGCGAGCCCTTCGCCGTCCTGCTGGCCGACGACCTGATGGTGGGCGACACCGCTGTGCTCAAGCAGATGGTGCGCCAGTTTGAAGCCTTGCAGGGCTCCATCCTGGCCGTGCAGGAAGTGCCCGCCGAGCACACCAAACGCTACGGCATCGTGGCCGGCCAGATGCAGAGTGATCGCGTCATGGACGTGTCCCAGATTGTTGAGAAGCCTGCGCCCGAAGTGGCACCATCCCGTCTGGGGGTGGCGGGTCGCTACATCCTCACGCCCGGCGTGTTCGAGCAGATCCGCCTGCAACCTCGCGGCGTCGGCAACGAGATCCAGCTGACCGATGGCATCGCGGGCCTGCTGCGCAACGAAAAGGTGTATGCCTACCGCTACGAAGGCAAACGCTACGACTGCGGCAGCAAGGAGGGTTTCCTGGAAGCCAACGTCGAATTGGCCTTGCAGCACCCACAGGTCGGTGCCTGGTTCAAAGAGTATCTGCAGGGATTGCGCCTGGCCTGATCGGCTTGCCTGCACCTTTTGCCAGCACTCAAAGCAAACAGGGGCCGTTCAGGCCCCTGTCTCATGCACGGCATTCAACCGAGCGCGCATCAACCCGTCTTTGATGAGGTCTTGGCGGGCGCTTGAACGACGGTGGGCAGCAAGCCTGCCACCTCCAGTTGCATCATGATCATGTTGACCAAGGTGGCCACCGAAGGTCGCCCCGTGTCAACACTGTAGTGCGCCACCTCTTCGTACAGCGGGTGACGCTGCTCGTAGAGCTCACGCAACTTAGCCTGCGGATCCGCCACCTGCAGCAGCGGGCGTTGCGTATCGTGACGCAAGCGGCGGTACAGCTCCTCAGGGGAAGAGCGCAGGTAGATCACCGTCGTGCGATCGCGTAGGTGAGCTCGGTTGGCCGGTCGCAAGACCGCGCCGCCCCCCGTCGCGATGATCAGCGGCTCACCTTCGTGACGCGTCAACTCATCAAGGACAGCCTCTTCCTGATCCCGGAATGCTGCCTCACCGTAGAGCTCAAAGAACGAACGGATCGGCATGCCGATCCGCTCTTCGAGCACCGCATCGGAGTCGACAAAGCGAGCCCCGATGCGTTTGGCTAATTGCCGACCGACGGTGGACTTGCCACCGCCAGGAAGGCCGACCAAGGCGATGTTCATCACTCAGCGCAAGGCGCCCTTCTCCGTGATCACCTTAGGTGTCAGGAAAATCAGCAACTCCGAGCGCTCCGACGTCTTGGAGCGTGTCTTGAACAGGTGGCCCAGCACCGGAATGTCACCCAGCAGAGGAACTTGCGACTTGTTCTCGGTCTCGCTCTGCATATAGATGCCACCGATCACCACCGTGCCACCATTCTCGACCAACACCTGCGTTTGCACGTGCTTGGTATCAATGGCATAACCGGCCGTCGTGATGCGACCGACGCTGTCCTTGTTGACGTCAACGTCCAGGATGATGCTGCCCTCGGGCGTGATCTGCGGGGTCACTTCGAGCTTCATGCTCGCCTTGCGGAAAGCAATCGAGGTGGCGCCGCTGGAGGTGGCTGTCTGATAAGGCAACTCCGTACCTTGCTCAATCAAGGCCTTCACTTGGTCGGCGGTGATGACACGCGGACTGGAGACGATCTTGCCTTTGCCTTCAGCCTCAAGTGCAGACAGCTCAAGATTCAGGAATCGTCCTTTGCTTGCACCGAAAAGCGACAAGGCGACGGACGCTGCATTGACCCCGTTGATGCCGCTGGCCGGCATGTTGACGAAATAGGTGTTCGGGGTGTAGCTGCCATCGGTCAGCTCAGCAACCCCGGTCATCTCACCGACGCCTTGGTAGTTGCCGCCCAAATAGGTACCACTGCCCTGCAGACTGTTCGAGCGGCCACCCAGCTTGATGCCCAGGTTGCGACCGAAGGTGTCCGTGGCCTCCACAATGCGGGCTTCGATCAGCACCTGCCGCATCGGGATGTCGATCTTCGAGATCATTTGCTGGATCTCTTCCAGCTTGGACGGAATGTCCGTCACGAAGATCTGGTTTGTGCGCTGTTCGTGGAACACACTGCCGCGTGGGGAAATCGTCTTCGTGTTGGAACTCGACCCACTGCCACCAGAGCTTCCTGTCAAGCGCTTGGCGATTTCTTCCGCCTTCGCATAGTTCAACTGGAAAGACTGGGTGCGTAGGGGCTCCAGATCCTCGATCTGCTTCTTGGCTTCGAGGTCAAGCTTTTCCTTGGTGTAGATCTCGTCCTTGGGTGCAATCCACAGCACATTGCCGGTCTTGCGCACGCCCAAGCCCTTGGCCTGCATGATGATGTCCAATGCCTGATCCCAAGGCACATCCTTGAGGCGCAGCGTGACCGTACCGGTCACGGTGTCGCTGGTCACCACGTTGAAGTTGGTGAAGTCAGCGATCACCTGCAACAGGGCACGCACTTCGATGTTCTGGAAGTTGAGCGACAGCTTCTCACCCGCGTAACCCGGTCCCGGGGTCAGCTTGTTGGGCTCGGCCTTGCGGGCACGCACTTCCAGCACAAACTGGTTGTCGCTCTGGTACGCGGAGTGCTCCCAGTCACCCTTGGGCTTGACCGTCAGCTTGACGCGATCACCGACCTGTTCGGCCGTCATGTTCTGCACCGGGGTGCCGAAGTCGGTCACGTCAAAGCGACGACGCAAACGCTCAGGCAAGGTGGTGCGCAGGAACTCGACCACCAAACCTTGCCCCTGCTGCTTGATGTCCACACCCACCTGATTGTTGGGCAGGTCGATCACCACGCGGCCGGAGCCATCCTGACCACGACGGAAATCAATGTTCTTGAGCGCCAGCGGGCTGACGTTCTTGTTCTCGGCAAAATGCACCACTTCGCTGCCGCCCACACGGGTGGTCCCGGCAGACTGGGGTGCATTGCTGGTCACCGCAGGGGCCAAGCTCAGCAGCAAGGTCTTGCCCTGCAAGCTGGCGGTGTAGGTGGTCGCCTGGCGCAGGTTCAGCACCAAACGAGTCCGTTCACCAGCCTGTGCAACGTTGACGGTGCGCACATTGCCCTGATTGATCTCGACGACGCTGCGCTCGAGCTCGCTGCCCACGCCCGGCAAGTCGATGGCGATGCGGGGCGGCGTTTGTACGATGAAGCCCGCCGGCAAGGCCGCCAGCGGCTCAGACAACTCGATGCGCACGACATCGGTTCCCGCTTGCTGGGTACTGGTGATGGCCTGAATGGCCGCGGCCGCCCAGGTCAAAGGTGAGACCAAAGCCAAGGACAGGCCAGCCATCGCAACGCGCCACGGTTTCATATTCATAGTCTCCAGCTTCGTCTTCATCGTCCACCCTCCTGCAACTGCAGGGTGGTTGGACGTTCAATCCACTCGCCTGCGGCGTCCTGCACAATTTCTCGCAACGTGATCTCTGTTTCGGTGATCGTCAAGATCTTCCCGTAGTTCTGACCGAGGTAGTCGCCCACCTTCACCTGGTACAACAGTTCATCCACCTTCAGCAGCGCGTAGGGCGCACCTTTGCGGTTGACGCTGCCGACCATGCTCATGGCATCCAGCGGGAAAGCCTCCAGCGGCTCCTTGCGGCGATTCAGCTCGGCTGAGACCGCGGAGTTGGGCTGCGCGGCTTCGTTCTTGAGTGCCCCTGTCAGCTTGTTCTGGCTGAAAGGCTCCTCGGAGTCCATGCCGGCGTAGGCCTGCGGATGAAACTTCTGCGGCTCGGTCAGTGGCTGAATATTGGGCTTGACCTCTTGGCGCTGCTGATCCATCCAGGCTTGCAGCTCGTCGTGCTGACCACCGCAAGCGGTCAGGCTCAGCACGGCCAACAAGGCCAGCAATTTGTGTTGGGGTTGATGCATCACTTGCCCCCCGCTTTCTTGCTCTTGTTCTTCTCGGCCCGCGCCGCCTCGATCTCGGTGGGATCAAGGTAACGGTAGGTGCGAGCGGTGGCCTCCATATACAAGGCCCCCGTGTTGTCCTTGCCCGAGGCGCTGGCAATGTTGAGGTTGTGCAGCGTGACGATGCGGGACAGGTTGGCAATGTCACCGGTGAACGCGCCGATGTCGTGATAGCGACCCGTCACGCGGATGGCGATGGGCAGCTCGGCGTAGTACTCCTTGACGTCCACCTGACCGGGACGAAACAGGTCAAAGTCGAGTCCACGCCCCAGGCCCGCCTGGTTGATGTCCGACAGCAGCGCTGCCATTTCGGCCTTGCCTGGCAACTGTTTTTCAAGCTGCTTGACATACTCGCCCACCTGGATGAGTTGCTTGCGCAGCTCACCCAGATTGACAGCCTGAACCACCTTGCCACGGTAGTCATTCTTGAGTTGGACCTCTTTGTCACGCTCGGCCTGCAGTTCATCGGCCTGCGAGGACAGCAGCAGATACCACCCAAAAAAGACCACCAAGCCAGCAGCCGCAATGAAAGCGACAATCTTGGGCAGCAGTGGCCATTGGCCTGGTTCGTTCGGGTTGAGGCCCCGGAACTGCTCCTGGGCCTTCTCGAACCACTCGTTCAAATCAATGTTTGGATTTGCCATCTTGCGCACCTCAGGACGGTTTGGCCGCGGAGGCAGAAGGTTGCGCAGCGCTGGCGGCAGAGGCCGCAGCTGCGGACACATCTGCAGGCCGCTTCAAACTGATGCGCACCGAGAAGTTGAACAGTCGCTTAGCATCACGCGGGTCTTTAGCTGCACCAACCGCCGCCTTGATCTCCTGCAACTCCGGACGCTCCAGCCACTCGGAATGGTTGCTGGTGTTGCGCAGGAACTCCGAGACACGCTCGTTGGACTGCGCCGTCCCGGTGATCATGACCGACTGACCGTTTTGCTTGACGGACGTCAGGTAGATGCCCTCGGGTGTCTGCTTGACCAGTTCGTTGAGCAGGTAGACCGGCATGTTGCGATCGGTCTGGAGGTCTTCCACGGCGCGTTGTCGTGCCTGCAGAGACTCGATCTCTGCCTTGAGCGAAGAGACGTCCTTGATCTCGGCGTCAAGCTTGCGGTTGGCCTCCGCCAGAAAATCATTGCGCGCCTGCTGACCGCTGATCATCTGCTGCTGGAAGGCATACCAGAGCCCAACCACCACAGCCCCAATGGCCACGGACGCGCCCAGACCTGCGAAAAAAGCCTGCTTGCGCAGTTGCCGTTTTTCCTCACGATGAGGCAAAAGGTTGATCAAAATCATGCGAGAAACCTCCGCATGGCCAGGCCACAAGCGGTGAGGTAAGAAGGCGCTTCGCGACGCAGCTTGCTTTCACGCACAGCCGAACCGAGCTTCATGCCCTCAAACGGATTGACAACCATGGACGCAAACCCGGTGAGTTCAGTGACCCGGTCTTTGAGGCCGGGCAAACCGGCCGTCCCGCCAGCCAGCATCACATAGTGCACCTTGTGGTGCGGGGTACTGGTGAAGAAATACTGCAGGGCGCGGCCGATTTCCTGCGAGAGGCTGTCGACAAACGGTCCCAGGATGGTGGACTGATAGTCTTCAGGCAAATCGCCCGAGAGCTTTTTGGCCTCGGCTTCCTCAAAGGAGAAACCGTACTGCCGCGAGATCAGCTGCGTGAGTTGCGAGCCGCCAAACGCCTGGTCGCGGTCATAGAGCAACTCATCATCGCGCAAGACTTTCAGGCTGGTGTTTTCAGCGCCGATCTCAAACAGGGCGATCAAGGCATCCCTGCCCTCACCCGGCAAGGCACTGACGATGCGCTGCATGGCCAGTCGAGAAGCATAGGACTCGATGTCGAGCACGGCGGGCTTCAAGCCTGCGGCTTCGGCCAGGGCCTGGCGGTCCTGCACTCGGTCTTTGCGTGATGCCGCGATCAGCACCTCGACATCACCGGCAGAAGTCGGGCTCGGACCCACGACGCAGAAGTCCAGGCTGACTTCATCGAGCGAGAAAGGGATGTACTGGTTGGCCTCGGCCTCCACCTGCATCTCCATCTCTTCTTCGCGCAGGCCGGCCGGCAGCATGATCCGCTTGGTGATCACCGCCGACTGAGGCATGGCCATGGCCACCTGCTTGGTACGCGTGCCGCTTTTGGCCACGACCTTGCGGACAGCGTCTGCCACCTCATCGAATTTTTCGATCTGGCCGTCCGCAATCCAGCCTTTTTCAAAAGACTCTGACGCAAACCGATCCAGAATGAACTCGCCAGACCCAGCCTGGCTCAACTCGACCAGCTTCACGCCCGATGAGCTGATGTCCAGCCCGATCATTGCCTGATGCTTGCGGCCTAGGAGCGTATCAATAAAGCTCACACCGTCTCCCATGCGCCCGTCAAAGACGCTGGATAGTTAATAAACCACTTTCAATGCTATCAGCAAAGGATTTGAAACAGAGGGGATAGTTGCCCTGAGTAATCCCCAATCCGTTGCGCCTTGCACACGCCTTACAAGCAGTTTCAATCAGGGCATGATCCTGAACAAAGCTCAGGGCTCCCGTCAGCGGGGCTTCGTCGGGAGTGGTGGCTTCCTATAATGCCCCCTGCATTCGAGCAGACCTCATGAGCCCATCAGAGCCTTCCAGCCACAGCCCCCCCGTCTCGGACACGCCACGCTCCGCCGCCAAAGCCTGGTGGCGTCGCTGGGTGCTGACACCTCTCCTGAAATTGGTTGGCCTGGCCTTTGCCGGCGCCTTGAGCGTGATGCTGCTGGTGGCCATTGGCCTGTGCGTGGCCTACCCCAACCTGCCGGAAGTGCACGGCCTGTCAAGCTACCAACCCAAGATGCCCATGCGGGTGTACGCCAGCAACGGCACCTTGATCGGTGAGTTTGGCGAGGAGAAGCGGCATTTCCTGCCGATCCAGGAAATCCCCAAGGTCATGCGTGACGCCGTGCTGGCCATTGAAGATGCACGGTTCTATCAGCATGGCGGTGTGGACTATCTCGGGGTGCTGCGCGCCGGGTTGGCCAATTTTGGCGAATCTCGCAGCCAGGGTGCGTCAACCATCACGATGCAGGTGGCTCGGAACTTTTACCTGCCGACCGAGAAAACTTTTACCCGCAAGATTTATGAGATCTTGCTGGCCATGAAGATCGAGAGCAAGTTGAGCAAGGACCAGATCCTGGAGCTCTACATGAACCAGATCTTCCTGGGTCAGCGTGCCTATGGATTTGCAGCGGCCAGCGATATTTACTTTGGCAAGCCTATCAAGGAAATCACCGTCGCCGAGGCGGCGATGCTGGCGGGCTTGCCGAAGGCACCGTCTGCGTACAACCCGATCCGCAACCCGCGCCGGGCGACCATTCGCCAGCAGTACATCATCGACCGGATGTACGAGAACCGCTTCATCACAGCCGAGCAGCGCGATGAGGCCAAGGGCCAGGCACTGCGCTATCGCACCAAGGCACCGATTCCGCCCTATGCGGAGTACGTGGCCGAAGCCGCGCGCTCCTTGATGCACGAGCAGTACGGAGCGGACGCCTACACGCGAGGCCTGCAGGTGTACACCTCGATGGACCTGGCCGAGCAAGAGGTGGCAACCAAGGCGCTGCGCAAAGGCCTGCTCGACTTTGACCGCCGCCAAGCCTGGCGCGGCCCCGAGGCCTACATCGAACTGCCCACCGATCCGAAGCAGGTGGACATCATGATCGCCGAGGCCCTGGAGGACCACCCGGACAGCGACACGCTGCGCGCTGCAGTGGTCACACAGGCCGAACCCAAGCGCGTGCTGGCATCCTTGCAGTCAGGCGAACAAGTGGACATCGGCCCGGACGGTCTGAAGGCTGTGGGCAAGGCTTTCACTGATCAGGCCAGCCCGAAACATCAGATTCGCCGCGGCGCCGTGATCCGTGTCGAGCAAGGTAGCGACGGGCAGTGGGCCGTGCGGCAACTGCCCGAGGTCGAGGGCGCTTTCGTGTCCATGGACCCGCGCACCGGACTGATCCGCGCCATGGTGGGTGGTTTTGATTTCGAGCGCAACAAGTTCAACCACGTGACCCAGGCCTGGCGTCAACCTGGCTCCAGCTTCAAGCCCTTCATTTACTCGGCCGCACTGGAGAAAGGCTTCACCCCGGCCACCGTGGTCAATGATGCACCGCTGTTTTACAACGCCGGCAGCACGGGCAGCCGCGCGTGGGAGCCGAAGAACTACGACGGCAAGTTCGAAGGCCCCATGACGCTGCGCCGCGCACTGGCCAAATCAAAGAACATGGTGTCGATCCGCGTGCTCGAGTCCGTGGGGACCCACTATGCCCAGAACTGGCTGACCAACTTTGGCTTTGACGCCGCCAAGCACCCCCCCTATCTACCCATGGCCTTGGGGGCTGGCTCGGTGACACCCCTGCAGATGGCAGACGGCTATGCGGTATTCGCCAACGGCGGTTACCGCGTGAACCCCACACTGGTGCTGAAAGTCACCGACGGACGCGGGCATGTGCTAGCGCAGTACCGCCCAAATGTCCTGGACGAGCGCATGCGTGGCATTGATGCACGCAACGCCTTCGTCATGAACAGCTTGCTGCAGGAAGTGGCCCGCACAGGTACCGCCGCGCGCGCACAGGCCACCCTCAAGCGCCCCGACTTATTTGGCAAAACCGGCACCACCAATGACTCGATGGATGCCTGGTTTGCCGGCTACCACCCCACCCTGGTGGCCGTGGTGTGGATTGGCTACGACCAGCCACGCAAACTGGGCGACCGCGAAACCGGCGGCGGTTTGGCGCTGCCGGTGTGGATCGACTACATGGCCACCGCCCTGCGCAACACCCCGGTGACGGAACTGAGCCCGCCGGAGGGCGTGGTCAACATCGGGGGCGAATGGTTCTACGAAGAGTACACGCGCAGCAGCGGGGTACGCGATGTGGGCCTTCAGAGCCCAGAGGCAGAAGCGGGTACGCCGTCCACCCCGTCGGCATCCGAAAAGAGCGACATTCTGGACATGTTCGGCAAGCCAACGGGGGAGTGAGGCCCACTCCAGGGCCAACTCCTCGCCAGCTGCATCTCGTCAGAAGGTCAGGCCGGGCTTGCTTTGCTCGCTGGCGCAGGCCGAGAGTAGCGCAAAAAATTCGTCACCGCTGCGGGTGTCACGCCAGAGGCCTTCACCGTCCAGCCGGAAATGGAACCCCCCACGGCGTGCCGCCAGCCACAGCTCATGCAGCGGCGGTTGCGCGTTGACAATCAGCTGAGAGCGGTTAGGCAAGGTCATCGTCAACATGCCGCCAGTGCGTGCCGTGTCGATGTCGACCACATCGTCTTCCAGCCACCGATCCACCGTGGACTCGATGCGCGACAGGGCCGCCCGGATGGCTGCGTCGTACTGCGCGTCGCTCAGTCCGTAAGGGGAATCGGGATGGGACATGTCGGCTTCCTTAGAATGCGGGAATGAAAAGCAAGACACAAATTCTACGAGGCGCACTGGCCATCGCCAGTCTTTCGCTCATGACCCTGCTGACAGCAGGCTGCGGCATGAAGGGAGCCTTGTACCTCCCCGCACCTGCAGCGAGCTCCGCTCAACCCTCTACTCCGCCATCCAAATGACACTCCCCGGCTCCCCGTTTCTGGCCTACCGTGGCCAGGACCTCTTCATGGACGACCTCTCGTTGGGCGACATCGCACGCGAGCATGGCACCCCGCTGTATGCGTATTCGCGCCGCGCCATGCTGGCTGCACTCGCTCCTTATCAGAAGGCACTGCAGAGCCGCCCGCATCTGGTGTGCTTCGCCGTCAAGTCCAACTCGAACCTGGCTGTGCTGCAGACCTTTGCCCAGGCCGGCTGCGGGTTTGACATCGTGTCCGGCGGCGAGCTGGAGCGCGTCCTTGCCGCAGGTGGCGATGCGGGCAAGGTGGTGTTCTCCGGGGTAGGCAAGTCACGCCGTGAGATGAAGCAAGCGTTGGAGGCCGGCGTGCGCTGCTTCAACGTGGAGAGCACGGCCGAGCTGGAGGTGCTGTCGGAAGTGGCCACACAGTTGGGCCGCACGGCGCGGGTCAGCCTGCGCGTGAACCCGGATGTGGACGCCGGCACACACCCCTATATCTCGACCGGGCTCAAGGGCAACAAGTTTGGTGTGGCGCATGAGGTGGCCGTGGCCACGTATCAGCGCGCCGCCCAACTGCCAGGCATCGAAGTGGCGGGCATTGACTGCCACATCGGCTCGCAGATCACGGAGATCGCACCCTACCTGGATGCACTGGACCGTGTGCTGGACCTGGTGGAGGCCATCGAGGCGACCGGGGTCACCTTGCACCACCTGGATCTGGGTGGTGGCCTGGGCATCACCTACACCGACGAAACGCCGCCTGCGGCTGACGTGCTGATTGCCCAGTTGCTGGCCAAAATCGATGCCCGTGGACATGGGCACCGCGAGATTGTGTTCGAGCCCGGCCGTTCGCTGGTGGGCAACGCGGGCGTGCTGCTGACGGAAGTGATGTTCCTCAAGCCGGGTGAGCAAAAGAACTTCTGCGTGGTGGATGCCGCCATGAACGATTTGATGCGCCCCGCGTTGTACGAGGCCTTCATGGGCATCGTGAACACGCGGCAGCGGGACAGCGCCACCGAGCTGTGGGATGTGGTCGGACCGGTCTGTGAGTCTGGCGACTGGCTGGGGCGCGACCGACAACTGGCGGTTCAGCCAGGGGACGTGCTGGCGGTTTTGTCCGCGGGTGCCTACGGCATGACGATGGCCAGCAACTACAACACGCGCGGCCGGGCGGCCGAGGTGATGGTGGATGGAGCACAAGCGTGGGTGATTCGGGAACGTGAAGTACCCAGCGATCTGTTCAAGCACGAACATTTGCTGCCACGCTGACCCCAATTGAAGGGTTAACCCTTCAATTGGAATTTCAGACTGCGTAAATATGTTGCCATATTAAGACGGAACGAAAACGTCTAAGGGTGAGTCCCGAGGCGACGTCACTCGCCGACTGCTTCAATACATTGACCCTTTACGGGCACCGCGCAGGTGGCAACGCAAGCCTCCCACCACTCGGATTTACGTCAATATATTGGAGCGATTCATGAAAACAACCCTCGTGGCCTTGGCCGCGCTGAGCGCCGCTGCTGGCGCATATGCCCAATCGTCCGTCACGATCTACGGCGCCTTGGATGCCAGCGTGGCGTATGTGAAAAACCCGACGGACAAGACGGACAAGTCAGCCACCTACCTGAACGACAGCGCGATTACAACCTCGCGTTGGGGCATGCGCGGCACCGAAGACCTCGGCGGAGGCCTGAAGGCCAACTTCAACCTGGAAAGCGACGTCAACATGGGCACCGGGGCCAACAACCCCGCAGGCATGTTCCGTCGCTCAGCCTATGTCTCCCTGGCAAGTGACCAGTACGGAGAGCTGCGCCTGGGCCGCGCGACATCGGTGGCCGTTGGTCATGTTGTTTCTGGCGGCATTGTCCTTCCCAGCAATGCCATGCACGGCACCATGCTGATCGGCGCAGGGTTGGTTCCCGACTTCTTCGTGGCCAACGCCATCACCTACGTTTCGCCGTCGATCTCTGGTCTACGCGCCTCGCTCCAGTACGCTCCAGGTGAGGTGGCGGGTGACAGCAGCGCAGGCAGCTCGACTCATGCGGCTTTGAAGTATCAAGGCGGCAATTTCACGCTGGGCGGCGCTTACGTGAACGTCGAAGAGTCGGCTTCAGGAAATGACGATGGCCGTAAGTGGTACACGGTTGACGGCACCATCACACTGGGTCAGGTCAAGCTGGGTGCGGCTTACTACGACGTGGACCATGGTACCGGCGCCATCACCGCCAGCAAGGTCGACAACCAAGGCTATATTTTGAACGCCAGCTATCAGTTGGACCCCAAAGTCACCTTGTTTGCCGGCCTCATCAAGAGCCTGCAGGATTCGTCTGCCGTTTCACTGCAAGCTCGCTATGCACTGTCCAAGCGCACCACCGTGTACGCAGTCGTCAACCGTGCGGACAACGGCAACGAAGGTGTGAACTTCATCCCGATGTACATCGACGCAGCCAAGGGTGTTCCTAACGCCAAGCAAACCGGTGTCGCCCTTGGCGTGATCCACGCGTTCTAACGCTGAGTTGAACTGTTGCTCACACGACGTGATTTGCCGCGGCGTGTGAGTTCCAGTCAGCAGGCGACCGACACGACGGTGGTTTTGCCCTGCAGAAAATTAGGAGAAACACCAGGATCGACGTCTTCTTAATCGCGAGAAACGTCGCTAACTGGCAACGGTTTAGGTATCCGACTAGGTTCTGCCCCTAGTCCGAAAAAGCCAGCGGGCAGTTTCAATCGAATCACCCCCCCACATGCGGGGTGTGCGACGCGCAAAGCAACCCGCTTTGGCCGCCGCCTCAACAAGATTGGAACCCTGACCATGAAGAAGACTCTCGTCGCCCTTGCAGCACTGAGCGCCACCGCAGGCGCGTTTGCACAGTCGTCAGTCACGCTGTACGGCATTTTGGATGCCAGCGTGGGCTATGTGAACAAGGCCAACACTGCCGGCAAGTCCGCTGTCTACATGAACGACAGCGCCTTGCAGTCGTCTTACTGGGGCCTGCGCGGCTCTGAAGACATTGGCGGCGGATTGAAGGTGAACTTCAACCTGCAGTCCGATGTCCGCACCGACACCGGCGCAGGCAATGCCGACTTCTTCCGCCGCGAGGCCAATGTCTCCTTGGTCAGCGCCACCTACGGCGAACTGCGCCTGGGACGCACGATGTCACCCGCCATTGCCAACGCGCAAGGTGGCGTGGTGACGCCGGGTAACAGCATTGGTGTTTCCGCTGCTGCAGCCACAGGCACCTCTCTGGACTTCTTCACCAAGAACGCCATCACCTACTACTCCCCCGTGATGTCTGGCGTCCGCGCCACCTTGCAGTACAGCCCTGGCGAAGTCGCGGGCGACTCCAGCGCCGGCCGCAAAATGGCCGGCTCGCTGGTGTACACCTCAGGAGCGTTGCGCCTGGGCGCTGCAGCCCAACAGGTCAACGGTGCGACCGACGGAGAAACCTCTCGCACCTGGTACAACGTGAACGGCCAATACACCTTGGGTGCATTCAAGCTGGGTGCTGGATGGTACAAAGTTGACCAAGGCGACACTCTTGACAAGTGCGCAACTCCCACTGGCGCCACTGCAGATGTGTGCCGGGTTACGTCAATTCCATCGAGCCATGGCTACAACCTGAGCGTAGGCTACCAAGTCAACCCCCAAGCGATCGTGTCGGCCACGTACGTGCACAACAACCAGGATTCTTCGCTGTTGAACCTGCAGGCCCGCTACGCCCTGTCCAAGCGTACGACCACGTACGCGATGATCGCCATGGCGGACAATGGCACGAAGGGTGTGAACTTCACACCGTACATGTTCGCAGTCAGCGGTATGGCCGACAAGAAGCAATCAGCCTTTGTACTGGGTATGATTCACGCATTCTGATCAGAGCTGCGTCAAACCCAAAAGCGCCTTCGGGCGCTTTTTCCATGTCCGCGCTGGTGTGCGCCACACACTGATCTCACATCATTCGAACTTGCTCAAAAACAATGGGGCATGAAAAAACCGCCCGAAGGCGGTTTTGAAGTTCGTGCACAAGCAACGAATCAGAAGGTATGGCGAACGCCTGCCCCGATGTAAGTGCTCTTACCGCCCGGGTTGATACCAGCGCCAGCGAACACAGGGGTTTCGCGAAGACCAAGAGCGGTTGCGATGACGTCAGGACCGCCCTGAACCGGGCCGATCGGGCTGCCACCCAGGGTGAAACCAGCAGCGTTAGAAGCCGTACCTTCGTCGTCACGAATTTGAACCGCACGTGCGTACAGCGTGGTGCGCTTGGAGAGCGCATACTCCGCACCCAGCATCAGGCCAGTGTCTTTACCCTTGGTGAAGTTCTTGAACTTGATCTGGGAGACTTGACCCGAGAAGGTCCATTGATTCACGGGCACGCGAATGCCAGCAGCCACAAACTGAATCTTCAGATTGCCGTCACCGGTGCTGCCATTTACATCATAACGACCTTGGCCAAACGCAGCATCCAGCAAAATGCCATTCGAAGGCATCACGTACTTGATACCGAGGTTATACGCTTGGTAAGTATCCAAGGTGATGCCTGCAACTGCAGCGGCGGGCAACTTGGAGCTCACAACGGACACCGACGCATCGTCGAACTCGTTACGATGGTAGCCAATCGTGGCGTTCAAAGCGGAGTCGAACGCGTAATTACCGAAGAAACCAACAGAGCGACCGACCTTGGAGTCGGAGGCTTCAGCGCCGGCACCCGCAGCACCCAGAATGCCGCCCGAAGCAGAGGAAGCCGAACCGCCGCGCTGTGCGTTCACTTTCGAATACGCGCCAGCGTTAGGCGAGTACGCCAGCGAGCCAGTAAAACCACCCGCCTTCAGCCAGTAGCTGATCTGGTTGTCTTGGCGGACCATCAGGTTGTTTGTTGCACCACCTTCAATGAAGAGGTCGGTGGCACCAAAGCGCTCACCGGTCACAAATGCGGTGGAATAGAAAATCGGGGCATATTGACGACCCAGGCGCACTTCACCGAATGGCGTCGTCAAACCAACATAACTTTGACGGCCAAAGATGCGCCCGTCTTGACCCAAAGCACCTGTGTCGTGGCCCAGTTGCCCTTCCAGCACAAAAGAGGCCTTGTAGCCGTCACCCAGATTTTCTTCTCCTTTCAAACCAAACGAGGTCTGCGAAGAACCGCTGGGAGAAACACGCGTCACGCGACCCGGCGCGGCCAAGATACCCGCTGAGGTTGGGACGCCCGGGGCCAATGCAACACCCTTAGTCACCTTAACGTTGTCCACGCTGACGTCAGCGTTACCGTACAGGGTCAGGCTCGATTGAGCGAAAGCGGTACCGGCACCGAAGGTGGCCAGAGCGAGCGCAGCTGCAGTGGTCAGCGCGGTTTTTTGCATCTTGAATCTCCTAATAAAACCCAGGGAGGGTGTCGTGAATTGTTGCTGGCACACCCCAAGAGAGACTCACGGGTTTACACCAGTTTGTGGTCAGCACACTACACACGATGAAGATAGTTCAGCCAGTTGGTAACACTCCGCGGGGCTTAGAAACGACAAAAGGGGCCAAAGCCCCTTTTGCATTCACCTCAAACGAGGTGACTCAGAACTTGTGGCTCAGGCCCAGCGCCACGCCGCTGGAACGCTCACCCTTCACTCCGGTCAAGCCACCTACCGCGATGGCAGACTGTTCATCGTTCGACACGGTGGTTGCCAAGGCGTAGACCGACGTACGCTTGGACAAGCTGTAGATGCCCTTCAACGCAACGATGGTGGCGTCGGCATTGTCTCGAATGGCCGCCCATTCGCTGGCGCGAGAGACAGAGGCCTGAAGCGCGAAAGCACTTGCCAGCGGCACATCCAGACGGACGCCATACAAGTAACGCGCGCCATCCAAACTGATGCCCGAGGCATTGCGGTTGTAGTACCCCGTCACCTTGGTAGCGGTGAAATCGTATGACAGGTAGGCCAGCGCCGACCGCTCCTCGGCGCCAAGGTCGTTGGCCTTGGCTTCCAGGTAAGCAGCGCCAGCACCAAACGCGCCTACGGTGTACTGCAGGCTCAAACCGTAAAGGCGGCCAGTCTTGTCACCGGCGGTTTCGGCGCCGAGAACCTTGGGCTCTCCGGCTCTTGTGCTGTACTGCACTTGCGCGGTCAGTCCGTCGACCAACTTGGGCAGCACGTAGGTGATGCTGTTATCCACACGGCGGTATTTGACAGCGGCCAGCGTCTGGGCAGCGCTGAAGTCATCGTAAGACTGGGCGCCCAGGATATTGCTGTTGCCAGCCAGTGCACCGATCGAGGAGTCCGTGCGCCCCAAACGTAATTCACCGAAACCGCCGCTCAAGCCAATCCATGCCTGACGACCAAAAAAGCGCGTGGAATCGGCTGCACCGGTATCAGGCTTGACGGACGCCTCCAGAGCGAACACGGCCTTCAGGCCGCTACCCAGGCCTTCAGTACCTTTGAGGCCAAAGCGCGAGGAAGCCAGATTGTCAGAACTGACACGGGTGACGGTGTCGCCTGCCTTGACGCTTTCGACGGATGCATCCACCACGCCATAGAGGGTCAGCGAGGATTGAGCGGAAGCCACTGAGGCGGCCGACACGATGGCCAGCGCAAACAGTTTCTTGTTCATGGTTTCTCCCTTGGGCAAAACGCAGCCGCCAACACGGCGCCGGCAGTCCATCGGTGATTATTCTCCGATGCTGACTTGTCCGGGGTAACCGAAAGTCATTGCGTCGTTAGGCGACGACACAGCCAAGCCCGTTAAACGCAAGAAAAAAGGGGCCGAAGCCCCTTTTGATTGCCCAGCGGTCTGAAATGAATCAGAACTTGTGGCTCAAGCCGATGGCAAAGCCGCGAGCGGTCTCGCCGTTAGCAACGGCTGCGCCAACGTCACGGTTCAGGTTATCGTCGTTCTTGACGTTGGTGAACAGTGCATACACAGAGGTGCGCTTGGACAGGCTGTAGATGCCCTTCAGTGCGACGATGGTGGCGTCTTCGTCGGCTTTAACGCCAAACTTGCCGTCCTTGACTTGCGACACCGAAGCCTGCAGTTTGAGGTCCTTGCCAACCGGCACATCCAGACGACCGCCCACAACTTGCACCTTTTCAGCTTGGCCGTCGCGCTTGTCTTGCTCAAAGTAACCGGTCAGCTTGGCCACGCCGAAGTCGTAACCCAGGTAAGCCAGCACGCCAGTGTCATCCACGGAGGCGGTGCGCTTGGCTTGGATGTAGCCCAGGCCAGCACTGAAGCCGCTGGCTGCGTACTGAACGTTCAGGCCGTAGTGGCTGCCAATCTTGTCAGCGTTTTCAGCAACAGGCGCACCCTTGGTACCGTATGCGGTGCTGTACTGCACTTGAGCGGACAGTCCCTCCACAAACTTGGGGAGGATGTAGGTGATGGCGTTGTCGGTACGGCGATACTCATCAGCTGCAAAGGTCTTGGCGATCTTCAGATCGTCGTAGGCTTGTGCGCCGAGGATGTTGCTGTTACCAGCCAACAGGCCAATCGAAGTGTCTTGACGGCCGAAGCGCAGTTCACCGAAACCACCGGACACGCCCGCCCAAGCTGCGCGATCAAAGAAGCGATCCTTGGCGGCACCGGTGTCCACATCCAGAGCAGCTTCCAACACGAAGTTGGCCTTCAGGCCGCCGCCGAGGTCTTCGGTGCCCTTGAAGCCCAGACGCGAGGATGCCAGGTTGTTGGAGGTGACGCGGGTCACGGTATCGGTGCCCTTGACGCTTTCCAGCGAAGCGTCAACCACGCCGTACAGCGTCACGGAAGATTGAGCGAAAGCAGCCGAAGAGGCAGCGATGGCGGCCAGAGCCAACAGGGTCTTTTTCATGGAATTCTCCAAAGTTGAACTACACGCTTCAGCGATGTCGTGAGACGGTGGACGGGTGCTTGGCACCTCGGTTGTGAGCCTGAGAAGCCAGGCCGCGGTCCGCTGAAACTGATGGCATTGCAGCAAAGTTCTGTGACAGATGTGATGACAGCTTTGTCATATGGATATGCACCCTGAATTTCTGTTGCATTGGCGCAACTGGGGTGCCCCGCGGATAATCCGGGCATGAGCATCCAGACCGACGACTTCGACGCCCCTCGCCGGACGCGCATCACGCCCGTCAACCCTTTTGTGAGTGACACCGCCGACCGCGTGGTGGGCGCCGCGGTGACCTCCCCCCTCGAAGACGTGATGGAGCGGGCCCTGCGCCCGAAAGACCTGGAAGAGTACGTCGGCCAGGCCAAAGCCCGAGAACAGCTAGAGATCTTCATTGGTGCCGCGCGCAAGCGGGGTGAGGCGCTGGACCATGTGCTGCTGTTTGGCCCACCCGGCCTGGGCAAGACGACGCTGAGCCACATCATTGCCACCGAGTTGGGTGTGAACCTGCGCCAGACCTCAGGGCCGGTACTGGAGAAACCAAAGGACTTGGCCGCCATCCTGACGAATCTGGAGCGCAATGACGTCTTGTTCATCGACGAGATCCACCGACTGAGCCCGGTGGTGGAGGAGATCCTCTACCCGGCGCTGGAGGACTATCAGATCGACATCATGATTGGTGAAGGGCCTGCCGCCCGCTCGATCAAGCTCGACCTGCAGCCTTTCACCCTGGTGGGTGCCACCACCCGCGCGGGCATGTTGACGAACCCTTTGCGCGATCGCTTCGGCATCGTGGCTCGGCTGGAGTTCTACTCGGCGCAGGAGTTGCAGCGCATCGTGACGCGCTCGGCGGGCCTGCTCGGCGCACCGATTGACCCGGAAGGGGCCATGGAAGTGGCGCGGCGCTCACGCGGCACGCCACGCATTGCCAACCGACTGCTGCGCCGGGTGCGTGACTACGCCGAGGTGAAGGGCAATGGGCGCATCACGCGCGAGATGGCCGACAAGGCCCTGGCGATGCTGGATGTGGACCCGGTGGGTTTTGACGTGATGGACCGCAAACTGCTGGAGGCCATCATCCACCGCTTCGATGGGGGACCGGTCGGCTTGGACAACGTGGCCGCCGCCATTGGTGAGGAGCGCGACACGATCGAGGATGTGATCGAGCCCTACCTGATTCAACAGGGCTATTTGCAACGCACGCCGCGCGGGCGCATTGCCACGGCGACGGCGTTCCGCCACCTGGGTCTGCAGGCGCCTCAGGGGGACAGCCTGCTGGACTGATCAGCGGGCCAGGGACTGCGCGGGCCGCTCAGCGGCGGCGCAGGATGTGGACGTATTCCTCGCGACCGTCGCCTTGCAGGGCTTGCTGGTCAAGCAAGTCGTTGCCGGTCTGGCGGGCAAAGGCCTGGAAGTCGCGCACGGAGCCGGGGTCGGTGGCCAGGACCTTGAGGATCTCGCCGCTGTGCATGTCGGACAAGGCTTTCTTGGCCTTGAGGATGGGCAAGGGGCAGATCAGGCCGCGGGCGTCGAGTTCTTTGTGGATGTCCATGGCGATGCGGGCTGGTGGATCGGTCTGTGTGGATCAGGCCGGGAAGACCCCGGTGGAGAGGTAGCGGTCACCCCGGTCACAGACAATGAACACGATGGTGGCGTTGCTCAGATTCTGCGCCAATTGCAGGGCGGCCCAGCAGGCACCCGCGGCCGAGATGCCGCAGAAGAGCCCCTCTTCGGCCGCCAGACGACGCGCCATGTCTTCGGCATCGGCCTGGCTGACGTAGATAAGCTCGTCGACGCGGCTGGGGTCGTAGATCTTGGGCAGGTAGGCCTCGGGCCATTTGCGGATGCCGGGGATGCGTGAGCCTTCTTGCGGCTGCGCGCCCACGATGCGCACCGCGGGGTTCTGCTCTTTCAGGTATTTGGAGACGCCGGTGATGGTGCCGGTCGTGCCCATGGCACTGACGAAGTGGGTGATCTGGCCTTTCGTATCCAGCCAGATTTCGGGGCCGGTGGTCTCGTAGTGCACCGCCGGGTTGTCGGGGTTGGCGAACTGGTCGAGCACCACACCCTTGCCTTCACGCACCATCTGGTCGGCCAGGTCGCGGGCGTATTCCATGCCACCGCTCTTGGGCGTGAGGATGAGCTCGGCGCCGAAGGCCTTCATGGTCTGGGCGCGCTCGATGCTGAGGTCTTCCGGCATGATCAGGACCATGCGGTAGCCGCGGATGGCGGCGGCCATGGCCAGTGCGATGCCGGTGTTGCCCGAGGTGGCTTCGATGAGGGTGTCGCCGGGCTTGATCTCACCGCGCTCTTCGGCGCGACGGATCATGTTGATGGCGGGGCGGTCTTTGACAGAGCCGGCCGGGTTGTTGCCTTCGAGCTTGGCCAGGATGACGTTGCCACGGGCCGCGTTGTCTGCCCCAGGGATGCGCTGCAGGCGCACGAGGGGGGTTTTGCCAATGGCGTCTTCAAGCGTGGGATAGGTCATCGCGGCCAACCATTCTCTGCAAACAAAAAGAGCCCCTGGATCGGAGCTCTTGATGGCATTGCGTGGTGCCCCGGGCCGGACTCGAACCGGCACTCCTTGCGGAACCGGATTTTGAATCCGGCGCGTCTACCAATTTCACCACCAGGGCATTTGTGTGAAGATTCGAAGGATAGCACAAGCCAACACGCCCTGACGAGGGCTGCACCGCGCGTGACGTTCTATGATGCGTTTCTGCAATCTGACCGACGCGCCGCATGCCTCCTTTGCCTCCCATCACCCAGGCCCTGCTTCTGATCAACGTGGCCTTGTTCTGCCTGGACCTGGCTTTTGGTCACCTGCTGTCTCAGTTCATGGCCTTGTGGCCTTTGCAGAGCGGCTACTTCATGCCCTGGCAGGTGGTGACCTACGCCTTCATGCACGGGTCGATGGGGCACATTTTCTTCAACATGATGGGCTTGTGGATGTTCGGTAGCGAACTCGAACGCATCTGGGGGCCGCGTCGTTACCTGCAGTTCCTGTTGGCCAGCGTGCTGACGGCCGCAGCCTGTCAGCTGATCATTTCGATGCTGGGCGGCTGGATGAACCCCACCGTGGGGGCCTCGGGCGGCCTGTTCGGCCTGCTGCTGGCCTACGGGATGATGTTCCCCAACCGCACGATCATGCCGCTGTTCCCGCCCATTCCGATGAAGGCCAAGGTGTTTGTGGCGGTGTACGGTGGCCTGGAGTTGTTCCTGGGCGTGACGGGCACGACCTCGGGCGTGGCGCACTTTGCGCACCTGGGTGGCATGCTGGGCGGCTGGCTGATGCTGCGCTACTGGCGCGGTCAGCCACCATTCAAGCCTGGCCGCGGGCCACATCGGTTCTGAGCCCGTAGCCCAAGAGCGACCCGGCCAGCGACACCCATCAGGCGGGTCAGATGGAACGGGTTGCTGAAGCTTCGGCGTCTTTGCCATCGACTGGCATGACGGCCCGGTAGGCATGCCAGGATGCGTGGCCGAGCACCGGGCCTACGACCAGCAAGCCCAGGAAGCCAGGCAGCAGGGCCAGCACGATCAAGCCTGAAATCAAGGCTGCCCACAAGAGCATCACGCCCGTTTGCGTGCTGACCAGTCGCATGCTGGCCAGACCGGCAGAGATGGCGTCCACACCCCGGTCCAGGATCATCGGCATGCTGATGACGCTGATGGCATAGATGAGCGCCGCGAAGATGCCGCCCACCAGCGTGTAGGTCACGAAGAAGGTCAGGTACTCCTCGGTCAGAAAAGACGAGAGGGGGCCAGTGAAGTCAGGCATGCCGGTGAAGCTGATCGCGAAGACGATCATGGCGGCGCGGCCCCACAGCATCTCCAGAACCAGCAAGATGGCCGCGAAGATGGCCAGTTGCGCGCTGCTGATGCGCCAGGCGGTGAGGGAGCGCCAGAAATTTGGCGGCTCGCCGCGCTCCAGGCTGCGGCTGACCTGGTACAGGCCCAAACACAGAAAGGGGCCCATCAGCAGAAAGCCGGCCGACAAGGCCAGGGTGTACTGCGGCGCGAACTCGAACACCGCGAGCAAGGCCCAGCCCATCAAAACAAAGCAGGCACCATAAAACAGGCCGATCGACGGGGCACACAGGAAATCGGCCCAGCCACGCTGCAGCCAACGCAGCGGATCGCCCCAAGACAGGGTGGCCAGTGGCATGTCCAGCACGCTGGGCGGGCGGGCAGTTGCGGCAGCTGGATCGCTGCGGCTTGACTGCGAGGGCGTGGCCGCCCAGGCTGCGGAGCTGTCAGCGGAGGCAGGAGGCTGGTGGTCCTCACGCTGATGCCCGAAGGAAGACACCGTCCAGTGGCCGTGGTGACGCTTGAGGACCGAGCGCCGCCGGGTGCCCCGTCGGCGGGAGACGAGAACGTGATGCGACAAGCGACCGACCGTACCCATACGCCCTCCTGCTGGAAGTCATGCTGACCACACAGTACGCCGCCACTGGGAGATCGTCATTGGGAAAAGCACGGACCCGGCGAGGGTCGCGTGCGGATACAGCCGTCACGCAGCCACTGTTGCCCGTGGCCTGCAACGAGGACTCATTGTCCCGATTGAATGGCCGTCAGGGCCTGATCCAGTTGCTGCAGGGTGCGCGGGATGTGGTGCCACTTCTCCAGACCGAACAGACCCAGACGGAAGGTGCGGAAATCGGCCGGCTCGTCGCACTGCAAGGGCACCCCGGCTGCGGTCTGCAGGCCCAGGGCCAAGAATTTCTTGCTGGACTGGATCTCGGGGTCGGTGGTGTAGCTGACCACGACGCCCGGCGCCTGGAAGCCCTCGGCGGCCACGCTCTCGTAGCGGTGGCGGGCCAGCAAGGCGCGCACTTCCAGACCCAAGGTGATCTGCTCCTGGCGTACTTTCTCGAAACCATAGGCCTCGGTTTCGGCCATGGCTTCGCGCAGGCGCACCAAGGCGTCGGTGGGCATGGTGGAGTGGTAAGCGTGGCCGCCGCCCTCGTAGGTTTTCATGATCTGCAGCCACTTCTTGAGGTCCATCGCGAAGGTGCTGCTTTGGGTCCCGTCGATGGCCTGGCGGGCGCGCTCGCTGAGCATGACCATGGCGCAGCAGGGCGAGCTGCTCCAGCCTTTTTGGGGCGCCGAAATCAGGATGTCCACGCCGGTGGCCTTCATGTCCACCCACATGGCGCCCGAAGCGATGCAGTCGAGCACGAACAGGCCGCCGACAGCATGCACAGCGTCGGCCACGGCCTTGAGGTAGTCGTCGGGCAAGATCATGCCGGCGGCGGTCTCCACGTGCGGGGCGAAGACCAGAGCGGGCTTCTCGCGCGCGATGGTGGCCACGACCTCCTCAATCGGGGCCGGCACCCAGGGGCTCTGCGAGTCGTCACGCAGGCGGCGCGCCTTCAGGACGGTGTGGCTGGCCGGGATCTGGCCCATGTCGAAAATCTGGGTCCAGCGGTAGCTGAACCAGCCGTTGCGGATGACCAGCACGTGCTGGCCGTGGGCAAACTGGCGTGCCACCGATTCCATGCCGAAGGTGCCGCTGCCGGGCACCAGGGCCACGGAGTGCGCGCTGTACACCCGCTTGAGCATGGCCGAGATGTCGGTCATCACGCCCTGGAAGCGTTTGGACATGTGGTTGAGCGCGCGGTCGGTGTAGACGACCGAAAACTCAAGCAGACCGTCGGGATCAATGGCAGGAAGCAGTCCAGGCATGGCAGTCAGTGGCAGAGTCGATGTACTGCGTTCAGCCTAGCACACCGCCCTGCCCTCACGCCGCAGGCGCATCCCTGAGCGAAGCGGGGTTTAGCCCCCGCGTCGCACGCGCAGGACCTCGTCAAGGATCAGCAACACCGCCCCCACACTGATGGCGCAATCGGCCACGTTGAAGGCCGGGAAATGGCCGCCGGGGAAAATGCCCGAGAGGAAGGCCCAGTGGAAATCCAGGAAGTCCACCACATAGCCGTGCACCAGACGGTCGATGACATTGCCGATGGCGCCACCCAGGATGAGCGTGAGCGCCCAGGCAAACAGCTTCTGATTGCCATGCTGGCGCAACATGTAGACGATGAAGACCGTGGCCGCCGCCCCCAGGCCGACGAAGAACCAGCGTTGCCAGCCCCCCGCCCCCGCCAGGAAGGAGAAGGCCGCCCCGGTGTTGTGCGCCCGCACGATGTTGAAGAAAGACCAGACCTCGCGGCTGTCACCGTGCTGCATCCAGCCGACGATGAGCACCTTGGTGAACTGGTCGAGCAGGATGATGATGGCGGCGATGCCGAGCCAGGGCAGCAAGCCCTGGTTTTGGCTACCGCGCGAGGTACCGCCGGAAGACTTCTTGGTGGCCATCAGGCGTGCTCGCGGTGTTCGCCGTCACCGTGCAGGTTGCTCTCGCAACGGCCGCAGATCGTCGGGTGCTCGGGGTTGACGCCCACGTCGTCGCGGTAGTGCCAGCAGCGCTCGCACTTGACGGCCTTGGAGGGGTTGACCTCGATCTGGGTGCTGTGGCCTTCGGCCAGCTCAACGCTGGAGACGATGAGCACGAACTTCAGGTCGTCGCCCAGGCTGCGCAAGTCGGCCAGCAGACGCTGGTCGTCGGCGTTGATGGTGACGAACAGGTTGGCTTGCAGCGAGGCGCCCACTTCACCACGGGTGCGCACTTCTTCGATCTGGCGGTTGACCTCTTCGCGGAAGGCGCGGATGCGCGACCACTTGGCCAGCAGCTCGGTGTCCTTGTCGGCCTCGTGGAAGTCCCAGTAGGTCTCGGTGAAAATGGTCTCGCCACCGTTGAAGATCTTCCAGGCCTCTTCGGCGGTGAAGCTCAGGAACGGGGCAATCCAACGCAGCATGCCGTTCGTGATGTGCCACAGCGCGGTTTGCGCAGCGCGGCGAGCCTTGCTGTGGGTGGCGCTGGTGTAGAGGCGGTCCTTCAGAACGTCGAGGTAGAAAGCACCGAGGTCTTCGGAGCAGTACACCTGCAGCTTGGCGACCACCGGGTGGAACTCGTAGCGCTCGTAGTGGGCCAGGATGTCTTCCTGCAATTGCGAGGCACGGGCCAGGGCGTAGCGGTCGATTTCGAGCAGCTCGCTCAGCGGCACGGCGTCGGTCGCCGGGTTGAAGTCGGACGTGTTGGCCAGCAGGAAGCGCAGGGTGTTGCGGATGCGGCGGTAGCCGTCGACCACGCGGGCGAGGATCTTGTCGTCGATGCCCAGGTCGCCGGAGTAGTCGGTGGAGGCGGCCCACAGGCGGATGATTTCGGCGCCCATCTTGCCGGACACCTCTTGCGGGGCGACCACGTTGCCGACCGACTTGGACATCTTGCGGCCCTGGCCGTCCACGGTGAAGCCGTGGGTCAGCAGGCCCTTGTAGGGCGCGCGACCGTAGATGGCGCAGGCGGCCAGCAGGGAGCTGTGGAACCAGCCACGGTGCTGGTCGTGGCCTTCGAGGTAGAGGTCGGCTTCGTGCAGCTCGTCGTGGCCGGCGTCAGGGTGGCTGCCCTGGGCGGGGTTGAGCACGTGGAAGAAGGAGGTGCCCGAGTCGAACCACACATCCAGAATGTCGGTGGACTTGGCGTAGTCGTCGGCTTGGTCACCCAGCCAGGCGGCCATGTCCAGCGTGGACCAGGCTTCGACGCCGCCCTGCTCGACGAGGTCAGCGGCCTTGTCCATCAGGGCCATGGTGTCGGGGTGCAGCTCGCCCGTCACCTTGTGCAGGAAGAAGGGCAGCGGCACGCCCCAGTTGCGCTGGCGGCTGATGCACCAGTCCGGGCGGTTGGCGATCATGTCGCGCAGGCGGGCGCGGCCGTTCTCAGGGTAGAACGTCGTGTGGTCGATGGCGTCCAGCGCGGTCTGGCGCAGGGTCTTCTCGGCCTTGTCGGTGGTGAAGACGCCCTCGCCTTCGTCCATGCGCACGAACCATTGAGCGGCGGCGCGGAAGATGACGGGCGTCTTGTGGCGCCAGCAGTGCGGGTAGCTGTGGACAATGTCCTGGGTGGCCAGCAGGCGGCCGTGCTCGCGCAGGGTCTCCAGCACCACCGGGGCAGCCTTCCAGATGTGCATGCCACCGAACAGGGGCAGTTCGGCTTCGTAGACGCCGTTGCCTTGCACGGGGTTGAGGATGTCGTCGAACTTCAGGCCGTGGGCGATGCAGGAGTTGAAGTCGTCCACACCGTAGGCGGGCGCGGCGTGCACGATGCCGGTGCCGTCTTCGGCGCTGACGTAGTCGGCCAGGTAGACGGGGGCTTCGCGGTTATAGCCTTCGTGCACATGCGCCAGCGGGTGCTTGAACTTGAGGCCTTCGAGCTTGGCGCCGGTGGTCGTTGCGATGACCTTGCAGTCGTCGGCCGCAAAGCCGTAACGGGTCACGGCTTTATCCACCAGCGATTCGGCCAGCACCAACAGGCCCTTGGGCGTGTCGACCAGGGCGTAGCTGAGTTCGGCGTGGACGTTCAGGGCCTGGTTGGCGGGGATGGTCCAGGCGGTGGTGGTCCAGATCACCGTGAAGGCGTCTTTGCTCAGGCTGCTGAGGCCAAAGGCGGCGGCCAGCTTGGCGGGCTCGGCGCTCGGGAAGGCAACGTCGAGCGTCTGCGACTTCTTGTCGGCGTATTCGATCTCGAACTCGGCCAGGGAGGAGCCGCAGTCGAAGCACCAGTACACGGGCTTGAGGCCACGGTAGACGTAGCCGCGCTCCATGATCTTCTTGAGCGCGCGGATTTCGTTGGCTTCGTTGCCGAAGTCCATGGTGCGGTAGGGATGGGCCCAGTCGGCCAGCACGCCCAGGCGCTTGAAGTCGGTGCGTTGCCCGTCGATCTGCTCGGCGGCGTAGACGCGGGCCTTGGCTTGCACGTCGTCGCGGCTGAGGTTGCGGCCGAAGGTTTTCTCGATCTGGTTTTCGATGGGCAGACCGTGGCAGTCCCAGCCGGGCACGTAGATGGCGTCCATGCCCTTGAGCTGGCGCGCCTTGACGATCATGTCCTTGAGGATCTTGTTGACGGCGTGACCGATGTGAATGTTGCCGTTGGCATACGGCGGGCCATCGTGCAGCACAAACTTGGGCGCGCCTTGACGGGCGGCGCGCAGCTTGTCGTACAGACCGTTTTGCTCCCACTCGGCCACCCAGAGAGGCTCACGTTTGGGCAGGTCCCCCCGCATCGGGAAGGGGGTGTCCGGCATGTTCAGCGTGGCGCGGTACTTGGACTCGGGCGCCTCAGCGGGTTTGGCGCCGCCCTTCTTGGCTTCTTGTTGGCTCTTGCCGGGCTTGGCGGTCTGGTCTTGGCTCATGGGGGCTCAGGGTTCGGCTTAAACGCCGCGCCGCTGAGCCTCGAAAAACCCGCGCGCGTCGGCAATGTCTTGGTGAATGGCGGCCTGCAGGGCCTCCAGGCCGTCGTAACGGGCCTCGTCTCGCAACTTGTGCAAGAGCTCTACGCGCACGATTTTACCGTAGCCCCCTTCCTTGCCGAGGGCCGCGGGCCAATCAAAGCAATGGACCTCCAGCAGGACACGGCCGGCGTCTTCCACCGTGGGGCGCACGCCCAGGCTGGCCACGCCCTCCAGGGGCTGCTCGGCCAAGCCGTGGGTGCGCACGGCAAAGATGCCGGATGTGGCGGGCTTTTCGTGTCCGAAACGCACATTGAGGGTGCGGCAGTCGAGGCTGCGGCCCAGCTTGGCGCCGTGAACGACGTGGCCGCTGATGGTGTAGGGGCGGCCCAGCAGGCGCTCGACCTGGGCCATGTCGCCTGCCACCAAGGCCTCACGAACCACCGACGATGACACCCGCAGGCCATGCACCTCGTAGCTCATCATGCGGGCGACATCAAAGCCCTGGCGGTTGCCTTCGGCATCGAGCAGGTCGTAGTCGCCGGCGCGTTTGGCGCCGAAACGGAAGTCGTCGCCCACCAGCACGTAGCGGGCCTTCAGGCCGTTCACCAGCACGTCATCGATGAAGGCCTGAGGGCTGAGGCTGGCCAGGCGCTGGTCAAAAGGCAGCACCACAACCTGGTCAACGCCGCAGCGCTCCAGTTCAGAGAGCTTGTCGCGCAGGGTCCCGATGCGGGCAGGAGCCAATTCCGGCTTCCCGGTCACCGCGGCAAAGTAGTCACGCGGATGGGGCTCGAAGGTGAGGACGGTGGCAGGCAAGCCGCGATGCTGTGCCTCATTGCGCAGCAGCGCCAGCATCGCCTGATGCCCACGGTGGACACCGTCGAAATTACCGATGGTCAGCGCACAGGCCGGCGCCAGTGCTGCATGATGGAATCCGCGAAAGATCTGCATGGAACGCATTATCCCGCCTGTCCGTGGGTCCACTGACGCTGCGCCGGCAGAGCGTGATGGAAAGGCGAATTTCAGCCAGATTCCCGAGGCCAGAGACCCTGCCCTCTCACCTTCTGTCCGAGAATGTCAGGAGATCCCGCTGATGCGCCCTCACCGACGCCCACCATGCTGCCCAAGCGCCTCGCTCTCCCTCTGCCAGCCCTCTTGATCCTGCCCATTCTGGCGCTCGCCCTGACCTTGTCTGGCTGGGTCTGGGGGGTTCTACGCCACCAGCAGGCGGGCGCCGATCAGCGTCATGCGCGCGAAGAGTTGCGCCAGGGCATGCAGGTGGCGCGGGTGATGTTGCAACCCATTGGCCAGCCGTCGCCGCACGAACCCGTGACGTTGCGAGTGCCCCCGGCCGCCCTCCAGGCGGGGCTTCAGCAGGCCATGCACAGGATGCCCAATGTGGCGGTGGTGGTCCTCACCCAGGAGCGCGTGGACGGCGCCTGGCAACCCAGCACCGGAGAGGAGCCGGCCTGGACGAAGGCCTACGAGGCCCTGAGCCTGCTGGAACGCCAGGCCCTGACCGCCCCCACCCCCGATGGCAGCCCGACGGAGTTCGACGCCAACGGTCAGGTGCATGCGACCTTGTCGGTGGCGAGCCCGGAGGCGCCCGGTGGTCGGGTCGTGGTGTGGCTGCGCGCTGAACCCAATGTCACCGACCCGGCTTGGGCGCGGACGCGGTGGCAGTTGTTGCTGGGCGTACTGGTGGGCAGCTTGTTGGCCGGCGGCCTGCTGTGGCAGCAAGGCGCACGACTGCGTGAGGGCATGCGCGCCCTGAGCGGCTGGACCCATCGGGCCACGCAGGAGGAATGGCCGGAGGTGCCGGTGCCCGCCGGCCCGACTGAGTTGCGCCTGCTGGGCTTGCGGATGCGCGAGCTGACCAACTATCGCCACCACCGGGAAGACGACATTCGCCAGACGGCGTTTCGCGACACGCTGACGCACCTGCCCAACCGCGCCTACTTTCAGGTGCGTCTGGATCAACAGATCAACGAAGCCCGGCAAGGCCAGCACAGTGGCGCCCTGGTCACCCTGGACATCCAGCGGTTCAAGCATGTCAACGCGGTGCTGGGCCAGGCCTCGGGTGACACCCTGCTGCGCAAGGTGGCCCTGCGCTTGTCGGCCACCTTGCCGGATGCGCACCACCTGTTGGGCCGCGTGGGCGGCAACCAGTTCGCCTGCCTGATTCCCCGCGCCGACAAGGTGAGCGCCACGCAACTGGCCAAGCGCCTGCTGCACAGCATGGACACGCCCTTCGAGCTGGACGGTCAAGCCATTGACCTGATGGCGCAGGCGGGCGTCGCCTTGTTCCCGGAAGACGGCCGCAACGCCAATGAGCTGCTGTCTCACGCAGAGATGGCGATGAATGCCGCCCGGCAGAAGGTCACCAGCGTGATGGTGTACAGCCCGGACATGGACCCGGACCAGGCTGCGTCCTTGAGCCTGCTGACCGAGCTGAAACAGGCGGTGAACCGCCACCAGTTGCAACTGCACCTTCAGCCCAAAATCTGCCTGAACACGAAAGCGGTGCTGGGGGCCGAGGCCCTGATCCGCTGGCGACACCCGGAGAAGGGCCTGATCCCGCCGGATGTGTTCATCCCGTTTGCCGAGCAGACCGGCTTCATCCGCGTACTGAGTTTGTGGGTCGTCGACCAAGCCGCCACCATCTGGCGCCAATGGCATGACGCGGGGCTGCCCCTGAAAATCGCCGTCAACCTGTCCGCGCACGACCTGATGGACCGCGACCTGCCCCAGCACCTTCACGCGATCCTGACCCGCCACCAGGTGCCGCCGGGTGCCATGGTGCTGGAGATCACCGAAGGGGCCACGATGGACGACCCCGCGCACGCGCAACAGATCCTGACCCGCCTGAGCGAATTGGGCTTCCTGCTGTCCATCGATGATTTCGGGACCGGCTACTCCTCGCTGGCCTACCTGAAGACGCTGCCGGTGCACGAGTTGAAGATCGACAAGTCCTTCGTGCTGAACATGCAAAACGACCTCAACGATGCCAAGATCGTGCGCTCGGTGATCGACCTGGCGCACAACCTGGGCATGTCGGTGGTAGCCGAGGGGCTGGAGTCGGCCAAGAGCTGGAAGCTGCTGGAAGGGCTGCACTGCAACGAGGCACAGGGCTTCTTCATCAGCCCACCCATGCCTGCGGGCGAGTTCGTGGACTGGGTACGCGCCTGGCAGGCGCCCAGCGTTCAGGACGAGTACCTGAACACCGACTTCACCAACATCCTCTGACCGCCCCGGTCACCGGGATCAGGGCAGGACGATGGCGGGGTCTTCGATCCAGCGCCATTGCCCCGGGGCCAGATCCTCGGGCAGGGTCAGGCGCCCGATCTGGCTGCGGTGCAGGCCTTCGACCCGGTTGCTGACGGCGGCCACCATGCGCTTGACCTGGTGGTACTTGCCTTGCAGGAGGGTCAGGCGCAGGTGACAGGTCTCGCCCTCGCCCACCGGTTCGGCCGCGTCGGCCAGCACCGGGGTGGGATCGTCGTCCAGCACCACGCCTTTGCGCAGTTTCTCGCACATCGCGGGCGTGACCGGGTGTTTGCAGGTGACCTCGTAGACCTTGGGCACATGGTGCTTGGGCGAGGTGAGTTTGTGCAGCAAGGGGCCGTCGTCGGTCAGCAGCAGCAGGCCGGTGGTGTCCTGATCGAGCCGCCCGACGGGCTGCAGGCCACGACGGCGCAGCGGCACTGGCAGCAGGTTGTGCACGCCCGGCCAGGCGCCTGGCTTGAGCGAGCATTCATAACCCGGCGGCTTGTGCAGCATGATGAGCGCCTTGACATGGGTGACCCAGGGCTGGCCATCGACCATCAAGCTCAGGCGGTCTTCCAGGAAAGCGGCATCGGGGTCGTCGACCACCTCGCCGTTGACCTGGACCAGGCCATTGAGGATCAGCCCTTCGCACACCCGGCGCTCGCCAAACCCCTGACCAAACAGGATCTGATCGAGGGTGTTGTGCCCGGCGGGCAGGCGTGGTCGTTTGGCCATGGTGCAAAAAGTCAGAAAGTGGAGACCCGGTCCGGATCAGGCCGCCATTGTGCAACCAGTCGGCGTGTGCCCGACTCTCGCGCGCCGTCAGAAACGACGCTGCAGGGTCATGGTGCCGTTTTCCTGCTTCATCTGAAAACGCGACAGGAAACTGTTGCCCAGCAGGATGTAGGGCATGCCCATGGGCATCACGGCCGCCTCGACGTTGTGCACCTCGACGTCCTGGATGCGCACGGTGCCCAGGCGGATGCGGTACCCGGTGGTCACCCCATTGGCCGTGTGGGCCTGCATGCGCTGACCGATCTCGAAATTGATGCCCAGGCGTTTGGCTTCGGCTGCGCCCATCGAGATCATGGTCGCGCCGGTGTCGACCACGAACTGGGTACTGCGGCCGTTGATGCTGCCCTGGGTGACGAAGTGGCCGCCTGAGCCCGCTGTCAGCACGATCTGGGTGCCGCCACTGCCACCGCTGCGCGCACCCACGCTGACGGGTGCGCCCCCCAGCACCACCGTCTGGCGCTGCCCGCCGATCTCGACCACGGTCTGATCGGGCGTGACGCTGATGACCTTGACGCCCTGGTACGCCTCACCCGCGGCCAACGCCTTGGGCTGGCCGCCATTGATGACCAGCAAGGCCTTGCGGCCCATGCCGCCGGTCATGGCCACGCTCTGCGCCAGGGCCGCGCAGGCACACAGGGTCAGGCTCGCGCTCAACAGAATCTGACGCATCGGGTGGGCGTGGGACATGGCTTGTGCTCAGTCGCGGAAGTTGTCGAAGGACAGCGGCGCGTCGGCGATGTCTTTCTTGACCAGTGCCATGGCAGCCTGCAGGTCGTCGCGCTTGGCGCCTTGCACGCGCACTTCTTCGCCCTGGATGCTGGCGTTGACCTTGAGTTTGCTGTCCTTGATCAGCTTGGTGATCTTCTTGGCCAGTTCGGCTTCGATGCCGGCCTTGATCTTGAGGACCTGCTTGACCTTGTCGCCGCCGATCTTCTCGACCTTGCCAACGTCCATGAAACGGATGTCGACCTTCTGCTTGGTGAGCTTGTTGTAGAGCACGTCGCGCACCTGGTCGATCTGGAAGTCCGAGTCACCGAAGACGATGACCTGCTTGTCCTTCTTGTTGAATTCGACGGCGGCGCTGGTGCCCTTGAAGTCGAAACGGGTGCCGATTTCCTTGCTGCTGGTGTCGACGGCGTTGCCGACGGCTTCCAGGTTGGGATCGAGCTTGATGTCAAAACTGGGCATGGGTTCTCCTTTGTCTGCGAAAATTCTGCCATGCACACACCGTCTGCCGCCGACTCTTCGCCAGTTTCTTCTGCTTTGCTCGATCTGGAGCGCGGCGCGAGCCTGCGGGAATTCAACACTTTTGGCCTGCCGGCGACCGCCCAGACACTGGTGCATGTGCACTCCGAGGCCGATGTGAAACGCGTGGTCAACGACCCGGAACTGGGTCGCGCACCCAAGTTCATCCTGGGTGGCGGCAGCAACCTGGTGCTGACGCAGGACGTGGACCGCTGTGTGCTGAAGATGGAGATTCAAGGCATTCGCCTGCTGGAGACGCGCGACGACGCCTGGATCGTGGAGGTGGGCGCGGGCGAGCGTTGGCACGACACGGTCGCCTGGTGCCTGGACAACGGCCTGCCCGGCCTGGAAAACATGGCGCTGATTCCGGGCACGGTGGGCGCCGCGCCGGTGCAGAACATCGGCGCCTATGGGGTGGAGCTCAAAGACCGCTTCGAATCGCTGGACGCGGTGGACCTGGTCACCGGGCGCACGGTGACGCTCACCGCCGAGCAATGCCGCTTTGGCTACCGTGACAGCGTGTTCAAGCAGGCTCTGGCGGGCAAGAGTGTGATCACCACTGTGCGCCTGCGCCTGCCACGTCCCTGGCAGCCGGTGCTGGGCTACCTGGAGCTGGAGCGCAAGATGGCCGAGACGGGCATCACTACCCCGGATGCACGACAGATTTTCGACTGGGTGTGCGATGTGCGGCGCGCCAAGCTACCCGACCCAGCCGTGATCGGCAACTCGGGCAGCTTCTTCAAGAACCCGGTGGTGACGGCCGAACAGTGTCGCGACATCATTGGCCGCGACCCGCATGTGGTGCACTACCCGCTGGAAGACGGCACGTTCAAGCTGGCGGCCGGTTGGTTGATCGATGCCTGTGGCTGGAAGGGCAAATCGATTGGCCGCGCCGGGGTGTACGAGCGCCAGGCGCTGGTGCTGGTGAACCGTGGCGGCGCCAATGGGGCCGAGGTGGTGACGCTGGCACGGGCGATTCAAGAGAGCGTGTACGGGCGCTTTGGCATCCGGCTGGAGCCGGAGCCGGTGGTGGTCTGACTCCCCTACTGTGCCAGAAACAAGAAAGCCGCTCCGAGGGGCGGCTTTGTCATGGGCGCTTGGCGCCGCAGGCATCAACCGAAGTGGCAGATGTAGTGGTAGGGCTCGCCCTCGACCTTGATCTCGAAGGACGAGTTGCCGGGCACGTTGAAGCTTTCGCCGGGGCCGTAGGTCTTCCATTCGCTGGAACCGGCCAGCTTGATGGTGGCCTTGCCTGCAACGGTTTCCATGATTTCAGGGGCACCGGTGTTGAAGGTCAGCGTGGCGGGCAGGATCACGCCCACGGACTTGCGCACGCCATCGGCCAGGGTGACGGTGTGCGACACGCACTTGCCGTCGAAATAGACATTGGCTTGGGTGGCGACGCTGCCGGCCAGGGTGGTGGTGGTCATGTGTGTCTCTCCAGAATGACAAAAGGCCGATGCGCAGGCACCGGCCCCTCACAAGGTTTTACTGTGCGGCCTTCTTGGCAGCGGGCTTGACGGCCACTTTCTTGGCAGCCGGTTTGGCAGCAGGCTTCGCGGCCGGCTTGACCGCAGGCTTGGCAGCACGGCTGGCACCGGCACGCTTGGCCTTGACGTTGGCACCGATGCGCAGGCGCAGGGCGTTGAGCTTGATGAAGCCCGCAGCGTCAGCCTGGTTGTAGGCGCCGCCGTCGTCGTCAAAGGTGGCGATGGTGGGGTCGAACAGGCTGTCGGTGGCGGACGCGCGGCCCACGCACATGATGGTGCCCTTGTACAGCTTGAGCTTGACGGTGCCGTTGACGGTGGCTTGCGAGGCGTCGATCAGGCCTTGCAGCAGTTCGCGCTCGGGGCTGAACCAATAGCCGTTGTAGACCATGCGGGCGTAACGCGGCATCAGGTCGTCCTTCAGCGCCAGCACTTCGCGGTCGAGTGTGATGGACTCGATGGCGCGGTGGCCGGTCAGCAAGATGGTGCCGCCCGGGGTTTCGTAGCAGCCGCGGCTCTTCATGCCGACGTAGCGGTTCTCGACCTTGTCGAGGCGACCGATGCCATGCTTGCCGCCGATTTCGTTCAGCTTGGTCAGCACGGTGGCGGGCGACATCTTCACGCCGTTGATGGCGACGACGTCACCCTTGGCATAGGTCAGCTCGATGATTTCGGGCTTGTTGGGCGCCTTCTCGGGCGAGACCGTCAGGCGCCACATATTGGCTTCGGGCTCGAAGTTCGGATCTTCCAGCACGCCACCTTCGTAGCTGATGTGCAGCAGGTTGGCGTCCATCGAGTAGGGGGCGCCGCCCTTGCGCTTCTTGAAGTCGACCGGGATGCCGTGCTTGTCAGCGTAGGCCAGCAGCTTCTCACGCGACAGCAGGTCCCACTCGCGCCACGGCGCGATGACCTTGACGCCAGGCATCAGGGCGTAAGCGCCCAGTTCGAAACGGACCTGGTCGTTGCCCTTGCCGGTGGCGCCGTGCGAGATGGCGTCGCCCTTGGTCTTCTTGGCGATTTCGATCAGGCGCTTGGCAATCAGCGGACGGGCGATGGAGGTGCCCAGCAGGTATTCGCCTTCGTACAGCGCGTTGGCGCGGAACATCGGGAACACGAAGTCGCGCACGAACTCTTCGCGCAGGTCTTCGATGAAGATGTTCTCGGGCTTGATGCCCATCTTCAGGGCCTTGGCGCGTGCGGGCTCGATCTCTTCACCCTGGCCGATGTCGGCGGTGAAGGTGACGACTTCGCAGTTGTACTCGTCTTGCAGCCACTTCAGGATGATGGACGTGTCCAGACCGCCAGAGTAGGCCAGCACGACTTTCTTGATCTTCTGGGCCTTGTCGGCAGCAGCAGGGGCAGCGACCGGCTGGGCAGCAGGTGCCGCCTTGGGGGCCTTGGCAGGCTTGACGGGCTTGGCGACGGGCTTGGCGGTTTTGGACATGGTCGAGTCTAGATGGAGAAACGAAAGTGCCGATTTTAGACGCGCCAGGCTGCGCTGTCTTGTGGGGGGCACAAACAATCGGTGGCACGCGGCAGGCGAGCGTGTCGCCGCGCTCAGAACAAGCCCAGTTGCGGCGAGGCTGGACGCAAGGCGCGTGGATCGAAAGTGCGACCGTCGAGCGCCGGCAAGCGCCGTTGCAAGCCATGACGGGCCACGGCCTTGTGCACGCGCTGCGCGATCAACTGGGCCCAGACGCCCTCGCCTTTCATGCGCCATGCGAAGTCCGCATCGTAGTCCTTGCCGCCGCGCAGCTCGCGCACCCGGGCCATGATGCGCTCAGCCTTGTCCGGCACATGGTGGCCGAGCCATTCTTCGAACAGCGGCTTGACCTCCCAAGGCAGGCGCAGCACGGTGTAGTGGATGGACTGCGCGCCCGCTTGCGCCGCGGCCTCGATGAGCGACTCGATCTCCGGCTCGTTGAGAAAGGGGATGATGGGGGCCACGTTGACGCCGACGGGCACACCGGCCTCGGCCAGGCGCTGGATGGTCTGCAGGCGGCGGTGCGGTGCGGCAGCACGAGGCTCGAGCTTGCGGCACAGCGCGGCGTCCAGCGTGGTGAGGCTGATCATCACATAGGCCTGCTGACGCGCGCCCGCTTGGGCCAGCAGGTCGATGTCGCGCTCGACCCCGCTGGACTTGGTGATCAGGGTGTAAGGGTGCTGGCAGGCGTTGAGCACCTCCAGCACACCCCGGGTGATACGCCACTCGCGCTCGATGGGCTGGTAGGGATCGGTGGCCGAGCCGATGTTGATGGGGCTGCAGACGTGGCTGGGCTTTTGCAACTCCTGCCTCAGCAAGGCCGCGGCGTTGACCTTGGCGACCAGGCGGGTTTCGAAGTCCAGGCCGGGCGAGAGGTTGAGGTAGCTGTGGGTGGGGCGGGCGTAGCAGTAAATGCAACCGTGCTCGCAGCCCCGGTACGGATTGATGGACCAGGTGAAGGGGATGTCGGGCGACTGGTTGCCCGACAGGATGCTGCGGGCCTGCTCGGGCGTGACCTGGGTGACGGTCGGCAACATGGCCTCGGGTGCATCCTCGTCGCCTACCCCACACCCGTTGGCCCAGCCATCGTCCACAGCTTCGCGAACGTGCCCGGCAAAGCGGTGGGCCAGGCGCGTCGCCGTCCCCCGCCCTTTCACGGGCAGATGCTGTAGGCGGGCATCGGGCAGCGGCGTCATGCACTGTATTTTCATACAGTTTCACGGAGCGTACACGCCTCAACTTAGACTTAGAGGGCCTTGGCCTCCCAGTTGTGGCGCCAGGCGACAAAGTCGGCCGCCGGCATGGGCTTGCTCACGAAATAGCCTTGCGCCTCGTCGCAACCCCAGTCACGCAAGCGCTGCAGGATGGCGTCGGTTTCGACGCCTTCGGCCACCACGCTGAGGCCCAGGTTGTGCGCCAGGTCGATGGTGGAGCGCACGATCTTGGCATCGCTGTCGTCGTCCGCCATGCCCATCACAAAAGACTTGTCGATCTTGAGTTCGCTGACGGGCAAGCGTTTGAGATAGGCCAGGGAGGAGTAACCGGTCCCGAAGTCGTCGATCGACAGCTTGAAGCCTTGCTCGGCCAGACGGTTGAGGGTGGACTCGGCACGCTGGGGATCGTCCATGATCGCGCTCTCGGTGATCTCCAGGCAGAAGGCCTCGGCCCGCACGCCATGGCGCACCATGATGGCGGCGAGCTTCTGCGGCAGCTCCAGGTCGAGCAGGTCACGGGTGGAGAGGTTGATGGCCACGCGCAAGGCCCCGCCGACTGGCTGGAGGTCGCGCGACTGCCGCGCCACCTCTTCGAACATCCACAAGGTGAGTTGCCGCACGAAGCCCGTTTGCTCTGCAAACGGGATGAAGACCATGGGAGGCACCAGGCCACGGGTGGGATGCTGCCAACGCACCAGCGCTTCGGCCGCGCTGACCCGTCCTGTGGCGATGTTCAACTTGGGCTGCAGGAAGAGCCGCAGTTCATGGTGGACCAGGGCGTGTCGCAGGTCGCTGAGCAGAGACAGGGTCTGGGTGCTGGAGGAGTCCAGCTCCGGCGCATAGCGCATCACCCCGGCGGTGCGGGCCTTGGCAGCGTGCATCGCGATCTCGGAGCGGCTCATCAGGGTATCGGCGTCCGCGCCATCCTGCGGCCAGCAGGCGATGCCCATGCTGGCACTGAGGTCCACATTCTGCTCGCCCAGCGCCAGCGAGGCCTCAAACCCGTGGGTGATGCGCTCGGCCACGGCCAAGGCCGCCGGGGCATCGGTGTGGGTCAGCAACAGGACAAACTCGTCCCCGCCCAAGCGGGCCAGCAGGTCGGTGGCATCGCCCACGTGCTGCTGGAGGCGAGCGGCAACCGCTTTGAGCAATTCGTCCCCAAAGGCATAGCCCAGCACATCGTTGACGTGCTTGAAGCGGTCGAGGTTGAGGGTGAGGACCACCACCGAGGTCTGGCCAGGCTCACCGATGGCGGCCACCAGGCGATCGCGGAACTGCTCGCGGTTGGGCAGGCCGGTGAGCCGGTCCCAATAGGCCAGCCGCAAGATCTGCTCACGCTGCTGCGCGAGGCTGCCACGCATGCGGTCAAAACCCCGTGCAAGCAGGCCAACCTCATCGCCGCGTTGAGTGCCTTCGATGGCGACGTCGAAGCGGCCCTGCTCCAGCAGGCCGGTGACGTCGGTGAGGTCCTTGAGCGGACGGGTCACACGGCGGCTGGCAAGGTGGCTGCCCAGCGCAAACAGCACCAGCCCCCCCAGTGTGATCAAGACGAGGTGGACCTGCAAGTCCTGGTAGGGCCCACGTGCCTCGGACAGCGAACGCAAGAACACCGTGCGCAGGGCACCATCCATCGCGTCCAGCGGCATTTGCCGCACGGCCAGCACGTCGTCGGCCAGGCTCACGTCGGTGGGCGCGTCGCGCACGATGTGGGCCAGTGCGGTTTGCTGGGCTGCAGGCAAGGTCGAGACCACGGGCACTGGCGCCTGGTCGGCCGGGGTGTACACGACCGAGACATGCACGTTGGACAGCCGCACGAAATCGGCGGCCAGCCCTTGGTCGAGCGGAAAGCCCATCAACACCCAACCGATCAGGGCCGGCGCTTTCACCGGCACCATGACGAACTGGTAAGGCTGCTGTGCGATGCGCGTCACGCGCCCGCCCTGGCTTCCCTTGGCCAGTTGCTCGCCCAGTTGGCGAATGACGGTGGGAGGGACCGTTGCCGCCCCCGCGCTGACGGTGGCTTGCTGGAAATCGGGAGACAGGAACACCGCCATCGCCGCACCGATGCGCGCGCTGCTGTTGTCGAGCGCCGAGGCAATGGTGTCGCGGTCGCCACTGCCGATGGCAGAGCGGAAGCCGAAATCGGCCGCCAGCACGACCGAGGCTTCACGCAGGCGTTGCGCCCGCAGCTCCAGCAGACGCAGCCAGACGCGCTGGGCCACGGCCAGCTCGGTCTGCACGCTTTGCCGAACCAGACGCTCGACGGCAGCGCGCACCACGGCGCCCCCAGCGGCCTGCACCACCAGCAGCAAGACCAGCATCACCAGCACGATACGGTTGGCGAGGGAGAGGTTGCGCCACGATGGCGAGGGGGGCAGGCTCATGGCGCTTCCAACCCTCGCAGCACCACACGCACCTGCGTGGCATCGGCGCCCACGTTCAAGGCCTGGTCCTGGGCCGGGGCTCCGACGGGCAGCCGCTGGTGCCACAATCGCAAGCGGTAGGCTCCTGATGGCACCTCGGTCAGCTGGGCCCGCCCATCGGCGCCGCTCTGGGTGCGGTAGGGGGTGTCCACAACCACCACCCAGGAAATCATCTGGTCATGGATGTTGCAGCCCAGCACGGCCACGCCAGCTTGGTCGAACACCACGGGCTGGGCCGGGGTGCCCACGTAGAGCTTGAGCTCGAAGCGCTTGGCCGGCGAAAACGAGTACACATGGTGACGGACGGTGTCACGGTTGGGAAAGCTGACCGGCGTGCCCCGTGTCACCAGCAGAACCTCGGGCGCAAATCGCCGGTTCTGTTGCGACATCTCGGCCATCTCCATGGGCCGGACGGCCTTGCTGGCCTGGGGAGAGTCCAGAAAGACCACCGCTTGCGGCACGGGCGCCCCGCGCTCATCCACCACGGTGACTTGCACTGTGGCGGCCATGGTGGCGCCGACCAGCAGGCTCAGCGCCCCGGCCACACCCCAGCGGCGCCCCTCACGGCTCAATCGCCACCCCGCGCAGTGCCTGGCCTTGTCCGATGGTGCCCAGCAAGGTGGCCCGACCGGTACTCAGGTCGATCTGGTAGAGACGGCTGCGGGCATCCGTGTAGGTGGTCAGTGCGGCCAGGGCCACATTGCGCACGTCCGAGATGTCGAACGACACCTGCCGCAATGGCCCGAGGCCCAAGGGGCCGACCGTGATCAGTGCGCCACCGTTGGGAGAGACCACCGGGGTGACGCCCTCGGCGCTGCCCAGGGTCACGAGGCTGCCTTGCGCCATGTCGATGGCGTAACCGGTGGTCAGCTTGTCGTCCCGCGTGTTGTAGGTGTAGGCCATGCCGGCCACACGGGGCTGAGGCAAGCCCGCACCCACGCGGTGCAAGGCGCCATCGTCCTGCACACCAGGACGCACGGGGTCCCCGTCCACCTGGGCACCGGCATCGGGATGCACGCGCAGGTTGCGTCCGGTCTCATCGATGACGCGGATGCGATCGACCACCGGGTTGAAATCCACGCCATAGGCCCGGTCAGCCGACACATTCAGAGGCTGTGGCGACACGCGTTGGAGGCGGGCTTGTGCCGTGTCCACGGTGTACAGGTGCCCGCTGCTGCCCAGGGCATACAGCACCCCACGGGCCACTCGGTAATCCATGCCCAGGATGACCTCGCCGGCTGCCAGACCTTGTAGCGGCTTCTGACTCACCACGACACGAGGCTGGATCGCCTTGAACTGCAAGAGCTGGTGATCAGCCGTGACCGCCCACAGCGTCTCGGGACGATCGGCGTTGACCGGTTCTGGCGTGGCAGGCGCGACCGCACAGGCCGACAAACCACACACCCACACCAACGGCAAGCTCAGGCGCCGCACCCGCCGGCAGGCCACGTCAAATTGAGGAGGCAATTGCATGCGGATCATCATAGCCCTGCGGGTCTTCACGGCTGTGGCGAGATGGCGGGTCGACGACGACTTGTTCACAGACAGTGCAAACCGCACGGTGCGTCCCGCCCCCTGAAGGCCGACCGTCAGGACCAGACCACAGACGCCGAGAACACGTAGCCCGCGCCGTACACCGTCTTGATGATGCGGGGGGCCATGGGGTCGACTTCGATCTTGCGACGCAGGCGCGAGATGCGCACATCGATGCTGCGGTCCATGGGCGACAGGCTGCGGTGTCCCACCAGTTGCTCGCGGGTGAGGATCTGGTGGGGGCGCTCCAGAAAGGTCCGCAGCACCTGCACTTCGGCGACGCCCAGCAGGTGCTCGGTGCCATCGTCGGATCGCAGGGTGTTGGCCGAGCAGTCGAGCGTCCAGGTCAGGAAGCGGGCCACGCGGCGCGACTCGCTCTGGCCGCCGCCCGGCACCTGGCCACGGCGGCGCAGGATGCTGCGCACACGGGCCACGAGTTCGCGCGGCTCGAAAGGCTTGGTGACATAGTCGTCGCCACCCAGCTCCAGGCCCATGATGCGGTCAGCCGTGTGGCCACGGCCGCTGAGGATCAGCAGACCGCAGGGACACTGCTGGCTGATCTGGCGCACCAGGTCGATGCCGTCCATGTCGGGCAGGCCCAGGTCGATGACGCACAGATCAGGACGACGCACGGGCAAGCGGCGCAGGACGCTGGCGCCCGTGTGAAAGCACTCCACCTCGAAGCCGAACTCGACCAGCACCGATTGCACCAGGCGGGCGATCGAGAGCTCGTCCTCGATCACGAAGATGAGGGCCGGGGCGGTGTTCACGGGCTCAGGCTTTCGAGGGCCGCGGCCAGGTCGCGGGTGCTGAAGGGTTTGGGCAAGACGGGCAGGTCCATGAGCTCGTCGCCACTGGGCGCGCAGCCACTCATCAGCAGGATCTGCATATGGGGCCGCTGCAAGCGCGCGAGGCGTGCCAGGCCCACCCCGTTCATCTCACCGGGCATCATGATGTCGGACAAAAGCAGCTTGATATCGGGCATTTGCACAAGGATATCCTGTGCTTCCTGCGCATGAGCGGCCTCGATGACGGCGAAGCCCAGATCGAGCAGGCTGCGGCGCACGACGCGACGCACATCGGGGTCGTCTTCCACCAGCAGGGCCACGCCACGGCGGCTTCGGTCGGAGGCACAGTCGGCCTCGTCGAGCGCAGGTACGTCGGTGGGTACTTCGATGGCTGGCAGGCACAGCGAGACGGTGGTGCCCTGCCCCGGCGTGCTCTCCACCTGGATGGCACCGCCCGACTGGCGCACAAAGCCGTACACCATGGACATGCCCAGGCCCGTGCCGCTGCCGGCCTGCTTGGTGGTGAAGAAGGGCTCGAAGATGCGGGAGACGGTGGCGGCGTCCATGCCCGCGCCATCGTCGATCACCTCCAGGCAGACATAAGTGCCCGGCTGCACGCGCTGGCGCTCGGCCTGGCGTTCGTCCACGGTGTGGGTGGACGTGCGCACCACGATGCGGCCGTGCGACCGGGTGGCATCGCGGGCGTTGAGGATGAGGTTGACCAGGGCGTTTTCGAGCTGTGTCGCATCCACCCAGGTCCAGGCGGGATCGCTCCCCAGTTCGACGTCCACCTGCAGGGTCACGGGCAAGGCTGGCCGGACCAGACGCGTCACCGACTGCGTGAGCGCCGTGACGTCGACCGCCCCCGCCTGCAACGGTTGCTGACGCGCAAAGGTCATCAAGCCGCGGATCAGCTCGGCGCCACGGCGGGCGGCGGCAATGGCGGGGCCCGTGAACTCGGTGACCAGCGGATCCTGCGGGCGGGCATCGGCCAGAGCCGAGAGGTTGCCGATGATGACGGTGAGGATGTTGTTGAAGTCGTGCGCCAGACCGCCGGTGAGCTGGCCCATGGCCTTCATCTTCTGTGCGCGCACGACCAGCGCCTGCGACTGCTTTTCTTGCGTGACGTCGAAGGTGAGCTCGAAGCAGCCCACGACCTCGCCGTCGGCCGCCATGTCGGGGACCAGCGTGGTACGCACGGCCAGGGTCTGGCCGGCGATGGTGTGCAGCTCGTAGTCGAAGGTGACGGCCTCCCCCGCCAGGGCGCGGCTGATGTTGGGCTTGATGCGCTCGTACACATCCGAGCCGAGGAACTCGCGGGCGCTGATGGCCTCGGGCTGCTGGGGGTCGAGCCCGAACCAGTCCTGGTAGCCACGGTTGACGTAGGTGTAGCTGCGGTCGGCACGGAAGTAGGCCACCAGCGCGGGGATCGAGTCGGTGACCAGGCGCATCTGGTGCTCGCTGCGACGCAGCGAAGCGGTGATCTGCTCATTGGCCTCCAGGGCTTCGCGCAAGCGCTGGTTACTGGCCTGCAGTTCGGCGGTGCGCGCCTGCACGCGCGACTCCAGCTCGGCATTGGCCTGACGCAGGGCCTGCTCGGCGCGGCGCGACTCGGTCACATCGGAATACAGGGTGACGAAACCGTGGCCCGGCAAAGGCTGGCCGGTGATGCGCAGCACGCTGCCGTCGGGGCGCACACGCTCGATGTCATGAGACACGAACTCACGTGCCCGGTCCACGCGCAAGGCCACGGCGGCGTCGATGTCGTCCTCGCCGTACTCGCCACGCTGTGCGTTGTAGCGGATGAAGCTCTCGAACGAAGCGCCCACGAAAGCCAGATCGGCCGGGAAATCGAGCAACTGCAGGAAGGCGCGGTTCCAGGCGACCAGCTTCAGGTCGGCGTCGAAGACGGTGAGACCCTGGTCGAGCAGGTCGAGGCCCGCTTGCAAGGTTTGTTGACGCCAATGGCCGGTGTCAGTTTGCAAGGCGGCATCAGGGTGGGTCACGCGGGTCTCCGGTTGCGAGGCTCAAAGCCTGCTGATTCTAGGCAGCGCACCGCGCCTGGAACACACCGAATCCGGCTTGCAAACATTCGTCACATTTGCTGGGAGGTGGTGAAAAAGTCCTCCCCGATCATCCGCCCCAACGTGATCTGAAGCGTCAATCCAAGCACAGGTCACGCAACACGAAGGCGAACGCCCGCTTATTGATCAGTATAAACCCTTGGTTTGAGATTGACAAGGCGGGTTGTCGCAAAAACCCACAGCACACAAGGCTGCGGGGGACTCGACCCTCCACCGACACCCGAAGGAGAAAACGCATGGCGCTGCAGCGCGAACACGGGGCAGAACACCCCTACTGGCCCCTGGGGCCGTTCAAGATCCGACTGCCCTTCATCCACTACCGATGGGAATTCCCTGAAATGATTCAGGGGCTGATCATGTTTGTGGTCAGCCTGGGGATGATCCCCTTGTTGATGAAGTACCTGGGCATGCCATACGAGGCCGCGCTCGCGTTCTGCGTGGTGGCCGGCGTCGGCTACCTGCTGCCCGCCTTGATGGGGGTCCCTCTGGTGCCGGGCTGGATCACGCCGGCCATCCCCGTGGTCTTGCTCTACCTACAGGCGTTCGAGCCTGGGCCGGAAGCCGTCAAGGCCATGATTGCCTTGCAGATCCTGGTGTTCATCATCTTCCTGGTGCTGGGCCTGACTGGCCTGGGCAACAAGCTGGTGAAGATCATTCCGAACTCCCTGAAGTCGGGCATCATCATCGGCGCCGGTATCGCGGCCATGATGGGCGAGCTCAAGACGGGCGGTCGCATCGACAACACCCCGATCTCGCTGCTGATCGGCTGCATCGTGTCGGCGTACGTGCTGTTTTCGCTGTCCTTCAAGCACTTCGTAGAACACAGCCGCTTTGCCAAGATGATTTCCAACTTCGGCATGATCCCCGGCATGATCATCGCCATGCTGGTGGGCTGGGCGGTCAGCGAGTACCCCCTGCCAACGATCGAGTGGGGCATCACCCAGCCTGACTTCAAGCTGATGGCCAACTACCTGATCTTCAACGTTGGCATGCCCAGCACGGACATGTTCCTGCTGGCCATCCCTACGGCCCTGATCGCCTACGTGATCGCCTTTGGCGACATCCTGGTGGGCTTCACGTTGTGCCAACGCGTCGAGCACCTGCGCCCCGACGAGAAGATCGAGATGAACGTGACCCGCGTGCACCTGGTCACCGCCATCCGCAACGCCCTGCACGCCGTGCTGGCGCCGTGGCCAGGCCTGGCTGGCCCGCTGTGGACCGCGGCCCACGCGACCATCGCCGAGCGTCACTCGCTGGGTCGCAAGGCCATGGACTCCATCTACAGTGGTGGCGGCACCTTCTGGATCACGGGCCTGATCGCGGTCTTCATCTTGCCCCTGGTAACGGTGTTCAAGCCGGTGCTGCCCATCGCCCTGTCGCTCACCCTGGTGCTGACGGCCTACATCTGCATCATGGTCGGCATGGAGGAGTTGAAGAACTCCGCCGAGCGTGGCGTGGCCGGCATCGTGGCCGTGACCCTGGCCATGCCCGACCCCAAGGCAACCGTCTACGCCGTGGTGATCGGTCTGATCCTGTACTGGCTCATTGAACGACCCAATGCCGCACAGCGTGCCAAGGAGGACCTGTCGGTGCTGGCGGACAAGACCAGCGACATCGAAGCTGGCAACGAGCACGGCGTGGCCAACCGCTGACGCGGCGCCTTACACGCCAGCCCTGCCCCCAAGACCTGAGCGCTGCAAACATTCGTCATGTTTGCCCTCAGGTCTTGCAACAGTGCTGACCCATCATATGCCGCCACGGAAGTGAGTGATCAGGCTCCGCGAGGCGCCATGACCAGACATCCCTGAACATCACCATGAACACAGCAAACCCTTACAACATGGGTCTGGACAAGAACCCAGCCAACCATGTCAGTCTGTCGCCGCTGAGCTTTCTGAAGCGCACCGCGGCCATCTACCCCGACCGCCTGGCCATCATCTACGGTGAGCGTCGCCAGACCTGGGCCGAGACTGCTGCACGCTGCCGCCGCCTGGCCAGCGCCCTGCAAGCCCGTGGCATTGGCCGCGGTGACACGGTGGCCGTGATGCTGCCCAATGTGCCCGCCATGCTGGAAGCGCACTTCGGCATCCCGATGACCGGTGCCGTGCTCAACACGCTCAACACCCGCCTGGACGCCGAAGCCGTCGCCTTCCAGCTGGAGCACGGTGAAGCCAAGGCCCTGTTGACCGACCGCGAGTTTGCACGCACGATGCGCGCCGCCCTGGACATGCTGGGCCGGAGCGACATCCTGGTGGTGGACGTGGAAGACGACACCGCGCCTCCTGGAGACAACCTGGGCTCGATCACCTACGAAGCCCTGCTGGCCGAAGGCAACCCCGAGCACCCCTGGTACCTGCCCGGCGACGAGTGGGATGCGATTTCGCTGAACTACACCTCGGGCACGACCGGTAACCCCAAGGGCGTGGTCACCCACCATCGCGGCGCTTACCTGAACTCCGCCAGCAACGTGATCTCGTGGAACCTGCCGCAGCACACCACCTACCTGTGGACGCTGCCGATGTTCCACTGCAATGGCTGGTGCTTCCCTTGGACGATGGCCCTGATCGCCGGCACCAGCGTGTGCCTGCGCCGCATCGACCCGGCCGTGATCTTCTCGCTGATCAAGGCGCACCACATCACCCACATGTGCGGTGCGCCCATCGTCTACAACCTGCTGATCAGCGCGCCTGCCAAGCTGCGTGACGGCCTGAACCACACGGTCAATGGCCTGATCGCCGGCGCTGCTCCCCCGGTCGCCGTGATCGAAGGCTGCGAAGCTGCCGGCATCAACCTGACCCACGTCTACGGCCTGACCGAGGTGTACGGCCCCGCCGCCATCTGCGCCAAGCATGACGAGTGGGAGACCCTGCCGATCGAAGACCGCGCCCGCCTGAACGGTCGCCAGGGCGTGCCCTACGCGCTGCAGGAAGACGTGACCGTGCTCGACACGATGACGATGGAGCCGGTGCCCTGCGATGGCGTGACCATTGGCGAAATCTGCTTCCGCGGCAACGTCGTGATGAAGGGCTACCTGAAGAACGAGAAGGCCTCTGCCGAGGCGTTTGCCGGCGGTTGGTTCCACACGGGTGACCTGGCCGTGCGCGATGCCAGCGGCTACATCAAGATCAAGGACCGCAGCAAGGACGTGATCATCTCAGGCGGCGAGAACATTTCGTCGGTCGAGGTGGAAGACGCCCTGTTCCACCACCCCGCCGTGATGTCGGCCGCCGTGGTGGCCGAGCCCGACCCGAAGTGGGGCGAGGTGCCTTGTGCCTTCGTCGAACTCAAGCCCGGCCACGAGCTGACCCAGGAAGAGCTGATCGAGTTCTGCCGTCAGCACCTGGCCCGCTTCAAGGTGCCCAAGCGTGTGGTCTTTGGTGAACTGCCCAAGACGTCCACCGGCAAGATTCAGAAGTTTGTCCTGCGTCAGCAGGTGAAGTCGGCCAGCGCCATCGAGTGATGCGCGGCATGAGGCGCTGTGTGATGCAACGCCTCACGCCCCCGACGGTTTCCATACGAGGTTGATATGTCTAGTTACCAAGCGCCCGTGCGCGACATGCTGTTCACGATGAAGGAAGTGGCAGGGCTGGAGGGCATCTGCGCCCAGCCCGGTTTCGAGGAAACCACGCCCGACCTGGTCGAGGCCGTGCTGGAGGAAGCCTCGCGCTTCGCCACCGGCGTGCTCGATCCGCTGAACTGGCCGGGTGACCAGCAAGGCGCCCGCTGGGACAACGGCATCGTGACCGCGGCCGACGGCTTCAAGGAGGCCTATGCGGCCTTCTGCGAAACCGGCTGGAACGGCATGCCCGCCTCGCCCGAGTTCGGTGGCCAGGGCCTGCCCACGCTGGTCTCGACCGCGGTGCTGGAGATGTGGAAGTCGTCAAACATGGCGTTCTCGCTGTGCCAGATGCTGACCCTGGGTGCGATCGAAGCCCTGGTGCACCACGGCAGCCCCGAGCTGCAACAGCGTTTCCTGCCCAAGATGGTGTCGGGTCAGTGGACCGGCACGATGAACCTGACCGAGCCACAAGCCGGATCGGATTTGTCGGCCATCCGTACCCGCGCCGTGCCGGAAGGTGATCACTACCGCATCAGCGGCACCAAGATCTTCATCACCTGGGGCGAGCACGACATGGCCGAGAACATCGTCCATCTGGTGCTGGCCCGCCTGCCCGATGCGCCTCCGGGCGTGAAGGGCATCTCCTTGTTCGTGTGCCCCAAGTTCCTCGTCAACGACGATGGCTCATTGGGTGAGCGCAACGACCTGGTCTGTGCGTCCATCGAGCACAAGATGGGTATTCATGCGAGCCCCACGGCCGTGATGTCTTTTGGCGACGGACCTGGCGCCATCGGGTATCTGGTCGGCGAACCTCACAAGGGTTTGGGCTACATGTTCACGATGATGAACTACGCCCGACTGAATGTGGGCCTGGAAGGCGTGGCAATTTCCGAGCGTGCCTACCAGCGTGCCCGCGCCTATGCCATCGACCGCGTGCAAGGCCGTACCCTAACCGAAGGCAGCCGCGGCATCATCGGCCACCCCGATGTGCGCCGCATGTTGATGGACATGAAGGCCCGCACCGAAGCCATGCGTGCCCTGGCCTACTTTGCCGCGGCGCAGATGGACCGCGCCCACAGCCATCCGGACGAAGCCACACGCACCCAGAGTCAGGCCCTGGTCGATCTGCTGATCCCCATCGTCAAGGGCTGCTGCACCGAACAGGCCCAAGGCATCACCGCCGACGGCGTGCAGATCCACGGCGGCATGGGCTTCATCGAAGAGACCGGCGCGGCGCAGTACGTGCGTGACGCCCGCATCACCACCATCTACGAAGGTACCACCGGCATCCAGGCCAATGACCTGATCGGCCGCAAGCTGGTGCGCGACGATGGCGTGACGATGAAGGCGCTGCTGCACACGGTTTCGGCCGAAGCCCAACGCCAGGTCGGCAGCGGCGACCCTGTGCTGCAAGCACTGGGACAAAGCCTGCAACGCGGCCTGGAAGCGCTGTCGCAAGCCACCGAGTGGATCCTGACCCGCGCCAACCAGAGCCCGGCCGCCACCGCGGCGGGCGCCGTGCCCTACCTGAAGCTGTGCGGCACAGTGCTGGGTGCCTGGCTGATGAACCGCGCGGCCGAAGCCGCCCAGCGCCAGCTGAGCGAAAACGGCCAAAACGATGCTTTCCTGAGCGCCAAGGTCATCACCGCACGCCACTACCAGTACCACGTGCTGGTCGAGGCCAATGGCTGGCGTGACCGCGTGATCAATGGCGCCATCAGCACCCTGGCTCTGCAAGACGACCAGTTCTGATCCGCCCACCAGCGGGTATGCGACGATGGGCGTGCCGGCCCATCCTTTGGCGGCGTGTCCTCACCGGGACACGCCTTTTTTCTGCCCGATCAGCCCTCGCCGTAGACCACGGTGGCCTGGGCGTCGGGCATCAGCTCTTTCAGGCGCAGCAAGGCCGCGTCACTCGGGTAGACACGGGCCTGGTCACCCAGGTCCAGCTCGCCGCGGGCCGAGATCTCGGGCGTGCGGCGCTCCACCACCACGCGCAGGTTCAGCCCCTGGTAGGTGTCCGGCAGATCGGGTTGAGGCGCCTCGACGCGCCGCGCCGGGAACTCGCGCAGCAACTCGTCCACCGGCAGCTTGCCATCGCGGGCGGTCAAGCGCACGAAACGCGCGAAGCGGCAGCGCGCCGCCGCCAGGCTCATCACCGACTGCACATTCAAACGCAAGCCGCCCGAGAAGCGATCGGTCTGCACCTTGCCGGTGATGATGACCAGTTCATCGTCCTTGAGCAGGTCCTTGTTGGCGTCCAGCGTGTCCTGGTTGGCCACGGCCTCAATGGTCTCGCTCTTGTCGTCCAGCTTGAACAGCCCCACCCGGCCGCGCGTGCCATTGATGACGCGCAGCTCGCTGATGATGCCGGCCACCACCTGGGGTTCGCGGCTGTCTTTCAGGTCGCCAATGCGCTGGCGCGCGAAGCGGCGCACCTCCGACTCGGCCTCGTCGAACAGGTGGCCCGACAGGTAAAAGCCGATCGCGGTCTTCTCCAGCCCCAGCCGCTCTTTCAGCGTCCAGGGCTCGGTGGGCACCAGATCGGGCTCGTTGGTGGACGCGGCATGGCTGTCGCCAAAGTCGAACAAGCCGCCCTGGTCGGCATTGGCTGCCAGCGTGTCGGCGTACTCGAAGGCCAGCGCGGTGGACGCCAGCAGGCCCGCGCGATGCGGCTCCAGCGAATCGAAGGCACCCGCCTTGATCAGCGCTTCGACCACACGCTTGTTGACCAGCTTGCGGTCCACGCGCGAACAGAAATCGAAGAAGCTCTTGAACGGGCCGTTCTCCGTGCGCTCGCGCACGATGGCCTCGATGGCGCCCTGCCCCGTGCCCTTGACCGCACCCAGCGCGTAGCAGATCGTCTTGTCGTCGATCGGGACGAAGCGCCACGCGCCATGGTTCACATCGGGCGGCGTGAAGGTGATGCCGAAGTTCTGCGTGGCATCGTCGTGGAAGATCTTGAGCTTGTCGGTGTCGTCGCTGGCGACGCTCATGTTGGCTGAGAAGAATTCAGCCGGGTAGTGCGCCTTGAGCCAGGCCGTGTGATACGCCAGCAGGGCATAAGCGGCAGCGTGCGACTTGTTGAAGCCGTAGCCCGCGAACTTCTCCATCAAGTCGAAGATCTCGTTGGCCAGCTCGGTGCTGATGCCGTTCTTGGCCGCCCCCTCCGCGAAGATGCCGCGGTGGTGCTGCATCTCCTCGACCTTCTTCTTGCCCATCGCGCGGCGCAGCAGGTCGGCGCCGCCGAGCGAGTAGCCCCCCACGATCTGGGCCACCTGCATCACCTGCTCCTGGTACACCATGATCCCGTAGGTTTCCTTGAGCACCGTCTCCATCAGCGGGTGCGGGTAGGTCACCTCTTCCTTGCCGTGCTTACGGGCGCAGAAGGAGGGAATCAGGTCCATGGGGCCCGGACGGTACAGCGCCACCAGGGCAATGATGTCCTCGAAGACGCTGGGCTTGGCGTCACGCAGCATGCCCTGCATCCCGCGCGATTCCAGCTGGAACACGGCCACGGTCTTGCCTTCGGACAGCAGCCGGTAGGACTTGGCGTCATCCAGCGGGATCTTGGCGAAGTCGAAGTCCTTCTGATCCGGGTGCCGCGCGACGATGTAGTCCTTGGCCAGCTCCAGAATGGTCAGCGTGGCCAGGCCCAGAAAGTCGAACTTCACGAGGCCGATAGCTTCCACATCGTCCTTGTCGTACTGGCTCACAGCCGAATCGCTACCCGGCTGCATGTACAGCGGGCAGAAGTCGGTGATCTTGCCCGGGGCGATCAGCACGCCCCCGGCGTGCATGCCGATGTTGCGCACCATGCCTTCCACGCGCATGGCCAGCTCCAGCAAGGCGGCCACTTCTTCCTCGGCCTTCTCGCGCTCTTCCAGCTCGGGCGCTTCCTTGCGGGCGTAGATCACGCCGCCATCGGGGTTCTCGGGCACGCGCGCCAGCGTCACGGTCTTGCCGGGCGGCGCCGGAATCAGCTTGGCAATGCTGTCCACATGGCCATAGCCCATGCCCAGCACACGGCCCACGTCGCGCAGCGCGGCCTTGGCGGCCATCGTGCCGAAGGTGGCGATCTGCGAGACGGCATCGCGACCGTAACGGTCCTTGACATAGTCGATGACGCGGTCGCGGTTGCCCTGGCAGAAGTCGATGTCGAAGTCGGGCATCGAGACCCGCTCGGGGTTCAGGAAGCGCTCGAACAGCAGGTTGTACTTGAGCGGGTCCAGGTCGGTGATCTTGAGCGCATACGCCACCAGCGAACCGGCCCCCGAACCCCGGCCCGGACCCACCGGGCAGCCGTTGTTCTTGGCCCAGTTGATGAAGTCCTGCACGATCAGGAAGTAGCCCGGGAAGCCCATCTTCAAGATCGTGTTGATCTCGAAATCCAGCCGCGCCACATAGGTCGGGCGCTGCGCGTTGCGCTCGGCCTCGTCGGGGAACAGGTGCAGCAGGCGCTCTTCCAGGCCCTCGTGCGACAGCTCGCGGAAGTAGTCCTCCATGGGCTGCGGCTCGCCGTTAGGCATGATCGGCGTCGGGAAGTTGGGCAGCTGCGGCTTGCCCAGCACCAGGGTCAGCGCACAGCGGCGTGCGATCGCGACCGTGTTGGCAATCGCCGAAGGGATGTCGGCGAACAACGCCTCCATCTCTGCCGTGGTCTTGAAGTGCTGCTCGCGCGTGAAGCGCTTGATGCGCTTGGGGTTGCCCAGGGTCTCGCCCTCGGCAATGCAGGTGCGTGCCTCGTGGGCCTCGAAATCGTCGGGCTCCTGGAACTGAATCGGGTGGGTGGCCACCACGGGCAGACCCAGCCGGGCGGCCAGCGGTACGGCCGCGCGGATGTAGGGCTCGTTCGTGGCGTGTCCGCTGCGCTGCAGCTCAATGTAAAAGCGGTTCGGGAAAGCGGCCGCCAGCTTGCGCGCCTGGGCCTCGGCCTTGGGCATGTCGCCATGTGACAGCGCCTGCCCCACCAGGCCCATTTCGGCCCCTGATAGGCAGATCAGCCCCTCGTTGCGCTCGCACAGCGAAGCCCAGTACACCCAGGCATGGCTGCGCTGGCCCGGCGCCGTCCAGGCCTCACCCAGCAACTCCGACAGACGCAGATAGCCCTGGCGGTTCTGGACCAGCAGCAACAAACGCGTGGGCGCCTTGCCCGGCTCCTCGGGCTCCAGCCACACATCGGCACCGATGATGGGCTGGACGCCCTTCTTCTGTGCGCTCTTGTACAGCTTGAGCGCCCCGAACAGGTTGCTCAGGTCCGTGACGGCGACGGCCGGCTGGCCATCCTGGGCCGCGGCCTTGACCAGGTCGTCGATGCGGACGGTGCCGTCAACAACGGAATATTCGGAGTGGGAGCGCAGGTGAACGAAAGGCATCCGGCCATTGTAAGAACCCTAGGCCCTTGTCTCTGCCGGCCCCATGGACCAGGCCCGCATGTCCGCCCCGGAGGGGTGCTGGAACACCCGCAAGCCGAACTCGGGCAGGATGGCCAGCAGGTGGTCGAAGATGTCTGACTGAATGCCCTCGTAGGCCACCCATTCGGTCGTGTTCGTGAAGCAGTAAATCTCCATCGGCAACCCGTCCGACGTGGGGTCCAGCTGGCGCACCATCAGCGTCATGCCTTGGTGGATCCCCGGCTGTCGGCGCAGGTAGCGCTCCACATACATCCGGAAAATGCCCACATTGGTCACGCGCCGGCGGTTCACCACATCCCGGTCGGTGCCCGGCGCACGGGCGTTCCACTCCGCCAGCTCCGCCTCCTTCGCGGCCAGGTAGTCTTTCAGCACATCAAAGCGACTCAACGCCTGGGCTTCGCCATCGGTCAAAAAGCGGATGCTCTGCTGGTCCAGGTAAACGCTGCGCTTGATGCGCCGCCCGCCCGACTCCGTCATGCCCCGCCAGTTGCGGAACGAGTCCGAAATCAGCCGCTTGGTGGGGATGTTGGTGATCGTCTTGTCCCAGTTCTGCACCTTCACCGTGTGCAGGGCAATGTCGACCACGCCACCGTCCACGCCAATTTGCGGCATCTGGATCCAGTCGCCCACCCGCACCATGTCGTTCGAGCTCAACTGCACGCTCGCCACCAGGGACAGCAGCGTGTCTTGGAAGATCAGCATCAGCACCGCCGCCATCGCCCCCAGGCCGGACAGCAGGATCAGCGGCGAGCGGTCAATCAAGGTGGCGATCATCAAGATCGCCGCCAGCGCATAAATGACGATCTTGACCACCTGCACATAGCCCTTGATGGGGCGCTGCGCCGCATCCGGCCGGCGCTGCCACACGGTGTTGACCAGGTCCAGCAGGTTGGCCAGCGCCAGCGCCACCGTCAGCACGATGAAGGCGCCGCACACGTTCTGCACCACGGTCACCACCGCCTCCGGCAACTCAGGCACGGCCTGGATGCCCCAGGTCAGCACCAAGGCAGGCACAACATGCGCCAAGCGCGAGATCACCCGCAGCGCCCTCACCTCGGGGTCCTGCGCCATGGAGGTGGACTTCAAGACCCGGTCCACGCTGCGCAGCAAGATGTGCTTGGTCAACCAGTCGGCCACCCACGCCAAGGCCAACAAGGCCGCCAGGGTCAGCACGGTGTAGGACACAGGGTGGCGTTCCAGCCACGCCATCAACTCGGGAGCATGTTCTTGCATGCCCCCAACCTTACCGCTTAATCACCCTTCTTGCATTTGACCAAATGCATTAACCCCTGATAGGGCAACAAATTGGTCCGCACCACCTGGTCGATCGGCTCGGCAAAGCCATGCTGCATCCAGCGCGCCGCCAGCAGCACGTTCAGCCCGATCATGCCGTCGGCCAGCAAGGGCAGGCTGATGCCCTCCAGCTGCTCGGGCGGCAGCAGGCGGGTCAGATGCTGCTTGAGCAAGGCGGAGTAGTCGCGCGCCGTTGCGCCGCTCATGGCGGCCACCTCGTCACTCACGGCCAGCGAGTCCACCAGCATGATGCGCCCGCGCCGCGGGTCATCGCGGATGAACACCAGGAACACCCGCATCGCCGGGGCCAGCATCGCCAGCGGGTCGGAAGACCGCGGTAACTGCGCCATCGCGGCCAGCGTCAGCGCCATCAACTGCTCACGCAGCTCGCTGTAGGCGGCCAGGAACAGTTCCGGCAGCGTCTTGAATGACTCGTAAAAATAGCGCTCTGTGAGGTGCGCCGCCACGCACACCTCGCGTACCGTGGCGCCATGAAAGCCCTTGGTGCCAAACACCTCGATCGCCCCTTCGATCAGCTTGGCGCGCCGCAGACGCTGGCGCTCTTCGGGCAACACGCCGCCATAGCGACGCTTGTTCAAGGGGGGGGTATCGGAAAGACTGACGTCCATGGGAAGACCTATATTCACAGACCCTATTGTCAGCTTATAGTTTGACAACATTAATTGTCACAACGTAAACCCTTCACTCACGGGTCGTGCGCATGAGCATCCAAGCTGTCCTCACCAACCTCGTCCTGCGTTACCAGTTCAAGCGCGCAGGGCGGGGGCCGCTGAACGTGCACAAGGCGCGGCACATGGTCAACAAAATGGCCAAGCGCTACCCGCCGCCCCCCAAAGACATCGCGCACACGCCGCTGGCAGGGCGCACGGGCGCGGGCCTGTGTTCGGCCGAGTGGCTCAGCGTGGCCCACCCGCAACGCACGGTGCTGTACTTCCACGGTGGCGGCTACTTCTTCTGCGGACTGGACACGCACCGCCCCACCTGCGCCTACCTGGCCCGCACCGCCCAGGCCCGCGTGCTGTCGGTGGACTACCGCATGGCCCCCGAACATGTCTTCCCAGCCGCCGTGAACGACGCCGTCGCCTGGTGGAAGGAGTTGCTTGACCAGGGCTTCCAGCCCTCGGAAGTCGTGTTCGCGGGGGACTCGGCCGGCGGCGGCCTGGCTCTGGCCTGCATGCTCGCCGCGCGCGAACAGGGCCTGCCCCTGCCCGCCGGGGCCGTGCTGTTCTCCCCCTGGACCGACCTGTCCTGCTCCGGTGAGACCATGCGCACCAAGGCCGATGTGGACGTGATGTTCAACCCCGAGTCCCTGCCCGAGGCCGCGGCGCTCTACCTGGCGGGCCAACCGAGCACCACGCCCCTGGCATCGCCGCTGTTTGCCGACCTGCATGGCCTGCCTCCGCTGATGATCCACGCCAGCGAGCACGAAATTCTGCTGGCCGACTCGACCCGCCTGCACGAACGCGCCCTCGCCCAAGGTGTGCGCAGCGAGCTGCACCTCAAGGCCAAGATGCCGCACGTGTGGCCCACCATGCTGATGCTGCCGGAGGCCCGCCAGACCCTGCAGCACTGCGGCGAGTTCATCGCCCGCGTCACCCGCCACAGCGCAGCCGCCCAGCAGGCATGATGCAGCCATGAACTGGTTCAAACGTTTGTGGTGGTCGGCCGTCGTGCTGGCCTTGGTGTTGGCTGGCGCCATCGCCTGGAGTTGGGAGCCCGACCGGCAACTCGGCCAACTGGTCGCCCGCTGGGCCCCCGAGCCCTCACGCTTCATCGAGCTCGACGGCATGCAGGTGCACATCCGCGACACCGGCCCACGCAACGACGCAGCGCCCCTCCTGCTGCTGCACGGCATGTCGTCCAGCCTACACAGCTTCGAGGGCTGGCAAAGCGCACTGCAAGGCGAGCGCCGCGTCATCAGCGTCGACCTGCCCGGTTTCGGCCTGACCGGCCCCAGCCCCCAGGGCGACTACCGCATCGAGGTCTACAGCCGGTTCGTCTTGCGCCTGCTCGACACGCTGGAGGTCAAGCGCGTGGTGCTGGCCGGCAACGCCCTGGGCGGTGAAATCGCCTGGCAAACCGCCTTGCTGGCCCCTGAGCGGGTGCAGAAACTGATCCTGATCGACGCCGACGGCTACCAACCGGCCGTGCTGTCCATGCCCTTGGGTTTCCAGATTGCCAGCATGCGGGGCTTGCGCTGGGTGTCCGAGCGCATCCTGCCTCGCCCGCTCATGGCCGCCAGCCTGCGCAGTGTGTTCGGCGAACCCGAACGGGTCACCCGGGAGCGCATCGACCGTTACTTTGAGCTGAACCTGCGCGTGGGCAACCGCCGCGCCCTGTTCCAACGCATGGACCAAGCCACTTTCGGTGAAAGCGCGCCCTTGATCCGGCGCATCACGCAGCCCACCCTGGTGCTCTGGGGCGAACGCGACGAGATGATCTCGCCCGACCTGGGCTCACGCTTCTGCGAAGACATCCCCCGCTGCCGCCTCGTGACCTTCCCCCAACTGGGCCACCTGCCGCAAGAAGAAGACCCTGCAGCCACGCTTCAGGCCGTGCGGCCCTTCCTGGCGTCATGAACCCAAGCCTGTTTGGCCCCTCAACGCCAAAAATGTCGGGATGACGATGAGGCAAGCGGCCATAAAACCGCTACGCTTGCCCCATGTTCAGTTATCGACACGGATTCCACGCGGGCAACCACGCCGATGTGCTCAAGCACATGGTGCTGGTGCAGGTGCTTGAGCACCTGCTGCACAAAGACAAACCCTTCTGGGTGATCGACACCCACGCGGGCGGGGGCCTCTACGACCTCACCAGCGGCTACGCCACCAAGAGCGGCGAATCCACCACCGGCATCGCCACCCTGTGGCCGCTGCGCCGCGACAAGTCCATCCCCGAAGCCGTGCGCAGCCTGCTCAAGCAGGTTGCCGCGCTCAACGATGGCGACGAGCTCAAGTGGTACCCCGGCTCACCGCAACTGGCTGCGCAGATGCTGCGCGAGGGCGACCACCTGCGCCTGTTCGAACTCCACCCCACCGAGATCAAGCTGCTGGAAAACCACTTTGCCGGCGTCAAGCGTGGCGTGAGCATCCAGGGCGCCGATGGTTTTGCCAGCCTCAAGGGCTGTCTGCCTCCGCCGCCGCGACGTGGCCTGGTGCACATCGACCCGCCCTACGAGAACAAGGATGACTACCGTCGCGTTCTGCAAACGCTGAAAGACGCCATCCCCAAGTTCAGCTCGGGCACCTATGCCATCTGGTATCCCGAAGTGGCGCGCCGCGAGGCCATCCAGTTCCCGGCCCAACTCAAGCGCATGGCAGCCGAGTTGCCCAAGGTGGACTGGCTGCACGCCACCCTGCGCGTCAAGGGCGCCGAGCGCGATGGCGTCGGCCTGTTCGGCAGCGGCATGTTCATCATCAACCCGCCCTACACCCTGTACGACAAACTGGCCGTGGCCCTGCCCTGGCTGGTCGAAACCATCGGCCAGGACGATCACGCGGCCTACACGCTCGAAGCCCAGCAAAACTGAGCGGGCTGGAGCTGACCGGGCTGAGATGGCGGGCAGCACGACGCTTGCCCGCGCTCGCGATCAGGCGCCCAGGTCGAAGACCAACACTTCGGCCTGGCGTCCCTGGCTCAAGCTCAGCTGGCTTTCACCCTCCAGCTTGAGGGCATCGCCGGCCTTCAAGGCATGGCCATTCACGCTCAACTCGCCGCGCGCCAGGTGCACATAGGTCTTGCGTGCGGCGTCCAGCGGCACCTCCAGCGCCTCGTCGCCATCAAACAAGCCAGCCGACAGCGTGGCGTCGGCATGGATGGTCACCGAACCCTCGCGCCCATCCGGTGAGGCCACCACCCGCAGGCGACCGCGCTTGTCGGCTTCGGCAAAACCCTTTTGCTCGTAACCCGGGCGCAGACCCCGCTGTGCAGGCTGAATCCAGATCTGCAGCATGTGTGTGGTGTCGTACAGCGCCTGGTTGAACTCGCTGTGCAGGATACCCGTGCCCGCCGACATGCGCTGCACCTCACCCGGCACGATGCGCGCATCGTTGCCCTGGTTGTCCTTGTGCCAGATGGCGCCCTGCAGCACATAGGTGACGATCTCCATGTCGCGGTGGCCGTGCATGCCAAAGCCGCGCCCCGGCGCGATCATGTCGTCGTTGATGACACGCAGCGGCCCGAAGCCCATGTGGGCCGGGTCGTGGTACTCGGCAAACGAAAAGCTGTGGAAGCTCTGCAGCCAGCCGTGGTCGGCGTAGCCGCGGTCTTCAGATCGGCGCAAGGTCAACATGGCGAGGCTCCTTCAATGTGTGCATCCTGGCTATCCACTGTAGAAGCGACGGGGCCTTTGGCGGCTGCGCCCGACTGATGGCATCATTCAAACAAATTGAATCAAGCCCATGAGTGACCGCCGCCAAGCCCTCACCCCCGAAGCCCTGCAGATGATGGACACCATCGCGCGCACCGGCAGCTTCGCAGCGGCCGCCCGCGAACTGGGCAAGGTGCCCTCGGCCCTGACCTACAGCGTGCGCCAGCTCGAAGACGCGCTCGACGTGCTGCTGTTCGACCGCCGCAGCCGCCAGGCTCGCCTCACGGCTGCCGGCGACGAACTGCTGCGCGAGGGGCGCCTGCTGCTGCAACAGATGGACGCCGTGGCCAACCGGGTCAAGCGCGTGGCCTCTGGCTGGGAGGCCGAGCTCACCATCGCCGTGGACAAGGTCATCGCCCCCCACGCCATCTTTGACCTGATCGAAGGCTTCTACGCGGTGAAACCGCCCACCCGCGTGCGCATGCTCAGCGAGGTCATGAACGGCACCTGGGAGGCGTTGGCCTCGGGCGCAGCCGACCTGGCCATCGGCATCCCGGGCGACCGCATCACCAGCCCTGGCGTGCGGATGGAGGTGATCGGGGACCTGCCCTTCGTGCTGGCCGTGTCGCCCCACCACCCGCTGGCCCAGGCCGAAGAGCCCGTCAGCCAAACTGTGCTGGCACAGCACCGCATCGTCGCCGTGGCCGACACCGCCCGCGGCATCGAGCCCATGACCATCGGCATCCTGCCCGGTCAGGACGTGCTGACTTTGCCCTCCATGTCGTCCAAGCTCGAAGCGCAGATGCGCGGCCTGGGCTGCGGCTTCCTGCCCGAACCCATGGTGCGCCCCTACCTGGCCAACGGCCAACTGCTCAGCAAAGCGGTGAGCGGTCCTCCCCGCGTCACACGCATCCACTACGCCTGGCGCCAGGGCGAGACGCCCCCCGGCATGGCCCTGACCTGGTGGCTGCACCAACTCAGCAGCCCCACCACCCGCCAGGCCCTGATGGACCTGCATGGAGGTCTGCTGCTGTGAGCCAGGCCACGCCACACCCCGACGAGGCGCCACCCCACGCGCCGGACACCCTGTGCGATGTCGGTCACGACGGTGAGAGCCTGATCGGCCACTATGTTGGCCGGTTCGCGCCCTCCCCCACCGGCCCGCTGCACGCCGGCTCCCTGGTGGCGGCGCTGGCCAGCTGGCTGGATGCGCGCGCGCACGGCGGGCGCTGGCTGGTACGCATCGAAGACGTGGACACCCCGCGCTGCGTACCCAGCGCCGATCAACTGATCCTGTCGCAACTGGCCGCCTGCGGCCTGCACCCCGATGCCCCCCCGGTGTACCAAAGCCAGCGCGGGGATCTGTACCAGGCGGCGCTCGACTGCCTCGTGGCCGCTGGCCATGCCTACCCTTGCGGCTGCACCCGCGCCGACATTGCCCAGGCCAACGCGGCGCTGGGTCTGAGCAAAGCTCGCCACGGCGACCTCGTCTACCCCGGCACCTGCCGCCCCGACCGAGGCGGCCTGAAAGGCAAGCCCGCCCGCGCCTGGCGCCTGCACGTGCCGCCCCGCGCCGACACGCCCGACGGCCTGTGGCACTGGCACGACCGCCGCCTCGGCCCGCAAAGCCAGAACCTGGCCGAGGCCGTGGGCGATTTCGTCATCCGCCGAGCCGATGGCCTGTGGGCCTACCAGCTCGCCGTGGTCGTGGACGATGGCGAGCAAGGCGTCACCGACATCGTGCGCGGCGAGGACCTCACCGACAACACACCACGCCAGCTTTGGCTGCAGCAGTGCCTGGGTCTGCCCACACCGCGCTACCTGCACACCCCGCTGGTGTGCGGTGCCAACGGCGAAAAGCTGTCCAAACAGAACGGCGCCGAAGCCCTGTCCCTGGCCGACCCGCTGTCCACCTTGCAGCAAGCGGGCCGCGCACTGGGGCTGTCCGCAGAGGGAACCACGCCAGGCGACTGGCTGGCCGCCGCCGTCACGGCCTGGCAAGATCAGTTGACGCGCTGGCCTTTGCGCTGAGCCACTCACAGCAGGCTCAGGCGACTTTGGCGGCTTGGCTCTCGCCCCCTCCGACGCAGCAGGGGCCATCGCCGGGATCAAACCCGCTCGACCACCATGAAGTGCTTGCGCACCGGCTCGATCACCTCGAACGCGCCTACGAATCCGGCCGGAATCACGGCCCCCTCGCCTGCGCGCACATCCACCCAGCCACCTCCGGCATCGTGCAGGCGCACATGCCCACTCAGCACAAAGAAGTACTCTTCCTTGTGCGCCGGAAACACGATGCGCCAGCGCCCCACCTCACACGCCCAGATGCCCGCACTCGTCTGCCCATCGGCCGACTCGTACAGCGTCCAGGTTTCCCGTCGCGGGTTGCCCTGCTGCAAGCGCTCCGGCCTCGGGTGGTCGATGACGCCGCCTTGCTCAGGCGGATCAAACCGGACAATGGCCGGCGTCGCAGCAGGCTGCCCGTCTTTCACAGACTCGCTCATGCCGCCTCCCCCGCAGCCGCCTCAGCATCCGTGGCAGCCTCCACCACCGGCGCCACATCGATCAGGAAGTGCTGACGGTAATACGCCAACTCATCAATCGACTCGTGGATGTCGGCCAGCGCCGTGTGCTTCTGCGCCTTCTTGAAGCCGCTCACCAACTCCGGCCGCCAGCGCCGCGCCAGCTCCTTGAGGGTGCTCACATCCAGGTTGCGGTAGTGGAAAAACGCCTCCAGCTTGGGCATGTAATTCGCCAGAAAGCGCCGGTCCTGGCAGATCGAATTGCCGCACATCGGTGACTTGTTGGTGGGCACATACTTCTTCAGGAACGCGATCACGGCGTGCTCGGCCTCCGCCTCCGTCACGGTCGAGGCCTTGACCCGGTCGATCAGGCCGCTCTTGCCGTGCGTGCCCTTGTTCCACTTGTCCATGCCATTGAGCACTTCGTCGCTCTGGTGGATCGCCAGCACCGGCCCCTCCACGCGCACCGTCAGCTGCGGATCGGTCACCACCACCGCGATCTCGATGATGCGGTCGCTCTGGGTTTTCAGCCCGGTCATCTCCAGATCGATCCAGATCAGGTTCAAATCGCTCTTGGCCAAGACCGGGGTCGCCGGGGCCTCCGAGGGCACGGGCGTGCCGGGGGTCACATCACTCATGGGCATCACACAAAACGGTTGTCCGGCCCGGTAGGCAGGCGAGTCGGTCATTTTCCGGCACAGACACCTGGGCACAGGGATTTGCACGCCGGACGAGTCCCGGATTGTGCGGGCAAACGTACACTCCCGGTCATGCCATCCAGCACCCTGACCTTGCTTTTCGCGGCCTTCATCGTCGCCTCCCTGCTGACCAAACTCTGGCTCGACACCCGCCAGGCGCGCCACGTGGCCCGCCACCGCGACACCGTGCCCGACGCCTTCGCCCCGCACGTGCCCGCACTCAGCCACCAGCGCGCCGCCAATTACACGCTCGACAAGCTGCGCTTTGGCCTGCTGAGCACCGCCGTCAGCACCGCC